>NZ_JAYRLA010000028.1:0-26608 GCF_041905455.1 Methylocella sp. | reverse complement strand
ACTTCTTCGCCAGACTCAAGCAATACCGCG
Organism: Methylocella sp.; assembly: GCF_041905455.1. Lineage (GTDB taxonomy): Bacteria > Pseudomonadota > Alphaproteobacteria > Rhizobiales > Beijerinckiaceae > Methylocapsa. The sequence goes on along the minus strand of NZ_JAYRLA010000028.1, from coordinate 26,578 downwards.
CGATCGCAACACGCTACGACAAGACCGCCCGAATTTTCCTCGGTGCTGTCCATCTCGCAGCCAGCGTGATCTGGCTCAATTGACGACAGGCTCTAATCTTTTCCCGTTTCTTCTCGTCTCGCGCCTCGGACGCGGCTTTTTCGTCCTCGATCTTCAACGGCCGCGGCTGCTCCACCGCGACCGCGGCGGCGTCCGGCGCCTCCACCCTGGGCGCCGGCAGGGCGAGATCCGACGCGGCGGCGGCGGCCGCCGCCGCGGGCGCCGCGACATCCGGGTCGTCGAGCGTCTCCGGCTCGGGGGCGGCGAGCTCCGCCGGCGCGGCGCTGACCACCGGCGCGCCTTCCGGCGTCGCCGCCACGCTCGTCGACGTCGTCGTTTCTCCCTGCGGGATGATCTCGACCTTGAGGTCGTCGAGCGGCGTGACCTGTCCGGCCGAGAACCAGAGAATTCCGCCGAGCGCGACGGCATGGGCGAGGACGGCGGCCGTGAGAAGAAGCGGGCGCAGCCATCGCGGCCGCAGACGGACGGCGACCGGCGCGGCGGATCGCTGCGTGAGTTGCGCGAGCCGCGTCGCCGCGGCGCTCAATGAGGGGCGCCTGGCGCAGGCGCGTCGGCGCCGGCGGCCGGAGCCGCAGCGGCGTCGCCGGAGATTTTGCCGCTCGCCGCCTCGGGCGCGCCGCTTTCCCCTGCGTTCGGCGAGCCGCCGGGCGGCGGGGCCTCGCCGGGCTTGCGCGGCGAATCCTCGGCGGCTTTGGCCCGCGCGTCGGCGACGATCGCAAGATGCGTCATGCCGTTCTGCGCCAGGAGATCCATGACGGCGACGATGTCGCCATAGACGGCTTGCGCATCGCCGCGCAGATAGATCATGCGCCCGAGATCGCCGCCGTTGGCGCGGATCACGGCGGAGACGAGATCGTCCTTCGTCGTCTCCTGATTGTCGATGGCGAGCCGCCCATCCTTGCCGATGGTCACGACGGGGGGCTTCCTGGCGTCGAGCGGCTGCGCGGTTTTCGCCTGAGGCAGATCGACCTTCAGGCCCGTCGCCAGCATCGGGGCCGTCACCATGAAGATGACGAGCAGCACCAGCATCACGTCGACGAGAGGGGTCACGTTGATGTCGGCGAGCGGTCGGTAGAGACCCGTCGGCCTCGACTGCGGCGAGAGCGTCATGGAGCGAGGTCCCCGAGCGCGACGTCGGCGCGCCGGCCGGCCCCCGCGGCGCCGCCTCCCGCAGGCGCGCCCGCCCGCCCGGCGACGATTTCGACAGCCTGCGCTTCGACGAGATGGGCGAGCCGCTGCCCGGCGCGCGCGAGGCCCGCGCCGAGGCGGTTGTAGGCGATCGAGGCCGGGATCGCCGCGGCGAGGCCCCAGGCGGTGGCCGCGAGCGCCTCGGCGATGCCCGGCGCCACCACGGCGAGGCTCGTATCCTTCGCCTCGGCGATGCTGGAGAAGCTCGTCATGATCCCAAACCGTGCCGAACAGCCCGATGAACGGCGCGACGGAGGCGATGATCGCCAGATTCGGCAAGCCGCCTTCCGCGTCGGTCAGCGCGACCTGGGCCGGCCTGTTCATGGCCTCCGCGACTCGCTGGCGCTTCTCGCTCGCGCTTTCGTCCGGAACCGCGATTCCCGCAGCCGCCTGCCCGGCGCCGAAGATGGGCGCGATCGCTCGCGGCGTTTCGCCGCCCTGGGCGCTGCTGATCGCGCGGTTGAGCCTCACGAGGGCGTAAAGTCCCTCGCCGATCAGCGCCCAGCTCCAGACGGACGCCAGCGCGAGCAGGGCCATGACGAGCCTCGCGACCGGGCCGGCCTGGAGAAAGGAGGCCGGCAGAAGGGCGAACAGCGCATCGACGCCGTCTTCGGAAATGAGATCATGCAAAGGGCTTGTCCTTTGGAGCGGGCGGCCATCCGCGCGGCTGCGCCGACGCTGCGAGCGCCTCAACGCAAAAACGGGCGCGAGACATCGCGCGGATTTGCTATATATAGGGATTCATAGATTCGTAACGGCCTGCGTGACAAGGCGAAACATCGGCGGCGGGGAGGCGGGATCGGTCGGCTTTCCGCTTGATGCGTCATGCGTGCGCTTCGCTCGCCGTCGCGTCGTCATCGGCGCTCAAGCCGCGTCGCAAGTCCTCGCCGCTGTCGCGACTTGTTGGCGAATGCGGTTTTGCGCGCGCCGACCGCGCGCGACCGGCCTTCCGGAATAGCTTCAGGTTCAGGACCTCGCAGTGACGCTCGCTGTCTCCGTTGCTTCGCGGCGCCGCCGCCTCGATCCCGTTCCCGCCGTTCTTTTCGCCGCGCTCGTCCTGTTGATGCTTGGGTCGCTGACGATCGGACGTTACCCGGTTCCCTTCGGCCATGTGGTCCGGATCGTCGTCACATCCGCGCCCTTCGGCGCGCGCGGCGACTATTCCGATGCGCCATGGGTGGTCGTCGAAATCATCCGCATGCCGCGCATCCTGCTCGTCGCCCTGTGCGGCATGGGCCTCGCGCTGGCCGGCGCGACGATGCAGGGCGTCTTCCGCAATCCCCTCGTCGGCCCGGAGGTCGCGGGCGTCACGGCGGGCGCTTCGCTCGGCGGCGTCGTCGCCATCCTGCTCGCCTGGCCGTCGCTCGCCGTCACCGGCCTCGCCTTCGCCTCCGGGCTGCTTGCGCTCGTCGCCGCCTTTGGACTGGCGCGGTTCGTCAGGCAGGGCGGGGCGTTGAGCCTCGTGCTGGCCGGCGTCGTCGTCGGCGGCTTCTGCTCGGCCCTGACCGGACTGGCGCAGACGCTCGCAGATCCGATGTCGAGCCTGCCGTCGATCGTCTATTGGCTTCTCGGCAGCTTCGCCGGCGCGACCTACGAAAAGGTGGCGATCGTCGCGGGCGTCATGCTCGTCGCCGGAACCGCGCTGCTCGCGCTGCGCTGGCGCGTCAATCTTCTGTCGCTCGGCGAGGCCGACGCCCGCGCGCTTGGCGTCAACGTCGGCGCGATGCGCTGGGGTCTTTTGGGGCTCGTCGCGCTCATCGTGGCGGCGCAGGTTTCGGTCTCGGGCGGCGTCGGCTGGGTCGGCCTCATCGTGCCGCATCTGGCGCGCATGCTCGTCGGGCCCGAGCATACGCGCCTGTTGCCGACGGCCGCCTTCCTCGGCGGGATCTATCTTCTCGGAATCGACGATATCGCGCGCAGCGTCGGCGACGGCGAAATCCCCATCGGCCTGCTGACGAGCGTCATCGGCACGCCGGTCTTCGCATTCCTGTTCTGGAAGACGCAGTCGAAAGGATGGACGAGTGAGTGAGCCTGCGATCACGGTCGAAGGGTTGGGATTTTTCTATTCCCCGGGCCGCTGGCTCCTTCGCAATCTCGACGCGACGGCGCCGCGCGGGGGCGTCCTCGCCGTGCTCGGACCGAACGGGCGCGGCAAGACGACCCTTCTCAAACTTCTGCTTGGCGCCTTGAAGCCCTGCGAAGGCGCCGCGCGCCTCGACGGGCGCACGGCCTTCGTTCCCCAGCTGTTTCACGCGAGCTTCGACTACAGCGCCCTCGACATGGTCCTCATGGGCCGCGCCCGCCGCATCGGCCTGTTCTCGCAGCCATCGGCGCAGGACGAGGCGGCTGCGCTCGACGCTCTCGATCGCTTCGGCGTCGCCGCCCACGCCCGAAGCCCGTTCCATAGCCTGTCCGGCGGCGAACGCCAGCTCGTCATCTTCGCCCGCGCGCTGGCCGCGCAAGCGGACATCCTCATCCTCGACGAACCCACCTCCGCGCTCGACCTCAAGAACCAGGCGCTGGTGCTGCGCTGGATCTTGCGCCTGTCGCGCGAGCATGGCCTGACGATCGTCATGACGACGCATCATCCCGAGCACGCGCTCGCCGTCGCCGACCAGACCCTGCTCATGACCGGCGTATCCGACTACGCTCTCGGCCCGTCGCGACAGGTGCTGAGCGAAGCCGCGCTCGAACGACTCTACGAAGCGCCCGTCAAACGCGTCGTCTTCGAACATCGCGGCGAGACGATCGAAACCATCGTTCCCATACTCCCCCCCCCCCCGAACGGGCCTGAGCGGCTTCGATATAGGCGGCGGCGAGGCCGCCTCAAGACCAAGGCACCGCAGACGCTGAGGCCGAGGCGTCATGAGTATAATTATCCACACGCGTCACGCGGTCCGGCCGGTCGAAGGCCGCTTTATCCGGATTTTCAATCACGGACATAGTTAGGGCGTCGGCTCATAAGCTTTGACGCCAGATTTTTGCAGCGACGAGTTTGACGGCGGCGAGGTAGTTTGCGGGGCGTTTGTCGTAACGTGTGGCGACGCCGCGGAACTGCTTGATCCGGTTGAAGACCCTCTCGACGAGGTTGCGTCGTCGGCGCGCTGAGGCTTCTTTCGGCCATCCGTGAGAGGCCGGGTGTCATCGGCAAACGGCACCATCACACCACCTATAGTGCCTCTTAACGGCAGATACACAATATCTAGCGCCAGTGTGTGGAGCTCACTTCAATAAAACCAAGCGCCGCACAGGCATCAATGCTTTTCCCTTCGGTCCGCCATTGAAGCTACGGCGTATGCGGCGCTGGAGATAGGGCCGGAGAGGGCGAGGATGCACTAACGGCTGAATCTGGCCGACACTATGCCGCGCCACATGTACGGTCTGGATGTGGCTGCAAAAATAAATTTCTGACGCCATTGATGCCTAGGTGCACAATATATCCCGTTTAGAAACAACGATCTTAGAAATGTTACGATGCACCATCGCATCGCTATACAATCGGATTATTGGTCAGATAGGATGCGCGCGCTTGACTTACTAGCATTGACGGACATGAATATAGGCATCGGCCTCAGATTTCTTCATCCCGTAGGAGCAGCCAGACATGAGCAATACGACATTTTTCATCGTCGTCCCCTTCAATGAAGATGGAGTTCCGGCTTTAGACCACGTTAGTTGGCATAGGGTGCGGCGCGACGCTGAAGCGGAGGCGGCGGAAGATAACGAACTCATGGCAAGTGATCAGATCGCCGTGCCGCCAGCTGTGGTTGTCGAGGTTGTGAGCAAGGCAGCCCAAGGGGCTTGAAGTAGGCTGCAACCTCAATCTTAGAAGCCCCGGAGGATTCCCCGGGGCTTTCTCGGCTGCGCTAAGGAATCACGGATGCGCCGGCGAATTTCGGTAGGTGTCGAACCTATCGTTAAGCGAGGCAAAATAGCCCTCGTTTATTCGAGTAAGCTCCTTAGCAGCCTGTGACGCTTTGAGATCATGTAAAGCCAAGCGCGCCCGTAAGTCTGCATCAAGCCATGCGGAAAAAGGCTTATTCATATTCGCGCCTTCTCCAGCAAGCGTAAGATAATATAGAAGACTAAGCTGTTCATTATTATAGTCATTTAGATATGTAATAATATTTGACATAACCACATTAACATCCAAATCCTCGATCTTAATGTCTGCCGAATTTCGTAGCGCGGGCCACGACTTGCTCGTACCACAACCATTGCCATATGACCCAATAGCAGAGCGAAATAGATTAGAGCGCGCCTCAATTTTTACTTTTTCAGCGTTCGTGATATCTTCTCTAGAGCCTAAATTGCTAATGTCAGAAACGTTATTCGATAAACTATTGAACGACTGGTCGACGCCATCGAGGCTGGAAAGGATAAACTTTTTCAGGTCAATCCTAAATTGTCTTTCTTCTGCTGAAAGCTCATTAGCCTCCTGTGATACGCTCTCAATTTTGGACATAACAGTGGCCACGAAAAAAGCACCCCTGTCACTTGTCATTGCCCAAAGCGAAATTCCCAAGCCTAAGGCCATACCAAGAACAAGCCAAAGCCACCACCGTTGTCGAAGCCGAAGCCACAAGGCGAGCGAGTGACGACCAAAAACAGGTACCTTATCATAAGCTGCTAGAAGATAGCCATCTTGGCCCTTTTCAGCGAGAAATCTTCTAAAGTTGGCGCTGAAAGTGTCAGAAACAATGCGCGAAACCAGAGCGAAAACGCCTGCGGCCAAGATAACAAGAATCACTGAGGGATTTAGCATGTCCATCAGTCTATCAAAAGCGAATCGCAGATAGCGGCCGGCTCACCTTAACCACGATAGGCACGCACATAAAGCGAGGGGTCCTTTTTGGGGTCCCGCGTGGGGTCCTGACAATTTATTCAGTATCGTCAAGTTATTGATTTTACGTGTATTTTAGGCACGTTTATGCGTTGGCTGGGGCGGGAGGATTCGAACCTCCGCGTGGCGGAATCAAAATCCGCTGCCTTACCGCTTGGCTACGCCCCAACGCTTCGCCGCCTTGCGCGGCGGGCGGACCATAGTGCGGCGCGCCGCGCCCCGCAACCTGCGGCCGCGCTCAATCCGGAACCACCGACGGGTCCCGCCCGCCGCGGCCGGCGAGCAGCCAGTAGACGGCGCCGGCGGTCGCGCCCGTCACGAAGAACACAAGGGCGAAATGTAATTCCTGCGAGCTCGTCGTGACGACGCGCGAGGCGCCGAACGCCGCCCGCGCGATCCATGGCGCGGCGGCGGCCAAAAGTCCGGTCGCCCCAATGTGCCACAAGGCGGAGCGGATCCCCGCCGCCTCGCCGACCAGAGCGACGACGACGAGCGGGACGACGCACACCGAGACCGCGGCCGTCCAGGCGAAACGCGCGAGCGCGCCCGCCGTGACGAAGGCGTCGGGATCGACAGCGCCCCGCGACAGGGCGCAGGCGAGATATTGCATGAACAGCGCGCTCGCGCGGCGCAGCGCGGGATCGAACGCCGCCAGCGCCGGCAGGACGGCGAGCGCCGCGCCGATCGCGACCGCGAAGGCGACGACGAGAAACCGGCGCATCCCGCCTCCACTCCAGCTTTCGCGGCGCGTCGACCCCTTACTCGCGCTCGATGCGGATGAACTGCGGCTTCTCGGCCAGGAAGCCGTCGGCGACGGCCGCCTCCAGCGCCTCGCGCAGCGTCTTCTCATGCGTGGCGTAGGTGATCAGGACGACCGGCGCCGTTCCGGGCGGGCCGCCCTCCGCGCCGGGCCGGCGTCGTTGCACGATGCTTTCGAGCGAGATGTCGCGCTCGGCGAATCTGGCGGCGATGGCCGCCGCCGCGCCGGGACGGTCATAGGCGCAAAGCCGCACATAATAGCCGCCAAGATGCAGCTGCATCGGCGCGGGCTCGAGCGGCGCGAGCTCCGACGTCGGCAGGCCGAAGGGTTTTGAGCGCACGCCGCGGGCGATGTCGGCGATGTCGGCGACGACCGCGGACGCCGTCGCCTCGCCGCCGGCGCCGGGTCCGACGAGGGTCAGTTCATGCACCGCGTCGGCGTCGATCGTCACCGCGTTGGTCACGCCCATCACCTGCGCGATCGCGGAGGATTTCGGCGCCATGGTCGGGGCGACGCGCTGCTCGATCCCGTCCGGCGTGCGACGCGCGACGCCGAGCAGTTTTACGCGGTAGCCCAGTTCATCCGCAGCTTCGAGGTCGGCGAGGCGGATCGACTGAATCCCCTCGACGTCGACGGCCTCGGCGTCGATCTGCACGCCGAAGGCGAGCGAGGTCAGGATGGCGAGCTTATGCGCCGTGTCGAAGCCGCCGATGTCGAAGGTCGGGTCGGCCTCGGCGTAGCCGAGCCGCTGCGCCTCCTTGAGGCAGGCGTCGAAGCTCAGGCCCTCGCGCTCCATGCGCGAGAGGATGTAATTGCAGGTGCCGTTGAGGATGCCGTAGACGCGCTCGATCGAGTTGCCGGCGAGGCCTTCCCGGAGCGTTTTGACGATCGGGACGCCGCCGGCGACCGAGGCCTCGAAGGAGAGGGCGACGCCATTCTCCTCGGCGAGGCGCGCGAGCCGCAGCCCGTGCTTGGCGAGCAGCGCCTTGTTGGCGGTGACGCAGGACTTGCCGGCCGACAGCGCCGCCTCGACGGCCTCGAGCGCCGGCCCGTCGGCGCCGCCGATCAACTCGACGAAGATGTCGATGTCGGGGCTGCGGGCGAGCGCGACCGCATCGCCGAACCATTTCGCGCGCGCGAGATCGACGCCGCGGTCCTTGTTAGGATCGCGGGCGTTGACGGCCGAAACCTCAATGCGGCGCGCGGTGCGCGCGGTGAGCGCGGCGGCCTGACGGTCGAGGAGCCGGACGACGGAGGCGCCGACGGTGCCGAGGCCGGCGAGGCCGATGCGAAGGGGAGCTGGCATTTTCTTGCGGCGGAAGGAGAGAGGAAGCGGTCTGCGCCGCGGGCGCGGACCTTGCCGCTTTTTGCGGGGGGGATCAAGGGTCGGAACGCCGAAGCCGTTCCAAGTTAAGTTTATGATTTGAAAACGACGTTGCAAGTCGGCAGGCTGGCGCGCCGTTCTCGATCGCCGCCACCGTGACGGTTTCGGCCTTTGTAAGATGATCCCGGCCGATGGTCATTGATCGCGCGGTGGTGCGCGATTATGCCTTCGCTGACTTCGTGCGCGGAAACGGGAGTGGAACAGCCTCACGTCATGCGGTTGGCCACGGCGCATTGGCGGCAGACCAATACACCATGCCTCGCGCCCTTCAGGCGCTGCTCACACTCGATCAGTTCGCGTTTTATACATGAGCACTGCTCAGGCCTTGGCTCACATGACGGCCCGCGCGACGCCTGTAACATCGAAGCGCGCCTCCAACCGGTATTCTGGTTAAAGGAGTAGCCTAGAGGGCTAAAGCGTAGACATAGCTCTCATCATCGCTCGGCGCGGCGCGCCATTTCATCATAGAACTACGAGCGCCGCCGATTTTCTGCTTGAAGCGGTCTTGAGCATCACCCATCACAGACACTCCCTACGCCTGTATCAATGTGGCGACATGCACGGCGCTAGGCTTCGTTGGATCGCTCGCGGAATCGAGTGCGTGGCAGCGCGCGCCGCAAATCTTCGGCATGGTCAAAAAGGTCGCCGCTATCCTGGAATGCGGTAAATCCCTCATGGCGCAGCAACCAGCGTTTGCGCCAGATGCCACAGCCGTAGCCGGTCAGAGAGCCGCTAGCCCCAATGACGCGATGACAGGGAACGATGACAGCGATCGGATTGCCGCCGTTGGCGAGACCAACCGCGCGCATCGCATTCGGTCGCCCGATCTTCGCGGCCTGAGAACCATAAGTCAGCGTCTCGCCGGCTGGGATCGCACAGAGCGCGTTCCAACATTCGAGCTGGAAGTCCGATCCGGGCGTCCGCCAGGGAATTGTCCCGAGCGATTGCAGATCACCGTCAAAATAGGCGCGGATGGCCCGCCGTATGGTCGTCGGAGCCGTGCCGGGCGTCAGAGTCACTTCTCCATTGTAACGGCGAAGCAGCTTGAGCTGGCGATCGACATAATCCACCCAGTCAAAGGAGCGCAGATAGCCGGCGGCATCGGTGACGAGCCGAGCGACGCCGATAGGCGTCTCGATGCTGTCGAGAGTCAGTTGATCAGGCTGCATCGCGCTTGTCCGAATTTGAAGGTTGAGCAAGGGGATCGGGCGTCAATTCGCCCAACCAGAGATGGAGCGCCGCATAAGCGCGCCATGGTCGCCAAGCTTCGGCCCTCGCTTTCAGCGCGGCTGGCGTCGGTTTCGCGCCGGCCGCGTCGACCATGGCCCTGAGAAGTCCGATGTCGGATGCCGGGAAGCCGCCGGGAAAGCGAAGCCGGCGCATGGCGATATATTCTGCCGTCCACTCCCTTCGCCGCCCACGCGCCGATCATCGTCATGTCTTCCCCTGCTTAATGAACCGGAGCCGCGCAGTCGCCGATCCGGCGACCTTGCTGCACCTCGGTCATGGTCATGTTCTTGCCGCCCATGTTCATGGCGATGCGGCCTTCGAATCGCTCGCCGCGCACGGCGAAGAGCGCATAGGCCTTGGCCGCGTTGGGGCCGGGGCAGGCGATGTCGAAAGATAATTCCGCGCCGTCGCGGCGGATATGATCCGCGGGGCAATGCGCCAGCGGATTGTTGGCGCTTAGCACCGGCGGCGCCGCATCTCGACCGGACAGGCAGATCGTCGCGGCGGCCTCGTCGCGCGATTCGACATGCGGCAATTCGAGCCGGTATCTGACTTCATAGGCGCCGGCGGAAAGGCCCTCGTCGGCTCCCGCGGGCGCGCAGAAGGCGCAAGTGAGCGCGGCCGACAGGAGCGCGGCGGCCCCTCTCACGGGGCGTTCTCCGCGCAGTCGCCGACGCGGCGGCCCTCCTGGACTTCCGTCATCCGCATGTTCTTGCCGCCCGCCAGCATTTCGATGCGGCCGCGGAACGAATCGTCGAATAGTTCGCAGGAGGCTTCGGCGTGGCCGGAATTGGGGCCGTCGCAAACGACGTCGAACGCCAGCGCGCCGTCGCTCTCCTTGGCTGGGCAGGCGGAAATCGGCGTTTCGGGCGTGAGGATGAAGAAGCCCGCGCGCGGGCGCCGTCTCGACGGCGCGGATGCAGCGCCTGGCCGTCCAGGCCTCGTCGACGATGCGCGCCATCTCGAAATGCGCTGCGATCTCATAGGCGCCTGGGCTGGCTTCTGGCTCCCTTCGGCGAAGGCCGCGCCGGGCGCCGCAAGACATGCCGCCAGCACGAACACTGCTTTTCTCCCGCGCATGGCGCGATCTCCCTGGTCCGGCCTGTTTCCGGCCTTCGACGAACGCGTCTGGCGTGGAGCAACGGCGCGCGGCGGAAACTCCGATTCTTGCCTTCGAATTCGGATAGAATGGGATCGAACGACTGTTTCCGCGACCCCGGCGCAAGCGCGCCGCCGCCGGGCGAGGGAATTTGAAAGCAAGAGTCGGAGCGCGCCGGCCGCCGGGCTCCGCATATATGTCGGCCATGTCTTCATCGACCATGAGAGAGAAGCCAATGTCCGCCATGAGCATGGCCAGACCCCGTGCGGACCATGATCCGCGCTGGCCGTCAATCGTCGCACGCGATCGCGACGCCGATGGTTCTTTCGTCTATTCCGTCCGCACCACCGGCGTCTATTGCCGGCCGTCATGCCCTTCGCGTCGCGCCAACCCCGAGAACGTCGCATTCCATGCGACATCCGAGGCTGCGGAAGCCGCCGGGTTTCGTCCCTGCAAACGATGCGGGCCGAACGAGGCCGGCGGCGCGGCCGACCGCGCCGCGGTCGTCGCAAAAGCCTGCCGGATCATCGAACAGGCCGAAAACGCTCCTGGTCTCGAAAGACTCGCGGCGATGTGCATGATGAGCCCGTCGCATTTTCACCGGCTGTTCAAGGCGGAGACCGGCCTGACGCCGAAGGGGTATGCGAAAGCCGAACGCGCGAAGCGGGTTCGCCGCGAGCTCCTCGATCGCAATTCTTCGGTGACCTCGGCGATCTACGGCGCCGGCTTCGGCTCGAACGGGCGCTTCTATGAGACGGCGAACAAGACGCTCGGCATGCGGCCGACCGAATTCCGCGCCGGCGGCGCGGGAGCGGAAATCCGTTTCGCGGTCGCCGAATGCGCGCTCGGATCGCTTCTCGTGGCGCAGAGCGCAAAGGGCGTCTGCGCGATCGCGCTCGGCGACGATCCGGACGCGCTCGTGCGCGATCTGCAGGACCGCTTTCCAAAGGCGGAGCTCATCGGCGGCGACGAGGCGTTCGAGGACGTCGTCGCGCGGGTCGTCGGATTCGTGGAGCGGCCCTCGATCGGCCTCGACCTGCCGCTCGACATCCGCGGCACGGCGTTCCAGCAGCGCGTCTGGACGGCGCTGCTCAAGATCGCGCCGGGAACGACGGCGAGCTACGCCGACGTCGCCAGCGCCATAGGGGCGCCGAAATCGGTCCGCGCCGTGGCGCAGGCTTGCGGCGCGAACGCCATCGCCGTGGCGATCCCGTGCCATCGCGTGGTGCGCAGCGACGGCGCCCTGTCTGGCTATCGCTGGGGAGTCGAGCGCAAGCGCGCGCTCCTCGAACGCGAGCGCGGCCAGTGAGCGTGGCGGCCGCGCAGATGGCGCAGAGCCGGGAGATCGAGCGCGTCGCGCGCGCCGACTGGAGCAGGGCGCAGGCCGAGCTGTCAGAGAACGGCGCGACGATCCTGCCGGCGTTGCTGACGCGCGGCGAGTGCGAGGCGCTCGCGGCGCTTTATCCCGACGACAGTCGGTTCCGGAGCCGCGTGGTCATGGCCCGCCACGGCTTCGGACGGGGCGAGTATAAATATTTCTCCTATCCGCTGCCGGATGTGGTCGCGCAGCTGCGCGGCTCGCTCTACCCGCGGCTCGCCCCGATCGCCAACGCCTGGAACGAACGGATGGGCGTCGCCGAGCGCTATCCGGCCGAGCATGCGGAGCTGCTGGCGCGTTGCCGCGAGGCGGGGCAGACGCGGCCGACGCCTCTGCTGCTCCAGTATGATCCGGGCGACTACAATTGCCTGCATCAGGATCTCTACGGCGAGCTGGCGTTCCCGCTGCAGGTTGCGATCCTGCTCTCGCGCCCCGGCGAGGAGTTCACTGGCGGCGAGTTCGTTCTCACCGAACAGCGCCCGCGCATGCAGTCGCGCGTCGAGGTCGCGCCGCTCGGCCAGGGCGACGCGATCGTGTTCGCGGTCCATCAGCGTCCCGCTCGGGGATCGCGCGGCGACTACAGGGTGAACATGCGCCACGGCGTGAGCCGGGTGCGGTCCGGCCGCCGCCATACCGTCGGCGTGATCTTCCACGACGCGAGGTGAGGCCATGCGCGCAGTCTTCAACTCTCCGACGCGCCGCGCCGTGCTGCGGGGCGCCGCCGGCTCGGCCGCGGCGCTCCTGACCGGACGCGGCGCCGCGGCGGCGCGGACCGCGCTCGTCTATGACGCGACGCGGTTCAAGGCGGCTCCTCCGCGCGCGCTCGCCGACTTCGGCGCCGTCGAGCTCTATCGCGGACCGCGCGGCCTGCCGCTCGCCCAGAGGGTCGCCGAGGGCGAGGCCATCGGCTTTCGCGACGCGGCGGAGCTCGCCGACCTGATGGCCGGGCGCTTCGTCGCTATGGCTCTGATCGACGTGCGGGACGTCGCCGCGCTGAAGGCCGATTCCCGACTCCTCGTCGGCGTCGCGACGGGGTGATCTTGCGCCGCGCGGCGCGGCTCAGGCGGCCGTCCACAGATATTGCGCGGCGTTCGCGCGGAAGGGCCGCCAGCTTTCGGATCGCTCGAGCAGCGTCTTCGCGGTCCACGGGCCTGCGCGCAGCCGCTCCATCGCGCGCAGAAGCGCGACATCGGCGGCCGGAAAGGCGTCGGGCTCGCGCAGCAGCCGCAGGGCGACATATTGCGCCGTCCATTCGCCGATCCCCCTGATCTGCCGCAGGCGCCGCACGGCCTCGGCGAGGCTGGCGCGCGGCTGGAACAGGCTCGCGTCCTCGAGGCTCGCCTCAACGAGGGCGGCGAGGGCGGCGGCGCGGCTGCGCGGCATGCCAAGCGCGGCGAAATCCGCGCCGACCAGCGCCTCTGCCGGAGGAAAGGCGTGAGTGAGGCCGGGCTCCGGATACTTCAGCGGGAGCCCATGAGCGAGAACGAGCTTGCCGGCGAGACGCGCCGCCGCCGCGACGCTGACCTGCTGGCCGAGCACGGCGCGGATCGCGAGCTCGAGCCCGTCGAAGCCTCCGGGCACGCGCAGTCCGGGCCGCAGGCGCACGAGCGGCTCAAGCGCCGGGTCGGCGCAAAGATGCGCGGCGACGGCTGCGGGATCGCCGGCGAGGTCGAATACCCGGCCGACCCGATCGAGGATCAGCGGAACATGAGCGGGGTCCGGAAAGCGGACGGCGACCTCGAGAGCATCGCGCGCGCCGGGTCGCACGTAGAGCGTTCCCGTCCCACCGTTGATGAGGATCGTGCGCCTGTAGGCGTCCTCGTCGACGGCTTCGACGCCGCAGATCGCCCGCTCCTTCAGAAAGGCGATCATCGAGCGCCAGTCGTAGGGAGGCGCGTAGCGCAGGGCGACGGTCACGTCGGGGAGGCGGGAATCCGGAGTCAAACGCGCGCCTCCTTCGCGTGCGCGGACGGATGCAGAACCGGACGGTAGCCGGCCCGAAGCGCCGCCAGCGTCGAGGGCGGCGTCAGCAGCCTGTCAGGGGCGACGCGCGCGGGGACGGCCGTATAGCCCGCCGGCGTCCATCGCAGGAGACGCCCGCCGACGGCGAGAAAGGCGTCGCGGGCGCCCCGCGCCCGATGGCGCGATCACCTGCGGATTCCAGGGATTGTCCCGGAATTCCTTGAACCACCGGGCGACAACCTGCTTGTTCTGTTCTTCACGGCTCGTCGAAGGCTCCCTTTTCGCGATTCTGAGCAGCCGGAAGCCGGCGCTCGACGCCGGCGCACTTTAGGCGGGCGCCGGCGCGAGGCGCTCCGATTTTTGCTCTTGAATTCGCGAAGCGCGGCGGCGTGCGAAAAGGAAAGGCCGCCGCCTTCGGCGCTTTGACGCAACGGGATCTGTCATGGGCACGCTCTTCATCACCCATCCGGCCTGCCTGCTTCATCTCGTCCCGCTCGTCATTCCGGAGACGCCGGCGCGGCTCAGGGCGGTCGAGCGCGGCCTTTCCGGCGAAGACTTCCGCGATCTGAGACGGGCGCAGGCGCCGCTCGCCGAGCCGGAGCTGGCGCTGCTCGCCCATACCGAAGCCTACGTCAGGGGGATCGAGGCGAAGCGTCCCGAGAAAGGCTTCGTCTATCTCGACAGCGATACGGTGATGAGCCCGGGCACATGGGAGGCGGCGATGCGCGCGCTCGGGGCGGCGCGCCTCGCCGTCGACGAGGTGGCGAGCGGCGGCGCGCGCAACGCCTTCGTCGCCGCCCGCCCGCCCGGCCATCACGCCGAGCCCGAGCGCGCGATGGGCTTCTGCCTGTTCAACGCCGCCGTGATCGCCGCGCGCCACGCGCAAAGGGCCCATGGCCTGAAGCGCGTGGCGATCTGCGATTTCGACGTTCACCACGGCAATGGGACGCAAGTCAGCGTATGGTCGGACCCGACGATCTTCTACGCTTCGACCCACCAGATGCCACTGTTTCCGGGCACGGGACGCCGGGACGAGACAGGCGCCGCCGGCACGATCCTCAACGTGCCGATGCGCGCCGGCGATGGCGGCGGCGCCTTTCGCGAGGCTTATGAGCGCCAGATCCTGCCGGCGCTCGACGCCTTCGCGCCCGAGATGCTGATCGTCTCCGCCGGCTTCGACGCCCACAAGGACGATCCGCTCGCCAACCTCGAACTCGTCGAGGCCGATTTCGCCTGGATGACGAAGGCGCTCGCCGGCGTCGCGGCGGCGCATTGCTCCGGGCGGCTCGTCTCGATCCTCGAGGGCGGCTACAATCTCGAGGCGCTCTCCGCATCGGCGGCGGCGCATGTCAGGGAGCTCATGGCCTGAGGCGCGACGCAGCCGGGCGCGGACTTCTTGCAGGGCTCGCGGCGCCCTTATGAACGACGAGCGCGCGCAGCTCCTCGACATGGCGGCGCACCGTCCGCAGCCGCCGGAAAATGCCGCTCAAAACCCGCCGGTCATCAACCCGCGGCGCGCCGCGCGGCTTGTTCGGCAGCAACCGAGTCGACTTCGTGTTTGACCCCGCCGGCGAAACGCGGCGGCCGTCCAGAGCTTCGCGCCGCAGTGTTCAAGCTGAACCGATACTCAAAGCCAAGCTGAAGTCAGTCAGGCTGAACGCGAAAGAGATTGATTCGCCGGAGTCGATATCGGCCGCATCGCCGGGTTCCGATGAACGAGATCAGCCCGTTCATCTTGAGAGTGGCGATATCTCGTTTCGCCGTTTTTTCGGCGACACCGAACTGGCCTAGCAAGGATCGAGCCGAGACCCGTTCTCCGCTCGCGAGTTGGGCGAGAAACCAATGCTGCCTCTCGTTTGGGACGAACCTTTCATCAGGGTCAGGTTCAAGGTCATCAACGGGGACGCGAACAGGGTCGTCTACGAAGACGCGCTTTCGCGTATTCTCGCTTTCGTGGGCTTTCGCTTGGTCGCCGATGGCCGCTAGGCCCGAGCGCTCCATAAATATCTGAACAAGATCAAACCGCCCACTTGCGATAAGAACCATTTGCAACACCGTGTTGGAATGGGCGAGCAGCGCGACAAGATGGTCTCCGTCTGGACCACAGCAGCCTGACATCCAGTTCTTGACCGTGCGTTCACTGGCGTTGGTCCAGCGTTGCACTGTTTTGATCGTTCGACGTGAGCCGCCGAGCTCTGCTTTTAAAGCGAGAGAGATGACGTCGGCATAGCGGCGGAGATTGCCGGGTTCACCTGTTCCAGACGGAAATGACCTGCCCTTCTTCGGCAACATGCTTCTTCTCCTTGGAGCTACACTGAAAAGAAGCAGCAGGCTTTCGGCGTCTGGGCATCCGCACAACTGGCGGATTTTCTTCGAATGCCGCCAAGATGGCAGTAACGGGTGATGACGACGCCGTATGATGAGAGCATTCCCGAATTGTCGGAGGTCCGCGCCGCCAAGTATGTGCGGATGTCGACCGAGCATCAGCGCTATTCGACCGAGAACCAAGCCGACGCTATCCGGAGCTACGCCGCACAGCGCAACTACGCCATCGTCCGGACCTACGCCGACGAGGGGAAGAGCGGGCTTAACATTGACGGACGGGGTGGGCTGAGACGGTTGATCGCCGATGTGACCAGCGGTCAGGCCGATTTCGAGATCGTGCTCGTCTATGACGTCAGTCGCTGGGGGCGCTTTCAGGATGCAGACGAGAGCGCTTATTACGAATATCAGTGTCGACGCGCTGGGGTGCGTGTCGAATATTGCGCCGAGCCGTTCGAGAATGACGGCAGCCTCGGCTCCGACATCCAGAAGATGCTGAAGCGCAAGATGGCCGGCGAATATAGTCGTGAGCTGTCCGTCAAGGTCTTCGCCGGTCAGTGCCGGTTGATCGAGAAAGGCTTTCGTCAAGGCGGCCCAGCCGGCTTCGGCCTAAGGCGACAACTCGTGGACGAGTTCGGCCGCAGCAAGGCGCTGCTCGGACGCTTCGAGCGCAAGAGCATCCAGACCGACCGTGTGATTCTCGTGCCCGGTCCGCAGGTCGAGGTCGAGGTGGTGCGGCGGATTTATCAGAGCTTCGTCGAGGACGGCCGCAACGAAGGCGAGATCGCCGCCATGCTCAATGCGGAGGGCGTTCTCACGGATCTCGGCAAGCTTTGGAGCCGAGGAACGGTTCATCAGATCCTGATCAACGAGAAGTATATTGGTAATAATGTGTGGAACCGTGGCTCGTTCAAGCTGAAGCAGAAGCGGATCCGCAATGAACCTTCTATGTGGATTCGCTCGGAGGGCGCCTTTCCAGCCACCGTCGATCGTCTTCTGTTCGACGCGGCGCAGGCGATCATCCACGGTCGGTCTGCAAGACTCTCCGACGCCGCCATGCTCGACGTGCTCCGACGGCTACTCGCCGAGCACGGTTATCTCTCAGGCCTGATAATCGACGAGACGCCCGGATGCCCGTCAAGCAGCGCCTATCGCAGCCGCTTCGGCAGCTTGTTGCGGACCTATTCGCTGGTCGGATACTCACCGGATCGCGACTTCGCCTATGTGGAAAGCAACCGTCGGCTCCGACAACGCTACCCGCAGATGGTCGACGAAGTGCTGAAGGCCTTGCGGGCGGCAGGCGCATCCGTCGTCATTGATCGGGACACGGGGATCACGACCATCAACAGCGAGGTAACCGCCGCGCTGCTGCTGTGCCGCTGCACACAGACGGTTGCGGGATCGCTCCGATGGCTGATTCGTCTCGATGGTCCGGCGCGGCCGGACATCACCATCGCCGTGCGCATGGAGCCGGGCGAGCAAGCGGCTCGAGACTACTACCTCCTGCCATCCCTTGGCGGCATGGCGGCGCGGCTTCGCCTCGCCGATCGGAACGAAGCGGGCCTCGACACCTATCGTTTTGCGACTCTCGAAGCGCTCTACGAGTTGATGCGTCGTGCGCCACTGGCGGAGATGGCGTAATGGCCGCGCAGCGGAAGGAAGACGTTCCCCACCATGTCGGTGGCGTGCAGGACACCCGGTCAATCTTGATCGAGAGTATACGCATCGTCAATCCGCGCGAAAGGAACCAGAGGACTTTTGCTGGAATCGTCGAAAGCATCGCGACCATTGGTTTGAAACGGCCAATCACCGTCGCTGAAGCGCGGCGCGACGGAAACGAATCGAGATATGATCTCATCTGCGGCCAGGGTCGTCTGGAAGCCTTCAAGGCGCTGGGCGAGACCCACATCCCTGCCCTGATCGTGCAGGCGTCCGACGCCGAGGTCTATCTGATGAGCCTCGTGGAGAACCTGGCGCGCCGCAAGCATACCAATCGCGATCTACTCACGGCCGTGCGAGCGCTCGAGGATCGCGGCTACGGCTCGGCCGAGATTGCCCGCAAGACCGGTCTCGACGCCGGCTACATCTCCTGTATCATGCAACTCTTGAAAGCTGGCGAGGAGCGCCTGATCGGCGCCGTCGAGAAAGGCTGGCTGCCGGTCACGCTCGCCTCGGATATTGCGAAGGCGGGCGAAGGCGAGGTGCGGATCGCCATGATGGAGGCCTATGAGACCGGCCTCCTGCGCGGCGAGCAGCTTCTCAAAGTCCGCCGGCTGATCGACCGGCGTCGGGCGCTCGGCAAGGCCTATGGATCATGGAAACGCAAAGGTGGCCAGCCGCTCACCGCGAGCAAGCTGGCGCAGACCTTTCAAGCGGAGGCGCGTCGGCAGCAACTCGTCGTCCGCAAGTCGGAGGTTGCCGAGCAGCGCCTTCTGTTCGTCGTGACAGCGCTCAGGCGTATGTTGGCGGATGAGCATTTCAGAACCCTTCTGCGGGCGGAAAGCGTCGGCGACATACCCAAGCCGCTCGCGGACAGGATCGGCGGAAAGGCGCTCCCATGACGCGATATGCCTTTCAAAAGGCGACGATCCAGGTCGCCATAGACAACATCCTGCCGACCCGCAACCTGGCGAAGGACATACGCGATACGCCGAAGTTCCGGACAATTCTGTCCTCCATCCAGGAGCTCGCCGTCATCGAGCCGCTCGCCGTGTATCCAGAGCCTCCCGGCGCCGGCGGGCGCGGCTACATCCTGCTGGACGGACATCTCCGACTGGAAGCATTGAAGGCGCTTGGAGCGAAAGACGCGGTGTGCCTTGTCGCGACGGATGATGAAGGCTTCACCTACAATCGACAGATCAATCGCCTCAGCGCGATTCAGGAGCACAAGATGATCCTGCAGGCGATCCGCAAGGGCGTGCCCTCTGAGCGGATTGCGCAGACGCTCAGCGTCAATGTCGAGCCTATCCGCGAGCGTGAGCGTCTGCTCGACGGCATAGCGCCCGAGGCTGTCGAACTGCTGAAGGATCGTATGGTCAGTCGCGGCGTGTTCGCTATCCTTCGCAAGATGAAACCGCTGCGCCAGATCGAGGCGGCCGAGATGATGATTTCCGCCAGCCGCCTCAACGCGCCCTATGCGAAGATGATCCTTGCCGCGTCGCGGCCGGACACGCTGGTCGAAGCGAGGAAGCCTCGCCAGCTTGACGCCACGCCTGAAGATATCCCGCGAATGGAGCGGCAGATGGAAAGGCTCTACCAAGACTACAAGGCCGTTGAGGATATACTCGGCGAGACGCTTCTGGTGCTTGTGGTCGCGAAAGGATTCGTTGCCCGCCTTCTCCGCAACGCCGCCATCGTGGCATATCTGAACAGCTACCATCAGGAACTGATCGGCGAACTCGCCGCCGTCATGGAAGCCATTGGCGCCGATGCGCGAACGCCGGTGCGGGAGTGAGACGTCGCCAGATCTCCCTGCCGTTCTGAAAAATGCTTGGACAGCGTTCGCGCGATCGCCTCCGCGCGCTTGCATCTCCGCATTTCGTCTCTTGGGAAAATTGTCGACCACATTGCCTCGACACGACTTCGGCGTGAAAATTTTCCGTCCACTATCATGGACAGTCTCCCGACTCGATGTGTCGACCGGCGTCCATGTGTTCGTGCAGGATACGAACGATCGCGACGCCGTAAGGCATGACGCGGAAATAGATCACATGGCGCTCGACGCCGCGCCGGCGGTAGCCGGGGCGGATGTGGTCGCATGCGGGCGCCGATTTTGGAGCGCGCGCCAGCTCGTCGAAAGCGGCAAACAGTCTGTCCATGTAACGGCTCGCCTGGTCTGCTCCCCATTGGTCGCGCGTGTAGGTGACGATATGCTCGAGATCGCGCTCCGCGGCTGGCGAAAGACGATATTCAGCCATGCGCCAGTTTCATTCTTCGTTTGAACGCCGCCGGATCGAAGGGCTGTGGTTCGCCGCTGTTCTCACCGTCAATCAGAGCTTTCCGAATGGCGTCGATGTCGGCGCCGCGCTCCTGCTCACGCCGGATAAGGTTGCGGATGCATTCACTGTCGTTGGTGTAATGGCCCGCGTCGATCTGCGCTTTGATCCAGGCGTCCTGCTGATCGGTCAGAGTGATGGTCTTGCGGATTGTGCTCACGCTTCAGTTTCCCAGAATGGCTAAATCATACTATTGGTGCAGTTTAGCATAGAAATAATGCGCTATCCAGATTCATCAGACGTCGACGCACCTCTCCAAGATGGCCGCGATGGTCGGCGAAGGCGCCATCCTGCTCGCCGACAAGGGCTATGACAGCGACGCCATTAGAACCAAGGCGGCGCAACGGAAGGCTTGGACCAACATCCCGCCGAAGGCCAATCGCAAAGGCTCTTTCTCATTCTCGAGCTGGGTCTACCGGCAGCACAACCTCATCGAGAGGTTTTTTAACAAGATCAAATAGTTCCGTGGCGTCGCCACGCGCTATGACAAACGCCCCGAAAATTTCCTCGCAGCCGTCAAGCTCGTCGCCGCAAAACTCTGGTGTCAAAGCTTATGAGTCGACCGCCTAGCTTTATGCGCATGGATCGACACCTACCGTGCGCATAAAGAAACGATCATCGAACGGATGGCTTCGCCGACGTCAGTCATCATCCTGCTCATGTCGCTGCAGGCGCTCAAGGCTCGCCGGGTCGTACTTTGCGTGGAGGCGCTCGCCGCGGTCGTTGGTCGCCTGGACCTTGTAGCAGCCATCGTCCAAATGGATCGAAAGCACGGTCCAACCTTCGGCCTCGAGCTTTTTCTGGAGCGTCTCACGCGGCTGCCAGTCCGCCAGCGGCGCCTTGCACTGTTGATCAGCGACGACCGGAGCCGGACCGAAAGCCGCGGCGAGGAACAGGATCGCCGCAATCCATGCGCTTCTCGCCAAATCCTCCTCCTTCGCGAAGCCCGACAACCGGAAAAAACACGCGGTACTGAAGCCCGCCTGAATGGCGCAGGAATTTTTCCGTCCCATCCGCCTCTCCGCCGCGCTTTTTTCGCACGAAACCCGCCAAGGCGACACATGCGGATTCTGCTCGTTGAAGACGATCCGGTCCTCGGAATGGCTGTACGCGACCAAATCATCGCGGACGGCCATTCGGTCGATTGGGTGAAGCGCCTCGACGAAGCGGGCGAGGCCATTCATTCCGCGGTCTTTGAGCTCGTGCTGCTTGATCTGATGCTGCCCGACGGGCGCGGGCTCGACTTTTTGAAGCGCCGACGCGTCGCGGGCGACGCGACGCCGGTGATTGTGCTCACCGCGCGCGACCAGATCTCCGACCGCATTGCGGCGCTCGACGCCGGCGCCGACGACTATCTCGTGAAGCCCTTCGATCTCTTCGAGCTTTCCGCTCGCATCCGCGCCGTCGGGCGGCGTTATAGCGGCAATCCCAATCCGCTCGTCTCAATCGGCGATCTCGACGTCGATCTCGCCGCCCGCTCGGTCCGGCGCGGCGGGAAACTCGTGCCTCTGACAGCGCGCGAATGGTCGCTGTTCGAAGCCTTCGTCCAGCGTCCACATCAGCTGATGTCGAAGCCGCAGCTCGAGGAGCGACTCTATTCCTTCGACTCCGAGGTCGAGAGCAACACCATCGAGGTCTATATCGCCCGCCTGCGCAAGAAGCTCGGCGCGGGAGTGATCGAGACCTTGCGCGGCATGGGCTATCGTCTCGGCTCGCCAGGCGGCTCCGCGTGAGCGGCGCCCGCCTATCCCGGCGATGGAGTCTGCGCCGGCGTCTCGGGCTCGGCGTTGCCGTTGCGGTCACAGCGCTGTGGCTCGCCGCCGCCACGGTCGCGGGGCTCGCTCTGCGCCACGAGATCGACGAAATGTTTGACAGCGCCCTGCAGGAGGTCGCGCAGCGGGTGCTGCCGCTCGCCTATGCCGAGCTCCTGTCGCGCAACGCTGTAGGGGCGACCCAGCATATGGCGCCGATCGGCCCGCATCGTGAATATATCGCCTATGTGGTTCGCGACGCCGAGGGCCGCGAACTGCTCCAGTCGAGCGACGCCGATCTGATGAAGATCCCGCGCGGGCTTTCGCCCGGCTTCCACACGACGGAGCGGCTGCGCGCCTATACCGAGGCGGCCGTCAGAGGCACGATTTTCGTGACCACGGCTGAGGAGCTTGATCATCGCCAAGCGGCGGTCAGGCACGCCGCGGTCGCGCTGATCTGGCCCCTCATCGCCCTGGCGCCCCTCGCGCTCATTGCGGCCTGGCTCTCGGTGCGCCTTGCCCTGAAGCCGCTCGTCGCCTTTCGCCGCGCCATCGAATCGCGCGGGCGTGGCAATCTCGCGCCCGTCGCCACGCAAGGGCTGCCGGACGAGATCGCGCCCGCCGCCGCGTCGGTCAACGGCCTCATCGAGCGATTGCGCGGCGCGCTCGAGGCCGAGCGCAGCTTCACCGCCAACAGCGCCCATGAGCTCAGAACGCCGATCGCCGCCGCGCTCGCCCAGACCCAACGCCTCCTTGCCGAGCTGTCGGATGGCCCGCCCGCCGAGCGCGCCCGCTCCGTCGCAGCCGCCCTACGGCGCCTCTCCCGCCTATCCGAGAAACTGCTGCAGCTCGCCAAGGCCGAAGGCGGGGGGCTCATTGCCGAGACCCCGGCGCCGCTCGGCCCGGTGCTGCGCCATGTGATCCATGAGATCGACCGCCAGATCGGTTGCGGCGAGGCGCTCGCCGTTTCGATCCCGCCAGACGGCGGCCCGCTCTCGGATCTCGATTCGGACGCCTTTGCGATCCTCGCCCGCAATCTGATCGAGAACGCGCTGAAGCACGGTGCGCCTGACGCGCCCATCTCGGTGCTGCTTGGCGAGGGCCGATTCGAGGTCTCAAATCACGGCGCCGTCGTGCCGAGCGAACAGCTGCAGCGCCTCACCGGTCCATTCGAGCGCGGCCCCACGCGCTCGGAAGGATCGGGCCTCGGGCTCGCCATCGCCTCCACCATCTGCCGCGGCGCGGGCTTTGCCCTCGACCTTGCCTCGCCGATCCCGGGCGAGGCTGACGGCTTCAGAGCCACAGTACGCTTCGCCACGCCCACGCCACGAGCCTGACAGGAAGCTGAACGCAAATCCGAGCCCGATTCAGGTTGCCGTCAGGCGCGGGCGCGAGGGTGTCCCGGTCAATGCAACCGGAGACGTTCCATGAAGAAACCCATGCTGATCGGCGCGGCCCTCCTTCTTTCAACCGCCGCTATCGGCGTCGCGCTGGCGGCGGCCGACCTCGATTTCCTCGAAGGCCATCGCCACGAAAGGCGCCGCGGCCCCGAAGCGTCTGGCGCCGAAGGACGTCCGCTCCGCCTCGCGGAAGAAGGGCGCGGGCGCGAGCATCACGCGCGCCAACATCAAGAAGAGGACGACGACGATGATGACGACGAGGGCGGCGGCCGGGGCGCGATCCCACAGACCGGCCCGGCCGATCCGAACGCGCCTCTGCCCGACAACGACCTCTTCAATAGCAAGGCCCGGCCCAAGGTCGAGGTCCAGTGACCGCGCGCTGAGCCTGATTGACTCTCTATTCCAGGAATAGACCGATGAAATTCATCCTGCCTGTGCTCGCCGCAACCGCCGCGCTGGCGCCGACCTTCGCCGAGGCGCGCCAGGTCACCTTTGAAACCACGCTTAAGACCTACGGCGGCAATGGCGCCTATGTCGTTCTCTGGGTCACTGACGCCGCCGGCAAATACAAGGGCACGCTCTGGATGGCCGGCGGCAAGGCCAAATATTACCGCCACCTCAGCGACTGGTGGCGCGCCTCCGGGGGACGGCCGGCCGAGATCGACGGCATCACCGGCGCCAGCATCGGCTCGGGAAAGACGCTGAAGATCAGCCTCGACATCGCCGACGCCATGATCGACGCGGGCTACAAGCTCCACATCGACACGGCGGTCGAGGACCGCATGGACAACCCCTCCGAGGTCGTCGCGCCGCTCGAAACGTCCGCCTTGGGCAAGCCCGTCGCGGGCAAGGGCTACGTCAAGTCTTTCTCCGTCGCCTTCTGACCCGACTGGAGAAGCGATGCTTCGTCGTCTTCATGCGCTGCCGGGCGTCGCGTTGGCGCTCGGCCTCTCTGTCGTCGCCCTTACGGGGGCGGCGCTTTCAATCGAGCCGGCGCTCAACCGCCTCGCCGCGCCGGGGATTGTTCAAGGGGTCAGCGTCGCGGCGCTCGCCGACGCGGTCGCCGCCCGCCACCAGCGCGTCGAGGTCATTCGCCAGCGGGCGGACGGGGCAATCACCGTCGCCTTCGCCGACGGCGACGTGAACGGCGTCGAGCGGGTCGATCCCGCGACCGGCGCGGGCCTTGGCCCGTATAAGGTATCGGAAACCTCGCGCTTCCTTACAAATCTACATCGCTCCTTCCTCGCCGGCGACGTGGGCCGGGCGGTGGCGGGAATCGGCGCGCTCGCCATGCTCGTGCTCGCGATCTCCGGCGTGGCGATGCTCGCCCGCCGTCTTGGCGGAGCGTCTGACCGATCACGAATGGTCGATTCTGTCGCCGTTGTTGCCGAACAAGCCGCGCGGCGTGCCGCGGGTCGATGATCGACGGGTGCTGAACGGCGTCCTCTGGCGCTTCCGGACGGGCTCGCCCTGGGCGGAGATTGCGGAGCGCTACGGTCCGTCGACGACCTGCTGCAACCACTTTGTCCGCTGGCGCAAAGCCGGCGTGTGGGACCAGCTTCTCGAAGCGGTTTCCAAAGCTTACGACGGCGACATCGTGATGATCGACTCGACCTGCGTCCGCGTCCACCAGCATGCGGCGACGGGAAAAAAGGGGCTCATGACGATGGCGGCATGGGACGTTCCCGCGGCGGGCTCACCAGCAAGATCCACGCGCTCGTCGACGCCGAAGGCCGGCCCGTCAGCCTCCGCCTGACTGGCGGCCAGGTCGCCGACTGCGTCGAGGCCGACGCGCTGACGGACTGCCTCGGCGAAGGCGATATCCTGCTGGCCGACAAGGGCTATGACAGCGACGCCATCAGAGCCAAGGCGGCGCAGCGGAAGGCCTGGGCCAACATCCCGCCGAAGATTAACCGCAAGGGCTCCTTTTCATTCTCGAAATGGGTCTATCGGCGAGCTGGCGTCGCCGACCGCCGCGCTGAACGGGCTTGCGCCGCGAACGAACGCCGTGTTCGAATATGCTGGCGCGCCGTTCACGAAAGAGCGCATACGGTCGGCGCAGAGCGCCTTCCCGACGGCGTCGACCTGCGGCCCCTGGAACGGCTCGGACGCGCCGGTTTCGGTCGGCGTCGCCAAGACGATCGATCTCGCGGCGTTCAAATTCGCCGCGCCGTTCGCCATCGGCGAGGGCATTGGACAGGTGACGCCGATGACGACGAATACAAAGAAATGACACGTTATTTTGTTGGGCGCGGGCGTGCAACAATTGCGTTGGATTTGTGGCTTGGAATAATCGAAATTCTACGATTTCACGACCGAGCCGGGACCAAGACTTAACTGCCGAAAGATTTTGGTACAAAGGGCGCTTAGAAAAGTTCGAGTTCGACAGTTTGGGATATTTAGTTAGATGAGCAACGTGCAAGCTGATAACGATCAAAACCCGTTTGTTGCGATCGGAAATATATTTGTGACTGGATTTGCTCCTATTGCAATAGGTGTGTATTTGTACGGCATGAACGGTCAATTGACAACCGCAAATCTAACAATTATATTTGTTTTATATTGTATCTTTATATATACATATTCTATTATATATATAAATAAACGTATTGATAATATTCATGTTTTTATCGAAACAAAACTAAATTCATCAAAAGATAGTATTATTTACAGTATAAAGACAAGAG
This sequence comes from Methylocella sp., assembly GCF_041905455.1. Lineage (GTDB taxonomy): Bacteria > Pseudomonadota > Alphaproteobacteria > Rhizobiales > Beijerinckiaceae > Methylocapsa. The sequence continues at coordinate 519 of NZ_JAYRLA010000028.1, read as the reverse complement.
TTATAATATCTATAATAACTATTATAGCTATAATATCTTTATTTATATTTGTGCTTTATATAAATGTGACCGGACACGTACACGCATCTGGGATTGGCATACTTAAAATTTTTTGCAATTGTATGGAGGAGTTTGCTTATTAGTATTGTTTTCGGTATTCTTAATTGAGCATGCTTATTTTAATAAAATAAGCGCTTCGTCGAATCGGTAGCCGGAGAGAAAAATGTCACAAAATTCAAAAATATACTCTATATCTGGAGTTTTTTTAATCCTATTGGAATTTTATCGATATCAAAGAATTCTGAACGTGATCCTTATATTGCATACAGTAATGCGGTAGGATTGACGTCTACTGGATTTGGAATGACCGATTCGGCCCTATTTATAGCCGCTCTAGGACGAATCCACATTCAACGCAGCCATAGATCGATTGCGGCGAGGTGGATGAATGCGAGATAGAGGTTGGCGCGTCGATCGTAGCGTGTCGCGAACCTGCGGAAGTGCTTGAGCTTGTTGAAG
>NZ_JAYRLA010000005.1:142643-198745 GCF_041905455.1 Methylocella sp. | reverse complement strand
CAATCAGTTCCGTCGCCTCGTCGTCCGCTATGAGCGACACGCCGACCTCTACCGCGCCTTTATCGTCCTCGCCGCCGCTATCATTTGCTTCAGGGCCTTGAGACGGTTTTGTTAGGCGCTCTAAGTGGCCAAGCCGCCAGCGATACGAAAGCTCGTCGCGACGCAACCCGCGACGGGCGAGTTTCACGCCAGTCGGCCGCGGCGCTCTATGGCCGCCGCAGCTCTCTCCACCGCGATCGGGAACACGGCCCTTGCCCCAAGCCCTGCCGCGCGCTTGAAGAACTCGCCGAGGGCCTGGTTCTTGGCCCCTGCCGCGATGGCGCGCTGGCAGGTCTCTGGATTCTCGGAGATGAGCGTGCGATCGTCCTTGCCGCGCGATCCGGCATGTAGGGGACACAACAATCGCGTGGATGGCCGCAGCGCCGTCACAACGCGCCGTTCGACTGATCAAATCACTCGGATGCCGAACCCATAATCGACAAACGCGTCTTTTCCGCAACCTGTCAGGCTCTTGCAATAAACGGGAAACCAGCGCGGACAGGCCATTTATCCTTGCGCTTGACCGCGCGCCTTGACGATTCATGCGCCGCGGCGCATCTAAATCACCGAGCATAGGGATTTGACCATGACATCCGCGAACGGGAGCCTCGCCGCGGTCACTGGGAGGGACAGCGGCGAGGTTCAAGCTGCGTTTGTGACCATCGCCAATGAGTTGCTGGCTAAAAACCTTCGCGTCGTCGGAGTGATCGGCGAGGCGCTCGCTCTGCCTCATGGGATATGCACGGCTGGATTTTTGCGCGATATCGCCTCGGACGCGAAGTTTAAAATCTATCTTCAAAATGCTCCGCGCGACACCTCCTGCCACCTCGACGAGAATGGCGTGAACGCCGCATGTCGTCATCTGCTCCCGCAAATCCCGTCATGCGATCTCGTCATCGTGAGCAAATTCGGGAAACTTGAGGCGAGCGGCGCAGGGCTGGCTCCTGCTTTTGAGGCTGCGGTCAAAGCTTGCAAGCCGGTGTTGACCTCGGTCTCGGAGCGACATTGGGCGGCTTGGCGGGCCTTCGCCCCTGGCGCGGCGAATCTTGGCGGCGACGCGCCGGCTATCCAGTCCTGGCTGGAAAAGTTGCGCCCGTCGGTGTGCGACGCGCCGAAGGCGAACTGAACCGCCTTGGGGGTTCGCCGGAGGCTGCTTCGTCAAATCACGCCGCCACGACTGATCGTTTCGGCATGGCGCAGCGGCGCTTCTCGGCTTCGGCTGGCGGAGCGTCGCCAGTTCGACGGCCTCGAAAAGGCGTCATGACCCGCGTCGGCGATGCAGGACGGCCGATGGCGTTAATTCATGTGTCGCGGCCATAATTTTGTGGCCTTGACCCCTTTCCGCGAGCCCGGTTCGCAGCGGACGCCGACGTCGGCCTCGCCCTGCGCCAGGTCGACGACGCGAGCGTCGCGCGATGTTGCGTACGTGTCTCGTCAGGGCGCGGGCGAGGTTCTGATCGGGAGCCTTCGTCACTCTCTCGCCAGCGCCGCGACGGGCTCAAGCCGCGCCATGGGGCGAGATCGCGCGCTTCCGACGCTCGGCTTCGCCGCCTGGGGCAGCCTCATGCGCGGCCGTCCTCAAGCAGGTTGACGGCGCCGATGGGGCGCGGGCGAAAGCTGCCGGGATCGGCCATCTTCCAGGCGTCCCGGAAGCGCGGGTCGTCCGTCCCCGCGAGCAATTCGCCCGGCTTCAGCCGCGGATAGCTTTCGGCGAGGCTGAGCGTCTCATGCGATGAAATCCGCCGCGAGAAATGCAGCGGCGTGAACTCCGTGGGATGCGAGAGTCCGGCCGAGGCGACGAATTCGGCGAGGGCGCGCACGGTGCCGCCATGATAGTTCAGCACGCGCTCGGCCTTGTTCTCGACGACGAGCGCGCGCTGGCGCGTGGCGTCCTGCGTGGCGACGCCGGTCGGGCAGCGGTCGGTGTGGCAGCTGTGCGATTGCACGCAGCCGACCGCGAACATGAAGCCGCGCGCGGCGTTGCACCAGTCGGCGCCGAGGGCCATCGCCCGCGCGATGTCGAAGGCGGTGATGATCTTGCCGCTCGCGCCGATGCGGATGCGCTCGCGCGCGTTGACGCCGATCAGCGCGTTATGCACGAAGTTGAGCCCGTCGCGCAGCGGCATGCCGATATGGTCCATGAACTCCATGGGCGCCGCCCCGGTGCCGCCCTCCTTGCCGTCGACGACGATGAAATCGGGGTAGACGCCGGTCTCCAGCATCGCCTTACAGATGGCGAGGAACTCCCACGGGTGGCCGACGCAGAGCTTGCAGCCGACCGGTTTGCCGCCCGACAGCCGCCGCAGCTCGCCGATGAACAGCGTCAGCTCGATCGGCGTCGCGAAAGCGGAATGGGCGGGCGGCGAAACGCAGTCGACGCCCGGCGCGACGCCGCGCGCCGCGGCGATCTCGGCGGACACCTTGGCGGCGGGCAGCACGCCGCCATGGCCCGGCTTCGCCCCCTGGCTGAGCTTCACCTCGATCATCTTGATCTGCGGATGGGCCGCCGTCTGCGCGAAGCGTTCGGGCAGAAATTTCCCTTCAAGGTCGCGGGCGCCGAAATAGCCCGAGCCGATCTCCCGGATGACGTCGCCGCCGCCTTCGGCGTGGTGGCGGCTGAAGCCGCCCTCGCCGGTGTCATGGGCGAAGCCGCCCATCGCCGCGCCCTTGTTGAGCGCGCGGATCGCGTTGGCGCTGAGGGAGCCGAAGCTCATCGCCGAAATATTGAACACGGAGGCCGAATAGGGCTGCGCGCAGTCCGGGCCGCCGACGAGGACGCGGAAATCCTCCTGCGAGGCGGCGGTCGGGGCCATCGAATGATGGACCCATTCATAGCCTTCGGCGTAGACGTCGTGCTGCGTGCCGAACGGCCGCTTCTCCGACGCTTTCTTGGCGCGCTGGTAGACGATCGCCCGCCGGTCGCGGCTGAACGGCGCTCCGTCCTTCTCGCCCTCGAAGAAATACTGCCGCATCTCGGGACGGATTTCCTCGAAGATGAAGCGCAGATGCGCGGCGATCGGATAGTTGCGCAAAATCGCGTGGTTCTGCTGCAGCAGATCATGGACGCCGACGGCGCAGAGCGCGCCGCAAACGACGAGGGCGACCCACCACAGCGGTCCCGACGCGCCGCCGAACGCCAATGCGGCGGCGATGAACAGCGTGGCGAGGATCGCCAGGGTGAAGGCGATGAAGCGGGGGCTCAACGGCGGAACGAGGCGGTCCATATGGCCCTTCCGGGGCTGCGGCCGCGTCGTCGCGCCAGGGCGGCGCGCCCGCGAACGTCGTCAAAAGGGGCCGATCCGGAAAACCCGGGACGGCGGGGAACGATGGGCCGCGCCTGCGACTTGATTATGACCGCCCGCGAGGGGTGCCGGAAGCGTCGGCGCCCGAGCGCGTCCGCTTCCTACTGGCGATGATCCGAAGGCCACGGGTCCTGGTCGAGGCCGCCTGGTCCGAGGCCCGCGCCCATCCCGCCGCCCATTCCCATGTCGTCGCCTTTGCCTTGCCGGGACTCGTCTTTTCCCTGTTCGCGCTTGTTCTGGCCGCCGGAGCTGGTCAGCCGCGTCGGCCCCTGCATCGGAATCGCGACGTCGGCCGGGACGGGCGCAAGATCGAGCGCCCTGCGAATGAAATTGCGGAGCGAAATGACGAGCTCATGCGTGTGGACGGGATTGCCGGCGACCAGCTCCCGCGCGGCGCGTCCGGCCAGAGCGACATGCTCTTCGGTCCCGAGCAGGATGATGTCCGAGAGGGCGGACTCCACGGCGTCGCGAATCCGCCGCGTGCGGTCCGATCCTGCGGCAGGATTCAAATCCAGCGTCGTCTCGTTCTCGGCGGCGGGCTTGTCGCGGCGGCGCAGCTCGCGCAGATGCGTCGGGTCGACGGTCAGATCGCCGGTGAACGAGCCTCCCAAGGTTTTATAGGCCGCTATCAGCGTGCGCAGACGCTCGTTGATCTGACGGTTCATGCGCTCCCGGCGCTGCTGGACCATGACCATCACGAGCAGACGAATGCCGACGCCAAGAAACGTGAACAGCGCCAGGCCGATCAGCGTCGCCAGCAGGTTCCGCCACGAGCTGAAGTCAATGTTGCGCAGCAAAGCCTCCCCGATCGCATTTACGACGCCGCGGCGCGCCTGAAGATCGACGCCGCGCCCCGCGTGGTCCTCGGGAGAAGGGCGGCGAACGCAATCGGCTGGCGCCTCCGAGGCCCTGGATCCGTTCGATCGGGACGCGCCGCCAAGGGCGCGCGCCGCCCAGGCGTCCGCGGCCTCTTGCGCAAGGCTCATCTTAGCGCGTCGGAGAGGCGCGCCCAAGCCGCGCGGCCGGCGCCGTCATGCCGGAAAAGCCTGATCCGTCCTTGCGGCGAAATCAGCCCGTCTCCCGCGCCCCGCCGCGCATGGCGAGGGCGGCGAGCGCGGCGGCGCACGCGAGCAGCGCCGCCGCGGCCGTGAAGGGCGCGAGCGGCGACGCGCGATGCAGCGCCGCGCCGGCGAGCGGCCCAATGGCGAGCCCAAGACCCTGTCCCATCATGTTCAGTCCGGCGGCCGCTCCCTGCGCCGGCGCGCCGGCGCGAAGGCTGAGCGCGGCGAGATTGGCGGGAATCGTCAGGCCGAGCGCCACGCCGAAAAGAATGAGCGTCGCGAGAATTTCGTGGAAGCTTCGCGCGAGGACGCACAGCCCCATGGCGAGGGCGCCGACGATCGCGCCGGCCAGCAGCAGGCGCTCCGGCCGCCGCGGCCGCGCGCGGAAGATGACGCCCTGGACGAGAACCATGGCGGACGCGATCGCCATCAGGAGGACGCCGGCCTTTTCGATCGACTGCTCGATCGTGAAGCCGAACGCGTCCTGCAGCTGCAGCGCCATCGCCTGCTGCGCGACGCCATAGGCGGCGAAGGCGAGCAAGGTGATCGCGACGAAAGGCCATATCCGCGCGAGCAGCGGCCGGAGGGCCGGGCGCGCCGCGCGGCGAAGATGCGGCTCCGGCGCGAAGAGGAGGACGAGGACGAAGCCGACGGCGACGAAAGCGGCGGCGAGGCGGAAGGCGAGCGCCGGGTCATGGCTGCCGACGCGCCAGGCGAGGCTCGCGCCGCCGATCGCGCCGAGCCCGAAGGCGGCGCCGATCAGCCCCATCCCGCCCATGCGCTCGCGCGGCGCGGTGACGTCCGCCATATAGGCCTGCGCCGAGGGCGCGAGCCCGCCGACGAACAGCGCCTGCAGCATCCGCGCGGAAAGAAACAGCGCGAGCGCCCCCGCCGCCGTCAGCGCGTCTGCGAGGCGCGCCGAGACGACGACGCTGAAGGCGAGCGGCCCCGCCGCCGCGCCGGCGAGCGCCAGCAGGATGACCGGCCGTCGTCCGATCCTTTCGCTGAGATAGCCCCAGAACGGCGCGCCGACGATCAGCAGCAGGGCCGAGCCGCTGAGGATGGCGCCGGTCTCGACGTCGGCGAAGCCGAGGCGCCGGCCCAGCGCCGGCAGCGCGGCGAGCAGGAACGCCTGCGCGCTCACATGCGCGACGAGCGCGACGAACAGCGCGGCCTTCATGCGCCGCGCGCGCAGACCGGCTTGCTTCAGGGGCGCGACGTCCGCGGCGCGCCAGACGAAGTCCCGCATCTCGTTTCGCAGCCCTTTCGGCGTTCGACGCGGCGGCCGGGGCCGCCGCTCCTGCGCGAGACCATAACAGCTCGGTTGAAGTTGGCGAAGCCGCGCGCCGCGGCTCGCCCGCGGCCGGACGGAGGCCGAGCGGGCGTCCTTGAACTCTCCGCCGCCGCGAATTAAGAAACTCGCCTCTCCCAAGGGCGCGCTGGGCGGCGCGTCCGTCGCACGCATGCGCATGACCAGAAGGACCGGCCCGGAGCGCCGGCTTCGCGTGGAACCCGACGAAAGAAGCCCGATGTCCGCAAGCGTCACCGTTCGAGCTCCCGCGCGGCTCCATCTCGGCTTTCTCGATCTGCACGGCGGCCTCGGGCGCCGCTTCGGCAGCATCGGCCTCGCCATCGACGAGCCGGCGACGAAGCTTTCGATCGCGCGCGCCGGCGCCGACGACGCGAGCGGCCCGGACGCGGCGCGCGCCGCCGCGCACCTTGCCGCGCTCAAGCGCCGCCACGGCCTCGAAGGCTGCTACAAGGTCACGGTCGAGGCCGCGATCCCCGACCATGTCGGCCTCGGCTCGGGCACCCAGCTCGCCCTCGCGCTCGGCGCGGCGCTGCGGGCGCTCGAGGGCCTGCCCTGCGATCCCGCGGACGACGCGCTTTTGCTGCAGCGCACCGGGAGATCTGGAATCGGCGCGGCGGTGTTCTCGCGGGGGGGCGTCGTCGTCGACGGAGGGCGCGGCGAGCGCACGAAGACGCCGCCGGTGCTGGCGCGGCTGCCCTTTCCGCCCGACTGGCGGATCATCCTCGTGCTCGACCCCGGCCTCAAGGGCGTGCACGGGCCGCAGGAGGCGCGCTCCTTCGCCGCCCTGCCGCCGTTCGAGGAGGCGGCTTCGGGCGAAATCTGCCGCCTCACGCTGATAAGGGCGCTGCCCGCCCTCGTCGAGGAGGACATCGAGGGGTTCGGCGCGGCGATCGCGCGCATCCAGGAGATCGTCGGCGCCTATTTCGCCCCCGCGCAGGGCGGCGGCGCCTTCACGAGCGCCCGGGTGGGCGCGGCGCTGCGCGGCTTTTCGAGCCTCGGCGCGACGGGGATCGGCCAGTCGTCCTGGGGCCCGACGGGCTTCTGCTTCGCGCGCAGCGGCGAGGAGGCGGAGCGGATGCGCCGCCTCATGCGCGAAGAGGCTAACGCTTTTGGTGTAGACATAAGGGTGTGCAATGGCGTTAATCACGGCGCGCTCGTGACGCGCGCCTGAAATGAGACGCGACAGAGCCATCCAGGGGGGGATTCGCGTGGCCAAGACCATTCTGCATATGCTGACGCCGCTCAAGCATATGAGCCCGTTCGACGTGAACATGGCGCTCGACGCCGGCTATGATTCGGTTACGCCCTATACCGAGGTGACGCTCAAGGAGGTGACGGCGCTGGTGCAGGACGCGATGTTCTCGCGCTCGCCGCGCGACGCCGTGCGCACCGGAATCTTCTTCGCCGGCAAGGACGCCGGCCTCGCCCTCGACATGATGGACGTCTTCAGGAAAACGCTGCTGAAGCCGTTCGAGATTTCCGCCTTCGCCGATCCGGCCGGATCCTTCACCACCGCCGCGGCGATGGTCGCCTGCGTCGAGAAGCTCCTCAAGGAGAAGAAGAGCAGGAGCCTCTCGGGCGCCAAGGTGCTGATCTTCGGCGCGACCGGCGTCGTCGGTTACGCCGCCGCCGTGATCTCGGCGCTCGAGGGCGCGAAGATCGCGCTCGCCGGCCATGACGGGCCGGCGCGCGTGCAGGCCAAGGCCGACGACATCAAGGCGCGCTTCGGCGTCGAGGCGGTCGGCGTCGACGGCTCGACCGAGGAGAAGAAGAAAGAGGCGCTCGAAGGCGTCGACGTCGTCTATTGCGCCGCCGCCGCCGGCGTGCAGGTGCTTTCGAAGGCGCTGCTCGCGTCCTCGAAGAGCCTGCTCGTCGCCGCCGACGTCAACGCCGTGCCGCCCGCCGGCATCGAGGGGCTGCAGCTCTTCGACAATGGCGCGGCGCTCGAGGGCGGCGCGCTCGGCGTCGGCCCGCTCGCCATCGGCGACATCAAGTACAAGACGGAATCCGGCCTGTTCAAACGCATGGCCGCCTCCGACAAGCCGGTCGCGTTCGATTTCCGCGACGCCTTCGCCCTGGCGCGGGAGCTTGTCTGAGCCGTCCGCGCCCGTCGGGCCCGCCGTCCTGATCGCGGCCGCCTCGGGGCGCGCGCTCGCCGCCGCCGCGCGGCGGGCGGGCTTCTCCCCGCTGACGGCCGACCTCTTCGGCGACGACGACGCGCGCGCTCTCAGCGCCGCGAGCAGGCGGGTCGGCGACTGGCGGGAGGGCTTTTCGGCCGTCCCGCTGATCGCCGCGCTCGATGAGCTGTCGGACGGCCGCGAGCCGATAGGCCTCGTCTATGGCGCGGGCTTCGAGGACCGGATCGAGATTCTCGATGAGCTCGGCGAACGCTGGCCGCTTCTTGGAACGCCGCCCGCCGTCGCGCGGCGCGCCAAGGACCCGCTGGCGCTGGCGGCGCTTTGCCGCGCGCTCGCCATTCCGCACCCTGACACGCGCCTTGATCCGCCCGAAAATCCCGAGGGCTGGCTCGCCAAGGCGCGCGGCGGGGCGGGCGGGGCGCATATCCTGCCGGCGGCGCAAATCCCGTCTGCGGCTCACGCGCCGGACGACGCTCATTATTATTATCAGCATTACTATCAGCGCCGCGTCGCCGGCGAGCCGGCTTCCGTTCTCCTGCTGTGCGCCGGCGGCGGCGCACGCGCGCTCGGGCTCAGCCGGCAATGGGCCGCGCCGGCGCCCGACTCGCCGTTCCGCTATGGCGGCTGCCTGCGTCCGGCGGACCTCGCCAAAGCGCTCGAGGAACGGCTCGTGGACGCGGCCGGACGCCTCGCCGCGGCCCTCGGCGCGCGCGGCCTCGTCAGCGTCGATTTCCTGGTCGAAGGCGACGCGTTCCACCTGATCGAAGTCAATCCGCGGCCCGGCGCGACGCTCGACATCTACGAGGACCGCGACGGACGCCTGTTCGCCGCCCATGTCGAGGCGTGCCGCGACGCGGTGGCTTGCGCCGGCCAGCCGCCGGCCGCGCTCGCCTTCGAGGGCGCGGCGGCCGCCGCGGTCGCCTACGCGCGAAGCGAAATTTCGATCATGCCGACGCTCGACTGGCCCGAGTGGGCCGCCGACCGCCAGAGCCCGCGCAGCTTCGTCGGCGCGGGCGAGCCGATCTGCACCGTCACCGCCCGCGCGGGCGAGCCTCTCGCCGTCCGCGCGCTGATCGAAACGAGGCTCGGCGCCCTCGCCGACGCCATCCAGCAGGAAACAGGGAGACAAGCGCCGTGACAGAGGCCGCGCTGAACGCCGACGCTCCGAGCGTCAACGAACTCGCCGGACGTCTCGTCGACGCCATGGTCGCCGACGCCGCCAAGCTGCGCGTCGCCGTGAGCAAGGGCGCGCGCGGGGAGACCGTGATCGACGCCGGCAAATCCGTGCGCGGCTCGATCGAGGCGGGGCTGCGCCTCGCCGAGATCTGCCTCGGCGGGCTCGGGACGGTGACCCTCTCGCCGACCCGGCTCAACCCGAAATGGCCGTTCGAGCTCGCGGTGCGCACGACCGATCCCGTCGTCGCCTGCCTCGCCAGCCAGTACGCCGGCTGGGCGCTTTCGCATGGCGAAGGCAAGGGCGCCTTCTTCGCGCTGGGCTCGGGGCCGGGCCGCGCGCTCGCCCGCAAGGAGCCGCTGTTCGCCGACCTCGGCTACAAGGACCGCGCCTCTCGCGCGACCCTCGTGCTCGAAAGCGACAAGGCGCCGCCGCCCGAGGTCGTCGACAAGGTCGCCGGCGCCTGCGGCGTCGCGCCCGAGAATCTCGCCTTCATCTTCGCGCCGACGCAGAGCCTCGCCGGCAGCGTGCAGGTCGTCGCGCGCGTGCTGGAAGTCGCCCTGCACAAGACGCATGAGCTGCATTTCCCGCTGGAGCGCGTCGTCGACGGCCTCGCCTGCGCGCCGCTCTCGCCGCCGCATCCGAATTTCGTCGAGGCGATGGGCCGCACCAACGACGCCATCATCTACGCCGGCCAGGCGCATCTCTTCGTGACCGGCCCGGACGAGGACGCCGAGGCGCTGGCGCAGAAGCTGCCGAGCACGACCTCGCGCGACTTCGGCCGCCCCTTCGCCGAGATCTTCAAGGCCGTCAAGGGCGATTTCTACGCCATCGACCCGATGCTGTTCAGCCCGGCGCAGGCGATCGTCACGGCGGTCGATTCGGGGCGCACCTTCCGCGCCGGCGGAATCGACCACAAGCTGCTCGACGCCTGTTTCGGCTGACGCGATGGCGGGGGCAGGACCACGGATCGCCGTCGCGGTCGACCTCTACGACTGGCACGCGCGCGACCTTTGCGCCGCCTTCGCGAGGGCCGGCGCGAAGGCGACGCCGATCCGCCTCGCCCAATGCGGCCTCGACACGCGCCGCCCGCACGGCCTCGCGATCCCGGGCTTCGGCGCCGAAATCCCGGACGCGGCGTTCGTGCGCGCCATCGGCTCCGGCAGCTTCGAGAGCGTGACCCTGCGCCTGTCCGCGCTCCACGCGCTCGCCGACCTCGGCGTCCATGTCGCCAACCCGGCGCGCACGATCGAGATCTGCGTCGACAAGGCGGCGACGAGCCTGCGCCTGCGTCACGCCGGAATTCCGACGCCGCCGACCTTCGCGGCCCAATCGCTGGAAGCCGCGCGAAAAATCGTCCGGCGCGAGCTCGCCGAAGGGCCGCTGGTGCTGAAGCCGCTGTTCGGCGCGCAGGGCTTCGGCCTGAAGTTGATCCGCAGCGAGGACGACCTGCCGGCGCTGCACGAGGTCGAATACGTCTATTATTTGCAGCGATTCGTCGAAGGGCCGAACAGCGTCGAAGGCTATTGCGACATGCGCTTCCTCGTGTCGAACGGCGAGCTGGTGGCGGCGATGGCGCGGCGCTCCGCGCACTGGATCACCAACATCAAGCTCGGCGCGCGGCCCGAGCGCCTCGACCCCGATCCGGCGCTCGAGCGTCTCGCGTTGCGCGCAGCCGAGGCGGTCGGCGCGCATTTCTGCGGCGTCGACATGATCCTCGACGCCGCCGGCCGCCCGCAGGCGCTCGAAGTCAACAGCATGCCCGGCTGGCGCGGGCTGCAGAAGGTCGCGCCCTTCTCCGTCGCCGACCGCCTTGCGCGCGACTTCCTGTCGCGCGTCGCGCCGGCCCGGCTTGACGGGCGGGCGGCGTGAGCGCGCCGGCGCGCGCCTGCGGCGTCGACGCGGCGGCGCGGGAGGACGCCTTCATGGCCGCCTTCGAGCGCTCCTGCCGCGACGAGGTGGAGGCGCTCAAGCCCGGCAACGTGCACGTCCACGCCGAGGGGCACGGTATGACGGTCGACCATTTTCTGCGCAGCGCCGCGGCGGCCGCGCCGCCGTTGTGCGTTTGCGGGGCCTCTGTCGGCGCGCGCGTCCTCGGCGCCGTGCGCGCGAGCTTTTCGACGGTCGGCCTCAACGCCAATCTCGGCATCGTCCTGTTGTGCGCGCCGCTCGCCGCGGCGGCCGAGCGCGCCGCAATGCAACACGAAGCGCCGGCGGATCGCGCGTCGGCGGCTCTCGCGTTGCGCGCGGCGCTCGCCCACACCCTCGCCGCGCTCGACGTCGCCGACGCGCAGGCCGCCTTCGAGGCGATCCGGATCGCTTCTCCCGGAGGGCTTGGCGCCGCGTCGCGGCATGACGTGCGCGAGCCCGCGGCCGCGACGCTGCGCGAGGCGATGCGCGAGGCCGCCGCGCGCGACATGGTCGCGCGGCAATACGCGCATGATTTTGAGGATGTGTTAGCCGTCGGCCTTCGCGCGCTCGAGGCGGCGCGCGCCGCGGGCGTGCGCGCGCCCTGGCTCGCCAGCGTTGTCCACATGACGTTTCTGGCGCGCTTCGACGACAGCCATGTGGCGCGCAAGTTCGGTCCTGCGCGCGCCGCGGCGCTGCGCGAGGAGGCGGCTGCGTTGCAGGAGGCGCTGCAGGCGTGCGCGCGGCCCGCCGATTTCGCGGGCGAGCTCATGGCGTTCGACGCGCGGCTCAAGGGCCGCGGCCTCAATCCCGGGACCACCGCCGACCTCACCGTGGCGAGTCTCTTCGCCGACCGGCTAATCGACTTGATTGCGCGCGACAATGATGATTGAGTGCGCGCCGGCGGACCAGCGCCGCTTCTATCCGGCAAACCGGCCCGGCCAGCGGGCGCTGACAACAAGGATCGAACCCTTCGCTCCGTTTCTTCCTCGATCTCTCGACGGAAGATGTCTCCATGGGAGGTTTTTTCAACGTGACCAAGATCAACAAGCTCTGTGTCGGTGAATCGCTCGTCGGCGAAGGCAATGAAGTCGCTCACATCGACCTGCTCATCGGACCGCGCGGCAGCGCCGCCGAGACGGCCTTCGCCAACGCGCTCGTCAACAACAAGGACGGCTTCACCTCCCTGCTCGCCGTCGTCGCGCCGAACCTGCTGGCCAAGCCCGCGACCGTCATGTTCAACAAGGTGACGATCAAGAACGCCACGCAGGCCGTGCAGATGTTCGGCCCGGCGCAGCGCGGCGTCGCCAAGGCCGTGGCCGACTCGGTCGCCGACGGCGTGATCCCGGTCAAGGAAGCGGGCGACCTGTTCATCTCGGTCGGCGTGTTCATCCACTGGGAAGCCAAGGACGACCAGAAGATCCAGGACTACAACTACCAGGCCACGAAGGAGGCCATCGCCCGCGCCGTCGCCGGCGAGCCGACTCCCGAGACGGTCGTCGCCGAGCGCAACGCCGTCAAGCACCCCTTCGCGCCGAACTAAGGCGCCGTCGGGCGCTCTTCGCGGGCGACGCAGGCCGAAAGACGATCCGCCGCGCTTCTCGAAGCGCGGCGTTTTCGTTTCGGCGGGAGGCCGCTCTACCCATGAGCGGCGCCTTCCCTGCGCAGTTCAGGGGGTGCGGGACGCCTGCGCGCTCAGCGCGGTTGCGCCGCGTTCCGCCAAGGTCGACGGGACGATGCGCAGCGGCGCCTCGCATGTGAGCAGCTGCGAGCAATCGCGCCCCGTCAGCTGGCCGTCGTGCAGGGCGGACGCGACGAGCGCGCCGCTGATTCCGGCGCGGCGCAACGCCTCGAGGTCCTCGGCGTGCCGCACGCCGCCCGCCGCATAGACGTTCCGCGCTCCCATCGCCTTGACTGCGGCTGCGCGGGCGATGTCGGGGCCGGCGTTGGCGCCGACGCGACCCAGCGTCATGGCGACGACCCGCTCGGGCCAGAGCTCGGACGCCTCCGCCAGTTCGCTCGGGCCGAGCAGGGTCCCGCCGCGATAGTCGAGCGACAGGATGATCCGCCGTTCGCCGGCGAGCTCCTGCAACGGCGTGACGTCGGCGAGCGTCTCGCTGCCCATCACCAGATGGGCGTGGCGATGGCGCGCCAGGAAGGCGCGCGCCGCGGCCGCCTCCCGAACGCCGGCGTCGATCCAGAAGGTCGTCTCCGGGAAGGCGGCGTAGAGCTCGGTCAGCGTGTCGCGATGGTCGCCGCGTCCCTCTATGGCGTCGAGATCGGCGACATAGACGGTCGCGAAGGCGTACACCGACAACAGTCCGGCGACCACGTCCGCGGCGGCGCTCGTCGCGGCGAGAGGAGTCACGATCGGAGCGTAGAATTCGCGGCGACCGAGGCGGGCGCGCACCACGACGCCGTCCTTGAGGTCGATGACTGGAATGACATGCATGTAAAAGAGACTCCGCGTCCGTCCTTCATGTCAGCCTGCGGACAGTCCGCGACATTTTTAAGTTCGCCCTCGAAATTTTCTCGTTTTAATACGTATTGGGAGCAACTGTTGCGCGAAATCATCGGTTGGGACGTCGGCGGCGCCCATCTCAAGGCGGCGCGAGTGGTGGACGGCGTCGTGACGGCGGCCGTTCAGGCTCCCTGTCCGCTCTGGCTTGGCCTTGGCGAGCTCGACCGCGCCTTCAAGGAGGCGGCGGCGGAGGTCGGGCGCGCCGACCTCAACGTCGTCACCATGACCGGCGAGCAGACCGACGCCTTCGCCACCCGCGCCGACGGCGTCGAGGGCCTCGCCGCGGCCGCCGCGCGGCTGCTCGCGCCGGGCCGCGCGCTCGTCTACGCCGGGCGCGCGGGCTTCGTCGAGGCGGGGGAGGCGCGCGCCCATGCGGACGACGTCGCCTCGGCCAACTGGCGCGCGAGCGCGGCGCTGGTCGGGACGCGCCTGCGCGAGGCGCTGTTCGTCGATATGGGCTCCTCGACGACCGACCTCATTCCCGTCGCCGCCCATGCGCCGGCGCCGGTCGGATTTTCCGACGCGCAACGGCTGGAGCACGGCGAACTCGTCTACACGGGGCTTTCGCGCACCTTTCTTATGGCCGGACCGCGGCGCGCGCCCTTCGGCGGGCGCTGGACGGGGCTCATGAACGAATGGTTCGCCGACATGGCCGACGTCGGACGCATCCTCGGCCGCCTGCCGCCCGGCGCCGACGGCATGGATGCGCCGGACGGGCGCGAAAAGACCCCGGCGGCCTCGATGGCCCGGCTCGCGCGGATGATCGGCCGCGACGCGGCGGACGGCGGGGAGTCCGCCTGGCGCGGCCTTTCGGCCTTTCTCGCGGAGGCGCAACTGCGCGAGATCATGGACGCCGCCTTCCTCGTGCTCTCGCGCGGCGTCTTGAGCGAGGACGCGCCGATCGTCGGCGCCGGCGTCGGGCGCGGCGTCGTCGAGGAGCTGGCGCACCGCCTCGGGCGGCCCTTCACGCCTTTCGACGCGCTGATCGAGGCGGCTCCGCAGGTGCGCGAGAGGGCCGCGGACTGCGCCCCGGCGGCGGCGCTGGCGCTGCTCGCCGCGCGTCACTTTTCCGAATAGAACGCCTCGCGCGCGGCGACGAGCCAGGACCAGGCCTCGCTCTCGTCAGGGCCGGCCGTGCGCGCGACGGCGTCGGCGAGACGCTCCATCTCCCGCTCGATTTTTTCACGCGGCAGCAGCCGCAGGCGCGTGATCAGCACCGCGCCTTCGAGCACGGCGGCGCGGGCGCGGTTCATGCCCTCGAACGGCCGGTGCGCGCGCAGCGCGTCGAGGCGACAGCTGAAGCGCGGCCGCTGGGCGTGCTCTTCGACCGCGACCACGGCGAGCTCGGCGTGCGAGAGCGCGCCTTCGAGGCGAGGCGGGCGGCCGGGCGCCGCCGGCGCGAGCGGCCAGTCGCGCCGCCCGGTGACGAGGCCGGCGAAGACGCGCGCGTCGTCGGTGAAGCTCGCGGTCGCGAAGGGGACGGCGCGCAGATTGTCGAGCGTCGTCGAGGGCCTGAAGGGCGCGATGGTCCAGCCGCCCTTCTCCTCGATGAGGCCGAGCGGGGCGAGATGCGGACGTCCCGCGTCGTCGAGGGTCGCGACGATCGCCTCGCGGATCATGGCTCGCCGCCCCCCGCGGCCTTTTTCCCGGCCTCGCCCTTCTGGCGCAGCGTGTGGCCGGCCTCGCGCAGCCGGTCGCGCTCCTCCTGCGGCCCGTCGGCGCCGACGCCCCAGTCGAGCGGCTCGTCCTGCATGTAGCGCTTGCCGAGGGCGAAGGCGATCTCGGCCTTCTGCAGCTCGGCGCCGAGATAGAAGGCGTGGCCGCCGTCCGTCTCGACGCCGAGCTTGGGGAAGAAGGAGAACGCGTCGCGCTCCTTGTGATGGACGTCCTTGTTGTAGACGTGCAGGCCGTCCTCGGCGACGGCGATGCGGTAGTTCTGGTCGCGCACGTCGGCGGCCATGTCGGCGATCTCCTGCGCGTTGGAGGGAAAGGGCCGCATGTCGTGCAGCTGGACCAGGCCCGCGCCGAAGCCCTTGGGCAGCGCGTCGCCGGCCCTGGCCGCGAACATCAGGCGCCGCGCCGCGTCGTGCTCCTCGATCGTGCGGCGTGTATGAGGGCTGACATGCACGGTCAGCATGTTGCGGATCCCGAGCTCGGAGCAGATGCCGAGCAGCGCCGCCGTGACGCCGCCGGAATCGGCTTCGGTCAGCTCGGTGAGGTTTCCCGTGCCCATCATCATCTGGACGTCGGGCAGGCGTCGCCGCGCCTCCACATAGCGCACGATGGAGTTGGCGAAGCCGTAATGGATAGGGTCGAGGATCGGATCTATGATGAAGCTCATGTCTCGCGCGCGGGCCTTCTCGGCGGCGCGCGCGAGCGAGTCGAGGTCGTGCACCGGCGCGCCGACGAGGATTGGCGTCGTCTCCGTCCCGTCGGCGATCTCCAGGCTGTTCTCGTCGAGGCTCAGCAGGAAATCCGCTCCCGCGAGCGCGGCGCGGCGCAGCTCGGCGCGGTTGAACGAGTCGACGCTGACTTTCAGCCCCTCGGCTTTCAGGGCGCCGACCGCGGCTTCAAGATGCGGAAACTCCGTGTCCGGCAGACAGCCAAGGTCGATGACGTCGGCGCCCTTGGCGCCGAGGCCTTTCGCGCGCGCCACTATCTCGTCGATCGTCATGGCGGTGGCGTCGACCATCTCGGCGAAGATGCGCATGTCGTAGCCCGAAAGATCGAGCTCGCGGGCGCCATGGCCGAGAAAGACCGGCAGGTCCGACACCTCGTCTGGACCGCGCGCGACCGGAACGCCGAACTCGGCCGACAGCTTCTCGACGTCGCCGCGAAAACGCCCCGGCAGGATGATCCGGTCGGCCTCGACCGGACGCGGCAGGCGGCGCAGCAATATGGCGTCCGTCATCAGGGCCGCGACCTTCACGCCGGCGTTGAAGATCGCCCATGAGAACGGCGTCTCGCCCATCGACTCGAGAACGCGCGTCAGGCGCGGATAGGCGAGATGGCCGGTGACGAAAAGCAGGCGCTCCTTGCGCTCGGTCTCCCCGGTGTCGGCCATGGCTCCCGCTCGCGCGCTCAGGCCGCGCGCGCGGCCGGGCGGGCGATGAGCCGTCCGGGCGTGCCGGCCTCGGAGAGGCGCGCCTTGGCGCCGGCGAGGTCGGCCGGGCCGGCGAGATAGACGCGCGCGCCGCTCGCCGCCGCGTAGCGCGGGAACAGCGGATCGACGATCCCCGACGCCGCGAGGTCGGCGAGCGAGGCGCCCGCCGGAACGGCGCAGGACTTGACGAGCAGCAGGTCGCGCGCGTCGAGCGCGCGGGCGAGCCATGCGGCGAGCGAGTCGGACGTCATGTCCCACGAGGCTTCGACGCCCGGGCCGGCGCCGGCCATGGCGTGCGGCAGCCAGACGGGGATGCGGCCGGCGTCGAGCGCGGCGAAAATCTCCGCGCGCGAGGCGGCGGGCTTGAGCCGCGGCCAGGCCGCGCGCAGCACGAGCGCATATTGATGCATGGCGAGCAGCGCGAGGCGATGCGCCGTGGCGTCGTCGAAGCCGAGCGGGGCCTGCGCGCGCCGCACCGCTTCGGCGAACGGGCCGCCGCCGGGGACCAGCACGAGATTGCGTCCGGGGCAGGCGGGGGCGAGCGCGAGCGCGCCGAGCCAGGCTTCGCGCTCGGGCGCGCCGGCGAGGGCGCCGCCGAGCTTGGCGACGAGCAGCCTCACCGCCCGCCCGCCCGAAGCGGCGTCGCGCCGGCGCCCTCGGCGCCCGACCCGAACAGGTCCTCGAGCGCGGCGACGCCCTTCGGCCGTTCGCGGACGATCTCGACCCCGACCGCGCCGCGGATGACGTCGAGCTTCTCGACGCGCACGGTGACGCGGGCGACGGCGGGATGGCGCAAAACGCTTTCGGCGATTTCCCGCGCGAGGGTCTCGACGAGCTCGATATGGCCGCGCCCGGCGATGATGCGGATGGCGTCGGTGACGAGGTCGTAGGAGAACACGTCGCGCATGTCGTCGGACTGCAGCCGGGCGCGGTGCACGTCGACGTCGACGTTGAAGCGCACGTCCTGCTTCTGCGCGCGCTCGAACTCATAGGCGCCGATCGAGCATGGCAACAGAAAATCGCGCACGAAGATGCGGTCGGTCTCGGCGGCTTCGCTCGGCGGCGCGTAGCCGCGGCCGAGGAGGCGCCAGTCGACGCCGTCGGCGGCCGCCCGCTCTTCGTCCTCGAGCGCGGGGATGAGGTCGCGGATGAGGGCGAAGGCGGCGAGGTCGAGGCGGCCCTCGCGCGTCCCCCCGGCGCAGAGCGCGCCGCGAAAACCGAGGAAATCGGGACGCAGCGGCAGGAGGCGCGGCGCGTCCGGCGGCTCGAGCGAGCCGGCGAGGCCGCAGGCGAGGCCGGCG
Organism: Methylocella sp.; assembly: GCF_041905455.1. GTDB lineage: Bacteria > Pseudomonadota > Alphaproteobacteria > Rhizobiales > Beijerinckiaceae > Methylocapsa. Next base: position 180,886 of record NZ_JAYRLA010000005.1, on the reverse strand, counting down.
GCGCGGCAGCGCGCGACGAAGGCGGCGAGCGCCGCGACGTCCATATGGTCGAGCAGGCGGCCGCGCCCCTTGACCGCCGTGTCGAGCATCGCGCCCTTGAAGCCGGCTCCCGCGACGCGCTCGACGAGCCCGTCGGTCAGCGACGGTCCGGCGTAGGGCAGGTCGGCGAAAAGGACCGCGACGAGCGGCCGCCGCGCGGCGAGCGGGGCGAGCGCCTTGAGGAGGGCGAGCGCGTTCTCCGGCCGCAGGCCGATCTTGACGTAGTCGGCGCCCGCCTCGGCGAGCGCGGCCGCCGCCGCGGCCGCGTCGGCCGGCGAGGCGAAATCGTCGCCGGCGGCGGCGCTCACCTTGCGGCGCCCGGCGACCAGCGCGACGACGTCCCTGACCGTCTGCGCCGCCGCGGCGCCGAGCGCGCCGGCGCGCGGATCCTTGAGGTCGATCACGTCGGCGCCGCCGGCGAGCGCGGCTTCGGCCTCAGCGGCGTCGGTCACGCTGGCGAGCATCGCGGTCATCTTGTCCATCCCTTCGCGCGGACTGCGCCGACCGCTTCAACGCATGAAGCGCGAGGCAATGTCCAACGAATTTTTTTAAGCAGGCCCTGCGTTTTCGTGACCCCGGCGAAAGCTCAGGAAGTTGCGCAGGAGCCGGTGCCCGTCCTGGGTCAGGATCGACTCGGGATGGAACTGGACGCCGAAAGTCGGGTGCGAGGCGTGGCGCAGCGCCATGATCTCGCCCTCCGGCGACCAGGCGGTGGCTTCGAGCGGGGCGCCGCGGCCCTCGAGCTCGACGATGAGCGAATGGTAGCGTCCGACGCTGAGCGGCTGCGGCAGCCCCTTCAGCACGTCCTCGCCGAGATGGCGCGTCTCGCTGGCCTCGCCGTGCATCGGCCGGCGCGCCCGCGTGACGAGGCCGCCGAAGGCCTGGCCGATCGCCTGATGGCCGAGGCAGACGCCGAGGATCGGCACGCGGCCGGACCATTCCCGGACGATGTCGAGCGACATGCCGGCCTGGTCCGGCGCGCAGGGGCCGGGCGAGATCAGGATGGCGTCGAAGGGCTCGTCCGGCGGGGCCGCGTCGTTGCGCACGACGCGCACGCTCTCGCCGAGCTCGCGCAGATAGCCGGCGAGCGTGTGGACGAAGGAGTCGTAATTGTCGACGACGAGGATCACGCGCGCGGCCTCATGCGAACTCCTTCGCCCCGAAGGCCTGAAAGATGCGCCGCGCCTTGTCGAGCGTCTCGACATATTCGCTGGCCGGGTCGGAGGCGGTGACGATCCCGCCGCCCGCCTGCACGACGCAGGCGCCGCGGCGGAAAGCGGCGGTGCGGATGACGATGTTGAGGTCCATCATGCCGTTGAAGCCGAGGTAGCCGATCGCTCCGCAGTAGGGCCCGCGCGCGAAGCGCTCGAGCTCGGCGATGATCTCCATGGCGCGCAGCTTCGGCGCGCCGGTGATCGAGCCGCCGGGGAAGGCGGCGGCGAGGAGGTCGACCGGCGAGAAGCCCTCGGCGAGCCGGCCGGTCACCGTCGAGACGAGGTGATGGACGCTGGCGTAGGTCTCGACGGCGCACAGGTGCGGGACCTTGACCGAGCCCGGCGCGCAGACCCGCGAGAGGTCGTTGCGCAGCAGGTCGACGATCATGACGTTCTCGGCGCGGTCCTTGCGGCTCTCGGCGAGCGCCTTGGTCTGCAGCATGTCGAGCAGGGCGTCATGGGCGAAGCGCGGCCGCGTGCCCTTGATCGGCCGCGTCTCGACGAAGGTCCCGTCGACGCGCAGGAAACGCTCGGGCGAGGCGGAGGCGATCTGGAAGCCGTCATGCTCCAGATAGGCCGCGAAGGGGGCCGGATTGAGTTTTCGCAGGACGCGGTAGAAGCCGAAAGAGTCGAAATCTTCCGGCGTCGGCGCGGCGAAGCGCTGCGAAAGGTTGGCCTGGAAGATGTCGCCGGCGAGGATGCGCTCGATCACCTCGCCGACGGCGCGCTCGTAGGCCGGGCGGGTGAAGTTGCTGGTCCAGCCCTCGAGCGAGACGACGCCTTCGGGCGCGCGGCGCGCCTCCCGGATGAGCGCGAGGAACTGTTCGGAGCGCGCATGCGCGCGCGCGCGCCGCGCCGCGTCCTCGCGTTCCGGCCGGCCGGTCGAGACGATCCAGGCGCGGCGCTGGATCATGTCGAAGGCGACGACGACGTCGTAGAGGCCGAGGGAAAGATGCGGGAATTCGAGCGGGTCGAGTTCGGCCTCCGGCAGCCGCTCGAGGCTCGAGCCGAGGTCGTAGGAGAAGAGCCCGGCCGCGCCGCCCTGGAACGGCGGCAGGCCCGGGTCGAGCGGCGCCGCGTGCTCGGCGAGGAGGCTTTTGAGCCGCCCCGCCCAGGACGGATCGCGAAACCGCCCCTCGATTCGCTCGAACGGATCGGCGGCGACGAAGCCGTAGCGTCCCAGCGCGCCGTCGACGCTGGCGCTGTCGAGGAAGGTCAGGAAAGGCAGGCCGCGCAGGGCCGAGGCGATCTCGACCGGGTCGGCGAAGTCGATTTCGTGAGCGAGCATGGCCGGCGCCCGAGGGCTTCTTCGCCCGCGCGCCGCCGCGGCGCAGGACAGGCGCACCATTGCGCGCCGCAGGCGGCGGCGCAAGGGCGATCGCGCGCGCCCGCCGGCGAAGCGGGTGAGGGAAGCCTGCGCGCCTCGCCCGGAGGCGGCGCGGGGCGCGTAGGCGTCAGCCTTTCTTCGGCGCCTCGGCCGGCTTCGGCGCGTCCTTGGGCGCGTCTTTCGGCGCCTCCTTCGGCGCGTCCTTGGCGGGCTCGATCGGCTTCGGCCGGCCCTTGTAGGCGTAAAGGGCGGGCGCGGTCGGCGCGGGCTGGCTCTGGTGGTGAAGCATGGCGAATTCCCCTGCCGCGGCTATCGCGGACGCGTCCGCGCCCGCCGGGCCGGGGCGTGCTATGCCGCGTGCTTGGCGCCTCGTCAATGTCGCCGCCGGCGCGCCGGCGAGAAAAACGCGCCTGCGGGACCTTGCGCGGGTTTTACGACTAACGTAGCATCCGGCCGCTTCCGGGAGGGGGCCGGCCGCCCGGCTGGCCTCGGACGCGCGCCGTTCCGCCGCAAGCTCATTCGCCGCCGCCAGCCTCGCCGTCCCGATGGGCCGGCGGGCCTCGCGCGGGCGCGGCCGCCGGCGAAGGTTTTTTGGGGGAGGACGGCTGATGGTCGAGGCGCTGGTCGACGGAAAATCCGCTTCACTCGACGCCGCCGCTGGGCGCGCCGCCGAAATTCTCGGCGCCGCGAAATTCCCGATCGTCGCGGGGCTCGGCGCCGACGTCGCCGGAACGAGCGCGGCGATCCTGCTCGCCGAACGGCTGCGCGGCGCCTATGACCACATGCGCTCGCCCGAAATCCTCGTCGACCTCGCGGTGTTCCGCCAGGCCGGCGCGATGATGACGACGCCCTCCGTCGCGCGCCTGCAGGCCGACGTCCTCGTCTTCGTCGGCGACGACCTCTCGGCGATCTGGCCGGAGGTCATGGCCCGCCTCGCGCCGGGCGAAATTCCCTATTTCGACCTCGAGAAGGCGCGCCGCAAGATCGTCTGGATCGGCCCGCCGCCGGGCGCGGCCGTCGAGGGCGCCGAGCTTGTCGCGCTCGAGGGCGCGGACCTGCGCGCGACGCTCGCGGCCCTTCGCGCGCGCGTCGGCGCAAAGCCCGTCGCCGCGAGCGGCGCGGCGCTCGCGGCGCTCGACGCGGCCGCCGCCGTCCTCAACGGCGCGCGCTTCGGCGTGATCGTCTGGGGCCCGCGCCTCATGGACGCGCTCGGCGTCGAGATGGCGCTCGGCCTCCTTCTCGACCTCAACAAGACCACCCGCTTCACCAGCCTGCCGCTCGGCGCCGGCGACAACGCCGCGGGCGTCACCCAGACGTCCGGCTGGAGCACCGGCTTTCCCGCGCGCACCTCCTTCGGGCGCGGCTATCCCGAGCATGACGCCTGGAAATTTTCGGCCGAGCGGCTGATCGAGGAGGGCGAGGCCGACGCCGCGCTGTGGATCTCCGCCTACAGCGCCAGCGCGCCGCGCTGGACGCGGCGTCCGCCGCTCGTCGCGCTGACCGCGCAGGAGACCGCCTTCGGCTACGCGCCGCAGGTGGAGATCAGGGTCGGGCGCCCCGGCCTCGACCATGACGGCGCGGATTTCGCGCGAGAAGTTTCGGCCCTCGTCGCAAGGACGGCGTCGGCGCCCTCGGCCGCGCCGTCGGTCGCCGCCGTCATTCAGAAGATCGCCGCCGCGCTGCCGGCCCGCGCGGCGTAAGGGAGAGGCCTGATGCTGACACTTCTCAAGGGCGGCCGCGTCGTCGATCCCCTGAACGCGCGCGACGAGGTCGGCGACGTGTGGATCCGCGACGGGCGGATCGTCGCCGCGCCCGCGGGAGCCGCGCCCGACCGCGTCTTCGACGTCTCCGGCAAGATCGTCATGGCCGGGGCGATCGACATCCATTCGCACATCGCCGGCGGCAACGTGAACACCGCCCGCCTGCTGCTGCCCGAGCTGCACCGCGCGCGCATGGCCCCGCAGCTGCCGCTCGGCACCGCCAAATGGTCGACCTACGAGACCGGCGTCATCTACGCCGGCATGGGCTTCACCACCGTGGTCGAGCCTGCCGTCGCGCCGCATCAGGCGCTGCAGGCGCATCTCGAGCTGTCCGACATTCCGATCATCGACAAGGCGACGCTGACCATCCTCGGCAACGACGACTTCCTGTTGTCTCTGCTGCGCGACAACGAGAGCCCGGCGGCGGTCGCCGACTATGTGGCGGCGACGCTCGCGGCGACCAACAGCCTCGGCCTCAAATGCATCAACGCCGGCGGCGCCGAGGCGTTCAAGTACAACGCCCGCACCTTCGGCCTCGACGACGTGGTGCCTTTCTACGAGCTGACCTCGCGACGCATCGTCGAGGGGCTGCAGCAGGCTCTCACCGACCTCAAGGTGCCGCATCCGCTGCATCTGCATATGAACAACCTCGGCGTGCCGGGCAACGTCGGGACGGCGCTCGCCACCATCGAGGCGGCGCGCGGCATGCCGCTGCATCTCGCCCATATGCAGTTCTACGGCTACGGCTCGCAGGGCTCGCACGGCTTCTCCTCGGCGGCGGCGCAGGTCGCGGCGTCGGTCAACAGCCACAAGAACGTCACGATCGACGTCGGCCAGGTGATGTTCGGCCAGACGGTGACGATCTCCTCCGACGTGCTGCGCCAGTTCAGCGCGACGGGGAGCGCGAAGCCGAAAAAATCGGTGATCTACGACGGCGACGCCAACGGCGGCGGCATCGTCCCCTACCTCTACAGGGAGGGCGATTTCGTCAACGCGCTGCAATGGGCGATCGGCCTCGAGCTGTTCCTCCTGGTCGACGATCCCTACCGCATCTTCTTCACCACCGACCATCCGAACGGCGCGCCGTTCACCTCCTATCCGGACATCCTCGCCCTGCTGATGAGCCGCCAGAAGCGCGCCGAGGTCCTCGCGCGGGTCCCGCAGGAGATTCTCGCGCTGACCACGCTGCCGTCGATCGAGCGCGAATATTCGATCTTCGACGTCGCGACCATGACCCGCGCGGCGCCGGCGAAGCTGTTCGGCTTCAAGGACCGCGGCCAGCTCGGCGAGGGCGCGGTCGCCGACGTCTCCGTCTACAGCCCGTCCGACGATTTCGCGAAGATGTTCCGCCGCGCCCATCTCGTGTTCAAGGATGGCGACCTCGTCGTGCGCGACGGCGAGATCAGCCATTACCGCTGGGGCAAGGCGCTGCGGGTCCTGCCCGGCTTCGACCGCGCCATCAACCGGCGGCTCGAGTCTTATTACGAGCGTCATTACGGTCTGTCCTACAACATGTTCGCCGTCCCGGAGAGCATCCTGCCGCGCGAAAATCCCTATCTGGAGGTCGCATGCGCGCAATAACCGCCAACGGCGTCCGCATCGACGACTCCTTCGCGGAGGCGTTCCCGATGCGCGGCACGGCGATCGTGCTGACCGCGCCCAACGCCAAATGGGCGAAGCAGGCGGCGGTCACCATGACCGGCTTCGCCACCTCGGTCATCGGCTGCGGCGTCGAGGCCGGGATCGACCATGAGGTCGCGGCCGAAGAGTCGCCTGACGGGCGCCCGGGCGTGCGCGTGCTGCTTTTCTCGGTGTCGACCGACATGCTGAAGACGCAGGTCGTGACGCGGGCCGGCCAGTGCGTGCTGACCTCGCCGGGCTCGGCGTGCTTCGGCGACCTCGACGCGCCGGACCGGATTCCCATCGGCGACCAGCTGCGCTACTTCGGCGACGGCTGGCAGGTGTCGAAGAAATTTCTCGACCGCCATTTCTGGCGCGTGCCGGTGATGGACGGCGAGTTCCTCTGCGAGGGGACGACCGGCCTCACCAAGAAGGCGGTCGGCGGCGGCAACCTGCTCGTCATGGGGGCGAATTTCGAGACCACCATGAACGCCTGCGAGCACGCGGTGGCGGAAATGCACAAGGTGAAGGGCGCGATCATGCCCTTCCCGGGCGGCATCGTGCGCTCGGGCTCGAAGGTCGGCTCGAAATACGGCGGCGTGCCGGCCTCCACCAACGACGCCTATTGCCCGACCCTGCGCGGCGTGACGAAGAGCGCGCTCGAGGACGACATCGGCTGCGTGCTCGAGATCGTCATCGACGGCCTCGACGAGAAGTCGGTGTCCGACGCGACGCGCGCGGGGCTCGCCGCCATCGTCAAGCTCGGGCCGAAGGAGGGCGCGCTGCGCGTCGGCGCCGGCAATTACGGCGGCAAGCTCGGGCCCTTCCACTTCCATCTCAAGGATCATCTGCCGTGACCCTCGTCCTCGCGCTCAAGGGGGAGCCGGACCAGCGGCTCGATCTGTCCCCGCTCGTCCCGAACCGGCTCCTCGGCAAGAGCGAGGCTGAAATCGCCGCGCTCGAGCTCCAGACGACGAAGGAGAAGGCGACGGTCGGCGACGTCTTCGCGATCAAGGCGGACGGCGCCTTCGATTCGCTGCGCTTCGAAGGCGGCTCGACGCGCTTCGACCAGCTTGGCGCCGGCATGAGCGGCGGCGCGATCGCGCTCGAGGGCGACTGCGGCCAGGCGCTCGGGCGCGGCATGAGCGGCGGCGCGATCACGGCGTCGGGTTCGGCCGGGCCGTTCGCCGGCTCGGCCATGTCGGGCGGGCGCATCGAGATCGCCGGCGACGCCGGCGACTTCCTCGGCGCGCCGCTCGACGGCGAGATGGAGGGGATGAGCGGCGGCGTGCTCGTCGTGCGCGGCTCGGCCGGCGCGCGCGCGGGCGACCGGATGCGGCGCGGCGCCATGGTCGTCGAGGGCGCCGTCGGCGCCGACGCGGCGAGCCGATTCATCGCCGGCACGCTGGTCGCCGTCGGCGGCGCGGGCGCTTCGCCCGGCTACCTCATGCGGCGCGGCACGCTGGTGTTCGGGCGCGCGCCCGAGCTCGGGCCGACCTTCGTCGACTGCGGCGCCTTCCGCCTCTCCTTCATGGGGCTGTTCGCCAATTTTCTCCGCCCCTACAGCGAGCCGGCATCGCGTCTCCTCGCGTCCGGCCGCTTCAACCGCTTCGGCGGCGACACGGCGGCGCTCGGCAAGGGCGAGATCTTCTTCCCGGCCTGAGGCGAAGGCGCTCCAGGTCCGCGTCAGGGTCGTTTCGCGAGCCTCACCTGGCGTCCGGCCGCGTCGGTGATCACCGTCGCCGCGCCGCCGCCCGGAGCGATCGAAAAGCTCAGCTCATAGGCGTCGCCGACGAGGGCGACCGACTTCAGCGCGGCCGTCTCGTTCTTGGAGGCGTCGAGCGGCAGGGCGCGCCGCGCCAGCGTCACGGCGCGCTCGAAGCCGTCGCCGTTCGCCTCGAGGGTGCGCTGGGCGAAGAACCAGGCGAGGCCGAGCGCCCCGAGGACGAGGAAGACGAAGGAGGCGTTGGCGCAGGTGATCGTCCACCAGACGAGGCGCGAAGCCGGCGGCGGCGCGCCAGCGGGCGGCGGCTGATAAAGCGCGACGTGGCTCGACAGCAGGCCGAGGCTCGCCGCCGAGGCGACGAGCATCAGCACGAAAGACGCGACGCCGGCGGCGAGCCAGTAGCGGGCGGGGCCGCCCGGAATCTTCGCGTCGTCGACATAGATGGCGGCCGCCGCGGCGATGACGGCGGTGGCGAGGGTCAGCGCCACCTTCAGATATTCGAGATGAAAGCTCCAGCGCTCGTGCTCGTCCATGGCGAACCTCCGGGCGAACCTCCGGGCGGCGCTCTCGGGCCGGCGCGGTCAGGGATATTTGAACACGAAGAACAGGGCGAAGATCTGCGGCGCCTCCTCGAGCAGGTCGAACACGCCGATCTCGCCCGTCCCGCGCTTGCGCCGCACGAAATGGAGCAGGGCCGGCAGCCGCTCGACGGCCAGCTCCTGGCAGCGCGCGGGGTCGGGGCGGCCGCCCTCCGCGAGCCAGCGCGGCGGCGCGTCGTCCTCGATCGCGCGCAGCGTCAGGCGCACGAGATCGAGCGCCGCGCGCGTCAGGCGGAACTCGGCGGCGACCGCATCGAGCCTTGCTTCAAGACGGGAGTCCATGGCCCATCCTCTCGGGCGTCTCAGTCGTCGTACTTCACATAGGCGAAGCGCGCGTCGCTCTCGGGCGTGCCTTCCAGCGCGCCGCCGGCCTTGCCGGGCCGCCACGCGACGACGTCCTCGATCTTGCGTGCGAGCTCGAAATCCTTGTCGGTGATTCCCTTGGCGTGGTGATTCTTGAGCTTCACCTCGACGAAAGCGTAGGAGGCGGCGATGTCGGGATGGTGCCAGGCGGCCTCGGCGAGATGGCCGACGGTGTTGATCACCATTAGCGTGCCTTTCCAGCTATGCGTCTTGTACTTGCGGCGGATCCAGCCGTTCTCGAGCCGCCAGTGCGGCAGCTCCGCCTTCAGCTTCTCCTCCACCTCGGCGTCGGAATAGACGCGCTCCTTCTCAGTCATGGCCGGCGCTCCTGGTTCGGTTGGCGCAGCATAGACTTTTTCGGCGCCGAAAGGTTTTCTTTTTGCGGCCGCCGGACCATGGTCCGGCGCTTCCGAAGCGGCGAAAGAGGCGCGTTCTGGCTCCCATCATCACCATCCGCGGCCTGACAAAGCGCTACGCTTCGGGCTTCCAGGCGCTGAACGGCGTGGACCTCGACATCGAGCGCGGCGAGATCTTCGCCCTGCTCGGTCCCAACGGCGCGGGCAAGACCAGCCTCATCAACATCGTCTGCGGCGTCGCGCGGCGCACGGCGGGAGAGGTGCGCGTCGGCCGCTTCGACATCGTGAAGGACTATCGCGCGTCGCGCGCCATGATCGGCCTCGTGCCGCAGGAGCTCGCGACCGACGCCTTCGAGAGCGTGCTCGCGACCGTGCGCTTCAGTCGCGGCCTGTTCGGCCGCGCGCCCGATCCGGCGCTGATCGAGCAGATCCTGCGCCAGCTCTCGCTGTGGGAGAAGCGGAACGCCCATATCAGGACGCTGTCGGGCGGCATGAAGCGGCGCGTCATGATCGCCAAGGCGCTGTCGCACGAGCCGCAGGTCCTGTTCCTCGACGAGCCGACCGCCGGCGTCGACGTCGAGCTGCGCCGCGACATGTGGACGATGGTGCGCGGCCTGCGCGCGCAGGGGGTCACCATCATCCTGACCACCCATTACATCGAGGAGGCCGAGGAGATGGCCGACCGGATCGGCGTCATCCGCCGCGGCGAGCTGATCCTCGTCGAGGAGAAGGAGGCGCTCATGCGCAGGTTCGGGCGCAAGCGCCTCGCCGTCACGCTCAAGGCGCCGATCGGACGCGCACCGGCCGCGCTCGAGCCGTTCGGCGCCGAGCTGTCGGCGGACGGGCGAACGCTCTCCTGCGCCCTCGACGGGGAGCCCTCGGGAGCGGACGCCGGCGGCCTCGTCGCCGCCCTCGCCGGGCTCGGCCTGCCCATCGTCGACGTCGAGACGCGTGAAAGCACGCTCGAGGATATTTTCGTGCGCCTCGTGCACGACGGCGATGAGACGGCGCGGGACGAGACGGCGCGGGAGCGCGCCAGATGAACCTCGACGCGATCCGCGCCATCTTCCGCTTCGAGACCGCGCGGGCGATGCGCACGGCGGTGCAGAGCATCGCCTCGCCAGCCCTTTCCTCGGCGCTCTATTTCATTGTCTTCGGCGGCGCGCTCGGGCCGCATATGGCGGAGATCGGCGGCGTCCCCTACGGCGCCTTCATCGTGCCGGGGCTGATCATGTCGTCGGTGCTGACGCTCAGCGTCGCCAACGCCTCCTTCGGCATCTATTTCCCGCGCTTCTCCGGCACGATCTACGAGGTGCTGTCGGCGCCCGCCTCGGCCTTCGAGATCGTGTGCGGCTACGTCGGCGCGGCGGCGGCCAAATCCGTGCTCGTCGGCCTCGTCATCCTCGTGACCGCGCGCTGCTTCGTCTCCTTCGGCGTCCAGCATCCGGTCTGGATGATCGCCTTCCTCGCCCTGACGGCCATAGCTTTCAGCCTGTTCGGCTTCGTCATCGGCGTCCTCGCCAACAGCTTCGAGCAGATCCAGCTCGCCCCGATGCTGGTCATCACGCCGCTGACCTTCCTCGGCGGCGTGTTCTATTCGATCGACATGCTGCCGCCGTTCTGGCGCTCCGTCTCGCTCGCCAATCCGATCGTCTATCTCGTCAGCGGCTTCCGCTGGAGCTTCTTCGGGACGGCCGACGTCAACGTCGGCGCGAGCCTCGCCATGACCGGCGCCTTCCTCGCCGTCTGCCTCGCGGTCGTGACCTGGATCTTCCGCACCGGCTACCGGCTGCGCGCGTGAGGCCGCGCGCGGCCGGGCGCCGCTCCGGACTCGTCGCGCTCGGGCTGATGTCGCTCGCCTGCGGCGCTGGCGCCGGGCTGATCGGCGCGCTTTTCCGCCTGTCGCTCGAGGCGGGCGGACGCCTGCGCGACGGTTTTTCCGCCGGCTGGACGGGCTGGTTCTGGAGCGGCCTCCTCACGCTGTCGGCGCTCGCCGCCGTCGCCTGCGCGCTCGCCGCCTTTCTCGTGCGTCGCTTCGAGCCGCGGGCGGCGGGCAGCGGCATCCCGCATGTCGAGGCCGTGCTCGCCGGGCAGGCGCGCCCGGCGAGCTTCGCGCTCGCTCCCGTCAAGTTCGTCGGCGGCGCGCTGGCCATCAGCGCGGGGCTCGCGCTCGGACGCGAGGGACCCTGCGTGCAGATGGGCGCGACGCTGTCGCATCTCATCGGCGGCCTGCTGCGGCGAGGCGAGGACGAGCGCGCGATCCTGCTCGCGGCCGGGGCGGGGGCGGGCCTCGCCGCCGCCTTCGACGCGCCGCTCGCCGGCGCGGTGTTCGTGCTTGAGGAGCTCTTGCGCCGGCTCGACCTCAGGAGCGTGACGGCGGCGCTCGGCGCCTCGACGAGCGCCATCCTCGTCGCCCGCCTCATCATCGGGCCGGGCCCCGAATTCGCGGTCCCCGCGCTGCTGGCGCCGAGCTTTCCGGCCCTTGTCGCCTGCCTCGGCCTCGGCGCCGTTTCGGGCGCCCTTGGCGCCCTCTACAACGGGGCGACGCTCGGCGCGCTCTCGCTCGCCGACGCCATGGCGCGGCGCTTTCCCCTGTCTCCGGCCGTCCTCGTCGGCGCCTGCGCCGGCGCGCTCGCCTTCGTCGCGCCTGGCTTTTCCGGCGGCGGCGACGAGCTGACGCAGGCGTCGCTCTCCGGCGCGCCCGGGCCGGCTTCGGCGCTCGCGCTCGTCTTCGCGCTGCGCTTCGCGCTCGGCGCGGCCTCCTACGCCGCCGGGACGCCGGGCGGCCTGTTCGCGCCGATGCTGGCGCTCGGCGCGCTGTCCGGCGCGTTCTTCGGCGCGCTCGTCGACCCGGCGGGCCAGAACGCGCTCTACGCCCTCGTCGGCATGGCCGCCTTCTTCGCGGGCTCGGTGCGCGCGCCGCTGACCGGCATGATCCTCGTCACCGAGATGACCAACTCCTCGACGGCGCTGCTGCCGATGGTCGCCGCCTGCTTCGCCGCGACAGGCGTCGCGAGCCTGCTCGGCAGCCCGCCGATCTATGACAGCCTGCGCGCGCGCAGCGCCGGCGCTTAGCCTGTCCCCAGCGCCGAAAGAATGAGGAAGGCGGCGCTCGCCGCGGCCATCGCCGCGGCGGCGAGCCAGCCGGCGACGCGCATGCGAAGGCCCAGCGCGAATTCGCGCATGATCTTTCGATTGCTCGCGATCATCAGCATCGCCGCCATGATCGGCGCGGCGAGGAGCCCGTTCAGCACGGCGCTCCAGTAGAGCGCCTTGATCGGATCGAGGCCGACGAAGTTCAGCGCGAAGCCCAGAAAGGTCGAGACGGCGATGACGCCGTAGAAGGCGCGCGCGTCCTTGAGCTTGCGGTCGAGCCCCTCCGTCCAACCGAAGGTCTCGCAGACGGCGTAGGCGGCCGAGCCGGCGAGCACCGGCGCGGCGAGGAGGCCGGCGCCGACGATCCCCAGCGCGAAGACGACGAAGGCGAATTCGCCGGCGACCGGACGCAGCGCCTCGGCCGCCTGCGCCGAGGTCTCGATATTGGTGACGCCTCTGGCGTGCAGCGTCGCCGCCGCGGCGAGGATGATGAACCAGGAGATGAGGTTCGAGAGGCCCATGCCGACCCAGGTGTCGACCGCGACGCGGTCGATCTCGCCGTCGCCGCGCTTTGGCGTCACGTAGAGCGGCTGCGTCTGGCGCCGCTCCTGCTCCTCGACCTCCTGCGCCGCCTGCCAGAAGAAGAGATAGGGGCTGATCGTCGTGCCGAGCACGGCGAGCACGGCCATGACCTCGTCGGCGTTCGAGAGCGACAGCCGCGGGATGAAGGTCCCGCGCATCGCCTCGCCCCAGGGCACGCCGGCGAGGAAGGCGACGAGGACATAGGCGAACAGCGCCAGCGTCAGCCATTTCAGCACGGCGGCGTAGCGCGCGTAGCTGAGGAACACTTCGAGCAGCACGCAGAGCGCGGCGAAGGCGGCCGTGTAGGCGAGCGCCGGGCCGCCGACGAGAAGCTGCGCCGCGGCGCCCATGGCCCCGAGGTCGGCGCCGAGATTGACGATATTGGCGACGAGCAGGGTGAGCACGGCGACGCGCAGCAGCCAGCGCGGATAGTGCAGCCGCAGGTTCCGGGCGATCCCGTCGCCGGTGACGCAGCCGATGCGCCCGGCGATCGCCTGCGTCACCGCCATCAGCGGATAGCTGAACAGAAGCACCCAGGCGAGGCCGAAGCCGAATTGCGCGCCGACCTGGCTGTAGGTGGCTATGCCGCTCGGATCGTCGTCGGCCGCCCCGGTGATGAGCCCGGGGCCGAGCGAGCGGGCGATTTTTTTCAGCAGGCCCGGCTCGCGCTCAGGGGCGGGCGGCGACGCCGCGCAGGAGTGGGCCGTCGAAGCTTCGAGCGCGGGCGGCATGGGCTTTCGTCTCCGTCGCCCGAAGCCATGTCGCCCGGACCGGCGGACAACGCGCAAAACGCGCCGCCGGCGCATTCTTGCGCCGGAAAAAATCGCAGCCGCCTTCGCATCGTCGCGCGCGGTTCAGCCGCGGGTGAGGAAATTCGTCGATTCCTCCGTCCCGCCGGAGAGGGTCTTCATGTCGGACTCGTCCTTGAGCTCGACCCCGGAGAGCTTGCGGCGGCGCGCCTCCTCCAGAAGGTAGAAGAGGCGGTGCGCGGCGGCCTCGAAGGACAGGCCCTGCGGGCGCACGTTGGAGATGCAGTTGCGCGCCTCGTCGGTGAGGCCGGCGCGCGGCGCGTAGGTGAGATAGAGGCCGAGGCTGTCCGGCGAGGAGAGGCCCGGCCGCTCGCCGATCAGCACGACGACGATCGCCGCGCCCATCAGCGCGCCGACGTCGTCGCCGATCGCGACGCGGCCCTGCTCGACGAGGGCGAGCGGCGCGATACGCCAGCCGCCGGCCTCGAGCCTCGGCCGGATCGCCGCCAGCATCGACGGCGCATGCTCGTTGACGGCGCGCGCCGAAAGCCCGTCGGCGACGACGAAGGCGATGTCGAAGCCCCGCGCGCCGCGCGTGGCGAGCCGTTCCAGAGCCTCGCGCGAATTCTCGTCGAGGCGCCGGCCGAGGTCGGGACGCTGCAGATAGGTCTGGCGGTCGCCGGCGGCGCTGCGCAGCGGGACGACCGGCCACATCTGCGTCTCGAGCCGCGCCGTCAGCCCTTCGTCGTCAAGCGGCAGATGCACCGCGTCGCGGGCGAGCGCATGGGCGAGCTGGAACTCGAGCAGCGGCTTCGTCGGCAGGCTGACGCCGGCGCGCCCGAGCGCGATGCGCGCCGGGGTGTAGCGGCGCAGCCGCTCCCACGGGTTGTCGACGACGAGCTTGCTCATGACGCGATGCGCTCCAGCGCCGGGCGGAACGGCGCGGCGAGGTCCTCGCGCGGGCGCCCCGTCGCCTCGAACACCCCCATGCGCGTGAGCCACTCTTCGAATTCCGGCGCCGGACGCAGCCCCAGCGCCTCGCGCGCGTAGAGCGCGTCGTGGAAGGAGGTGGTCTGGTAGTTCAGCATCACGTCGTCCGAGCCCGGAATGCCCATGATGAAATTGCATCCGGCCACGCCGAGCAGGGTCAGGAGCATGTCCATGTCGTCCTGGTCGGCCTCGGCGTGGTTGGTGTAGCAGATGTCGCAGCCCATCGGCAGGCCGATGAGCTTGGCGCAGAAATGGTCCTCGAGCCCGGCGCGGATGATCTGCTTGCCGTCGTAGAGATATTCGGGGCCGATGAAGCCGACGACGGTGTTGACGAGCAGCGGATCGAAGGCTCTCGCGACGGCGTAGGCGCGCGTCTCGCAGGTCTGCTGGTCGACGCCGTGATGGGCGCCGGCCGACAGCGCCGAGCCCTGGCCGGTCTCGAAATACATGACGTTGTCGCCAACCGTGCCGCGCTTCAGCGACAGCGCCGCCTCGCGCCCCTCCTTCAGCACGGCGAGGTCGACGCCGAAGGAGCGGTTGGCCGCCTCCGTGCCGGCGATCGACTGGAACACGAGGTCGACCGGCGCGCCGCGCGCGATCGCCTCGATCGAGGTCGTCACATGGGTCAGCACGCAGGATTGCGTCGGGATCTGGTAGGCCTCGATCACGCCGCCGAGCATGTCGAGCAGGGCGCAGACGGCGGAGACGTTGTCGGTCGCCGGATTGATGCCGATGACGGCGTCGCCCGAGCCGTAGAGCAGGCCGTCGAGCACGCTGGCCGCGACGCCGGCCGGATCGTCGGTCGGATGGTTCGGCTGAAGGCGCGTCGAAAGCCGCTTCTCGAGGCCGAGCGTGTTGCGGAACTTCGTCACGACGCGGCGCTTGCGGGCGACGAGGATCAGGTCCTGCAGCCGCATGATCTTCGAGACGGCGGCGACCATCTCCGGCGTGAGGCCGGGCGCGAGCGCCGCCAGCGCCGCGCCGTCCGCCTCCTCGCCGAGCAGCCAGTTGCGGAAGTCGCCGACGGTGAGGCCCGACACCGCCGCGAAGGCGGCGGCGTCGTGCGAATCCATGATGAGGCGGGTCACCTCGTCGGATTCGTAAGGGATCACCGCCTCGCTCAGGAAGGCTTTCAGCGGCAGCTCCGCGAGCGCCATCTGGGCGGCGACGCGTTCGGCGGCGTCCTCCGCCGCGAGCCCGGCGAGGCGGTCGCCGGAGCGGGCCGGGCTCGCCTTGGCGAGCAGGGTCTTGAGGTCGGGGAAGCGGTAGGTCCGCCCTCCCGCGCTTTGGACATGGGTCATGCGCGCCTCCGGTTGCGAACTCGTCCCGCCGCGGGACGTGCGCCCTACGACTTCAGCCCCTCCTGCTGAAGCTCCTCCTTCGTCTCGATCATCACGTCTTCCGGCGCCTGCGCGCGTCGCCGCGCGGTGCTGAGGAAATAGACGTAGCCGATGGCGAGCATGATGCAGAAGATCACGAAGATCAGGAAATTATAATAGATCATCGCGATCATGCAGATGGTCGCGCCGAACAGGGCGAAGGCCGGGAACCACGGATAGAAGGGGGCGCGGAACGGGCGCTCCATGTCGGGCTCGGCCTTGCGCAGCCGGAACAGGCTGGCCATGCTGATCATGTACATCAGGATCGCCCCGAACACCGACATGGTGACGATGTTGGCGGTCAGCGGCTGGCCGCCGATGACGAGCAGATTGTCGGAGAAAATGGCGAAAACGCCGACCGCGCCGCCGGCCAGGATGGCGAGCCAGGGCGTCTTGAAGCGCGGATGCACGGTCGCGAGGACCGGCGGCAGGTAGCCCGCCCGCGCCAGCGCGAAGATCTGCCGCGAATAGCCGATGATGATGCCGTGGAACGAGGCGACGAGGCCGAACAGGCCGAGCGCCACCAGCATGTGCAGCCAGTTGCTGGAGTCGCCGACGACGAATTTCATGGCTTGCGGCAGCGGGTCGTTGATGTTGGCGAGCTTGGTCCAGTCGCCGGAGGCGCCGGCGAACAGCATGACGCCGACGGCGAGCGCGAGGAGCGTGAGGATGCCCGTGATATAGGCGATCGGGATCGAGCGCCTGGGGTCCTTGGCCTCCTCCGCCGCCATGGCGACGCCCTCGATGGCGAGGAAGAACCAGATGGCGAAGGGGATCGCCGCGAACATGCCCGGGACTGTGCTGAGGCTGAAGCGGTCCTCGCCCGACCAGCCGCCCTTGACGAAATTGGCGATCGAGAAGCCCGGGCTGACGACGCCCATGAAGACGAGCAGTTCGAAGATCGCCAGCACGGTGACGACGAGTTCGAAAGTCGCGGCGATCTCGACGCCGATGATGTTGAGTCCCATGAACACGAGATAGGCGCAAAACGCCGCGAGCTTGGGGTCGAGCGAGGGAAACTGCACGTTGAGATAGGCGCCGATGGCGAGCGAGATCGCCGGCGGGGCGAAGACGAATTCGATCAGCGTCGCCGCGCCGGCGAAATAGCCGCCGACCGGGCCATAGGCGTGGCGGGCGTAGGCGAACGGGCCGCCGGCGTGCGGGATCGAGGTCGTGAGTTCGGTGAAGCTGAAGATGAAGGTCGCGTACATCGCGGCGACGAACAGCGCCGTGACGGTGAAGCCGAGCGTGCCGGCGCTCGCCCAGCCGTAGCTCCAGCCGAAATATTCGCCCGAAATGACGAGGCCGACGGCGATCGCCCAGAGCTGCAGCGTCGACAAGGTCTGCTTGAGCTCGTGGTGGCTTACGACTCCGACGTGTTGTCCATGCGCTTCTTCCATTTTCAGATCCCCAGAGCCCGCGCCGTCGCCGCGCGCCCGGCGACGCATGCAAAAAGAATTCCCACGGCAGCGCGCGGGCCGGGCGTTCAGGCTTCGTTAAGCATGGGAGGAAGTTTTCAGGATCCTGATCAGGATTGGTCACCTTTATGGGCTTATTCGTCAAGCCCTGCGCGCGCCTCATCGGCAAAGATCAGCCACAATTGCGCAGTCTTAATGGGCGTTAAGATTTACGGCGCAGCTTCCGGTCGGCCGGATGCGCGTCTTTTAGCCGATATTCGAACGGACTAATCCGAAGGGGTCGTAACCATGGGCGAGCCAGCTTCCAAGCGCCAGCCGCTGATCGATCTGTACGATTTCGAGCGCCGCATGCGCGCCGGCGCGCCGGCCGCAGGGGCCGAGCCGGCCGCGGCGCCGATCGGCGGCGACTTCGCGGAGATCGAGGCGGCTCTCCTGCGCGCGGCGAGCGGCTTCGATCCGGCGGCGGCGCTCGCCGACGCGGACGCGCCGCGCGAGCCCCGCGAGGCCGCGCAGGATCCGCGCTCCGGCCTGACCTCCGATCTCCCGGACGCCGCCCCGATCGAGTTGCGCGCGAGCCGCGCGCAGGACGACGACGACGATTTCGCCGCCGCGCCCTTCGCCGCCGTCCCCTTCGCCGACGACGCCGCTCCCGTGGATGCGTTCGACGGCGGATTTTCGCCGCTGCGCGGCCATACGCTCGGCGTCGACGCCTTCGACGAGCCTTTGCTGCGTCAGGCGGCGTCCGACCATTTCGTCTATGTCGACGACGCCGCCGTCGCGGGCGAGGCCGGGCTCTATGAGGAGAAGCGTTCGCGCCTGCCGCTCTACATCATGGCGACGGTGGCCATCGCCGGCGCCGTCGGCATGATCGCCAGCACGGCGTTCAAGCGCGAGGCGCCTGATTCGGCGGCTCTGATGGCGAACGTCTCGTCCGAGGCCCAGGCTCCGGCGCAGACGGCCGCCGCGCCGCAGGCCGAAACGCCCGCCGAGCCGGCCGCTCCGGCGCCGCAACAGGCGGCCGAGGCCGCGCCGCCCGCCGTCGCCCCCCATGACGAGGCGCGCGCCGAGGCGCCGGCCGCCGCCGTTGCGCCTGTCGTCGCCGCGCCCGCCGTCGCCGCCGCGAGCCTCCTCGCCCCGCCGCCCTATGGCGCGCCGGACGGCGCGCCCGTCGCCCTGACGCCTTCGACGCCCGAGCCGAAGCTCGTGAAGACCGCCGCGGTGCGCCCCGACGGCGCGATCGTCAAGCCCGCCGTCCACGCCGCGGCCGAGCCGGTCAAGCCCGAGGCGGCCAGGCCGGCGGCCAAGCCCGTCAAGACGGCGGCCCTGCCGCCGCCGCGCCCCGCCCAGATCGCCTCCGCGGAGAAGCCGGCCAAGGCGGCGAGGGCCCACGACGCCGCCAGGGCCGAGGCTCGCGCCAGGTCCGCGCAGCCGGCGCCGGCCGCCGCCGAGCCCGCGCCCGCGCCCGTCGAGCAGGCCGCGGCGCCCGAGATCGCGCCGACGACGCCCAAGCCCGCTCCGCTCGCCTTCGTCGACAATGCGGTGAGCTCGATCACCGGGGCGACCAGCAAGATTTTCGACTGGGGCCGCACCACGGCCGCCAATCTGGCGCATAACTGATCTTCGTTAATTCCGGCGGCGCCCGCGCGCCGCCGGACACGGACTCCGGACGGCATGACCGCGGCGCAGGCTGGGTCATGCTTTTTTTTGGCGAGGCGCGATCGGCCGCCCGCTCCCTCCATCTCATCGCTCACGCTCTGGAAAGGACGCTGGCGCCGCGGCGCACGGGCGCATGTTGCGGCGCTGCGAGTAATGCTAAGGTTTGATCGCGATCAAACCGCGTGAGGAGCAGACGATATGAGCAAGGCGGATCCGCCTGGCGTGAAGCCCTATGATGGGCCGGCTGGTGGTTGGGGAGCGCTGAAAGCCGTCGCCAACGCCATACGGGAGCAGACCGCCGTCGCCTCCGACGTGCGCGCCCTGCTCAAGGCGAATCAGCCGATGGGGTTCGACTGCCCTGGCTGCGCCTGGCCGGACCCTGACCATCGCTCCTCCTTCGAATTCTGCGAGAACGGCGCGAAGGCGGTCGCATGGGAGGCGACGGCGCGCCGCGCGCCGCCGGAGTTTTTCGCCGCCCATTCCGTGTCCGAGCTCTGGGGCTGGTCGGACTTCGAGCTCGAGGCGCAGGGCCGGCTCACCCATCCGATGGCCTACGACGCGGCGAGCGACCGCTACCTGTCGATCTCCTGGGACGAGGCCTTTGCGCGGATCGGCGTCGCGCTGCGGGCGCTGCCGGACCCGAACATGGCTGAGTTCTACACCTCGGGACGCGCCTCGAACGAGGCGGCCTTCCTCTATCAGCTGTTCGTGCGCGAGTTCGGAACAAACAATTTTCCCGACTGCTCGAACATGTGCCACGAGGCGACGAGCGTCGGGCTGCCGGAGTCGATCGGCGTCGGCAAGGGCACGGTGACGCTCGAGGACTTCGACCACTGCGACGCCATCTTCTGCGTCGGCCACAATCCCGGCACCAACCATCCGCGCATGCTCGCCACGCTGCGCGAGGCGGCGCGGCGCAAGGTGCCGATCGTCGTGTTCAACCCGCTGCGCGAGCGTGGCCTCGAGCGCTTCGCCTCGCCGCAGGACCCGTTCGAGATGCTCACCCTGCGCTCGACGGAGATCGCCTCGTCCTATTATCAGCTGAAGGTCGGTGGCGACCTCGCCATGCTGAAGGGGATGATGAAAGCCGTGCTGGCGCTCGACGCCGCCGACCTCGCGCGCGGCGGGAAGGGCGTCCTCGACCGGACGTTCATCGCCGAGAACACGGAAAGTTTTTCGGCGATCGAGGCCGATCTCGCCAGCGTCGAATGGGACGAGATCGAGCGCCGCTCGGGCCTCGCCAGGAGCGACGTCGAGGCGGCGGCCGAGGTCTACGCGAAGGCCGAGCGCGTCATCGTCTGCTACGGCATGGGGATCACCCAGCATCTCGACGGCGTCGCCAACGTCCAGCATCTCGCCAATCTCCTGCTGCTGCGCGGCAATCTCGGGCGCAAGGGGGCAGGAATCTGCCCGCTCCGCGGCCATTCCAACGTGCAGGGCGACCGCACCGTCGGCGTCACCGAAATTCCGACCGAGGCCTTCCTCGCGCGGCTCGACGCGGCGTTCGGCGTCACGTCGCCCCGGACCAAGGGCAACAACGCCGTCGAGACGGTCGAGGCGATCCGCGACGGGCGCTCCAAAGCCATCGTCTGCCTCGGCGGCAATCTCGCCGTCGCGATGCCGGACCCCGAGGCGACCTTCGCGGCCATGCGCAAGCTCGACCTCGCCGTTCATATCGCGACCAAGCTCAACCGCAGCCATCTTATCCTCGCCAGAGAGTCGATCCTCCTGCCTTGCCTCGGGCGCACCGAGGTCGACATGCAGGAGGGCGGGCCGCAATGCGTGACCGTCGAGGATTCGATGTCCGTAGTGCACGCCTCGCGCGGCGGCCTCGCGCCCGCCTCGGAGCATCTGCGCTCCGAGCCGGCGATCGTCGCGGGGATCGCCAAGGCGAGCCTGCCGGCGACAAAGGTCGACTGGGACTTCCTCGTCGCCGACTACGGCCGCATCCGCGACCGGATCGAAGAGGTCTTCCCGGAGTTCTTCGACTTCAACGCGCGCGTCGCCAGGCCCGGCGGCTTCAGGCTCGACGTAGCGGCCTCGCGGCGCGAATGGCTCACGCCTTCGGGCAGGGCCCGGTTCATCGTCGCGCCGGGGCTTGGGCGCGCCGATCGCCCGACGCCCGACGTGCTGCTGCTCACGACGATCCGCAGCCACGACCAGTACAATACGACCATCTACAGCCTCAACGACCGATACCGCGGCGTCACCGGCCGGCGCGACGTCGTCTTCGTCAACCCGGAGGACCTCGCGGCGCTCGGCCTCGCCCACGGCGACCTCGTCGACGTCGTCGCCGTCCCGGCGGGCGAGGGCGAAGCCGCGCGGGCGCTGCGCGGCCAGACGGCGGTCGCCTTTCCGATCGCGAAAGGCTCGGTCGCCGCCTATTACCCGGAGGCGAACGGCCTCATCGCGCTCGCCGCCTACGATCACACAAGCGGCACTCCGGCCTATAAATCCGCGCCGGTGCGGCTCAGGGCGCACGCCTGACCAACGGCGAAGCTTGCTTTTTCGCGTTCGGCGGGGAAAGCCGTCATGCTTTCCTCGCCGAAGGAGCCGAACCGCCGCGATGGACGATTTCGCGCCGAAGACCATCGAGATCCCGCTTTGGCGCCAGCGCGACATGCGCCTGTTCGTCGGCGTTCGGCTCGCGCTCATCGTCTCCATGCAGATGCAGACGGTGGCGATCGGCTGGTCGCTCTACGCGCTCACCAACGATCCGATGAGCCTCGGGCTCGCCGGCCTCGTCGAATTCGTCCCGTCGATCCTGTTCATGCTGTGGACCGGCGCGGCGGCGGATCGGCTCGACCGCCGCCGCCTCGTCGCCGCGAGCGCGCTCGCGCTCGGCCTCGCGTCCTTCGCCCTGATGGCGGCGATCCTGGCGCCCGCGCCGCGCGTCGGCTTCGTCTACCTGATCATCTTCGCCGTCGGGACGGCTCGCGCCTTCGCGCTGCCGGCGCTCGCCGCGCTGCTTCCGAACATCGTGACGCCGGTCGAGCTCACGCGCGCCGTGGCGCTGACCTCCTCCTCGCTGCAGGCGGCGATCATCGTCGGGCCGGCCATCGGCGGCGCGCTGCTGGCCTTCGACGAGACGGCGCTGTTCGCGCTCGCCGCCGTGCTCAACCTCGCCGCCGCGGCGATGGCCCTCAGCCTGCGCCCGCGCGCCGAAGAGGCGGGCGATCCTTCGCCTGAGAAGGGGCTCGCCGCGCTGCTCGGCGGCCTCTCCTTCCTGCGCGCCAATCCGACGCTTCTCGGCGCGATCTCCCTCGACCTCTTCGCCGTGCTGTTCGGCGGCGTGACGGCGCTTCTGCCGATTTTCTCGCGCGACATTCTGAACGCCGGCCCGCTCGGGCTCGGCCTGCTGCGCGCCTGCCCGGCGATCGGCGCCATCTCGATGGGAATTTTCCTCTCCCGCCGCCCGCTGCGGCGCAGGATCGGGCCTATCCTGTTCGGATCCGTCGCGGCCTATGGCGCGGCGACGATCCTGTTCGCGCTGTCGGCGAGCCTCGCGCTTTCGGCCTTCGCCATGATCCTCGTCGGCGGCTTCGACATGCTGAGCATGGTGATCCGGATGAGCGTGGTGCAGCTCGGCGCGCCGGACGCCATGCGCGGGCGCGTCAACGCCATCAATTATGTGTTCATCGGCGCCTCGAACCAGCTCGGCGAGTTCGAGTCGAGCGTGCTCGCCTCCTTCTTCGGCGCGCGCGCGTCGGCCATCCTCGGCGGCGCCGCGGCGATCGGCGTCGTCGGGCTCTGGTCCGTCCTGTTTCCCGAGCTGCGGCGCGCCGACCGCATGCCGCAGGGCGCGGCCGCCGGCCGATCGGGCTGACGCCGGCAGGCTGGAGGACGTCTTGCGCAGCCGGTCGCCGCGGCGCAAAAAACTCTACAAGAACGATGGAAATAGGTCTAAATAGCGCGAAAACGCCCGTTTCGCCGCATTCGAAAGAGCGCGCCATGAGCCCATTCAAGAAGATCGTCCCTGTTCGCCAGGATCATGTGAACTGGAGCCTTTCGCCGATCGTCGCGGCCCTGCGGGATTTGCGCGCCAGCGACAGGGAAGGCCGCGAGACGCCCTGCAAGCTGCCGTCGAGAAGGGCGCTCGTCCGCGTCATGGAGGGCTTCGGCGCGGTCCTGTTCCCGAACCGGCTCGGCCATTGCGAGCTGACGCATGAGGGCGTCGATTTCTTCGTCGGCCACACGCTCGACCTCACCCTTAGCGCGCTTCTGCGCCAGATCCGCCTGGAGTTCACCTTCGCCAACCCGGACGCGGCGGCGCTCGAGCCTGACGCGGACCACGCGGCGCCGCTCGTCGCGACGCTGGCCAAGGCCCTGCCGAAGATCCGCGCCCTGCTCGACAGCGACATCCGCGCCGCCTACGCCGGCGATCCCGCCGCGCGCTCGATCGACGAGGTGCTGATCTGCTATCCGGGCGTCGTCGCCATCCTGCATCATCGCATCGCCCATGAGCTCTACCGGCTCGGCGCGCCGCTGATCGCCCGCATGATCGCCGAGATCGCCCATTCGCAGACCGGCGTCGACATCCATCCCGGCGCGACCATCGACGAAAGCTTCTTCATCGACCACGGCACCGGCGTGGTCATCGGCGAGACGGCGATCATCGGCAAGCGCGTGCGCATCTATCAGGCGGTCACCCTCGGCGCCAAGCGCTTCGAGACCGACGCGGAGGGGGCCCTCGTCAAGGGCGGCGCGCGTCATCCGGTCGTCGAGGACGACGTCGTCATCTACGCCGGCGCGACGATCCTCGGACGCGTCACCATCGGCGCCGGCTCCTCGATCGGCGGCAATGTCTGGCTGACCCGCTCCGTGCCGCCGGGAAGCATGATCTCGCAGGCGCAGGTGCGCTCCGAGCAGTTCCACGACGGCGGGGGCATCTAGGCGGATCGGCCCGCCATAACGCCTTGTTTTAACGAAAGTTGCCAACACGCGAATTTGCATGTTCGCTGAAAATTCGCTACAGCGCCCGCTCGAGATGACGCACAGTCCGCGGAGCGGGCGCCGGGATCGCGGGCGCAGGCTATAGCCGGCGAGGAAGCAGCCGGCGGCCGCGCCGTTCCCGCAGCCTGAGCCCGCGCGCGCAGAGCCGAACGAGCCATGTCCAACACGCCATGTTGAGCGCCGCATGTTGAGCGCTCTCGGCGTCGTCGCGCCGATCTTCGCCCTGATCGGCGCGGGCTTCCTCGCGCGCCGCCTCGACGCGCTGGGGCCGCACGCCTCGCGGGAGCTCAACCGCTTCGTCGTCTTCCTCGCGCTCCCGGCCTTGCTGTTCGACGTCATGGCGAACGTGCACGCCGCGCAGATCTGGCGGCCGAACTTCATCGGCGCCTTCGGCCTCGCCGTGTCGATCGTCTTCGCCGCCGTCGTCGCCGCGCGCGTCCTTCGGGGCGGCGCGCTCGCCGACGCCTCGCTCGACGGGCTCAGCGCCGGCTATGGCAACACCGGCTACGTCGGCCTGCCGCTCGGCCTGATCGCGCTCGGGCCGCAGAGCCAGCCGCTCATCATCATCGCCATGCTGTTCACCGCCTGCCTGATGTTCGGCGTCGCGATCGTCCTCATCGAGATCGACGTGCAGGACGGAGCGCGGCTCGGGCGCCTCGTCTTCAAGGTGCTGTCCTCGCTGGCGCGCAATCCGCTCGTCGTCGCTCCGGTCGCGGGCGGAGCGCTGAACGCCGCGGGCCTTGCGCCGCCGTCCGAGGTCGAGGCGGCCGTCAGGCTGCTCGGCGCCGCCGCTTCGCCCTGCGCGCTGGTCGCGCTCGGACTGTTCTTCGCCGGTCCGAGGGCGAAAGAAGCCAAGTCCCGTCCGCTCGCGCGCGGCCGCGGGGAGACCGCGACGATGGCCGCCTTTCTCGCGCTGAAGCTCCTCGCCGCGCCGGCGCTGTGCTTTCTGTTCGCTTCACGCCTGTTCCCGCTCGATCCAGCCGCGACGCGCGTCGCAGTGCTGATGGCTGCGCTGCCGACGGGGACGGGGGCCTTCATGCTGGCCGAATATTACGGCCGCGAGATCGATCTCTCCTCGAAGGTCATGCTCGCCTCGACGGCGGCCTCGATCCTGACCCTGTCCGCCTATCTCGCCGTCTCCGGCTGACGCCGGCGCGCCGGAAAAAATAATAAGACGTTTTCGGGCGGGCGAAATTTAGCTTGCCGGCCGCTGTTTCCTGTCTCCATTCTGGCCTGGCCGGCGAACGGCCGGCCGACGGAGGCGCTCCAATGTCGTTGAGAAAAACCCTGCCGGTGCTCGCCGCGGCGCTCGCCCTCGCCGCCTTCCCCGCCCGCGCGCAAGACAATTCGTCCGATCCGGACGTCGCGACCAAGCTCGTCGACACGATGAACAAGCTCTTCGGCCAGCATGCGGGCTTCCGCGCCAACCACGCCAAGGGCGTCGTCGCGACCGGAACCTTCGTCGGCGCGCCGGAGGCCGCCTCGCTCTCCCGCGCGTCGCTCTTCTCGGGCGCGAAAATTCCGGTGGTCGCGCGCTTCTCCAACGCCACCGGCCTGCCGGCCGTGCCGGACGGCGCCGGCGACGCCAATCCGCATGGCCTCGCCGTCAAGTTCACGCTTCCCGACGGAAGCGAGACGGACATGGTGACGAATTCGCTGCCCTTCTTCCCGGTGCGCACCGGCGAGGAGTTCCTCGCCCTGCTGACCGCCGTCGGGTCAAGCCCGAAGGACGCGCCGAAGCCCACGCCGCTCGAGACTTTCGTCGCGGGCCACCCGAGCGTTCCGGCGGCGCTCGGCGCGCTGCGCACGCCCGACAGCTATCTCCACGAGCAATACAACGGCGTCAACGCCTTCATCCTCGTCAACAAGGACGGCGCGCGCCAGGCCGCGCGCTACGTCTTCGCGCCGCAGGAGGTCGTCCATCTCGAAGCCGCCGACGCCGCGCAAAAGCCGGCCGATTTCCTCGCCGACGACCTCGCCGCGCGCCTCAGGCAGGGCCCGGGGACGTTCACGCTGAAGGCGCAGCTGGCCGAGCCCGGCGACGACATCCTCGACGGCTCGAAGCCCTGGCCGAAGGAGCGCAAGCTCGTGACGCTCGGAACGCTGACGATCGAGGCGCTCTCGCCCGACAGCCTCGAGGCCCAGAAGAAGCTGCTGTTCCTGCCCGGCGCCCTGACCGACGGGATCGAGCCCTCGGGCGATCCGCTCGTCGACGTGCGCGACGGCGCCTACGCCGTGTCCTTCGCGCGCCGCAACCCGTAAGGATCGTCCGGCGCGCGCCGGATCAGCCTTCGAGCCTGGCGACGAGCGCGTCGGAGACCTCGTAATTGGCGTAGACGTTCTGCACGTCGTCATTGTCCTCGAGCAGGCCGATGAGGCGCAGCACCTTCTCGCCGGTCTCGTCGTCCAACATGATCGTGTTCTGCGGGCGCCAGACGAGCTTGGCGGCCGCGGCCTCGCCGAACTTCGCCTCGAGCGCCTGCGCCACGTCGCGCAGCGAATCCATCGCCGTGAAGATCTGGTGCGTCTCCGCGTCCGACTGGACGTCGTCGGCGCCGGCGTCGATCGCCGCCTCGAGCATCGCCTCCTCGGACGCCGCCTTGGCCGGATATTCGATCAGCCCGACATGGTCGAACATGAAGGAGACGGCGCCCGTTTCGGCGAGCGAGCCGCCGACCTTGGTGAAATAGGAGCGCACCTCGCCCGCCGTGCGGTTGCGGTTGTCGGTCAGGGCCTCGACGATGACCGCGACGCCGCCGACGCCGTAGCCCTCATAGCGCACCTCGTCATAATTCTCGCCGTCGGCGGCCGACGCCTTCTTGATGGCGCGCTCGATATTGTCCTTCGGCATGTTCTCCGCGCGCGCGGCGAGCACGGCGGCGCGCAGACGGGCGTTCATGGCGGGGTCGGGCAGGCCGAGCTTCGCCGCGACGGTGATTTCGCGCGCGAGCTTGGAGAAGAGCTTGGAGCGGATCGCGTCCTGCTTGCCCTTCTTGTGCATGATGTTCTTGAACTGGCTATGTCCGGCCATGCCCCTTGCGCCTCTTTGAACCGCGCCTCTTTGAAGACGCGCGGACGCCGGCCCGCTCGGAGCGGACCGACGCGAAATGTCGATGAGGGGCGATGCTATAGGACGGGCGGCGCCGGAAATAAAGCCGGCCGCGCCGGCTAGCCGCGCGCGCCGCCGAACAGGATCGCGCGCGAGCGCGCGTCGCTCACGCTCGGGGCCGTATTGACCGAGGCCGCGACTTCATAGGCTCGGACCGTCGCCGGCCGCGCGGCGACCGCCTCGAACCAGCGCTTGAGGTTCGGGAAGGCTTCGAGATCCTGGCCCTGGTCGCGATGCGGGACGATCCACGGATAGATCGCCATGTCGGCGATGGTGTAGTCCTCGCCCGCGACGAAGGCGCGCCCGTCGAGCCTTCGGTCGAGCACGCCGTAGAGGCGCGTCGTCTCGCGCACGTAGCGCTCGATGGCGTAGGGAATCTTCTCGGCCGCGTATTTGTTGAAATGGTGGTTCTGGCCGGCCATCGGCCCGAGGCCGCCCATCTGCCAGAACAGCCATTCGAGCGTTTCGACGCGCCCGCGCAGGCCGGGCGCGATGAAGCGGCCGGTCTTTTCGGCGAGATAAAGCAGGATGGCGCCGGATTCGAACACGCTGACCGGCGCGCCGCCGTCCTGCGGCGCGTCGTCGACGATCGCCGGAATGCGGTTGTTGGGCGAAATCTTCAGGAATTCGGGGTCGAACTGCTCGCCCTCGCCGATATTGACCGGGCGAACCCGGTAGGGAAGCCCCGCCTCCTCGAGGAAGAGCGTGATCTTGTGGCCGTTCGGCGTCGTCCAGTAATGAAGGTCGATCATCGCCTGTCTCCGAAGGCGGGCGGCGGCCGGACGCCGCGCGGCTTCAGGCTAGGGCGCGGCGGAGCCGGCGATCTGCGGCGTCTTGGCGGCCTCGATCTTGGCGGCGGCCTCGAGCTTGGCGACGCCCGCCTTGACCGCCGTCTGCACCTTCTCGAAGGCGCGCACCTCGATCTGGCGCACGCGCTCGCGCGAGATGTCGAACTCGTCCGACAGCGCCTCGAGCGTCATCGGATCGTCGGACAGGCGGCGCGCCTCGAAGATGCGCCGCTCGCGGTCGTTGAGCACGCCGAGCGCCGAATGCAGCGCGCCGAGGCGGTTGTCGGTCTCCTCGCGGTCGGCGAGCATCTTCTCCTGGCTCGCGCCGTCGTCGACGAGCCAGTCCTGCCACTCGCCGTCGCCTTCCTCGCGCAGCGGCGCGTTGAGCGAGGCGTCGCCGGACATGCGGCGGTTCATGTCGATGACGTCCTGCGCGGGCACGCCGAGCTTGGTCGCGATGGCGTCGACGTGTTCGGGGCGCAGGTCGCCCTCCTCGAGCGCCGAGATCTGCGCCTTCATCTTGCGCAGGTTGAAGAAGAGCTTCTTCTGGCTCGCGGTGGTGCCCATCTTCACGAGCGACCAGGAGCGCAGGATATACTCTTGAATCGACGCCCTGATCCACCACATGGCGTATGTCGCGAGACGAAAGCCCTTGTCGGGCTCGAAGCGCTTCACGGCCTGCATCAGGCCGACATTGCCTTCGGAGACGACTTCGGCGATCGGCAGGCCATAGCCCCGATAGCCCATGGCGATCTTGGCGACGAGACGAAGATGGGAGGTGACGAGCTTGTGCGCGGCGTCGGGATCGGCGTGCTCGCGCCAGCGCTTGGCCAGCATATATTCCTCTTGCGGCTCCAGCATCGGGAACCGCCTGATTTCATTCAGATAGCGGGCGAGGCCACTCTCGCCCGAGATCATCGGCAGCGCTGCGCTCATCTTGTCCCTCCGGTCGGACCCCCGCGCTCGGCGGGCCGCCCGCGCGACGCTCAAGACGAGCCGACGCGCGGTTCTCGAATATAGGGCGCCTGAATCAGGGCTAAAAGGGCCGGCAGATGCTGCGCCGCATTACATTTTCGCAACATCGGCGCCGGCGCGCGTCGGCGCGCGCAGAAAACATTCCGCCGAAAGCCCCCCATCATGCAGCTATACGTCGAAACCTGACGTTCGGTTGCATGTCTCCGGCGATTTTTCCCGGGCGGCTCTGCGTGCGGCCCGGCGGCGCCAAGTAAACGCTGCGTGAAAACTCGACGGCGTCCTTTTCGCGAGAGAGGGCGAAAAGGTTTCCCGCGGCGCGCTTGCGCCGGCCTTGCCCGCCGCGTCGGTCAGGAGTCGTCGCGCAGCGCGGCGGCGAGCGCCAGCATGTCCTGCGGCGGATCGCGCGAGAAATCGAGCTTCTCGCCGGTGACGGGGTGGTCGAAGCCGAGCGCGCGCGCATGCAGCGCCTGGCGCCCCAGCGCCTCCAGCGCCGCCCGCGCCCGCGGCCCGAGCTTGCCGGCCTTGCTGCGCAGCGACTGACCGTAGACGGGATCGCCGAGCAGCGGCAGCTTCAGGCTCGCCATATGCACGCGGATCTGGTGCGTGCGCCCGGTCTCCAGCCGGCAGCGGACGGCGCTCGCCTCGCGGCCCAGCGCCTCCTCGAGCCGCCAGTGGGTCACCGCCCGCCGGCCGGCGCCCTCGGCGACTATAGCGATTTTTTCGCGCGCGGCGGCGTGGCGGGCGAGCGGAGCGTCGACGACGCCCGCGGCGCGGGCGGGCCTGCCCCAGACGTAGGCGACATATTCGCGCTCGAGCCGGAGCGTGCGGCCGTGGTCGGCGAAGAGGCGGGCGAGCCCCTGATGCGCGAGGTCGGTCTTGGCGACCACCATGAGGCCGGAGGTGTCCTTGTCGAGCCGGTGCACGATGCCCGGCCGCCTGACGCCGCCGACGCCGGACAGGCTCTCGCCGCAATGGGCGAGCAGGGCGTTGACGAGCGTGCCGGCGCCGTGGCCCGCGCCGGGATGGACGACGAGGCCGGCCGGCTTGTCGAGCACGAGGAGATGGGCGTCTTCATAAAGGACGTCGAGCGGGATCGCCTCGGGCAGCGGCTCGGCCGGCTCCGGCTCGGGCAGCGCGAGCGCGACGATCTGTCCGGCGCGAAGGCTCTGGCTCGGCGTTCCGGACGCGCCGTCGACGCGCGCCGCTCCCGCCTCGATCAGCGCCTTGGCGCGCGAGCGCGACAGCGTGAGGCCGGCGTTCGAAGCCGCCAGCGCGAGCGCGCGGTCGAGCCTTTCGCCTTCGTCCTGCGGCGCGACGCGGAAGTGCAGGCTCGCGGCCGCCTCGGCGTCATTTTCGGCCAAAGGGACTCTCTTCGCCTCGAAGGGCGGGCGAGGCGCCCGCGAAACAGGATTAACGGCGCTCAGGCCGCGAGCTCGCGCTCCAGGAAGGCGCGCGCCGCGGAGGCGTCGACGCCCTTGGCGACGTGGCAGTCGCCGACGGCGCGCGCCAGCACGAAGGTGAGCTGGCCGCGCTCGACCTTCTTGTCCTGCGCCATCGCCTCGAGCATCGCCCCCGCGTCGACGGCGAGGCCGTCGATTTCGGCGACGCGCGTCGGCAGGCCGACGGCCGCAAGATGCGCGGCGACGCGCGCGGCGTCGGCGGCGGGGCAGAGGCCGAGCGCGACGGAGAAGCGGAAGGCGAGCGCCATGCCGATGGCGACGCCCTCGCCGTGCACGAGCCGCGCGCCGTCATAATGGTTGAGGCGTTCGAGCGCGTGGCCGAAGGTGTGGCCGAGATTGAGCAGCGCCCGCTCGCCGCTTTCGCGCTCGTCGCGGCCGACGATCGCCGCCTTCGCCCGGCAGCTCGTCGCTATGGCCCGCACGCGCGCCGGGCCGCCCGAGAAGACCTCGCGCCAGTTTTCCTCGAGCCAGGCGAAGAATGGCGCGTCGTTGATGAGGCCGTATTTGACGACCTCGGCGTAGCCGGCGCGGAATTCGCGCTCGGACAGGGTTTCGAGCGCGTCGGCGTCGGCGAGCACGAGCGAGGGCTGATGGAAGGCGCCGACGAGATTCTTGCCGTGGCGCGAATTGATTCCGGTCTTGCCGCCGACGGAGGAGTCGACCTGCGCGAGCAGGCTGGTCGGGATCTGCGCGAAGCCCATGCCGCGCCGCACGCTCGCGGCGACGAAGCCGGCGAGGTCGCCGACGACGCCGCCGCCGAGCGCGACGACGAAGTCGCCCCGCTCTAGCCTGGCGGCGAGGACCTCGTCGCAGACCCGCTCGAAGACGGCGTAGGACTTCGACCCCTCGCCCGCGGGGACGACGATCATGGCGTGACGCACGCCTGCCCGCCCGAGCGAGCGCTCGAGCCGCGGCAGATGCGCGGCGGCGACGTTCTCGTCGGTGACGACCGCGCAGGCGGCGCCGGGCGCGAGGCGGGCGAGGCAGGCGCCGGCCTCGTCGATGAGGCCGCGCCCGATCAGGATGTCGTAGGAGCGCGCGCCGAGGTCGACGCGCACGCTGGCGGAGGAGATGTCTTCGGTCGTTCGCGTCATTTCGCTCGTTCTTGCGGCGGCGGCTTCGCCCGCGGGCCCGTCGGGCTCGGCGCCGAAGGGGACGGGGTCGGGCGAGAAGCGCAGGTGGAACTCGATCGCCGACACGATCTCCTCGACGGCCGTCTCATGCGGCCCGTCGCGCGAGACGACGGTGAGGTCGGCTTTCGCGTAATGCGGATAGCGCTCGGCGATCAGGGCGCGCATGGTCTTTTCGGCGTCCGGCCCCTGCAGCAGCGGCCGGTGTGAGCGCTTGCGCACGCGCCGCCAGAGCACGTCGGGCTCGGCCTTCAGCCAGACCGAGAGGCCGCTCGCGCGGATGCGGGCGCGCGTGCCCTCGTTGAGGAAGGCGCCGCCGCCCGTCGCGACGACGCGGGGCCCGTCCTCGAGCAGGCGGGCCACGACGCGCCGCTCGCCGTCGCGGAAGAAGGCCTCGCCATGCTTGGCGAAGATTTCCGAGATGGTCATGCCGGCGGCCGCCTCGATTTCGACGTCGGCGTCGACGAACGGCAGGCCGAGCCGCTGCGCGAGGCGGCGCCCGGACGACGACTTGCCGCAGCCCATGAAGCCGACGAGCACGATCGAGCGGCCCTTGAGCGCGTCGACCAGCGCGGCCGCGCGCCGGTCGCGCGGCCCCGTCCTGTCCGTGAGCGCGTCGGCGGCGGCTGTCATGGCCGGACCATAGATCAAGCGGCGCGAGAGCGAAACGGATTTGCGGCGGCGCCCGAAGACTTGTCGGGCCTTTTGCGAAAGGCCGGCGCGCCCGGCCAGCGGCCTCGTTGCAGCTTTGCAACAAGCCCGCGCGAACGCGCCGGACCCTCTGGCAAATTGATCCAAGTCAAATTTAAGTATTCCCAACGGCGTCATGGTCGCGCCATGAGCCGCTCCGGTCGGGGCCGGGCCGACCGACACTTATCTGGGGGATGTTATGAAAAGGTTCCTTCGCGGCGCGCTGGCCGCGCTGACGCTGGGCGGACTTGCGGGGGTCGCCTCCGCCGCCGACCTGCCGCCGCCCGCCGCCATCGAGACCGCTCCCCCGCCGGCGCCGTTCCATCCGTTCCAGATCCGCCTGCGTGCGGTCGGCGTGCTGCCCGAGAGCGGCGGCTCGCTCAGCACGGTTCCCGCCGGCGCCTTCGTCTCGAACGGCTTCAGCGCCTCGAATCAGGTGATCCCGGAGATCGACCTCAGCTATTTCTTCACGCCGAACTTCGCCATCGAGGCGATCTGCTGCGTGACCAAGCATAACCTCTACCTGTCCGGCGGCGCGCTCGACGGACAGAAGGTTGGCTCGAGCTGGCTGTTCCCGCCGACCGTGCTGCTGCAGTATCACTGGACGAATTTCGGCGCCTTCCAGCCCTACGTCGGCATCGGCGTCAACTACACGCATTATTTCTCGCAGCAGCCCGACTACGTGATCCTCAACACGGTGTCGATCGGCGACTCCTGGGGCATCGCCGGCCAGGTCGGCTTCGATTACATGATCAACGACCAGTGGGGCGTCAATTTCGACGTCAAGAAGATCATGATGAACCCGCGCGTGACCGCCACCGTCGCGCCGGGAACCGTCTCGATCCTCGGCCGCGCCAACATCAGCCCCTGGCTGGTCGGCGGCGGCGTGACCTTCCGCTTCGGCGGTCCGGCGGCGCCTGTCGCGCCGGTCGTCGCCAAATACTGAGGTCGGCGCTTACGGTTTCGCGAAGGATCGGCCGGGCGGGGGCTCAAGCCTTGATCCTGACGCGCAAGGGCGCATGGAAGGCGACTTCCATGCGCCTTTTTGCTTGCGCGCGGCGACGCGCTATTTGAGCAGCATGACCTTGAGCTCGCCCTTGCGCTCGAGAAGGCTCAAGGTGACGTCGTCGTCGCGCCGGTGCGCGCACACCTTCGCTTGCGCGTCGCCCACCGTGACCCGGGTCAGCGTCACCCAGTCGAGGAACTCCGGCATCAGCGGATCGACGAAGCGCGCGGAGCGCTCCTCGCAGCTGAGGCGCAGCCCGAGCGTCGCCTGCAGCAGGGCGAACGGCGTCGCCGCCGCCCAGGCCTGCGGCGCGCAGGCGACGGGATAGGCCGTCGGCCCGCGGTGCGGCTTGCGGCTGAAGCCGCAGAACAGCTCCGGCAGGCGGCGCAGGTCCTGATACGTTCCCGCCTCGAACATCGCCGAGAACACCTGCGCCGCCTCGCGCCCGAGGCCGTAGCGCGAAAAGCCCAGCGCGATGAGCGCATTGTCGTGCGGCCAGACCGAGCCGTTGTGGTAGGAGATCGGGTTGTAGCGCGTCTCCCCGGCGGCGAGCGTGCGGATCCCCCAGCCGCTGAAGAAGCTGCGTCCGAGCAGCGTGCGCGCCACTGTCTGCGCCCGTTCGGGCGTCGCGATCCCGGCGAACAGCGCGTGGCCGGCGTTCGAGGCGCGCACGCGGCAAGGTTTCTTCACGCCGTCGAGCGCGAGCGCGTAAAGCCCGAGGTCCTCCTGCCAGAAGCGCGCCTCGAAGGCCTCGCGCAGCGTCCGCGCCTCGCCGCGCAGGCGCTCGGCGCCGGCGTCGTCGCCGAGCGCCGAGGCGAGGTCGGCGGCGCGCGTCTTGGCGCCGTAGACATAGGCCTGCACCTCGCACAGGGCGATCGGCCCTTCCGCGAGGGCGCCGTCGGCGTGGAAGATCGAATCGTGCGAATCCTTCCAGCCCTGATTGGCGAGGCCGCGTTCGGTCTCGCGCCGATATTCGACGAAGCCGTCGCCGTCGCGGTCGCCGAACTCGTCGATCCAGGCGAGCGCCGCGCGGACGTTCGGCCAGATCGAACGGATGAAGGCGAGGTCGCCCGTGCGCTCGAAATACATGCCGGCCAGCATGACGAAGAGCGGCGTCGCGTCGACCGCGCCATAGTAGAGCCGGAACGGCACCTCGCCTAGCCGGGCCATCTCGCCGGCGCGCGTCTCATGCAGGATCTTGCCCGGCTCGGCGTCCGCCTCTGGGTCGAAACCCTGGGCCTGGGTCGCCGCGAGATAGGACAGCACGCCGCGCGCCACGGCCGGGTCGAGCCACAGCATCATCATCGCGGTGATGATCCCGTCGCGGCCGAACGGCGTCGAGTACCAGGGAATGCCGGCGTAAGGGTAGAGGCCGTGCGGCGTGCGCGACATCAGCATGTAGAGATCGGCGGTCGAGCGCCGGCACATCTCGTTGAACAGGTCGTTCGAGGACTCGACGGTCGCGATCGCCGCCGTCTTGGCCCTGATCGCGCGCCGCCGGTCGCGCAAAGCGCGCTGGAAATCCGAGATCTCGGGCGGCGCGCCCCCGCCGCAGCCGACGCTGACGAAGATGGAGCTGCGCTCGAAGGGGCCAAGATCGACGGCGAAGGAGGCCTGCCCGCCGTCGAGCGCGGCAGGCTGCGGCTGGAAGCGCAGGACGCTCTCGCGCGCGATCTGGTCGAGGCCCTCATAGACGAAGGAGATTTCGGACGGGGCGCGCTTGCGCAACAGCCGCCCGCGCCGCGCGCGGGTCGCGCCGCGCACCTCGAACAGGTCGCGGAAGTCGGCGCCGTAGCGGATGTCGATGCGGAACTGGCGGCGCGCGCCCTCGAAATTGCGGAAGCCGATGCGCTGGTAGAGCGCGCCGCGCCACAGGAAGGCGGTGCGCTCGATGAACACGCTGTCGCGCGGCAGCACGATCGCGCCCTCGACCGACACGTCGGGGTTGGCGAGGTCGACGGAGAGGGCGACGTTGTCGTCCTGGACGACCGAGCCCAACAGCAGCGGCCGCATCCCTTCGATCAGGAGTTGCAGGCTCGAGAGATGGCGGGTGTCGTTGAAATAGAGGCCCTGGGCCGACGCGCCGGCGACGCCGATGTCGCCGAACTCGTCGAAGACGGCGAAGGCGTCGCCGTGCTTCAGGACGCGCAGCTCGCTCTGGACGAGCGAGGTCGCGGTCTCGATGTAATGTTCGGGCAGCTCGATCGCCGCCTCATAGGCGGATTCGACGTGTCGCGCATGTTCGGTCAAGGCGCCGCTCCTTCGCGCATGACTAAGGGCGGCGGAGAGCGGGACGCCTCCGCCGCCGGTCCGTGAGGCCGCGCAACGCTAGAACAGGGCGGCCGCGGACGGCTCGCCCAACGCGTCGGGCGGAAAGGGCGGCGTCGGGCCGATCGGCGGGCCTGCGCGCTCTGCGCCCGGCGCGGCGAGCGGGGGGCGGCGAGCGAGCAGCGTGCGATAGGCGCCGACATAGGCCCTGGCCATCGTCGCGACGGTGAAGCGGCGCTCGAATTCGGCGCGGACCCGCGCGCGGTCGAGCCGCGAGACGGCCGCGACCGCCGCGACCGCCTCGTCCATCGAGGAGACGATCGCGCCGGTGACGCCGTCGGTCATCACTTCGGGGACGGAGCCGTTGCGCCAGGCGATCACCGGCGTTCCGGCCGACATCGCCTCGATCATCACGAGGCCGAACGGCTCGGGCCAGTCGATCGGGAAGAGCAGCGCCTGCGCGCCGCCGAGAAAGCCGCATTTCTGACGCTCGTCGATCTCGCCGATGAATTCGACGAGCGGATGATCGAGCAGGGGTTCGATCGTCGATTTGAAGTAATCGTGGTCGGCGGCGTCGACCTTGGCGGCGATCTTCAGCTTCACGCCGGCGCGCTTGGCGATCTCGATCGCGCGGTCGGGACGCTTCTCCCGCGAGATGCGGCCGAGGAAGGCGAGATAGTCGCCGCCCTCGGGATTGAACGGGCATACGTTCGCCGGCAGGCCGTGGCCGATCGTCGCCAGCCAGTTGGCCGATTTCGGCATCGGCCTGCGCTGCGCGTTCGAGATCGAGACGAGCGGCATCTCGGGATAGGCCTCGTAGAGCGGCATCGCGTCGGGCAGGTCGAGGCGCCCGTGCAGCGTCGTCAGGCATTTATGCGCGATGTCCTGGAACATCGCGTTGGGCAGGAGGTCGATGTGGAAGTGGATGACGTCGAAATCGTCGGCGCGCCGGCGCACCTTGCGCAGCATGGCGAGCGTGCTGCCGACGTGATCCTTGACGCCGGCGAGGCGCAGGCTCCGCGGCGCGCAGGGGACGAGCTCGGCGCGCGTGCGCGACTCGGCGCTCGCGAAAAGCGTGACGTCGTGGTTCTGCCGGACCAGTTCTTCCGCGAGCCACGAAACGACGCGCTCCGTGCCGCCGTACAGTTTCGGAGGCACGGCTTCGGCGAGCGGGGCGACGAGCGCGATGCGCATCGAGAGTCCTTTCGTTCGGAGATTGCTTCAGCAATGCTGCAGGCGCGCGGAAGTTCCGCAAGCTTTGCTGCGCCGCGCGAGCAACGCGCTCCGGCCGTCGGACGTTCGACTTGAACTGAACTTTGGCGCGCCGGCGAAGCGGCGCGGTGAAAGTTCTTTCGTAATATTATTCCGCGGACGCTTCACGCGCCGCCGAAATGCTTCTCCTCGACGATGGCCGAATCGAACATCACGTTGATCGCGCGCTTCAGCGCCGCGCGCTCGTCGTTGGTTGCGTAGACGCGCCGCGCGAGCGCGACGAAGCGCGCGTCGAAGCGGCCTTCGCGCTCACAGGCGCGCAGCTCGTCCTCGACCTCCCACAACGCCGCGTTCGCGCGCCTTAGCTCCGCCTCGAGCGCGCCGAGCCCGGCGCCCGCAAAGCCGCGCTCGGCGCGCAGACGGCGCAGCAGCGCGAGCTCGCGGCGCACGTTCGCGAGCTTGCCCGCGTCCGCGCCGGCGTCGGCGGCTTTCGCCTCCTTGATCTCGAGGATGACGATCTTGTCGATGAGCTCGCCGACGCCGGCGGGGATGAGCAGCGGCTCCGGCGGCCGGCCCGACGCGCGCAGCTTCTCGTGCGCGAGGGGCGCCGCCGCCGCGGCGATCTCCTCGAAGACGGGCGCCCAGTCGTCGCGCCGCGTCTGGCGAAACAGACGCATGGTCGGATACCAGGGCGAGTCGGCGCGGCGTTCGAGCCAGCGCCAGTCGGCGGCCTGGCGCAGCGCGAGGAAGGCGGGCCGCCCGAGCGCGCCGGCGAGATGGGCGATCGCCGTGTCGGAGGTCACGATCAGGTCGCAGGACTCCATCGCCGCGGCGCAGTCGATGAACGCGTCGGGCCCGGCGTCGTAGTCGGCGCCGAGGCGCTCGATCGCGAAAGCGCCGCAAGGCTGCGCTTCGAGCGCGTCCTCGCCGCGCATGAGGGAGATCAGCCGCGCGCCCTCGATCGCGGCGAGCGGCGCCAGCGCCGCGGGCGGGAAGCCGCGCTTCAGGTTGACGGCGCCGTTGCCGCGCCAGCACACGCCGACGCGAAAGCCGGCGGCGCCGATGCGCGCGGACCAGGCCGCCGCCGCCTGCGGCTCGGCGCGCAGATAGGCGCGTGCGGCCGGGACGCTCGAAAGCTCCGAGCCGAAAGCGCGCGGCAGACTCATGAGCGGGCAGGCGTAGTCATAAGCGGCGCCCGGCGCCGGCGCGTCGAGGAAGCGCGCGGCGAGGCCAAGGCCCGACAAAAGGCGGCGCATCGTCGGCCGGCAGACGAAATCGACCCGAGCCCCGCGCGCCTCGACGAGCGGCAGGTAGCGGCAGAACTGGATGAGGTCGCCGAGGCCCTGCTCGTCGTGGACGAGGATCGACCTGCCCGCAAGATCCTCGCCCGACCACAGCGGCGCCGGGCCGAGCGGCGGGCGCGGGGGCGCGTTGGCGCGGTCCCAGCGGCTTTCGAAATCCGCAAAGCCTTCGCGCAGGCGCCCCTTCAGCAGCAGCGCCCCGGCCCGATTGTTGCGCGCGTCGTGGAGATCGGGCTTGCGTTCGAGGGCGCGCTCGAAGCAGGCCAGCGCGCCGTCGGCGTCGCCGAGCTCCTTCAGCGCGACGCCGAGGCCGGAGAGCGCCTCCGCATAGTCCGGCTTGAACCGCAGCGCCTCGTCATAGGCTTTGACCGCCTCTTCGAGCCGGTCGAGCTCCTGCAGCACGTTGCCGCGGTTGAGCCAGACCTCCGGGGCGTCGGCCTTCGCCGCAAGCGCCGCGTCGAGCGCCTCGAGCGCCTG
>NZ_JAYRLA010000005.1:0-142543 GCF_041905455.1 Methylocella sp. | reverse complement strand
CGAGCGCCTGGGGATGGCGGCCGTCATGCTTCAGCGCCTCCTCGCAGCAGCGCAGCGCCTGCTCCGCTTCGCCCCATTGCAGCAGGATGTTGGCGCGGTTGGCGAGCGCCGGCAGGAAGGCCGGACGAATCC
This sequence comes from Methylocella sp., assembly GCF_041905455.1. GTDB lineage: Bacteria > Pseudomonadota > Alphaproteobacteria > Rhizobiales > Beijerinckiaceae > Methylocapsa. The sequence goes on along the minus strand of NZ_JAYRLA010000005.1, from coordinate 142,411 downwards.
TCAAGGCCTCGCCATAAGCGGAGAAGGCTTCGTCGAGCCTGCCGAGCTCGTGCAGGAGGTTGCCGCGGTTGCAGATCGCCTCGCAATGGCGCGGGTCGAGGGCGAGCGCGTCGTCGTAGGCCTTGAGCGCCGCCGCGCGCCGCCCGAGGGCGTGCAGCGCGACGCCCTTGTTGTGCAGCGCCTGCGGATAGCCGCCCGGGCGGCGCGCGGCGGCCTCGAAGCAGGCGAGCGCGTCCTGCGAGCGCCCCAGCCGATGGAGCACGTTGCCGCGGTTGAGCTGCGTCTCGGCGTCCGCGGGAGAAAGCGCCGCCGCCGCGTCATAGGCCTTGAGCGCGTCCTCGAGCCGGCCGAGCTTCTGCAGCACGGAGCCCATGTTGAAGGCCGCCCCCGGATCGTCCGGGCGCAGCGCGGCCGTCGCCTCGAAGCAGGCGAGGGCCTCGTCGAGGCGGCCGAAGCGCTCGAGCAGGGCGCCGCGGTTGGTCAGCGCCCCGCAATGGTCGGGCTTCGCCCGCAGCGCCTCCTCATAGGCGGCGAGCGCCTCCTTCATGCGGCCGAGGCTCTGCAAAATGAGGCCGACCGAAAAGCGCGCCTCGACGTCGTCCGGCGCGAGCCGCGCGAGCTCCTCGAACGCCTCGAGCGCGTCCTGCGGCTGGCCGAGCCGCTGCAGGGCGATGGCCCGCGCCCCGAGCGCCTCGCGCGAATCGGGATTGAGGGCGAGCGCGCGGTCGAACCAGGACAGCGCCGCGCGCAGGTCCGCCGCGTTGAAGCAGACGAGCCCGAAGACGTAGGAGGCGAGGTCGTCGCGCGCGGCGAGCTCGCCGCCGCCGGCGAGCGCCGCCAGCGCCAGCGACGGCTGGCCTTCGCCAAGATGCGCGAAAGCCTGCGCGATCACGCCCTGCAACAGCGCCCTGTCGCGCTCGGGGGAGGGCTCGCGCGCAAGCGCAAGATCCATTTTCGCCACGCTCGTTCCTCAAGGCCTCGCGGACGCGTTATGGGCGACAGGCCGACGCCCGCTCGCCCGACGCGCAGTTGACCGCCGCGAGCTTTCGCCGGACTGACCGAAAATCGGAGGAGCCTTCGACGGAACCATTCGTTCGCGCGCGCATTCCGCTCAGGGTTCATCTTGCGATGGCGGAGCGCCTTGAAGATCGACGACGACTTCCGCGTCCTCGTGGTGGAGGACGAAGCCCTCATCAGCATGCTGATCGAGGACATGCTGGCCGACATCGGCTGCAAGCGCGTCGACGTCGCGCCCTCGGTCGAGGCCGCCCTCGACTCGCTGACGAAATCCGCGCCCGATTTCGCCATGCTCGACATCAACCTCAACGGAACGCGCAGCTTTCCGGTGGCCGACGCGCTCGCCTCGCGCGAGATTCCCTTCGTCTTCCTGTCCGGCTACGGCGCGCAGGGGCTCGACCAGGTCTATCGCGACGCGCGCGTGCTGCAGAAGCCGTTCCAGCTCGGCGAGCTCGAGACCTGCCTCGAGAGCGCGCTCGGCTAGGAATGCGCCGGCTGGCGCTTGCGCGCGGGCGCGCGGGCGGCCATTCTTTCCCTTATGACGTCGGCCGCCGACAGCTCCTTCGATCCCGCCCGCTCAGGGCTCGCGAGGCTCAACGAGCGCTCGCGCGAGATTTTCCGCCAGATCGTCGAATCCTATCTCGCCAACGGCGAGGCGGTGGGCTCGCGCCAGGTCTCGCGCCTCCTGCCGACGCCGCTCTCCTCCGCCTCGGTCCGCAACGTCATGCAGGACCTCGAGGAGATCGGCCTCATCTACGCGCCGCACACCAGCGCCGGGCGGCTCCCGACCGAGCTCGGCCTGCGCTTCTTCGTCGACGCGCTGCTCGAGCTCGGCGACCTCGGCCCGGGCGAGCGCGAGCAGATCGAGGCGCAGGCGCGGGCGGCGGCGCCCGACCGCCCGCTCGAGAGCGTGCTCGGCGACGCCATGAGCCTGCTCTCGGGGCTGACCCGCGGCGCCGGGGTCGTCGTCACGATGAAGGAGGACGCGCGCCTCAAGCACGTCGAATTCGTGCGCATCGAGCCCGAGCGCGCGCTCGCCGTGCTCGTCGCCGAGGACGGCTCGGTCGAGAACCGCATCCTGCACATTCCGCCGCTGCTGCCGAACTCCGCGCTCGTCGAGGCCGCCAATTTCCTCAACGCCCGCATCCGCGGCCGCACGCTCGCGCAGGCGCGCAGAGAGATCGAGGCTTCTCAGGCGGCGGTTGAGCGCGAGCTTGGCGAGCTGACCGCCCGCGTCGTCGACGCCGGACTCGCGAGCTGGGTCGAGGCCGGCTCGGGCGGGGCGCAGCTCATCGTGCGCGGCCAGGCCAATCTCCTGCAGGACCTCACCGCCATCTCCGACCTCGAGCGCATCCGGCTCCTGTTCGCCGACCTCGAGACCAAGAAGGACGTGATCGACCTGCTCTCCCGTGCCGAGGGCGGCGAGGGCGTGCGCATCTTCATCGGCTCGGAGAACAAGCTGTTCTCGCTGTCGGGCTCCTCGATGATCGCCGCGCCCTTCCACGACGAGCGCCACCGCATCGTCGGCGTGCTCGGCGTGATCGGCCCGACGCGGCTCAACTACGCCCGCATCGTGCCGATGGTCGACTACACCTCGAAGGTCGTCTCGCGCATGCTGCGCGGGTGGTGACGCCGCGCCCGCCGCAGGTCAGCCGGCGTCCTTGCCGGCGCGCTTTTGCTCTTTTCCCTCCTTGCCGGGCTTGTCCTTCACGCCGAGCAAGGCGTTGCGGATCCTGCGCAGCTCCTTGCGCAGCGGCTTGACCTCGTCCGCGTCGCGTCCCATGGCGCGCAGCAGCGCGTCCGGCGCCTCGCGCGCGCGCGCCTTCAACTGACGCCCGGCGTCGGTCAGGCGCACGCGCACCTGCCGCTCGTCCTTCGAGTCGCGCGCGCGCGTGACGAGGCCGCCGGCCTCGAGCCGCTTGAGCAGCGGCGTCAGCGTGCCCGAATCGAGGAAGACGCGCTCGCCGATCGCCTTGACCGGCAGGTCGTCGGCCTCCCACAGGACGAGCATGACGAGATATTGCGGATAGGTGAGGCCGAGCGCCGCCAGCACGGGGGCGTAGGCCCTGTTCACCGCATGAAGCGTCGAGTAAAGGGCGAAGCAGAACTGCTGATCCAGGCGCGGGCCGGGTTCGTCCACCATGTCGCGCTCCCATCAGGCTTTGCGCGATCCTATCAAATTCTCTCGCGCGCGGCCAAATCGCGCGCATGCCGAAAGCGTTCGACATGCCAACGTTTCGCCTCGCGGCGTGCGGTCTCTTCGCCGCCCTCGCCGCGTTTGCGCCCGCCGCCGGCTGCGCCGAAGCGGACGGGCCTGATTTCTATCGCGTCGTCGGATTGCGGCCGGGCGAAAAGCTCGCCCTGCGCGAGCGGCCGCAGGAGGGGGGGCGCGTCATGGCCTTCGCCCCGGCGGGCGCCCGGCTGCGCAATCTCGGCCGAACCAGCGGCGGCCTGAGCTTTTCCGAATGGGAGCAGGCGAGCCCGGCGCGCCGGGCGGCGGCGCGCCGGACCATGTGGCGGCTGGTCGAGCATCGGCGCGTCGCGGGCTGGGCGCGCGCCGTCCATCTCGCGGAATGAGTCAGCGGGACGGTTTTTCGCCGCGCAGCGTCTTGAGCTTGTAGAGCGCCTCGAGCGCCTCGCGCGGCGACAGCGCGTCCGGATCGAGCGCGTCGAGGGCGTCTTCAAGCGGGGAGGGCGCGGCGAAGGGGACGGGCGCCTCCGCCGCCTCGAGCGCCGGCGCGGGCGCGGCCGAGAACAGCGGCAGGTCGGCGAGCAGGCGGCCGTGGCGCGGGTCGCGCTCGCCCGCCTCGAACTCCCGCAAGAGGAGCTTCGCGCGCGCGACGACGCCCTGCGGCAGGCCGGCGAGCCTCGCCACCTGCACGCCGTAGGAGCGGTCGGCGGCGCCGGCGACGATCTCGTGCAGGAACACCGGCTCGCCCTTGTATTGCGCCACGCGCACGGTCAGGTTGTCGACGCGCTCCAGCCTTCGCGCGAGCTGGGTCAGCTCGTGGAAATGGGTGGCGAACAGCGCGCGCGAGCGGTTGACGGCGTTGAGGTGCTCGAGCGCCGCCCAGGCGATCGAGAGGCCGTCGAAGGTCGCCGTGCCGCGCCCGATCTCGTCGAGCACGACGAGCGAGCGCTCGGTGGCGCAATTGAGGATCGCCGCCGTCTCGACCATCTCGACCATGAAGGTCGAGCGCCCGCGCGCGAGATCGTCCGAGGCGCCGACGCGCGAGAACAGCCGGTCGACGACGCCGATCCTTGCGCGGCGCGCCGGCGTGAAGGAGCCCATTTGCGCGAGCGCGGCGATCAGCGCCGTCTGGCGCAGATAGGTCGACTTGCCGGCCATGTTCGGGCCGGTGACGACGGCGAGGCGCCCGCCCGCGCCGGAAAAGCCCGAGAGGTCGCAGTCGTTGGCGACGAAGGGCTTGCCTTCGGCCCGCAGCGCCGCCTCGACGACCGGATGGCGTCCGCCCTCGATCAGGAGGCTTAAGGAGCGGTCGACCTGCGGCCGGCTCCAGCCGCAGTCGGCCGCGACCTCGGCGAGCGCCGCCGCGACGTCGATCTGCGCCAGCGCGTCGGCCGCCGCGCCAACGCCGGCGCGTCCCGCGACGAGCGGCGCGGCGAGCTCGGCGAAGATCGCCTCCTCCCGCGTGATCGCCTCGTCGGCGGCGCCGGCGAGGCGCGCCTCGAGCTCGGCCAGCTCCTTCGTCGAGAAGCGCATGGCGTCGGCCATGGTCTGGCGGTGGACGAAGGTCGCGTCGAACGGCGGCCTCAGCAGCTTTTCGCCGAGCGCGCGCGGCGCTTCGAGGAAGAAGCCGAGAAAGGCGTTGCGCCTGAGCTTGAGCTGGCGCGACTGCGCGAGCTCGCAATAGCGCGCCTGCAAGCCCGCCGCGACCTGGCGCGCGTCGTCGCGCAGCGCCCTCATTTCGTCGAGCGCCGCGTCGAAGCCCGGCCGGACGAAGCCGCCCTCGCGCCGGCTGAGCGGCGGGTCGTCGGCGAGAGCCGCCTGCAGGCGCTCGAGCGGCGCCGGGTCGAGCGCGGCGAGCGCCGCGCGCGCCGCCTCCATGTCTTCGGGAAGCGGGCTCCCGGCCTCCTCGCGCAGCAGCCGTTCGAGGTCGAGGGCGCACAGGGCCGCGTCGCGCAGCGCGGCGAGGTCGCGCGGCCCGCCGCGGTCGAGGGCGAGGCGGGAGAGGGCGCGCATCGGATCGGGCGCCGCCTTGAGCAGCGCGCGCGCCTTGCGGCGCAGCGCCGGCGCCTCGACGAAGGCCTCGACGGCGTCGAGGCGGCGCGCGATCGCCTCAGGGTCGGTCAGCGGCGCGGCGAGCCGCTCGGCGAGCAGCCGCGAGCCGGCGGCGCCGGCGCAGCGGTCGAGGACGTCGAGCAGCGAGCCCTCGCGGCCGCCCGCCTGCGCCTTGGTCAGCTCGAGGCTCGCCCGCGTCGCGGCGTCGATCGCCATATGCGCGCCCTGCGTCTGGCGCGAGGGCAGGCGCAGGGCGGGGCGGGCGTCGAACTGCGTGCGCTCGACATAAAGAAGCGCGGCGGCGGCGGCGATCGTCTCGACGCCCGAGAGCGGGCCGAGGCCGTCGAGCGTCGCGAGGCCGAAATAGGCGCGAAGGCGGCGCGCCGCCGCCGTCTCGTCCTCGCCGGCGCGCCCGAGCGGGGAGAGCGCCGCGCCGCCGCGCCCGGAAAGGCTCCTGAGCGCGGGAAGATCGGCGAGCGCCTCGGGGACGACGATCTCGGCGGGGTCGAGCCGCGCCGCCTCCGCCTCGAGCTCGGCTTCGCGCGCCTCGCCGACGAGGAATTCGCCGGTCGAGATGTCGAGCGCGGCGTAGCCGAAGACGGGTCCCTCGTCCTTCCCCTCGCCCTCGCGCCGGGCGAGCGCCATCAGCCGGTTGGCGCGGGCGGGCTCGAGCAGGGCGTCCTCGGTCAGCGTGCCGGGCGTGACGAGCCGGCGCACTTCGCGCCGCACCACGGACTTGCCGCCGCGCTTCTTCGCCTCCGCCGGATCCTCGACCTGCTCGCACACGGCGACGCGGAAGCCCTGCGAGATCAGCCGGTGCAGATAGTCCTGCGCGCGCTCGACCGGCACGCCGCACATCGGGATGTCTTCGCCAAGGTGCTTGCCGCGCTTGGTCAGCACGATGCCGAGCGCCTTCGAGGCGGCCTCGGCGTCGGAAAAGAACAGCTCGTAGAAGTCGCCCATGCGGTAGAACAGGAGCGAGCCGGGATTGCGCGCCTTGATGTCGAGATATTGCGCCATCATCGGCGAGGGGGCGCGCGCGGCGGCGGACGCGCCCGCGGGCGACGCTTCGCCCTGCGCGCCTGCCGGCGGGACGGCCTGCGCCTCCGAGCTCTTTCCCGCGTTCTCGCCTGCGACGATCTTCAGCATGCCCGAAGGCTAGCAAAGGCGCCTGTCGCTTGCACGGGGCCGGCGGCGCCTCTCCGCAGGAAATTTGCGCCGTTCAGATCGTCAACTGCTCGCCGAGCTCGACGACGCGGTCGGAGGGAATGGAGAAATAGTCGGTCGGGTTGGCCGACTGGCGGAACAGGGCGATGAACAGCTTGTCCTGCCACATCGGCATGCCGGAGTTGGGCGCGGGCTTGATCTTGCGCCGCCCGACGAAGAACGACGTCGTCATGATGTCGAACTTGAGCCCGGCCTTGCGCAGCCCGGCCATGGCGGTGGGGATGCGCGGGCTCTCCATGAAGCCGAAATGCAGCACGACGCTGGTGAAGTCGTCGGATATCTTCTCGATCTCGAAGCGCTTTTCGGTCGGCACCCGCGGCGTCTCCTCGGTCTTGACCGACATGAGCAGCACGCGCTCGTGCATGACCTTGTTGTGCTTCAGATTGTGCATGAAGGCGGAAGGGGCGATCTCGGGCGAATTGGTCAGGAACACGCCGGTGCCCGAGACGCGCAGCGGCTTCGATTTCTCGAGCATGCGCACGAGGTCGCGCATCGAGATCGAATCGCGCCGCGTCTTGCGCGTCAGGAGGTCGCTGCCGCGCACCCAGGTCCACATGCAGATCATGGCGCAGACGGCGAGCAGCAGCGGCACCCAGCCGCCGTCGATCACCTTGACGAGGTTGGCGGCGAGGAAGGAGAGGTCGACGACGAGGAAGGCCGAGACGAACAGGACGCTGAGCCAGAGCGGCCAGTTCCAGTATTTCCACACCACCACGAAGGCGAGCAGGGTCGTCACCACCATGGTGCAGGTGACGGCGATGCCGTAGGCCGAGGCGAGCGCCGACGAGCTCTTGAACATCAGCACGAGGATCAGCACGCCGATGAGCAGCAGCCGGTTGACGCGCGGCAGGTAGATCTGCCCCTCCTGCGTCTCGGAGGTGTGCAGCACCAGCATGCGCGGCAGCAGGCCGAGCTGGATCGCCTGGCGGGCGAGCGAGAAGGCGCCGGTGATCACCGCCTGCGAGGCGATCACGGTGGCCATCGTCGCGAGCAGAACGAGCGGCGGCAGCGCCCACGGCGGGGCCATCAGGAAGAACGGATTCTCGACCGCGCCCGGGTTCGAGAGCACCAGCGCCCCCTGGCCGAGATAGTTGAGCACCAGCGAGGGCAGCACGAAGAACAGCCAGGCCGCCTGGATCGGCAGGCGGCCGAAATGGCCCATGTCGGCGTAGAGCGCCTCGGCGCCGGTCACCGCGAGGAACACCGAGCCCAGCACGATGAAGCCCAGAACGCCATGGCCGAACAGGAACCGCAGGCCGCGCATCGGATCGAAGGCGAGCAGGATGCGCGGCGAATCATGGATGTGCAGCGCCCCGAGCACGCCGAGGGAGAGGAAGAACACGGCCATGACCGGGCCGAAGAACACGGCGACGTGGCCGGAGCCGTGGCTCTGCACCCAGAAGATCGAGATCAGGATGACGATCGTCGCCGGCAGGATGTAGGGGGTGAACACCGGCGTCACCAGCTCGAGGCCCTCGAGCGCGGAGAGCACCGAGATCGCCGGCGTGATGATCGCGTCGCCCGAGAACAGCGCGGCGCCGGCGACGCCAAGGAAAAACACCGGCGCGGCGCGGTGGCCGAGCGCGCGCTGGGCGAGCGCCATGAGCGAGAGCGTGCCGCCCTCGCCCTTGTTGTCGGCGTGCATCAGGAACAGCACGTATTTGGCGGTGACGGTGAAGAACAGCGCGAAGATCAGCAGCGAGACGGTGCCGATCACCGCCTCGTCGGTCGCGCCGTCGCGGATATGGTGCAGCGACTCCTTGAGAGCGTAGAGCGGGCTCGTGCCGATGTCGCCGAAGACGACGCCGAGCGAGCCGAGCGCCAGCGCGCCGAAGCCGCTCCTGACGTGGCCGCCGCCGTGCGGCGCGCCATGGCCGGAGGAAGGGGCCGGCGGATGAGCGGCGTGGGACGGCGCCTCGCCGGCGGGCGCCGCGGGCGCCTGCGCCGCCGGAGCCTCCTGTCCCGCCTGCGCGGGGGCGGCCGCAAGCTCGCTCCGCCCGCTCTCCTGCGCCATGCCTCGTCCCTTCGGAAGCGCGCCGGCGGCCGGCGCCTCGATCGCCCGCGAAACTATCGCCGTTCGCGCCGCCTTCATAGCAGCCTCGCGCGCATCGGGCGCCGCCGTGGCGTCCGCGCCACAGCGCCTGAAATCCCGGAAAGCGCGCGGCGCCGCCGGGGTTCCGGCCCGCGCGCGACCTTCGCTCCGTCCTCTTGCGCCGCAGACGCCGACGCGCCATCAAGCCGGCGATGCCAGGGCCGGAGCCGCTTCCCATCGACGCCGCGCTGCCGCAGCTCGCGCAGGAGCTGCGGCGGACGCCGCGCGTCGTCCTCGCCGCGCCGCCCGGGGCCGGCAAGACGACGCGCGTCCCGCTCGCCCTCCTCGACGAGGACTGGGCGCGGGACGGCAGGTTCGTCCTCCTCGAGCCGCGCCGGCTCGCCGCCCGCGCCGCCGCGCGGCGCATGGCCTTCAGCCTCGGCGAGGAGGTCGGCGCGACGATCGGCCTGCGCACGCGCGGCGAGACGAGGGTCTCGGCGAAAACCCGCGTGGAAGTCGTCACCGAAGGCGTGTTCGCGCGGATGATCCTCGACGATCCCTCGCTCGAAGGGGTCGCCCTCGTCCTGTTCGACGAATTCCACGAGCGCTCGCTCGACGCCGACCTCTCGCTGGCGCTGGCGCTCGACGCCGCCGAGGCGCTGCGCCCCGATCTGCGCCTGCTCGTGATGTCGGCGACGCTCGACGTCGCGCGCGTCGCGGCGCTGATGGGCGGCGCGCCGGCGGTGGTTAGCGAAGGCCGCGCCTTTCCGGTCGAGACGCGCTGGCGCCCGCGCCGGCCACATGAGCGGGTCGAGGAGGCGGCGGCCTCGGCGATCCTCGCCGCGCTCGTCGAGGAGGAAGGCTCGATCCTCGCCTTCCTGCCCGGGCAGGGCGAGATTCTTCGCCTCGCGCGCATCCTTGAAGAAAAGATCCGCGATCCGCGCGTCCTCGTCGCCCCGCTCTACGCCGCGCTCTCGCGGCAGGCGCAGGACCGCGCCGTCGCCCCGGCGGCGCCGGGAACGCGGAAAATCGTGCTCGCCACCTCGATCGCCGAGAGCTCGCTGACCATCGAGGGGGTTCGCGTCGTGGTCGATGGCGGCCTCGCCCGCGCGCCGCGCTTCGATCCGGCGCGCGGCCTCACCAGCCTCGAGACAGTGAAAGTCTCGCGCGCCTCCGCCGACCAGCGGCGCGGCCGCGCCGGGCGCGTCGGGCCGGGCGTCTGCTATCGCCTGTGGGAGGAGGCGGCGACCGGTGCGCTGCTCCCCTTCGCGCCGCCGGAAATGCTCGCCGCCGACCTCTCCGGCCTCGTCCTCGACCTCGCCGTGTGGGGCGCGCGCGAGCCGGCCGCGCTGCGCTGGCTCGATCCGCCGCCGGCGCCGGCGGTGAAGGAGGCGCGCGCGCTTTTGCGCGAGATCGGCGCGCTCGACGCGCAGGGCGGGCCGACGCCGCTGGGGCGGAAGATCGCCGGCTTCGGCCTCGCCCCGCGTCTCGCCGCCATGATTCTCGCCGCCTCTTCGCGCGGCGCGAGGCTCGGCGCGCTCGCCTGCGAGCTCGCCGCGCTGCTGACCGAGCGCGGCCTCGGCGGCGACGAGGCCGACCTTTCGCGCCGCCTCGCGCGCTGGCGGGCGGACGGTTCGGCGCGGGCGCAGGCGGCGCGCGAACTCGCGCGGGGCTTTTCCCGCCGCGCCGGCCTGCCCGGGGGCGCGCGGCCGGCCGAAGAGGGGCTCGGCCTTTGTCTCGCCCTCGCCTTTCCCGAGCGCGTCGCGAAGGCGCGCGGCGCCGGCCAGCCGGGCGCATATCTGCTCGCGGGCGGGCGCGCCGCCGCGCTCGACCCGGCCGACGCGCTGGCGCGCGAGACCTATCTCGCCGTCGGCGAAATCGCCGGGCGCGCCGGCGCCGCGCGCGTCCTCGCCGCCGCCGCGCTCGGCGAGGCGGAGCTCGAGGACGCCGCCGGCGAGCGGATCGCGGCGCAGGACGAAATCCTGTTCGACGCGGCGAGCGGGGCGCTGCGGGCGCGCCGCCGGCGCCGGCTCGGCGCGCTGACGCTCGCCGAAACTCCGCTGCCGGCCCCCAAAGGGCCGGAGGCGGCGCGCGCTCTGGCGCGCGGCCTCCTCGGCGAGGATGGCGGCGGATTGGCCAGATTGCCCTTCACGAAGGCGCTGGCGCAGTGGCGCGCCCGCGTCGAATTTTTACGCGCGGCGGAGCCGGAGCGGGGTTGGCCCGACCTTTCCGACGCGGCGCTGGCGGCGGGCGCGCAGGACTGGCTCGCGCCCTTCCTCGACGGCGCGTCGAGCCTCGCCGAATTGCGCGCCGAAACGCTCGCGGCGGCGCTGCACGCGCTCCTGCCCTACGAGCTGAAGCGGCGGCTCGACGAGGAGGCGCCGGCGGAATTCGCGACCCCGGCGGGATCGAGGATCGCGCTCGACTATGGCGACGGCGTTCCGACGCTGAGCGTCAGGGCGCAGGAGCTCTACGGGCTTTCGACGCATCCGACGCTCGCCGGCGGGCGGATCGCGCTGAAGATCGAGCTGCTGTCGCCGGCGCTGCGGCCCATTCAGGCGACTTCGGACCTGCCCGGCTTCTGGCGCGGCTCATGGGCGGCGGCGCGGGCCGAGATGAAGGGACGCTATCCGCGCCATTTCTGGCCCGAGGATCCGGCCTCCGCCGCGCCGACGACGCGGGCCAAGCCGCGCGGAACGTGAGCCCGCGCGGCGCGCGGTCCGTCAGACCGCGAGCTTGCCGCCGCGGCCGACGTCCGAGTAGGCGAAGCCCCGGCGCGCCATCTCGGCGGGATCGTAGATGTTGCGCAGGTCGATCATCACCGGGCTCGTCAGCAGCGACTTCACGCGCGTGAGGTCGAGGGCGCGGAACTCGTCCCATTCGGTGACGATGACGAGCGCGTCGGCGCCTGCGCAGCAGGAATAGGGGTCGTTGAAATAGGTGAGCCCGTCGAGCACGAGCTTGGCCTGCTCCATGCCTTCCGGGTCGTAGGCGTGCACCTTGGCGCCGCCGTCCTGCAGCGCGGTGACGACGGCGATCGCCGGCGAATCGCGCATGTCGTCGGTGTTCGGCTTGAAGGTGAGGCCGAGCAGCGCGATGGTCTTGCCGCGCGCCGAGCCGCCGAAGGCGGCGAACACCTTTCGCGCCATCGCCCGCTTGCGCTGGTCGTTCACCGCCGAGACCGTCTCGACGATGCGGATCGGCGCGTCATAGTCCTGCGCCGTCTTGATCAGCGCCTGCGTGTCCTTGGGGAAGCAGGAGCCGCCGTAGCCTGGGCCCGCGTGCAGGAACTTGCCGCCGATGCGGTTGTCGAGGCCGATGCCGCGGGCGACGTCCTGCACGTTGGCGCCGACCTTCTCGCACAGGTCGGCGACCTCGTTGATGAAGGTGATCTTGGTCGCGAGGAAGGCGTTGGCGGCGTATTTGGTGAGCTCGGAGGTGCGCCGGCTGGTGAACACGAAGGGCGCGCGGTTGAGGTAGAGCGGGCGGTAGACCTCGCGCATCACGGTCTCGGCGCGCGGATCCTCGATGCCGATGACGATGCGGTCGGGCCGCTTGAAGTCGTCGATCGCCGCGCCCTCGCGCAGGAACTCGGGGTTCGAGACGACGGCGAAGTCGGCGTCCGGGCGCGCCTCGCGGATGACGCGCTCGACCTCGTCGCCGGTGCCGACCGGCACGGTCGACTTGGTGACGACGACGGTGAAGCCGTCGAGCCCGGCGGCGATGTCGCGCGCCGCCTGATAGACATAGGTGAGGTCGGCGTGGCCGTCGCCGCGCCGCGAGGGGGTGCCGACGGCGATGAACACCGCGTCCGCCTTGCCGACCGAGCCGACGAGGTCGGTCGTGAAGGAGAGGCGGTTGTGGCGCACGTTGTTGGCGACGAGCTCGGCGAGGCCCGGCTCGTAGATGGGCATCTTGCCGGCCTTCAGCGATTCGACCTTCTTCTGGTCCGAATCGACGCAGACGACGTTGTGGCCGAAGTCGGCGAGGCAGGCGCCCGAGACGAGGCCGACATAGCCCGAGCCGACCATAGCGATATGCATTTTCGTCCCCCAGAATGACCGATCGCGAGGCTCGCGAGCTCGCAGGATGGCGAAGATCGTCAGGTTCGTCCCGGCCCGACGACGGCGGGCGCCCAAGGCTCTAGCAGGACGCGTACCACGCTAGCAAGACATGCTGAAGCAATCATGATTTTCCGGCGAGCATAGGGCAAGCAAAGGGGGAGCGCCATTTTGTCGCCGCTCGCGCGCGGCGTTCCGTCATGGCGCCGTCATCCGGCGAGGCCGCGGCCTGCGCGCCGGGCCACTTGTCCCAAGGAAAAGAAAACATGGAAATTCGGCGCCGCCGGGCGACGTCGGCGCGTAAATACTTCGCGAGGCCCGCCGCCGCCGCGGCCGCGCGGCTCCCCTATGGGGGATGTGCGGCGAGTCCTTGTCTGGTACAGTATGTGCTATAGTCAATTTAGCGCGGGTCGCGGTTGGCCGGACAGGACGCCTCATCTTCGCGCGGGAACGCGCAGGGAGCGGATTCGATGAGCGAGCTCCCGACGCCGGCGGCCGCACAGGGCCGCGGCGGCGCGCGCCGCCGCAGGCCGCGCTTTGGCCTCGCCATGCGCGTGCTGGCGCTCAACACCGTTTTCGTCATCGCCGCCGCGACGCTGGTCTACCTGCCGGCGCTGTCGGGCTACCGCACCTACTGGCTGCGCAACCGCCTCGCCGCCGCCTACACCGCCGCGCTGGTGCTCGAGGCGGCGCCGAGCGCCATGACGCCTCCAGAGCTTTCGCGCCAGCTTCTCGACAGCGTCGGCGCGCGCGTCATCGTGCTCTACTCGCGCGGCACCAAGCGCATCCTGGCGGCCGCCGACCTGCCGGGCCAGGTCGACGCCGTGTACGACCTGCGCGACCAGAGCGTCGTCGGCGCGCCGGTCGAGGCGCTCGAGACGCTGTTCGCGCCGCCCGGACGCGTCATCACCGTGCTCGGCGACGCGCCGATGGGCGGCGACGCCGTCGTCATCACCATGGACGAGGGGCCGCTGCGCCGCGGCATGGCCGCCTACGCCCGCCGCCTCGTCGCCATGACCCTGCTGATCGCCGCCGTGGTCGCGGTGCTCGCGACCATCGCCATCAACGTCATGGTGCTGCGCCCGATGCGCCGGCTGACCTCCGCCATCACCGAATTCGGCGAGGACCCGGAGAACGCGGCGCGAATCATCGAGCCTTCCGGCGCGCGGCACGAGATCGGCCAGGCCGAGGCGGCGCTCGCCGTGATGCAGGAGCAGCTGGTGCGCGAGCTGAACCAGAAGAAGCATCTCGCCGCGCTCGGCCTCGCCGTGGCCAAGATCAATCACGACATGCGCAACATGCTGTCGTCGGCGCAGCTCCTGTCCGACCGCCTCGCCAACGTCACCGATCCGCTCGCGCAGCGCATCGCGCCCAAGCTCGTCGCGACGCTCGACCGGGCGATCCGCTTCTGCCAGGCGACGATGACCTACGGCCGCGCCGTCGACGAGCCGCCGAAGCTGCGCCGCGCGCGCCTGCGCCCGCTGGTCGAGGAGGCGATCGAAAGCGTGCGCCCGCAGGCGCCGCGCGTCGAGATCGTCAACGACGCGCCCGGGCGGCTCGAGGTCTGCGCCGACCCCGAGCAGCTGTTCCGCGTCCTCGTCAACCTCCTGCGCAACGGCGCCGAGGCGCTCGAAAGCGCCGGGCCCGCGCCGGGCTGGCCGGCGCGCATCACCGTCCACGCCAGCGAGCGCCCGGTCGACCCCGCGGCGAAGAGACGGCGCGGACGCGGCGCGGCGCAGGACGGCGGGGCCGGCGCGCAGACCCTGATCGAGGTCTGCGACACCGGCCCCGGCGTGCCCCAGGCGGCGCGCGAAAAACTGTTCTCCCCGTTCTTCACGGCCGACCGGACGGGCGGCACGGGCCTTGGCCTCGTCATCGCCGCCGACCTCGTGCGCGCCCACGGCGGCGAATTGACGCTCGCCCCGCCCGCGCCCGAAGGCTCGGGCGAGCCGCCCGGCGCGAAATTCGTCATCCGTCTGCCCGCCTTGCGCCCCACGGCGGAGGGCGACGGCTCCGCGGCCGGCGAGCTCGACGCGCCGCGTTACGAGCGGGTCTGAGGCCGCGTCCTTTTTGCGCGGGCGCCGCCTTCGCCGCCTCTTGGCGCTTGCGCGGGGGCGCGCCGCGCCGCACTGTGCCCGCCCCGGCGGCCCGCCGTTCATCCTTCGCCGCCCTCGTTCGCCGGATCGCCGCCCGCGTCCATGGACCACGCCCACGCCATAGCCTCCGCGCTCGCGCCGCTGGTGCTGGTGCTGCTGTTCGGCGTCGTCGCGGCGATGGCCTGCCGCGCGCTGCGGCTCTCGCCGATCGTCGGCTATCTCGCGCTCGGCGCGGCGGCGCGGGCGAGCGGCGTCGCGGCGCCCGACGATCCGAACTTCGCCCTGCTCGCCGAGCTCGGGGTCGTCTTCCTGCTGTTCGACATCGGCATGCATTTCTCGCTGCGGCATGTGCGCGAGCAGGCCGGCGACATCTTCGGCTTCGGCCCGGTGCAGGTCGCGCTCGCCGCCCTCGCGCTCGGCCTGTGCGCGAGCGCCTTCGGCCTCGCCCCGGCGCCGGCCTTCCTCCTCGGCGCGACGCTCGCCCTCTCCTCGACCGCCGTCGTCGCCTCGCTCCTCGCCGAGCGGCGCCAGCAGAACTGCCCGGTCGGCCTCACCTCGACGGCGATCCTGATCTTCCAGGACATCGCGGCGATCTTCCTGCTCATCGTCGTCGACGCGCTCGCGGGGGAGGGCGCGGCGATGGCCTCCCAGCTCGCCATGGCGGTGGTCAAGGCGGCGGCGGCGTTCGGCGTCGCGTTCGTGCTGGCGCGCATGGTGGTGCGGCCGCTGTTCGACGTCATCGCCCGCACCGACAACGCCGAGGTGTTCACCGCGAGCGGCCTGCTCGTCGCGCTCGCCGCCGCATGGGCGACGGGCTCGATCGGCCTCTCGCTCACGCTCGGCGCCTTTCTCGGCGGCGTCATCATCGCCGAGACGCCGTACCGGCCGATCATCCAGGCGGAGACGAAGCCGTTCCACAACCTGCTGCTCGGCTTCTTCTTCATCTCCGTCGGCATGTCGCTCGACCTGTCCTCGCTGCGCGCCGAATGGCCGGCGATCCTCGCCTGCGCGGGCGCGGTCGTCGGCGTCAAGATCGTCACCAACGCCCTGTCCGGCCTCATCTTCCGCTGGTCCGTCCCGGGCTCGATCCAGCTCGGCTTCCTGCTGGCGCAGGGCTCCGAGTTCGCCTTCGTGATCCTGAGCCTGCCGCCGATGCGGGCGATGATCGGCGCGCGCGCGGCCTCGGTCGTGATCGCCGCCGTCGCCCTGAGCCTCGCGCTGACGCCGGCGCTGGCGCGGGCCGGGCGGACCATCGCCGGGCGGCTGCGCGCCCGTGTCGCGGCGCGGGCCGACGCCGAGCTCGCCCCGCGCGAGCAGGCGGCCCCGGTGCTCATCGTCGGCATGGGGCGGATGGGGCGCACGGTGGCCGACGCGCTGTCCGAGTTCAGCATCGACTACGCCGCGGTCGAGCGGACCCAGAAGACCTTCGCCGACGCCAACGCCGACGGCTATGAGGTGCTGTTCGGCGACGCCTCCGACCCGCGCCTGTGGGACCCGCTCGACCTGCGCGGGCGCAAGGTCGTCGTCGTCACCACCCCGAGCCTCGCCATCTCGCGCGAGCTGACGCCGCTCGCCGAGCGCGCCTTCCCGCATGTGCGGCGCATCGTCGTCGCCGAGACGTTCGAGGAGCGCGACGCCTTCCTTGAGCTCGGCCTCTATCCGGTCATCGACGTCTCGACGCCGCCGGGCCTCGACCTCGCCGTCGAGGTTCTGTGCGAGCTCGGCATCGACCGCCGCAAGGCGATGGAATGGGCGCTCGCCCATGAGGCGCGGGCCATGCCGGCGCGCGGGGCCCTCGTCGGAGCCGCCGCGTGAGCCCGCGCCGGAGCCGCCCTTGAAAGCCCCGCGCCTGCGCGGCCGTCTCGCGCGCGCCGGCGTGCAGCCGCTGGCGGCGCTGTTCTGCGTCTCCAGCGCCGTCGTCTTCCTTTATCTCATGGACGAGGCGCTGGAGGGCGGGGCGGACCGCCTCGACCGGGCCATCCTCCTCGCGCTGCGCCGGCCGGACGACCCTGCGACGCCGATCGGCCCGCCCTGGCTGCTGCAGTCGGCGATCGACGTCTCGGCGCTCGGCGGCTTCACCGTGCTGTGGCTCCTGACGCTGGCCGCGGCGGGCTTCCTCGCCCTCGCCCGGCGCTGGCGGGCGCTCGCCATCCTGCTCGCCGCGATCGGCGGCGCCTCGCTGCTCAACGCCGTGTTCAAGACCGGCTTCCACCGCGCCCGGCCGGATGTCGTGCCGCATCTGACGCAGAGCTGGAGCGCCAGCTTCCCGAGCGGCCACGCTATGATTTCGGCGGCGGCCTATCTCACCATCGCGGCGATCCTCGCCGAGACCCAGCGCAGCCGCGCGGCGCGGATCTACCTTCTCTCGCTCGCCGCGCTGACGACTGTGCTGATCGGCCTGTCGCGCCTTTATCTCGGCGTCCACTGGCCGTCCGACGTCGCCGCCGGCTGGGCGGCGGGCTCGGCCTTCGCGCTCGCCTTCTGGATCGTGACGCGCCGCGCCGCGCCCGAGACGGCCGACGCGCAGGCGGCGCTCGAGCGCGCGGGCGAGCAGGAGGAGAGCGCCGAACGATGAAGCGCCGGAACGGCGCGGCTGCGCGCGGCGTCGCCCCGGCATGAGCGTCGCCGCCGCACAGTCAGCTGGTCCCGCGCCTTTCGGACGCGGGGCGGGCGCCAAGGATCCGCCGCCGATCCGCAGCGCCGCCGTCGTCGTGAACGATGCGGGCGGCGGCGTCTCGCCCGGCGCGGCCGGGGAGCTCGCCGAGATCTTCGCCCGCTTCTCGATCGAGGCGCGCATCCGCAGCGTTTCTCCGTCCGGCCTCGCCGAGGCGGCGCGCGAGGCGGTCGCGGCCAGGCCCGATCTTGTCGTGACGCTCGCCGGCGACGGCACGGCGCGCCAGGCGGCGAAGCTGTGCGGGCGCGACGGGCCGCTCGTCGCGCCGCTTCCGGGCGGCGCCATGAACATGCTGCCCTATGCGCTGTATGGGCGCAGGCCCTGGCGCGAGGCGCTCGAAGCCGCGCTCGCCGATCCCCTCGCCCGGCCCGTCCCGGGCGGCCGCGCCGGCGCGCGCCCGTTCTATGTCGCCGCCATCCTCGGCTCGCCGGCGCGCCGGCCCACGCTTTCCGGCGGCGGCTGCGTTACGCGCTCGACGGCGGGCCGCGCCGAAAGGCCGAGGCGCTCGCCCTGATCTCGCCGCTGATGACCGACGCCTGCTTCGACGGCTCCTCGCTCGAGGCCGTCGCGCTCGATCCGCGCCACGCCGCCGACGCGTTCCGCATCGGCGTCGCCGCGCTGTTCGGCGACTGGCGCTCCGATCCCGCCGTGCAGTCGCAATGCTGCCGGTGACGCGGCGCGGCGGCGGCGCGCCTGTTCACGGAGGCCGGCGTCGACCTCGTGCTGAGCGGCCATGTGCACGAGCCCTTCGTCCAGCCGCCGCCGTGGGGCGACGGGCTGACCCTTTCCGTCGGCGCCGGCGCGCTGTCGCGCCGCACGCGCGGAACCCCGCCCTGCTTCACGGTGATCGACGCCTTTCCCGACGCCGTCGAGATTCGGCTCGAGCGATGGACCGGAACGCGCTTCGCGCCGTCCGCCTGCGAACGCTTCCCGCGCCGGCCGGCGCTGGCGGAGGAACGCTCTAGCGTCCTCCGAACGACGGATTGCCCGGACCTTCCGGGTTGAAGGGGCTGGCGCCGAGCCCCATGCGCCCGCGCGTGCCGGAGCAGTCGTAGCGCGCGCGGTCCTGCGCCTGGGCCGAATAGGCGTTCGGCGGACAGTCGGGTTCGTACCACTGGCCTTCGGCCGCCGGCGGCGGGGGGCGCCGCTGCGCCAGCGCCGCGCCGGGCGCGAGGGCGCAGGCCGCGAGGACGAGCGCGCCGACCGTCGACGCCCTGAATGCGCTCATTTTCCGTCTCCCCGGGCGCCGCCAGCGCCAAGCTCCGCGCCGCGCCCCGTGACATGAAGCGAATCGCCGCCTTCTTCAATAGGGAGCCGCGCCGCATGGCGGTAGTCCCCCGCGCGAAATTCCGGCGGCGCGCCCGCCGGGGCGCTTGCGCTCGGCGCAGCGCGCGCCCATTCTACGCGCCTTTCCATCGCGGAGCCTGTCGTGACGAGACTTTCGACTTTCGCCGTCGCCGGCGTCCTCCTCCTCGGCGGGCAGGCGCCCGGCCTCGCGCAGACGGCCGCGCCGCACGTCTATTTCGTCGAGCCCGCCGACGGGGCGAGCGTCACGAGCCCGTTCAAGGTGAAGTTCGGCCTCGACAATTACGCCCTGAAGCCGGCCGGCGACGCGAGCCCCGAATCAGGCCATCACCACCTCATCGTCGACGGCGCGCCGCCGAAGATGGGCGAAGTCATCGGCGCCGGCGAAACCTCGCTGCATTTCGGCAAGGCGCAGACCGAGACCACGCTGAGCCTGCCGCCCGGACACCACAAGCTCACGCTGCAGCTCGGCGACGGCGCGCATGTCTCGCTCGGACCGCAGTTCTCCTCGACCATCGAGGTGGAGGTCCGCTGACCGGAAAGAGGACGAAACGTCGAGGGAGCCGATCGCGGCGGTGAGCGCATCCCCCATCAGGCGCGGCTATTCCACGGCGCCGGACCCGGCGGCGGCGGCGCGCGAGTTCGCGCAGGCCGTGGCGCAGCCGGACCTCGGCCTCGTCGTCTTCTTCTGCTCCTACGGCTTCGACCTCAACGTGCTCGAGCCCGAGCTCGGGCGGCTGTTCGCCGGCGTGCCGACGGTCGGCTGCACCACGGCCGGCGAGATCACCCCGATCGGCTATCTCGACGGCTCGATCACCGGCTTCAGCATCGCCGCCTCGCACTGCCGGGCGGCGACGGCGCTGATCCGCAACCTGTCGCGCTTCCAGATGTCGGACGGCCATGCGGCGACGCGAAAAGTCGTCGAGGACCTGCGCGCGAAGGGGTGCGAGCTCGACCCGCGCGACAGCTTCGCGCTCCTTTTGATCGACGGCATGTCGCGCAACGAGGAGGTGGCGCTCGCCTCCCTCACCGGGCTCATGGACCTTGCTCCGCTCATCGGCGCTTCGGCCGCGGACAATCTGTGCCTCACCGGCGCCTTCGTCTATTGCGACGGCGCCTTCCATTCCGACGCGGCGGTCCTCGCCGCGGTCAAGATCGACGCGCCGTTCCGCATCGCCAAATGCCAGAATTTCATCGGCTCGGACCAGCGCATGGTGGTGACGCGCGCCGACCCGCTGAGCCGCCGCGTGTTCGAGCTGAACGGCGAGCCGGCGGCGCGCGAATACGCCCGGCTCCTGAACCTTCCCGAGATCGAGCTGACTCCCTCGACCTTCTCGACCAACCCGCTGATGGTCAAGGTCGGCGGCGATTTCCACGTGCGCTCGATCCAGACGGCGCATGGCGACGAGAGCCTCACCTTCTTCTGCGCGATCGACGAGGGGGTGGTCCTGCGCCTCGCCCGCTCGGAGGCGGTGCTGCCCAATCTCGCCGCCTTCTTCGAGCAGATGGGCCAGAGCTTCGGCGCGCCCGAGCTCGTCATCGGCTTCGACTGCATCCATCGCAGCCTCGCCCTCGAGAAGGCGCAGACCAAGCGCCTCGCCGGGGAGATCCTCGCGGCCAACAACGTCATCGGCTTCTCGACCTACGGCGAGCAGTTCGCCGGCATGCACCTCAACCAGACCTTCACCGCCCTCGCCATCGGCCGAATCCCCGACGGAGGCGCGGAATGACCGCGTTCGGCAAGGTCGCCGCCTCCGACGCGCCCGCCGACGAGGAATGGGCGCGCCCACGCGCCGGGACGGAGGAGATCGAGGCGCTGCAGGCCGAGATCGCGCGGCTGAAGCGCGTCAACGCCGTGCTGATGGACCGCGTCGAGAACGACATGAGCGCGCGCGGCCCCAGCGCCTTCACCTTGTTCCAGGCCGCGATCACGCTCGAGAACCGCGTCGCGGAGCGCACCGCCGAGCTGACCAGCCTCACCCATCACCTGTTTCAGCAGATCTCCGAGCGCTGCGCGGCGGAGAAGGCGCTGCTGCTCGCCAAGGCGGAGGCCGAGAAGGCGAACCTCTCCAAGACGCGCTTCCTCGCCGCCGCGAGCCACGACCTGCGCCAGCCGCTCATCGTCGCCCGCCTCTACCTCGACATGCTGCGCGAGCACGAGCGGGGCGCGCGCGGCCGCGAAATCGTCGGCGCGATCGAATCCTCCCTCGACGTCGTCGAGGATCTCGTGCGCGCCCTCGTCGACATCTCGCGGCTCGACGCCGGCGTATGGCCGGCGGAAATCTCCTGCTTCGCGCTCGCGCCGCTGTTCGAGCGGCTGCGTCAGGATTTCGAGCCGCAGGCGCAGGCGCTCGGCCTCAGGCTGCGCGTCGCCCCGACGAGCCTCGCGGTCCGCTCCGACCGCTCCCTGCTCGAGCGGGTGCTGCGCAATTTCCTGTCGAACGCCGTCCGCTACACCGCGCGCGGCTCGATCCTGCTTGGCGCGCGGCGGCGCGGCGAGGAGGTGACGATCGAGGCGTTCGACACCGGCGTCGGCGTCGAGGCGCAGGACATTCCGCTCATCTTCGAGGAGTTCCGGCAGGCCGGCTCGGCCCCGCGCGAGGGCGAGCGCGGCCTTGGCCTCGGCCTCGCCATCTGCGAGCGCGTGGCGCGCCTCATCGGCGCGCGCATCGAGGTCGCCTCGACGCCGGGCAGGGGGTCGCGCTTTTGCCTGCGCGTCGAGCGCGCGGAAGCGCCGCAGGAGCCGGCGCCGCGCCGCGAGCCCGCGCCGGCGGCCTCGCTCGACGGGCTCTGCGCCGTCGTCATCGACAACGACCGGCGCCTGCGCGCGGCGCTCGCGACGCTGCTGCGCTCCTGGGGGGCGATCGTCGTCGAGGCGCGCTCGGCCAAGGCGGCGGTGGCGGCGCTGCGGGCCGCGCGAAAATCGCCGCGGCTCGTCGTCGCCGACTACCATCTCGACGACGGCCTGACCGGCGTCGGCGCGGTCGCCTTCCTGCGCGAGGCGTTCGGCGGCGAGCTGCAGGCGCTCATCGTGTCGAGCGACGCGAGCGAGGAGCTGCGTCGCCACGCGCGCGCGGAAGGGCTGAATTTCCTGCCGAAGACTGCGGCGCCGATGCGGCTTCGCGCCATGCTGAACGCGCTCGCCGCGCGCGGGCGCGGCGAAGAGCCGTCCGCGGCCGGAGCCGGCCGATAGGCGGTTCTCGGCGGAGCTAGTGGTTGGTGAACTGCGAGCGCTCGCGCTGGAAGGCGACGATCGCCTGGGTGCGCGTCGCGACGCCGAGCTTGCGGAAGATCGTGGTGATGTGGACCTTCACCGTCAGGTCGCTGATGGAGAGGGCGCGGGCGATCTCCTTGTTCGACTTGCCGGCCGAGAGCAGCCCGAGCACGGCGAGCTGGCGCGGCGTCAGGACGCCGGCGTCGGCCGCCCGCTTCTCGCCGCCGCCGCGGCTCTCCTCGCCGCCGGGAACGTAGACGCCGCCGTCGAGCACCTGGCGCAGCGCGTCCGCGAGCGCCTCCATCGACGCCGACTTGGGAATGAAGCCCGCGGCGCCGCAGTTGATCGCCTGGGAGACGACCGTCGCGTCCTCGAGCGCCGAGACGATGACCACGGGCGTCGACGGCGCGATGTTGCGGATGGCGACGAGCTCGGGCAGGCCGGTCATGCCTGGCATGCCGAGGTCGAGCAGGACGAGGTCGAGGTCCTCGTTCTCGACGATCTCGAAGAGCTGGCTCCTGTCCGCCGCCTCGCGCGTCTCGACGTCGTCGTCCGGCGTCAGCTTGGCGACGATCTCGGCGAGCGCCCTTCTGAAGACGGGATGATCGTCGGCGATCAGAACCTTCGTCATCGCATGCGGCGCCTCCTGGCGCGGTCGGCCGTGTCTACGAGCCGGTCTTAGAACTCCGCCTCCAACCCGCGTCTTCGAGTCGTCGGGGCCAAACTGTCGGCGCCGCGCCGGGCGGCGATGTGCGACGAGGAACTCTAGTGCGTATAGGGTATAGCGCGAAACGCGGCGGCGCCATTAATCTTCGTGCCTATCGAGGCGGCAATCTGGGCGTCCCGCTGGCGTTGAGTCGGCGGCGGCCGATCCGCCCGCGCGATTCGACCATCGGCATGATGCGACGGACGGCCGCCGCGGCCAAACCATTTTCGTCGTCCGGCCGGCGCGGGGTCGAGAACGACCCGCCGCGCCGTGATGGAAGGCGTCCGGCGCCAGGCCGGGCGAGCGTGCGCGTCGCGTAGGGAAGCCGGATCGCTTTCCGCTCCGGACGCCGCGAGATAAATAGAGAGGTGCGGACGGAAACGGGCGCCAGCCCGGCCGTCGAAGCGGACGGACCGGCCGGGGCGCGCGAACTGCGGCCCGGCGGCCGTCAAATGGCGAGAGCTTCGCCAAAGGGAGGACTATATGGTTGAAAAGCTTCTGGCCGAACTGCGCGACCAGGTCGCGATCAAGCCGCACTACGACAACTATATCGGCGGAAAATGGACGCCGGCGGTGAAGGGCCAGACGTTCGAGAACATCTCGCCGGTCGACGGCAATGTCGTGTGCACCATCGCGCGCTCGACCGCCGAAGACGTCGAGCTCGCTCTCGACGCCGCGCACGCCGCCCGCAAGGCCTGGGCCGAGACTTCCCCCGCCAACCGCGCGCTGGTCCTCCTGCGCGTCGCCGACCGCATCGAGCAGAAGCTCGACCTCCTCGCGATGGTCGAGACGATCGACAACGGCAAGCCGATTCGCGAGACCAAGGCCGCCGACCTGCCGCTCGCCGTCGACCATTTCCGCTATTTCGCCGGCGTCCTGCGCGCCCAGGAAGGCGGCATCAGCGAGATCGACCACGACACGATCGCTTATCACTTCCATGAGCCGCTCGGCGTCGTCGCCCAGATCATTCCCTGGAACTTCCCGCTGCTGATGGCGGTCTGGAAGATCGCCCCCGCGCTCGCCGCCGGCAACTGCATCGTCATGAAGCCGGCCGAGCAGACGCCGATGAGCATCATGGTGATGATGGACGTGATCGGCGACCTGCTGCCGCCCGGCGTCCTCAACGTCGTCAACGGCTTCGGCGTCGAATGCGGCAAGCCGCTGGCGCAGAGCAAGCGGATCGCCAAGGTCGCCTTCACCGGCGAGACGACGACCGGCCGCCTCATCATGCAATACGCCACCGAGAACATCATCCCGGTGACGCTGGAGCTCGGCGGCAAGAGCCCGAACATCTTCTTCGAGGACGTCGCCGACGCCGACGACGATTACTTCGACAAGGCGATCGAAGGCTTCACGATGTTCGCCCTGAACCAGGGCGAGGTCTGCACCTGCCCCTCGCGCGCGCTCGTCCATGAGAAGATCTTCGACCGCTTCATCGCGCGCGCCATAGAGCGCGTCAAGGCGATCAAGCTCGGCAATCCGCTCGACCCGCAGACCATGATCGGCGCGCAGGCCTCGAACGACCAGCTCGAGAAGATCCTGTCCTACGTGGACATCGGCCGTCAGGAAGGCGCCAAGCTGCTGACCGGCGGCGGGCGCGCCGACGTCGGCCCCGACCTCGCCAAGGGCTTCTACGCCCAGCCGACCGTGCTGCAGGGCGACAACAAGATGCGGATCTTCCAGGAGGAGATCTTCGGGCCGGTGCTGTCGGTCACGACCTTCAAGGACGACGCGGAGGCGCTCGAGATCGCCAACGACACGCTGTACGGCCTCGGCGCCGGCGTGTGGACCCGCAGCGGCACGCGCGCCTATCGCATGGGCCGCGCGATCCAGGCCGGCCGCGTGTGGACCAACTGCTATCATCTCTATCCGGCGCACGCGGCCTTCGGCGGCTACAAGAAGTCGGGCATCGGCCGCGAGAACCACAAGATGATGATGGAGCATTATCAGCAGACCAAATGCCTGCTGGTGAGCTACTCGCCCAAGGCGCTCGGCTTCTTCTAGGCCGCGCGTCGCGGAGCTTCGTCCCGCGGGGAGGACCTGGGCCGGCTCGTCGAGCCGGCCCTTTTCGTTCGCTTTTCCGGCGTCGTCCATGTCTCCTGAAGACTTCGCCGCGCGCCGCCCGCGCTTGTTTCATGTGACCGAGGAGGATGCGCTCGAGGGCGTGGCGCGCCGCGGCCTTCTGTCGGCGAGCCGCCTGCTCGACCTTTTCGGTTATGAAGGCGAGCGCCGCCGCGCCCTCGAGCGCACGCCGCGCGGCGACTTCGTGGAGCTTGGCGACCCGCGTCTCGGCCGCGCCGTCCTCAGCGACAACCGTCCCCTGAATCTTAAGGCGCTCGCCGCCTGCCTCGACGGCGCCTCGCCGGAGGAATGGCTCGCGATCCTCAACGCCCGCGCCTTCTTCTGGGCGAGCGAAACCGACGCGCTCCGGCATCTTTCCGCGCGCGCAAACCGTGGGCGCCGCAAGGTGACGCTCGTCGTCGACGCGCTCGGCCTCGCCCGCCGGCATGGCGCCCGGCTCGAGCTTTGCCCGATCAATTCGGGCGCGACCAGGCGGCGGCCGGCGCGCCGCGGCCCGTCGATCTTCACGCCGCTGGAGGCGACCTCTTTCGAGGGCTGGCGGCGGCTTCGCGGCGGGCGCGACGCGCTGCGCGAGGTCGCCGTGCGCGACGCCGTCGAGGACTTGCGCGACTTTCTTCTCGAGGTTCGCCGCGCCGGCCGGACGGCGGACTGACCGGCCGAGCGCAGCGCAAAGAAAACGCCGCCCGGCGAGGCCGGGCGGCGTTTTCTGTTCGCGTCTTCTATGAGCGCAGGCGCTCAGAAGAAGAAGGTGGTGCCGCCGGCGAGGGCGTTCGAGGTGATCGATCCGCCCGACTGGTTGATCGACTTCGTGTTGATGAACTCGACCTGGATCGACGCCCAGTCCGTCACCTTGTAGCGGATGAAGCCGATCGCCGAGGAGTTCGACTTCAGGAGGTAAGGCGAGTAGGGCTGCGTCCAGTCGTAGGCGGTCGCGCTGAGGAAGCTCTGGCCGTAGCTGCCGCCGATCGTGAAGCGGTCGCCGCTGAGGAAGCCGGGGACGTAGGGCGAGGAGCCGAACGTGTACTGGGCCTCGGCGTAGTAGCCGGACGACTTGCGGGCCGAGCCGTCGGGGCTGAAGGCGGCGAAGAACAGGCCGGTGGTGCCGAGGCCGCTGCCCCAGTAGCCGTAGCCGGCGACGCTGAAGCCGCCCCAGTCGATGCGCATGCCGCCGTCGACGCCGACCGAGCTGAACTTCTCGCCGGGAGTCGTCAGCAGGAAGCCGTTGACGGTCGAGTAGCCCGCGACGATGGCGTCGCCATATTCGCTGCGGTGCTGCTGGTAGATGCCGGAGGTCCACGCCGTCAGCTTCACGTCGGGCGAAAGCTGACCGACATATTTCAGCCGGCCCTGGAACATCGGCATGTCCTGCCCGGTGATCGTCGCCGAGCTGAAGCCGACATAGGGGGAGTAGACGACGTTCGCCGGATAGCCGTAGGCGCCGGGGGAATCGCCCGTCGAGTTGAGCGTGTCGAGCGGCGTCATCATGGCGACCGACAGCGTGAAGCCGTTCCACGTCGGCGTCGTGTAGGTGATCTGCGGCAGCCAGTCGGCGTAGACGTAGCCGAGGCCGATGCGGCCGAGCGTGGTGTTGCCGGGCGCCGCGTTGCCGGCCGGCGTGCCGACGCCGAGCAGGGCGAAGTCGTTCAGGATGGCGTCGCTCGCGAACAGGCCGAGGTCGCGGCCGATCTTGAAGGTGCCGATCTCAGGCGTGCCGATGGTGCCGAAAACCTGGCGAAGGTCGATGCCGGGCGTGCCGAGGCCGACCGGAGAGCCGCCGCTGTTGGCGTTGAGCGCGCCCGGATCGACGTTGTTGCCGCCGAAATACGCGCCGACGGTGAAGCCGAGGTCCCAGCCCATCTGGTTGGTCGCGAGGCTCAGCACGACGTTGCTCGGCAGCAGGCCCGCGCGGATCGAGTTCGAATTGTTGTACGAGCTCTGGCCATTCAGCACGCCGCCGAGGACGCCGTAATTGCGCGCATAGGGGCCGAAGGCGGTCGTGCCCGGATAATTCGCGTAAGGATTGGCGCCGCCGTTGGGAACGCCATACTTGCCGAGCTGGTTGGCGGAGCCCTGATAGTTGGCCTTGAAGGACTCCATGCCGTAGAAGATCAGCGCGCCGGTCAGCTTGACGTCGACGTCGCCGACCGAGACCACGCCATTGTCCTTGGTGACGATGGTCTGGCCGGGGATGCGGATGCCGATCCCCTTGTCGAGGGCGGTGACGTAGCGGCCGTTGCCGCCCGAAGGCGCTCCCGCCACGGCCGGCCCCTTGAGGGCAGCCTTCTCGTGCGCGTGGCGCTCCTTGAGCTTGGAGTACTCGCCCTTGGTCAGAATTCCCTTGGCCTTGAGCTGGTCGAGCAGCTCCTCGGTCGTGTCGGCGCGCGCGCCGGAAGGCGCGGCGATCAGCGTGGAGGCCAGCAGGCCCGCCATGGCCAAAAAGGCGCCCTTGCCGCCGCCCTTTGAACGTCCCATGCGGTTAAACATATCTCTCCCCATCCATTCGCCTGACGGCGCAGTAAGTCGCTTCAGTCTTTCGCGTTCTACTTTAGAGGCGTCCGTTTGGTTTCTTGTCTTATGAGCGGACTTCTCTTTGAGGCGGCTTTATTTTTCTGTTGCTGCAAAAGCTTCGGCGCCTGAACGTATAGGCCTCTTTTGAATACATCGAAGCTCGAATTTATCGGTACATTTCACGCCATTGGCTGTCAACGCGCGGCGCAGGTCCC
Organism: Methylocella sp.; assembly: GCF_041905455.1. GTDB lineage: Bacteria > Pseudomonadota > Alphaproteobacteria > Rhizobiales > Beijerinckiaceae > Methylocapsa. The sequence goes on along the minus strand of NZ_JAYRLA010000005.1, from coordinate 115,031 downwards.
AAGACAAAGCGCGCAGGGATGCGACATTTCCGCAACTACGCCTTATGCGGCGCACAATGTCATGATTCTATTCACAGACCCGCTATGGAAAACGCGCCGGCCCGGAGGCGCGGCGCGTCGTCTAGTCGTGGTCTAGTCTTGGCGCGGAGCGCAATTGCGCGAGCGTTCGCGCTACTGCGGATAGTACCAGTAGCCCGGCCAGCCGTAGTGGCCGTGCAGCATGCGCTCATAGGCTTCGTCGATCATGTCGACCGAGTCGTGCGGCGGGCTCGACTTCACCTGCTCCCGGGTGATGTCGACGCGCAGGCGCCGCTCGGCCCAGTCGAACTCGCGCGCCGCGAAGGGCGCGATGAGCACATGCCGTCCGCCCCACCAGTCGCTGGTCGAGACGGCGAGGTAGCGCACGTCCCAGTTGGCGTGGTCGAGCACGACGCTGTCGAGATGGCCGATCCTGCCGTCGACGGCCTCGATGTGGTAGCCTTCGACCTCCGCGGCGCTGCGCAGATGCGGATCCTGCTCCTCGGGAAAAACCTCCACCTGCGCCGCTTCGGCCGGCGTCTCGTCGGCGACGATCGGCGGCGGCGCGAGAGGCTGGGACATGGCGCCGAGGCCGAAATAGCTCAGCCCCCAGGACGGATCCCAGCCATAATAGTCATAAAGGCGCGCCTCCATCTGCTTCGACACCGGCTGGTGGCGCGACAGCTCCGGACCCGCCTCGAACTGCGCCTTCGTGAGGTTGACCGGCGCGCGGCGCAGGCCCGGGTCCGGCTCGCCGACGGCCGAGGGGTGGACGAGGAGCTTGCGGCCCGACAACCAGTCGCCGGCGTCGACGACGAACCATTTGGCCTTGAACGTGCGGTCGTCGAACAGCACGTCGTCGATCACGCCAATCTCCCCGTCGACGGCCGCGACGGAAAATCCCTTCAACACCGACGCGACGAACAACATGGCGCGCTCCCCTGGTTCCTGGTCCCGCCGGCCCCGCTTCTCGCCAGGCCCGGCTCGCCCGCGCGAGCCTACCTCCGCGTCGCCTGGCGCAAAAGCCTTGCGCGACGCCGACGCTCAAGCCAAACTTAAGGTGGCGCCGCGCGGCGAATTCTGGAAAGATGACAATGTTTCGCCGGTGGCGGCGGCCCGCGCCTTATAATAAAGACTTCATGCGATCGCCGCGACGTCGTCGCACCACCAGACCTTGCTGCGGACTGGAAACGCCGAGACAACGCTTTCGCTCCCTTCTTTCCCTTCCTTCGCCGAAGCGCCTTGACCAGGAGACGATGAATGGTTGACACCCCCCAGCAGCTTCCGACCCAGATCCGCGATCTCGCGGAGAAGAACTTCGAGCAGGCGCGCGAGGCGTTCCTCGGCTTCATCGGCGCGGCCCAGAAGGCGGCGGGCTCGGCCGACGCGCTGCCGTCCACCGCCAAGGAGGCGGTCACCAAGGCGATGACCTTCGCCGAAAGCAATGTGAACGCGGCGTTCGACCTCGCCCAGAAACTGCTGCACGCCAAGGACGTCCAGGAGGTCTTCACGCTGCAGGCGGAATTCGCCAAGAGCCAGCTCGAGGCGATCCAGACCCAGGCCAAGGATTTCGGCGAGTCGGCGCAGGCCGCGTTCAACTCCATCGCCAAGAAATAGGCGAGGCCGGGAACGCCGCAATCCGGCCTCGGCGCAGGGAAGGGTCGGGCGCAGCGCCCGGCCCTCGCGCGCCGGCGGATCGAAAAATCTCGCCTGCGCGCGAGGGGATGGCGTTAGAATTGCTCTAAGAGCTATCTTTTCGATTGTATATTGCGCAAAATCAGCTTTTTATACGTGAGTTGACGTTACTCACGAGCGCTTGCCAATGCCCGAGTCCAAGGTCCCGGAGAGATCGCTGAGCGTGGCGCGGCCCCCGTTCAAGGGGCGCGTCCTGCTGGAGCGCTACGGTCTGCGCGCCACGCGGCAGCGCCTCGGCCTCGCCAAGCTCCTGTTCGGCAAGGGTGATCGCCATTTGACCGCGGACGCGCTGGCGTCCGAGGCGCAGGCGGCGCGCATGCCGGCCTCGCTCGCCACAGTCTACAACGTCCTCAACCTGTTCGCTCAGGTCGGCCTCATCCGCAGCCTCGCGATCGAGGGCGGCAAGACGGTGTTCGACACCAATACGACGGATCATTCGCATTTCTTCTTCGAGGACACCGGCGTCGTGTCGGACATCGGCCCGGACGTCGGCGGCTTCGCGGAAGGGATCGTTCCGCCCGAGGGCTATGAGGTGTCGCGCGTCGATCTCGTCGTGCGGCTGCGGCCCAAGGGCGTCGCCCACGCGGAGGAAGCGCGCTGCCGTCCGGTCGCGCCTCACGCCGAAGCCGCCGAATAGGCCGGCGCCAAGGCGACGCGCCCCTCGCGCGGAGCTCCGGCGCGCCCGCTCAAGCCGCGCCTGGCGTCAAGGCGTCGACGTGAGCCTGCTCGCCCTCCTGATTCTTGCGGCCATCCTCTTTTCGGGGCTGCTCGATCTCTATCTGCGCCGGCGGCAAATCGCCGCGGTGACGGATCACCGCGACGCCGTTCCGGCTGATTTCCGCGACGTTCTTTCGCTCGACGAGCACCGGCGCGCCGCCGACTACGCCGTCGCCAACGCGCGGCTCGGCGCGGCGCGGACGGCGGCGGAGACCGCGTTCGCGCTCGCCCTGCCGACGCTCCTGCTGGCGCCGGCCTTCGTCCTCGCCAGCGCCCTCGCGCCGGAGGGCCCCGCGCGCTCCATGCTGGTCGCGCTGGCCGTCGGCGCCCTCGACTATCTGCTCGCCCTGTCGTTCGCGGCGGCCCGCGCGTTCGGCGTCGAGGCGCGCTTCGGCTTCAACCGGGCGAGCCCTCGCCTCTTCGCCCTCGACGAAGCGAAGGGCCTCGCGCTGCGGCTCCTCGCCTTCGCGCCGCTGCTTTACGGCTTCTTCGCGCTGCAGGCGGCGCTGCCGAGGGCCTGGCCGCTGGTCGGCTGGGCCGCGGGCGTCCTCCTCCTCTGCGCGCTCGCGATCGTCCTGCCGACCTTCGTCGCGCCGCTCTTCCACAGGTTCAGGCCGCTGCCCGAAAGCGCCGTCAAGGCGCGCATCGAGGCGCTGCTCGCGCGCCGCGGCTACGGGCGCAGCGGGCTTTTCGTCGTCGACGCCTCGACGCGCTCGAGCCACGGCAACGCCTATTTCGCCGGCTTCGGCAAGGCGCGGCGGATCGTCCTCTACGACACGCTGCTCGCCCGGCACAGCGACGACGAGATCGTCTCCGTGCTCGCCCATGAGCTCGGCCACTGCGAGCTCGGCCACGTCCGCCGCAGGCTCCTCGAGGCCGCTCTTCTCCTCGGCGCGCTGTTCGCCGCTCTCTTCCTCGCCTTCCACTCGGACGCCCTCGCCGCCGCCTTCGGCCTGCCCGCCGATCCCGGCGTCACGCTCGTCGTCGCCCTCGCGGCCGCGGGCCCGCTCGCGCGCCTTCTCGCGCCGGCGCTGAACTTCCTGTCGCGCCGCGCCGAATTCGAGGCCGACGCCTTCGCCGGCGACATGGTCGGGCGCGCGCCGATGATCGCCGCGCTGACGCGGCTCTCGCGCGACAATCTGGCGACGCTGACGCCGGACCGGCTGTACGCCGCCTTCTATTATTCGCATCCGCCCATCCCGGCGCGGGTGGCGCGGCTGGGGGAGGCTTGAGCCTTCCGCTCCGGCCGGACCGGCGTTGAGGCCGCCGCCGATCCGGCTAATATCGCGAGCGAGCGGCGGCGAAGGGCGGGCGCGGAGCATGGGCGAATGCAAATGGTGCGACGGCGGCAAGCGCAAGAAGATCTGCAAGAAGAAGGGAAAGAAGAAGGGTTGAGCGGCCTTCCCCGGCGCGCCGCGGGATGCGCCCGTGCTTGAAGGCCTTCCCCCCAACAACGCCGCCCATGTCGTGCGCCTCTCCTGCGACGAGGCGACGGCGCGCGTCGTGTCCGACGTCATCATCGAGAGCTTCGATCCGGCCGACGCCGCCGTCGCCGCCTTCGAGGAGGCGCCTTCGACGCGCGACTGGAAGGGCGGCCCCTGGCTGGTCGAGGCCTATTTCGGCGCGCGGCCCGACGAGGCGGCGCTGCGCGCCCTCGTCGCCGGCGCGGCCGGCGAGGACGCCGCGGCGGCGCTGAGCTTCGGCCGGGTCGAGGCGCGCGACTGGGTCGCCTCGAGCCTTGAAGGCCTGAAGCCGGTGCGCGCCGGACGCTTCGTCGTGCATGGCGCGCATAGCCGCGGCGAGGTGAAGGGCAACGAGATCGGCGTGGAGGTCGAGGCGGCGCTCGCCTTCGGCACCGGCCATCACGGCACGACGCGCGGCTGCCTGACGCTGCTCGACAGGATCGCCCGGCGCCGCCGTCCGCGCGCCATTCTCGACGTCGGAACGGGGACGGGCGTGCTCGCCATCGCCGCCGCCAAGCTGTGGCGGCGGCGCGTGGAGTGCTGCGACATCGATCCCGTCGCGGTTTCGACCGCGGCCGCGAACGCGCGCGACAATGGCGTCGGCCAATGGGTCGAGCCGGTCGAATCGGTCGGCCTCGCCCATCCGGCGCTGCGCCGGGCCGGCCCCTACGAGCTCGTCTTCGCCAATATTCTGGCGCGGCCGCTGCGCGCGCTCGCGCCGCAGATCGCCGAGGCCAGCGTCTTCGGCGCCGACCTCGTGCTTTCCGGCCTGCTCGCCCGCGACGTGCCGGGCGTGCTCGCCGCCTATCGCGCGCAGGGCGTCGTGCTGCAGTCGCGGCTCGACCTCGACGGCTGGGCCAGCCTCTTGCTGCAGAAGCGGCGCTAGAGCGGGTTTTGCGAAATCCAATTCGCTGAACGCGCTCCAGCTATTTGTTCAAACGCGTTTTCTCAACGCAAAAGTCTGCAACTTTTGCTGAAAACGCTCCAGGCTCAGGACAAGGCGTCAGGCCGCGTCTTTGAACCGTCCTTGGCGCTAAGCCTGGAGCGGTCCTTAGGCCGCAGCCGCTCCATGGCGAGCGCGCGCATCCCGGCGACGTCGGCGCCAAGGACGATCGCGGCGTAGATCGCCGCGCCGAGCCCGACCTGCGCGAGAAGGCTCGCAAGGCCGGGGCTCGCCTCGCGCCAGGGGTAGAGCGCGCCGACCATCACGGCGTTGGCGAGGATGATCGCGCCGACGTCGCGCGGGCGCGGCCAGCGCGGACGGGCCGCGCCGGCGAAGATCACGAGAGCGGCCAGCGAGGCGAGCGTCGCCCCGGCCTGCGCGACCGCGAGGCCGGCCGCGCCCGAGGCGCGCGGCATGAGGAAGATCAGCGCCGGATCGACGACGCAGGCGACGAGCGCGGCGACGATGATGGGCAGCGTGCGCTTCTCGATCTGGAAGATCGGGCTGATGGCGTACTGGATCATCGCCATGCAGAAAAGGCCGGTCATCATCAGGGTGAGCAGCGCGCTGAAATGGCCGCGGAACTCGGCGGGCACGATGAGCCGCTCGACCGAGGGCAGCACCAGCCACAGGCCGGTGCAGGCCGGCAGCACCATGGCGAGCACGATCGTCATGTTGCGCCCGATCTGCCGGCGCGCCTCGCGCGCGCCGCGCTGCTCATGCGTCGCGACGGCGATCTGGAACAGGACGATGTCGAGCGCCGAGCCGACCGCCTGGATCGCCTTGGCCCCGAAATCATAGGCGAGGGAGAATTGTCCGGTCTCGGAGAAGCCGTAGAGCCCCGCGAGGATCGCGCGATTGGCGAGCGGGATCGACAGATAGAGGAGATTGGCGGCGACGATCGGCAGGCCGTAGGCCATCAGCGCCCGCGCCTGCGGCAGGCTCGCGAGCCGCGCGTCGGACAGCGGATCGCGCAGCGCCGCGCGCGCGGTGGCGGTCGAGCCGGCGAGGCTCAGGACGCCGCCCGCCAGCGTCATGGCCGCCGACTGGAAATAGAAGGCGCCGCCGCCCATCAGGGCGAGCGTCAGCACGTTCTTGACGAGGAGCAGCCGCGTGAACAGCCGGTCGTGGAAGCGCGCGCGCACCAGCGCGGTGTAATAATCGTAGAGGCCGTTGGCGAAGGCGACGGCGAGCGCCAGCGCGATCAGCCCGTTCGAGAGCGGGAACCGCGCGCCGGAGAGAAAGAGCAGGGCGGCGCCGACGGCGATGGCGCAGGCGACCGCGGCGAAGCCGAAGTCGAGCGTCGCCCGCAGGCCGGGCTCGGCGCTGCGCGCCCGCTCCGAGTAGAAGCGCGTCGCGCCGAGCCGGATCCAGTCGAAGAAGGCCGTCTGCACGGCGATCGCCGTGGCGTGGGCGAGCGCGAAGCGGCCATATTCCTCGGGCCCCAGCGCGCTCGCGACATAGAGGCCGAGCGCGAAATTGAAGACGATATTGAGGAAGAAGGCGAGGAAGACCGTCATCCTGGCGTCGTTCCCGCCCGCTCCTTGCGCCGCGTCGCGGAAGGGGACGGGCGGCCTTCGCCATCTTTCACGGCCGGCGGCGCGCAGGCAAGGCGCTTTCCCCGCGCCCTCACGAGGAGTTTGCGCGCGGCGCTGGCCGGCGCCGGCGCGGGGCGCTACAAGCGTCGACGATGCATGACGTCTCCCTGTCCGCCGCCCTTCTCGCCGGAGTGCTCTCCTTCCTGAGCCCCTGCGTCCTGCCGCTCGTGCCGCCCTATCTCACCTTCCTCGCCGGCACGACGATCGAGGAGGTGGCGACGCAGCGCGAGGCGAAGGCGCGCCGCGACGTCCTGATCGCGGCCGGGCTGTTCGTCGCCGGCTTCTCGACCGTGTTCGTCGGCCTTGGCGCGACGGCCTCGCTCGCCGGCCAGCTCATGCGCGCCCACCTGCGCGAGCTGTCGATCCTCGCCGGGGCGACGATCATCCTGATGGGGCTGCATTTTCTCGGGGTGTTCCGCTTCGCGACGCTCTATCGCGAGGCGAGGTTCACGGTGGCGAAGCCGGTCGGCGCGTGGGGCGCCTATGTCATGGGCCTCGCCTTCGCCTTCGGCTGGACGCCGTGCATCGGGCCGATTCTGGCCGCCATCCTCGCCGTCGCCGCCTCGGAGGAGACGGCGGGCCGCGGCGGGCTGCTGCTCGCGGTCTATTCGCTCGGGCTCGGCGCGCCTTTCTTCCTCGCGGCGCTGGCGATCGAGCCGTTCATCCACGGCGTCAAGCGCTTCAGGCGCCATTTCGGCGCGCTCGAGAAGGCCGTGGGCGTCCTTCTGGTGCTGACCGGCGTCGCCTTCCTCACCGGCGCGCTGCAGGACGTCTCGTTCTGGCTGCTGCAGACTTTTCCCGGCCTCTCCTCCATCGGCTGAAGACGCCTGCGCCTGAACGCGCTTGATCGCGGCGTCGCGGCGGGGTAGGGCGCGGGCGCGGCGCGAAGGACGCGCCGCCAGAGCCGAAGCCGCATGTCTCCCGACACCTTCCTCTTCTGCGCCGCCGCCGCCCTCGCCGCGGGCTTCGTCGACGCCATCGCCGGCGGCGGCGGCCTCGTCACCGTGCCGGCGCTCACCCTCGCCGGGCTCGATCCCGTCTCGACGCTCGCCACCAACAAGCTGCAGAGCGCGTTCGGCTCGGGCTCGGCGCTGCGCGCCTTCGCGCGCGCCGGCCAGGTCGACGCCGGGGAGGCGCGCCCGGTCGCGATCGGAGCGGGCCTCGGCGCGCTGGCCGGGGCGGCGCTCGTCGCCCATCTGCCGCTGCGCTTCCTCGCCGCGGCGCTGCCGGCGGCGCTCGCCCTCGCGGCGCTCTACTTCGCCCTTTCGCCGAAGCTGAGCGACGTCGCGACGCGCCCACGTATGGGTCAGGCGCGCTTTCGCGCGCTGGTCGTGCCGCTCGTCGGATTCTACGACGGCGTGTTCGGCCCGGGCGCGGGCTCGTTCTACATGCTGGGCTTCGTCGCCTTGCGCGGGCTCGGCGCGCTCAAGGCGACGGCGCTGACCAAGGCCGCCAATTTCGCCTCGAACCTCGCCGCGCTGGCGCTGCTCGCCGCGACGGGCCATGTGTGGTGGAGCCTCGGCCTCGCCATGGGCGCGGCGCAATATTTCGGCGCGCGTATGGGCGCGCGGGCGGCGATCCGGGGCGGGGCGGCGCTGATCCGCCCGATGCTCGTCGTCATCTGCCTCGCCGTGGCCGGCAAGCTGGCGCTCGGCCAGCTCGGCGTGCTTTAGGCTCTCACCAGCGCATCAGCGCGCCGCCCCAGGCCATGCCGGCGCCGATCGCCATCATGGCGATGACGTCGCCCTCCTTGAGCCGGCCGGCGCGGTTCGCCTCGTCGAGCGAGATCGGCAGCGAGGCGCTCGAGGTGTTGCCGTAGCGGTCGAGGTTGACCCAGCATTTCTCGATCGGCACATGCAGCCGCTCGAGCACGGATTCGACGATGCGCAGATTGGCCTGGTGCGAGACGACATGGTCGATGTCGGCGACGGCGAGGCCGTTGGCGTCGAGCGCCTCCTGGATGGCGAGCGGCAGCACGCGCACGGCGAACTTGTACACCTCGCGCCCGTCCATATGCACCTTGTGCAGCTTGCGCTCCAGCACCTCGACCGACTGCGGCGTCCGGCTGCCGCCGCCCGGAATGCTGAGGATGTCGGCGGCCGTCCCGTCGGTGTGCAGATGCGCCGACAGCAGGCCGCGCGAAGAATCCTCGCTTGGGCCGAGCACCATCGCCCCGGCGGCGTCGCCGAACAGCACGCAGGTGTTGCGGTCGCTCCAGTCGACGAGGCGGGTCAGCAGCTCGGCGCCGATCACGAGCGCGCGCTTCGCGCCGCCGGTGGCGATGAAGCGGTCGGCGATCGAGAGCGCATAGAGCGAGCCGGCGCAGGCGGCGGCGACGTCGAAGGCGAAGGCCTTGCTCGCGCCGAGCTTGGCCTGCACGATCGCGGCGCAGGACGGCAACGGCATGTCGGCGGAGATGGTGCCGACGACGATCATGTCGAGGTCCTGCGGCGCGACGCCGGCCATGTCGAGCGCTTTTCGCGCGGCGACGACGGCCATGTCCGAAGTGTCTTCGCCCTCGGCGGCGACGCGGCGCTCCCTGATGCCGGTGCGCGTGACGATCCATTCGTCGCTCGTCGCGACCATCCGCTCGAGGTCGCCGTTGGTCAGCACGCGCTTGGGCGCGTAGGATCCGGTTCCAAGGACGCGGCTGCGCGAAGGGAACGGCGTTTGTTTCGGCGTCAATCCTGGCCCTTTCGCCCGCCGCCCCGATCGAGGCGGGGCGCGCCGCCGGTTTCGCCACACTCCGGCGCGAAGCGCAAGAAAATAAGCCGCGACGCGCCAAGGCCCGGACGCCGGGCGTCCGGGCCTTGGCCGGTCAGGAAGGCGAGGGGCGCGCCGTCAGGCGCCGACCCGGCGCCGACGGGCGTTCGAGCGCGCCGCCGCCTCGACCTGGTCGAGGGCGTAGGTCTTCTGCAGGAAGTCGATGGCCTCGCGCGCGCCGCGCAGGGAATTGTTGTCGACGCGCGGACGAACGGCCGCAAGCGTCCAGTTCGCCGCGTCGCCGCAGTTCTCGCGCGGCTGGACGAGGACCTCGTTCACCGCCTCGAAGCCATGGCAGCTCTTCAATTTTTCGAGGCAAACGGACTGCAGCTCCGCGAAGGAGCAGATGGCTCGATTCATGGAAGGCTCCGGAATAACCGTCTTCGGGCGTCAGGTCGCCTCAGCGCCGCGCGTGGACGAGGAAGCCGATGAAATAGCCGACGGCGGCGGCCGCGAGCACCGCGCCGATCGGCTGGCGCTCGATCCGGGAGGCGAAGTCCGCGCCTGCGCGCCGCGCCGCGCCCGCCGCGTCGGCGGCGACGTCCTGCGCCGCCGCGCCCGCCGCGGCCGCGCCCGACTTCGCCTGCGCGCTCAGGTCCTTGAACGCGCCGGCGGCGCGGCCGCGCGCGTCGTCGAAAGCGTCGGAGGCCTTGTCCTTGAGCTCGCCGAGGCGGCTCGTCGCCGCGTCCGCGACGTCTGACGCCTTGTCCTTCACGTCGTCGAAGCGCTCGAAGGCTCTATCCTTGACGTCCTCTAATGCGTCGCGCGCGTCGTCGACCTTGTCCTGCGCCATCGTCTGAAACTCTCCATCGCCGAAGCTGCGCCGCGGGACCGGACAAAGCGCCCGGGAGCGCTCGCCTCCAGGCGCCTTCGGCCTCGTGCTGGCGGCTGAACGTGCGAATCCGTGATGCGTTCCCGCGACGCGCCGCCCGGCGCGCTCCCGTGACGCGCCGCCTTGGCGCGCGCAGTCTCGATGGCCGCAGGCGGAGAGGACGCGCGCCGGGGCGGCGGCGCGGCGGCTCAGTCGAACTTTTCGCCGGGATAGACGCCCCACAGGTCGCGCTGGGCGACGTAGCCCTTGAACCCTTCTCCCCAGACGCGGCACCATTCGCCGTCGCAGCTCTTCACGTTGGCGATGACGTTCGGCTGCAGCGCGGCCACCGTGGCGCCGCGACCGCCCGGAGCGTCGTAGACGCGCGCCTCGGGCGCCTTCTTCCAGGGGGTGACGAGGCCGGTGCGCCGGCCGGACAGCAGGGAATGGAGCACCCAGCCTTCCGAGCCCTCCGAATCGCGCACCTTCCGCCAGACGTCGAACTCGGCGGTGATCTCGACGGGCAGGCCGGCGCGCAGGAACACCCAGCTCGTGCGATGCTCCTTCGAGGGGCCTTCGCGCAGGTTGACGCGGTCGGACTTGAGGCTGACGTAGCGCGGAATCGGCAGGCCGCTCACCGTGCCGACCGGTTGTCCGGGCGCGCCCGCCGGCTCGGCGGCGGCGGGCGCGAGGCCGAGCGCGACGAGGACAAGCGCCAGCGCGCGCCAGCCGCGCGGCCTCCGGCGGCCGACTCTCGCCTTTGACCTTTGCGCCATCCTCGCAACCTTCCGCATTGCTCAAGGGAGCGGCCCAAGGGAAGACGATCCCGAGGGAGGCCGCAGCCTCGCGCCGGGCCGCAGTCCGGCGTTCTTGTCTTTGACCGGCCATCTGCTACGAAGTCTTCAACTCTTCGAAGCGCGCGGCCGGCGACGCCCTGTTCTGCGCCGCTCATGGTTAAGGCGGGGTGAAAGCCGCACTCGCCCGCGCAGGACCGCAGGACGCAGCATGGCCCGCATCAGACCGCTCGTGATCGTCACGCGCAAACTGCCCGACATCGTCGAGACGCGCATGCGCGAGCTGTTCGACGCGCGCCTCAACGTCGACGACCGTCCGATGACGCGCAGCGAGCTCGCCGCCGCGATGGGCGAGGCGGACGTGCTGGTGCCGACCGTCACCGACCGCGTCGACGCCGAGCTCATCAAGCTCGCCGGACCGCAGCTGCGGCTCATCGCCAATTTCGGCAACGGCGTCGACAACATCGACGTCACCGCGGCGACCGAGCGCGGCCTGACCGTGACGAACACGCCCGGCGTCCTCACCGAGGACACCGCCGACATGACCATGGCGATCATCCTCGCCGTCGCCCGCCGCATCGTCGAGGGCGCGGGCGCCATTTCCTCCGGCGAGTGGTCGGGCTGGGCGCCGACATGGATGCTCGGACGGCGCATCACCGGCAAGCGGCTCGGGATCGTCGGCATGGGCCGCATCGGCCAGGCGCTGGCGCGCCGCGCGCGCGCCTTCGGCCTGCAGATCCATTATCACAACCGCAGGCGCGCGGCGGCCGAGATCGAGGAGGAGCTGGAGGCGACCTACTGGGAGTCGCTCGACCAGATGCTCGCGCGCATGGACGTCGTCTCGGTCAACTGCCCGCACACGCCGGCGACTTACCACCTGCTTTCGGCGCGCCGGCTCAAATATCTGCGCCCGCACGCCTTTCTCGTGAACACCGCGCGCGGCGAGATCATCGACGAGGCGGCGCTGACCAAGATGCTCGAGGCGGGCGAGATCGGCGGCGCCGGGCTCGACGTGTTCGAGCACGAGCCCGCCGTGTCGAAGCGTCTCCTGAAGCTCGCGGAAGCCGGCAGGGTCACGCTGCTGCCGCACATGGGCTCGGCGACGAACGAGGGCCGCGCCGACATGGGCGACAAGGTCATCGTCAACGTCAAGGCCTTCCTCGACGGCCACCAGCCGCCGGACCGCGTGCTGCCTTCCATGCTTTGAGACGGCGCAACAGATGGCCGCGATCGTCATTCCGGCGCGCTGGGGCTCGCGCCGCTTTCCGGGCAAGCCGCTCGCGATGATCGCCGGCCGCACGCTGATCGAGCGCGTGCTGCGCGTCGCCGGCGCCGTGCGCAACTGCGCGCGCGTCCTCGTCGCGACCGACGACGAGCGGATCGCGGCGCATGTGCGGGCCCTTGGGGGCGAGGCGGCGATGACCTCGCCCGACCATCGCAACGGCGCCGAGCGCGTGCGCGAGGCGGCCGCGGTCGCCGGCCTCGACGACGACGCGCTGGTCAACCTGCAGGGCGACGCGCTGCTGACCCCGCCCTGGGTCATCGAGGCGCTGATCGACGAGCTTGAGCGCGGCGACGCGCCGATCGTCACTCCGGCCGTGCGGCTCGAGGGCGCGGCGCTCGCCGCCTTCGCCGCGCACAAGGCGCAGGTTCCGACGAGCGGGACCTGCGTCGTCTTCGACCGCAACCGCGACGCGCTCTATTTCTCGAAGGCGCCGATCCCCTTCATGCGCGCCCCCGGCGCGGCGCACCGGCACATCGGGCTGTATGGATTTCGCCGCGAAGCGCTCGAAGCCTATTGCGCGCTGGCGCCGACGCCGCTCGAGACGGCCGAAGGGCTCGAGCAGCTGCGCGCGCTGGAGCACGGGATGAAGATCAGGGTCGTCGTCGTCGATTATCGCGGCCGCGCCCACGGCTCGATCGACGACCCCGCCGACGTGCCCGTCGTCGAGGCGATCATCGCCCGCGAGGGCGAGCTTGCGCCCGATTGAGCCCGCGCCTCATCCTGGCCCGTCACGGCGACACTTTCGCGCCCGGCGAGAAGGTCGTCTTCGTCGGCGCCCGCTCCGATCCGCCGCTGACCGCGCGCGGCCGGGAGCAGGCGCGCGCCGGGGCCGCGGAGCTTTCGCGCCGGGGGCTCGCGCCCGACCGCGTGCTGTGCGGTCCGCTGCGCCGCACGCGCGAGGCGGCGGAGATTTTCGCCGAAACCCTCGGCGCGCCGGCGCCCGAGCCCGACGCGCGGCTCACCGAGATCGACCATGGCGCATGGGAGGGGAAAAGCGCGGAGGAGATCCGCGCCCTCTGGGGCGAAACGGCCTTCCTCGCCTATGACCGGGACGGGGCGTGGCCGCAGGCCGCGGGCTTCTCGCCGCCGCGCGCGACGCTCCTCGCGCGCGTCGACGCGCTCCTCGACGAAGCCGCGGCGGGCCGCGGCGCGCCGCTCTACGTCACGAGCAACGGCGTGCTGCGCCTCTTCGGAACGCGCGCCGGGGCGCGTCCCGAAGCCGCGAAGATGCGCACCGGGGCGCTCTCGCTCCTGAGCCTCGACGCCGACGGCGCGCGGATCGAATTCTGGAACGTCTCGCCGGAGCGGGGCTGAACCCGCCTGCGGGTCAGATCGGCCCCATGCAGGATTCCACATAGGCGTGCAGGGCGTTATGCGGCGTCCCGGCGGCGAGGCCGGCGCTGCGGCAGCGCTCCGCCGCCGCCTTCATGCATTGATGGACTGCGTCGTGATAGCCGGGCGATCCGCGCAGCGAGGCGGTCTGCGCGCGGCACTGGTCTCGCGGCGTGACGCCGCCGGCCGCGGGCGGCGGCGGCGCAGGGGCGGCAGGCGCCGGCATCGCCGGCGCGGGCGGCGGAGGAACCGGGGCGGCGGGCTGCGGCTCGGCGCTCTGGGCGAAGGCGGGCGCGCAAAAAAGCAGGGCGGCGCAAAGCGCGGCGGCGAATCTTGCGGTCATGGAGAAGGCTCCGGCGCGGGAGGCGCGCGCCAAGCCATGCTCCCGGCGCGGAGGCGACGCAAGGCCGCCGCCGCGCACGAACGCGCGAGCGCCCGACGGCGTGCTTTCGGCCTATGGCTTGTGACGGCGCGCGTCGGCCTGCCGCAGGCTTTTCACGTCGTGCTGGAGCGCCAGGCCGCGGATCAGCGGCAGGTCGAACACCGTTCCGCCGGGAGGCGCCGCGACCGGGTTGGGCTTGATCGGCAGCGCGGCGAGGAGCGCGTCGCCGTCGAGCGAGACCGGCGACCAGGCGGAGTCGATCGCCGCGATCAGCTTCTCCCAGTCGGTGCGGCGCGTGCGCGGCTGCACATAGACGGGAAAACGCGCCTTGCCGAGGCCGGAGTAGAGGTCGGCGACGCGCGGATCGAGGTCGTTCGAGAGCACGCTTTCGGCCTCGTCGACGCCGATCCTGACGCCGTTCCGCTGGCTGTGCGGGGCGAAATAGAGACAGGGGATGCGATAGCTCTCGGCGAACACCATGCCGTGCAGGCTGGTCGAGACGAGGCGCTTGCAGGACAGGATCTCGTCGAGCTTCTCACGCATCGGGTCGACGCCGATCCGCGTCACCGTGTTGATGAGGCGGATTTTTCCGGCGAGCTCGTCGGGCACGAGATAACGCTGGAACTGCTCGTTGAAATGCACGTCGAGTTCGCGGTCGGTCAGCTCGGACAGATGCAGGATGACGCCAAGCTCGTATTTCTTCTCGAGGCCCGGATCGTAGAAGCGCGGCAGCAGCCAGACCGGATCGCCGTAGACGCCCGGGCCGCCCTCGCCGCCGCTCAGCAGCTGCTCCGACACGCGCCCGCGCGTCGCGCGGATGTCGATCGTCGTGTCCTGCGGCGGGACATAAGGCGTCTTCTCGACGCCCGCCTTGCCGGGGTTGAGCCAGGGCGAGCAGCCCGTGCCCCAGAACCAGACCTTTCCGCCCGAGAAGCCGTGGCCGATGGTGCCGACCGCGGCGAGGCGAGGGGTCTTCGACGCGAAGGGGATGCGCTCGACCGGAAGCCCGGAGCACAAGGCCACCATGACCGGGCTCAGCGCGTCGCCGAAGTTGAGGTAGTCCATCTTCTCGGTGCTGCCGGCCCAGCCGAGCGGGACGGCGCCGGCCTTCTCGACGATTTCGGCGAATTCGCTCAAGGCGCGCGCTCCCCAGTCGCAAGGCCGCCTGCATAAGGGCCGCCCGGGAACGTGTCAAACCTCGTCCGGCGCGCTTGACAAGCCGGCGTCGCTGCTGCTTCGCAAGGCCGCGCGAGACGCCGCAGGCGGGAGAGACGATGCTTTTCGACGATCTGAACACCATTCCGCTGGTCTGGGTCGCGAGCACGCAGACGCATCCCGACTGCAATCTCGGCGACGCGCTGAGCGCCGTGCTCGTCGCCGTGCTTTCCGGCAAGCCGGTGCGCCGCGCGGCTTTCGACCGGCCCGAGGACCGGCTCGCCGCGGTCGGCACCATCGGCCAGAATTTTCGCGAGGGCGAGGTTCATTTCTGGGGCACCGGCCTCGACGCCGCGCGCCACCCGGTGCATGGCGCGAAGGCGCCCTTCGGCCTCGCGCCCGACACGAAGATCGTCGCCCACGCCGTGCGCGGGCGCTTCACGGGCAGGGCGCTGGAGGCGGCCGGCGTCGCCGATCCCGGCGTCTACGGCGATCCTGTGCTTCTGCTGCCGAAAATCGTCCCGCCGGAGGCGGAGAAGACGCGCGAGCTCGGGATCATCCTGCACATCTCGGAGCTCGAGCAGGCGACCGCCGCGGGCGGCGTCAAGGAGATCTTCAAGCGCTACAGGATCCCGCCGGAACTCGAGGACGAGGCGATCCTCGTCAACACTTATACGGCGGCGAATTTTCCGGCCATGAAGGCGAAGATCAGGGAAATCCAGAGCTGCCGGCGCATCCTCTCGACCAGCCTGCACGGGATCGTCCTCGCCGAGATCTATGGCGTTCCCTGCGCCTGGTTCGCGACCTATCCGGGCGGGCTCATGCGCCTTCCCGTCGAGGATCCGGCGGCGAAGATCGACCATCGCTTCCGCGACTTCTATTCGGGCGTCGGGGCCTCGCATGTGCTGGCCTATGCGCAGGACCGCGGCCAGCCGACCGATTTCGCCGCGGCGATGGCGGCGATCGACCGCGAATGGAAGCCGCTCGCCTACGACGGGCGCGCGCTCTACGACGCCTTTCCGCTGGCCAAGGCGGTCAGCTTCGACGACCCGCTGTGGCCGGCGCCCGAGGGGCTGATGAACTCGATTCCCTTCTGAGGGGCGCTATCCAAGCCCCGCGTCGGAGCGCGCGCGCCTCGCGATCGCCGCCCAATCGAGCTCGCCGTCGCCGTTGGCGAGGGCGGCGAGGAAGCGGTCGCGAACCAGCGCCGCGAGCGGCAGCGGCGTTTCGAGCGCCTCCGCCGCCTGCAGCACGAGGCGGTTGTCCTTGAGGCCGAGCGGCAGCCTGAACCCCGCCGGCGAGAATTTCTCCGACAGGATGATCTCGCCGTAGGTCTTGTAGACCGGGGCGGCGAACAGCGTCTCGGTCAGAAGCTCGAAGACCTTGCGCGGCTCGACGCCGCCCTTCTCCGCGAGCGCGAAGACCTCCGCGAGGCTCTCGATCACGCAGGTGATCAGGAAATTGCCCGAGAGCTTGACGAGATTGGCCTGCTCGGGCGCCTCGCCGACGACGAAGACGCGTCGCGAGACGGCTTCGAGCGCCGGCCGGACCTTCTCGAGCGTCGCGGGAGCGCCGGCCGCCGCGACGACGAGCTGCTGCGCCGCCGCCGCCTCGGGCCGCCCGAACACCGGCGCGCTGGCGAAATCCTGCCCGCGCGCGGCGTGCGCCGCCGCAAGCTCATGCGACAGGGCGACCGACACGGTGCTCATCGAGACATGCGTCGCGCCGGGCTCCAGCCCCTCGATCAGCCCGTCCTCGCCAAGCGCGACGGCGCGCAGCGCCGCGTCGTCGGCGAGCATGGTGAGCGCGGCCTGCGCGCCGCGCGCGGCGGCGGCCGGCGTCGGCGCCGCCTTCGCGCCGAGCGCCTCGAGCGGCGCGCAGGCGGCGGCCGAGCGGTTCCACACCGCGACCTCATGGCCGTTCTTCAAAAGGTTCGCGGCCATCGCCCGGCCCATCTGGCCAAGGCCCAGAAACGCGACGCGCATGCGCTCCTCCGATTTAAAGCAGCGCCGGCGCGTCCGCCGGCGGCGTCCCGAAGCGGTTGGGAAGCGCCTCGCCGCGCTGCGCGTAGAAGAACACCAGCAGCAGCACGCCGATCCCGGAGAGCATCAGCAGCTGCCACCAGCCGGTGCGGCCGATGTCGTGCAGGCGCCGCACGCCGACGGCGATCAGCGGCAAAAGCTGGGCGAGCTCGGCGATCGACAGGAACAGTCCCGGCCGGCCCTGGCCCATGCCGAAAATCCGGTCGAGCAGCGAGGCGGCGATGCAGATCACGATATAGACAAGGACGAAGGCCCAGAATTCGCCCCGCGAGGCGCGGCCGGTGAAATCGGCGTATCTGCGAAAGGTCGCGCGGTAGGAGTCCCAGAAGGCTTGCGGCTGCATGAGCATGGCTCCGTTCGTTCAGGGCGCCTCGCGGATGCGGCGCGCTTCGTGGCATCGAAGATGGGCGTAGGCGAGGGCGAGCGGCGACAGGGCTTGCGGCTCGCCCGATCGGGCGATGAGGTCGCCGAGGATGTGGTCGGCCTCGGTTCGCCCGCCCCGCTCGACGTCGCGCAGCATCGAGGCGGAAAAGCCCGAGCCCTTGGCGGTCAGCATCGCTCTCCCTCGCGCGCGCGCCGGCTCGCGCGGAGGAAAGCCGTTGCGCGCGGCTATTCCCGCCGTCTCGTCGAGGAGCGCGAGAGGGACGTCGAGCGCGCCGGCCGCCTCGATGTCGCCGACGGTCGCGCGCATCAGGCAGGTGGTCGCCGCCGCGGCGGCGATGAAGCTCCATTTCTCCCACATCTCGAGCGCGATCTTGTCGCTGCGGCGCACGTCGAAGCCGGCGCCCGAAAGCGCCGCCTCGACCTCGCGCGCCGGGCCGTCCTGCCCGCTCTCGCGCGCGCCGAAGGCGACCGAATGGAAGTCGCCGAAATGCAGCACGCGGCCGTCGGCGTCGAGCGTCGTCGAGATGGCGCACAGGCCCCCGAGCGCGTGCGCCGGCCCGAAGCGCGCGTCGAGCGCGTCGAGGTGGCGCATGCCGTTGAGCAGCGGCAGGATCAGCGTCGCGGGCCCGACGGCCGGCGCGAGCGAGGCGATCGCGTCGTCGAGGTCATAGGCCTTGCACGACAGGATCACGAGGTCGAAGGGGGAGGAGATGTCCGCGCTCTGGACCGTCGGCGGCGCGGCGATGTCGAGGTCGCCGAGCTGGCTTTTCACGACGAGCCCGGTCTTTTCGAGCTGCGCGGCGCGGCGCGGCCGCACGAGGAAGGTTACGTCCCGCCCGGCGGCGAGAAGGCGCGCGCCGAAATAGCCGCCGATCGCGCCGGCGCCGACCACGAGAATGCGCATGAAGGTCCCCGCTCAAGCCGGCGCCGGGAATCGGGCGCCGGTGCGAGCTTAGTACGGCGTGCGGCGCGAGGGAATCGCCGGAGCGCGGCCCGCGCCGCCCCCGGGTCGGGTCGAAGACGAGGCTGCGCGGGCCGCGCTCCGCGACGGAACCGCCGCCGTCCGGAGTTTCGGCAACATTATCGAGACGAAAAGCCGCAGCGAGGCTGAGAACGCCCAGCTTTCATGCAGTCATAAGCGCCGGAGCGCTGTTTATCGGCGGCCCGCGCGCGAGGCTCGTTGGGACAAACCTTGACTTCATCATGGCGCCCCTCTAGAGGGCGCAATAGAGTTGCGAGACGAGTTTTGGAGCGGGCGCCGGCATGCTTCGCAGGATCATACTCGGCTTCGGCGCCAACGCCTTCGGCCAGGTCGTCAGCATCGCCATCCAGCTTTTCTCGCTGCCGCTCTTCCTCTATTTCTGGGACCCGGCGACCTACGGGTCGTGGCTGCTGCTTTCGGCGATCCCCGCCTATGTCGTGATGGCCGACGTCGGCATGGTCACGGCGGCCGGCAACAAGATGGCGATGGCCGTGGGCCGCGCCGACCTCATTGAGGCCAACCGCGTCTACCAGAGCGCGCAGCTGTTCATGACCGTCGTCTGCGGCGGCCTCGGCCTGCTGCTCGTCCCCGTCGCGCTGCTCGCGCCGCTGCCCGCCTACATGACTTTCGACATGCGCGTGGCCCTCGCCGCGCTGCTGTGCGGCGTGCTCGTCGCCCTCTACGGCGGCTTGTCGGAGGCGGTGTTCCGCGCCACCGGCCGCTACGCCGTCGGCACCATGCTCGGGCAGATCTCGCGCCTGACCGAATTTGCCGGCTACATGCTGGGCCTTGCGCTGTTCCGCACCTTCTCGGGCGTCGCCCTCACCGGCTTCACGGGGCGCTGCCTCGGGACGGCGCTGCTGACCGTCCTCGGCCAGCGCGACGGCCAGGGTCTGCGCCTCGGCTTCGCCGCGGCGAGCAAGGAGGAGCTCATGAGCGTCGCCCGGCCGGCGGTCTCCTTCATGGCCTTTCCCCTCGCCAACGCGCTGAGCTTCCAGGGGGTGACGCTGCTCGTCGGCGCCCTTTCGGGAACGACCGCCGTCGCCCTGTTCAACACCTACCGCACCATCGCCCGCATCGCCGTGCAGGTCACCGCCATGTTCAGCCATGCGCTCGGACCGGAGTTCTCGCGTCTCTACGGGCATGGCGGCATGAGCGCCGCGCGCGCGCTGTACCGGCGTTCGGCGCTCCTCAGCGCGGCGCAGTCGGTCGCGCTCAGCGTCGTCCTCTACTTCGTCTCGCCGTTCCTGCTCGAAATCTGGACGCACGGACGCATCCCCTTCGTCCCGAGCCTGATGGCCTGGCTGCTGGCCTATGCGGCGATCGGCGGAATCTGGCATGTGCCGCGCATCCTGCTGATGTCGACGAACCGGCACGTCGGCCTCGCCGGCTGGTCGCTCGTCGCCGCGCTCCTGTGCGTCGCCGTGTCCTGGGGCCTTGGCCTGCTCGTCGGCGTCGACGGCGCGGCGATCGGCATGCTCGTCTCGGAGGCGTTCATCGCCGCCGTCTGCGTCTACATCGCGTGGCTCTCCTTCGCCGAGGCCGCGTCCGGCGCCCCGGCGAAGCCCTTCTGACGAAACCGTTCCGTTCTGGCCAGCGAGAGCCCGCCCCGTGAAAGTCGCCCTCTCGACCATCGGCAAGTTCCACACCTTCGACCTCGCCCGCGAGCTGTTCGCGCGCGACGCCCTCGCCGGGGTCATGACCGGCTATCCGCGCTTCAAGCTGAAGAACGAGAAGATTCCGCAGGAGCTGATCCACAGTTTCCCTCTCGTCCACGGCGCCTACATGGCCTTTCCGTGGAAGGATCGGCTGCCGGACCCCGCGATCGGCTTGTGGGAGCGGCTCGACGCCGAAAGCTTCGCCGCCTACGCCGCCGCGAAGCTGCCGCCCTGCGACGTCTATGTCGGCCTGTCGGGCTCGAGCCTGAAGGCGGGACGGCGCGCGAAAAGCCGCGGCGCGGCCTATGTCTGCGACCGCGGCTCGACCCACATCCGCGCGCAGAGCGAGATCCTGGCCGACGAGAACGCCCGCTGGGGCGTTCCGGGCGAGCCGGTCGACCCGCGCGTGATCGCGGTCGAGGAGGCCGAATACGCCGAGGCCGACCGCGTCACCGTGCCCTCGAGCTTCGTGCTGCGCACCTTCCTCGACCGCGGCGTGCCGCTCGAGAAGATGCGGCGGCTTTCCTACGGGGTGAATCTCTCCCGCTTCGCGCCCGCCGGCGCGCCCGCCGCCGGGCGCTTCGACGTGCTTTTCGTCGGCGGCATGAGCCTGCGCAAGGGCCTGCCCTATCTGTGCGCCGCCTTCGACAAGGTGGAGCATCCGAACAAGAGCCTGACCTTCGTCGGCTCGACGTCGGCGCCGGTCATGGAGCTTCTGAAGGCGCGCGGCCTGTGGCCGAAGGAGGCGCGGGCGGTCGGCCACATGCCGCAGGAGAAGCTCAAGGAGCGCATGAGCGCCAGCCACGTCATGGTCCTGCCGAGCCTCGAGGAAGGGCTCGCCATGGTGCTGGCGCAGACCATGGCCTGCGGCTGTCCGGTGATCGCGACGCCGAACACCGGCGTCGAGGACATCGTGAGCGACGGCGAGGAGGGCTTCATCTTCCCCGCGCGCGACGTCGACGCCCTCGCCGAGCGGCTGCAGCGCCTCGCCGACGACCCGAACCTGCGCGACGCGATGGGCGCGAAGGCGCTCGCCAGGGTCAAGTCCTTCGGCGGCTGGCGCGACTATGGCGACGAGGCCATGAAAATCTACGGCGAGCTTGTCGCGTGAGCTGCCTCAAAGATCGCCGTCGCTCATCGGCCAGCTTCGCCTGATCTCGCCGGTCAGCGGATCGGCCTCGAACTTGAAGATCGCGCCGTCCTTGACGGCGAGGCCTTCCCATCGCCCGTCGTCGGCCTCGGCGAGCGCGCCCGTATAGCCCAGCGACTGCAGCTTCGCCTTGAGGTTGGCGAGACTGATCCAGTCTTCGCCGGGCTGATCGGCCGCCGCGGCGCCCGCAACGCCGACGGTGAGAAGCAGGGCGAGCATGATTGATTTCATTATGTGTCTCCCTTGCGCGGCCTCGCGCTCCCGTTCCGCGGGTCTTGGAGCCCGCCGCGTCCTCAACGCTCAAGCCGCCGTTCGCGTTGCCTGCGCCGTTTCCGGCGTAAGCTCCTTTGCGCGCCGCGGCGCGCTATGCTGCATTGCGGGAGGAAACGCGAAATCGCCGCCGGAAGATCGGCGCGCGGCGCGAATTGTCGCGGGCGAGGAGGGCGAGAGGCGGCTCAGCGGTTGGGGTCGGGCAGATTCTCGCGCAATCTTGCGCCGAATTCCGCCTCCGAGAGTCCCGGAGCGATACGGTCGGTGACATGGGCGCGGGCGATCAGCTCGTCGAGCGGAACGCGCGTGTCGACGAGGTTATGGTCGTAAAAGAAGCCCGGCAGGAAGCCGTTGAGCACCACGCGCCAGTCTTTCGGGAAATTCGGGAACAGGCTGCGGATCATCACGAAGATGGTCGAATTGCAGTTCGCCGTCAGCGTGTTGTAAAATTGCGGATGCGCCGCGAGCGCGTTCGCCTCGCTTATGTATTCGAGCAGCAGCTTGCGCGCCTGGGGCTGCGTCAGCCGCAGGCGGAATAGCCGCGCGTCCTCCCCCCTCTCCTTGCGCAGGAACAGGTAGTCGCGCTCGTCGCCGGCGAGGAAGATCAGCTCGAACTTCCTGAAGAATCCGCCGAGCGCCGAGAAGGCTTCATGCCGCTCCGGCCGGATCTCGATCGAGAACAGGAGATGGCGCCCGCCCTCGAAATTGAAGCTGACCATCGAGTGGGCGATCAGCGGCCCCATGAAATAGACGAGATAGAAGTCCGCGCCCTCGAGCTTTTCGAGGTCGTAGCTGCGCTCCTCCCAGTTCTCGTCGAAGTCCTGCTCGCTGCGCCAGTTGAAGTTGCGCACGTTCTGGACCGTCAGCTCGTCGCCGCGCAGGACGCCGGTGACGCCATGGGCGACCGCAGGCGCGAAATCACGGTCGTTCGAGGGATGGATCGTCCCCCACCACAGGAGCAGCGCCGCGAAGGCGGCGGCGTAGGCGATGAAGGCGTCGCGCAGGCGGCGCCGGAACAGGCCTGCGAGCGTCAGCCCCGCAAGGAGGAGGAAGGCGGCGATCACGGCGAGCCGCGGCGTCTGCTCGAGGGGGAGCTGGAACCACAGCGCGAGCGCGCCCCACAGCGCCGAGAACAGGACGATCAGGACGCCGAGAAAGCGCGCCGCCGCGCGCAGCCATCGTCCGCCCATCGCGCTCTCCCTGGTCGCCGCGCCGCGCCGCGCGGGGCCTGCGCCGTCTCGATAGCAGAGGGCGCCCGGCGCCGCAAAGCGCGGCGCCGGGCGCCCCCCCAAGCCGCGTGCGGGTTAAGCGCCAGATCAAAATGGCTAGAGGGCGGCCCCCCCGGGCGCGCCCAGCGAGAAAGGCCTGCGATGGAAACCCCGCTGCACCATGTCGTCGTCGTAGGGGCCGGCTTCGGCGGCCTGCACGCCGTGCAGAAACTGAAAGGCGCCCCCGTCAGGATCACCATCGTCGACCGGCGCAACCACCATCTGTTCCAGCCGCTGCTCTACCAGGTGGCGACGACCTCGCTCGCCACCTCCGAGATCGCCTGGCCGGTGCGCCATCTGATGGCGCGGCGCAAGGACGTGACGACGCTGCTCGCGAGCGTCGACGGGATCGATCCGGCGGGCAAGACGGTCTCCTTCGAGGACGGCGGCTCGGTCGCCTATGACACGCTGATCCTGGCGACGGGCGCGCGCCACGCCTATTTCGGCCACGACGAATGGGAGCCTTTCGCCCCCGGCCTCAAGACGCTCGAGGACGCGACGACGATTCGCCGGCGCGTGCTCATCGCCTTCGAGCGGGCCGAGCGCGAGGCCGATCCGCAAAAGCGCGCCGCGCTGCTCACCTTCGTCATCATCGGCGCCGGGCCGACCGGCGTCGAACTCGCCGGCACCATCGCCGAGCTCGCGCATGAGAATCTCGTCGAGGATTTCCGCGCCATCGACACGCGCAAGTCCCGCGTGGTGCTGATCGAGGCCGGCCCGCGCATCCTGCCCGGCTTCACCGAGGATCTTTCGGCCTACGCCGAAAAGGCGCTCGAGAGGCTCGGCGTCGAGGTGCGGACGGGCGCGCCGGTCACCGAGTGCTCGGCCGAAGGCGTGACCTTCGGCGGACAGGTCCTGCCGGCGCGCACCATCCTCTGGGGGGCGGGGGTGCAGGCTTCGCCCGCGGCGCAATGGCTCGGCGCGCCGGCCGACGGCGTCGGGCGCCTCCTCGTCGAGCCCGACCTGACGGTTCCCGGCCACAAGGACATCTTCGCGGTAGGCGACACGGTCTCGATCGCCGGCCCGGACGGCGCGCCCGTGCCGGGCATCGCCCCCGCGGCCAAGCAGGAGGGCGTCTACGTCGCCTCCGTCATCAAGGCGCGCCTCGCCGGCAAGCCTGCGCCGGCGCCGTTCCATTACCGGCACGTCGGCAGCCTCGCGACCATCGGCAAGCGGGCGGCGATCGCCGATTTCGGCTGGATCAAGGTGAAAGGCTCGTTCGCCTGGTGGCTGTGGGGGATCATCCACATCTACTTCCTCATCGGCCTGCGCAACCGGCTCGGCGTCGCGCTGAGCTGGCTGTGGATCTATTTGCTCGGCCACCGCAGCGCCCGCCTCATCACGCAGGGACGCCAGTGGGCGGGGGAAGAGAAGACCTGAGGCTTTCGCGCAACAGACCCTGCGTTAAGAAAGCGTTAACCTCGTCCGCACGGGCAAAATTCACGTTTGCCCGCCAAGACACGTCGGGCGCGTTCCTTCGGGGAGCGCGAGGAGGGGCCGCCGCGGCGCGGGCGAAACGGCGCAGGGAGCAGGAATGGGGCGCAGGGGACGAGGTTTCGGGTCGGCCGCGCGCGTCCTCGCCGCTCCGCCCATCGCCGGCCTCCTGGCGTTCCCCGGCCGCGCGGCGCTCGCCGGCCTCCTGACGCTCGCCGCCGCGCCGGGCGCGGCGCTCGCCTTCGACTTCTTCGGGCTGTTCGGCTCCGAGAAGCCGCTCGAGCCGACGCCGCAAAGCCTGCCCTATGCGATCGACTTCGTCGTCGAGGGCGACGAGGGCGTCAAGCCGTCGCTGCAGGACGCTTCCGTCGCCTACCGGCTGCGGCGCGATCCGCCCTCGGACGGCGCGGCGCTCGCCCTGCGCGTCGGCGCCGATTTCGCCCCGCTCCTCGACGCCCTGTGGGCGCAGGGCTATTTCAACGCGAAGATCTTCGCGCGCGTCGGCGGCGCCGAGCAGAAGCTCATGGGCGCGGGCGAGCTGACGAGCCTGGCGCGGGCGGCCGAGGCCTATCGCGGCCGCGCCCTCGTTCCGGTCACGATCGTCGTCCACACGGGCGAACTGTTCGCCCTGCGCCGGATCGCCGTCCTCGACGGCGCGGGCGCGCCCTTTCCGCCGGACGTCCCGCCCGACTACGTGACGAGGCTGAAGCCCGGCGATCCGGCCAAAGCCGCCGACATCCGCGCCGCCAACGCGCGGCTCGTCGATTATTTCCGCGCCCGCTCCTATCCGCTCGTCAAGGCGCCGCTCCCGCAGCCGGTCGTCGACCATGCGAACGGGACGGTCGACGTCGCCTTCACGGTGACGCCGGGGCCGCAGGCGGGCTTCGGAGCGGTGTCGATCACGGGGCCGCAGGGCTTCGACCCGGCGATCGTGCGCTCCTTCGTCTACCTGCAGGAGGGGCAGCCCTACACCCCGCGCGCGCTCTCCGAGACGCGCCGCTCGATCACCTCGATTCCGGCCGTCGGCTCGGTGCGCATCCGCGAGGCGGACCATCTCGACGCCTCGGGCAATCTGCCGGTCTTCATCGAGGTCGGCGACCGCGCGAACAATCTCGTCGGCTTCACCGCCGGCTATTCGACGGTCGACGGCCCGATGGGCAACGTCTACTACGAGAACCGCAACCTGTTTGGCGGAGCGGAAAGCCTGCGCCTCGACGGCGCGGCCTTCTACACGCCGCGCGTCTATGGCCTCACCACCGGCGCCGGCCCCTTCGGCGAGCAGAATTTCAGCGAGGCCGGGCTCGGCGGGCGCGTCTCGGCGAGCTTCGTCAAGCCGGCGCTGTGGGGTTCGCGCGTCGATTTTCTGGCGAGCGGCGCCGCCGAGCTGAACCGCGCCGGCGGCGGCGACTTCGGCGGCTACGCCTATCAGCTCGCCGGCGGCACGGCGGCGCTGCGCTACCGCGTCGACGAGAGCCTGCAGCTGCAGGCCGGCCTCAAGTTCGAGAAGGGCGAGGCGACCGACTCGCTCGGACGCGTCGACTACGCCTTCCTCGGCGTCCCGCTGTCGATCCGCTACGACGGGACCAACGACCTGCTCAACCCGACGCAGGGCTTCCGCCTCGCCGCGACCGTGACGCCCTATCCGGGCGTGTTCGGCTCGGCCGGCTTCACCAAGGCGAGCGTCGCCGGCTCGGCCTATTACGCCATCGACGAGTCCGCCGACTACGTGCTCGCCGCGCGCGCGGGCTTCGGCTCGATCTTCGGCGTCGACGGCGGCCTCGCCTCGCTCCCGGCCAACTACCGCTTCTACGAGGGCGGCCTCGCGACGCTGCGCGGCTACCGCTACAATTCGGTCGGCCCGCGCACATGGCAGGGCTACACCGTCGGCGGCCTCTCCGCCTTCAACGCCACGCTCGAGGCGCGTCTCAAGGTCTGGGGCGACTTCGGCGTCGCGCCCTTCTTCGACGTCGGCGGCGCCTACTGCGATTCGATCCCGAGCGGCGGCTGCGGCGACACGCGGATGGCGGCCGGCCTCGGCCTCCTCTATTACACGCCGATCGGACCGATCAGGGTCGATTTCGCCCGGCCGCTCAACCCGCGCGACGGCGACTATCCGGTCGCCTTCTACGTCAGCATCGGGCAGCCCTTCTGATGGCGCGGCGCAGGATCATCTCCCTCTCGGCGCTCGCCGCCATGCTGGCGCTGGCGATCGTCGGCGCCGGGCTCGTCGCCTTCGCCGTCGGCGGCCGCGCCGCCGACGAGCAGAAGGGCGTGCTCGCCGACCTCATCTCGCGCGCCCTCTCGACGCCGGAAAGCCGCGTCTCGATCGGCGCGATCGAGGGCGCGCTGTCGTCCGACGCCACCATCCGCAATCTCCAGATCGCCGACCGCGACGGCGTCTGGCTGTCGATCAACAAGGCGCGCATCGTCTGGCGCCGCCTCGCCCTGCTGCAGCGGCGCCTCGAGGTCGACCAGCTCGACGTCGACGAGGTGAAGATGCCGCGCCGGCCGATCCCGGCGGAGACGCCCGTCTCGGGCGAAGACCAGCCTCTGCTGCCCGAATTGCCGCTGCGCGTCGACATCAGGCAGTTCACGCTCGCAAGAGCCGACCTCAGCAAGCCGGTGTTCGGCGTCGAATCGGCCTTCTCGACCGGCGGCTACGCCAAGCTCGGACCGCCGGCGGAGGGGCTGCAGTTCTTTCTCGACGCGCAGCGCCTCGACAAGCCGGCGACGGTCAACGTCCGCCTCAACCTCGTGCCCGGCACGCAGCGGCTCGACCTCAAGGTCAATCTCGACGAGCCGGCCGGCGGCATCATCTCCGAGCTCGCCAACATTCCGAACCGGCCGCCGGTGCGCCTCAACATCGACGGCGCCGGCGCGCTCGACGCCTTCAACGCCAAGCTGCTGTTCGACGCCGGGCCCGGCGTCGGCGCCAAGGGCGACGCGGCGCTGAACCGCGAGGGCGCCGGCCGGCGCTTCGGCTTCGACCTCGCCGCGGAAGTGTCCGGCATGCTGCCCGACGTCGCCGCGCCGGTCTTCGCCGGAACGACCCGCCTTTCCGGCAACGTCGCCTTCAACGATGATTCGAGCGTCGACATCCCGGGCGTCGCGCTCACCGCCGCCGCCGCGCGGCTCGTCGTCAAGGGCGCGGTGTCGAAGGACAGGCAGGCCGATATCACGATCATGGCCGAGAACGTCGCCAACGACGGCGCGGGCACGAAGCTCAAGGACCTCGAGATCGGCCGCCTCGCCCTCAACGCGGCGGTGCGCGGGGCGCTCGACCAGCCGACCGTCGATTCGACGCTCGAAGCCGAGCGCGCGCGCCTGCCCGCCGCCGCCTTCGACCGGCTCGAGGCGAGCTTCAAGGCCGCGCCGAGCGGCCCCATCGGCGAGGCCTCGACCGTCCTCAACCTGTCCGCCGACGCCGCGCTGAAAGGCCTCGCGCTGGCGAACCCGTCGCTCGCCAGGGCGGTCGGCTCGCAGGCGAGCCTCACGCTGCGCGGCCGCGCTAACATCCGCGGCGGCACCGATCTCGACGCGCTGGACCTGAAGTCGGAGAGCCTGTCGGCGGGCTTCAAGGGCCGCCTCGCCAAGAGCGAGCTGCGCGGGCGCCTCGAGGCCGCCTTCCCCGACCTTTCGCGCTTCTCCGGCCTTGCGAACCTCACGCTCGCCGGCGCGGCGAAGCTCAAGGCCGACGTCGAGGGCACGCCGCGCTCGAACCGCTATTCGGCCAATCTCGACGCCAGGGCCGAGCGCTTCGCGACGGGGCTTTCGGCGGTCGACGGGCTGTTCGGCGGGACGCTGACGCTCGCTGGCGCGGCGCGGCTCGACCCGGACGGCGGCTTCGGCTTCAAGGATCTGCGCCTCAACGGCCCGAACGCCAGCGCCCGCGTCGACGGCGCGGCGACTCCGGCGCTCGCCGATCTCACCGCGCAGATTCTCGCGCCCGACCTGTCGAAGGCCGACGCGCGGGCGAAAGGCGCGGCCGAAATCTCCGCCCATCTCACCGGCACGCTGGACAAGCCCGACGCCGACGCGACGATCGCGATCCGCGACGCGAGCCTCATCGGCCGGCCGGTGCCGCGCCTCGAAGTGAAGGCGCAGGCGAAGGATTTGCGCGGCGACCTCGACGCGCGCCTTTCGCTCGACGGCGAGATCGACCGCAAGCCGGCGCGCGGCGGCCTGAGGCTGTCGCGTCCGGCCGCCGGCGGCTATGCGCTTTCCGATCTCGACCTTTCGATCGGCTCGGCGAGCGCCAGGGGCGCGCTGTCGCTCGACGCGGACAATTTCGCCGCCGGCCAGCTCTCGGTCAGCGCGCCAAACCTCGACGACCTCTCGGCGCTCGCCCTGCGCAAGCTTTCGGGCGCGCTCGACGTCGAGGCCGCCTTCTCGCACGAGGGAGGCCGCCAGGACGCGAGCCTCAAGGGCAGCGGGCGCGACGTCTCCGCCTTCGACGTTTCGCTCTCGCGCTTCTCCGCCGATCTGTCGGCGAGCGACCTCTACCGCAGCCCGCGCGTCTCGGGCTCGGCCGCGATCGACGAGGCGCGCGTCGCGGGGCAAACCGTCTCGCGCGTGAGGCTCGACGCGCGCCCTTCGGGCGACGCGAGCGACGTGACCCTGTCGGCGCTGGCGAGCGGCTTCTCGCTCGACGCCAGGGCCCGCGTGCTGGCGCAGACGCCCGTGCGCATCGACCTCGCCAGATTCGACGTCTCGCGCGGGCGCGAGCGCATCGCTCTCGCCGGCCCGGCCTCCGTCACCATCGCCGACGGCGGGGCGGCGTTCCGCAACCTCGCCTTCAACCTCGGCGGCGGACGCCTTTCGATCGACGGGCGCGCCGGCGAGACGCTCGACCTCAAGGTCGCGGCGCGCAGAATCCCGCTCTCCGTCGCCGAGATCGCGAGCCCGGGCCTTGGCCTTTCGGGAACGCTCGACGGCGAGGCGAACGTCTCGGGCCCGGCGGGCGCGCCGACCGGCGCCTACAAGCTGTCCATAGCGGGCCTGACGGCGCCGCAGACGAAATCGGCCGGCCTGCCGCCGATCGCCGTCTCCGCCTCCGGCCGCTTCGAGAACGGGCGCGTCACGACCGACGCGACGATCGCCGCGCCGCCCGCCGGGCGCTTCACGATCAAGGGCTCGGCGCCGATGTCGGCCGAGGGCGCGCTCGACCTCGCCGTCAAGGGCGCGCTCGACGCCGGGATCGCCAACCGCTCGATGTCGGCGGCCGGGCGCAACGTCAAGGGAAGCGTCGCCATCGACGGGCGCGTCGGCGGAACGCTGGCCAAGCCGCAGGTCTTCGGCTCGGCGAGCCTTGCGGGCGGCTCCTTCCGCGACGTCGACCAGGGCGTGCGGCTCGACGCGATCAATGCGAAAGTCGTCGCCAAGGGCGACATGCTGACCATCGAGCGCGCCAGCGCCTCGACGCCCAACGGCGGAACGCTCTCGGCCTCAGGCTCCGTCCGCGTCGATCCGGCGGCGGGCTTTCCCGGCGACATCCGCCTTTCCGGGCGCAACGCCCAGCTCGTGCAGAGCGCGATCGCCACCGGCGTCGCCAATCTCGACATGACGCTGTCCGGCCCGCTCGCGAAAAACCCGCGCGTCGGCGGCAAGGTCGACATCCTCTCGCTCGACATCCAGATCCCGGACCGGCTGCCCGCTTCGCTGCGCCCGCTGCCGGGGCGCCACATCGCTCCGACGCCGACGGCGGCCGCCCGCCTCGCGCTCGACGCGCGCGCCAGGCGCGCCGGGGCGGCCTTCGACGCCGCGCTCGACCTTGCGATCAACGCGCCGGGCCACATCCGCGTGCGCGGGCGCGGCCTCGACGCGACGCTCGGCGGCGGCCTCAAGCTCACCGGCACGCTGCAGAATCCGAAGCCGGTCGGCGCCTTCAGCCTCGTCACCGGCCGGCTGCGCATCCTGACGAGCGATCTCGACTTCACGAGGGCCAACCTCACCTTCTCGGGCGACCTCAATCCCGAGCTCGACTTCCTCGCCTCGACGCAGGCCGGCGGCGCCTCGATCAACGTCGGCGTCAGCGGGCCGCCGTCCGATCCCGCCTTCTCGTTCACGTCGAGCCCCGACCTGCCGCAGGACGAGGTGATGTCGCGCCTCCTGTTCGGCACGTCGTCCGGCCAGCTCTCGCCGACGCAGGCCCTGATGCTGGCGCAGGCGGTGGCGATCTACACCGGCGGCAACGACGCGCTCGAGGAGCTGCGCCGCTCGCTCGGGCTGGGCGCCGGCGATTCGAGCAATCCGCTGTCGAATTTCCTCGGCGATCGCGTCAACGTCGGAATTCAGTCGGGCGCGACGCCGCAGCAGACCGGCGTCGGCGTCACCTTCGACATCTGGCGCGCGGTCAAGGCCCGCGGCGTGATCGACGCGACCGGCGCGGTGTCGGTCGGCGTCGGCGCCGAGCACGAGTGGTGAGCGGGCGCTCCTGAGAGCGCCTACATCTGCTTGTAGGTGATCCGCCCGTCCGGGCCCTTGCGCCATTCGAACACGACGTAGTCGGCCCGCGTCACGTCGCCCTTGGCGTCGAAGCTCAGGGGGCCGATCACCGTGTCGAAGCTCCGGCCCGAGTGCATCACGGCGGCCATCTCCTGCGGATCGAGCGACTTCGCGGCCTCGGCCGCCTGTTTCAGGACCTGCACGGCGGCGTAGGCGTAGAGCGTGTAGGTTTCGGGATTATAGTTCTTCGCCTTGAACGCGCCGACGACGCCGGCCGCCTCCGGGCGCTCGCGCGGGTCGGGCGGGAAGGTCATGAAGGCGCCCTCGACGCCCGGCCCGGCGATGGCGGCGAATTCGTCGGAGGCGATGCCGTCGCCGCCCATCAGCGGCGCGCTCACCCCCTGGTCGCGCATCTGGCGCAGCAGCAGGCCGCCCTCGGTGTGCACGCCGCCCCAATAGACGATCGTCGCGCCCGAGCCCTTGATCTTGGAGACGAGGGCCGAGAAATCCTTCTCGCCCTTGTTCAGCCCTTCGTAGAGGACTTCCCTGATCCCCAGCGCGTTGAGGTTCTTCTTCGTCTCGTCGGCGAGGCCCTTGCCGTAGGTGGTCTTGTCGTGGACGATGGCGATCTTCGCGTCCTTGAGGCCGGCGAGGAATTTCGCCGCCACCGCGCCCTGCTGGTCGTCGCGCCCGCAGGTGCGGAACAGCGTCGCGATCCCGCGCTCGGTGATCTTGGGATTGGTCGAGCCGGGCGTGATCTGCAGCACGCCGTTCTCGGCGTAGACGTCGGACGCCGGCATGGTCACGCCGGAATTGAAGTGGCCGACGACGAAGGCGACCTGCTCGCCGACGAATTTGTTGGCGACCGAGACGCCCTGCTTGGGGTCGGCGCCGTCGTCGCCGACATGGACGACGATCTTCTGGCCGAGAATTCCGCCCTTCGCGTTGATGTCGGCCGCGGCCTGCTCGACGCCGTTGCGCAGCTGCGCGCCGAAGGCGGCGTCGGGACCGGTGATCGGCGCGCCGACGCCGATCTGCACGTCGGCCGACGCGGGCGCGGCGCCGGCGAGCGCCAGAGCGAGCGCGGCGGCCGCGAAAAACCTCAACCGTTTCATATCGTCAGTCTCCCTGTCCGCCTTTTTCGCGCGCGAGAAGGGCGCCGTAATGAACCCGCATCTGCCGCCGCCGGGCGAGCATGTAGCCGACGGAAAGAAACGCCAGCGCCGCGCCGAGGTCGAGAGCGAAGCCGCGCGCGCTGAGGAGCGGTTCGCCGGCCAGCGCAGAATGCAGGAATCGCGCGGCGAGCGCGATGAGCAGCCCGTACAGCGCGGCGACCGGGCGCGGGCTCCAGGCGAGCGCCGCCGCCCGCCCGGCGGCGAAGGCGGCCGAGCCGCACAGCGCGACGCTGATCGCGAGGAAGGCCGCAAGCGCGCTCAAAGCCCGCCCTCGAGATAGGCGGCGCGCACCTCGCGGCGCGCCAGCAGCTCGCGCCCGCCGCCCGAAAGCGTGATCTCGCCATTGACCATGACATAGGCGCGATGGGCGAGCGAAAGCGCGTGGAAGGCGTTCTGCTCGACGAGGAACACCGAGAGGCCGTCCCGGTTGAGGTCGCGCAAAACCTCGAAAATCTGCCTGGCGACGAGCGGGGCGAGGCCGAGCGAAGGCTCGTCGAGCATGAGCAGACGCGGCCGGCTCATCAGCGCGCGCGCGATGGCGAGCATCTGCTGCTCGCCGCCCGACAGCGTGCCGCCGCGCTGGCCGGCGCGCTCCTTGAGGCGCGGGAAGATCGCGAACATGCGTTCGAGGTCCTGCGAGAAATGCGCGCCGCCGGCGAGCATGGCGCCCATCTGCAGGTTTTCGCGCACGCTCATGCGGGCGAACACGCGCCTGCCTTCGGGCGACTGGGCGAGGCCGAGTTTTGCGATCTCATGCGTCGGGAGCTTCGTGAGATCGCGCCCGTCGAAGCGGATCTCGCCGGCCGACGCGCGCGGATCGCCGAAGATGGTCATCATCAGGGTGGTCTTGCCGGCGCCGTTGGCGCCGATCAGCGTGACGATCTCGCCGTCGCCGACGTCGAGGTCGACGCCGCGCAGCGCCTCGACGCCGCCATAGCCGGCGCGCACGCCGCGAACCGAAAGGAGGGGCGCGCGCGCGTTCACGCCGGAAAGCTCGCCGCCTCGGCCGCGTCGTCGACGCCGAGATAGGCCTTGATCACCGCCTCGTCGGCGCGGATTTGCGCCGGCGTCCCGTCGGCGATCTTCACGCCGTGGTCGAGCACGACGATATGGTCGGCGACTCTCATGACGACCGACATGTCGTGCTCGATGATCAGGATCGAGACGCCGTGCTCGTCGCGCAGGCTGCCGATGAGCGCGGCGAGCTCGTGCGATTCATGCGGGTTGAGGCCGGCGGCGGGCTCGTCGAGGCAGAGCAGGACGGGCGCGCCGGCCATGGCGCGGGCGATCTCGAGCCGACGCTGCGCGCCATAGGGCAGGGCGCCGGCCGGCTCGTCGGCGCGCTCGAGCAGCCCCGCGCGCTCGAGCCAGTAGCGGGCGGTCTCCAGCGCGCGCGCCTCGCGCGCGCCGTAGGCGCGCGGCCCGAAGCCGAAGCCGAGGCGCGCCGGCAGGTCGAGCGGGCCGCCGACGAGGGCGCGATGCTGCGCGACGACAAGGTTCTCGAGCGCCGTCATGCCGCGAAAGAGGCGGATGTTCTGGAAGGTGCGGGCGACGCCGGCGCGCGCGATCTCGTGGCCCGGCATGCGCTCCAGGAGAAAGATGTCGCAGGCGCCGCCCTTCAGCGCGCGCCGCGGCGCTCTGGTCGCCGCGTCGAGCCGCGCCCGCCATTGGGTGTCGCTCAGGCTCGCCCCGGGCGCCGCTATGGTCAGGGCGATGCGCCCGCCGCAGGGGCGGTAGAAGCCGGCGACGCAGTTGAACACGGTGGTCTTTCCGGCCCCGTTCGGCCCGATCAGGGCCGTGACCTCGCCGACCTTCGCCTCGAAATCGAGCGACTGCACGGCCGAGAGCCCGCCGAAGCGCATGGCGAGGTTCTCGACGCGCAGGAGCGGCGGCCTCATCAGCCGCGGCCCTCGCCGGCGAGCGCCCCGACGACGAGCTTCGGGCGGCGCAGGAAGATCGTCGGGGTTCGCAGCGAGACGAGGCCGCGCGGGCGCCAGTTCATCACCGCGACCATGGCGAGGCCGACGATCAGCATGCGGTACTGCGTCGGATCGAAGGATGGGCCGAACAGGTTTTTCAGGGCGTCGAGCTCGCGCAGGAGCTCCGAGCCGCCGATGATCGCGACCGCGGCGAGCGCGACGCCGAGCTGCGAGCCGGCGCCGCCGAGCACGACGAGGGCGAGGATCGTCGCCGACTCCATGAAGGTGAAGCTCGTCGGCGAGACGAAGTTCTGCCGCGCCGCGAACAGCGCGCCGGCGACCCCGGCGATCGAGGCGCCGAGCGAGAAGGCGGCGAGCTTGACGGCGACCGTGTCGACGCCGAGCGCCTTGGCCGCGATCTCGTCCTCGCGCAGCGCCTCGAAGGCGCGCCCGAGCGGCGCCTTGCGCAGGCGAAGGGTGAGGAAATTCACGACGAGGGCGATCGCGAGGATCAGGTAGAACAGGAAGATCAGCCGGTGGACCGGCGCGAATTTCAGCCCGAGCAGGGCGGACGCGCCGTGCGGGCCCGGAACGAAGGGCCAGCCGAAGAAGGTGAGGCGCGGGAAGGAGCCGATCCCGGCGTCGCCGTTGGTCAGCGCCGTCCAGTTGACGAGCACGAGGCGGATGATCTCGCCGAAGGCCATGGTGACGATGGCGAGGTAGTCGCCGCGCAGCCGCAGGACGGGCAGGCCGAGCGCCGCGCCGAAGCCCGCCGCGAGAAGCCCGGCGATCGGCAGGCAGAGCCAGAACGACAGGCCGAAATGCGCGGACAGCAGCGCGTAGGCGTAGGCGCCGACGGCGTAGAAGGCGACGTAGCCAAGGTCGAGCAGGCCGGCGAGCCCGACGACGATGTTGAGGCCCCAGCCGAGCAGCACGTAGAGCAGGATCTGCACGCCGAAATTGTCGATCCATTTCAGCGCGCCGGCGGGGCCGAGCAGGGCGGTGACGGCGACGGGGAAGGCGAGGAGCGCGGCAAGGCCCAGCGCGCCGGCCCATGTCCACGCCGCGGCGAGGACTTTGGCGCGCCGCTCGGACGGCGCGCGCGTCGTCAGGGCGCGCCGCTTGCGGCCGGCGAGGAGGAGGAAGGCGAAGCGCAGGACGAAGGCGGCGGCGACGAAGGCGGCGACCGTCGGCCAGCGGCTCGCAAGCGCCAGCCGGTTGTCGAAGTCCTGTTCGGTCCTGAAGGCGAGGATGGGGAAGCTCAGCGCCGCCATGAGGAGCGCGGCCAGGCCCGCGCCCTTCAGCGACTGGCGCAGCCGCTCTTGCGGCCGTTCGCCTTCCGTCGGCGCCATTTGCTAGACCTTCTCGACGTCGGGCCGGCCAAACAGGCCTGACGGCATGAAGATCAGCGTCGCGATGAGGATCGAGAAGGCGGCCACATCCTTGTAGTCGCTGGAGAAATAGGCGGCCCAGAAGGTCTCGACGAGGCCGATGGCGAGCCCTCCCAGCACGGCGCCGGGCAGCGAGCCGACGCCGCCCAGCACGGCGGCGGTGAAGGCCTTGACGCCCGGCACGAAGCCGTCGCTCGAATTGATGACGCCGTAATAGACCATGTAGAGGACGCCGGCGACGGCGGCGAGCGCCGCGCCGATGACGAAGGTCAGCGAGACGGTGCGGTCGACGTCGACGCCGAGCAGGGCGGCCATGCGCGCGTCCTGCTCGCAGGCGCGCTGCGCCCGCCCGAAGCTTGTCTTCTGGACGAGGAGCCAGAAGCCGGCGAGCAGCAGCGCGGTGACGCCGACGATCAGCGCCTGCTTGTAGGAGACGACGACGTCGTAGCCGCCGCCCTGCGTCACCCGGATCACGTCGTTGAACATCGGCGGCAGCGCCTTGTTGCGCGGCCCCTGCAGCACATAGACGAGGTTCGAGAGGAAGATCGACATGCCGATCGCCGAGATCAGCGGCGCGAGCCGGAACGAGCCGCGCAGCCGCCGGTAGGCGACGCGCTCGATCGCCCACGCCCAGAGCGAGGTCAGCGCCATCGCGGCGAACAGCACGATCACGAAGGCGAAGGCGAGCGAGCCGACGCCCAGAATCTGCGTCAGAATCAGAAAAATGATCAGCGCGATGAAGGCGGAGAGCATGAACACGTCGCCATGGGCGAAATTGACCATGCCGATGATGCCGAACACCATGGTGTAGCCGATCGCGATCAGCCCGTAGATCGAGCCGAGGGTGACGCCGTTGATGAGCTGCTGCAGGAATACGTCCATGAGGCGGGGCGGGCGCTCCGGGTTGGCGGGAGGCGCCGCGTCCATGGGCGCCGAAGAATTCCCAGCAGGCGCGACATTGCGTCCTGACGCGCGCGCTGGCAAGACCGGCGGACGGCTTTAGGAAGGCTGAGGCCCCGCGGCGCGGGCGTCCTGGCCGGAATGGGAAAATTGGCCGGAACGGCGAGAATGGAAAGGCGCGCGATGACGGACGAGGCGGCAGGCGCCAAGGCGGCAGGAGCTGGCGCGGCGAGGGCGAAGGCTTTGAAGATATCGTCTACGCCGGATTCGGCGCAATTCCGCGAGGCGATGAGCCGCGTCGCCGCGTCTGTGCATATCGTCGCGACGGACGGCCCGGCCGGCCTTGGCGGGCTCACCGCGACCTCCTTCGCTTCGATCTCGGCCGATCCGCCGATGCTGCTCTTCTGCATCCACAAGGGCTCGCCGACCGCCGACCGGATGCTCGAGAACGGCGTTTTCTGCGTCAACGAGCTTCGGCCGGAGCACCAGCCGCTCGCCGACGTCTTCGCCGGCCGGGGCGGCCATCGGCTCGAGGAGCGCTTTTCGGCAGGCGGCTGGGGCAAGCTCAGCACCGGCGCGCCCGCTCTCGAGGGCGCCCTCGCGAGCTTCGACTGTCGGCTCGTCGAGGCGAAGGAGGTCGGCACCCATCTCATCATGATCGGCGCGGTCGAGGCCGTCGCCTACGGCGAGGCGACTGAGGCGCTCGCCTACGTGCATCGCGCCTATCGCTCGCTCTGAGGCGGACGGGGCCGCCCGCCGCCGCCCTTCGGACCGCCTTTGGGCCCGTCTTTCGGCCCCGCGCCGCGGGGCTTCGCGCCGGCCGTCCCGTCCGGCTTCCTGGCCGCGGGCTTCTGCGGCGCTTTCGACGTCTTGGCCGGCGCAGGCGTCTTCGGAGCTTTCGCCGCGCCCTCGGCGCTTCCCTTGGCCGGCGCGGCCCTGGCCGCGGCGGGCGGGGCTGCGGGCGTCCTGACGGCGAGCTTCGGGCGCCCGGACGGGCGGCGCGCGGCGACTTTTCGCGGCGGCGCGGCCATCCGCGTCTTCGCCTGCGGCTCGGCGAGGAAGGCCAGGACGGCGGCGGCGAATCCTTCCGCGTCCTCGACCGCCGACATGTGCGACGTGTCGAGCGTCGCCAGTCCCGCGCCCTCGATCGCGCCGGCGACGAAGGCCGCGAGCTCGGGCGGCGAGGAGGGGTCGCGCGCCCCGGCGACGACCAGAACCTTGTGGGAGACGCCGCCGATCGCCTCGCGCAGATCCGCGTCGCGCAGCGCGGCGCAGCCGCCGGCGTAGCCTTCCGCCGAGGTCGCGCGGAAATTCGCCATCACCTTTTCGACGGCGGCGGGCTCGGCGGCGAGAAACTCCGGCGTGAACCAGCGCGCCTGCGTCGCCTCCGACAGGCTGGCGGGGCCGTCGCGCCGCGCGGCGCGGATGCGCCCGTTCCAGAGGTCGGGCGAGCCGACCTTGGCCGCCGTGTTGGCGAGCGCGGCGCGGCCGATGCGGGACGGCGCGGCCAGCATCGCGGCGAGCCCCGTCATGCCGCCCATCGAGAGGCCGATCCAGTGCGCGCGCTCGATCCCGAGCGCGTCGAGCAGGGCGATCGCGTCGCGCGCGAGGCCGAAGATCGAATAGGGCGCGGGCGAAGCCGCGCTGGCGCCGTGGCCGCGGCAGTCGTAGCGCACGAGGCGGAACCGTTCGGCGAGCGCTGGCGCGACGGCGTCGAAGACCTCGAGCGAGCCGCCGAGATGGTGGGCGAGGATCACGGCCTCGCCGTCGTCGGGGCCCTCGACGCGGACGTTGAGGGCCGCGCCCTCGACCATGATCTGCGCCATGTGGATGTTCCTGGTGGATGTTCCTGGTGGATGTTCCTGCTTCCTGGAAGGCCGCCGGCGCGGCGTCGGGATTGGGCCAGCGCGGCGCAAGCCTTGCAAGAAAAAATTTGCGAAGCGCATGCGAAGCTCGCGACTTGGGCGTTTAGGGCTTGAACGTCGAAGAAGTCGGAAGTCGAAGAAGCCTCACGTCGAGCGGGCGCGGCCGGCGCCGGAATGGAGTGATCGCCGTCAGGCGCGCAAAGGGAGAACGCACGAAGGGCGACTTGAGCGGCAGGGCCTGCGCGCCGTCCGCGCGCGGCGGATTTGGAGGTTCGTCCAGATGACCGGAGCCAAGAAGTTCGAGCTGAACGCGTCCAGCGATTTTCTCAGGCAGATGGCCGGCTACGGGCTCGCCACGGCGGAGATCCTCTACCGCCTGCCCGACCATCAGCGCCTGCTGCAGAGCTACATCTGGCAGGACTACGACCTCGCCCCCGAATTTCCGACGCTGAAGAAATTTCTCGATTTCTGGACGCGCAAGCTCGACGGTCCGCTGCACAGCGTGCGCGTCGCCCATAGCCGGCTGATCCGGCCGGCCGAGTTCCGCGCCGTGGACGGAGAGTTCCGTCTGCACTGAAATATCTCGGAACAAAGTTTGCGGAAGGGCGGGCGATATCGATCGATGGTCGCCCGTTGCGACCACGCGACATTAAGGGAATTATCCCCTTGACGCAAGTGTTGCAACTTAGGCGACAGGCCCTCCCGGCCACTTCTTCCGCCCGGCCTGCATATCATCCAGTTCCTTTGCATTAAATTCCAGTACATCTTCCCTTGGCACGCCAACGGGTTGTGTTAGCCCCTGACTCAGTCTTCCCGTAGAATCGGGGCTGACGACATAAACCGTGGTTTTTGACGCGCCCACGGCCACCATCGCCTTTGGCGTACCCCAAGCCGGCCGAACAATCACCATTTTCATTTTAAGCTAACCTCCTCATATTCAAAGGGAAGTCAGTTCTCTGGCATGCCGTCAAACTATTTATCGGCGATTGAAGTGCCATACTTGCGCCGCGGTACGCGGTATGGTATTAAATTCGGAGCAAATTTAGGAGGGTCGGATGGCCCAAGAGGATGACGGCACAAAGCGCGTTGCGGCTCCGTACATCGCATACCAGACTCTGCGGAACTTTCTCGCCCCTCTCAAGGAGCATGTGATCCCAAATCGGATCGGGAAAGACTTGATGCGGACCATGTCCGGCGCGACGCAGACCCAACTAATAACCGCGCTAAAGTTTCTCGGACTGATAGAAGACGACGGCACGCCAACGGATGCTTTGAAGGGGCTGGTTGCCGCGTATGAGACCGATCAATATCCCTCTGCGCTCGAGACGGTTCTTCTGGGAGCCTATGCTGACCTTTTTAAGCTTTCCCTTGCGACCTCAAGCCCCTCTGAGTTCAGCCAAGCTTTTCAGAGGGCCTACCCATGCGAAGGTGAGACGCTACGGAAGGGCATCACGTTCTTTTTGAACGCTGCTCGCGAGGCTCAGGTGCAGCTGAGCCCATTCTTGACCAAAAACAGTAAGGTGCGATCTGCGGCACCTCGGCGAAGGGCGAAATCCAACGGCAAGAAACCTGAGCCGCCTATGGCTGCGGCGCCAAAAATTTCTGCGGTGCCCGTAGGCGTCCCGAGGACCATTTCAGAGCAACTTCTGGGAAAATTCCCGGAGTTCGACCCTGGATGGACCGACGATCTAAAGGCCAAATGGTTTGAGGGCTATCAGAAGCTTTTGTCGATGGCTGAGAAATAAAACGGCGGCCATCAAAGGCCGCCGTAGAAATCCCTCGTCCGGGGGATCAGACCGGCGCTGAATAGACGCCGGGGACAAGGAGCGCCGGGATGGCATGCCGTCCCTTCGTGGTATGGTGGATTGCGCCCACCTGCCACATGCTCTTGTTAAAGTAACGAGCCGGGGCGGGTGACCGCTCCGGCTTCTTTATGTATCATGCGCCAGTCAGAATCGCAAGGATTCCAGCGTGTTAACACTCGCCGAAGCCCTAAAAAGCGGGCGATTACAAGACTTTATTGCCGAGCAGGAAGCGCTCGGAATGGGGCCTATTAATCGCTCAGAATTTGACGCCTTGACTGGGGCGCTGATCAAAGCGCCGCAATCAGGAGATCAAACATCGCATTCTCCATCACGCGATGATTCGACCGGAAAGCGAACTCGCCAAGGTAGCGATCGGCGTACTTCGCGCTGATGTGAATGTGCGTCGATGCAATCGACTTCTTGA
Source organism: Methylocella sp. (assembly GCF_041905455.1). Classification (GTDB taxonomy): domain Bacteria; phylum Pseudomonadota; class Alphaproteobacteria; order Rhizobiales; family Beijerinckiaceae; genus Methylocapsa. The sequence goes on along the minus strand of NZ_JAYRLA010000005.1, from coordinate 74,964 downwards.
ACAGCTTCCAGAAGCTCTCGACGCGGTTCGTGTTGTGAACAGCGTCATGACGATAGTCGTAGTAGCTCCATTCCTTCTCGCCGTGCTTCACCGTGCCATGCTTGTAACCATCGCCGGTTAGTAAGCCGTAGCTGATCAGTTCATCCGTCGAGACGATGGAGCCGGGCTCGACGTTCTCAAGCACGACGCCGCGAAGCGTCTCCTTCTTTACGTTCGGGATGGTCTGGGCTGCGATCTTGCCGCCGCGCTCGGCCATGCCCATGACGATCGTCTTGCCCGCCGCGCCGCGACCGCGCTTGCCGGGGCGGCGACCGCCGACATACGCCTCATCAAGCTCGACGTGGCCCTTGAGCATGGCGAAGCCATCCGCCGTCGTCATGAGCTGGCGGATTTGCTGGCCCATGCGCCACGCGGTCTTGTAGGTCACGCCAAGCGTGCGCTCCAGTTCCTTGCCGGAGACGCCATGGCGCGTCGCGATAAAGAGATAGATCGCGTAGAACCAAGACTGAAGCGACGTGCGGCTGTCTTGAAAGATCGTACCAGCGCAGGGATAGACGTGATCCCCGCAGGCGGCGCAGGCGAAGGCGCGGCGGCCAGTGATCTTGTGGAACGTCGCCTCGACGCCGCACTTGCCGCAGGCGTGGCGCATCCCGTACCGCACTTCCATGACGCGGTTCAGGCAAGCCTCATCGTCGGGGAACTCGGCGAAGAACTGTTTGACGGTGAGCTTGGAAGGCATGGCAGCGACGTCCTCTTGACGTCCCCAATATGCCAAATCATCGTACTTGCGTCAAGGGGATACTACCCTAAAAGTATGCACGGCGATATGCAAAATTAAAGAAAAATAAACCGACGCCGTGTTTTGTTTGTTCAATTACGCGCTTGCAGTTTTTGCCGAGGGTGCCTCAGATCAGCTTCATCGCCTTGAGGCTCGCGTGCCCGCGCTTGCCGACGATCAGATGGTCGTGCACGGCGACGTTGAGCGGCTTGCCGATCTTCACGATCTGGTGCGTCAGCATGATGTCCTCATGCGAGGGCGAGGGGTCGCCCGAGGGGTGGTTGTGCATCATTCCACGAAAATCCATATCGTATTGATATTGCAGATATTTTTCTGGAATTCGGTGAAGTTGGTGCCGGGGAATGGGGCATGTCCCCAATGACCAATCGTGATCATCACGGCTGATCACCAGTGAGTTCAGTGAGTCGCCTTGATGCACGGCAACTCACTGTATTCCTTTCATCCCACGCTTCAAGCTCGTCGATCGGATAGAGGACGGCTTTGCCAATCTTAACGAACGACGGGCCGATCTTCATCGCCCGCCAGTTCCGAAGCGTTCCAACCGAGACGCCGCCTCGATAGCGTTCCGAGACCTCCTCAGGGGTAAGAAATTTGTTGTCCAATGTTAGCCTCCTTCGGTCGACGGTCGACAACGTGGTGTCGCTCATTTGATGGACATCGAGCGCGAGGCTAGTTCCCTGAGTGCAATGTCACCCGAAGTCACCGTTGGGCTTGCCTGTCATTGGTCGCTCACGCTGTTGCGCGAACGACCATGCAGCGCTGAGGGAAATCGGGGAAGCCTGATTTGGTCCGCGTAGGGAGCACGGATAGTCAGGGTTAGATATAGGCCGGTCGAGCGACCGGGCTCGGCGATCCTGAGTTAAAAATTGCGCATACTGATCTGGTTCGGGTGCACGTCGAACTGCTGCCTCAGCTCGACGATCGTTTTCTCGCCCCTGACGGCTGCAAGGGCCACCTTCGCCTTGAAAGCCGGCGTGTGGTTCCGCCGCAGTCGTTTCGCCATGGTCTCTCTCCTATCGCGGCCATCATGCCGCCTTCCGGCAGAAACTCCACTTATCCAACCTGTCCAGTTTTCCCGAACCTGCTCTCTCCGCTGCGTCCGGCTTGTTGAACAGAAGCGGCGAAAAATACGCTGGATCGAGGACGTCGTGCGTTCCAATCAACATATTGCGTTGGACAAAACCGGCTGCGGTGTAGGTCCGGACCATGCTTGTCTCGATGGCGAAGGAGTGCTCGCCGACAGCACAAGGCGGATGACCTTGCCACATACCTCGCTGTTTCCTTCGCCATCTACGTCATAGCGAGCAGCGAATATGGACCTCTTGGCTAGTGATTCATCCATGGTCGCTTGCGATTGACATAGCGTAAGGGTCTATCATATTAGTTAGTGTCTGATAACTAACAATAGGGAAATCTATGCGCAAGCGGGCGGAGCTTCGCAAGGCCGAGATCGTCGCCGCCCTCCTGGGATTGGCTGACAGCATCGGGCCGGACCGTGTGACGACCGGAGCGGTGGCGTCGTCGATCGGCATCACCCAGGCGGCGCTGTTCAGGCATTTCCCGACCAAGGACACGCTTTGGCAGACTGTGGCCGAGCATGTGGCCGAAGGTCTGGAGGAGGCGTGGGACGACGCATTGAGCCGATGCGATGAGCCTATCGCCAGGTTGCGTGCTTTGATTGCCGCGCAGTTCGCGCAGATCGCTACCACCCCCGCACTTCCCATGCTGCTGTTCTCGCGCGAGCTGAATGTCACCAATGCGGAGCTGCGCGCCACGTTCAACAGCACGCTCAAGGCTTTTCACCGCCTGCTCGCGCGCGAGGTCAGTGCGGGACAGGAAGCAAGGGCTATGCGAGGCGATGTCATGCCGGACGATGTGGCGGTGCTGCTGACGTCGCTCGTGCAGGGGGTGGCGATCCGCTGGGCGCTCGGTGAGCGCGAGTTCGACCTGCGCGAAGAGGGATTGCGGCTGTTCGACGTGCAATGCCGCCTTCTGGCTGCAAGGGGAGAATAGGCGATGCGACGAATCGGGCTTTCGGGCATTCTTCTGGCCTTGGCTGTCGGAGCAGGCTTTCTGTTCTTCACCGAACGGCCGCTGGTGGTGACGGTCGTTCAACCTGAACGCGATGTCGCCCTTCGCATTTACGGACTCGGCACCGTCGAGGCGCGGGTTCTCAGCCGTATCGGCTTCGAGGTGGGTGCCGCGCTGACCTCTCTTGCCGCCGATGCCGGGGACAGCGTGATCCGGGGACAGGAACTGGCCATCCTTCACTCCGCCGAGCAGGAGGCGCGGGTGGCGCGCGCCCATGCGACAGTGGCGACCAACAAGGCCAATCTCGCCAAGGCCAATGCCGCAGTCGTGCGCGCCCGCGCGGTGCTCGCCGAGCGCGAGACGGCGAACCGTCGTCAGCAGGGGCTGGTGCAGCGCGAAGTCGCCTCGGCCCAGCGCGCCGAGGAAGCCCAACGCGATGAGGACGTGGCGCGAGCCGATCTGGCGGTAGCGGAGGCCGATCTGGCAGTGATCCGGGCGCAGGGCCTGGACGCGGCGGCAGCCCTGCGACAGGAGGAAGCCATTCTCGCCCATCACCGGCTGGTCGCACCCTACGATGCGCTGGTCGTCGCTCGCCACGCGGAGCCGGGCACGGTGGTGAAGGCGGGCGATCCGATCTTCACGCTGATCGACCCAGCCACCGTCTGGATCCAAGCCTATGTCGACGAAGAGCGCGCCGGCCAGCTTGTCCCTGGCCAGCAAGGTACAATCCGGCTGCGGTCGCAGCCGTCGGCCGAGTTCCACGGCACAATCGTCCGCATCGGTATCGAAAGTGACCGAGTGAACGAGGAACGCCGCGTCTGGCTGGCCTGCGCTGACTGTCCCGCCGAGATGTTTCTCGGCGAGCAGGCCGAGGTGCGTATCACCACCGGCAGCCGGGAAAGCGCGCTGATGGTTCCCGAGGTGGCGATCACCGGTTTCGACGGCCATCGCGGCACGGTGTGGACGGTGCAGAACGGCCGTCTCGCGCGAGCGCACTTGACCTTCGGTGCCCGCGACGATCGCGGCCGCGTCGAAGTTGCGGGCGGCCTGCCCGAAGGGGCGGCGATCGTCGCCAGACCGCCGAAGGGTGTGGCTGGGGGCAGACGTGCCCGCCCCGAGGATGCGCCATGAACCTTGCGCTCAAGGACATCCGCCACGGTCTGTTTCGCTTCGTCTTGACCTGCTTCGGGCTGGGGCTGCTGATGACGGTCGTGCTGGCGATGATCGGCATCTACAACGGCCTCGTTTCGGACGCGCTGGCGGTGGTGAAGGCGCCGGTGGCCGATGTCTGGGTGGTCGAGGCTGGAACCAAGGGTCCGTTTGCGGAAGCGTCCAGCATCCCTGCCGATACGCGCGATGCGGTGGCGAGGATGCCCGGTGTCGCCGAAGCCGGCGCGGTCAACTACCAGAACGTCGAGGCTTTCCATGCCGGGCGTACGCTCAGGATCTACGTCGTCGGCTACGAGCCCGGTCGGCCCGGTGGGCCGCAAGCGATCGCCGAGGGGCGCGGCATCGGCGCCAGCCATTTCGAGCTGGTCGCCGACCGCAAGACCGGCCTTCTACCCGGCGAGACGATCCGGTTCGGGCGTAAGCGCTTCACCGTCGTCGGGCTTGTCGAGGGCGCGATGAATTCCGGCGGTGACCCGGCGGTCTACGTGACGCTCGCCGACGCGATGGCGCTCCAGACCGAACTCGACCCGGCCGCCCAGCGGGTGCAGGCGGCGCGCGGGGCGGTTTCCGTCAAGTCCGCATCGGTGGCGGCCGTCATCGCCCGCATGGCGCCCGGCGCCGATGTCGATCTATTGACCGCCACAGTGCGCCAGTGGAAGCACCTCGCCGCCATGACCCAGGCCGAACAGGAGGAATTGCTGCTCGTTTCCGTGGTGGACAAGGCGCGCCGCCAGATCGGGCTGTTCCTCGGCATCCTACTCTCCGTCAGCGCCGTGGTGATCGCGCTCATCATCTACACGATGACGATGGAGAAGCTGAAGCAGATCGCCACGCTGAAGTTGATCGGCGCCCCCGACCGCACCATCGTCGCGCTGATCGTGCAGCAGGCGTTGATCCTCGGCGCCTCGGGCTGGGCGATCGGCCTGATGCTGATCCTTAGCGTGAAGGACTACTTTCCCCGCCGCGTGGTGCTGGAGCCGTTCAACGTCATGGTCCTTGCCGGCATCATCGCCGCCGTCTGCCTGCTGTCCTCGGCGCTCGGCGTGCGGGCGGCGATGAAGGTCGACCCGGCCACAGCGCTCGGGAGCTGACCGACATGGCGCTCGGCGACATCCTCATAGAAGTCTCGAACGTGGCCAAGCATTTCGGCGAGGGCGAGACCCGCGTCGACGCCTTACGCGCGGTCGATCTTGCCGTGCGCGCCGGCGAGGTGATCGCGCTGCTCGGACCTTCGGGCTCGGGCAAGACGACGCTGCTCAACATCATCGGCTGCATCCTCGCCCCCTCGGCGGGACGGGTGGTGCTCGACGGCGAGCCAGTGTTCGATGGCAGATGGCTGCGCCGCGACTTGAGACGTCTCAGGCTCGACAAGATCGGCTTCATCTTCCAGGCGCACAACCTGCTGCCGTTCCTGACTGCCGAGGAGAACGTCGCGGTCGTGCTCGACCTTGCCGGCCTTCACGCTGAGGAAGGCCGGGTGCGGGCGCGCGAATTGCTGGACTATCTGGAAGTCGGCCACCGCGCAAAGGTTAAACCTGCACTCCTTTCCGGCGGCGAGGCGCAGCGCGTAGCGATCGCTCGCGCGCTCGCCAACCGTCCCCGCATCATCCTCGCCGACGAGCCCACCGCCGCGCTCGACGGCGCGCGGGCCGGGCTGGTGATGGACCTGATGCGCAAGCTCGCCGTCGAGCAGGAAGCCTGCATCGTCACCGTCACCCACGACGAAAAGATCTTCGACCGTTTCGACCGCCTGATCCACCTGCGCGACGGCCGCCTCGCCGACGCCTGACCCGGAGCCGCTCCATGCCCGCAAGACGATCCCGCGCCCTTACCATCGCCGCCGCCGTCGCGGTGATCTTCGGCCTGCTGACCATCGTTTCGGGCGCCAGGGCGCTGTTCGGCGGCGTCGACATGGGCGCTGTGGTGCCCTTCGTGCTGTGGTTCAACTTCGTAGCGGGATTTGCCTATGTCCTCACCGGGATCGGCCTGTGGCGCGGCACGAACTGGGCGCCGATGCTGTCGCTCGGCATCGCCGCGGCGACGGCGGCCGTCTTCGCCGCCTTCCTGTGGCATGTCGGCTCCGGCGGCGCATGGGAGATACGCACCATGGGCGCGATGATCTTGCGCACCGGCATCTGGATTGCCATCGCAATCCTCGCGTTACGGTGCAAAAAAGCCGCCTGACGATTCCCCTGCCCAGCCAGCGCCGGCGGCCGAGGCCGTGACCGTGCCAGCCAGGAACCTGAAATGACGCGTTTTGCCGATCGACCCGTCGCGGGTCCGCTCAGTCATCACTGTTCTCGGCCTCGCGGTGACCGCAGCCGGCAGGTGGCTCCCCCCTATAACGGCCTCGGCGTGCCAGATCTTCCGGGATTGGCGCCCGTCGATATGACGATCGGGCGTTTTGAACGCCAGCACGCTCTATGGATGATGTCTCCCAGATTAGAATAATTATAACTTATTGACCAATCTCAATGCCCATGTCAAATATTTAGAATAATTCTAATATGAACGTCGAACAATCGATCGGCGACGCTTTCACGAGCGTCCGTAGAATGGGCGGTGCCTCGGGGCCGACCGATCGCACACTGGAACAAATTCTATGCGCACTTTACACAAAGAGAATCATCTTATCGAACGTATCGGTTGGCTTCGGGCGGCGGTGCTTGGGGCCAATGACGGGTTGATCTCGACGTCGAGCCTTATCGTCGGCGTGGCGGCGGCGACCGCCGGCCCTCACGAGGTCCTTGTGGCGGGCGTTGCCGGGCTGGTGGCCGGAGCCATGTCAATGGCGGCCGGCGAATATGTCTCGGTCAGCTCACAGGCCGACACGGAAGAAGCCGACATGGCGCGCGAGCGCCGCGAACTCGCCACGCAGCCGGAGGCGGAACTAGCCGAACTCGCTGCGATCTACGAGCAGCGCGGCGTCGCGCCGGATCTCGCCCTTGAGGTGGCTAAGCAAATGATGGCGAAGGACGCATTCGAGGCGCATGCGCGCGACGAACTCGGACTGTCGAGCCATGTGATGGCGCGGCCCGTCCAGGCGGCCTTCACATCCGCGGCGACCTTTTCCGTGGGCGCGGCGCTGCCGCTGGTCGTGGCGCTGCTCGCGCCGGCGGGAGCGGTCGTATGGGCAGTGTCCATCGCCTGTCTCGTCGGGCTTGCCGCGCTCGGGGCGGTTGGTGCGAGCGCGGGCGGCGCCGGCATCTGGAAACCGACTGTTCGGGTCGTCTTCTGGGGCGCGGTGGCCATGGCGTCGACAGCGGCCATCGGCGCCCTTATCGGCCGGGCGGTCTGATTATGAGACGCCTGTCGTTCGATATCCCGATGCTGATGTCGCTCCTGACAGTGCTGGGCATGATCCTGGCGACGGTCGGGACCTGGCCGCCAGCCGAGGCACTTGGTGTCCTGCGGTGGCCGGGACTGGCGCTCGTCTATGCCGCCGGCGGGCTTCCCGCCGCGTGGACGGCCCTGTCAGCGCTGTGGCGGCAGCATATCCTCGACATCGACCTCCTGATGGTGGTCGCCGCGATCGCCGCAGCGATCGTCGGCGCGCCGTTCGAAGGTGCCGTGCTGCTGACGCTGTTCAGCGTGTCGACGACGCTCGAACACCAGGCGCTCGGGCGCGCGCGCCGCGCGGTCGAAGCCCTGATGGCGCTGCGCCCCGAGACGGCGTTCCGCAAGAACGCCGCCGACGGTGCGGTCACGGAGGTTCCCGCCGCGGAGCTTGCCGTCGGCGACGTGGTGATCCTGCGGCCGGGCGCCCGGGTGCCTGCCGACGGCGTCATCCTGCAAGGGCGCGGTGGCATCGACGAGGCCAACATCACCGGCGAATCCATGCCCGTCTCCAAGGAGCCGGGCCAGCAGGTGTTCGAAGCCACCGTCAATCTCGACGGCATCCTGGAAGTGACGATAGCGAGAACGGTCGGCGACAGTACGATCGCGCGCATGATCCGCCTGGTCACCGAGGCCCAGGAGGCGAAAGCGCCGTCCGAACGGTTCAGCGCCTGGTTTGGCCAGCGTTATACCGTCGCGGTCCTCATCGGCGCGGTTCTCGCCTTCGCCGTCTTTTACTGGCTCGGCCGCGATTGGGAGCAGGCGCTCTACAAGGCCGCGACGCTGCTGGTCGCGGCCAGCCCCTGTGCGATCGTCATATCGGTGCCGGCGGCGATCCTGTCGGCGCTCTCGGCGGCGGCGCGGGGCGGCGTTCTGTTCAAGGGCGGCGGCGCGCTCGAAATGCTGGCGGCCGTCGATACCTTCGCCTTCGACAAGACAGGCACGCTGACCAACGGCCGTGCGCAGGTGACGCGGATCATTACGCTGGACGGTGAGGATCGGCGCTTCCTGTCCCTGCTGGCGGGGCTGGAAGCGCATTCCGAGCATCATATCGCCGCAGCGATCCGCCGTGAGGCGGTCATACACGGGATCGAACCGGCGCAAGTCATGGATGTCAGTTCCCGTCCCAGTGCCGGAATCGTCGGGCGGGATGAGACTGGCCCGGTCTGGGCTGGAAACTCTTATCTCGCCAGGGAAATGGATGCGTCCACTGATCGCGCCGAATTCCGCGAGCTGGAGGAGAACGCGCAAACCGTCGTCTATCTCGGGCGAGGATCGACCATTCTGGGCGCCGTCAGCGTCGCGGACGAGGCGAGGGCGAGTTCCGCCCCGGCGCTTGCGGCCCTGCGCGCCGGCGGCGTGCGCCGCATCTTCATGATGACCGGCGACCGTCGCCCGGTGGCCCTGCGCATCGGTGAGGAACTTGGCCTCGGCCCGGACGAGATCCACGCCGAAATGCTGCCGCAGGACAAGGTGCGCCAAATCGGTGAGCTGGCGGAACGCGGCAGGGTCGCCTTCGTGGGCGACGGCGTGAACGATGCGGCGGCCCTTGCCCGCGCCGATGTCGGCATCGCCATGGGTGCGGCCGGTTCGGATGTCGCCCTTCAGGCGGCCGATGTGGCCCTGCTGTCGGAAGACATGAAGAAACTGGCAGATGCGCACCGGTTGGCGCGGCGCACCGCCTCTGTCATCCGGCAGAACCTCACCGTCGCGATCGGCGCCATGCTGGTGCTCGTCACAGGCGGGCTGTTCTTCGATCTGCCGCTGCCGCTGGCGGTGGTCGGGCATGAAGGCGGGACCGTGCTGGTCGTCCTGAACGGCTTGCGCCTGCTCTCGGACCGTATCCGGCGGAACGCGGACGAGGCAACGCCTACGCGCCGCACACCGGAGGAACGAAACGTTTCGGCGTCTGTTCCAAAAGTGGTGGACGAAAGAGCAGTCTAGGGCATCCTATGGGAAACTGCGGCCCGACAGCCCGGGAAATCAAGCGAGTTTCAGCGACGCTGCCATGCCCGCGGCAACCCCGAGCGCGCTGACGGCTCCCACGCGAACCCCGAGTCTGTAGCCGCCGAGCCATGCGGCCAGGACGGCCTTGGCGAGCGAATTCACACCGACCGCGATCAGGATGGCCTGGGCCGCAAGCTTCGGCTCGATCGTCTGTAGCGACATTCGCGCCATGGAGATCGAGATCGCATCGACATCTGCCATCCCCGAGATCGCGGCCGTCGCGAAGATGCCCGCGTTTCCGAACGATTGTTGAAGCAATTGCGAGATCAACATGACGGCGGTGATGAGCGCGCCCATCTTGATGGCCGGCGCCAGTTCGAGCGGATTGGTGATCTTCAGTTCCGGCTGTTCCGTGGCGCCGCTGTCTTGGAGAAGCAGAAGCCCGGCCCCGAGAACAAGGACGCCGCCGCCAATGAGGAGCGGCCATTGGAGGTGCGGCAGCAGGGACGGACTGAGTGCGGTCGCGATGATCGCAACGCGCGCGATCATGACCACCCCTGCAAGGAGCACTCCGCCAGAAAGCAGAGCGGCGGCTTCGCTGCGGCGCCGGGCCAGGGCCGCCAGTGTCGCGGTCGTGGCCGTTGAAGATGCGAGCCCCCCTGCGACCGCCGCCGTGAGCACGCCCAGCCGGTCCCCGAATACGCGAACGGCGACGTATCCGGCAAAGGACACGGCCGCGATCAGGATCGTAAGCAGCCAGATTTCATACGGATTGATCGCGTTCCACGGATCGATCGGCCGATTTGGCAGGACCGGCAACAGCAGAAACGTCATCGCCAGAAGCGTCAAGCCCGAGCGGATTTCGCTCCAGCTCAACGATGCGACCCAACGGTGCAACTGATCGCGCAGCGCCAGCAGCACGGCCGTCGCGACGGCGCCGGCGACGGCGGCTGCCACATCGCCCACGACGGCGAGGACGCCAAGCAGGAAGGTCGACATGCCGGCGATCACGGAGGTCGCGCTGTAGTTCCGCTCGGCCTGCGCCTCCAGCCAGTGAAACGCGGCGAAAGCCCCTGCGAACCCCAGGAAAGCCAAGCCGATGATGGCGGCTGAGTCGAATTGCTGCGCCAGCGCGCCGGCGACGCCGCCGATCAGCCCCGAAAGCGCGAAGGTGCGCAATCCCGCCGCGCGTTGATGGTCTTCCTCATTTCTGGTGCGCCAGCCGCGCTCGAGACCGATCAGCAAGCCGATCGATAGCGAAACCGCCAGGCGGCTGAGAAGGGCGTCCCCGTCCATGATTTGCTGGCACACTCCCGCGAAAGACCGATTTCATCTGGTGGTACCATTCGGGAGCCCATGACGCTTCGAAAGGAACCAGTGTATCTATCGGGCAACGAACAGCGATTTACAATGATGCCCGAAAGGCCGGCCCAGTTCTTGTCGAGGTTCGAGGTGCCCGCGTTTCCGCCGCATCGCCGGTGTTGCATTACCCGTCGACAGAGGATTATCCCCAAAGCCATCCTTCAGGTCACTTGGTGGGCTGAGCCCATTGTCGGTATCGACTGCCACGCGGCCTCGCTGACTGGAAGCTGACAGGAATTATCATCGTTCTTCAGGAGCCCATCAGCAAGGCGTTGCATGATTGCACGCGTAGATGAGGGCAACTGAGGAGTTGGAACCATGAAAAAGTCTTTCACGATGCTTGCATTGCTGGTGATGCTGCCGGCTGGCGCCGCCCTTGCTGGCGAGGCGTGCGATGTATCGCCCGAAAAGAGGCAATCGTTCGAAGCGCTGGCGAAGCTTGCAAGCGACTTCGAATGGACCATTGACAGGATGAAGATCGACGACGGCTGTTACGAGCTTCGGGTGACCGATGCCAGCGGCAACATCCTCAAGGTCAAAGTCGACCCGGCGACACTGGAGGTTGTTGATGGAAAGGTCAAACGCTTCGGTGACGATGGGGGTGCGCCACGGAAGGAGAAATAGGGCCACGCGTAGTCGAGACGCGTCCGGACGGTCGGCAAAGGCATTCATTCCGAGGCGTGCGTGCCTTCGCCGTATCTGGGCTAACGGGAGCAGGCTGCTGGTTGCGCTATTGCTTGCCGGAGAAAAATACGGCCGCGAAACCGTCCCGCCGCCCCTCTATCGGCGAGATCAGATCAAGCCTGCCGCCCGTGCCAGCGGCGATCGTTTTGGCGATGGCCAAGCCGAGACCCGCGCCGTCCGCATCTGACTGGCCCCGCTCGAAAGGCTCGGACAGTCGGGCAAGCGTCTCCGCCGGCACGGCCGGACCGGCATTCGTGACTTGCAGGGTGCCCTCAGCCGATAGCGCGACGCTGATAGGCTCCTTCGGGTCGCCATGCTTCAGGGCGTTTTCAATGAGGTTGCGCGCCAGAACGGCGAAGGCGTCCGGATCGATATTGGCGGATACCGGATTGTCGGGAAGCATCAGCTCGACCCGACCGGCGCCAGGGGTGTGTTCGCCGAACTCGCTGACGACCATGCGCAGGATGACTGCGATGTCGACAGGCTTCTCCGCCAGCAGGCGGCCGCCCTCGGCCCTTGCAAGCTGCATCAGCTTTTCGGTCAGCCGGGAAAGACGCCGCAGGGCAGTTTCCATGTCGCGCGCGTGTTCGCGGGTCGTGTCATCGGTAGCCTCGATGATCATCCTTTGCGCTTGTGCCAGTGCAGCCGCGACCGGCGTTCGTAGTTCATGGGCGGATTTCGCCGCCAGCGTGCGCTCCGCCTGCAATGTCCGTTTCAGGCGTTCAAGAAGCCGGTTCACCGAATGAGCGACTGGTTCCACCTCGGAAGGCAGGTTGTCGGCTTTGACCGGAGCAAGATCGCCGCCGCCGCGCGCCTCGATCTGTGATCGGAAAGCTCGGACGGGAGTCATCGACAGCCGAACGATGAGCCAGACACCGAGGAGGCTGAGGGGAACGATAATGCCGAGTGGCAGGGCGAGATCCAGTGAGGCGTGTTCTGCCGCCATTCGCCGATGCGAAAGCGGTTCGGCGACGGTGATCGTCAGGCTGCCTTGCAGCGCGGCGTCGGAATAGAGCCGATGGGTTTGCGTATCGGTGAAGCCCATTCCCGAGAATGGCGGAAAAACCGCCAGATCCGCATTGTGCGAGCTGAGTAGAACCTTGCCCGCTTCGTCACGTACGACATAGGTGAAGTATTCGTCATGCTGACGCAGCGTCGCCACGCGCTGCTCCGAATCGTCGGTATCGCGCCCGAGGATTTCGAGCGCCGCAAGCGGCAGAATCCGTTGCGCAGTCTCCTCCAGCGCGCTGTCGAAGACTTCGTTCATCTCGTTGTGCAGCCTGTAAACCGTAACCACGGCGGCGACTGCCCAAAGCACCGTCATGCCGAGGCCGAGCCATAGCGAAAGCCGCCATTGCAGGCTTTTCGGGCGTTTCATCGCGCGCTTCCGAGACGATAACCGATGCCGCGAACCGTATCGATGACAGCATGCCCCAGCTTTTTGCGCAGCCGACTGACATGGACCTCGATCGTGTTGCTCTCCACTTCGGCACCGAACGCATAGAGCCGGTCCTCGAGCTGGGCCTTGGTCAGCGCGACGCCCGGCCGTTGCAGGAAGGTCTCGAACAGCGCCCATTCCCGTCCGGTCAGTTCGACGGAGCGTCCGCCGCGCTTCACGGTTTTGGCGGCAAGATCGACGCACAGGTCGCCGATCTCGATGAGGGGATTGGGATTGCCGCTGTAGCGCCGCGCGACCGCGTTCAAACGCGACGACAGCTCCGAAAGATCGAAGGGCTTGATCATGTAGTCGTCCGCGCCGGCGTCGAGGCCCTCGATGCGGTCGGAAATCTGGTCCAGCGCCGTCAGGATGATGACCGGCGTCACACTTCCTGCGGCACGCAGTTTTCGCAGGAAGCCGACACCCAGCCCGTCGGGAAGCATCAGGTCCAGCAGGATGAGGTCGTAGGCCGCGCTATCGAGATGCTCGCGCGCGGCGTCGAGCCGGTTCACCCAATCGACGGAATGGCTGGCGGCGATGTGATCGCGAACGGCCTTGCCGAGGATCGCATCGTCTTCAACGAGCAAGACTCTCATCCTGGGATCGGTTCCCCCTTCTGCTGCTTTTCTACGGTTTGAACCTGTCGGTTTGCTGAAGGGGTATCAGTCGCTGCTTCAGCGATTCGTCAGGATAACCTGCCATGGTTGTGACTATATCGCGTTGATCGGGAACAATCAGATGATGAAGCAGATGGCGGCGGCAATCCTCGTTCTGACGTTCGCCGGGTTAGGGACCGCAAGGGCGGACGACGATTGCCATGTTCCGATGGAGCAGTGGCAGCCGCGCGAGGCGGTGCAGACGATGGCGGCTGGGCGGGGCTGGACCGTCACCCGGATCAAGATCGACGACGGCTGCTACGAAATCCGCGGAACCGATGAAGGAGGTCGCCCCTTCAAAGCCAAGATCGACCCTGCGACGCTCGAAATCGTTAAGCTCCGCTACAAGGATCGGGATGACGACCATCACGGAGCCGAACGCCAACGGACGCAGAACATCGGGCGGGAAGCTGCCGACGGGGCATCTGCGAACGGCCTGCTCGGGACGAATACGCGGCCAAAGGCTGTCGTGAAATAAGCCGCCGCACTTTCGCTCCGGCGCATCTCAAGGAGACCTCAATATGCCCGACAAGTCGCATCGCTATTCGGCGAGCATGATCGTTATCCACTGGCTAACCGCCCTTCTGGTGCTCGGCGCCTGGTTCACGGCCGAGGGCGGTCGCAAGGTCGCCGAGAACCCGCCCCTGCTGCACTTTTCGCTCGGGCTTGCGGTGCTCGCCCTGATGTTGCCCCGGCTAGTTCTGCGGGTGGCCGGCCGCACGCCCGAAGCCGATACGCAAGGTTGGCTCGCGGCTGCCGCGAAGGCCGGGCACGCGGTGCTCTACCTGTTCTTGATCGCGCTGCCGATCACTGGCTGGTACACGGCTTCACGCATGGGTGTCTCAGTATCGTTCTTCGGCTTGCAGCTTCCTGCGCTCACCGAGCCCGTTCAGGGGCGACCCGGCCTGATCGCCGAATTGCATGAGAATGCCGGAACCATCATCCTCATCCTCGCCGGACTGCACGCCCTGATGGCCATCTGGCACCAGTTCGTCCTGCGCGATGGCACGCTGCGGCGCATGTCCCTGCGTTGAGTGTTTCCGATTGAAGCCTGCGATAAACAAGCTGCCAGGGTCCCCGCCGCCATTGCCTACGGTGTCGGGGATATTGCCAAGCGCCTGGGCGCTCGAGAAGAGTTTGTGGACGAAACGGTTCGGCTGACGCAAACGGGCTCGATGCGGTTCGGAGCCCATCAGGCATTCCGGCCGTTCTCCGCCAGGCAAACAATCCGGCTAAGCCAATGCGAATTCCACTGGCAAGCCAGGACCGTCCCCTTTGGCTTGATCAGGATTACGGACGCCTTCTCGGATGGAACTCCGGCACTTGAGGAAACGGCACTTGGCCTTATTCCGCTTGCCCACGACTAGACCAATACCAGCGCAACTTCAGATTTCGCGTCCGCGACAAACACCGAGCATGGCGTTCGCTAGGAACACGACCGCTGACCTGACCACCGATCTGCGGTTTTGTTCTTTCTAGGCGTTTGGTATTTCATCGCTTCCTGACGAAACACTGAAGCAAAAATATTTTTGCTGTCAGGTGATGCTCAGGTGGCCTTGCCAGAGTGGGGCGTCGGATCTCGAACCAATTGGTTATCCGCGATCCGCTTCTCTGGAAAAGGCAGATCGGCATGAAATCCATTTTTGCGGCACTGGCGCTGACGACGGCGCTGACCCTTCCTGGCCTCGCGATGGCCCGTCCCATCACGGTGACGACCACATTGAACCGGTATGGCGGAGACGGGGCCTATCTCGCCTTCTATGTCATCGATCCACAGGGGAAGTACGCAGGTACGGTCTGGGTCGCCGGGGGCAAGTCGAAATATTACGGGCACCTGTCGGCTTGGTATCGTGCGACGGGCGGTAATCCCTCCGGGATTGATGGCATCACCGGCGCCAGCGTTGGTGCTGGGCGCACGCTGGAAATCTCGCTCGACTTGGCCGATGCGCTATTCGACGCGGGCTATACGCTGCATGTCGATGCCGCCGTGGAAGACATGCGCGACAGCCCGAACGACGTAGCGATCCCGCTGACGAGTGACGGCGCAGGGACGCCCGCGCGTGGCCGGCTCTATGTCGCCTCGCTCGCCTATTCCCGCTAGGCGGTGAACGGTATGTCTCGTCTCATTCACCGCTGGCCGGGGCTCATCGCCGGGCTCCTGCTTCTGGTGCTCAGCCTTAGCGGTGCGGCGCTTTCGATTTTCCCGGCCGTCGAGCGCCTGTCTTCGCCGCAGGCCACGGCGGCGGTGTCCGTCGCCGATGTGGCGGGGCGCATCCAGGCCGCCCATCCCGAACTGGAACAGATACGGCGAGCGCCGTCGGGCCGGATCATTGCCTATTGGTTCGAGAACGGCGCCGCACAGGCGGCGATGATCGATCCGGTGACAGGGCAAAGCATCGCATCTGCCGATCCGAAACCGGTCGAACGTTGGCTGACGAACCTGCATCGGTCGCTGTTTCTTGGAGATGGCGGCCGCATAGTGACAGCCGCAGGCGCGGCCGCAATGATGGTGCTGGCGATTTCCGGAGTGGTGCTTGTCGCGCGCCGGGCCGGAGGCTGGCAGCTTTGGTTCTCGCCGATGCGCGGCCCGCTTTCCGGAAGGCTGCATGTCGAGATCGCACGGCTGGCGGTCGCTGGATTGTTGCTGTCCTCAGCCACAGCCCTGTGGATGACGGCCTCGACCTTCGATCTTTTGCCGGATGAAGCTGCATCCCCGATTGCGCAGACGGATGCGAGCGGTCGAACGGGCATGACTGTCGCAGACATGGCCGCCCTTCGGGCCATACCCATCGCCGAACTGCGCAGCTTGTCGTTTCCCACGCCAGATGATGCGAGCGATGTCTTTACGCTGAAAACCGACCAAGGAACCGGCTACATCGATCAGGGCGATGGCAAGCTCCTGGCCTGGACCGGTCTTACCGGATGGCAGCGAGTCTCAGAAACGATCTACATGCTGCACACCGGACAAGGAGCGGCCACATTGGGGCTGGTTCTCGGACTGATGGCGCTCGGCGTTCCGGTCATGGCTGCGACGGGCTTCATCCTGTGGCTTGCCGGGTGGCGCGGGCGCTCTTGCATTCGCGGCAATGTTCCTGCCAGCCGTGCCGAGACGATCCTGCTGGTCGGCAGCGAGAGCGGCACCACTTGGGGATTTGCGGCAACGCTTCATGCGGTGCTCTCCAGGGCAGGCCAGACTGTCCACGCTGCCCCGATGTCCGCCTTCGATCCCGCGCGCTACGGGCGGGCCAGGCGTATCCTTATCCTTGCTGCCACCTATGGCGATGGTGACACGCCTGCCTCTGCTAAAGGGTTCCTCGAACGCATGAACGCTCTTGCCGCCGCTCCGGCGATCCCCATGGCTGTGCTTGGCTTCGGCGACCGCAGCTTTCCCGGCTATTGCGCCTATGCGCGAGCCGTTACCGAAACCGCGGAGCGTAAAGGCTGGGAGACGCTCATCCCCTTCGACACGGTGGACCGGCAGTCACCACAGGATTTCGCCCGTTGGGGCCGCTCATTGGGCGCGGCGACAGGTCTCGACCTCGATCTCGTCCATCAGCCGGTACAACCCGCCTCCATCGATCTGACGCTCGTCTCGCGCCGCGACTATGGCGCCAAGGTGCAAGCTCCCACGGTCATCCTGCGATTTGCCTTGCCACAGGCTGCGCTCTGGCGGCGGCTTGTCGCCCGCGCGCCCGGCAATTTTGCCGCCGGCGATCTGCTTGGCATCCTGCCCGAAGGTTCGGCCGTTCCCAGGTTCTATTCGCTGGCTTCGGGCCGCCGCGACGGCTTCGTCGAGATCGTCGTGAAGAAGCATCCGGCCGGCTTGTGCTCGGGTCAACTCTACGAACTGAGGCCCGGCGATCGGATCAGGGGCTTCGTTCGGCGCAATCCCGGCTTCCATGCCGGAACCACGCGCAGGCCGCTGATCCTGATCGGAGCCGGAACGGGGATCGGTCCTCTTGCGGGCTTCGTGCGCGCCAATACGCGATGCCGGCCGGTTTATCTATTTTTCGGCATGCGCCATCCCGACAGCGATTTTCTCTATCGCGAGGATTTTGCGAACTGGCAGGCAGAAGGGCGCCTCCGGCTAGTCGTGCCGGCCTGCTCGCGCGGGCGAAACCCTCGTTACGTCCAGGATGGTCTGCGCCATGAGGCGACAGAGATCGTGCGTCTCGTGCGCGAAGGCGCTCGGATCATGGTCTGCGGCGGCCGGGATATGGCGACTGGTGTTTCCACAGCGCTCGGCGACATTCTTGCCCCGATGGGGCTGACGCCGAGCTTGCTGAAGGCGCAGGGACGCTATGTTGAAGACATCTACTGAACAGAACCGGCTCTCAATGAACGGACCGACGATGGGTACACGCTGGTCGGCGTCGTTCTATGCGCCGGATGGACTTGACTCGGAAGCGGTCCGGCAGGCGTTGCAAGCCGCCGTGAATGAAGTCGACACGCAAATGTCGACCTGGAATCCGAACAGCGATCTCATGCGCTTGAATGCTGGCCGTCCCGGTGCGTGGATAAGCGTTCCGCCCTGCCTGGTGGAAGTGCTGCGGCTCGCCTTCGATATCGGCCGCGCCTCGGGCGGTGCGTTTGATGTCGGCGTCGGTGCGGCTGTGCGTGCATGGGGATTCGGTCCGGAAGCGGTCGACGAGGCCCGAATTCGAAAGGCGCTCGAAATGCCGCATCCGCCCGCCCATGAGATCGTGGAGCTGGATGTCGACGGTGGAAGGGCGCGAAGATTGGCGCCTGTGGACCTCGACCTCAATGGTATCGCCAAGGGGTACGGCGTGGACAGGCTGGCCGAGGTGCTGCACGGCTTCGGCATCGCTTCAGGTCTGGTCGGGATTGATGGCGAGATGCGCGCGTTCGGCCTGCATCCCGCCGGTGAGCCGTGGGTGATCGCTGTCGAGGCGCCCGATCCCGACCGCCGCGCTCCGCATTCGATCCTTGCCTTACAGGACGCAGCAGTCGCAACCTCCGGCGACTACCGGCATTGGCTCATGGCCGGAGGCCGACGATTGTCGCACACGATGAACCCGCGCCGCGGAGCGCCCCTGCCTGAACCGCCGGCCTCCGTCACCGTCATCGCGCGAACCTGCGCAGAAGCCGATGCTTGGGCTACGGCTCTGATGGTCCTCGGCCCGAAAGCTGGAACGCAGCTTGCCGAGCGCGAGCGTCTGAATGCACTATTTTTATCGCGTGGTGCCGAAAGCACACTTCAGTCCAAAACGGTTGGATTGATATTCGACCCTTCCCATGATCATGGTGACGCTCACTAGCACCGGCGTGCAGCTCAAGCCACGGTTGTCGCTCAAGAATCTGCGGGAATATCTCAATCGCTACATCTACCTGCCGCACCTGAAAGAGTAGGACGTACTGGTGAAGGCGTGCAGGCGACGATCAGCGGCATGCTGCTCGGTCCTTTCGCCTATGCCGAGCGGTGGGGTGAGAAGACGGGCATCTACCTGGGGCTTGCGATCGAACGTGCGAGTAACACGTCCCTGGTCATCGACAGCGACAGCACCATCAAACCGAATGGGGTCGAAGCGCACTGTCCCGCACCGGTGCAACCTGGCCCTTGGGCGCGCACCTGGAAGCCCTGATGGCGGCACACCGACGCCCAGCGGGCTCGATGCGGGTGGTGGGTCGGCGACACCGCCGACAGAGAGGAAGCCGACGCGCTTCACCAGCGCCGTGATAGTCTCACCGGAGCGGCCTGCGCGGGACATTCATCAGATTGTCGAGGCGATCATCGAGCAACTCACGGCGCTTCCGGGCAGTCGGGTGAAGATCCGGCTCGAGATTGATACAGAAGTGCCGGAGGGCCTTGAACGTTCCAAGGTTCGGACGTTGGTCGAAAACGCCGCCGACCGCGACGTCTGGTTCAGATGTTGCGGCCGGTGATCCGCGCGATCGCACGCCGGCGTCTCATTCTTTTCGGTTTCGGTGGCGCACAACGTGAGCGGTTCTTACCGTCTTGCCGATCGCGCGATGGAGCGGGCGAGGCTCAGCAGCCGGCGGCATGCAGGATTATCGTTGCGCGCCGACCACACGGCGCTGAACGGCAGTATTTCACCGGCCATGCGCCGGTAGGCGATCCCTGGAAACTGCGCGACGGTCATGGCTTCGCTGGTGAGCGTGAGACCGCGGCCGACAGCGACCAAGGAGAGCATATTGTCCCGGCCGACATATTGGCAATGGATATCGGGATGATGACCGAGGTCCCCGAGGCGCCCGACCAGATAGTCGTGGATCTCCTGGCCGGGCGGCGCTTCGCTGACGATAAAGCGCTCGCCCGCCAGATCGCGCCATGCAAGTTCTGTTTGATCTGCAAGCGGGTGATCTGACGGGAGGACGGCGAACACCTCTTCAGACCAGAGCTGCTCGACTTCGCAACCGTCCCGCAGTGAGGAGCCTGTTACAAACGCCACGTCCAATTGGAGTTGCCGCACCGCGGCGATATGTTCGGGCTGATTGCCGTCGATGAGATCGACATGAACACGTTTGTATCGCTTACCGAAGGTGCGCAGCAGATCGAACAGGAAGCCGGAAGCGATGGATGAGAGGACGCCGATCTTGATGTGCCCTTCTTCGGTTCGGCCTACGGCTGCGACATCGACCGCGCTAGCATGAATATGTCGGAGGGCGGTCCGAGCCCCTGGCAAATATTTCTGCCCGGCAACCGTAAGGCTGACGCCGCTGGCGTGGCGATGAAAGAGCGATGCGCCGAGCTGATCCTCGAGGTCACGGATACGGCGACTGATCGTCGATTCCTGGATGCCGAGGGCGCGACCTGCCTGTCGAAAGCTTCCATATTCGGCAGCGGTCACGAAATAACGCAGATGGTGCAGTTTGATCCGGCTATGTCGCTCAGCCCCGAACGCAAGATCGGAAAGGGAGCCGATCTTGGCGCCGTCAGAAAAGCTTCTGCCGTCGTGATCGGCGCTCGCCATCAGGGTCTCCAGCCCGTTTCAAGGCTGTTGGCTACCGCGTTCGCGAAAGCGCAGATGGCGTTGTCGTTATGATCGTGTCGTTGCATCATGCCGCCCTCAAAGAACTTAACGACATTCAGTATGCGGCATGATGAGTCGCACACCGCACGGCGTCAATGATAAATGAACGACGTTAAGTTAACGTATGGTATACATGGCGCTCCGGTGTGCTGTGATTGATGCAACGGCCGCTGAGGGTCGAAGCCTAGCGGAAGATCGGGCGTAAAAAGTGGGTTTCGGGGCTGATGGCGCGTCCAAGAAAAGAAGACACACTCGACATCGCGCCGCGAGCGGTCGCGGAAATGGTTCGCCTGCTGGCGGCGCGTGACGATTTCGATGTTCCGTTGGTGGCGGTGGCACAGGCGGTCGGCTGCACGCCGCCTGCGCTTTACGGCTATTTTCGCAACAAGGGCGCTCTGTTGCGGGCGGTGCGGGAAGAGGGCTTCAACCGGCTATATAATGAGAAACTGACGCTCTCGGAGCGGATGCACGCAGACCCCTTTGGCTACCTGCGTGAAGGGAGCTACGCCTATGCCCGCTTCGCACTCGACAATCCGACCCTGTACCGGCTGATGTTCGCACCTCCGCCCAGCCTCGGGATTGGTGATGATCCCCTGTCAGGCGATCCTGGCCGCCGAATATTCGAGCTGTTGCTCACGGGTCTTCGCGGCTGCCAGGCCCAGGGGTTTTTGCCGGGAATGGACCTCAATCGATATGCCTTCATGTTCTGGTCGGCGGTGCATGGCGCGGTGTGCCTCGGTTTCCAGAATCGGGCGTTGGACGAAGCCGCGAAATGGGATGCGACACGCGAGGTCATCGACACACTCATGGAGATGATTGCTGCAACGGTGCCGGGCGACCGAAGCCAACAACTGCTGCGCGACTGATCCGCCGGCTGCGAAGAGAGGCTGCGACCATGACCAAATATTCCATTGGCGACCATGTGAGCTGGAACTCCGAAGCCGGTCATGTGACAGGCAAGATCATCCGGGTTCATCATGCGGATTTCGACTACAAGGGCCATCGACACCGGGCGTCGAAGGACGATCCGCAGTACGAGATCAAGAGTGACAAGACGGACCATGTCGCCGCTCACAAGGAAGCTGCGCTGACGAAGATCGATTGATGGCCGCGCAATTCGTCACCATCGGCCATTCCAATCGCAGCCTCGGCGAATTTCTCGACATGCTGGGCGCCGCCCGGGTCGAGATGGTGATCGACGTGCGCGCCTTTCCCCGGTCGCGTAGCAATCCTGCCTTCAATATCGACGGTCTGCCGGAAGACCTGGCGCGGGCACAGATCGGTTACCGACATATGCCGGACCTGGGCGGCAGGCGGCCAAAGCAGACCGGTGTGAACGAAAGCCTCAATGCGCTATGGCGGGTGCAAAGCTTCCACAACTATGCTGACTATGCGCTCGGCGAGGCGTTCGTCGGCGCGTTTCATGATCTGGTGAGCCTCGGCCGCGATCACCGCCTGGCCCTGATGTGTTCCGAAGCGGTCTGGTGGCGATGCCATCGCCGCATCATCACCGACCATCTGCTACTGACTGGCCACGCCGTCGATCATCTGATGGCGCCGGGGCATAGCGAGCACGCCACGCCGACGCTGGGCGTGCAGAAGGACGCGCAGGGAAGAGTCATCTATCCGGCGTCCACCGGGCCTGACCACGAGCCACCTCCAGGTTGAACGTCAGCCGTGGTTGGGGTTCCTCTTCAGGCCGTGCGGCGCGGCCTACCTTGCCGGATTCACTCGGGCTTCTGCATGGGGCGCCGCGCCTTTGCGAACCCGCGATCTGTCGCAATGAACCGCTCCAGCATGGGCACGATGAGTTTTGCCGGTTCGATCGGAGCGGCGGCCCCGGCCAGAAGACGGCCATATTCGGTCAGGTCGCGGTGGAGCGACGCCGGCAGCTCTACCGCGACTTTCACGGGCTTGTCGTCCGCGAGGGGACCGAGTTTCAGCTTCATCATGTCAGCCTCCATAGGGTTCGAGGACGAGATCGCGCGTCACGACGATCCTGACCGGGAAGCCCGGCCGGATGGTCAGCGTCGGTGCGACGTTGAGCTGGCGGCGGACGATCTGCTGTCCGGCGTCGTTGATCGTGTCCTGGCCGCCGTTGCGGATGGCGCGGAGCAGCCGGTCCTGATCGTCGACGGCAAGCTCCGCCCCGACCGAAAGCAGCGTCGAGAGCCCGGCGGCCTTCGCCAAATCCCACCAATGATAGTCCACACCATCTTCAAGACCGGCATAGCCCTGCGTGTCGGTCCCAGGCTGGCGTTCGAGGACGATCGAGCGGCCGTTCGGCATGATGAGCCGGTTCCAGACGAGCAGCACGCGGCGCT
Source organism: Methylocella sp. (assembly GCF_041905455.1). Taxonomy (GTDB): domain Bacteria; phylum Pseudomonadota; class Alphaproteobacteria; order Rhizobiales; family Beijerinckiaceae; genus Methylocapsa. Next base: position 52,204 of record NZ_JAYRLA010000005.1, on the reverse strand, counting down.
GACCATATTGGACGTTGTTGTCGTACTGGCCGATGATCCGCGTGCCCTGTGGCACGAGCAGAATGCGTCCGGTGGGGCTGTCATAGATCGGCTCCGTGACCTGGGCGATGATCTGGCCAGGAAGATCGGAGCGGATGCCGGTGATGAGCGCGGCCGAGATCACCGCGCCGGCCTGAAGCACGAAGGGCGACGCCGGCGGCGTCACGCGATCGGGCGTGACCGTGCGCCGGTCGGCCGCCGCGTTGAGGAAGGCGAGCTGCTTGTCCTGTCCCGTGGCGGCCTGTCCGCCCGCGCCGGCGCCGGAGAGATCGAGCCCGGCGAGACCGGGCATCGCGCCCGCCGTGCTGGAGGCCGTCGATCCCTGCCGCGACTGGAAGAAGACGGCGCTGAGGCGCGCGGCCTCTTCCTCGGCGCGGCGGCGCTGCTCGGCCTCGCTGACGCCGGGCGTCGGGGTGACGGGTGCTGCAATCGGCTGACCGTTGTTCTGCGCGCTCAAGATGGGACCGCCGAGATCGCCGGGCAGCGCCGGGCCGAGAACCGGGCCGGTATAGTCCTTGGGCAAGCCGGCCAGGCCATCGGCGGTCTGGCGGCCGTTGGTGGAATATAGCTCGGCGCCGCCGTCGTCCGGCCCGCGCGTCTGGAGCGCGTAGATCAGCGATCCGCCAATGCCGACCAGAGCGACGGCCGCGACGCTCGCGAGCATTTTGCGCGAGAGGCGTGTGACGCGCGGCGGTTCGGCGCGAAGCCGCATCGGCGCGACGGGGGTGCTGGTCTCGGTGCTGGTGGTATCGGTCATTAGGATGGCCTCCCGTCGGTGCGGACGATCCTGACGGTCTGCTGCTTGTCGCCCGCGCCAAGGCGCAGCTCGGCCGCGCCGAACAGGCGATCGACGATCAGGATGTGTTGATAGATGCGGTTGTTGGCGATCTGGGCTTCGCCTTGCGGGCCGATGACGACGAGCGGCGGCATCTCGCCCTGGACGATGCCACGCGGGAATTCGACATAGACGTGACGGCCATCGTCATAGACGGCGATCGGCTTCCACGGCGGATTGCCGGAGTCGGTCTGAGCGTAGCGATAATTGCGGGCGGCCACGGCCGGAATGACCGGCGTGGCCGGAACGCTCTGGCGCTGGCTGGCCGGCGGCTGCGGATAGGCCCAGGCGACCGACGGCATGTAGGGCTTCTCGCCGGAGCGCAGCTCGATCATGTAGGTCCGCCTGTCGGTCGTCACGATCAGGTTGGTGGTGATGTCGGGCCGGCTCGGCTTGACGAGGATATGGACGCGGCGCGTGACGCCGGACCCGCTCTCGGTATCGCCGATGATCCAGCGCGCCGTGTCGCCGGCCGCGATCGGTCCCGCGCCGGTGAGGCTTTCGCCCGGCTCCAGCGCGATGTCGGTGATCTGGCCGGGAACGGCATAGACCTGATAGAGCGCGCCTTCCGACCACGGGTAGATCTGGATGGCGTTGTAATAGCCCTCGCGGCGCGGCTGCACGCGGGCGGCGGCATTGGCGTTCTCGACGCGGCCGGTCGGGGTGCCCGCGGTCTCGCCGCCGCGTGCGACCGTCCAGGCCGGCGGGATCAGCACCGGCTTCGGCCGCTCGTCGATGACGGCGGCGGGAATGGCCGGCAAAGGCGGCACGCTGGCGTCGTAGCTGATCGCCGGAGGCTTGGTCATGCTGGCGCAGCCCGCGAGCGCCGTCGCGGACAGCATCAGCGCAACGCTCACGGATCTACGGAAAGCCGGAAGGACGGCGATACGGATTGCCGGCTTCATTGGCCCATCTCCCGCGACCAGTTGATGGCGTTGACGTAGATGCCGAGCGGATTGGCCTTCAGCCGCTCGGCGTCGCGCGGCGGCTGAAGCGCGATCGTCAGGATCGCGGTCCAGCGCTGGGTCGAGGCGAGCACGCCGTTCTCGAATTGCCGTTCGGTCCAGGCGACGCGGAAGCTGTCCGGTGAAGCGCGGATGACGCTGGAGACGTCGACGGCGATCTGCTGCTTGCCGACCTTGGTGAAGGGGTCGTTGGTGCGGGCATAGTCGTTGAGCGCGCCCGCGCCGCGATCCGTCGTCCATTCATAGGCGCGAAGCCAGTTCTGGCGGACGATGATCGGATCGGCCGGGATCGAGCGTACCTGCTCGATGAAGCGGGCGAGATGCCATGCGATCTGCGGATCGGTCGGGCGATAGTCGGCGCTGGCCGGCGCAATGCTCTGCGCCTGGCCGAGCTTGTCGACCTGGACCACCCACGGCACGACGGTCCCGCGCGCCGACTGGATCACGAGCGCGCCGGCGAAGCCTGCCGAGAGGATCAGCGCGCCGAAGGCCATGTAGCGCCAGTTCTTCGCCTGCACGCGGGCCGAGCCGATACGGTCGTCCCAGACCTGCGCGGCCTTCTGGTATGGCGTCTCGGGTTCGGGCGTCTTGCCGTAATGCACGGCGGGCCTTTTGAAGATGTTCATGAGCGGTCGCTTTCGGAAAGGTTGATGGAAGAGCCGGAGCCGTGGCTGTCGCCGGACTTGACGGCATGGGCGGCGGCGCTGACGCCGTGAGAAAGGTGCTGGCTGCGCTTCATGCGCTTGGCCCAATCGGGAGCGCCGCCCGCCATGGCTATCGGCGTGGATGCGGCCTCGGCGGCTTCACCGCCGACCGTTCCCATGGTCGAGGAGCCGCCGGTCGCACTGAGCCCGGCCTTGGCGCCATCGGAGAAGCTGGATTTCATGCTCTCGGAGGCGCGGGCCACGGCGCGCTTCAGCGGCGAGACGGCGGCCGAGCCTGCGGCACGGGCAACGCCGCCCATGCCGGAGGCAACGCCTGCCGCACCGGACTGCCCCAGGGAGCCGAGCGAATAGGCGGCCGATGCCCCGCCTGCCGCGGTGGCGCCGCCGCGTGCCACGGCAGCGCCGCCGGAGAACGCCGCCGATCCGCCTTTGAGGGCGAGACCCGCGGCACCGCCTGCCGCAAGGGCTGCGCCGCCCACGGCAAGGCCGGTGCCGATGGCTGCGCCCGCGCCGAGCTGGGGACCGCCGGAGACGAGGCCGTTGGCGATGCCGGGGCCGAAGATGCCGAGGCCGAGCAACGAGAGAGCGGCGAGCACGATCGCCATGGCGTCGTCGACGGTCGGCGTCGTGCCGCCGAAGCCCTTGGTGAACTCGCCGAAGAGCGTCGAGCCGATGCCGATGATGACGGCGAGCACCAGAACCTTGATGCCGCTGGAAATGACGTTGCCCAGCACGCGCTCGGCCATGAAGGCGGTCTTGCCGAAGAGACCGAAGGGAATGAGGACGAAACCGGCGAGCGTCGACAGCTTGAACTCGATCAGGGTGACGAAGAGCTGGATCGCCAGGATGAAGAAGGCGAGGATCACGAGCGCCCAGGCAAACAGCAGGCACACGATCTGGATCAGGTTCTCGAACACCGAGATCCAGCCCATCAGCGGCGAGATCGCCTCCAAGAGCGGCCGGGCGGCATCGAGGCCGGTCTGTGCGACCTTGCCGGGGCGCATCAGGTCGGCGGTCGAAAAGCCCGTGCCCGATGCTTTGAGACCGAGGCCAGCGAAGCTGTCAAAGACGATCTTGGCGAGGTTGTTCCAGTTACCGATCAGATAGGCGAAGACGCCAACGAACAGCGTCTTCTTGACCAGGCGCGCGATGATGTCGTCATCGCCAGCCCAGCTCCAGAAGAGCGCGGCGAGCGTCACGTCGATCACGATCAGCGTGGTCGCGATGAACGCCACTTCGCCGGAGAGAAGGCCGAAGCCGCTGTCGATGTATTTGGTGAATACGCCGAGGAAATTGTCGATGACGCCTGCGCCGCCCATGGCTCACTGCCCTTCCGTGCTGGCGGACGCCGCCGGTGCGACCGGCGCCGGCGCGTGGCCGAGAAAGCGGTCGCGGGTTTCGGCCCAGACGCGCAGGCATTCGGGATCGCTTGCTGCCTGTTGACCAAGTTGCTGGCACCGGCGCTGGCTCTCGCGCAGCGGATCACCTTCGCGCTGTTGCTGACGCGCCGACGGCGATGCCAGCGCGTCCTGCTTGCGGGTCATTTCGATCGCGGTTGCCGTGACGGCGACCGCGACGAATACGATAGCGCCCAGCCGGGCCAGCATCTTGCCGTCCATGAGCTTCCTCCTTTCCGGCCTTATTTGCCGCTGTTGAACATCTGGGCGTTGCCGGGCTGGTAGCCCGAGCTCGGCGTCAGGAAGCGGCGACGCTGCTCGCGGCCCTGTTCGGCCGCCGCGGTGCGTTCGGCCTCGGTGAGCGCGCTGGCCCGGCCGTTGGAGGCGAGCAGCGCCACGAGATCGGAGAGCTGCTGCGATTGCAGGGCGAGGATCTGATTGCCGGCCTGCGTCGCCTGAAGCGCGCCGGTCGCACCCTGGCTCTGGCTGACCAGCGCCGACATCTGCGTGCGGTTGGTGTCGATGTTGGAGACGACGCCGGCCTGTACCCGCATCGCGTCCTGAAGCCCGCCAACGGTGTTCTGCCAGCGCGAACGGGCGTCGGCGACCATCTGCTTGTCGGTCGTCGACATCGAGACGTTGCCGTATTTCTGGGTGAACATCTGGTCGATCTGCTGGACGTTGAACGCGATGCCCTGGGCTTGGCTGAGAAGCTGCTGGGTGCGCTGCACGTTCTGCTGCAAGGTCTGGAGCGCCGAGTAAGGCAGGCTCGCCAGGTTCTTCGCCTGGTTGATGAGCATCTGCGCTTCATTCTGGAGCGAGGTGATCTGGTTGGTGATCTGCTCCAGCGTGCGCGCGGCCGTCAGCACGTTCTGGGCGTAATTGCTCGGATCGAAGACGATGATCGCGTGGGCGGGCGTCGCCACCATCGGGGAGAGCGCGACCGGGGTTGCCGCCAGCATGGTCGCGGCGAGCGCCATGGCGCGCGAGCGGATACGAAGGGTAAGCATAGTCAGGACTCCTTTGCTGCTTGGGGGAACGAGAACGTCGGGATGAGATCGGCGGCCCAGCCGACGTCGCGGGCGCGCAGCCACGCGGCGAGGAAGCCGTCGCGGCCGTGCTCGGCGACGAGGTTGGCGATCAGGGTCTGGTCGGACTTGGAGGATGCGGCGCAGAGCGCGAGGCCGACTTCGGACAGGCCCAGCTCGAACAGGCGGTTGCCGCGCCGCGACTGGCAGTAATAGTCGCGCTTAGGGACGGCGCGCGCGAGGATTTCGATCTGCCGGTCGTTGAGGCCGAAGCGCCGATAGATGGCCGTGATCTGCGGCTCGATCGCACGCTCGTTCGGGAGCAAGAGCCGCGTCGGGCAGCTTTCGATGATGGCCGGCGCGATGCTGGAATTGTCGATGTCGCTGAGCGACTGCGTGGCGAAGATGACCGATGCGTTCTTCTTGCGCAGCGTCTTCAGCCATTCGCGGAGCTGGCCCGCGAACCCTTCATCGTCCAGCGCCAGCCAGCCCTCGTCGATGATGAGCAAGGTCGGTCGCCCGTCGAGTCGGTCGCCGATGCGGTGGAAGAGATAGGAAAGCACCGCGGGCGCTGCCCCCGTGCCGACCAGGCCCTCGATCTCGAACGCCTGCACAGCGGCCGAGCCGAGATGTTCGGCTTCGGCGTCGAGCAGCCGGCCATAGGCCCCGCCGACGCAGAACGGACGGAGTGCCTGCTTCAGATCGTTGGACTGAAGCAGCACCGACAGGCCGGTGATGGTGCGTTCCCCGATCGGCGCGGAGGCCAGCGAGGTCAGCGCGGTCCAGATGTGCTCCTTCACCTCGGGCGTGATCTGGATCGCTTCGCGCGTCAGGATGGCGACGATCCAGTCGGCGGCCCAGGCGCGCTCATAGGTATTGTCGATGCGCGCGAGCGGCTGAAGCGAGACGGAGAAGTCGTCACCCTCGGTCAGCCCGCCGCCGAGATCGTGCCAGTCACCGCCCATGGCGAGCGCGGCGGCGCGGATGCTGCCCCCGAAATCGAAGGCGAAGACCTGAGAGTTGGCATAGCGCCGGAACTGCAAGGCCATGAGGGCGAGCAGCACGGACTTGCCCGCGCCTGTCGGCCCGACGACGAGCGTGTGGCCAACGTCTCCGACATGGAGGCTCAACCGGAACGGCGTCGAGCCTTCGGTCTTGCCGTAAAGCAAGGGGGGGCTACCTAAATGCTCGTCCCGTTCCGGCCCAGCCCACACCGCCGAAAGCGGGATCATGTGGGCGAGATTCAAAGTGCTGATCGGGGGCTGGCGCACGTTGGCGTAGGCGTGGCCGGGCAAAGAGCCGAGCCATGCGTCCACCGCGTTGACGGTCTCGACCATGGCCGTGAAGTCGCGGCCCTGGATGACCTTCTCGACAAGGCGCAGTTTTTCGTCGGCAAGACGCGGATCGGCGTCCCACACCACGATCGTCGCGGTGACATAGGCCATGCCGGCGACATCGGCGCCCAGCTCCTGCAAGGCCATATCGGCGTCGGCCGCCTTGTTGGACGCATCGGTATCGACCAGCGCCGACGCCTCGTTCGTCAGGACTTCCTTGAGGATCGCGGCGATCGACTTGCGCTTGGCGAACCATTGGCGGCGGATTTTGGTCAGCAGCTTGGTCGCGTCGGTCTTGTCGAGCAGGATCGCGCGGGTCGACCAGCGGTAGGGGAAAGCGAGCCGGTTGAGATCGTCGAGCAGGCCGGGCGTCGTCGCGGTCGGAAAGCCGATGATGGTGAGGACCCGCAGATGCTCGCTGCCAAGGCGCGGTTCGAGCCCGCCGGTCAGCGGCTGATCGGCGAGCAGCGCATCGAGATAGACCGGCGTTTCCGGCACGCGGACGCGGTGGCGTTTCGTGGAAACCGTCGAATGGAGATAGGTCAGCGTCTCGGTATCGTCGAGCCAGCCGCATTCGGGCATGAAGCCGTCGAGCAGCGCCAGCACGCGGTCGGTGCGGTCGATGAAGCCGCGCATCACCTCATGGGGATCGACGCCGGTTTGCTCGCGGCCCTCGTATAGCCATGTCTCGGCCCGGGCGGCGTCCTCGGCGGGCGGCAGATAGAGGATGGTCAGGAAATAGTCCGACACGAAATGGATGCCGGCTTCCTCGAAATCGGCCTTGCGTTCCTCTTCCACCAGGCCGGACGCAGCATCGGGGAACGGGCTGTCGGGATAAGTCGCGGCCTCGCTGCGCTGCGCCTCGACGAAAATGCTCCAGCCGGAGCCGAGCCGGCGGAAGGCGTTGTTGATGCGGCCGGCGACCGCGACCAGCTCGGCGGCGACGGCGCTATCGAGATCGGGGCCACGGAAGCGCGCCGTGCGCTGGAACGAGCCGTCCTTGTTCACGATGACGCCGGGGCCGACGAGCGCGGCCCAGGGCAGGAAGTCGGCAAGGCGGGCTGCGGCGCGGCGATATTCTCTGAGATTCATCATGGGCGTCGCCTCCCTCAGACCGCGAGAAAGGCCGGGACGCGCAGATGGCGTCGGCCGACTTCCACGAATTGCGGATCGCGCTTGGCCGCCCAGACCGCCGCGACATGGCCGATGGCCCAGATCGCGAGGCCGACCAGCCAGAGGCGCAGTCCGAGGCCCACGGCTCCGGCCAGCGTCCCGTTGAGGATCGCGATGGAACGGGGCGCACCGCCGAGCAGGATGTGCTCGGTCAGTGCGCGGTGAACCGGGACGGTGAACCCCGGCACATCCAGTTGCTCAAAGGCGACGGCCATCAGACCAGCGCCCCGCCGCCGAAGCTGAAGAAGCTCAGGAAGAACGAGCTGGCGGCGAAGGCGATCGACAGGCCGAACACGATCTGGATCAGCTTGCGAAAGCCGCCCGACGTGTCGCCGAAGGCGAGCGCCAGGCCTGTCGCGATGATGATGATGACCGCGACGATCTTGGCCACGGGGCCTTCGATCGACTGGAGGATTTTCTGGAGCGGCGCTTCCCACGGCATCGAGGAGCCGGAGGCGTGGGCGGCGGGCGCCAGGACGAGATTGACGTAAGCGACGGCGGCGGCGGTCGCGACGGTGCGACGGACGCGCATGGGGATGCGGATCATGAAGGTTCTCCAGGTTGGTCAAGGGTTGCGGGGCTGATGCGGTAGTCCCCGTCCGGGCCGAGCCCTTCGACACGGGCGAGTTCGGCGAGCCGGCGCGCGGAGCCGCGCCCGGATAGGACGGCCACGAGGTCGATCGTCTCGGCGATCAGGGCGCGCGGGACGGTGACGACGGCTTCCTGGATGAGCTGTTCGAGGCGGCGCAGCGCGCCGATGCCGGTCCCGGCGTGGATGGTGCCGACGCCGCCCGGATGTCCGGTGCCCCAGGCTTTGAGGAGGTCGAGCGCTTCGGAGCCGCGCACCTCGCCGATGGGGATGCGGTCGGGGCGCAGACGGAGCGAGGAGCGGACGAGATCGGAAAGCGTGGCGACGCCTTCCTTGGTGCGCATCGACACCAGATTGGGCGCGGCGCATTGCAGCTCGCGCGTGTCCTCGATGATGACGACGCGATCCTGCGTCTTCGCCACTTCGGCGAGCAGCGCATTGGTCAGCGTGGTCTTGCCGGTCGAAGTGCCGCCCGCGACGAGGATGTTGGCGCGCGATGCGACGGCCGCGCGCAGGGTCGCGGCCTGGTCGGCGGTCATGATCCCGACATTGACGTAATCGTCGAGCGTGAAGACAGCGACGGCGGGCTTGCGGATGGCGAAGGCCGGTGCGGCGACGACGGGCGGAAGAAGCCCCTCGAACCGTTCTCCCGTTTCGGGCAGCTCGGCCGAGACACGCGGGGACCGGGCGTGAACCTCCGCGCCGACATGGTGGGCGACCAGACGCACGATGCGTTCGCCGTCAGCGGCCGACAGCCGCTCGCCCGTATCGGCCAGACCTTCGGAAAGCCGATCCACCCAGATGCGGCCATCCGGGTTCAACATCACTTCGACGATGCTTACGTCTTCGAGGAACCGCGAAATGGCGGGACCGAGCGCGGTGCGCAGCATCCGCGCGCCGCGCTGGATCGCCTCCGGTTTCTGATGAGAAGTGGTCATGTCGGCCCCGTTTCCTCACGAGGCGCCACAGACAGTCCCCGGAATGGGGTCGATTAAAAGAGCCCGAAATCGGGCCGGTTCAACAAGTATCGGTCGTAGTAGTAGTGTGGCGTGAAAATACAGGAGAACGGCGGTGAGGCCATGATCTTGTTGTCGTCGTGATCCTCACCAGATGACGCGCGCGATCGTCACGGCTCCGAGTCGGAGACGTCTTTGGGGATCTCCTGTCGCGGCTTCGGCCCCTGTTGGGAGTGCGCGTCAGCGACCTACGCTTACTGGAATTTGCTCTGCTGGTGAGTGAGCGGCGTTATTGCCGCGAGCGTCAATCCCTGGTCCAGTCTTCCAGTCGCAATCCGGCAACGCGCTCGAATTCTGCGGTATTGTTGGTGACGAGCGGCAGGCCGCGCGCCAGCGCCTGGCCGGCGATCAGGAGATCATAGGGACCGATCGGTGTGCCGCGCCGTGCAAGCGCCGCCCGGATTTCTCCGGCGGCTCGCGCGTCCTCGCGATCAAGATCGAGGATTTCGAGATCGGTAAAGAGAAGGCGAAGCGTCTCCAGATTGAACTCCACCTTCTGGCTGCGATAGGCGCCGAAATAGAGTTCATGGGCGACGATGGAACAGACCGCGAGCGCGCCGGGTTCGGCGGCTTCGACCCGGCGCAGGAGAGGCTCCGAACGACGTGTGACCAACGCGATGACGGCGTTGGTGTCGAGAAGCCATTTCGTCATTGAAACGCCCGATCGAGATCGGGACGGTTCTGCTCTTCAGGCTGCTCCCTGCCTTCGGCCATGAAGTCTGCACTGAAGCCGCGCTCGATAGCCGCGCGCAGCGACGTCCAGCGCTTGGAGGCGTCCGGCCTCGGTCGCAGGATTACGGAGTCGCCCTCACGCAAAACCTCGACTTCATCGACTGCAAAGCGAAAATCCTTCGGCAGCCGAACGGCTTGGGAATTGCCCGACTGGAAGACCTTGGCGATATGGGGCATGGGAACCTCCCGTGAATACGGGGATGTATATACGCCTTTAGGTCTCCCCACACAAGACGGCTAATCCTGCCCTCCTTGATCGGCCTTTACTGAATCGATATCCTCCGGGATCTCCTGTCGCAGCTTCGGACCCTTGACGAGCCGCCGGCCGAGCGCGGTGATGAACGCCTCATACCGCTCGGCCGACTTGGCGCGCGCCGCCTGCGCGGCGGGCTCCGGCAAGGCCGGCGTGGTCGTGATCCAGAAGCGGATGAACACAGCCAGCGTCTCGACGGCGATGCCGACGTCGCGCTCCAGGCGGGTCATGCGGCGGTCGATCTGGTCGAGGCGCTTGGCGACGACGGCCTCGCGCCGCTCGGCATCGTCGGGCGACAGGAAGGATGCGATGGCGGCTTCCGCGATCATGGATTGCGACTGGTCCCGTCGCGCGGCGAAATCCGCCAGCGCCTGCGTCACGTCGGGGTCGAGATAGACCGTGAACTTCGATTTCTTCCGATGGCCGGTCATGGCGCTCACAGCTCCATGCCGTCATTGGGATCGAGCGACACTTGCCGCGCAACGCCCTGGACCTGCTGGATCAGGCGGCGGTTGCGCGTGGCGTCCTCGTCGCTTTCGTCGGGAAGCTCGATCTCGAACTCGTTGGCGATGGGTTCCTTCTTTTCCGTCGGCTTGGCGCGGCTGAGTTCGGGTTGCAGCCGGCGTTCGGAGTCCGTGGTGTCCTCATCGTCGGATGGATCGGCCGGTTGGGCATCGCCGGCCTTGGGCCGCGTCGGGATCGGCAGGCTGCTCCAGTCGTCGGGGCGCGGCTTGTCGGGGCGTTTCAGGTCGGGCGGCGACAGCAGGCGCTCGCGGAAACGGGCATCCTCATAGTAGCGCGCTTTCTTCGCCCGGATCGGCGGCGTGCCGGCGACCATGACGATCTCGTCGCTCGGCGGGAGCTGCATGATCTCGCCGGGGGTGAGCAACTGGCGGGCGGTCTCCGAGCGCGAGACCATCAGATGACCGAGCCAGGGCGACAGCCGGTGCCCGGCATAGTTCTTCATCGCCTTCATCTCGGTCGCGGTGCCGAGCGCATCGGACACGCGCTTGGCGGTGCGCTCGTCGTTCGTGGCGAAGGACACGCGCACATGGCAGTTATCGAGGATCGAGTTGTTCGGGCCGTAAGCCTTTTCGATCTGGTTCAGTGACTGCGCGATCAGGAAGGCTTTGAGGCCGTAGCCCGCCATGAAGGCCAGCGCGCTCTCGAAGAAGTCGAGCCGCCCCAGCGCCGGAAACTCGTCGAGCATCAGGAGCAAGCGATGACGGTCGCCCTTCGCCTGCAGGTCTTCGGTCAGGCGGCGGCCGATCTGATTGAGGATGAGGCGGATGAGCGGCTTGGTGCGATTGATGTCGGAGGGCGGCACGACGAGGTAGAGCGTGGTCGGGAGCTTGTCGCCCACCATGTCGGCGATCCGCCAGTCGCAGCGCCGTGTCACCTCGGCCACGACGGGATCGCGGTACAATCCGAGAAACGACATGGCGGTGGAAAGCACGCCGGAGCGTTCGTTGTCGGATTTGTTGAGCAGCTCGCGCGCGGCGCTGGCGATGACGGGATGCGGCCCCGCTTCACCGAGATGGCTGGTCGTCATCATCGCCGCGAGTGTCGACTCGATCGGGCGTTTCGGATCGGAGAGGAAGGCGGCGACCCCGGCGAGCGTCTTGTCGTCGCCGGCATAGAGGACATGCAGGATCGCGCCGACCAGAAGCGAGTGGCTGGTTTTTTCCCAATGGTTGCGCTTGTCCAACGATCCTTCGGGATCGACCAGGATGTCGGCGATGTTCTGCACATCGCGCACTTCCCACTCGCCGCGGCGCACCTCGAGCAAGGGATTGTAGGCCGAGGACTTCGGATTGGTCGGATCGAAGAGCAGCACGCGGCCGTGGTGGGCGCGAAAGCCCGCCGTCAGCGTCCAGTTCTCGCCCTTGATGTCATGAACGATCGCGGAGCCCGGCCAGGTCAGCAATGACGGCACGACAAGGCCGACACCCTTGCCCGATCGCGTCGGCGCGAAGCACAGCACATGCTCCGGTCCGTCATGGCGTAGATACTCGCGTTCGTAGCGGCCGAGCACCACGCCATCGGGATCGAGCAGCCCTGCGGCCTTCACCTCTTCCTTCTCGGCCCAGCGCGCCGAGCCATAGGTAGCGACGTCCTTGGCTTCGCGCGCCCGCCAGACCGACATGCCGATGGCGACGGCGATGGCGATGAAGCCGCCGGACGCGGCGATGAACGCGCCCTGGGTGAAGATCTCCGGCGCATAGGCATCATAGGAGAACCACCACCAGAAGAAGGCGGGCGGATGGTAGAACGGCCAGCCGAACAGGACGAACCAGGGCGGCCCGAGCTGCGCCTGAAACCCCAGGCTCCAGGCGACATATTCGGTCGCGCCCCAGGTGGTGGAGAGGACGATGAGGAAGACGATCAGAATCTGTCCCCATAGGATTTTGGTCGCGGACATTGCGATGTTCCTTCTCTGTTGAAGCTAGAGGCCGAGCCCGCGCTTGCGCCCGAAATCCCAGTCGACGCCGCTGCCGTCGCGGGCGACGCCGAAGACATGGCGGCCGAGCTGCTTGTCGAGGGATGGCGACCAGGGCACGAGCTGGAAGCCGAGGCCGTCGTCGATCATGGCGAAGCGGCCGGAGGCGAGCGTCAGGCGCTGGCGATAGGTGCCGGCGACGTATTCGCCATTCCCGGCCTGCTTGAACGGCTGGCCGGTCTCCTTCGCCAACCTGCCGGCCACCGCATCGACCTCGCGGCGGCGGAGCGTGTCGATCAGGTTGCGGCTGAAGATGACGCGGCGGCCCTGCTGCTCGGCGAGACCTTCGCCGACCAGACGCTCCGCGCGTTGCCGCATCGCGTCCCGCACCTCGGCGCCGAAACCGCCGTCCGACATGGCGACGGGTTCGCGGGCGATGGATTGCCGGTCGAGCCAGGTCGCGCCGGTGGCGCTCACCTGATGCTGGAGATCGAGATCGGAGCGGACGGCGAGCGCAACACGACGATCGCCCTTCGCATCCTCGTAGGCGCGCAACTCGACGATCGATCCCGGCGGGCTGTCGCCGGTGGCGTCGAGATGCGGCAGACGGATGTGATGGGTGCGGCCGTCCACGCCATCGACCACGGCGTAGGCCGTTCCCTTCAGCTCGTCGTCAAGGCCGCGTTCGACCAGGCGGCCGATGACGGGAACGTCGAGGCTCTCGCCGGCCAGCACATAGCTGGCCGAGCCACGCTCGATGCCGCGTTCCGTCAGCGCCCGGTGCATCCGCTTGATGATGTCGCCGCGCTCGCCGAGTTCGCGCAGCGTGGATTCCGCCTCGGGCTTGATGAACCATTGCTGGTGGCCGACCTGTCCGGCGAGCCCCCGGATTTCGAGGGTGCGCAGCCGGCCGACCTTCAGCGCATGAAACTCGTCCGGCTGCTGGCCGGGCTGCGGCGCGAGGTCGATGATGCCGGACTTGCCGGCGTCGCGGACAAGCTGCCGGTCGAGCTGCGTCCAGCGTTCAGCCTCGACCTGCCGCTCCAGATTGCGGTTGATCTCTAGATCGGTGCGCTGGCCGAGCTCCTGCGTCACGAGATCCTGCGCGCGGGCGCGCATTCCCTCCTTGATGTAGTCGCGGGAGATCAGGAGGTCCTGGCCGTCGTCGGTGCGGCCGCGCACGATGATATGGATGTGGGGGTTATCGGTGTTCCAGTGATCGACGCCGACCCAATCGAGCTTCGTGCCGAGATCCTTTTCCATCTGCCCCATCAGCTCGCGGGCGTGGGTCTTGAGGTCGGCCATATCCACGGCGTCCTCGGGCGAGACGATGAAGCGGAAATGGTGCCGGTCGTCCTCGCAGCGCGCCGCGAAGTCGCGGGCGTCCACATTGTCGCCTTCCGGCCCGAACAGCCGCGCCTTCTCCCCGTCTCGGGTCACGCCGTCGCGGCGTAGATAGGACAGGTGTGCCGCCAGCGGTGCGGCGCGTGCGCTATGGCGCACCACGCGGGTCTTGATGACGACGATGCGCGAGCGGCCGGTGAGCAGCCGATTGGCCTGGATGCTGGCGCGCTGGCCGCGCCCGAAGCGCGAGTGGTTGCCCGTCGTGATCTTGCCGGAACGGGAGACGCGGCCCCCGGCCTTCTGCGCGGCGGCGAGCGCCTGCGAAATGAAAGGCCGGGCCTGCTGCGCGCGGGTCGAGCGGATGCGCCCAGGCCGGATGCGAAATTCGCTGTCATCGGCCATGGCGCAGCCCTGCACGGTGCGAAAGGAACAGTAAAATCAGGAAGATGGGCGCGCAGCGCACGGTGCGCGAAAGCGCGGCACGGTGCGGAACGCGCCGAAAACCTGAACAAAAACAACCGACTGACCAAAGCGCACCGTGCGCCTTTTTATCTCGCCATCGTCCGGTTGTTCTGCCTGCCTCTGCCCCTTGTCCCCTCCATGACGCGCCGGAATGCGAGGGGATGCGAAGGACGGCCCGCACGCTCATGGGCGCTCTCCGGGGCTGGAGCGTGCGACGACAAGGGGCGAATCCGATGTCGCGGCCGGATCGGATGACCGCGCCGTGACGGAGGATCGGCTGTCGTCCGAACGCGCTTTGTCCGACCGCGAACCGGCGGGGCGAGCGTCGGCGGAACGCACGACGAAGATCGCCGCCTCGCGCCAGTCGGGTGGCGGATCGGCTCGCCGGACGGACGTTTCGGGTGCGACCGCGCCGCCGAGAACCGGCACGAGCGCGGCGACATAGGCCCGCGTTTCGGCAGGCAAGGCGCGGCCCGTCGCACGATGATCGTCATAGCGGCCGGGACCGGCGTTGTAGGCCGCGAGCATCGCAGGGACATTGCCGTAGCGGTCCCACATTTCGCGCAGATAGGCCGCGCCCGCGATGATGTTGTCGTGCGGGTCATAGGGATCGCGGCCGAGACGGTAGCGGACGCGCAAGCCTGCCCATGTGTCGGGCATGACCTGCATCAGTCCCAATGCGCCCGCCGAGGAGATCGCGCGCACGTCGCCCGCGCTCTCGGCGCGCAGCACGGCGCGAATCCAGCGTTCGGGAATGCCGAACCGCTGCGCCGCCTCGGTGATGTGGGCGGCATAGGGATCGGCGGCGGATGGACGGGCGACCGGCGCGGTCTGCGCCGTCGCCCCAGTCGGCCCCGCGCAGAAGGCGAGCACGCCGAGGGCGGCGAGAACGGCGCGGCGACGTGCCGATCCGGCCCGGCCAACACGCCGGGCCGCGAGCATGGAGAGGATCGGAGCCGGCATCGGTCAGCTCCGGTCTTCGCGCTGCCGGGGCCGCTTCCAGGCGAGCCGGAAGGTGCGGCCGTCGTCATCGGCCTGGAACAGCGCCGGACGAAACACGGTCAGAAAGAGCGGGCTGTCGATCTCCAGGGCGATGTAGTCACCGGCGCGTTCGCCAACACGTTTCCACGCCGCGCCGATCTCGGCGCCGTCCTCGTCATCGAGGTGGATGCGATAGGCCGGCGCGTTTTCGGCGTCGCTTGGATCGATGCCGACGAGCACGATCGCCTCGTCGATGCCGAACAGCCGGACGCGGCCGGCATAGCCGTTGGCGGTCGGTTCAAAGAGATGGTTGGGCATTGCAGTCTCCTTCTGGTTGGTGGGCTGGATGGTTGGGGGAATGCGAAGGCCGGGCGCCGCGTCAGCGCGTCGGCGCGCGCCACTCGAAGCGGCCGTTGCCGCCTTCATCGGTCCACAGCGGGACCGCGTGGCCGATGATCCGGTCGGTGGAGGTCAGGCCGAAGTAGCGACCGTCGAGGCTGTCGCGGACCTGCCAGTTCATGAGGAAGACTTCGCCGGTCTGGATGCGGCGGCAGCCCTGCCAGACCGGCAGTTCCCGGCCGATGCGGTCGCGCTCCAGCGCCGCGCCCATGGCGATCCCGTCCACGGTGATCGCGCGGCCGGTTCGGCAAACGGTCTGTCCGGACACGCCGAGCACGCGCTTGATGAGCGGCACGCCCTTGGGCAGATAGCCGCGCTCGGCCATGAAGGCGGCGAGCGGTTCGGGCGCGTCGACCGCGACAAGATCGGTGACGTCGAACGGCCCGTCGTAGTCGATCGTATAGAGGCCGATGGGCGCGCTGGCCGAGGCGTTCCACAGGAGCTTGATCGGCGTCGGCGTGAGCGTCGGATAGCCGATGCCCAGCGTGGCGAGCGCCATGACGGCGATGAGGCTGGCACGCGTCATGGCTGGACCTTCCTGCGCAGGAGGAAGGCGCGATGCTGTTCGAGCGTATAGGCGCGTGGGCGTTGAGCGGCGGCCATCCGGTTGTGGACGTGCCGCCAGTGGTCCGGCGAGACCGAGTCCGCCTCGATGCCGATCGCCTCGATCGCATCGACGTGGCGCAGCACGTCCTCGACCTTGGGCCAGCCCTCGATCTTCAGCAGGATTTCGCCGCCCGGCCGCACGAAGGGCAGCGTTTGGTAAGCCTCGCCCGGTTCGATCGCGCGCACGATGTCGATGCGCGAGATGATCGAGCCGAAGTCGTTGGAAGCCCAGCGGACGAAGGCGAAGACGGTGTTCGGCCGGAAAGAGAGAATGCGCTGGCGGCGGTCGACGATCTGTTCGTTCGCCGCCTGGCCAAACCTGATCCAGTATTCGATCTTCTTCTCGATCCACGTCAGTTCGACGCGGGTCATGCGATCATGGGAGAGCGCGGACGGCATCGGGCCGCCGCGCACGCGGGGGGCCGCGGTGTCGTTCATGTGGGGTCTCCTGGTGTCGGGAGAAATTCGCGCGACAGCAGCTCGCGCAGCATGTCGGTGACGGTGACGCCGCGCCCGAAGGCTGCGATCTTGATCCGGCCGCGTAGCTCAGGCGTCACATCGATGGTGAGCCGCGCCGTGTAGGCGCTCGCCTCGGCGGCGCGCGGCGGGCTCTCGGCCGTCTTGATCCACTGTTCGGGATCGGCCGGGCGCGTGGCGAAACCGCGCTTTTCGGTGCGGGCCGTCATGACGCGCCTCCGCTGCCGAAGGGCAGCAGGGAGGGCAGCCGTGAACGGGCGCGCTCGGCCATGTCGGGATCGATCTCGCAGCCGATGTAGCGGCGGGCGGACAGCCGGCAGGCTTCGCCGGCCGCGCCGGAGCCTGCGAACCAGTCGCCGAGCAGCCCGCCTTCCGGGCAGCTCGTGCGGATCAGGATTTCGAGCAGCACCGACGGCTTTTCGGTCGGATGAATCGCGTGGCCGTGGCAATTGCGCAGGTAGATGACCGAACGCATGATGCGCGGCCCGCCGTCCTGGCTGACATAGTGACCGGCGTCGATCTGGCCGGTATGGGGAGGACGCTGCTTTCGGCGGACTGTGCGTGCCGTCGCATCGGGCGTGGTCTGGACGTCGTTGTAGATGTCGCGCCAGGCCGTCTCGGCCGGATAGAACTGCACGGCCAGCTCATGCACGCGCTTGAAGCGATCGGCATGAAAGCTGGAGCCGTTCTGCTTCTCCCAGACGATCTCCTGCGCGATGCGCAATCCAGCGTCCGAGAAACTGTCGGCGGTCGCCATGAAGCTGCGCAGCGAGCCGAAGACCCAGATCGAGCCGGTGGGCTTGAGGGCGGCGCGCGCCAGCGCCAGCCAGCCCTCGACGCGCCGATCCCAGGCAAGCGAGGTGTCGCCATAGGGCGGATCGGCGAGGATCATGTCGAAGGGGCCACGCGGCGGCATGAGTTCGCGGCAGTCGCCGGTAAGGACGATCATGAGCCGTCCCTCCCGATACGCAGCCGCCCGATCTCGGATGCGAGCGCAGCGATCTCGCGGGCGGCGGGCGAGCGGCTGTCGATCTCCGAGGCGAGCCGCCCGGACTGCGCGGCGTCGGCGAAGACGATGCGCTGGCCGATGGTCGCGGCGAGGACCGGCGGATCGTGATCGGCAAGCGTCTCGGCCGTCTCGCGGGCGATGACGGTGCGCGCGGCGCAGCGATTGAGAACGAAACGGGCGACGAGCTGCGGCCGGTAGATGCGCGCTTCCGCGAGGAGCGACAGCATTTCGGCCGAGGCCCAGCCATCGAGCGGCGACGGCTGCACCGGGATCAGCACGAGGTCGGCGGCGAGCAGCGCTGAGCGCATGAGGCCGGCGACGCGCGGCGGGCCATCGATGACGATGTGATCGGCATCGCGCGCCAGCTCGGGCGCTTCGCGGTGGAGCGTATCGCGCGCCAGGCCGACGACGCCGAACGCGCGTGGCAGGCCCTCGCGGCTGCGCTGCTGCGACCAGTCGAGCGCCGAGCCCTGCGGGTCCGCGTCGATCAGCGTGACACGCTGCCCGCGTCCCGCGAGTTCACCGGCGAGATGGAGCGCGAGCGTCGTCTTCCCGACGCCGCCTTTCTGATTGAGAAGCGCGACGATCATCGGCGTTCCCCCGGCGGATCGAGGGGGAGCCGGGGCGCTTCGGGATCGCCGCTCTCGGACGTGAGGATGTCGCCGGAGGCCCTTCGGGGACAGGCTTGCGCGGTCGGAAAGTTCTTTTTCGCGGCTACGTTGAGGCTTCTGGCGGCGCCGCGGATGAGCTTTTCCACATCGCGCGCGCGCTCTTCAAAGTTAGATTCTTGGTTAGACTCTAAGTTAAGGGCGCGAATCCGCCTGCGATTTCCAGACGTTAAGGCCGGTTTCGGTTCCTGATAGCACGAGCCTCGGGTTCCCGATGGCACGATAGTCCGGGTTCCCGATAGCACGAGCCCGTCCACAGGTTTTCCACAGGACGGGAGCGGCTCGAAGGCGAGCAGCGTGCGCCCGCCGATCTCCATCTCCAGCGACAGGACATAGCCGGGCAGCGGCTGGCGCCGCACGATATCGCGAAGCTCGAACGCGAAGCGTTTGAACGGCGACAGACTGCCGGATTTGACGTGGAGGTGGCGCAGGTCGAACCGCCAGCCGTCGCGCTGGCGGCCGCCGTGCTTGCGCACGATGCGGTAGAGCCAGCGGTCGAGGCCGCCGGTGAGATCGAAATAGGCCGGGTCGATGGTGAGGATGAGCGCGTCGTCGAGGACGGCCTTGTAGAACCAGTCGGGGACGATCAGCTCGATGCCGTCCGGCCGCCCGTGGCGGTCGGTGCGCTCCTGCCATTCGTTGATCCACGAGAAGCGGTGGCGACGGCCCTCGACCGGCTGGCGGATCGATGTCGAGATCGTGGTCGATTGCAGCCGGTCCAGCGCCGCCTTGAGGCGTTGATAGTCGCGCAAGCTGGTGCCGCGTCCGACATAGGTGAGGATTTCATAGGGCGTCGCGGCCATCAGCCTGGAGGTGCGCAGCCCGTTGTCGCGGGCTTCCACGATCTGGCTGGCGGCCCAGATCAGGATGTCGGCGTCCCAGATCGTGGCCATGCCGTGATCGGGAACGGCCTCGACGCGGATCGTGATGTCGCCGGCCGAAAAGTCGATCGGGGCGACGCGATGGGATTTGGAGAGGGAGAAGAAAGGATAGGCCATGAGATCCTGCGCGTCTCGTGGCGCGAAGTCGCCGGGGAGCGCGCGAAACAGATCGAGCTGCCCACGCTCCGAAGGGTCACGACGCCGCACCACCATGAAAGGGACCGGCCACGATCAGCGTGCGTATCGGCCGGCGATCTGGCCGGTCGGCAGCGTCTGGCGCTTTGCGGGAAGCACGGAGCCGCGCGGATCGGAGGTCGAGGTGACGGCGCCGCGCTCGGCCCAGGTTTCGAGATCGTCGACGGCATAGACGACGCGCCCGCCGAGTTTGCGGTAGGCCGGGCCGGTGCCGTAGGTCCGGTGTTTTTCGAGCGTGCGGGCGGACAGGCTGAGAAACTCGGCAGCTTCCTTGGTCCGCAGGTAGCGTGGCGGGATCGCGGTGATATCGGGTCGCATGGGGCGGGCCTCCGTGGGGTTGCTGGGCACCGCTGGCGATCAGCGGCTGACAGCGACCACGGTGGCGGAGGAAAGCCGGCGGGAGGGATGGGGAACTTGGGGTGGCTGAAATCCCCACCCCTGCCGCGGAGTAGGCTAGACGCGACGGCGATGCCGGAGCAGGCGCAGATAGCCTCCATCGATGAGCGCCATTCCGGCTTCGACGAAGGCGATCGCGGCGTCGCGGAGTGGCGATGTCTTCCAGGGCTCTGTATCGACGCGCGCCGCGCCATAGATCGCAATGGCGATCTCGCGATAGGTGGCGCCGTTCATGCGGCCGTCTGCGGCGCGGAGCCTCAGACGAAAGCGGCGGCGTTGATCGACCGTCATGCGCGTATCGGGCAGCGGCGGGCGCCCGAGCCAGGTGCGCGCGAGGCGTGTTAGCGCATCGATGCGATCGAGGA
This sequence comes from Methylocella sp., assembly GCF_041905455.1. GTDB lineage: Bacteria > Pseudomonadota > Alphaproteobacteria > Rhizobiales > Beijerinckiaceae > Methylocapsa. Next base: position 31,955 of record NZ_JAYRLA010000005.1, on the reverse strand, counting down.
TGTCATCATCAAGTGGAATGACGGCAGCGAGTTGATCGCCCGGAGACGTACCGGGAAGGAGCAGAACCTGTAGATCGTGTTCGGTAAGACTGGAATATGACCCTTCGGGGCCGTCACGCTCCGCGACGAACCTGTCGGCGAGAGCATTTGAGGTGGTGGGCAGGAAGTTTGGCCGCTCCGACAGCAAGACCACGGCTGGATCGCTCGACGGCGACCAGATCACCTGTTGTTGCGCGGCGGAAAGACCTGGTCTTGCCGGGAAATCGCAACCCCCAACGCTGCTGCTGCTCGCGAGGCAGCGGCAAGGTTTCGGTGCGGGCGCGGACCAGGGTGGCGTACTGGTCCTGATAAGGATGGTGCCTGCGAAGGCATTCCCAGGCGAGGCCCTCGATCGGCAGAGCATCGAGGAAATCGTAGCTGCGGTCGTTCCGCCAGTCTGATGTATCGGGCCTCATCGCATCAACTCCCCGCATGGTGCGTGCAAGTCGAGCGCATTACTTTTGCCGGGCCGGGCGTAATTTGGAAGCTTGGGGGAGAGCATCGGGTGATGTCGAAAGGGCATCACGCCGCCTGCCGGCCGATCAGCCGTGCGCCTGTCGAAGAAGGTGCCGATAACCGGTATGCGTCATCCAGCGAGCACGATCGAGATGGCTGTCATGGATGCGTCGGCACCGTTCTGGCTCGCGGGCAGGATCGAGGCCGAACAAGACCTGCACGGCTTCCTCCCAATGGGCGCCGTCGGCGACCGCATCCAGCAGACGCATGTAGAGCTTGACGTGCGACCTGTCATAGTCGGTGAGATCTTGTCCGGACGGGGCGAGGTCATCGAATGGCTCGATCATTATGCCGACTCGGTAGATATGCGACGTATGTCTATTAACCAAGATTGATCCGAAATGGATCGACCGCGTGCACCAGCAAGTCTTGCCGGTCGCGGATCAGCGCGAGGGATTGGATCGAGTGGGATTGTTTCCGCGATCATCGACCAATAGCACTCCTTGCCCTCGGTCGGTCGACAGGAAGACGATGCCAGCGGCTTCAAGAGCCCTGCGTGTCTGATCGCGTGTTGCCTCATACACCTCGAGCCCGCTTTCGGATTCGAGGCGCTTGAGTGCGGTCAGTGCTATGCGGGCCTTGTCAGCGAGCGTCTCCTGCGTCCAACCCAGCAACGCGCGTGCGGCCCGTGATTGTCGGGCGGTGATCATGCATGATCACCTCCCATTCGGACCTACGCGCATTCCAGAACTACGACTATTTTAGTCGTCGTTGCTCTATTTTGCCAGTCTAAAGACGCTGCATGAAATCTGCGGCGACGTGTTTCCGGTGCAGTGATTCGCGGGGCTGCGCGGTATCGGGGCGCCTGAAAGGCGGTCTCGGCCCGCAGCGCGCCGACGACCGCGTTGTGCGGGCGGCGTCCAAAAAGTGGAGGGGCGGATGATCCGCCCCGTTTCACGCGAAGGGATCGATCTCGGAGACGATGGTGTCATCGTCGCCGTCATATTCCGTGGCGGGCATCACGCTCATGGTGCCGTCGCCGGCGCGGAAGATGACGATGGCGACCATCAAGGTGGAGGCGAGACTGGCGGCGTAGGCGTTGGCAGTTGCGAGGGTCATTGTCCGGCTCCCGATTTTGGCGGGGACCATTCCCCGCTCGACGGGCGCCCGAAGTGTTTTGGGCTCGGCCGGGGTCATCGCGCAGGCGAAGACGAAGCGACCGCACGCTTGCGTAGCGGACCCCATGAGGGTTGACCCTGGAAGGCTGGGACCGGAACCAAGGTTAAGCCACAAGAACGGGGTGGTTTCCGCTTGCCGGAGCCGGTTGGCCCTGCATTGCCCTTGCCGGCGCTGCCCTGGCTCGCTGCCTGACGGTCGCGATCGTCCGCGGTTGTCTATGGTCCGCGTGATGCCCGCCGCCGAATATGCGCCTCGCGTGCGCCGGTCAGTTTGATCCCTCTGCGTAAAGCGGCACGCAGCATTCAGGGGCCGCAACACAGGGCGGCGTCGGTCCTGGGCGAACATGAGAAATCCCGGCGGCTTTCGCCGCCGGGTCTTCGGCCGTCCGATCAGAACGGGATGTCATCGTCGTCGATGAACTTGCCGTCGTCGTTCTCGGTCTGCTTCGCCCGGTTCAGGAAATCGACGGTCTCGGCGATGATCTCGCAGCCGTAGCGGTCGTTGCCCTGCTGGTCGGTCCATTTGGTGTAGTGGATGCGGCCGCGAACCAGAACCTTCATGCCCTTTTCGCAATGCTCCTCGATCGTCTTGCCGAGGCCGTTGAAGGCGGTGATCCGGTGCCATTCGGTGTCGTGCACCCGGTAGCCCCTGTCGTCGCGGACCACCTTGCCTTCCGAGTAGCGCGGGCGCGAGGTTGCGAGGGTGAAGTGGGTGATGCGGGTGCCGCCCTGGGTGGCGCGGGTTTCCGGGTCCTGGCCGATGTTGCCAGCGAGGATGACGATGTTCTGCATTGTAGGTCTCCGTTGCTTCTCGGAGGAACCATTCCCTCCGACGAGACCCGGCCAAGGCCGTCTGGATACTCCTGCATCGCCGCCTTCGGCGGCGGCTTGACCCCCAAGGTCCGGGTGGGGCGGGCAGCCGCGCTTGCGCGGCAACACGGCCGGAAACCGCGGGGGTTGCCGGAAGGAAACAGAACGGACTTAGGGGATCAGTCAGTCGGAGGGAATGGTGCTTCCGTAAGCCCGACGGAGACCGGGTCAGAACAGCATCCTTGCTGGCCGCAGATGAGACAGGGCCAGACGCACCGCCCCGGAGGCGCTCCGGCCACGCCCCGTTCGCCTGTCGATCCGCGCCCCGGCTTCGGAGGCAAACCGGGATTCCGCGAGAACAAGACGCCTGCCGGGGTGTCCGCACCAATTGCCGGATCATCGTTTTGACGGCACGAGGCTCGCTTCAGAGCCTTGCGGATGGCATGAAGGTTCTGGTTCGCAGCGCAGCTCGTCGCGCAACCCACTGGCCGATCAGCACCGCGTCGACCGCCGCGCTCGCAGATCTCGCCCGATGCCGACGCACCGGGCCGGACGGCGCGACCGACACGGCGATGGCGCATTCAGCAACCCGATGAGATTTTGTTCTGACCGGACGGCGGGGGGCTTGGCGTGAACGCTGCCGGGATGGTCATGGGAGCGATGGATCGCTGCCGCTCCGTGTCAGCGATTGAAGCCGAATGGCGGAAACGCGCCATAGGCGTGGTTCCGGCGCAGCCGAATGAGCGGCCCGAAGGGCGACACCCATCCTTCCTGGCCCATGCCGCGAGCATCATCAGAACAACACGATCAACGCGAAAGCGCAGCCGTTCCGACCGAATTGAGGTTCAGCACCGCCGCTATGCCGATGACCAAACCGCCGATCCCGCCGAGGATATTGATGGCGATGGCCGAGTCGATTACGTGCTTGGTCACGCCATGAACCAGCGCGTAACCGGCGATCACGGCCGGAATGGCCAAGACGGCGAGTGCGATCAGGCGCAAGGCCGGGTTTTTGGCAAAGCCAAGCACGGCGATCACCAGCACGACGGAGCCTATGGCCGCACCGATGGCCGCAAGGGCGGAAAACCAGAAGCCCGAGCCGGTCGCATAGACATATTGGAACGCGGTGATGCCCGTCATCACCGGTAGCGCGTAGATGGCGAGGTGCCAGGCGATCACGCAGAAGGTGATGGTGAGCGAGATGGCAAGAAGGATCAGCGTCATGGAGACCTCCACTTGAATGGTTGAGGATCACGACAGGCTGCCCGAAGATACGCTCCGCCTGCGACTATGCTGCGTCGCCGGTTCTGCAAGGAAACATCATAAAAGCCTTCTCATTGCCGCGTCGTCAAGTATTGGCGGCTGTCGCAGCCGCCTTTCGGCGGCGCTTACGCGCCGCCGTCGAACTTCATGACCGGGATGCCGAGCTTGCGGGCCTTGTCCGCGAGATTGTCCTGAATCCCGGTTCCGGGGAAGTGGATGACCCCGATCGGCATGGTGTCGAGCATCGCATCGTTGCGCTTGAACGGCGCTGCCTTGGCGTGCTTGGTCCAGTCGGGCTTGAAGGGGATTTGCGTGACCTTGCGGTTGCTGGCCCATTTCGCGGCGATGAGTTCGGCGCCCTTCGGGCTTCCACCGTGCAGCAGCACCATGTCGGGGTGCTTGGCGTGAACCTGATCGAGCTTGGCCCAGATCAGGCGATGGTCGTTGTAGTCGAGACCGCCGGTGAAGGCCACTTTCGGGCCGGGCGGAAGGAGCACCTCGTTCTCGGCCTGCTTCTTCGCGGCGAGGAAGTCGCGGCTGTCGATCATTGCGGCGGTCAGGTTGCGATGGTTGACTATGGAACCCGTGCGCGGCCGCCAGACGGAGTGGGTGTGGCGCTCGAAGTATTCGGCGGCCTGGTCGCGCATCAACTCGAAGGCGTCGCGCCGTTCGAGAAGGGTCTGGCCCTCTGCCGTCAGGCGCTCCAGTTCTACGGACTTCACCTCCGAGCCGTCCTGTTCCCTCTGAAGGCGGCGCTGCGCGACTTCGTTGTCGTCTAGCTCGCGTGCGATCCGGTCGCCCGCGCGCTGGAAGAGGTTGACCGTGCCCCAGAGCAGTTCTTCGAGGTCGGGTTCGAGGCGGGTGTCCGAGAGCGCCACCACGAGGGCGTCGAAGATGTCGGCGATGCTGCCGGCCACGACATTGCCCTCGGGGAGCGGTCGCGGGTCGGGTTCGTCCTCGAAGGGACGGTAGCCGTAGAGCGCCAGTTCCTGAAGGACGTGATCGGTCGGGGAAGATTCGTGGTGCGGCTCGTAGTCGGTATCGTGGTGTTCGGTCATGGTGGTCTGCCTTCGGCTCGTGGCCGCGCCCATCGCGGCCTTCGTGGCGACGAAAGGCGGCGGGCGGGACGGACCTGCACCGGACGCGCAGCGGGAGGCCGGAACGCAGAGGAGGATGACGGGGGCCGGCGATTTTGCCTCGCGATGCAAAGCGCCCCTTGGGGCGCGGCGGAAAATCGTTGGCAACCGGCATTGCCTGTCCGGCCCGCCTGACGCCCCGATCGCCCTCTCAGAAGGCCGTGGGTGTGGCCTCTCCGCGCCGGAGGCAGATCGCCATGGCTGAACCGGCCCCACGATACCGCGTTGCCGCTGCACCTGACCGTGACCGATCAGGCCGCCAGCACCATGAAGCGTGCTATGTCCTGCGAGACGATCTGGTCCCGCAGCCGTGCCGCCAGTGCGTCGTGGCCGAGGAACCTGAGATCTTCGTTGAAGTCACCGAGCCGTGGCGTGAGCACGACCGCCTCGATCCCGACCGCGCTCGCACGCTCCGTCAGGGTCGCCATCGCACCGTCGCCGGCCGGATCGTTGTCGCGGGCGATGTAAAGCCGCCGCAGCGTCGTCGGGAACAGGATGGCGCTGAGATGGGCCGCCGAGAGCGCCGCCAGAGACGGCATAGCGGGCAGAACCGTGCGGACGGACAGCACCGTTTCGATGCCTTCGCCGGCCGACATCACCTCGCTGCCCATGCCGAAGCGGACGGCGTTTCCCAGGAGATCACCCATCGCACGCCGGGGCGTCTCGATCGGCGCACGGCCAAGACGCGCCTCGGTGAAGCCGCCGGGATCGAGCCAGGTGCGGTGCGCGCCCGCAATGGCGCCGGCGGGGTCGGTGACGGCAGCGATCATCGCCGGCCAGGTCTCGGTCGGCGCGTTCTCGTCGGCCCGATAGTAGCAGCGGGGGTGGAAGCGCAAGGCTCCGGTTTCGTGCAAAGCCGTAATGGCGCGATTGTGCAAATACGTTTCCACGAGCGTCCGGCCGATGGGCTTCGCCATGGCAAGGAGCCGTCGCGAGGCTTCGGGCGATCCTGCCGGCACCGATGCCGGTCGCCAGCCACGATCACCGTGTTCGGGTTCGGGATGCGGCAAGGCCAGGAAGGACCGCGCCTCGTCGGCAATGTCCTTGAAGTCGATCAGCCCGCAGCTTTCGCGGATGACGTCGAGAAGATCGCCATGCTCGCCAGTTGCGGAATCCGTCCATTTGCCGGCTGCGCCCTTGCCGGTTTCCGGCCCGGCCAGCCGCACGAACATCGACCGGCCCGGCGTGTTGCGGACGTCGCCGACCTGCCAGTATCGTCCGGCTCGGTGGCCGGACGACAGATAATGACGGCAAACCGCCTCGGCGTGTCGGCCGAGACGGATCGCCAGTTCGGAAGCTGCGAGGCGAGCCATTTACGCCGCCTCCCGCTCACCGATGCGCTCGACAGGCCAGCGTTCGAGCAGCTTTGCGAGCACGATCGGCCCATTGGCGTCGACCGGCACGAACATGCGCAGCTTCCACGAGATGATTTCGTGGAACAGGCCATAGACGGTGAGCCGCTCGCGCATGGTGTCGGTGAAGCCGGAGAGTTCGATGCGGTTCGCGCCCATGACGCGAGCGCGCCGAAGCTGAAGGCCCTCGGCGAGATCGAGGATCGTGCGACCGTCCGTCAGCGCCATGAAGGCGTCATCGGGCGTGAGCGCGATCGTGCCGGTCGTGGTCGCGTTGGCGGCCCAGGCCGGAGAGACCTTGCGGCCGATGATGCGCTCACCGTCATCGGTCTGGAGGCGATACACGCGCGTCGATTCATTCGGCAGGCGTTTCCAGATGGGGAGCAGCAAGCCGGTGACGACATGGATCGTGCTGTCGGCAAACTCCGGCACCTCGGCGATCTCGGCTCTCCAGGCGGCGGCGAACGCATCCTGATCGGCCTCGATCCAGTGCGTTTCGGCCATGGTCTTGAGGGGAATGTTATGCCCCTCCATCGGGCGCAGCAGGCGCACGCGGCGCTCGATCTCGCCATCATCGAGCATGATGCTGGTGGTCGGCACCTGCACGGCGGCCCGGCCGGAACGCTCGTTGACGAGGAGCTTCGCGCGCCGGTCATCGAGATGGCCGAGTGCTGCGTCCAGGGTCAGCGGACGATTGCGCTCGCGCTGCGTGATGGTGAGCAACCGCGTCTCGGCGCCGGTGCCCGGATGGACGTAGATGGTCTTGCGGTCGGTGACGGTGAACCGCTCGGCGGTCAGCGTCTCCAGCCCGGCGTCATAGGTTCCGCTGGTGATGGCGCCCTCGATGCGCGCCGTCAGCAGTTGCTCGAAGGCGGTGAAGAGGACGCCCTGAAGCTCGATAGTGAGCGCCAGCAGCCGATTGAGGAAGGTGGTGATCGGCGGCAGATCGTCCTTGATCCCGGTCGAATCCATCAGCTTCAGGCCGGTGGCTGACTCGAAGCGGTCGAGCGAGCAGCCCTCGACCTTGCCGCGCACCAGCAGCATGTAGAGCTGGCGCAGCGCATCGCGCGCATAGGGGCTTTCCAGATTGTCTTCGGGGCGGAACAGACCTTGCCCGCCCGTCTGGCGCTGGCCCCGCGTGATGGCGCCGAGCGTGTCGAGGCGGCGGGCGATGGTCGAGAGGAAGCGCTTCTCGGCCTTCACGTCCGTCGCGATCGGTCGGAAGAGCGGCGGCTGCGCCTGGTTGGTGCGGTGCGTGCGGCCGAGGCCCTGGATGGCGGCGTCGGCCTTCCAGCCGGGTTCGAGGAGGTAATGGACACGCAGGCGCGTGTTCCGCGCCGACAGCTCGGCGTGGTAGCTGCGTCCCGTGCCGCCTGCGTCGGAGAAGATCAGGACGCGCTTGTCGTCGTCCATGAACGCCTGCGTTTCGGCGAGGTTGGCCGAAGCCGCACGGTTCTCTACCACGAGCCGCTGGCCCTTGCGGACGATCCGGCGCGAGCGGCCCGTCACTTCGGCCACTATGTCGGTGCCGAAGTGCTGAACGATCTGGTCGAGCGCGCCGGGGACGGCCGGCAGGCTCGCCAGCTTCTCGATCAGCGCGGTGCGGCGGGCGACGGCCTCGCGGCATTCGACCGGCTGGCCGTCACGCATGACCGGGCGCGACGAGACCTTGCCGTCGCTGTCGGTGAACGGCTCGTAGAGCTGAACCGGGAAGCTGGTTTCGAGGTAGGACAGGACATATTCGCGCGGCGTGATGTCCGCCCGAATATCGTTCCATTCCTCTGTCGGGATGTCGGCCAGACGCCGCTCCGTCAGCGCCTCACCGGTCGAGACGATCTGGATCACGGCGGAATGACCGGCTTCCAGATCGGCGGTGATCGACCGGATCAAGGTCGGCGTTTTCATCGACGTGAGCAGATGGCCGAAGAAGCGCTGCTTGGCGGACTCGAAGGCCGAGCGGGCGGCGGACTTCGCCTGCTTGTTCAGTGTGCCGGACGATCCGGTGATGTTGGCGGCCTCCATCGCCGCGTCGAGATTGTTATGGATGATGGCGAAGGCCCCGGCATAGGCGTCGTAGATGCGGGTCTGCTCGGGCGTCAGCGCGTGCTCGACCAGCTCGTATTCCACGCCGTCGAAGGAGAGCGAGCGGGCGGTATAGAGGCCGAGCGCCCGAAGGTCGCGCGCCAGCACCTCCATCGCCGCGACGCCGCCGGCTTCGATCGCCTCGACAAACTCGGCCCTGGTCGAGAACGGGAAATCCTCGCCGCCCCAGAGGCCGAGCCGCTGGGCATAGGCGAGATTGTGGACGGAGGTGGCGCCGGTCGCCGAGACGTAGGTGATGCGGGCGTTCGGGAGCGCGTGCTGGAGGCGAAGCCCGGCGCGGCCCTGCTGCGAGGCGGCGACGTCGCCGCGTTCACCCTTACCTCCGGCGGCATTCTGCATCGCGTGCGCCTCGTCGAAAATGATGGCTCCATCGAAATCGGAGCCCAACCATTCGACGATCTGCTTGACCCTGGAAACCCGCTCGCCGCGGTCGTCGCCCCGTAGCGTGGCGTAGGTTGTAAATAGGACGCCTTCGGGCAGCGTGATCGACCGCCCTTGCGGGAAGCGTGACAGTGGCGTGACAAGCAGGCGCTCCATGCCGAGCGCGCTCCAGTCGCGTTGGGCGTCCTCCAGCAGCTTGTCGGATTTGGAGATCCAGACCGCCTTGCGCCGGCCCTGAAGCCAGTTGTCGAGGATGATCGCGGCGGACTGGCGGCCCTTGCCGACGCCGGTGCCGTCGCCGATGAAGAAGCCGCGCCGGAAGCGCACGGCCTTCTCGGCATCGTCGCGCGCGGCCGAGACGAGATCGAACGTCTCGTCCACCGTCCACGAACCGGCGAGATAGTCCGAATGGGCTTCGCCCGCATAGACCAGCGTTTCGAGCTGGGCGTCGGACAGGAGATCGCGGATGTTGGCGGGGAGATGCGGGTAATAGCTCGGCTTCGGCGGCGCGACGGACGCCATCGCCGCCGACTGCACCAGCTTGGTCGGGTGAGCCTGAGAGCCGGAAATACGGATCGCCTGCAATCCGTATTCTTCATAGATGGCGTCGGAGATACGGCCATCGTCGGTGGTTCCGGCTTCGGGCAGCGTGTCGACGATCTCATAGGCGAGCGCGACGCCTTCCGGCTCGGCCGCGACAGCGGCGGGCGCGATCCTGGCGGCACGGTTGAGATAGCCGCGCACGCTGCGCGCGGCGGTGGGTGCCGCGGTTGGAACGATGACGGAGGGATCGACCGGCAGGCGCGGCGAAAGATATGCGCCGATCCAGTCCATAAGGGTCGCGGCATCCGGCGCGGTGCCCGGCGAGACCGGGAAGACCGTGGGATCATCGGCGGGCAGCTTGTCGATGACGGTGAGCCGCGTGGCGAAGGTCGTGCCATGCTTGGCGTAAACGCTGCCGTCGATCCCGGCGGAGAAGACGACGCGGCCGCGCTCCTGCAGACGGACGAAGGCGTCGGTCCAGGCCGGAGCTTCCGGGCCGAAGTTCGAGCCGGTGATCGCAACGAGGCGGCCGCCCGGAGCCAGGCGCGCGAGCGCGGAGGCGACATGGCGGAACGCGGCGTCGGCCACGCGGCCCTCGACATGGACCATGGCCGAGAACGGCGGGTTCATGAGCACGACAGACGGAACGGTGGCGGCGTCGAGATGATCGTCGATCTGGGCCGCGTCGAAGCGGGTGACGGGAATGGTCGGAAAGAGAGAGGAAAGAAGCGCGGCGCGCGTGTCGGCCAGCTCGTTCAGCACGAGCGAGCCGCCGGCGATTTCCGCGAGGATCGCCAACAGGCCGGTCCCTGCCGAGGGTTCCAGCACGCGGTCGGCGGTCGTGATCGCGGCGGCAGTCGTGGCGACCAGGCCAAGCGGGATCGGTGTCGAGAATTGCTGGAGCGCCTGGCTCTCCTGCGAGCGGCGGGTATGGGTCGGCAGAAGCCCGACGATCTTGCCGAGCAGCGGGAGTGCTGCGACCGGAGAACCGGCTTTGCGGAAAAGCGCCTTTCCGTATTTGCGCAGGAACAGGACGGTGGCGACCTCGCACGCCTCATAGGCGGTTTTCCAGTCCCAGAGGCCGGTGGTGTCCGAACCGCCGAACGCCGTTTCCATCGCCCCGCGCAGGGCGACGGCATCGACACGCGCGCCGCGTTCGAGATGTGGCAGGATCAACAGAGCGGCCGCGTGGACGGCGACGGCGGCATCGCCGGGCGCTGCGAGCGGCGTCGCCGGCAGCGTATCGGCAAGGGGAAGCAGAGCGTTCATCGGGAAATCCTCGGGAGAGCGGAAACGGGCAAGCCCGCCGGCGCTCTCTCTCGGACCGGACGGGCTCAAACCCGTCCCGGCCGCTCTCTATCTCTCAGTGCCTTGGGGTAAAGACTGTGGCCATCCCGAAAAAAGCGCTCCACCAGATGGCGAGGCGCATGTATCGATCACCTCCATGAAAGCGCAGCGGAGGGCGGCTTGCGGTCGCTCCGCGCCATTTCGGTCACTTGGCCGCGACGAGAGCGACTTATCCGCCTTTCAGCGTAAGGATCGGGGATCTGCTTCGGCCGTCTCACGAGCGAGCATGTCCGTGATCGTGGCGATGATGCAGATCGGGATAGTGCGGATGGCGATGCACCAGGGGGGCATGCCGATGCCAATGGCTATGCGGTTCGCCGGCCGGATCGCCCGGACCATGCTCATGTTGATGATGCTCGTCGTGACTGTGCCGATGTTCATGCTCCATCGCTTCATGAACGTGGTCATGATCGTGCCGCTCGGACAGATGCAGCCATAGGCCGAAGCCCATCAGACCTCCGGCGATGAGGAGCGTCACCGAAATCGGCTCTCCCAAAATCAGGACAGCCAGCACCGCACCAACAAATGGGGCCAGAGAGAAATAGGCGCCTGTCCGCGCGGTCCCGAGGTGACGGAGAGCGAGGATGAACAGCGCGAGGCTGACGCCATAGCCCAGCAGACCGATCACGCCGGCAGCCACGACGATGCCTGCCGGCGGAAGGGCGCTGCCGTTGAGGGTCGCTATGATGAGGTTGATGGTGCCGGCAACCAGCCCCTTGAACATGGCGATCTGCACGGGATCGGCCGAGGACAGTTTGCGGGTGAGATTGTTGTCGATCCCCCAGCAGACGCAGGCGCCAGCGATCAGGATCGCACCCCATTGCAATGACGCCTGTCCCTGCCAGGACAGAACGACCGCGCCCATGAGAATGGCAAAAGCACCCAGGAGCAGCCGTCGATCGACATTCTCGCTGAACACGAGCCAGGCGATGCCCATCGTAGCGAGCCCTTCGAGATTAAGCAGGAGCGAGGCCGTCGCCGCGTCTGTCCGGGTCAATCCAAACATCAGCAACAGCGGCCCGAGCAGCCCTCCGGCCAGGATGACCAAGGCGAGCCATGGCATGTCGGCACGCCGCAACGGCGCTTCGACGGCGGGCAGTTGCAGGACCGTACGCGATCCGTGGATGACGGCAAGGCCGAGACCGGCGCAGAGATAGAGCAAACCCGCCATCATCCAAGGATCGACCGATCCAAGCATGAGCTTGGCAAATGGCGTGCTGGCCCCGAACAAGATGGCCGACAGAAGAGCCAGAACGATGCCGATACGGTTCATCTCAACACCCCGCCAAAAACGAGACCAGCGACGGCGAGCAGCACGACCACGATCCATGGCGGCGACTTCCAGACCGTGAGGAGGAGAAAGCCAGCCAGCGCCAGAGCAAAATCGCGCGGGGAAAGCACGGCGCTTGTCCAGACAGGATTGTAGAGCGCCGCGCCAAGAATACCGACCACGGCAGCGTTCGCGCCACGCATCGCCGCCTGAGCCGCCGGACGCAGCCGCAGCGCGTCCCAATATGGCAGCATCCCATAGACTAGCAGCAGACCCGGCAGAAAGATGCCGATGAGCGCGATGCCCGCTCCGGCGAGGCCATTCGGCTCCGGTCCCATCACCGCGCCGAGATAGGCGGCGAGGGTGAAGAGAGGCCCCGGAACCGTTTGCGCCAAACCGTACCCGGCGAGAAAGGATTCATTGCTCACCCATCCAGGCGTCACGACTTCCGCTTGCAGGAGCGGCAGGACCACATGGCCGCCACCGAACACGAGCGCTCCGGAACGATAGAAGGCATCGAACAACGCAATCGCCTGATGACCAGAGGCGCTGGCAAGAAACGGAGGGATCACGAACAGCGCAGCAAAAATGGCCAGAGAGATTGCGCCACCTCTCCGCGAGACCGGAAAGCTCAGCTGGCCGGTGACGGCCGCGCCGTTGCCGCGACAGAACCAGAGTCCGAGGATTGCGCCGCCCGCGATCGCGGCGATCTGCCCGAGTGACCCGGAGGCGAAGACCGCGATGCCGATGGCGACGAGTGCGATCGCCGCACGTGGCTTGTCCGGCGTCAGGCTTTTTGCCATGCCCCAGATCGCCTGTGCGACGACGGCGACGGCAACCAGTTTCAGGCCATGGAGGAAGCCTTCCGCGAGAGGTCCGGTGAACGCGGCCGCGCCAAGCGCGAAGGCGAACAGGATGATCGCCGACGGCAGCGTGAACGCAAGCGATGCGGCGAGACCGCCGATCAGCCCATCGACGCGCAGCACGCCGAGCGAAAACGCGACCTGGCTCGACGCCGGCCCCGGCAGAAACTGGCAGAGCGCAACCAGATCGGCATAGCCGGCCTCGTCGATCCATTTGCGACGGACCACCAACTCGTCCCGATAGTAGCCGAGATGCGCAATCGGACCGCCAAAGGACGTCAGGCCGAGCTTCAGGAAAGCGAAGAAGACTTCGAGAACGGAGCCTTCGGCAGGGGCAATGGTCCGGTCGGATTCATCGTGCGCGCTCATCGCAAACTCCAAATGGGATCGTCATCAGCGATTCACCTCTGCGATGGCAGCAGTCTTGCTACCGCTCTCGTACCAACCCTTAGAGCGGTTCACGATCCAGACGACTGAAAGCATGACCGGGACTTCGATCAGCACACCGACGACGGTGGCGAGCGCCGCGCCCGAATGGAAGCCGAACAGGCTGATGGCGGCGGCAACCGCCAGCTCGAAGAAGTTGGACGCGCCGATCAGCGCCGAGGGGCCGGCAACGCAATGCTGTTCGCCGGAGACCCGATTGAGCAGATAGGCTAGCCCCGAGTTGAAATAGACCTGGATCAGGATCGGCACAGCGAGCAGCGCGATGACTATCGGCTGCGCGATGATCTGTTCGCCCTGGAAGCCGAACAGCAGCATCAACGTCGCCAGCAGCGAAACGAGTGAGACCGGCCCGAGCTTCGCCAGCAGCCGGTCGAGCGCGGCTTGCCCGCCGGTCGCCAGCAGGCGGCGGCGCGCGATCTGCGCGACGATCACCGGAATCACGATATAGAGCACGACCGACAAGAGCAGCGTGCCCCATGGCACGGTGATCGCCGACAGGCCGAGCAACAGGCCGACGATCGGCGCGAAGGCCACCACCATGATCGCATCGTTGAGCGCGACCTGGCTCAACGTGAAATGCGGCTCGCCCTTGGTCAGATTGGACCAGACGAACACCATCGCTGTGCAAGGCGCGGCGGCTAGGATGATGAGGCCGGCGATATAGGAGTCGATCTGTTCGGCGGGCAGCAGCGGCCGGAACAGCCAACCGATGAACAGCCAGCCGAGCAGCGCCATGGAAAATGGCTTCACCGCCCAATTGACGAACAACGTCACGCCGATGCCGCGCCAGTGGCGGCCGACCTCGCCGAGCGCGGCGAAATCGATCTTCAAGAGCATCGGAATGACCATCAGCCAGATCAGCACGGCCACCGGCAGATTGACCTTGGCGATTTCCGCCGCGCCGATGGCCTGAAACACGCCGGGCATGACATGGCCGAGCGCAATGCCGGCAACGATGCAGAGTGCGACCCAAATGGTCAGATAGCGTTCAAAGGTGGACATGGATTTTCCTCACGCCGTCGCTACGCGGCGGCCGCGCTCGTCCACCACACGCTCGCCGTCTTCCTTGATGAACTCGCCTCGCTGCGGTGGCAGCAGGTCGAGAACGTCTTCCGAAGGGCGGCAGAGCCGAACACCCTTCGGGCTGACGACGATAGGCCGGTTGATGAGGACCGGGTGCGCCATCATGGCGTCGAGAAGCTGGCCGTCGGTCAACGCGGGATCGCCAAGCCCGAGTTCCGCATAGGGCGTGCCTTTCTCACGAAGCAGCGCGCGAACGGAAATGCCCATGCGCTGGACGAGCTGCGTCAGCATCGTGCGCGACGGCGGCGTCTTGAGATATTCGACGACATGCGGCTCGACACCGGCGTTGCGGATCAGCGCCAGCGTGTTGCGCGAGGTGCCGCAATCGGGGTTGTGATAGATGATGACGTCCATGAAGGTGTCAGCCACGGATAGAGCCTTTCGTGGGTTCGCAGCAGGAGGACAGTGCGGCCATGGCCGGATGGCACACCTCGGGGTGGCCTTGGCAGCAGTCGCGCATGAGGAATTCGACAAGGCCGGAAAGGGCCGTAAGGACAGCGCTGTAGATGATCGACCGCCCTTCGCGGCGGGACTCGACAAGCCCGGCCTGCTCGAGATGGCTCAGATGAAAAGACATGCGCGACGACGAGGCGCTATCCATCGCTTCGCCAATCGCGCCGGCGGACATGCCTTCGGGTCCAGCCGTCACCAGAAGACGAACGATGCGCAGCCTTGTTTCCTGCGACAGCGCCGCGAAGGCGCCGAGGGCCTGCTTTTCGTGCATTATCATCTCAATACTTCAAGACTCATTGATATAAGTAATATGCTAAAAGTTCGGGTTATGCCAGATAGAAGGTCGTTCCGCTGGCGGCCGGTTTTGCGAGGGTATCGGTGGACATGGGAAACGTCTCCAGAGAGCGGAATGGGAAAACCTGACCGGCTCTCCCTTCACTGCCCGGACCCGTCCCGGCCCACTATCTAGCCGCCCATAGGCCGTCCGCGAGTTCGCGGGAGATCATGGCCCGCGCCTTCATCATCACGTCGTCGCCGCGGGTTTCGGGATGATCAAAGAAACGCGCGCCGGAGCCGTTCGCGCACCAGTCGGCATAGTAGCACCAAGCTCGATCGGTCAGTCGGAACGCCACCATGTCGGACGCCCAATGCGGCTTCGGCTCCACGACGACGACAGTGCCGTTGCGGCTTTCCTCCCACGGAAGCGAGCGTTCGGCGGGAGAATTGCGCCCGTCCTCGGCGAATATCTCATCGACGGTCATCATGCCGTGCCCCGGCATTGTTCGGCTGTGAGGAAGCCTGCCGGATCATCGGGGTCCGGCGGGAGATAGGCGTCATAGGGATTGCCGTCGGCGAGATGTCCGAATGGCGTCATGATGACATCGCCACCGTCGCGGCCGACCGCGCAGAGGACATAACGCCGTTCGCCGGAAGCGGCATCGAGGCACTCCATGAGGGCCAGATTGCCGTCGCCTGCCGCGCGCAGCAGGGTGTTGAAATTCGTGCGGGCATGATCGGGGATAGCCATGAGGGTCTCCTGAAACGACAAAGCCCGGCGCGAGGCCGGGCGAATTGAAGGGATGCGATAAGGGCCGTGGCGATGGCGGATACGAGCGTCCGGCCGTTCAGCCGGGCGCCGGCCGAGGTCGAGCGTCGGGATCGTCTCCGGCGAGAACCTCGGCAAGCCAGCCATCGGTATAGGTCCAGGCGATGGTCTCGCCGGTGGCGAGATCCACGACATGCGCGCCGCCGCCGAAGCCGTCGAGGCGCGGCTTTGAACAGGTGTTGGCATATTGGAGGCCCCAGCGGCCGGTGAGACCGAACGCGCTCGCGCACCGCAGGACGAACCGGATGACATGGGCGGGATCGCCGGTGGTGTCATCGCGCATCCAGAGCAGTGCCGCCATGCGCCGGCTCGATCGACACGAGGAAGCCTTCCGAGGGCGGGTCTTCGGCCGCGTTCTCGGCGGCGAGCGTGTTGTAGAGTTCGAGCGCGCGAGCGGCGTTGGCGGGCGTGCCCACATCGAGCAGGGAGGAGAAGTGGGTGAAATAGTCGGCCATGACTGGCTCCTGAAACGACAAAGCCCGGCGCGAGGCCGGGCGAATTGAAGGGGATGCGGTAAAGGCGGTGGCGGGAGATCAGGCGGCCAGCGGCAATCGCAGAAGCTCGGCGGCGGTCTCGCGCCAGAACGCATCGACCAGCCGCGCCTCAAGCTGGCTGGCGCGATAGCGATAGTCACGGGCCGGGCCGTGCTCGCCGCGACCGGCCGCGGCGAAGGCCGCGCCGCGCAGCTTGCTCGCCTCGGTCACGATCTGGCGGGCCTCGGCATCTGATGCGACGGGCTGCTGCCAGAGGATAATCCCGGCCCTGACGGTTCCGGCGAGAACCAGGCCCTGATCGCAGTCCTGAATGACCATCATGCGCGGGCGGAAGCGCAGCATGTCGTCGGTCCCGACGCGGATGTCGCCGCGGGCGATCCGGCCGCTGGCGACGGACATGGCCTCTTCGGGTGACGGGCATTCGCCGACGGTGACGTTCTGGTCAAAACCGTGGGCTTCCATGCCGTCGTAGCTGGCGGTGCCGATGCAGGAGATCCGCAGCGGGAATTTCTGCGCGTGCTGGAGGGCCGGCAGGACATGATGCGCGAGAATGGCGCCGATCGGGGCGACGCGGGATTGGCGGGCAAGGGTCATGGGATCAACTCCGCGACGGGCGGCGGAAGCCTCTCCTCCACCTCGTAACCCGTCACGGCCAGGCCGACCGGCCTCTGCCTCTCTTCACTCTCGGAAAGCGGCCGTGGCCCGCATGAAAATTGCGCCCCACCGGATGATCGGGCGCATGTGAAAGCGAGATCAGTAGCCGAACCGCCAGGACGGCCAGGATTGTCCGTCATCAGAGGCCGCGACGGCCGAGGCGAGATCGGCAGGATCGCCCTCGACAATGGCGGGATCGCGCACCGGCGTCTCATCAATGATGGTGACGCAGGTAACGAGGCCGTCTTCGACCTCGACGTGGACCGGAACGAGATACTGAAAAACGACCCGGCCGGCGTGGGCAGGATGAGGGTCAGGCATGGTCATCTCCATGAATGGCGGCGGGAAGCGACCGACGCCGCTCCCCGCCGTTTCGATCATTCGGCCGCGACGAGAACGACTTGCTCGTCTTCGGTCTCGGTGGCTTCGTCGTCGTCGCCATCGCCTACCAGGAAGTCCGGCAGGGCATCGCCATCACCGGCATCGTCCGCGTCCGCGACGTCACCGTCGAGTTCGACCAGGCGCAACGGCTCGGGCAGCCAGCCGGTTTCGGCCAGCAGGCGCTCGGCCTCCTTCGCCATGTCGCCCTTCTTCAGATGGCTGATGAGCTGGGCGGCGCGCTCGCCAGCGCCTTCGCGAACGGCTTCGAGGATGCGGGGCTTGGTGACGCGGCCGAGATAGTTATCGACCGTCGGCCTCCAGCCGCCGTCCATCACCATGTCGAAGCCGGTGGCGCGGGCGATGCGATCAGCACCCGACAGGCGACAATCAAGGCCGAACTGCGAGACGCCGGAACCGCTGTGGGGGTTCGGCCGCTCGTAGAGGGCGTTGACGCCGTAGCTGACGCAATGGGCGAGCAGCGCCATCCGGCTCGTATCGTCGAGCGCGGCGATCCAGTCCCAGAGCGCGCCTTCGTCCGAGGGAACGTCGGCCTTCCAGGCGTCGAAGCGTTCGTCGATGGCCTTGGCCGAGGGCGTGTCGCCGAGATCGCTGCCCTGCACGCCGAGATGCCGCTGTCGCACGGAGACCTCCAAGCAGCCGGTCGGCGCCGAGTAGTGATAGCGCTGCATGACCAGGCGGTGCAGGAGCGCCGTCATCGCGACATGCGGGTTGTTGGCGAGCGCATCGTGGAGCGCCAGCGTGCGATGGGCGGTCAGCTCGATCACCAGCCGTTCGGGGAGCGGCTTGATCGCGTCGTCCTCGTCGTCCTCCGCGTCCACCGGCTCGCCGCCGATGGTGATGACGGCGCGCTGGACGCTCGCCTGGGTCGCGACCGCACCGCCTTCGGCATCACGCTCGCCATCGCCGGCATCATCCTCACCGTCGACGGTGACGGGCGCCTCGTCCTCGGGACGGACATAGCCGCGAGCGACGACGAGCTGGCCGGCGCGGTCGATGCTGATGAAGACGCCCGCGCGCGCGATCTCATCGGCGTCATAGATCGCCGGACGATTCTCGAAGGCGCTCAGCGCGGCCTCGATCTCGCCGAGGCGCGCATCGATGTCGTCGGGCAGCTCGTCATAGTCGGCGTGTTCCGCCTCGAGCCGCTCATATTCCTCGCCCAGCGCCTCGCGGGTAGCGCGTTCCTCTTCGGTCAGATCGGGGAACGTGGCGTTGAGGACGCGAAGGCCGCGATCGTGGCCGTAGGGCAGATCGGTATCGACCTCGATCCACTTCCAGCCCTCGGCCGCGACGTCATCGGCGATGCCCTTCAGCTTGTCGGAGACCAGCCGGTCGAGCATCTCGGGATTTTCCAGCCAGCCTTCGTCTTCGTCGGAGAAGAGATCGCGCAGCATCACGCCGCCGGCCTGTTCATAGGTTTCGACGCCGACGAACTGCGCGCGCTTGTCGTCGGTCGGAACCGTCGTCTCGGTCAGGAGATCGCGGATATACCAGGGCTGGCGGTTGTGTGAACGCTGGATCGCCTCCCAGACCTGCTCCTGACGGGCATGATCGGGATTGACGGTGAACGCCTCCAGCATCGCCAGCGTCATCTCGGTGCGCGCATAGGCGTCCATGAGGGGCTGCGCGACGCGGGCAAGGCGCAGCCGCTGGGCGATATAGCGCGGCGTGGTGCGATAGGCGTCGGCGACTTCCTCCTTCGACATGCCGCCATCGACCATGCGCTTGAACGCCTTGAACTGGTCGAGCGGATGCAGCGCCAGCCGGATGACGTTCTCGGCATAGGAATCGTCGACGGCCGAGGTCTTCGCATTGGCCTTCTTCACGAGGCAGGGAATGAGACCGTCTTCGGCGAAGCGGCCCGCCGCGACCAGGCGGGCGATGGCGCGGTAGCGCCGGCCGCCGGCCGGGGTCTCGAAGTCGCCGGTCTCGGCGCCGGCATCGTCGAGGACGGCGCGGACATTGAGGCCCATCACGAGGTCTTCGCGGCGGTCGATGTCCTGGGTCAGCTCGTCGAGGCCCTGTTCGACGTCGATCTCGCGGACATTGCTGTCCGACAGCCGGATGCGGTTGAACGGAATGTCGCGCGTGCGGGAAAACTCGATCATCGCGACGGCGGGGTTCTTCTTGCGGGCAGCTTTGGCCATGGTCTTTACTCCACGACGGGCGCCGAGAGCCTCTCTCTCGAACCTAACCCGTCATGAAATCTCATCCCCTCTCTCCCTCTATCGGCGGTGCGGCTGGCGGGACGCCGAGCGGGAGAGCGCCACGCCCGCGCCTCATGGCCGGGTACCTCCGGCGATCGTGACAGGAACGATCCGCTGGACGGTGACGGGCCGCGTCTCGCCGGCCTGCGCCAGCCGCTCGATCAGCGCGACGTCGGCATCCGAGCATTCGCCGCGCACTTCGATCTCAACGCGATGATCGGCATGGCGAAGATGGGAATCGCGCAGGCGATGGTCGGACACGGCGTAGAAACCCGCCGAGCGATCAATGGGATGCACCCGTTCGTTCAGAAACAGGATGCCCGACCCGAGATTGCCGCAGAACAGCCGCTCGTCGCTGTCGGCTCTGTTCGGGCCGCCTGTGACCTTTCGCTTGCCGATCTGGCGGAAGGCGTCGTGGAAGCTCGACGGATTGCGGGTGATGCGGGCCGAGCGCGCCTGATGGAAGACCCATGGCGGCCGTTCGGGATCGAGCTTGCCGACGGCGATCTGATGCAGGAAATCGGCGAAGCTCGCCGGATCGGCGGGATATGGGCAGGTCCGCCAGATTTCGCGGACGCGGGCGCGCAAGGGATCGGGCAGCGCAAAGAGCCGGGCACGGCCTTTGCGCCACCAGGCCGCGCGTTGATCGCGGCGATCGCGTTCATACTCGTCCCACCAGATGGTGCGGCGAGCCATTTCCTCGTCGACGCCATGCTGGGTGGCGGCGATGTCCTCGGCGAAGAGCGGCAGGGCCTCGCGTTCGAGGCGCTGCTTGCGGTGGAACGCCGCGCGTTTGCGCGACGTGTCCCGATATGGTTCGGGGCGATGCCCAGGGCGGAAGCGCATCACGCGGCCCTCCGCATATCGTTGGTGTCGGGAAGGCGCTCGGCGCCCGGCGCGAAAGACAGGAGCCAGTCCGCCGCCTTGCTCGCTTGCGAGGCGGCCCGGACGATTGCGCGGTTGTCCTCGCGCAGCACCTCCAGCCACGAACCGATATAGTCGGCATGGCGCACGGTCGGGACGATGCCGAGCGAGGCGCAGCAGAAGGCCGAGATCAGCTCGGCCGTGATTTCCTCGACCGAATAGAGCTTCGAGCCGAAGGAGCCGGAAAGATTTCGGTTCAGCCGGTGCTCTGCGCCGCTGGCGTGACCGAGTTCGTGCAGCGCCGTCCGGTGCCAGTTGATCGGCTCGTAATAGGCGGCCGGCGGCGGCACCTGAACATAGTCGAGCGACGGGACGTAGAATGCCCGGTTGCCGCCGATGCGGAAGTCGATGCCGGTCGCCTTGATGAGCGCCTCGACCTGGGGCTCGATCATGCCGGGCGGCGGCGGGGGCGCAGCCGCCTCGATGTCGTCGGGCAGGCCGTCGCATTGCGCCGTGTTGAACACCGTGAAGCGCTTCAGGAACGGGATCGCGTGGGCTTCCTCGCCTGCCTCGAAGGCGCGGCGCTTCTCGTCCTCCGGCGTGAAGCGGTCGGCATAGACGACGGTGGTGCCGCGCTCACCCTTGCGAACATGGCCGCCAAGCGACAGCGCCTGGCGGAAGGTGAGCCAGCCCTGGCCGGGAAAGCCGTGCTCGATGACGGCCCCCCAGAGGATCAGGACATTGATGCCGCTATAGCAACGGGAGGTCGTGGCGTTGCGCGGCAGGCCGAGCGGCGCCTTAGCCGCCGAGGTGCCCCAGGGCTGGACCCACGGTACGCGGCCGGCCTCCAGCTCGGCGATGATCTTGCCGGTGATTTCGTCATAGAGGTTCGCTCGGTCGGTGCCGGTCCGAGGGGTGCGTTCATGTCTGGACATCGCGGTTCTCCGCGACGGGCGCCGGAAGCCTCTCTCCCAGCCCTCAACCCGTCACGACAAAACCCGTCCGCACTCTCACTCTAAAAGGGGGTGTTGCGGGGGAATCTCCCGCAGAAGGGGGTGTGCCGGCGACCTTGGCGCCGGCCAGGGGGAAGGCTTTCCCCCACCACCATTTCATCATGATGCCGAAGCTATCGCATTTCCTCATCGGCGATGGCCTGCACCACCTTCATGTCCATTTCCGCATCAGGCGACAGGCGCGCGACCTCCGAGGCAACCTTGGCCCAATGCCAGAACTCGGACCCGTTCCCCTGGGCACGACAGCGTGCGGCGAGCCGCTGCGCTTCATAATAGGCGTGATGGCCGTGCTTCACGATCATCGCCCGCGCGTCCTGCTGCCAGCGTTGGCGGATTTGTCTGCGCTTCTCGATCCAGGCGGCGAGACGACGGAACATTCAGCCGTCCTTTCCGCTATGTGCCCGCAGCTCCCTCAGTTCCGCCAGGAACGTCGTGCCGACATCGATCGCGCGCTGCGCGCTTGTCCCGTCCACATCGACACCATGCGAGGCTTCCAGCATGACGCGGAGCGAAGCGAGGAACGGTTTCGTGCTGGCGGGCGCGACCCTGCGCTTCTGCAGGGCGCTCACCATCTCGGTGATACCGGCCGGTCGTTCCGGCGTGCCGCCATTGTCGATCATGAAATCCCTCAAGGTCCGCTCGATCTCGATGCGGAGCTTGACCACGGACATGAGCGGAAATTCGCGCGCCAGTTCCTCAACGGTCGGCAGGTCGCGTTGAAGCTGTGGCGGCAGGACCGGCGAGAGGCGGTATTGCGCGACGCCCATCGGCTTGCTGGTGTCGCGCAAGGTGTATTCGACGATCACCTCGTTGCGGCCTTTGCAGAGAATGATGCCGATGGTCGGCTGATCGTCCGGGTGACGGAGCTGGTCGTCGACGGCCGAGAGGTAGAAATTCATCTTGCCCGCGAACTCGGGCTTGAAGTCTTCGATCTTCAGTTCGATCACCACGAAGCAGCGCAGACGGAGGTGATAGAAAAGCAGGTCGAGGTAATAATCCTGACCGCCCACTTCGAGATGATACTGGCTCCCGACGAAGGCGAAACCCTTGCCGAGTTCGAGGATCAGCGCGCGCAGATGTTCGATCAACCCGCGTTCGAGATCGCGCTCCAGCATGTCCGGGCCGAGCGAGAGGAAGTCGAAGGTGTAGGGGTCTTTGAGAAGCTGTTGGGCAAGTTCGGATTGCGCGGCCGGCAAGGTTCGTGAGAAATTGGTTAGCGCGCTGCCTTGGCGGGCGAACAAATTGCTCTCGATCTGATGGACAAGGACGGGCCGCGTCCAGCCATGCTCGATGGCCTGCCGGGCATACCAGGCGCGTTCTTCTGGCGCCTTTACGGTATCGAGCAGGCTGACGTTATGGCCCCACGGTAATTGTGCAACGATCCGTTGCACAATTTCGGGATCGGGCCAGGCATCGGCCAAGGCCCGCATATATTTGAGGTTTCGGGACGAAAGCCCGGTCATTTCGGGGAACGCCTGACGGAGATCCCCGGCGAGCCGGTCGACGACCTTGGCGCCCCAACCCTCACGCACCTGCCGGGTGAGAATATCCCGCCCAATGGTCCAGTAGAGCAGGATCATCTCGCGGTTGACCGACAGGCTGGCGCGGTGCCGGGCTTCGATGATCCTCTGCTTCAGGTCGCCGACGAACGCAGCATAGCTTTGCGGGTCGATGTCGGCGGCCGGCGCGGCTGTCCCGGCGCGACGCGGGGCGGGGGATTTGGGCGGCCGCGTCATCAAGCTGCCGCCTTCAGGCGCTTCTTCGCCAGCATGGCGCGGACGAACTTGTCCCACTTCGCCATGCCCGCGCGCTTCTCGGCCATGTAGTTCCAGCGATCATAATGTTTCGAGCTGACGTCCTGAAGCGTATGGTTTTGAATCCTGTCGCGTATTTCCTTTGAGAGCCCGGCCTTGCCGGCAAGCGTTTTCCATGTGCGCCGAAGGTCGCGGTTCGTCACCACAGGGATGACCTCACGTTCGCGCTGGCGCCACATAAAAGAGTAGAGCGTTCCGTGGCTGACGGGCTTTGACGGGTCTTTGGCCGATGGGAAAAACCAGCCATGCTCGTTGGGCTTTATCTCTTCGATGAGATCCGCCGCGATCTTGGGCACAGGAATGGCGTGGGGTTTACCGTTCTTGGTCTTGGACCAGTCGATGATCCGCTCCTTGGCGTCCCACTGATCGACATGCAGACGCGCGATCTCCTCGACGCGCTGGCCGGTCAACAGGAGAATCCTGACGGCACGGGCATAGGGCGGGTGGACCGGCGTGTCGGGGCATTCCAGCCACCGATAGAGCCGGAGGAACTCATCTTCGTCCAGCCAGCGTGTGCCGACGTTCTTGGGCTCTGTCGGAATGCCCGCCGCCGGATTGTAAACGAGCCGAAAGCGGCGCGCTGCGGTCGAGCGGTAGTCATGCTCGGATTTAAGACCCCAGCTATATGCGGATCGAATGTAGGATCGCACATGGTCGGCCATTGACCGCTTCCCACGCTCATAGATCGGGCGAATGATCGCCGTGATCTCTTCCGGTTCGATGTCGCGTGCCGGGCGGTTGCGCCCGAGCGTATCGGCGATTTTGTTGAGGCCCTTTTCGGCTTCTTTCCAAGATGGCTTTCCGGCCTCCTTGAGGGCCGCGACATAGGCTTCGAACAGGTCAGCGACCGTACCGGGGCGGGTGTCTCCGGCGATCTTGATGCTGCGGCCCTTCTGAATCATCCCCGCGAAATCGCGGTTGTACACTTCTCGCGCCTTGCTGAGCGGCATCGCCGGATATGAGCCGAGCTTCTTCTTGATCCGCTTCTGATCGCGCCATTGCTGCGCCATCCAGTCCGCAGTCACACGGGTAGGCATCGGCTTCATGACGAGGACCAGGCGGCCGGTGCCGTGTCCTTCGCCGTCAACGAGGCTTAGCTGTTTTTGGGTCTGCTCAACCTGCTTCAGGGCGCGGCGTATTTCTCCATCTGTAAGGCTCGGCACTGGGGTTCTCCATCGGCTTTTTGGTGGGGTCGCCAGACGGGTTTGTGGTGCCGGCAACTGGGGTCAAAAAGGGCTCCGATCCCCTTAAAACCGCCCCCACTATGCCATGGTATCCGCCCCTGCGACAACCCAAAAAAAGCCAGTGTTTTACGATGCTTGAGCGTGATCCATCGTGATCAAAAAGGGCCAAGTGGGATGGTTGTGCACGAGGATGAGCGCGGAGGCGGCGAGCTCCAGCGCGCGGCGCATCAGCTCGCGCGGATAGACCGGGGCGTGGTCGATGGTGCCCACCCCCTGCACCTCGTCGGCGATGAGGAAGTTCTTCCTGTCGAGGAACAGGACGCGGAACTCCTCATGGTCGAGGTGGGCCATCGCCGCGCGGCAATAGTCGATCACCGCCGGCAGGCTGGAGAGGGAGGGCCGCGCCTCGATCTCAACGCGCGCGAGGCGCCGCGCCGCGGCGGCGACGATCTGCAATTCGACGATCGCCGCCTCGCCGATCCCGTCGATCTCGGCGAGCCGCTCGGCGCGGGCGGTGACGACGCCGGCGAAGGAGCCGAAGCGGGCGATCAGCGCCTTGGCGAGCGGCTTGACGTCGCGCCGCGGCATGGCCCTGAACAGCACGAGCTCGATCAGCTCATAGTCGGCGAGCGCCTCGCCGCCGCCTTTGCGAAAGCGCTCGCGCAGCCGCTCGCGATGGCCGTGGTAATGCGGCGCGGGGGCCGCCGCCTCGGGGAGAAGGCCGGGGAAGGGCGCCTCGCGCAGGTCGAGGGCGGGCTCCTCCGGCGCGCCGGCCGCGCCCTTGCGCGCGCGGCTCACGCGCCGTCGAGGCGGTAGGGCGGGCAGTTCAGCCCCTTGGGCGACAGGGTGAAGACCTCATGGCCCGTGTCGGTCACGCCGATCGAATGCTCGAACTGGGCGGAGAGCGAGCGGTCGCGGGTCACCGCGGTCCAGCCGTCGGACAGGATCTTCACCTGCGGCCGGCCGAGGTTGATCATCGGCTCGATGGTGAAGAACATGCCGGGGCGCAGCAGCACGCCCTCGCCGCGCCGCCCGTAGTGCAGGATGTTCGGCTCGTCGTGAAACAGCCGGCCGAGGCCGTGGCCGCAGAAGTCGCGCACCACCGAGCAGCGCTCGCCCTCGGCGTAGTCCTGGATCGCCGCGCCGATGTCGCCCGTCGTCGCGCCGGGACGCACGACGGCCATGCCGCGCATCAGCGATTCATAGGTGACCTCGATCAGCCGCTGCGCCCTGCGCGGAATTTCGCCGACGGCGTACATGCGGCTCGAATCGCCGTGCCAGCCGTCGACGATGAGGGTCACGTCGATGTTGACGACGTCGCCCTCCTTGAGCGGCTTCCTGTCCGGCATGCCGTGGCAGACGACGTGGTTGATCGAGGTGCAGATCGACTTGCGGTAGCCGCGATAGTCGAGCGGGGCGGGATAGGCGCCGTGGTCCATGGCGAAGTCGAAGACGAGCTGGTCGAGCCGCTCGGTCGAGACGCCGGGCTCGACATAGGGGGTCAGCATGTCGAGCGCCTCGGCGGTGAGCCGTCCCGCCTCGCGCATCCCGGCGAAGGCCTCGGGCCCATGCAGCTTGATATGCCCGGCCTTGCGGCCTGCGGCCTCGACCGCGTCGACGAAAGTCATTTTCTTACGCCTTGCCAGCCGTTTCGCGCCGGCGTTCGATGGGTGCCCAGCCTGCAATTTAGGCGGTTGCGCGGACATGGCAAGGCGGGCGGATCGGCGGCGGCCGAAGATGGCCTGTCTGTGGAAGTTCGACACGGGGCGGACTTTCCCGTCCAGCTCCGGGCTGCAAAACGAGGAAAGAGGACGCGGCGGCCTGAGCGCAAAACTGCGCATGGCCGCGCGCGGGCTTGGCCTGCCGGTCCGCTTCGCGCTCATCGGCGGCCAACCCGGCGCTTCTTCTGCGCCGCGGAGCCCGTTCATGGTCGCTCGCAATGGAATTCCGGCTCGTGCGTAATGCGCGAGGGCGGCCGGACGGGACATGGATCCTGACAAATGAGCGCCGTCGATTACGTCAAGACGACGCGCCCCCCGGGATTGCTGCGACGCCTGCGGCCTCATCGTGATGCGAAACGAGGGCGCCGTCGCCAGGGTGAAGGGCGATCCGGACCATGCGACGTCTCGCGGCGGCCTGTGCGGCGAATGCGCCATCGCCTGCAATGGCGTCCTCAGGGACGAGGCTCTGCGCCTCGGCGCGCCGTTGCGGCGCGTCGGGCCGAAAGGACAAAGCCGAGATCGCGTCTCGCCTGCGCGACCGGGCGACGCAGGGATTATTTCCTGCGTCATTGAGCGTCGAGCAAAAAGCGCTCATAAAATGAAGAGGCGCCGTTCGCCTTGGTCTGCAACATGTCGTCCAGCTCCACGTCGGAGAGGCGATAGTTGAGTTCACGCGAGTAGGCTTCCCGCATCATCGCGCGGACCTTCGGCCTGAGCCGATCCGGCTGGACGAGTTCAGCGAGCCATCGGACGAAAAGAGGGTCTTCAACAATTCCCTGAAAATAGGAGCCTGCGGCTTTTGGAATCGTGTAGACGCGACGATTACGAACGCATTTCAATGCTCGCCACCGCGCGTCGGACATGAACGACGCGGGATCTACGCGATTGTTCGCGCCTTCCCGAAGGATCAATATGTCAGGGTCGATCCGCAGAACTTCTTCCGCGTCGATCCATGGCGGATTCACGCGCTTTGCGCTGGCGTTTTTCGCTCCGGCGAGTTCGATCAGCCTTGTCGCCGGGTTCGACGCTATCCAGACCGCCATACGCCCGTCGCCAAAGAAGCCGAGGCCCAAGACCCCGGGGCGAGGGATGTCTGGGCCTAATTCGCCGCCGGTCGCCGCCATCTGATCCTTATAGGCGGCGATGATCCTCTCCGCCGCCCCATCGAGCCTCAGAGCGCCGGCGTAGGCCCGGGCGTCGTCAAACAGGGAAAATCTTCCATTTTGCGCTCCGACGCCGATCACGGGCAGGCCGACGCGCTCGAGCGCAGGCCGCTGAAAATACCAGCTGAATACGGCGCCGGGGCGCAGTGCGAGAAGGGTCTCCAGATTGCTTGCGCCGGTGCCGTTATTTCGAACCGAAGACCCTTTTATGAGACCGCCAAAGACCCGGCCCAAGAGACGGTCGCGGGGCGGCGAGTAAGCTGGGGCCAGGACAATCGCATCAGGGCGATGGGTGACGAAAAGGTAATCACCCAGCGTCGTCGCGAGAAAAGCCGCGCCTCCAAAGGGAAAGTCAATTGGAGCGCGCCGGCCGTTCGCGTCGCTTGCGAGGCGCCGCCCCGACGCCGGCGGAGGCGTCGCGGCTTGCCGAACGGAGGCCGTCCACGCCGCCAGAAGGAACGCGGCGGAAGCGATCGCCATGAACAGCCATATCGGGTCGCCCGGAGGAGGCGCAGAACGCCATTTCGGTTGGCTCCCCTGCGGCCGCGCGGCTTTCCCTGGAAATCGAGACTTGACGCTCATCAGTCGACGACGATCGCCCGCGCCTGGATTTCCTTGCAGGCGTTAAGATAGTTGACGACCTTGAGCCCGGCGCGCGTCTCCTCAACCTCAAACTCGACGACATTTTCCGGTCGACGAAAGTCATGAGTCCGCCCCCAATAGGCGCCTGGCGCATAAAATGGCGCGCGACGGGCGTAGTGATTGAAGATCATGCACTTTCGTGTGCGTCCCGGATCTTGCGCCTCGCTTGATCCGTGAATGATGGCGAGATCGAAGACGAGAGCATCCCCTTTCCTGAGTTCAGGCGCGACGCGGACCAGCCGGTGACGCGACAGGCCGTCCTCGATTTTCTGAATCATGTGTGCGCCAAAGCGCTTCGCCTCCTCGGTGTGCGGCTGAAAGTTGAAACGCAGCCAGTCATGATAACCGGGATGCTCCTCCAGCATTTCCTCGCGTATGTTCCCGCAGACAAGCTTGTGGCTTTGCGGGTAGAGGTAGATCGGGCCCGAACGCGGGTCGATGTCTTCGAGGGCCGCCCATATGCGCACTCGCGGTCGGGCGGATCGGTAATCGTGGTGTTGAGCGAGTCGGCGTGAATGTGGGAGCCGAGGGTGAACAGGTGGGTCCCGACCATGCGCAGCACCGGCTCATCGTCAAATCGCCGGCGCAGAAACCCGAGGAGCCTCGGTTGGAAACAGATGGACTCGTGCGTGCGGTCGGCCTCATAAAATCGGCTGCGCGCATTGCGATACTCGTCTAGCGAGAGAGGCGGGCCCTCCTGAAAGTATCGCCCGTCGATCTGCCGAGCGACGCTCTCATAAGCTCGCAGATGACGATCGATGTCCGCAGGATCGAACAATTGACGCCAGATGAAGAACCCCTCTTCATCGAGCGCGCGCGCCTGCGTGTCAAATAGCGCGCCATCTTCGGCGGATAGGGGTTCTTTTTTTGGGTTCATCTCGATCGCCTCAAGAAAGGCCGCGTCTCGGGACAGCGCCTAGAACTGCTTCTGAATGCGGAACGCGACAGTCAGGGGCTGGCCGACGAAAACGTTGTTAAACCCCGTCGACGATTGATAATAACGCGTGTTGAAAAGGTTCGTGATATTCGCCGAGAAGCGCCACCCGTCGTACTTATAGTAGAGAAGCGCATTGACCTCGGCCCATGCAGGCAATCTGTAAATGCTGTTGGTGGCGATCGGGCTCGAGGATTGCGCGTGCAGGCCTGCGCCAACGCCAAAACCTTTCAGGAAGCCGTCCTGAAATTCATATGTGCTCCAAATGGAGCCGGCGTTATAGGGCACGTTAGCGAACTGATGGTTGAGATTTGCGATATTCGTGTCCGAGATGACTTTCGCCGACGTATAGGCGTAGGACGCCGTGATGTCCCATCCAGGCAGCGGCCGATAGGCGAAGTCAAGCTCGAGGCCGCGGCTTCGGGCCTCTCCGATCTGCTCCATTACGCCCTGGGCCGCGAGGATGGGATCGGAGCTCGTCACCAGCACGTTCGTCTCGGTCAGCTGATAGAGAGCGGCCGTGATGCTAGCCTGATTGGTGACGGCGTATTTCGTGCCAACCTCGATTTGATTTCCCTGTAGCGGCTTCGCCGGATAGACGGTTACGCCGTCTTCGCTATGTGGATAGTTCTGCGGCACAAAAGTTGTCGCATAGCTGGAATAAACGGTCCAATCCGGCGTCAAATAATAGATTGGGCCGACGCGAAACGCGACGCCGTTCTGGGAGTTCGAATATTTAATATCGTTAGAAGTATTGTAATGAAAATAATCTTGGGCAATGGTATAGGAAAGGCCCGCAGATATTTTCAACCCGCCTATAATATCGACGACGTCGTTGAGGTAAAAAGCCGCCTTGTTGTTATAATAATATGATTGATTGCCTTCAATGTTGGAGGCCCATGTCACCTGCGGCCGCGGGATGTTCGTTGGGCTTGTCACTGTCCCATTTACAATAGCGCCGTTCGGGCTATAGTAATTTTAGCTTGTTGGATTGTACAGGTACGTTGCGCCGACGACAAGATCGTTTGCGTGACCAAACAGCATGAACTTGCCGTTGAAATTTGTGTCGAGGTTTAGAGCCTGGCGATCGAAATGTTCATGATAGTAATACCAGGATCCGGTCCCGTCGTCATTCCAGCTGACGCCATATTGCGAGTTGTAGTTTGTGTTGCCGACCCATCCGACGCTCGTCCGCGAAATCCAGTTTGAGTTGATCTGATGATCGAGCTCGATCTGAATGGCGTTGCTTTGGGCCTGATAGGGCTGCGCCTGCAATACCGAAGGATTGGCGCTCCTCGCGAACTGGAAAGGATAGCCCAAATTCGTAAAAACCGGCTGCCCCAGAATCTGGTTCGCTTGCAGCCCGATGTGCTGATAGAAAAAGGTGAGCGTCGTCGCCGGATCGATCTGACCCTGAATCGTGATCGACCCGTCGCCGATCTGCTGACGCCCATTCTGGACAAAGGTCGGATCTGTTCTGAGATCGCCGGTGACGCGGACCAGCCAGTTCTTGTCTTCCGTCAGCGGATGCGACACGTCCATGTAGAGGCCGACCATGCCGAAATTGTCGACAGTGGTCCCGAAGAGGTAGGAAGGATTGAGCAGAGGCTTCTTGGTGACCGTGTTGACGATGCCGCCGATGCTGCCGATAGTGGGTCCGTAGAGCAGGGCGGAGGACCCTTTCAGGACCTCGATGCGCTCGACGTCCTGCCCGATGAAGGGCAGATTTGCGGCGTTGGTCTGATCATACATGCCATTCAGCATATATTCGCTGACGCTGAATCCGCGGATCAGGGCGTAATTGCCGTTCAGCGTGTAGCCCGGAAAGCCGGCGATCTGAACGCCGGCGACATTTTGTAGGGCGTCGGCCTGGTTGGTGATGTTCTGATCGTCGATGATCTTGTTGGGAATCACTACGACGGACTGCGGGACGTCCGTGATCGGCGCGTCGGTCTTCGAACCGGTCGTCTGCCGCGCGACGACGACATTGTTGAAACCTTCAGCGTCGGCGGGCTGTCCAATGACGGGCGCCGGGATTCCCGGAGACGCCGTCACGGAGACGTCCGGGACCGGCGTCGCATCCTGCGCGCGCGCGATCGAACAGAAAACAACGACGGACGCAGAGGCGCTGAGAAGCAGCGCTGAGCGGAGCGCTATGCGGCGAGTAGTCGGCATCAGACGTTTTTCCTTGCAGTCAGCTCGGAGGCGAGCAGACTTGTGCCGTCGAAGACGGAGATGAAGAGGTCGCAGGAGGAAGTCCCGGCATCGCATTTTGCGCGGCGCGCCGCCGTCGTTCCGCGGCTCCAGTTATCTATATCGAAATAGATATAGCTATCGCTATTATTTGGAGCGATTCTGACTGTGGTCTTTTATGGCCTGCCGTTGCTCAATTGCAACACCGCCGACGGCGTCCGTTTGGGCGCGGCGATAGCGCCGTGGGCGCGCGCGCCGGAGGTCGAAGGCGCGCGCTCGCCCGACCACGTCGCCTATCTCGCCAGGCTAAAGGAGATCGTGATCGATCCGCGGAAGCCGCCGCCCGGCGGCGGCGGCGGATGCGCGGCGGACATCATCTGCAGGACGGCCGCGTCGAGATCGCCGTCGCCGGACGATCGCACGATGGACCGAGCGATGATCGCGCCGGACGAGCCGATGGTGAAAACCACCCGCGCCGCGCCTTCGCGTCTGGCCTCCCGCGCCCTTTCGGGATAGTGCTTGCGGCGGTTGATCTCCGCCGACACTAGCGCGGCGTAGGCTGCGTTCGACATATGCTGCGCCTCGCCCGCGCCGTCCCGGACGCCGGCGTGGACCGCGGGGGCGCCGATCTGGGAATGGGCGGCGAGCATGCGCGCATGCGCCTGCGCTTTGGCCCGCTTCAGCGCCAGAATTGCGCGCCGGCGCTGCGCTTGCCTAGGGCCTGTCGTCATTTAGGGGCTTCCGGCGCGCTGGAAACTTCGATTCATAGAAGGTCAGCCATTTTGGAGCTGACCGGTGCGACGCTACAGCCTTCGCGACTCCCAATGGGAGCGCATCCGCG
>NZ_JAYRLA010000004.1:0-200463 GCF_041905455.1 Methylocella sp. | reverse complement strand
GCGGATGCGCTCCCATTGGGAGTCGCGAAGGCTGTAGCGTCGCACCGGTCAGCTCCAAAATGGCTGACCTTCTATGAATCGAAGTTTCCAGCGCGCCGGAAGCCCCTAAATGACGACAGGCCCTAGAACAGCGAGCCCTGATCCGGCTTTTCGCTGCGCTGGCGGCGCGGAGCCGGCCTTGCGTCGACGGGCGGCCCTCTCTCTCCCGCCACCGCGCCGCGTTCGCCGTCCGCGAACGCGATCCTGAGCGCCATTCCGTCCCGCACGTCGACGGCGCGGCGCAACAGCCGTCCCTCGCCGTCGCGCACCAGCGCGAAGCCGCGCGCCAGCACATTCTCATAGCCGAAGCTTTTGCGAAGCTGGTCGAGCCGCTCCGCGTCGGCGCGCCGGCGGCGCAGCCCGTCCTCGAACGCACGGCGCAAGCGCGCCTCGAGCGCGCCGAGCCTGCGGCGCTCGGCGCCGGCGCGCAGAAGCTCCGCGCGGACGCTCGCGGCCCGCGCCGCGCCGAGGCGGGAGGCGAGCGTGCGCAGCGCGTCGGCGCGCCGCTCGCGCCGCGTCTCGACAGCCCGGCGCAGGCGGCGGCCCAGACCCGCGATCTGCTCGGCCGTGCGCGCGAGGCGGGCGCGCGGCGACTGGCGCGCAAGACGCTGGCCGAGGCGGGCGAGGGCGAGGCGGCGTGCGTCGGCGCCGCGCGCCAGCGCCGCTTCGAGCCGGCGGCCGGCATGGTCGAGCCGCTGGCGAGGAGGCGCGAGCAGCGCGTCGGCGCCGGGCAGCGCGCGGGCGAGCCCGCGCAGCTCGCTGCGCCGGCGTTCGACGAAGCGGAAGGCGGCGTCTTCGCGCCGGCGCGCCAGCTGGTCGAGGCGGGCGAGGAGATCGCGGCGCACGGGCACGGCGCGCTCGGCGGCGCCGGTCGGCGTCGGGGCGCGATGGTCGGCGACGAAGTCGATGAGCGTCCAGTCCGTCTCGTGCCCGACCGCGGAGATGAGCGGGATCGCGCTCGCCGCCGCCGCCCGCGCCACGATCTCCTCGTTGAAGCTCCACAGATCCTCGAGCGAGCCGCCGCCGCGCGCGACGATGAGCACGTCGGGGCGCGGGATGGGGCCGTCTTCGGGCAGGGCGCAGAAGCCGGCGATGGCTGCGGCCACTTCGGCCGCCGACGTCTCGCCCTGCATCCGCGCCGGCCAGAGAAGGACGCGGCGGGGAAAACGGTCGGCGAGGCGGTGCAGGATGTCGCGAATGACGGCGCCGGTCGGCGAGGTCACGACGCCGACGACCTTCGGCAGGAAGGGCAGGGGCTTCTTGCGCGCCTCGTCGAACAGCCCTTCGGCGGCGAGACGCCGGCGGCGCTCCTCGAAGAGCGCCATCAGCGCGCCGACGCCGGCGGGCTCCAGCGATTCGACGACGATCTGATAGCTCGACTTGCCGGCGAAGGTGGTGATCTTGCCGGTGGCGACGACCTCGAGCCCCTCCTGCGGCCTGGTTCGCAGCCGCGCGAAGGTTCCTTTCCAGATCACCGCGTCGATGCGCGCGCTCGCGTCCTTCAGGCAGAAATAGGCGTGGCCGGAGGAATGCGGCCCGCGATAGTTGGAGATTTCCCCGCGCAGCCGCACATGGCCGAAGCGATCCTCGATCGTGCGCTTGAGCGCGCTCGAGAGTTCGGAGACGGTGAAGTCGGGGGCGTTGCTCGCTGGGCTGTCCGGCATGGCGCTCGCTTCGGGGCGGGCGCAGGCGAGCCGATCCGGGGCCTGAAGTCAAGGCGCCGGCCGTCTCAGGCCGGATTGATCTGCGCCTCGACGAGGTCGACCTCGCGAACGAGCTTGCGCGCCGTCTCCTCGGGCAGCTCGCGGCCGCGCGCGAGGCGGAAATATTCTTCCCGCTCGGCCTGCAGCGCCGCGAGGCGCAACTCGCGCTCGATCGCCTCGGCCGCGCGGGCGAGGTTGGCCTCCTCGCCATTCTTGGATCTCGCGTCGATGCGGCTGCGGTAGAAAGTCATGACGCGGGCGCCCGCCTCGGCGTAGAGATCGGCGTCGCCCCGCCGCGCGCCAAGGCGGTGCTGCGCCGCGCCGACGGCGATGATCGCGGCCTGCGCGGCGGCGACGCGGGCGCGGTCTTCTTCGAGCTGATGCGAGGGCTCGGGCGGAAGCTGCAAACCCTTCAGCAAAAAGGGCAGGCCCGCGCTGGCGGCGACGAGCGAGACGACGATGACGAAGGAGGCGAGGAAGATCGCGAGGTCGCGCGCCGGAAAAGGCGCGCCGCCATACGTCGCGAGCGGCAGCGTCAGCACGCCGGCGAGGGTGATCGTTCCCCGCGCGCCGGCGAGCGCGGTGACGGCGACGAGACGCCAGCTCGGGGCCTCGAGCGGCTCGCCGCGGCGCGCGGCGCGGAAAAGCACGAATTTGAGGGAGACCCAGGCCCAGACGAAGCGCAGCGCCAGGAGAGCCGCGTTGATCGCGACGACATAGATCACGAGCCAGGCGGGCTCGTGATGGCCTGTCTCGCGCACGACCTGGGCCGCGCCGGCGACGATGCGCGGCAGCTGCTCGCCGAGCAGCACAAAGATCGCGCCGTTGGCGGAGAACTGCACGGCGTCCCATACGGCCGCGCGCCGGACGCGCGTGACCGGCAGCGCCTGTCCGCTCTGCTCGACGTAGCTCATCGTGATTCCGGCGGCGACGGCGGCGAGAATGCCGGAGCCGTGCAGACGCTCGGCGAGAAGATATGCGCCGAAAGGGATGAGGAGGCTGATGAGGATCTGCGAGCCCGTCTCCTCGCCGGCGCGGCGCGCGACGATCCGCTTGAGCTGCGTGACCGCGAGCGTCGCGCCGACGCCGCACGCGACGCCCGCGACGATGAGCCAGAGGAAGGTCGCGAAGGCGTTGAAGGGAGAAAACGAGCCGGTGAGCGCCGCCGCGACGGCGAAGCGCATGCACACGAGGCCGGAGGCGTCGTTGAGCAGCGATTCGCCTTCGAGGATATGCATCAGCCGCTTGGGGATCGGCGTGCGCTTGGCCACCGACGAAACGGCGATCGGGTCGGTCGGCGAGAGGATCGCGGCGAGCGCGAAGGCGACGGCGAGCGGCATCGCCGGGATCAGCGCGTTGATGAAGAAGCCGACTCCAACCACCGTGAAGAAGACGAGGCCGAAGGCGAATTCGAGGATCGTGCCCGCGTCGCGAAAGAGCCCTTCCTTGGGGATGCGCCAGCCGTCGAGGAACAGGAGCGGCGGCAGAAACAGGAGGAAGAACACCTCCGGCTCGAGCTCCATGCCGAGCGGGGCGACGGAGGCGATCAGCGCGCCGAGCGCGATGTGGACGAGCGGCGTCGGCGCCGGAAAGGGCGACAGGCGCGACAGCGCGCCGCCGACCACGACGGCGACGAGCATGACGAGGATGACGGTCAGATTCTCCAAATCGCCCCGCAGCTCACTCTTCGATGAGCTCGCCCTTATACATCATGGGGCCGGTCGGCTCCCCGGTGGGCGAGCCGCCGTGCGGCTCGAGGCTGACGGCGAAGCGGGCGTCGCGCACCGACATGTCGCTCGGCATCGGCATCTTCATGCCGCCGGCCGGCACCACGCCCAGCGACTTCGGCGGCGCGTCCTTGGGCATGTACCACAATTCGAGGCTCTTGCCGGCCGGCGTCTCGGCCGCGACCGGCCGCACATGGACGGCGTGGCCAGGGACGTCGACGCGCACGACGAGGGCCGGCAGCTCGCCGCCGCGGTTGACGACCGCGACATAGGAATGCTCGCCCGCCGGCGCGCGGGCGAACTCGCGGAACACGGCGACGGCGGCGAAGCTCGCGGCGAGCGCTCCGAAGGTGAGCGCGGCGGAGCGCCAGCGCGAGCGCGAGCGCCGCAGGCGCGCCAGCGGCGAGGCGTCGTCGTCGTTGCGCCCGTCGTCTTCAAAATAGGCGTCGCCGGCCGCGGCGGGCGGCGACAGCGCGGCTTCGAGCCGGCTCCAGACCGACGCCGGCGGCGCGATCGGCTCGACCGCGAGCGCGAGCGGGGCGAGGCGGCGCTCCCAGGCGGCGGCCGCCGCCCGCGCCTCGGCGTCCTGCGTCTTGACGCTGGAGAACAGCGTGCGCTCGTCGGCGTGCAGGGTGCCGAGCGCATATTCGGCGGCGAAGAGTTCGCGCTCGTCTGTCATGAGGCGCCGTCCAGGCAGGAGCGCAGCGTGGCGAGGCTGCGGTGGAGCCAGGTCTTGATGGTGTTGACCGGCTTGTCGAAACGGGCGGCGAGCTCCTCGCGCGAATAGCCTTCGTAATAGGCGAGCAGCACGCAGCTGCGGTGCGGCTCCTCGATCGCGCCAAGGCAATGGCGCAGCGCCGAGAGGTCGGCGACGTCGGCCTGCGGATCGCCCGGGGCGGCGAGCTTCTCCGACCAGTCGGCGGGCTCTTCCCTCCGCGGCGCGGCGAAGCTCTTGCGCCGCAGGAGGTCGATCGCGCGGTTGCGGGCGATCGCGCAGAGCCAGGCCGTCGCCGGGCCGGCGTCGGCTGAATAGGTCGCGGCGTTGCGCCAGATGCGCAGATAGACATCCTGAAGGACGTCCTCCGCCGCCGCACGGTCGCGGAGGATGCGCAGGATCACCGCGAAGAGCCGCGCCGACGTCGCGTCGTAAAGGGCGCGGAACGCCTCGCGGTCGCCTTCGGCGGCTGCGGCGACGAGCTCGGCGACCGTCGTTTGCGCAAGATCGTCCAGGACGGCTCTCCGCGTGAAAGGAGGACGTCGGCCAGCGGCCGGGCGACGGCGATTGTCCCGGCGCGCGGCGCGCGGGTCAAGCCTGATCGCGGTGTTTCCGCGCTCGCCTCATGCAGGCGTCAACCCGCCTCCTGCTCGCGTCCGAAGCGCTTCAGCACATAATTGGTCATACCGCGGGCGAGCTCCTGCTCCCCGAGGAAGACGACGCCGGCGTTCTCCTGCCGCAGGAGCTCCGCCTCCGTCTCGTTGTGGGTGCGCACGATCGTCTCGATCTGCGGATTGATCTTGCCGGCGATGTCGATCATCCGGCGCACGTCGAGCGTGTCCGGCGTCGCGATGACGAGGAGGCTCGCCTTGGCGATATGCGCCTGGATCAGCACCGCCATGTCGGCGGCGTCGCCGGTGACGGCGGGAATTCCCTTCTGCCGGCATTGCTCGACGAGCTCGCGGTTCTCGTCGACGACGACGAAGGGGACGCCGGCGTGGGTCATGGCGCCGGCGATGCGCCGGCCGACGCGCCCGTAGCCGACCAGCACGACCTGCTGCGAGAGATATTTCTCGTCCGTCGTGAGCGGCAGCTCGGCGAGCGGATCGTCGGGGCGCTCGACCATGCGGGCGAGCGCGCTGCGCTTGCGGACCCACGCCTGAACCGGCTCAAGCGCGTCGAACAGCAGCGAGTTCAGGGTGATCGAGATCAGCGCGCCGGCGAGGATGAGGCTCTGGCCCTCCCTCGGCAGGAGCCCGAGGCCGACCCCGAGGCCCGCCAGAATGAAGGAGAACTCGCCGATCTGCGCAAGGCTCGCCGAGACGGTCAGCGCCGTGTTGAGAGGATAGCGGAAGGCGAGCACCAGCCCCGCCGCGGCGAGCGACTTGCCGATGACGATGATGAGCACCACGAGCAGGACGTGCAGCGGCTCCTTCACGATGATGGTCGGATCGAACAGCATGCCGACCGAGACGAAGAACAGCACCGCGAAGGCGTCGCGCAGAGGCAGCGTCTCCTCGGCGGCGCGATGGCTGAACTCGGATTCGCGGATCACCATGCCGGCGAAGAAGGCGCCGAGCGCGAAGGAGACGCCGAACAGATGAGAGGCGCCGTAGGCGAGGCTGACCGCCGCGGCGATGACGCAGAGGGTGAAGAGTTCGGCCGATCCCGTGCGCGTCACTTGCCACAAAAGCCACGGGAAGACGCGCCGCCCGATGACCAGCATCAGGGCGATGAAGGCGGCGATCTTGGCGATTGTGACCTCGAGCGTCCAAAAAATGTCGGCGGTCGAGGTCGAGCCGGCGTGCGAGAAGGCGGCGCTGAGCGGCGGCAGCAGCACCAGCACGAGGACCATGGCGATGTCCTCGACGATCAGCCAGCCGACCGCGATGCGCCCGTTGGTGGTTTCGAGCACGCCGCGCGCCTCGAGCGCCTTGAGCAGCACGACGGTGCTGGCGACCGACAGCGCGAGGCCGAAGGTGAGGGCGCCGCCGACGCTCCAGCCCCAAAGATGCGCGAGCCCCGCGCCCATCAGGGTGGCGACGGCGATCTGCAGCACCGCTCCGGGCAGCGCCACCTTGCGCACGTCCCACAGGTCGTCGAGCGAAAAATGCAGCCCGACGCCGAACATCAGCAGCATGACGCCGATCTCGGCGAGCTGCGCGGCGATCTCCGCGTCCGCGGTGAAGCCGGGGGAATAGGGGCCGATGATCACGCCGGCGAGGAGATAGCCGACCAGAGCGGGCAGCTTGAGCTTCGCGGCGACGAAGCCGAAAATCAGCGCGAAGCCGAAGCCGGCGGCGATCGTCGTGATGAGCGGGACGGCGTGATGCACGCTGGCGAGGTCTCCTGTGCGGGCGCGCGCGGGCCCATCGCGGTCCGGACCTTGCCGGACGCTCCTATGTGCCCGTCAAGGCCGCCTTCGCGCAAGCCTGCTCAGAGGCGGACTCAGTCGACCGGATGGCTGCGCCGCAGCTTGCGCACGTTCCACCACACCGCGACGGCGATGGCCGGGACGAACAGCGCCGTGGCGAGCGCCGGATTGAGCCAGTGCGCCTCCTGATGAAGCCCCTCGAAGACGAGATGGAGGATAGAGGCCATGTAATAGGTGATCGCCGCGACCGAGAGCCCCTCGACCGTCTGCTGCAGGCGCAGCTGCATGCGCACGCGCTCGTTCATCGTCGAGAGCAGGTTCTGGTTCTGGCTTTCGAGCTCGACCTCGACGCGGGTGCGCAGCAGCTGGGCGGCGCGCGCGAGCTTCCGCGACAACGTGTCCTGTCGCGCCTCGACCGCCGCGCAGGTGCGGATCGCCGGCGTCAGCCGCCGCGTGAGGAACTGGCGCAGCGTCGGCGCGTCGCCGACCGGCCGCTCGTCGATGACCGAAAGGCGCTGCTCGACGGTTTCATAATACGCCTTCGTGGCGCCGAAGCGGTAAAGGCTCCGCGCCGCGCCGCTTTCGAGCTCGCCGGCGAGGGTGGTGAGGCGGGCGAGCAGTTCGCGGCTCGCCTCCAGCCTCTCGGCCTCGCGCATGGCGCCGATGAGACGGGGCAGCTCCGCCTCGATCCGGCTGATCGTCGGCGAGAGGTCCTGCGCGCAGGGCAGGCCGAGCAGGGCGAGCGTGCGGTAGGTTTCGAGCTCGAGAAGGCGCTGGGAGAGGGCGCCCGCCTCGAGCTCGCCAAGGCCGCGGTCGAGGACGAGGATGCGCACGAACCCGAAGACGTCGGCGCGGAAGTCCGTCGCGACGAGGGCGAGGCCATGCGCGACGTCGGCGGCGGCGAGCTCGTTCTGGCTGAACAGCCGGCGCCAGCCCTCGCCGACCGCGCCCTCGGGCCGCAGGTCGAGATCGACGGCGACGATGAGCGGCCCCGGCTGCGGCAGGAGCCGCATGACCTTGCCGAGCTCGCCGGCGTCCGGCGAAAAGGGCGGCGTCTCGCGCCCGTCGCGCTGATCCTGCGGAAATTCGAACGTATAGGTCAGGAATTCGCCGTGCCGCTCCCAGCGCAGCACGGTCGGCGTCAGCTCGACGCGGTGGTGCTTCGCCTTGGCGAGCGGCGGCGGGACGGCGCGCTCGACGCAGAACTGGGCGAGCGCCGCCTGCGCCCGGTCGGCGCCCTCGTGATCAATCATGAAGGCGAAATGCAGGATTCGCTTCTGGCCGGTGATCGGCTCGAACGGCCGCGCATGCAGCTCGGCGAGCACCCGCGCGCGCAGCTCGTGCTCCCTGAAGCCGGAGCCGGTTGGGGGAAAATCGTCAAGCACGCGTCAGGCCTCTCGCGCGGAACCGTGAACTTGGCGGACACTCTGCGGGCGCGAGGCCGTAAGTCAATCGCCCTTCATGGTTCGACGCGCTCGCGCGCGGCGAGCGCCGCCGCCTCGGCGATCAGGGCGCGCACGAGCGGGGGAAGAGGCTCGCGCCGCGGCGTCACGAGTCCGATGCGCTGCACCTCCTGAGGCTCGACGATCGGGATCGAGCGAAGCGGCTCGTCGAGGCCGAGGACGTCCGCGAAGGTCTCGGGAATGATGCTCGCCCAGCGGCCGGCGCGCACATGCGCGGCGAGGACGACCATCGAGTTCGACTCGAGCATCGGCGCGTCGGCGGGCGCTCCGCCGTCCAGCATGCGGTCGATGATGCGCCGGTTCTGCATGTCGGGCGTGAGGAGGCAGAGCGGAATTTGCGCGACTTCCTTCCAGGTCACCTTCTTGCGGTCGCCGAGCGGCCGGTCCGCCAAGGTCAGCAGCCTGTAGCGCTCGCGATAGAGCGGCTCGGCGCGAATGTGGCCGAGCGGCTCGTTGTCGAGGTAGGTGAGGCCGGCGTCGATCTGCAGTCCGTCGAGCATCGCGAGGATTTCCCGCGACGTCTGCGACAATATGGTGAAGCGCACCTCCGGGTTCTTCTCGCGGAAGGGGAGGGTGAGCTTCTGCGCCATGCCGAGCGCCGTCGGCACGGCGGCGATGGTGAGATGGCCGACGAGCGAGGTCTTGGGCGCGCGCATCTCCTGGCGCATGGCGCGCGCGTCGGCGACGATGCGCTTCGCCCACTCGAGCGCCCGCTCGCCGTCCGGCGTGAAGCCGTGAAAGCGCGAGCTGCGGTTGACGAGCAGCACGCCAAGGCTTTCCTCGAGCTGCTTCACGCCGGCCGAAAGCGTCGGCTGGGTGACGCCGCAGGCCTCCGCCGCACGGCTGAAATTGCGCTCGCGCGCGAGGGCGAGCAGGAATTCGAGCTTCTCGATCATGGCCCGCCGTCCGAAGCCCCGGCGGCGCGCGCCCGCCGCCGCGCGGCGCAGGCGCTGACGAAGGCCGCGTGGCTCCAGGCGAGCGTCTTCGCCGAGGTCTGCGCGCCGCTCGTCTGGTCGAACTGCTCGGAAAGGTCGCCGTCGGGGGCGGCGCTGGCGAGCGCGGTGGCGATAAAGGCCTCGCCGCGCGAAAAAAGCGCGCCGGCGAGCCCGGCGGACGCGCTGTCCAGTCCGGCGCCGCGCCAGGCCGCCGCCTCGACGAAGCCGCGCGCCGCCGCCTCCGCCGCGCGAAAATAGAATTCGGCGGCGCCGAAGGTCGAGAAGAAATAGGCGCCGCCGCTGTAGTAGGCGTCGCCCTCGTAGCGTCCCATCGCCGGAGCGAGCGCGCCCGGCCCGGTCGAATTCAACGCATAGGCGCGCCGGAACAGCGCCTCGAGCCTGAGGAGCGTGGCGACGAGGCGCGGGTCGGCGACGCTGTGCGGGCCGCCCGCGCGTCCGGCGTGGATCGCCGCGAGGACGACGGCGATGTCGAGCTCGCGCGTCGCGTCGCCGTTCAGGCGGCTCAGCACGAAGCCCTTGTCGGCGCTCCAGAAGGCGTCGAGCCCCGCCTCGATCTCCTCGGCCGCCGCGACGAGTTCGGCGCCGGCGCCGGGATCGCCGCAATTGCGCAGGAACAGCCCGCCCTGGCGCAGCGCCTCGCCCTGCGCGAGGGCGGTGTAATAATGCCGCCCAAGCTCCTCCTCCCAGATGTCGAACGAGGGGAGCGCGCGCCGCGCCAGCGTGAAGGCGAGGTCGCGGCGCAAAAGCTCGGCGGCGGCTTCGCCCGCCGCTTCGCCGGGCGGGAGCGACGCGCAGAAGCGCAGCACGGCGAGGACGCGCAGGGCCGGGCCGTCATGCTGCGGACGCGACCATTTCAGGATGTCGAGCGCTCCGTCGGGGTCGAAGCGCGGCTCGCCCAGCGCGTCGTCGCCGCGGATCGCCGCGATTTCCTCCTGCGGCCGCAGGAACTGCCTGAAATGCGGTTCGACGGCGGCGCGATAGTCGCCTGCGGCGGCGAGAAACGCCTCGCCCTCGCGCGAGGAGATCGACAGGCTGAAGGAGAGGAAATCGGCGAAACGCGCCGCGCCTTCCTCGCGCGAAACCTCGCCCATCTCGACGAGGAGGCGCAACGCGTCGACGACCACCGCCGAGTCGCGCAGCCAGTGGAAGAAATAGTCCGGGTCCGGATCGTAGGCGGCCATGACCGGGGAGGCGAGGACCGAGCCTTTCGCGGGCCTGATGAAACGATGAAAGCCGACGCGCTCCTTGACGAGATCGGTCCGTGAAAAGGCGCTGAGCATTTTCGCGGCGCTCCGCGAAAGCTGGCGGGCGAGCCGCGTCTCGAACGCCTCGCTCATGCGCCGGCCTGCGGCGGGAAACGGAAATCGAGGCGCGCCAGCCCGCGCCGCACGTCGGGATCGGACATGAACAGGCGCCACAGCAATCCTGAGCGGTGGTTCTCGATCATCGCGACGATCGGTCCCTGGTCGATGGCGAGATAGCTGTCCGCCCGCCAGCCATGCGCCTCGCTGAAGGCGTCGGCGAAGCCGTAGCGCCCGAAGATCCACGCGCCGAGGTCGTCGTGGAAATGGCGCAGCGCCCGCGCCGCCTCCTGCGGCAGATAGGGAAAGCTCGACAGCGCGGCGGTCGGCGAGATCACCCCGAGATCGTTGTCGGGGGCGTGGGCGGCGTAGTTGTGAAGCGCGTCGTCGCTCGCCGTGAGGCCCCAGCAGTCCGGCCCGTAGCCGGCGTAGCCGCCCGGATTTGCGACGCAATGGGCGTAATTGACGAGGCAATGCCTCACGTTCTGCTCGAAATAGTCCGCATATCTGTCAGAAAGACCGTGCGGATCCAGCCCGCAGAACGAGTAATGCGCGAAGAACAAGGGTCCGCCCCAGTCGGGGCCGAGCGGCAGCTCATGGCCGCGCCAGACGCGGCGGTTGAGGAAGCTGCGGCTCTGCGCGAAGCCCTCGTGATAAAGGATTGGATCGATTGCGAAACGCGGATTGGGCGCGGCGGCGGCGAGCACATAGGCGATGAGGCATTCGTTCCAGCCGTGGATTTCGGCGTTGAGCGAAAAGCCGTTGTTCGGGCTCCAGTGCCAGAGCAGAACTTTTCGCCCATGCGGCGCATGAAAACTCCATTCGACGTCCTGCCACAGCCACGTGACATGGTTGCGCAGGTCGGTTTCGAGCGGATCGTCGCGGTCGAAGAAGCGCCGCGCGCAGAGAAGGCCCTGGAACAGGAGGGCGGTCTCGACGAGGTCGCCGCCGTCGTCCTTGCGCCCCATGGGGATGGTCGCTCCCGTCCGCCCGTCGAGATAGTGCGGGAACATTCCGTGGTAGGAGGGGGTGCGTTCGAGGAAGCTCACCATCGTCATGAGCCGGCGCGCCGCCTCGCTCCGCCCGACCCAGCCGCGCGCCGCGCCGACGACGAGGGCCATCGCGCCGAAGCCGCTGCCCCCGATCGAGATTTTGTTTTCGTTCGCGTCCGCCTGCGCGTCGGCGGCGAAAGGCAGCCGGTCGCGGGCGAGGAAGCTCACCGGATGCGCGCCGTCCCAGAAATAGCGGAAGGTCGCGCGCTGCACGGCGTCAAGGAGCGCCTCGTCTTCGAGCGGCGGTGAAGAGGCGCCTTTCGTCATTGTCGGTCTCCGGGCGTTCGGACGGCGCTCCGCGCGCTTCTCGCTTCAGTTCTAGCCAATCGCGCCGGCCGTCGTCGAGGCTTCGTCCGGGACGGCGTCGAAGCACGGCTGGAGGCGCTCGCCGGCCGGATCGTCGACGAGATGCAGCATGCGCGAGAAGAAGCCGTCGCGCATGTCGGGCCGGCCGATGTTGACCACCGCCGCTTCGGCGAGCTCGCGGTTGAAGACGTCGAGAACGACGACGCTGGTCGCCTCGTCGAGCGCGTCGAGCGCCTCGTTGATGAACACCCAGGCCGGCTCGTGCAGGAGAAGCCGCGCGAAATGGGCGCCCTGCTGCTCGTCGCCGCTGAGCTCGCGGTCCCAGCGCCTCACGACGTCAAGCTTGACGATGAGATGGCCGAGGTTCAGCCGCTCCAGCGCCCGCGCGTAGGCTTCGTTGGGGAAACGGGCGGGCGAATCGGGGTAGGCCATCGCCTCGCGCAGCGTTCCCGGCGGGAGATAGGGGCGAGCGGACATGAATATGATCGGACCTTGCGTCGGCATGCCGATGCGGCCGGAGCCCCAGGGCCAGAGCCCGGCCACGGCGCTAAGGAAGTTGCGCCGCGCCGCGCCGGGCGGCGCGACGATCAGCAGCCGCTCGCCGGGGCGCACGCTCACATGGCGCTCGCTGAGCCGCGTGCAGGCCGAGGGCGAGGCGACGCTCACGTCGTCGAACACGAGGACGCCGCTCTCGCTCCGGACGCGCTCGATGCGGCACGCGC
Source organism: Methylocella sp. (assembly GCF_041905455.1). GTDB lineage: Bacteria > Pseudomonadota > Alphaproteobacteria > Rhizobiales > Beijerinckiaceae > Methylocapsa. Next base: position 188,105 of record NZ_JAYRLA010000004.1, on the reverse strand, counting down.
CGTCGATCCCGTCGACTTCCTCCAGCGCGCGGCGGAAGGTCGAGATGCGGATCATGGTCGCCCGCCAGTCGGCGATGACGCTGAAATTGTCGACGAACCAGCGCAGCGCCTGCTGCACCTGGTTGAACGCGCCGACGACCACCATCAGCCCGCCGATCGACAGGTCGCCCGAGAAAAAGCCGGGCGCGGCGACGACGATCGGCGCGACGATGGTGAACCAGCCATAGCCGGCGGTGACCCAGGTGAGGCGCGTGACGCCGGAGACGTAGCGCCGCATGATGGACAGCACGGGCTCGAGCTCGGCGTGCAGGCGGCGTTTCTCGTCCTCCTCGCCGCCGTAGAAGGCGATGGCGTCGTTGCGCTCGTTGGCGCGCACGAGGGCGAAGCGCAGGTCGGCCTCGCGCGCGTAGCGCTCGGCGTTGACGGCGATCAGAGGCCGCCCGACGCGCCAGCTCATCCACGACGCGGCCCCGGCGTAGAACAGCGCGGCCCAGACCATGTAGCCGGGAACGGCGAGCTTCTCGCCGAAGAAATTGAGCGCGACACCCTCCGACAGCACCCAGAGCACGCCGATGAAGCAAAAAAGCAGCAGGCTCGCCTGAAACAGGCCGATGCCGAGGTCGGTCGTCAATTCGACGAGGTGGCGGGCGTCCTCATGGATGCGCTGGTCGGGATTGGCGCCGATTTCTCCGGCGTTGGCGAGCCGGAAGGCGCGGCCCGGCTTGAGCCAGGCGTCGATCAGGCCGCCGGTGAGCTCGGCGCGCAGCTTCAGCTTGGTGAGCTGGTTAAGCCAGATCTGGGCGACGTTGAGGATGAGGAGCCCGCTGGCGATGAGCGCGAATCGCCAGAGCTGGTAAAGGAATTCGTGCAGGTCGCGGCGCGCCAGCGCGTCGTAGAACGGCTGGTTCCAGGCGTTGAGCTTGATCTGGCCGAAAGCCGTCGCCGCGATCACGGCGGCGAGCGCCGCGGCCAGCATGAGGAACTGCTTGCGGCGCGGCGCGGACAGGAGCGCCCGAACCATGCTGAAAAGCTCGTGAACGAAGCCGCGGGGCCTGATAGCCTCGACGGCCGGCCTCGCGCCGCGATCCTCTGTCGCCTCTCCCATCGGCCGCATTTTCCCCCCGAGGCTTTATGCGCACCCTACACGATATTCGACGACGCGCCTTCGACGGCGCCAGCCGAAGCTGGCGCGGCGCTGGAGCGTCGGCGTGACGCGCGCCGCGCGGCTTCTCGTCGCCATGACGCTCGAGGAAAAGCTTGGGCAGCTCACCATGGCGGCGGGGACGCAGGCGTTGACCGGCCCCGTCGCCGGCGGCGCCGTCGAGGCCGAGATCGCGGCTGGGCGAGTCGGCAGCCTGCTCAACCTTTGGGGCGCGGATGAGGTCGCCGCCGCGCAGAGGGCGGCGCGCGGCGCGCGCCTTGGAATTCCACTGTTTTTCGGCTTCGACGTCCTGCACGGACACCGCACGGTCTTCCCCGTTCCGCTCGCCGAGGCCTGCGCCTTCGATCCCGAGCTCTGGCGGCGGACCGCCGCCGCGGCGGCGCATGAGGCGCGGGCGGACGGCCTCACCATGGTCTTCGCGCCGATGGTCGACGTCGCCCGCGATCCGCGCTGGGGGCGCATCGCCGAGGGGCCGGGCGAGGATCCTTATGTCGCGAGCCTGTTTTCCGTCGCGAAGGTGACGGGCTTTCAAGGCCCGGACCTGGCGCGCGGGGGCGCGGCGGCCTGCGTGAAGCATTTCTGCGCCTATGGCGCGGCCGAAGGCGGGCGCGACTACGCGAGCGTCGACATCTCCGAGCGCGCGGTGGCCGAGGTCTACGCGCCGCCGTTCGCCGCCGCGCTCGCCGCCGGCTGCGCGGCGTTGATGCCCGCCTTCATGGACCTCGCCGGCGTGCCGATGACCGCCCACCGGCCGCTGCTCGAAGGCTGGCTGCGGCGCAAGCTGGGCTTTGAGGGCGTGATCGTCAGCGACTACAACGCCGTCGCCGAACTGATCGTTCATGGCGTTGCGGGAGGCCGCGCCGAAGCGGCGGCGATGGCGCTTCAGGCAGGCGTCGACGTCGACATGATGAGCTTTTGCTATCGCGACGCCCTGCCTGAAGCGCTCGACCGCGGGCTCGCGTCGATGGATCGGATCGACGCCGCGGTTTCGCGCGTGCTCGCGCTCAAGGAGAAGCTCGGGCTGTTCGAGGCGGACCCGTCCGTCCATCCGGTCGCAGCGCCTGTCGAGGACGCCGGCGCGCTGGCTCTGGAGGCGGCGCGTCGCTCAATCGTGCTGCTGACCAACCGCGGCGCCCTGCCGCTCGCCGGCGACGCGCGCGTGATCGCGCTGATCGGCCCGCTCGCCGACGCGGCCGAGGAGATGGACGGCCCCTGGGCGGCGGCGGGCCGGCGCGCCGACGCCGTCTCGATCCGGCGGGGCCTCGAAGCGGCGCTGCCGCAGGCTGAAATCGTTTACGCTCAAGGGGTTGCGATCGACGGCGCAGATTTCTCGGGCGCATCCCGCGCGCTCGACGCATGCCGAACCGCCGACGTCGTCATTCTATGCCTTGGCGAATCCGCGCCCATGAGCGGCGAGGCGGCGAGCCGGACCTCGCTCGGTCTGCCCGGGCGCCAGGGCGAGCTGGCGCGGGCGGCGATCGACGTCGCGCGCGAGCGCGGCGTTCCCGCCGTCGTCCTTCTGTCGAGCGGGCGCCCGATCGTCGCGCCCGCGCTGTTCGAGGCGGCCGACGCCGTCCTTGCGACATGGTTCCTCGGCGAGGCGGCGGGCTGCGCCATCGCCGACGTGCTAACCGGCCGCGCAGACGCGGTCGGGCGCCTGCCCGTCTCATGGCCGCGCGCGGAGGGGCAGATACCAGTCTATTTCGCGCAGCGCCCGACCGGGCGCCCGTTCAGGGCCGAGGATTCCTATACGAGCCGCTATCTCGACTGCGCGAACGAGCCGCAGTTCGCGTTCGGCCACGGCCTCTCCTACGCGTCGCTCGCGCTCGTCTCCTTCGAGATCGACCGGCGCGCCTTCCGCTTCGGGGACGAGCTGCGCTTCTTCGTCGGCCTGCGCAACGCCGGCGCGCGCGACGGCGAGGCGACCGTCTTTCTCTTTTCGCGCGACCTGGCGGCGAGCGTCGCCCGTCCGCTGCTCGAGCTCAGGCGCTTCGGGCGCATCGCCCTGCGCGCCGGCGAGGCGGGAGCGCTGGAGTTCGTGCTGCCGGCGCGCGAGCTGGCGTTTCCGGGCGCGGACCTCGAGCCGGCGTTCGAGCCTGGCGCCTTCGAGTTCTCGGTCGGATTCAGCGCCGACCGCGCGGGGCTCGTCACGCTCGCCGCGCAGGCGCTCGCCTGAAGGTCAGGCCGGCTCGGAAAAGCTCAGCACCCGGTCCTGCGGGAAGTCGTAGAGCTTGCCCGTCAGCGTCCAGTCGGGCGCGCAAAGCTCGGCGACCTTCGGCGCGAGGTCTTCGGGCGCGCGCAGGCTCGACGGATCTTCGCCCGGCATCGCCTGCGCGCGCATGCGGGTGCGCAGCGGACCGGGATTGACCAGCATGACTCGCACGCTGGTGATGTTCGCCGTCTCGGCGGCGTAGGAGCGCGCGAGCGCCTCGAGCGCCGCCTTGGAGGCGCCGTAGGCGGTCCAGAACGGCCGCACGCGGGCGGCGTGCGCGGCGCCGGAGGTGACGAACACCGCGCGGCCCGCGTCGGACGCGCGCAGCAGCACGTCGAGGGAGCGGATCAGCCGCCAGTTGGCGGTGACGTTGACGGCGAAGACGTCGTCCCATTGCTTCGGCTCGATATGGCCGACCGGCGTGATGGGGCCGAGCGCGCCGGCGTTGCCGACGAGGATGTCGAGCTTGCCCCAGCGGTCGAAGATCGCGCGGCCGAGCCGGTCGAGCGCCTCGAAATCCTTGACGTCGCAAGGCGCCAGCGTCGCGGCGCCGCCGCGCTTGCGGATTTCGTCGTCGAGCTCCTCAAGCGCGCCCTGGGTGCGCGCCAGCGCGATGACATGGACGCCGCGGGCGGCGAGGTCGAGGGCGACGGCGCGCCCGACGCCGCGCGACGCCCCGGTGACGAGGGCGATGCGGCCGGAAAGGTCAGAAGGCATGACGCAGGAAGTCTGAGGAGGGATCGGAGCTTTGCTCTACCGCGCCGGGCGGCGCGGCGGAAGGGCGCGCCGGCGCCTTTGCAAAAAATCAGCTCGCTTCGGCGAGCAGGGAGAGCTGGCTCTTGGTCTCGCCGGCGAGGTCGGTGAGGGAGGTCGGATAGTCGCCGGTGAAGCAATGGTCGGTGAACTGCGGCCGCTGCGGGTCGCGGCTTCCCTCGCCCATCGCCCGATAGGTGCCCTCGACCGACAGGAAGGCGAGCGAATCGCAGCCGATATAGGCGCGCATCTCGTCGAGCGTATGGGTGGCGGCGAGCAGGTTTTCGCGCACCGGCGTGTCGATGCCATAATAGTCCGGATACATGATCGGCGGCGAGGAGATGCGGAAATGGACCTCGCGCGCCCCGGCGTCGCGCATCATCTGCACGATCTTGACCGAGGTGGTGCCGCGTACGATTGAGTCGTCGATGAGCACGATGCGCTTGCCGGCGACGACGGCGCGGTTGGCGCTGTGCTTGAGCCGCACGCCGAGCTCGCGCACCGTCTGCGTCGGCTGGATGAAGGTGCGCCCGACGTAATGGTTGCGGATGATGCCGAGCTCGAAGGGCACGCCGGAGGCCTGGGCGTAGCCGATCGCCGCAGGCACGCCGGAATCCGGCACTGGAACGACGACGTCGGCGGAGACGCCCGATTCGCGCGCGAGCTCGGCGCCCATGTTCTTGCGCACGTCATAGACCGATCGGCCATGCACGACGGAGTCGGGGCGCGCGAAATAGATGTACTCGAAAATGCAGGGGCGCATCGGCCGCGGCGGGAAGGGATGCAGGCTCTCGACGCCGTCCTTCGAGATGACGACGACCTCGCCGTTCTCGACGTCGCGCACGAAACGCGCGCCGATGATGTCGAGCGCGCAGGTCTCCGAGGCGAGGATATAGTGCCCTTCGAGCTCGCCGAGCACCAAGGGACGGATGCCGAGCGGATCGCGCGCGCCGATCATCATGGTGTTGGTGAGGGCGACGAGCGCGTAGGAGCCTTCGAGCGCGCGCAGCGCTTCGATGAAGCGCTCGACGATGCGCAGCTTGCGGCTGCGCGCCATCAGATGGAGAATCACCTCCGTGTCGGAGGTCGACTGATAGATCGCGCCGCTCTGGACGAGATCGCGGCGCAGCGTCAGGCCGTTGGTCAAGTTGCCGTTATGGGCGACCGAGAAGCCGCCCGAGTTGAGCTCGGCGAACAGCGGCTGGACGTTGCGCAGGATGGTTTCGCCGGTCGTCGAGTAGCGCACATGGCCGATCGCCGAATCGCCGGGCAGCCGCTCGATGGTCGAGGCTTTCGAGAAATGGTCGCCGACGAGGCCGAGGCGGCGCTCGGAATTGTAGCGCTGGCCGTCGAAGGAGACGATGCCGGCGGCCTCCTGGCCGCGATGCTGCAGGGCATGCAGGCCGAGCGCCGCGACGGCCGCGGCCTCCGGATGGCCGAACACGCCGAACACGCCGCATTCCTCGCGCAGCCGGTCGCCTTCGAGATCGAGGTCGGCCGACGGATCGGCGCAGAAGCTGTCGACCGAATGGCTGTCGCCTTGAATAACGCCGCCCATGCCCGCCTCACAAATCCGCGCCGCCCAGCCGACGAAACGCGAAGGCCAACAAACGCGAAGGCCAACAGATGAGGGCGTTCCGGCGGTCGGTCAAAAGCACAATCGCGCTCGACCTTTCAGGTTCGAGACACGCGTTCAGGCACGCGGGACGAATCGCCGCCTGCTTGAATGGAGATGCTTTCGAATGACTGGAGCCGCGCCGGCGCCATGAAACCTACATAGTGCAAAAGGCGCCGTCCGTCGAGCCTGCGCCCCCGCGAGCTTCCCCGCACAGTGAATTTTTCCACGGCTGCGTCGCGACGCCGCGGCGCCGATCAGCCTCGCGGCGCAGGCGAGGCGGGCTTCGACTCCGTGGGCTTGGGCTCTGCGGGCTGAACGTCGGCCGGCCTCGGCTCGGCGTCGGTGTCGGGCGCGGCCTCCTCGTTGCCCGCGGGCTTCGCCTGCTTCAGCCGCGCCAGCAATCCTTCCGGATCGTCCGGCAGCATGGCCATCAGCTGGTCGCCGGCGCTGACGAGCAGCGGGCGCATGCGGGCGCCCTTCACCCAGTCCGGCTGGGTCTTCTCCGGCACGAGCCAGTTGAAGAAGATGAAGGCGATCACGCAGAGCAGCAGGCCGCGGGCGGCGCCGAAGACGAAACCGAGCGAACGGTCGAGCGCGCCGACCTTGGAATCGAGGATCGCGTCGGACAGCTTGATGGTGATCAGCGAGACGACGATCAGCGTCACGAAGAACACGCCAGCCGCCGAGATCGCCAGCGCGACCACCGGCTTCGACACGTAGGGCGTGACATGGGGCATCACGAGCGGATGCAGATAGATGGCCGCGACGGCCGCCGCCGCCCACGAGGCGATCGCCAGGACCTCGCGCGTGAAGCCGCGCAGCATGGCGAGCAGGGCCGAGACCAGGATGACGGCGATGAGGCCGATGTCGAGATAGGGAGGCGCCAATTCCTTGAACCTTCTCCGGTCGCGTTCGAGCCTGCGTGGGCGGTCGGCGAAGTCCTATAGCGGTCCGGTCGGGCGCCGTCACCTTTGCGAAGGGAAGAAAATCGCGGGATCCGAGCGCTCAAGCTTCGCGCGCGCTTTGCGGCGCCCGTGAGGCGGAGGCGGAGGCCGAACGCGGCGCGCGCTTCGCGCCGATGTCGGCGGCGAGCGCCGAAATATGCTTGAGCCGCCGCAGCTCCAGCTCGCGCGGCGCGTCCTCGCGCTCGCCCGCGCCCGGAAGGGCCGCCGAGCGGAAGCCGAGCTTGGCGGCCTCCTTGAGCCGCGCGCCCGCATGTCCGACCGGGCGGATCGCGCCGGACAGCGAGATCTCGCCGAAATAGACGGCGTCGGCGGGCAGCGGGATCGTCGACAGCGAGGAGACGAGCGCCGCCGCCGCGGCGAGGTCGGCCGCCGGCTCGCTGATCCGCAGGCCCCCGGCGACGGTGAGATAGATGTCGTACTGGCTGAGCTTGATCCCGGCGTGGGTTTCGAGCACCGCGACGATCATGGCGAGGCGCGAGGCGTCCCAGCCGACGACGGCGCGCCGCGGCGTGCCGAGCGGGCTCGGCGCGACGAGCGCCTGCACCTCGACGAGCAGAGGGCGCGAGCCCTCCATGCCGGCGAAGACCGCGGCTCCCGGCGCCGCCTGATCGCGCGCGGAAAGGAACAGCGAGGAGGGGTTCGCCACCTCCTGCAGGCCGCGCCCGGTCATTTCGAAGACGCCGATCTCGTCGGTCGGGCCGAAGCGATTCTTGACGCCGCGCAGCAGCCGCAGGCCGCGCCCGTTCTCGCCCTCGAAGGAAAGGACGGCGTCGACCATGTGCTCGACGACGCGCGGGCCGGCGATCTGGCCGTCCTTGGTCACATGGCCGACGAGGATCGCCGCCGCGCCGCTCGACTTGGCGAAGCGGATCAGCGCCTGCGCCGCGCCGCGCACCTGCGACACCGTGCCCGGCGTCGATTCGATCAGGCTCGTCCACATGGTCTGGATGGAATCGATGACGACGAGGGCCGGACGCGCGCCGCGCGAGAGGGTCGCGACGATGTCCTCGACGCTGGTCTCCGCCGCGAGCTCCACGGCTGCGTCGGACAGGCCGAGCCGCTGCGCCCGCAGCCGCACCTGGTCGATCGCCTCCTCGCCCGAGATATAGACGACGCGCTCGCCGCGCCGCGCCAGCGCGGCGCAGGCCTGGATCAGCAGCGTCGATTTGCCGATGCCGGGCTCGCCGCCGATCAGCACGGCGGAGCCGGCGACGAAGCCGCCCCCGGTGACGCGGTCGAGCTCGGCGATCCCGGTCAGGACGCGAGCCGGGGCGGGGCGATCGGTCTCGCCGAGTTTGGCGAGGTCGAAGACGCGCCCCTTGCGCGCGCCCTGCGCCGGCTGGGCGCCGACGCCGCCGGACGCGGCCTCCTCGACAATGCTGTTCCACGCGCCGCAGGCGTCGCAGCGTCCCTGCCAGCGGCGCGAGACGGCGCCGCAGCTCTGGCAGACGAAGGCGTTCTGGGGTTTCGCCATGGGCTAAAGACGGTCGGGCAGGGCGTCCTCGCGGGCGAGATTGCCGAAGCGGGTCATCTCGGCCTCGAAGGCGAGCTCGACCGTGCCGGTCGGGCCGTGGCGCTGCTTGCCGATGATGACTTCGGCCTTGCCGTGCACCCGCTCCATGTCGGACTGCCAGGTCAGGAACTCCTCGGTGCCTTCGCGCGGCTGCCGGTTGTTGAGGTAATATTCCTCGCGGAACACGAACATCACGACGTCGGCGTCCTGCTCGATCGAGCCGGATTCGCGCAGGTCCGAGAGCTGCGGCCGCTTGTCGTCGCGTGATTCCACCTGGCGCGAGAGCTGCGACAGGGCCATGACCGGCACGTTGAGCTCCTTGGCCAGCGCCTTGAGGCCGGTGGTGATCTCGGTCACCTCCTGCACGCGGCTGTCGGAGCGCGTCTTCGAGCCGCCCAGCAACTGCAGGTAGTCGACGACGAGAAGGTCGAGGCCGCGCTGGCGCTTCAGGCGGCGCGCGCGCGCCGTGAGCTGGGCGATGGAGAGGCCGCCCGTCTGGTCGATGTAGAGCGGGATCTGCTGCATCGTCCGGGCGGCCTCGGCGATGCGGTGGAACTCCGCCTCGCTCATGTCGCCGCGCCTGATCTTGTAGGAGGCGACCGCCGCCTGCTCGGCGATGACGCGGGTGGCGAGCTGCTCGGCCGACATTTCGAGCGAGAAGAAGCCGACGACCCCGCCGTTGACCGTCTCGTGCGAGCCGTCCGGCCGGGCGCGGAATTCATAGGCGCGCGCGACGTTGAAGGCGATGTTGGTGGCGAGCGCCGTCTTGCCCATGCCGGGCCGCCCGGCGACGATGACGAGGTCGGAGTGCTGCAGCCCGCCCATCTGGCGGTCGAGGTCGACGAGGCCCGTCGCGATGCCGGAGAGGCGTCCGTCGCGCTCATAGGCGCGCGCCGCCATGTCGACGGCGGTCGCGAGCGCGTCGGAAAAGCGCTGGAAGCCGCCCTCGTAGCGGCCCTGCTCGGCGACCGAATAGAGCTTGCGCTCGGCCTCCTCGATCTGGTCGCGCGGCGAGGCGCCGACCGGCGCGTCATAGGCCGAATTGACGATGTCCTCGCCGATCAGGATCAGGTCGCGCCGCACGGCGAGGTCGTGGATGGTGTGGCCGTAATCCTCGGCGTTGATGACCGTCGTCGCCTCGGCGGCGAGGCGGACGAGATAATGGGCGAGCGGCGCGCCGGCGAGCTCCTGCTCGCCCAGAAAGGTCTTCAGCGTGATCGGCGAGGCGATCTTGCCCATGCGGATGAGCTGGCCCGCGACGTCGTAGATGCGCCGGTGCGCCTCCTCGGAGAAATGCTCGGGCTTCAGGAAGTCGGACACGCGGTCGAAGGCGTCGTTGTTGACGAGGATCGCCCCGAGCAGCGCCTGCTCCGCCTCGACGTTGTGCGGCGCAAGGCGGTAGGCGCGCTCGGGCGCGCGCAAGGCGTCGTGGCGGGGAGCGAATTGGTCGATCTGGCTCATTCATACCGGTCCGTGAAGCCGCTTACGGGCGCGAATCGGGGCCCATCCTCGCACGCCCCGCCGCGCGCAGGACGCGAAAGGGTCCGGCGCGCCGCATGAAGCCCGCTATCCACATGCGTCCACAGGCGGTTGCGGCCGTATATGATCACGTTTTGTTCTAGTGCACAAGCAGCGCCTCACCAACTCTCGTCCTGCTTGCCGCCGCACTCGCGCCGCTCGAGGCATTGGCAGCGGCCGGTGTCGCGCTGGCAGACGGGCTTGCGGATTTTGCTACAGGGATAAGCGTTGCGATCCTGGCCGACGTAAGGGGCGCCGCACTGGCCTTCGGCGAATTCGCCGAAGAAGCCCTGCGCCCATGCGTCGGCCGGGGCGCCGAGCAGCGCGGAGGAGGCGAACAGCGCGGCGGCGAGAGCCCTGAGGGGCATCGAACGTCCTTTCGTCTTGTGCGGGCGGCGAAGCGCCGCTCCGTCAGCCGGCCCGCAGAAGCCGCGCGACGCGCGGCGCGTAATAGGTGAGCACCGCGTCGGCCCCGGCGCGCTTGAAGGCGAGCAGGCTCTCCATCATCGCCCGCTCGCCGTCGAGCCAGCCGTTGCGCGCGGCGGCCTCGATCATCGCATATTCGCCGGACACCTGATAGGCGAAGGTCGGCAGGCCGAACCTTTCCTTCACCCGCCAGATCACGTCGAGATAGGGCAGGCCGGGCTTGACCATGACGATGTCGGCGCCTTCCTCGACGTCGAGCGCGACCTCGCGCAGCGCCTCGTCCCCGTTCGCCGGGTCCATCTGATAGGTGCGCTTGTCGCCGACGAGCGTCTTCGAGGTGCCGACCGCGTCACGGAACGGCCCGTAGAAGGCGGACGCGTATTTGGCGGCGTAAGCCAGCACCTGCACGTTGTGGAAGCCTTCGTCGTCGAGGGCGCGGCGGATGGCGCCGATGCGTCCGTCCATCATGTCGGAAGGGGCGATCATGTCGGCGCCGGCGCGCGCCTGGTTGAGCGCCTGGCCGATCAGGACCTCGACCGTCTCGTCGTTGAGAATCTCCTCGCCGCGCAGGAGGCCGTCATGGCCGTGGCTGGTGTAGGGGTCGAGCGCGACGTCGGTGACGAGGCCGAGCTCCGGGCAGGTTTCGCGGATCGCGCGCAGCGCCCGACAGACGAGGTTGTCAGGGTTCAGCGCCTCGGCGCCGGCGGGGTCGCGCAGCGCGGGATCGGTGTAGGGAAAGAGCGCGATCGCCGGCACGCCGAGCGAAAAGGCCTCACGCGCGCTTTCGACCGCCATGTCGATCGACATGCGCTCGACGCCGGGCAGCGAGGCGACGGGCTCGCGCGCGTTCGCGCCCTCGCGCACGAAGATCGGCCAGATCAGGTCGTCGCAGGTGAGCGTATTCTCGCGCACGAGGCGGCGCGCCCAGTCGGCCTTGCGGTTGCGCCGCATCCGCACCAGCGGCGAAGGGCGCTGCGTCCGGGCCGAAGCGGGCGTTGCGGCGGAGGAGGCTTTCGCCTTGTCTAGAGGCCAGATCATGGGAAACGCTCCGTTTGCGGCGCGGCGCCTGCGAGGCATAAGGCCCGCGCGCCTTCCCGGCAAGAAGCTGCGTGACGCGTCGCCTCGCAGGGGATTAAGGTCGCGGCATGGGCCTTCTCGTCGACGGCGTCTGGCGCGACCAGTGGTACGACACGAATTCGCACGGCGGGCGCTTCGAGCGCGACGCCGCGAAGTTCCGCAACTGGATCACGCGCGACGGCGCGCCGGGCCCCACCGGCGAAGGCGGCTTCAAGGCCGAGCCCGGCCGCTATCATCTTTACGGCGCCTATTTCTGCCCATGGGCGCATCGCGCGCTGATCTTCCGCAAGCTTAAAGGCCTCGAGGAGATCGTCGGGCTTTCGATCGTCAACTGGCTGATGCGCGAGGAGGGGCTGACCTTCGCGCCGGCCGACGGGGTGATCGGCGATCCGAACCTTGGCGCGCGCCGCCTGTATGAGGTCTATCTCGCGGCAAATCCTCATTATTCCGGCCGGGCGACCGTGCCGACGCTCTGGGACAAGGAGCGCCGGACGATCGTCTCGACCGAATCCGCCGACATCATCCGCATGTTCAACGGCGCTTTCGATCCGGTCGGCGCGAAGGCGGGCGACTATTATCCGCCGGCGCTGCGCGAGGAGATCGACGCGCTCAACGCGCGCATCTATCCGACGCTCAACAACGGCGTCTATCGGGCCGGCTTCGCCACTTCGCAAAGCGCCTATGAGGAGGCGATCGGCCCGCTGTTCGAGACGCTCGACGTCCTCGAGGAGCGCCTCTCGCGCCGCCGCTATCTCTGCGGGGCGGCGATCACCGAGGCCGACGTGCGCCTGCTGACGACGCTGCTGCGCTTCGACATCGTCTACGTCGGCCATTTCAAGTGCAACGTCAGGCGGATCGCCGACTATCCCAATCTGTGGGGTTACGTCCGCGATCTGCTCACGCTCGACGCGGTCGCCTCGACCTTCCGGCCCGATCATATCAAGCGCCACTATTACGAGAGCCACCTGACGATCAATCCCACGGGAATCGTTCCGGTCGGGCCTCAGGTCGATTTCTTCGCTCCGCAGGATCGGGCCCGGCTCGGCTGAAGACCTAAAGCGCTTCGCCGGGCGGTCCCAGCGCCGCGCGGGCCCTTCCGATTTCGGCGGGATCGCGGCCGGCGTCAGCCGCGAAGGCGAGGAGAAGAGCCTCCTCGCCCGCGACGAAATCGAGCACGCCGGCGAGAAAGCCGGGCGCCGCGGCGGCCGCGCGCAGCGTCTCGGGCCGCAGGCCGGAGAGGCTCAAGAAGCGCTCCAGCTGTTCGGGATCGCCGGCGAGATAGCCGAGAGCCTCGATGGCGAGCGCTTCGGCGCGCTCCCGCCGCATCGAAGAAAGATAAGATTTGTCATAAAGTTGCGCCACCGGGCTTGGCCTTTCCGAAAGCTTTTTGCGTCATCTTTTAAGCGTGGGGGGCGAAGGCTCCCGACGGTCCGAGTCGAACGCCGCGGACGATCGAATGATCGAAGAGTCGCACTGGGCGCGGAAGCTGGAGCATAGTTGCGATCGGTGGGGCCGAAACGCCCCGGCGAAGCGTCAGCCGCTTCAGGGAGCGCAGGCCCGGCGATGGATAAGACGATTCTGATCGTGGAAGACAATGAACTGAACATGAAGCTGTTCAACGATCTTCTCGAGGCGCACGGCTACAGGACCGTGCAGACGCGCAGCGGGCTCGAGGCGGTCGGCCTCGCGCGCCAGCATCGTCCCGACCTCATCCTGATGGACATCCAGCTTCCCGAAATCTCGGGACTCGAGGTCACACGGCAGCTCAAGGAGGACGAGGAGCTTCGTCATATCCCCGTCGTCGCCATCACGGCCTTCGCGATGAAGGGCGACGAGGAGAAGATCCGCCAGGGCGGCTGCGAGGCCTATCTGTCGAAGCCGATCTCCATCGTCAAATTCCTCGAGACCGTGCGCGGATTTCTGAACGAACGATAGCGGCCGAAAGGAGCAAGCCAGTGACCGCGCGCGTCCTCGTCGTCGACGACCATGTCTCCAACGTCAAGCTGCTCGAGGCGAGGCTGAACGCTGAATATTTCGACGTGCTGACCGCCGACAACGGTCCGGAGGCGCTGGCGATCTGCGCCGCGGGCGAGTGCGACATCGTCCTGCTCGACGTCATGATGCCGGGCATGAACGGTTTCGAGGTCTGCCGCCGGCTGAAGGCGAACCCCGACACGGCGCATATTCCGGTGGTGATGGTCAGCGCGCTCGACCAGGCCTCGGACCGGGTCATGGGGCTTGAGGCCGGCGCCGACGATTTCCTCGCCAAGCCCATCGACGAGACGGCGCTTCTCGCGCGGGTGAAATCGCTGTCGCGCCTGCGCGCCGCGCTCGACGAATTGCGCGCGAGGGCGGCGAGAGCCGCCAAGATGGGCGTTTCGGCCTCCTCATGCCTCGTCGGCGGCGAGGACGAGGGCGGCCGCATCCTCCTTGTCGACGATCGCCGCTCCTCGAGCGAGGCCATCCTCGGCGCGCTGCGCGCCCATCATGAGGTCGAACTCGAGCCGGACGCGCTGGAGGCGCTGGTCGAAGGCGCGGCCGGCGGCTACGACCTCTTCATCGTCAGCCTGACGCTCGCCAGCTACGACGGATTGCGCCTGTGCAGCCAGATCCGCTCCATCGAGGCGACGCGGCAAATTCCGATCCTCGCCGTCGCCGACGCGGACGATCTGGCGCGGACGCTGCGCGGCCTCGAATTCGGCGTCAACGACTATCTGCTGCGTCCGATCGAGCGCAGCGAGCTCGCCGCGCGCGTGCGCACGCAGATGCGGCGCAAGCGCTACGCCGACTGCCTGCGCCAGAATGTCGAGGCGTCGCTCGAGATGGCCGTGGTCGACGCGCTGACAGGACTGCACAACCGGCGCTTCTTCGACGGCGTGCTGCCGTCGATGATGGAGGAGGCGAAGCGCAAGGCGCGGCCGCTGTCGGTCATGATGTTCGACATCGACCGGTTCAAGGGCGTCAACGACGCCTATGGCCATGAAGCCGGCGACCGTCTGCTGCAGGGCCTGTCGAGACGGATCAAGGGGCTGATCCGGCGCTCCGACATCTTTTGCCGGCTGAGCGGCGATGAATTCGTCATCCTGATGCCTGACACGCGCATCGACGTCGGCGCGAAGGTCGCCGAGCGGGTGCGGTCCGGCGTCGCGGGCGCGGGCTTTCCGATCGACGCGACGCGCCTGGTGGCGGCCACGGTTTCGATCGGCCTCGCCGAAAGCGGCCGGGCCGGCGGCGACCTGCTTCGCGAGGCCGATAAGGCGCTCTATCGCTGCAAGGAAGGCGGCCGCAACCGCGTCTATTTCGACCCCGGCCCGAAGACGCCGGCGCAGGCGCCGGGCTTCCGTGTCGTGCGGGCGGGCTGAGCATTTGGTTGGCGCTGAGCTCGACGTCAAGCGAAAGCTGAAGCGCGCCTGACGGCGTGAAGGTCGAGGCTCCGGCCGGCGTTAACGAAAGCTCCGATTCGCGGGAGCGGACCATTGCCTTTCGCGCAAGGAGCGCGCTAACTACTGCCCGCCGCACCCGTCAAGGGTGCGGCGCGGCCGGGGTTCCACTAAGAAAACCACCGCCGCGCCCTGCGCGTCAGCGCATCTGGGCGACTTGCCGGCGATCGACTTAACCGCGATCGGCTGGCGACGATCACCCTACGGAGTGCTCAGGTCCGCCGCATCTCCTGGGTCCGTAGGGTCGGCCGGCGCGCAAGCAGTCAGGAGTGGCCTCCTCGAAACGCTGCTTGCCGCCGGCCGCCTTCGCCCGGAACGAAGTTTTGGTCTTAGAGCCCAAATCGGAGCCGCTTGGCCCTGGCCTCTCGCCGCGGCGGCGGACTCACACCACGACGAGGTCGGCGGCGTTGGCGAAGGCCGCCCGCTCCTGGATGAAGATGAAACGCGCCTCGGGCTTTCCGCCCATCAGCCGTTCGACCGACTCGCTCGTCTCGCCGCGCTCCTCGGGCGCGACCACGACGCGCAGCAGGTTGCGCCGCGCCGGATCCATCGTCGTCTCTTTAAGCTGCGCCGGAAGCATTTCTCCCAAGCCCTTGAAACGGCTGATCTCGACCTTGCCGCGTCCGGTCAGCTCCCTCGCCATGAGCTCGTCGCGATGGGCTTCGTCGCGCGCGTAGACCTGCTTCACGCCCTGCGTCAGTTTGAACAGCGGCGGCACGGCGAGATAGAGGTGGCCGTTGTCGATCAGCTTCGGCGTCTGCCGATAGAAGAAGGTGATGAGCAGCGAGGCGATATGGGCGCCGTCGACGTCGGCGTCGGTCATGATGATGACCTTCTCGTAGCGCAGCTCCTCCTCGCGGTAATGGGCGCCGAGGCCGCAGCCGAGCGCCAGCGCGAGATCGGCGAGCTGCTGGTTCGCCGCGAGCTTGTCGCGCGTCGCGCTGGCGACGTTGAGGATCTTGCCGCGCAACGGGAGAATCGCCTGGCTCGCGCGATCGCGCGCCTGCTTGGCCGAGCCGCCGGCCGAATCGCCCTCGACGATAAACAGTTCAGAGCCTTGCGCCGCCGTGTTCGAGCAGTCGGCGAGCTTTCCGGGCAGGCGCAGCTTGCGCGTCGCGCTCTTGCGGGCGACGTCCTTCTCCGCGCGCCGGCGCAGCCGCTCCTCGGCGCGCTCGATGGTCCAGTCGAGGAGCCGCGCGGCGTGCGAGGGCGCGGCGGCGAGCCAATGGTCGAAGGCGTCGCGCACGCCCTGCTCGACGATGCGCCCCGCCTCGCTCGACATGAGCCGGCTCTTGTTCTGTCCCTGAAACTCGGGCTCGCGGATGAAGACGGAGATCAGCGCCGCGCAGGAGGCGAGGACGTCCTCGCCGGCGATCGCCGCGGCCCTTTTCGCCTGGCCGATCCGCTCCGCATGGTCCTTGAGGCCCTTGAGCAGCGCCGCGCGCAGGCCCGCCTCGTGCGCGCCGCCGTCCGGCGTCGGAATGGTGTTGCAATAGGAATGAATGAAGCCGTCGTCGGCGGAAAGCCAGGCGAGCGCCCATTCGAGCGAGCCATGGCCGCCGGGCCGCTCGATCTTGCCGGCGAACATCGGCTCGATGACGCGCTCCTTGCCGTCGATGTCGGCGGCGAGGAAATCCTTGAGGCCGCCCGGAAAATGGAACACCGCCTCGCGCGGGGTCGCCGCGCCCGCCTCGATCCGCTCGGGCGCGCAGCGCCAGCGGATCTCGACGCCGCCGTAAAGATAGGCCTTGGCGCGCGCCATCCTGAACAGGCGGGACGGCTTGAAGGCGCAGCCCGCGCCGAAGATCTGCTCGTCGGGCCGAAACCTCACGCGCGTGCCGCGCCGGTTCGGCGCCTTGCCGACTTCGACGAGCTTGCCGGCCGGCAGGCCGCGGGCGAAGGTCTGGCGATAGAGAATCTGCCCGCGCGCCACCTCGACCTCGAGGCTTTCGGCGAGCGCGTTGACCACGGAGACGCCGACGCCATGCAGGCCGCCGGACGTCTGATAGGCCCCGGAATCGAATTTCCCGCCGGCGTGCAGCGTCGTCATGATGACTTCGAGGGCGGATTTCTTCGGAAATTTCGGATGCGGGTCGACGGGGATGCCGCGCCCGTTGTCGGTGACGCTGAGATAGCCTTCGGCGTCGTAGGCGACCTCGATGAAGCTCGCGTGGCCGGCGACCGCCTCGTCCATGGAGTTGTCGAGCACCTCGGCGAAGAGATGGTGCAGCGCCGTCTCGTCGGTTCCGCCGATGTACATGCCGGGGCGCCGGCGCACCGGCTCGAGCCCTTCGAGCACCTCGATCGAAGCGGCGGTGTAGCCGGCCTCGCCGGGCGTCGCGAGCGCGGACGGCGCGGCTCGTCCGGCGTCGCGCGCGCTCGCGCCCTGGCCGGACGTCCCTTGCCGCGGCTTGCGCGCGGCGCCGCCAAACAGATCGCCGTGACCGCCCATGAACGGCGTGTCCTCCGTGAGTTCCCGTCGAAGCTTGCGCGCTTTTTACGCTGCTCGCGCAGCTTATGCCACGCGCGCGATAAAATTGGAACAGAACAGAAACATTTTATCGAAAACAGCTTGAAAGGCCGTTAACCTGAAGCGCGTCGCGCATGAAAAAGGGCGGCCCGAAGGCCGCCCCGAAGCGCCGAAGGCGTTCGTCTTCAGTAAGAGTAGTACATGTCGAACTCGACCGGATGCGGGGTCATCTCGAAGCGCATCACGTCGGCCATCTTGAGCTCGATGTAACTGTCGATGAAGTCGTCGTCGAACACGCCGCCGGCCTTGAGGAACGCGCGGTCCTTGTCGAGGTTGGCGAGAGCGTCGCGCAGCGAGCCGCAGACGGTCGGGATCTTCTTCAGCTCGCGCGGAGGCAGATCGTAGAGATCCTTGTCCATCGCCGGGCCGGGATCGATCTTGTTGAGGATGCCGTCGACGCCGGCCATCAGCATGGCCGCGAAGGCGAGATAGGGATTGGCCATCGGATCGGGGAAGCGGACCTCGACGCGCTTGGCCTTGGGGTTCGAGGCCGTCGGGATGCGGCACGAGGCCGAGCGGTTGCGCGCGGAGTAGGCGAGCAGCACCGGCGCCTCATAGCCCGGGACCAGACGCTTGTAGGAGTTGGTCGAGGGGTTGGTGAAGGCGTTCAGCGCGCGGGCGTGGCGGATGATGCCGCCGATGTAATAGAGGCAATCCTGGCTGAGGTCGGCGTATTTGTCGCCGGCGAACAGCGGCTTGCCGTCCTTCCAGATCGACTGGTGGACGTGCATGCCCGACCCGTTGTCGCCGAAGATCGGCTTGGGCATGAAGGTCGCCGTCTTGCCGTAGCTCTGCGCCACCTGATGGATGCAGTATTTGTAGATCTGCAGGTCGTCGGCCATCTTGGTGAGCGGGCCGAACTTCAGGCCGAGCTCGTGCTGGGCCGAGGCGACCTCGTGATGGTGCTTCTCGACCTTGGCGCCCATCGCCGCCATGGCCGCGAGCATCTCGCCGCGCATGTCCTGCGACGCGTCCTGCGGCGGCACCGGGAAATAGCCGCCCTTGGTGCGGATGCGATGGCCGAGGTTGCCGCCTTCATAGGGCGTGTCGGAGTTCGACGGCAGCTCCGCAGAATCGAGCACGAAGCCGGTGTTGTAGGGGTCGGCGCGGAAGCGGACGTCGTCGAAGACGAAGAATTCGGCCTCGGGGCCGACATAGACCGTGTCGCCGACGCCGGAAGAGGCGACGAAAGCCTCGGCCTTCTTGGCGATGCCGCGCGGATCGCGGCTGTAGGGCTCATTGCTGTTGGGCTCGAGGATGTCGCAGACGATGACCATCGTCGAGGCGGCGAAGAACGGGTCCATCGTGGCGGTCGAGGGATCCGGCATCAGGAGCATGTCGGACTCGTTGATCGCCTTCCAGCCGGCGATCGACGAGCCGTCGAACATCGTGCCTTCGGCGAAGATGTCCTCATCGATCAGGCTGATGTCGAAAGTGACGTGCTGCCACTTGCCGCGCGGATCAGTGAAGCGGAAATCGACGTATTTGACGTCGTTTTCCTGGATTTCCTTGAGCACGTCCTGGGCTGTTTTCATAAATCGGCCTTTCGATCCTTGAAGGCTGGTTGAGAGCGGCGATCGAGCGAAGGCTCAGATCGCGTCGGCGCCGGTTTCGCCCGTGCGGATGCGAACGGCGCCTTCGATGTTGGAGATGAAGATCTTGCCGTCGCCGATGCGCCCGGTCTGGGCGGCCTTGCGGATGGCTTCGACGGCGGCGTCGACGACCGAGTCGCCCACGACGACCTCGATCTTAACTTTCGGGAGGAAATCGACGATGTATTCGGCGCCGCGATAGAGTTCGGTGTGGCCCTTCTGGCGCCCGAAGCCCTTGGCTTCCGTGACGGTGATCCCCGCCACGCCGGCTTCATGAAGCGCTTCCTTCACTTCATCAAGCTTGAACGGCTTTATGATCGCCTCGATTTTTTTCATGGAGGATCTTACGTCGGAATGGGTGGGGACAGCCGCTCCAGATGAGGGCGGCGTTTAACACTTACGGTAAGGGAACGCCATGGCAATTGCGTTTCGTCGAATTTCAAGCGTCGTTTCCTCCTCGGCGAGCGATTTTTCTCCCAAGCAACGATTGCGCCACCAAACTGCGGCGCGCGCGGCGAGCTAAAGCGCAGGCGCGGCCGAACTGCGTTGACCGGGCGATGAAACGCAGTCCATAGGGAGTTTCGGCGCTAAAAATTATGCTGTTGCCTAACGAATAAGCTATTTTACAAAGCGAAAGCCCGCTCCAGAGACTGGAGCGGGCTCGCATGTCGCGCGGCTAAAAAAAGTTACTCGGCCGGTTCGAGCGACGGCTCGGAGGGCGCCGACGCTTCCGCCGCGATGGGCGCGACCTTGACGAGGCTGGCCGAGACGCCGGAGCCGAGAAGCTGCAGCGAGATTTCCTTCCCGTTGGCGAATTTCACGCCGTCCCGATAGGCGCCGTGCTCGAGCCGCGCGAACACGACCTCCTCGGAGGGCTGCACGCCGAGCCGCGTCTGAAGATCGGACGAGATGCCCTCGAGGGCGAGACGCGTGTCGTACTGAACGCACACCGCCGTAGAGCAGTCGCCAGGGGAGGCGAGGCCGATGCTTCCCGACGGGAAGCGGGTCGTCACATATTTTTCCGACTCGCGCGCTGGACGGGACGCGTACATTTCAAGCGAATAATCACACATGTGAGCCACTCCAAATGTCTCGAGATGCGGGAGCCCTTCCACGATGCGCCGTTCTCGCCGCGTGGCGGCGAGGCGTATTCAAGAGCTGAGAGCGCGGCCCCCGATGCGGAAGGGGGAATGTGGAAGCCTCGTGAGGCCGGACGGGCCCGACCTGAGAACCGCAGGAGGACGCCTGCGTCGGCCGACTCCGCGTCCTGCGATCGCAGGACGCTCCACCATAATGCGTCAAGAATGCAGGAACCCCATCAGGAGTTCGCTCAACTTGCGCTTAAACTGATGATAGCCCAGCCTTTTGAGCCGTCAAGCGCTTTCCCGGCGCGCGCGGTCAAATAGCCGCGCGGCGCGCGACGCGGCCGTTTGCGCTGGGAAGGAAATCAGCGGAGGCCGTCGGCAGGTCCCGTCGCGACCGGGAGATCGGAGCGTCCGCCCCATTCGCTCCACGAGCCGTCATAGATCGCGACGTCCGTCTTGCCGAGGCTTTCGAGGGCGGCGACGAGGATCGCCGCGGTCACGCCCGATCCGCAGGTGGCTATCGCCGGCCGCGAGAGATCGACGCCGGCTTTTGCGAAAGCCGCGCGAATGTCCGTCTCCGGCTTCAGGCGGCCGTTGGCGGCGACTTCGGTCCAGGGCGCGTTGCGGCTGCCCGGCACGTGGCCGGAGCGCAATCCGGGCCGCGGCTCCGCTGCGGCGCCGGTGAAGCGCGCGGCGCCGCGCGCGTCGACGATCACGGCCGATTTCGTCTCGCTCGCTTTGAGCACGTCGCCCGCGGCGGCGACGCGGGAGCGGTCGAGCTTCGCGTTGAAGACGCGCGGCGCGGGGAGCCGCTCGCCTTTTTCGAGAAGCCGGCCTTCCTTGCGCCATTTGGCGAGGCCGCCCTCGAGCATCCTGACGTTCTTCGCTCCGAAAATCTTGAAAGTCCACCACACGCGGGCCCCGCCGACGAGGTCGGCGTCGTCGTAGACGACGATGGTCATATTCTCGGAGACGCCGAGCGTTCCGACGGCGGCGGCGAAGCTTTCCGCGCTCGGCAGCATGTGCGGAAGCGCGGTCGAATGATCGGCGATCGCATCGAGGTCGAAGAACACCGCTCCGGGGATATGGCCGGCGGCGAACTCGGCGCGCACGTCGCGCTGCTCGGCCGGCATGAAGAAGCCGCCGTCGACGATGGCGACGTCGGAGGAGCCGAGCCGCTCCGCGAGCCATTCCGTGGTGACGAAGAGATCAGCGCCCAAGACATTCTCCCTTCGCGATCAGGCGACGCGAGCCGCCGCGCGGGGCTTCGCCCGCGCGCCCAGATGTAGATGGGCGGCGGCGATCTTCCAACAGCAAAGTCTGGACGCAGGCCTTCGCCTCGCGCCCGAACCATTTTGGCGGGGAGGGATTAAGGCGCGGAACGGCGATCGGACGGTCGCCGTGCGTCACTGAAGGGAGCCTTCCATGAAAATGAAACTCGCGCTCGCCGCGGCCGTGATCGCGTTTTCGCCCGCCGCCTTCGCGCAGACGTCGTCGGACACCGGCCGCGGCGCCGGCGACACGCAGGTCGGCCCGGCCTCCGAGAATGGCGACAATTCGACCAGCCACACCAAGGAGCCGGGCGCGATGGGCCGGTCGGCCTATCCCGACAGCGCGCGACCGTCCTCCGGCGCGCCGAGCCCCGAGAGCGCGCCGCCGAACGCCGCCATGCCAGGCCGCTGAGCCTCCTCAGGGCGCTTCGCCCAGCAGCGAGGCGAGGCGAAGCGCGTCGCGGATCGCCTCGCCCTCGGCGGTGTTGTCGAAAACGCACCATGTCGGAACGGCCGCGGCGCGAGCGAGAACGACGGCGAGCGCGCGCAGGCGCTCCTCGCCATACGCCGAATAATAGGTCTTCGGCGAGCCGTGCAGGCGAAGATAGACGAGGCCGCGCCAGCCGGCGGAATCGTCCGCTCCGGGCGCCGGCGGCGGATCGGCGCCGACGCGGGCGACGCGGAAGGTCTGTAGCGTCGCCTCGACGAGCGGCGCGAACCAGCTCGGATGGCGCGGCTCGCAGACCATGTCGCCGTCATAGAGTGCGCGCGCCGTCTCGAAAAAAGCCGCCGCCTGCGCGTCCCGAAAGGGCAGGCTGGGCGGAAGCTGAAGCAGGAGCGGCCCGCGCTTTTCTCCAAGTCTCGCCGTCTCGTCGAGGAAGCGAAGAAGAGGCTCGCGCGCGTCGACGAGGCGGCGTCGGTGGGAGATTTCGCGCGGGATTTTCACGGCGAAGCTGAAATCGGGCGGCGCGGCCGCGGCCCAGCGCTCATAGGTCCGTTGGCGGTGCGCGAAACGCCTCAGGCCGCGCGCCGTTCATCGGGCGTTCACCTCTTCGCACGCAGCGTGGCCGCATGAGGGCGACGCTTCTGACGCTTGGTTGTTTCGCGGGCCTGTGCCTCGCCTCGCGGGCGGACTCCCTTCAATGCTTTTCGCCGGGCGAGACGCGCGAGAGAATCCGCGCCGAAGGGCTTGCCGAGCCGTTCGGCCCGATGCAGAAGGCCGCGGCGCATCTTCAGGCGGAGGCGCTCGGGGCGAGGCTCTGCCGCGGAGAGGACTCGCTTGTGTATGAAGTCAATCTCCTGCGGCGGGACGGAAAGATCATCCGCGCCGTGATCGACGCCCGCAGCGGCCAGATTCTCGACACGAAGAAAAAGGAGGAACCTCGTGCGCGTTGAAGGCGGCCGGCGCGGCGCTCGCGCCGGCATGTGCGCTCGCGCGCATCGCGCGCGCCCCGCCACCGTCGAGAGATGGCGGGGGATCGCGCGCCCGGAGGCTTGAGGAATGCGGCTGCTCGTCGTCGAGGACGATTCCGATTTGAACCGTCAGATCGCCGGAGCGCTCGAGCGCGCCGGCTACGTCGTCGATCGCGCCTTCGACGGCGAGGAGGGCTGGTTCCTCGGCGACACCGAGCCCTATGACGGCGTGGTGCTCGACGTCGGCCTGCCCAGGAAGGACGGGGTCTCCGTCCTCGTCGACTGGCGCGCCGCCGGCCGCGCGATGCCGGTCCTGATCCTGACGGCGCGCGACCGCTGGGGCGAGAAGGTGCAGGCTTTCGACGCCGGCGCGGACGACTATCTGACCAAGCCCTTTCATATCGAGGAGCTTCTGGCGCGCCTGCGCGCCCTGATGCGCCGCGCCGCCGGCCATGCGACGAGCGTCTTCGCCTGCGGCCCGGTCAAGCTCGACGAGCGGGCGGGCAAGGTCCTCGTCGACGGCGTCGCCGTGAAGCTCACCTCGCACGAATACCGGCTGCTCGCCTATCTCATGCACCATCAGGGCAAGGTCGTCTCGCGCGCCGAGATCGTCGAGCATCTCTACGATCAGGACTTCGACCGCGACTCCAACACCATAGAGGTCTTCGTCGGGCGCCTGCGCAAGAAGCTCGGCGTCGAGGTGATCCGCACCGTGCGCGGCCTCGGCTACGTCCTCGAGGCGCCGGGCGAAAGCGCGTCCGGCCAGCGCCGGCCGGCGGACTCGTCGCACGGCGCATGACGCTGAAGCGCGCCGCGCGTCGTTTCGCGGCCGGCTTTCGCCGCCTGTCCATCGCGCAGCGGCTGTTCGTTTCGGCTGCGGCCTTGAGCTTCGCCATTCTGTTCGTCGCCGGGGCGCTGCTGACGGCTGTCTATCGGCAGCAGGCGGAGCGCAATTTCGACGACCGGCTCAACGTCTATCTGCGCGCCCTCATCGCCGACATCGCGAACGCCGCCGAGCCCGCGCGCATCGGCCCCGACCAGCTGAGCGATCCGCAGTTCCTGATCGCCCTGTCCGGATGGTACTGGCAGATCACCCGGCTCGACGGCGACCGCGGCGAGATCGCGAGCTCGCGCTCGCTGTTCGCCGCGCGCCTGCCGCAGCTTTCCTCCATCGGCGTTCCGGTCGGCGTCGGCGGCGCGCGCCAGGGCGTCGTCGAGGGACCTGACCAGCGACGCCTGCGCGTCGTCGAGCGGATCGTCGACGCGGGCGATTCCGGCATCTATCTCGTTCAGGTCGCCGGCGCGATGACCGAAATCGACGAAGCGATCGCGAGGTTCGAGGCCTATCTCGTCGCCACTTTCGCGCTGCTCGCCCTCGCTCTCGTCGGATCGACGGCGGCGCAGCTGCGCTACGGGCTCGCGCCCCTGCGCCGCCTGCGCGACGCGGTGGCCGCGATCCGACGCGGTGAGTCCGAGGCCATCGGCGGCGCCTATCCGCCGGACATCGCTCCGCTCGCGGGAGAGCTCAACCTTCTGATCCTCGCCAACAAGGAGGTCGTCGAGCGCGCGCGCACGCAGGTCGGCAACCTCGCCCACGCGCTGAAGACGCCGCTCAGCGTCATCGTCAACGAGGCGGCCGCCGAGCGCGGGCCGCTCGCCGACAAGGTCGCCGAGCAGGCGGGAGTCATGCGCGATCAGGTCGGATACTATCTCGAACGCGCGCGGGCGGCCGTGCGGGCGGGGACGCTGACGGGATCGGTCGAGGTCGCGCCCGTGGTCGAAAGCCTGCTCGGCGCCTTCCGCAAGATCTACGCCGAGCGGGCGATCGACTTCGCCTTTCGCGTCGAGGCGCGCGAGCGCTTTCAGGGCGAGCGGCAGGACCTTGAGGAGATGATCGGCAATCTGCTCGACAACGCCGGCAAATGGGCGCGCGGCGGGGTCTCCGTCACCTTGCTTGGCCGGGAGATGGATCAGGAGAGGGATGAGGAGGAGCCCGAGGCGGCGCGCGCGTTCTTCCGCGTCGCGATCGACGACGACGGCCCCGGCCTGCCGGAGCATCAGCGCGAGGAGGCCATCGCGCGGGGCAGGCGCCTCGACGAGACGAAGCCCGGCTCCGGACTTGGCCTCTCCATCGTCGTCGACCTCGCCGCGCTCTACGGCGGCGGCCTCGAGCTGTCGGAAAGCCCCGCCGGGGGGCTTCGCGCCGAGCTGACGCTGCCGGCGGCGCCGCGCGGTTGAGCCGCGGGCGGCCAACGCCTTCGTGACGCAAAGACCCTTTGCAAGCCCTTGCCCGCGCCACTATGAAGACGCGATGTTGTGGGTCGTCCTCGCGCTTTTGTCGGCCGTCGCGCTGCTCGCCATTTGCTGGCCGCTGATCCGGCCGCCGCGCGCGCTCTCGCGCGGGCAGATCGACGTCGCCTTCTACAAGGCGCAGCTCGCCGAGGTCGATCGCGACGCGGAGCGCGGACTTCTAGCGCCAAAAGAGGCGGACGGCGCGAGGACAGAGGCGGCGCGCCGTCTCATCGCCGCGGCGGAGGCGCCCGAGGAGATCGCCCCGGGCCGCTCGCGCGCCGTTATGGCCATTCTTGCGACGGCCGCGCTCGCGCCCGCGTTGGCGCTCGGCCTCTATGCGGCGATCGGACGCCCGGGAATGCCCGACCTGCCGCTCGCCGCCCGGATGAGCAGACCGGCGAACGAGATCGACGTCATGGCCGCGATCAGCAAGATCGAGGCGCATCTCGCCGGCAATCCCGACGACGCCAAAGGCTATGCGCTCCTCGCGCCCATCTACATGCGCCTTGGGCGCTATGAGGACGCCGCCAAGTCCTTCGCGGCGCTGCGCCGCCTCAAGGGCGATTCCGCCGAGCTCGACTCGCTCGAAGGCGAGGCGCTGGTCGCCGCCGCCGACGGCGACGTGAGCGATCAGGCGCGCAAGCTGTTCGAGGCGGCCGTCGCCGCCGACCCGAAATCGTTCCGGGCGCGCTTCTATCTCGGCCTCGCCGCCGCCGCCGCGGGCGAGAAAGACGAGGCGCGGCGCATATGGGGAGCGCTGCTCGCCGATGCGCCCGCCGACGCGCCCTTCGCGCCGGCGGTGCGCGCGCGTCTCGCCGCACTCGACGGGCAGGCGATCGGCGCGGCGCAGGCGGCCCCCGGACCCGCGGCGTCGCCGGAGCGCGCGGCGCAGATCGCCGGCATGGAGGGGCCGCAGCAGCAGGCGGCGATCCGCGCCATGGTCGACCGGCTCGCCGCCCGCCTCGCCGAGAGCGGCGGCGGCGTCGACGACTGGACGCGCCTCGTGCGCGCCTATGTGGTGTTGCAGGATCAGGCCAAGGCGCGCTCGGCGCTCGCCGACGCCAGGAAGAACCTCGCCGGCGACTCGAAAGCGGGCGCGCGCATCGACGCGCTGGCGCGCGAACTCGGCCTTGAAGGATGACGGCCAGATGACGCGCAAGCAAAGACGCCTCGCCCTGATCGCCAGCGGCCTCGTCGTCGTCGGCCTCGCCGTCGGCCTCGCGAGCTTCGCGCTGCGCGACAATATCGTGTTCTTCTATTCGCCGAGCGAGCTCGCCGCAAAGCCGGCCGCCGCCGCGGGCGCGCGGCTGCGCGTCGGCGGCCTCGTCAAGCAGGCCTCGCTCCAGCGTGAAGGCGGCCAGACCGTGCGCTTCGTCGTCACCGACATGAAGAACGACGTTCCCGTCACCTATACGGGGCTGCTGCCCGACCTCTTCCGCGAGGGCCAGGGCGTCGTCGCCGAGGGCGCGCTGCGGCCGGACGGGCTGTTCCACGCCGACAGCGTGCTCGCCAAGCACGACGAGCGCTACATGCCGCGCGAGGTCGCCGACGCGCTCAAGAAGCAGGGCGTGTGGCAAGAGGGTGGGGCGACGCAGGGCGGCGCCGCGGCGTCGGCCGAGAAGTGAGGCGCGCATGATCGTCGAAAGCGGCCATTACGCCCTCGTCCTCGCGCTGGCCCTGGCGCTCGTCAATTCCGCGCTGCCCGTCTGGGGCGCCGCGCGGGGCGACCGCAGGCTGATGGCGGTGGCTCCGCCCGTCGCCGTCGCGAGCTTCCTGCTGGTCGGCTACGCCTATTTCGCGCTGACCTACGCCTATGTCTCCTCGGACTTCTCGCTCGCCAACGTCGTCGAGAACTCCCATTCGGCCAAGCCCCTGATCTACAAGATCAGCGGCGTCTGGGGGAACCATGAGGGCTCGATGCTCCTGTGGACCCTCGTGCTCGCTCTGTTCGGCGCGGCGGTCGCCCTCTTTTCCGCCTCCATGCCCGACGACTTCCGCGCCAACGCGCTCGGGGTTCAGTCGTGGATTTCCGCTTCCTTCCTCCTTTTCATCCTCCTGACCTCGAACCCCTTCGCGCGGCTCGGCGCGCCGCCGGCGGAGGGCAACGACCTCAATCCCCTGCTTCAGGACCCGGGGCTCGCGATCCATCCGCCGCTCCTCTACCTCGGCTACGTCGGGCTCTCGATCGCCTATTCCTTCGCCGCCGCGGCGCTCATCACCGGACGCATCGACGCGGTCTTCGCGCGCTTCCTGCGGCCCTGGACGCTCGCCGCCTGGATCTTCCTGACGCTCGGCATCGCCATGGGCTCGTACTGGGCCTACTACACGCTCGGCTGGGGCGGCTTCTGGTTCTGGGACCCGGTCGAGAACGCCTCGCTGATGCCCTGGCTCGCGGCGACCGCGCTGCTGCACAGCGCCAGCGTCATGGAGAAGCGCGAGGCGCTGAAGGTCTGGACGATCTTCCTTTCCATCCTCGCCTTCTCGCTGTCGCTGATCGGCACCTTCCTCGTGCGCTCCGGCGTGCTCACCTCGGTCCACGCCTTCGCCACCGATCCGACGCGCGGCGTGTTCATCCTCGCCATCCTCGCCTGCTTCATCGGCGGCTCGCTCGCCCTGTTCGCCGTCCGCGCCGGGACGCTGAAGCAGGGCGGCGTGTTCGCGCCGATCTCGCGCGAGGGCGGGATCGTGCTGAACAACCTCATCCTGTCGACCGCCTGCGCGACCGTCTTCGTCGGCACGCTCTATCCGCTCGCGCTGGAGGCGCTGACGGGCGAGAAGATTTCGGTCGGGCCGCCCTTCTTCAACCTCACCGTCGTCCCGCTCGTCCTGCCGCTGTTTGTGCTGATCCCGTTCGGCCAGACGCTGGCGTGGAAGCGCGGCGACCTGCTCGGCGCGGCGCAGCGGCTGACTTACGCCGCGCTGGCCGGCTTCGTCGTCGCCCTTGCGCTCGCTGCGGTCCATGGCGGTCCGGCGCTGAGCTTCGTCCTCGGCGGCCTCGCCGCCTATACGATCGCCGGCGCCTTCGCCGACGTCGGCCGCCGCATGTTCGCCCGCCCGGCCGCCGGCGCGCTCTCGGCCGGCCTCGTCCTGACGCGCGCCGCCAGCCTTCCCCGATCGATGTTCGGAACCGCCTTCGCCCACGCCGGAATGGGCGTCACCCTGCTCGGCCTCGCCGCGACGGGATGGGGCGTCGAGAAGATCGTCACGCTGCGGCCGGGCGAGACGGTGGAGGTCGGCCCCTATACGCTCGTCTTCAGCGAGCTCGCGCGCCGCAAGGGACCGAACTATTCGGAGATCGTCGGCCCGACCGCCATCCTGTCGGGCCGGACGCAGGTCGCGGCGATCGAGCCTTCGCTGCGCTCCTATCCGACGCGCCGCACGACCCGCACCGAGGCCGGCATCGCGACCTTGAGCCTTGGCCAGGTCTACATGAGCATCGGCGCCCTCGAGGCCGACGGACGGGCCGACGCGCGCATCTTCTGGAAGCCTCTCGTGACGCTCATCTGGGGCGGGGCGCTCGTCACCGCCTTCGGCGGCGCGCTGTCGCTGAGCGACCGGCGCTACCGCATCGGCGTCGCGCGGCGCGCGCGCGAGGCGCCCGCCGCCGCGCCGGCGGAGTAGGGCGATGCGACGCTTCCCCGCGCTCGCCCTCGCCGCCGCGCTGGCTCTCGCGCCGCTCGCCGCAAAGGCCGTCGAGCCGGACGAAATCCTCTCCGACGCGAAGCTCGAGGCGCGGGCGCGGGCGATCTCGTCCGGGCTGCGCTGCATGGTGTGCCAGAACGAATCGATCGACGAATCGCACGCCCCGCTCGCCCGCGACCTGCGCCTTCTGGTGCGCGAGCGCCTTCGGGCCGGGGATAGCGACGATGAGATCCGCGCGTATCTCACGCGCCGCTACGGCGACTTCATCCTGCTGAAGCCGCCGCTCAAAGCCGAAACATTGGCCCTGTGGGGCGCGCCGCTCATCGTCCTCGTCGCTGGAGCTGCGGCCATCGTCGCGCACCTGCGACGG
Organism: Methylocella sp.; assembly: GCF_041905455.1. Classification (GTDB taxonomy): domain Bacteria; phylum Pseudomonadota; class Alphaproteobacteria; order Rhizobiales; family Beijerinckiaceae; genus Methylocapsa. Next base: position 159,226 of record NZ_JAYRLA010000004.1, on the reverse strand, counting down.
CGGGCGCCGGCTGCGCCCGAGCCGCTCGAGGCCGGCGAGACGAAGAAGCTCGACGAAGTGTTGAAGCGCGACCTTTAAGCCGCGTCGCCGCGCGCCGGAAGCCCGGCGAGCGCCTCGGCGCCGCTGACGAGCCTCCCCTTGGGCCACGCCCAGAAACTGGCCGGCCGCGCGATGGCGTCGGCGAGCCGCCGGCGATATTCGTTCTTGGAGATCTCGACGGCGCCGAGCGATGCGAGATGGGGCGTCACGAACTGGGCGTCGAGAAGGACGAAGCCGCCCTTGCGCAGCCGGGCCGCGAGATGCGCGAGCGCCACCTTGGACGCGTCCGTCTTGCGGTGGAACATGCTCTCGCCGAAGAAGGCGGCCCCGAGATGGACGCCATAGAGCCCGCCGACCAGCTCGCCGTCGAGCCACGTCTCCACGGTGTGCACGCGCCCGGCGTCGAAGAGCTGCCGGTAGAGGCGCCTGATGCGGTCGTTGATCCAGGTCTTGTCGCGGTCCGGATAGGCGGCCGCGCAGCTCGCGATCACGGCGTCGAAGTCGTGGTCGACCCGCACCTCGAAGAGGTCGGAGCGGATCGTCTTGCGCAGGCTTTTGGAGATCATGATCCCGTCGAGCGGGAAGACGCCGCGCAGCTCGGGGTCGACCCAGAACAGGTTCGAATCCTCCGCGCTCTCGGCCATCGGGAAAAGGCCGATCGAATAGGCCCGCAGCAGGATGTCGGGGGTGATCTCGAACTGATCGCGCGCGCGGCTCATGGAGTCATTCGTCGTGGGAGCGGAACGTCCGCCGGAAGGGCGTCGTCCCGGGCGCCGCAAGAATGCGCCGGCGGCCCGGGACTCGCAATCGCCGCGTCGGGCCGGAAATCGGTCCGTCCCGCGCTTTCCCGAAACAGTCGCGCATATTCCGCTTCTTGAGATGAAAATGCGGCCTATAAGCCGAAGCCCGACCGCAAACGGACACGCCGACGCCGATGCTCTCCGCGATCGTCCTTTATGAAGAGAACGCCGCGCTCGACGGCGAGCCGGTCGAACGCATGGTGCGCTCTCTGGGTTCGCTTGTGCGCGCGAGCATCGACGGCCTGCTGCGGGACGTGCTGGTCGCCGGACCCGCGCGCGCCGGCCTCGACGTCGTCGCCGATCACGCCGGCTGCGGCCTCGTCGAGGCGAGCGGCGAGGCGCAATGGCTGCGCGCGGCGATCGAGGCGGCGCGCGAGCCGCATGTGCTGCTGCTTCGCGCCGGCTTCGCGCCGCAGCAGGGTTTCGTCGAGGAGGCCGGCGACCTTCTGCAGTCCGGGGCGGAGCGGGCGGCGATCCTGCGCGCGGCGCCCGACCGCTTTCTCGAGCGCCTGTTTCCGCGCGTCGCGCCGCTCGCCGGGCTCATCGCTCCGCGCGAGCGCTGTCTCAGGACGCCGGCGGCCGACGTGTCCGGCCTCGCGCAGGCGCTTGCGCCCGTTTCGACCATGCGCGCCTGCGCCCGCCGCGTGGCGTGACTGCGGCTGGCGTCACCTCGCGAAGGTGTTGCAGGCGTTCACCTCGCCGGACTTGAAGCCGGTGTTGAGCCACTGGACGCGCTGGGCGGACGAGCCGTGCGTGAAGGAGTCGGGCACGGCGTAGCCCTGCGCCTCGGACTGCAGCCGGTCGTCGCCGATCGCCTGCGCCGTGTTGACCGCCTTCTCGAAATCGCCGGGCTGAAGCATCTGGTTGCGCTTCTGCGCGTTGGCGGCCCATACGCCGGCGAGGCAGTCGGCCATAAGCTCGATGCGGACGGAGAGAGCGTTCGCTTCGGCCTTGCTCGACGCGCGCGCCTGCGCCGCCTGGACCTTGGGCAGGATACCGAGGAGGTTCTGGACGTGATGGCCGATCTCGTGGGAGATCACATAGGCGTAGGCGAAATCGCCGCCCCCGCCGAGCTTCTCCTTCATGTCGCGGAAGAAGCTGGTGTCGAGATAGACCTTCTGGTCGTTCGGGCAGTAGAACGGGCCCATCGCCGCGCTGGCCCCGCCGCAGGCCGAGCGCGTCGATCCGCTGTAGAGCACGAGCTTGGGCTTGACGTAGTTCACGCCGGCCTGGGACGGCAGGATGTCGGTCCACACGTCCTCGTTCTCGGCGAGGACGGCGGCGACGAACTGGCCCATCTGGTCCGTCGGGGTTCCTGCCGGCCGCGACGGCGCCTGCTGCGTCTGCGAGCCCTTCGTGGCGCTGTGGAACATCTCGGCGCCGCCGATGAGCAGGCGCGGATCGATCCCCAGCGCCCAGCCGATGACGCCGAGCACCACGATCGCGCCGATGCCGAGCCCGCGGCCCCCGCCGCCGCCCGCGTCGGCGTATTGCGAATCGCCGCGCCGGTCCTCGACGTTTTCGGACCGGCGAAAATTCTCCCATTCCATTGGCGCAGGCTCCGAACTTTTAACGAAGGCGGGCGAAGACGAGGACGAACAGCCGCAAACTCACTGTTTCTTGGACGAGAACGCGTAGCGCGGCAAGCGTATGGCTACTCTCCCGCGGGCTGTTCCGCGCGCAGGCGTTCGAGCTCGCGCGCGAGCAGGCGCAGGTCGCGCCACGCCAGCGCCTTCTGGGCGGGCTGGCGCAGAAGATAGGCGGGATGCAGCATGGCCATCGCCCTGATCGTCGCGTCGCCGTTCTGGTAGGAGAGCCAACGGCCTCTTGCGCGCGTTATGCCCTCTTTGATCCCGAGAAGAGTCTGGGCCGAGGGCGCGCCGAGGCAGATGAGCGCTTGCGGGCCGACGAGCTCGATCTGGCGCCTGGTGAACGGCAGGCAGGCCGCGGTTTCGAGGGAGGAGGGCGTGCGGTTGCCGGGCGGGCGCCAGGGAACGATATTCGAGATATAGACGTCCTCGCGGGCGAGGCCGATCGCGGCGAGCATCCTGTTGAGCAGCCGGCCGGCGCGCCCGACGAACGGGACGCCCTGCCTGTCCTCGTCTGCGCCCGGCGCCTCGCCGACGAACATGACCTGCGCGCCGGCGCGGCCGTCCCCGAACACCAGTTGCGTCGCCGTCGTTTTGAGGCCGCAGCCCTCGAAGCGTTCGAGCTCGGCGCGCAGCTCGTCGAGCGTCGCCGCGGCCGCCGCCGCCCGCGCCGCGTCGCGCGCCAGATTCTCGATTGAAGGCGCGCTCGCCGCCTGGCGCGGCGGGATGGGCGCGGTCGGCGAAGTCGGGACGACAGACGCCGGCGCGACGACAGGCGCGGCCTGCGGCCCCGCGTGGGCGAGATAGTCGCGCGGCTCCTCGCCGACGGCGAGGTCGACCCCCATGTCGGCGTACCAGCGCAGAAGGGCGAGAAGGCTGTCCGACAAGACTTGCAGTCTGGGTTGAAGCGGGCGGCCCTGAATATAAGGCTTCGGCGCGCTTTTTGCGACTACGGCCGGGGCGCGGCGGCGCGCGCGAGGCGGTCGTTGATCGCCTCGCCGAGGCCGCGGCGCGGGATCGGCGCGACGGCGATCGCGGCCGGCCCCGCGCTGTCCAGCGCGCGCAAATATGCGAACAGGTTGGCGCCGGCCTCCTCGAGGTTCGCGGAGGGCGAGAGGTCGATCACCGCGGGGCCTGCGGGAAAGCGCCCGCCGAAGTCGAGCGCGGCCTCGCCGGGGCGAAGGCTCGTCGCCTCGAGCCTGACCTGCGCGCGCGGCGCGTAATGCGAGGCGAGCGCGCCCGGCGCGAGGATTTCCCCGGCCGCCTGAGCGCGGAGCGGTTCGCCGAGCGCCGCCTCGATCGCGTCGCGGGCGAGGCCGCCGGGCCGCAGCAGCGTCGGCGCGTCGAGGCATGCGACGATGGTCGATTCGAGCCCGACCGCGCAGAGGCCGGCGTCGAGCACGAAAAGGTCCCGTCCAAGATCCTCGCGCACATGCGCCGCGCAGACCGGGCTGACGCGGCCGGAGCGGTTGGCCGAGGGCGCGGCGAGCGGGCGTCCTGTCGCGCGGATGAGCGCCAGCGCCGTCGGGTGGGCGGGCATGCGCAGGGCGAGGCTCGCGCGGCCGGCGCGGGCGAGCGCGCAGACCTCGCCCGCCGGCGCGGCCGGCAGGACGAGGGTGAGCGGCCCGGGCCAGAATTTTTCCGCAAGGCGCGTCGCCGCGTCGGAAAACGTCGCGTGCCGTCGCGCCTCCTCAAGGCTCGCGACATGGGCGATGAGCGGATTATGCGCCGGACGCCCCTTGGCGGCGTAGATCGCCGCGACGGCCGCCTCGTTCGTCGCGTCGGCGCCGAGACCGTATACGGTCTCGGTCGGGAAGGCGACGAGGCCGCCGGCCCGCAGGAGCCGCGCGGCGCGCGCGAGGGCGTCTGCGTCCGCGAGGGCGGGCGGAAAGGCGGGCGCGGCGGTCATGTCGCCAGATAGCGGACGCAGAGCCTATTTCGCAAGGACTTCCACATCCCGGTCGAGCGCCGATTCGACCTTGAACGTCGTCTGGAACACGCTGTCGTCGTGGCGGGCGATGGCGACGTATTCGCCTTCGGCCAGCACGATCGAGGGAAAGGCGCCGATCATCTCGCGGATCACGTCGCCGCCCGGCGTCAGGATCGTGAAGGAGGTGTTGGCGAGGGCGACGCCGGAAGGGCCGCTGACCAGCTTCAGGGTCATGGTGGCGGCGCGATGACGCAGCGAGGCGTCGATCAGCTTGCCCGCCGGCACCCTGAGATCGGCGCTGACGACCGAGTTGGTGGGCGTGACGACGCCGTTCGACTGGGCGTCCAGCAGGGTGGAGACGATGTGATAGGCGCCTTCCGGCAGGCCGATCGTCTCGCCCGACGTCAGCGTCGCCACCTGCTTGGCCTCGGAATTGGTCTTGTCCGGCACGAAGACGGCGATCCGCGTCCTGGCGGCGGGCAGCGGGACGTCGCCGAGCTGGTTCACGACGCGCAGCGCGCCGGCGTTCAGAGCGACGCGCTCGCCGACGCCGCGCCCGGCGATGACGACGCGCTTCGTCGCGCCGGCGAGGCCGAAGGCGGCGTGGACGATATAGGCGCCGTCCGGCAGAGTCAGCGCGGGCGTGGCGTCGGACGTGTCGGCGACGAGCGCATGCGAGCCGTCGAGCTCGGTCTTTTCGTTGAACACGCGCCAGCGCACGCCGGCGTGCAGCGGTTGCGCGTCGGCCGCGGACAGGACGGCGGTGAGATGCAGGACGGAGCCTTGCGCCGGCGCGGGTTCGGGCTTCGCCTGCGGCTCGCCGGCCGGCAGGCTGAGCGGCGGAAGATCGGCCGGAGACGGCGCGTCGTCCTCGGCGCGGGCGGGAGCGCCCGTCGCCGCCAGCAGGAGAAGAAGCGCCAGCGCCGCGCGGCGAAAGCGCATGTGGCGCGCCCTAATTATCTTCATGCTTGTGCGCGAGCGCGCCGGCCGCCGCCGCGAGATTGGCGAGGGAGAAGGGACGGAAGACGAATTCGATCCGGTGATGTCCGGGCCCTACCTCGACGCCGCGGAACAGCATGTTCGCCTTGAGGATGGGCGTCCGCTCGCCGTCCACCCGCGCCTCCCAGCCCGGATAGTAGGGATCGTGCAGCACCACGACGCCGTCCCTGTCGGCGTCGACCTCGAGCGTCACGGCGTTGTCCGAGCTCGCCACGATGCGCGCGCGTCCGCCGGCGTCGGCTTCGCGCGCGTCCGGCGCGTCCGGCGCCTGCGGGCTGAGGCTGCGCAGCAGGGGAAGGCTGGCGTCGTCGATCAGCGCCTCGCGCGGCGCGTCGAACTGCGGCAGGCTTTGCTCCTCGAGCGCGCGCTCGTCGTCCGACGCCTTGATCCGGCTCGTGAAATAGGCGCGCGGCGCGGCGTCGCGCAGGCGATAGACGTAAATCCCTCCGGCTGAATAGATGAGGCGCGCCTTCGGCCGCGGCACATGCCGCGGCAGCTTCGCGAGCGGCCGGTCGAGGATGAGATATTCGAGCCCGAGCAGCCGCGCGAGCCGGCAGTCATAGCCGCGGAAGGTGCCGGGGAAGTGGCGCAGATTGACGTCGCCGGCGTTGTCGCCGGGGCCGACCGCCCGCTCGTAGTCCTCGATGCGCAGCGGGTTGTAGCCGACGGTGTTCTCGAGCTTGAGCATCATCGAGGCGTTCTGCCACGGGCCAGGCAGGCCGAGAATCTCGACGCGCGGATGGTCGCCGGCGAGCCGTCGCGCCTCGATCTCCCGACGCAGCACGGCGAGCGCGCCGGCCTCCGCCGGGGTCATCTGCGCATAGACGCTGTAGCGGCTCACGGGCTCGGCGTTGAGCGGCGAGGCGGCGTTGCGCCATAGCAGCTCGCCGGCCGTGGCGAGCGTGAAGAGCGCGGCGCATGCGGCGCGGGCGCGCGGCGTTCCCCTGAAGGCGACGAGCAGGACGGCGGCCGCGCCGGCGAAGGCGCTCGCGAGGGCGAGCGACTCGAGCGAGGCGAGCAGGCGTCCCTCCTGCCGGGAGAAGCCGAGGCCGGAGGCTGCGGCCGCGGCGACGGCGAGCGCGGTCGCGCCGGCCGCGAGCGGGCCGAGGCGCGCGCCGAGCGCGCGGGCCCGGGGGAGCCCGTCGAGCTCGTAGCGGTGGAGCAGATAGCCGGCGCCGAAGGCGAGCGCGATGTTGAGGATGAAGGTCGCGTCGGCCGGGCGCCTGTACAGGGAGACGCCGGGAAGCCAGTCGAAGGCGAACGAGAAGAAGGGCGTGTAGCGGCCAAGGCTGTAGAGCAAGGCGAAGCCTGCGAGGATCAGGAAAAACCGCGCCTTGCGCGCGAGGAGCCGCCCGGCGCCGAGTCCGTGCCAGAAGATGAGCAGGGCCGGAAAGGCGCCGATGTAGAGATAGTCGACGGCGCGGTCGGTCCAGTCGGCCTTGGCCATGGTGTCGTAGGCCGGCCCCCAGTAGTCATAGGCGTGGTCGAGCGAGCCGAAGAAATTGGGCGCGGCCAGCGTCATCAGGTTGACGGGCGCGAGCGAGCCCGCCGCGGCGACGCCGAAGGCGATGCCGGGCCGGTTCGATTCGTCGAGGAACTGGAGCGTCAGCAGGGCGGGCGGCGCGAGGAAAAGCAGAATGGTCGCGGCGGCGAGCGCGAAAACCCCGAGCCGCGCGCGGATGAACGCCAGCGGCGCGCCGCTCTCAGCGGCCGCATAAAGCGCCCGCCCGGCCAGCGTCAGGACCATCAGGAAGGCGACCTGGTCGCGTCCGAGGGTCATGAGGCACGCGAGGGCGCCGAAGGCGAGCGCGCTTGCGATCGTCCTGCGCTCCATCATCGCGTCGAGCGCCCAGAGCGCCGCCGGAAAGAAGGCATAGGACAGGATCATGCCGGTGTGCTGCAGGCGGGCCGAAGCCGCGCCGCCGAGCATGTAGACGATGGCGGCGAGGACGCCGCCGGCCGGACGCCAGCGCCAGCGGCGGGCGAGGCCGACCATGCACAGGCCGCCGAAGGCGAGATGCGACAGTATGACGGCGTCGAAGGTCTGCATCGACGCGTTCGGCGCGACGAACGCGAACAAGGCCATGGTCGGCGTGAACAGGAGCGACTGCGGATCGGCCGCCGCCGGATGGCCGGCGAAATGATACGGGTTCCACAGCGGCGCGGCGCCGTGGCGCAGCGCGTCGCCGAGGAAGCGGAACATCGGATAGAAATGATTCTTCGAATCCCACGGCACCACCGCCCCGGCCGCGAGCCACAGCGCGAAGGCGGCGACGCAGAAGGCGAGCACGGCGGAAAGGGCGCACGCCGTCTCGCGCGCGGTCCATGCCGGCGCGCTCGCGCCCTCGAGCGCGTCGAGCCGGCCGAGCTGCTTGCGGTTCATGACGCCGAGAGGCGCCGCGATCGTATTGGGAAACGACATGCGGGCGTTGAGATCCTGGGCCCATTTGCGCCGGTTTCGGGGGCCGGCGAGCGAAATGGAGAGTGTCTACGGCGTTTTCATGGAGCAATGTCTTGACAAAGACGCGAGGTCCGCGGGTTGGCTTATGCGTCTCGAGCGGCTATCAGCATGAATAAATATCTGGAATCGCGCAGTTCCGACGGACGCCCGCGCGTTTCTTCACAAGCGTCCCCACCAGATTACGCCGTGACCCATGAACCTGTCATGAACGCGACGCTCAAAATGCTCAAAACCCGCCGCTCGGCGCCTCCCGCGACGCTGCGCGGTCCTGGTCCGGACGCGGCGCAGCTCGAGACGCTGCTGACGATCGCGTCCCGCGTGCCCGACCATGGCAAGCTCGCCCCATGGCGCTTCATCGTGTTCGAGGGCGATGGCCGCGCCCGGGCGGGCGAGGTCCTCGCGCGGGCCTTCCTCGCCGCCAATCCCGACGCCGACGAGAAGCGGCTGTCGCTTGAGCGGACGCGGCTGTCGCTCGCTCCGCTCGTGGTCGCGGTCATATCCCGCGCGGGGCCTCACGTGAAGATCCCGGAATGGGAGCAGCAGCTGTCGGCGGGCGCGGCCTGCATGAACCTCATCGCCGCCGCGACCGCGATGGGCTACGCCGCGTGCTGGCTCACCGACTGGTTCGCCTACGACCGCGCGGCGCTCGAAGGCCTCGGCGTCGCGCCGAACGAAAGACTGGCCGGCTTCATTCATATCGGCCGCAACGACGAGCCGCGCGAGGACCGCGTCCGCCCGGCTCTCGCCGACATCGTCACGCGGTTCTGACGCCGATGCGGCGTCCGGGAAGGCGGTCATGAGCATCAACGCCGATTTTCGCCAGCGCGCCGTCGTCCGTCCAGAGGAGGCCGCCTGGACTCCGTCGCCGACGCCGGGCGTCGAAGGGCTGCCGCTCGACCGCTGCGGCGCGCACGGCGCCTGCGCGACCAGTCTCGTGCGGTTCGCCCCGGGCGCGGCGCTTGCGCGTCGTCGGCGCGAGGACGGCGAGGAGGCGTTCGTGATCGAAGGCGCGTTCACGGACGGCGACGGCGAGCATCGCCAGGGCGCCTATCTGCGCGACCCGCGCGGATCCTCACATGAGCCGTCAAGCGAGACGGGCTGCCTTCTCTATGTGAAGCGCTGGCGTTTCGAGCCGGCCGACGCCGAGCCCGTCTCGATCGAGGCGGACGCCGGCGAATGGCGCAAGGCCGGCGAAGGCTTCGCCATCAAGTCGCTGCATCATTTCGACGGCGTGACGACCTTCCTCGTGCGGCTCGATCCGGGGGCGAGCGTGACGCGGATGCTTCATCCGGACGGCGAAGAGATGCTCGTCGTCTCCGGCGCCTGCTCGGACGGCGCGCGCGATTACTCCGCGCTGACCTGGATCCGCGATCCCGGCGGCCACGCGCAGTCGCTTTCAAGCCGCGACGGATGCACGCTGTTCGTCAAGACGGGACATGTCGGCGCCGCGGCGAAGGAAGCGGAGCGGCTCGGCGACTGATCCTCAGCCGCCTGCGCCAGCGTCGACGCCGCCGGCGTCGGCCCGCCGCGCGAGGACGCCCGGCGCGCCGACGATCTCGATCTGCTGCGGCCCGGCGGCGGGTCCGTCGAAGAATTTCTTCTCCTTGAACTGCCTGAAGATCTCGAAATGGAGATCGCTGCGCACGCGCGCCATGGTCTCGACGTCGCCGATGAAGGCGGCGAGCTCGAAGTTGAGGGCCGAGCCGCTCATCCCGGTGAAGAAGATCTGCGGCGCCGGGATGCGCAGCACCCGCTCGTCGGCGCGGGCGATGGCGAAGAGCGTCTCGCGCACCGCCGAGGGATCGGCGGAGCCGTGGACTGTGATCGGAATCGTGACGCGCCCGCTGCGGTCGTTGCGCACGAGGTTCTTGACCACGCCTGAAATGAGGCTCGAATTGGGGATGATGACCTGCGTGCGGTCGACCGTCTCAAGCTCGGTCGAGCGGACGTTGATGCGGCGCACGAAGCCCTGATCGCCGCCGACGATGATCCAGTCGCCGACGCGCACCGCCCGCTCCCAGAGGAGAATCAGCCCCGAGACGAAATTGTTGACGATCGACTGCAGGCCGAAGCCGATGCCGACCGACAGCGCGCCGGCGACGATGGCGAGGCGCTCGAAGCTGAGGCCGAGATAGCCGAGCGCGAGGGCGGCGGAGACGATGAATCCGAGATAGTTGACGCTCGTGACGATCGAGTTGCGCAATCCGGCGTCGAGCTGCGTCTGCGGCAGGAGCTTGCTGTCGAGCCAGCGCGTGAACATGTGAGCCAGCGCCAGCGCCAGCGCGAAGATCGCCGCGCCGCCGAGGATCGAGGCGGGCGAAATCGTGATGTCGGCGACGGTGAAGCCAAAGAAGGCCGAGCGCAGGTCGAAGGGAACGTCGGCCGACTGCAGCCCAAGGGGCGCCAGCACGGCGACGACCGCGACGATCAGCAGGATGACGCGCACGACGCCGGAAACGATGACTCCAAGCAGCGCGAACGAGCTGCGCCGCACGCCGACGCGGGCGACGAACGATCCGGCGAACCGCGAGTCCGGCTTGAATCCGGCCGACATTCCCTCGTCGACGAGAGCGTTCAGCAGAAAATAAAGCGACGCCACGGCGGCGCACCATAGCCCCTTGTCGAGCACGAAGCTGCCGAATGTCGGATAGCCGAACAGCACGGCGAGGATGACGACGAGCGAGGCGGACAGGGCCGCGCCGCGCAGGATCACGAACCAGTTGAAGCGGCGCGCGATCGGCGGGCCGAAGCAGTCCTCGTCCGACGCGTCGGCGCCGATGCGCCAGAGCCCCGTCGCGAGCGCCGCCGCGCCGATCAGCGCGCCGACGCCGCGCGTCGCCACCGAAAAGGCGAGCGAGGCGTCGATCACCTCGTTCAGCGCCTCGAGCAGGCGCGTCACGGCGACGATCGCCGCGACGCTGACGATCACGCCGACGAGGCGAGAGGCGACGGCGTCGTTCAGGCGCGGCAGGCGCCAGTTCGCGCGGCTCGGCGCGAAAAGCCCGCGCGCGAGGCCGGCGGCGATGGCGACGCGCGCGATCGCCGCGGCGAGCGCGAAGAACGCCTCCTTCGCCCGGTAGGTCAGAAAGCCGCCGGCGTCGAGGGCGAAGAACATGAGGAGGCTCAACGCGATCGGCGGAGCCGCGATCACGAGCGCGATCCACCATGCGCCGACGACCTTGCGAAGCTCGCTCGGGTTTTCCCTCTGCCGCCGCGCCAGGATGCGCCGCGAGGCGCGCAAGAGAAACGCGCAGGCGACAAAAGCGGCCGGAAGGCTGAGCCAGAAGGCGACGAGACGCCAGCCGTCGAGCCGCGCGTTGACGTAGGACGCCCATTCGCTCAGGACGCCGCCGACCCGGACGACGTTCTTTGGGACCTCGGGCAGCACGTCGCGCCAGAGCGAAGGGTCGGCCAGGCTGGCGGAGGGCCGAAACAGCGACGTCGTGAACAGGGCGCGCCGCCGGCTCGCGATGCTCGCCTTGAGCTGGTCGGTCTTGACCGCCAGCAGCTTCGCCCGCTTGATGAGCTCGTCGACGCCGGCGGCGCTTTGCTGCAGCGCGGCGCGCTCGTCGCTGACCGTCTGGCTTTCCGGCGCCGCCGCCTTGGCGTCGGGAGCGGGGCCGAGCTGGTCGAGACGCGCCTTCACGTCGTCGAGCTTGGGCGTCGTCTTGTCGATGATCGCGGCGAGCTTCGCGCTGATGGGCGCGATCTGGTCGCGCATCGAAACGAGCGTCCCGTCGGACAGGTAATGCTGGTCGAGACGCTTCTCGACGCCGTCGAGGGTCGCAGCCGCGTCGTCGAGGTCCCTGGCCGCCTGCGCGATCTCAGGCGGCAGCGGCGCCGCGGGAACGGGGACGGGAGGCGCGGCCGCTTGCGTCTGCGGCTGGGCGGGCGGAGACGCGGGCGGCGGCTGCGCCGGAGCGGGCGCGGCGAAAAGGAGCGAGAGAAGGGCGGCGAGGGCGATCGAGGTTTTCGCCAAACCTTTTCCTTTCGAGCGCAGGTTCGGGTTCGCGGCGCAGGTCAGTCCCGATGCGGGCGGGCTTGCGCCTGCGGCGGATAAAGGTGCCTCCGGCCCCGGAAGTCGGCGACGAGATGGGAGCCGGGCGCCGGTCCGTCTTCGATGAAGTTCGGGCCGATCGGGGCTTTTCCATGTCCGCCCGGCAGGTCGAGCATATAGGTCGGCTGGCAAAGGCCGGAGAGGCGCCCGCGCAGCCGCCGCATCAACTCGCGCCCGCGAGCGATGTCGACGCGGAAATGCGAGGTCCCCGGCGCGAGGTCGGGATGGTGAAGGTAATAGGGCTTCACCCGCGCCTCGACGAAGGCGCGCATCAGTTCAGCGAGCGTTTCCGCGTCGTCGTTGACGCCGGCGAGCAGCACGCTCTGGCTGACCATCGGCACGCCGGCGTCAATGAGGCGGGCGCAGGCCGCCCGCGCCTCTGCGGTCAGCTCGCGCGGATGGTTGGCGTGCAGCGCGACATAGACGGCGCGGCCGAAACTTTTCAGCGCCTCGATCATGGCGGCGTCGACCGCTTCCGGATCGGCGCAGGGAACGCGCGTGTGCACGCGGACGACCTTCACGTGCTCTATGTCGCCAAGTTGACGCATCGTCGCGGCGAGCCGGCGCGGGGCGAGCGCCAGCGGATCGCCGCCGGTCAGGATGACTTCCCAGATCGCCGGCTCGGCGGCGATGTAGCCGAGCGCGGCCTCGAGCGCCGCCCCGGAGAGGGCGCCCTCGCCGGGGCCGACGCTCTCGCGGCGGAAGCAGAAGCGGCAATAGACCTTGCACGCCGACACGAGCTTGAGGAGGGCGCGGTCGGGGTAGCGGCGCACGACGCCGGGAATGGGGCTGAAGGGCTCGTCGCCGATCGGATCGTCGAGCTCCTCCGGCCGGCGGTCGAGCTCGGCGAGGCTCGGCGCGAACTGCAGCGCGATCGGGTCGCGCGGATCGTCCGGATCGACCAGCGCCGCGAGCGCCGGCGTGACGGCCAGCGCGTAGCGGCGCGCGACGCGTTCGATGTCCTCCCGCCGCTCTTCGCCGACGAGGCCGGCGGCGATCAGCTCCTCCGCGGTGCGCAGCGTCTGCGCCTTGCTCACCGCGCCGCGCTCCCGACGTCGAGCGGCGTCCAGATCACCTGTTCGATGCGCTGCGCGCCGGTCGCCAGCATGACGAGGCGGTCGAAGCCGAGCGCCACGCCGCTCGCCGGCGGCATGTGGGCGAGCGCGTCGAGAAAATCCTCGTCGATCGGCCAGGCGTCGCCGTAGAGGCGGGCGCGTTCCTCCATCTCGGCGACGAGGCGTCGGCGCTGCTCGACGGCGTCGGTGAGCTCGCCGAAGCCGTTGGCGAGCTCGACGCCGCAGGCGTAAAGCTCGAAGCGCTCGGCGAGACGGCGGTCGTTCTGAAGCTGCGCCAGCGCGGCTTCGCTCGCCGGATAGTCCATCAGGATCGTCGCGCGCTCGTGGCCGAGGCGGGGCTCGACCTTGACCGAGAGAATCTTGCTGAAAAGATCCGACCAGCCGTCGTCGGCGACGACGCGCACGCCGATCCTGGCGGCGGCGCGCGCGAGGGCGTCGCGGTCCCCGAGCGTCGCCAGAAGGTCGACGCCGGCGTAGCGGTCAAAGGCCTCGGCGACGCTCAGAAGCTCAAGCTCGGCGAAGGGATCGGCGCTGGCTGCGCCATGGACGAACGCGTCCGCGCCCGCCGCCCGCGCCAGAGCGGCGAGTAGCCCGGCGCAGTCCTCGATCAGGCGCTGATAGGGCGCCTTCGCGCGGTACCATTCGATCAGCGAGAATTCAGGATGATGAAGGCGGCCGCGCTCGGCGTTGCGGAATACGTGGCCGAACGAAAAAATCTTCTCCTCCCCGGCCGCCAGCAGCTTCTTCATGGCGAACTCGGGCGAGGAATGCAGATAGAGCGGCTCCTTCGCGCCATGCGGCGCCTCGAACGCCGTCTGGAACGGGGCGATATGGGCGTCGGCCCCGGGCGAGGCCTGCAGCGCGGCGGCGTCGACCTCGATGAAGCGCTCGGCGGCGAAGAAGGCGCGGACCGCTTCGGCCATGCGCGCGCGCGCCTTGAGGAAGGGACGGCGGTCGGCGTGCGCGTGCGGCCGCCACCAGCGGGGAGGAGCTTCGCTCATGCTATTTCGCTTGAAAAACGTCCCTGAACATGGCTAGCGATAGGCCCCGCGAGCCTATCGGCTTTTCTTCAGTTCGCCCGCCGCGCGCACGCGGACGGACCGAAGAGAAACTGACGAAAGCTCAGCGTTTCGATCGCGGACGGCCGGCGTTCCGAAAAGGGCGCGCGCGGCGCGTTTGCGCGTTCGCGCCACGCAAAAGGGACATCTCGTGAAAGTCATCGCCAGCTCCATCCGAAAGGGCAACATCATCGAGAAGGAGGACGGGCAGCTTTACGTCGTGCTGACCGCCGAAAGCTTCCATCCTGGCAAGGGCACGCCGACGACCCAGATCGACATGCGGCGCCTGTCGGACGGCGTCAAGACGACCGACCGCTACAAGACCACCGAGCAGGTCGAGCGCGCCTATGTCGAGGATCAGAACTTCAGCTATCTCTATCAGGACGCCGACGGCTACACCTTCATGAACGGCGAGAGCTACGACCAGATCGTCGTGCCGGCGGAGGTGATCGGCGATCAGTCGATCTACCTGCAGGAGGGCATGACCTGCGTCCTCTCCATCTTCAACGGCGTCGCGGTGGGCATCCAGCTTCCCGCCCGCGTCACGCTGGAGGTGGTCGAGACGGAGCCGGCGATGAAGGGGCAGACCGCATCCTCATCCTACAAGCCCGCGAAGCTGTCGAACGGCGCGCGGGCGATGGTGCCGCCGCATATTTCCACGGGAACGCGCATCGTCGTGCAGACGGACGACGGCTCCTACGTCGAGCGCGCGAAGGACTGACGCCGACGGCCGATCGGCGCCGCTGAAAATGCGAAGGCCGCCGAAGCGGCGGCCTTGGTCGTGACGACTGACTTTCAGGCCGGCTTAGCCAAGCTTGTCGCCGATCCGCCGCAGCAGCGCCTCGAACTGAGTCTGCATCGCGTCGTCCACGGGAGCGTCGAACATGCGGCGCAGACGCCCGCCGAATTGGGCGGAGAGCAGGGCGCATCCGGTCGGTCCATCGGCCACGCGCTCGAAACGGCCGCCATATACGGCGACTTTCTCCATCGAGAAGCTCCTTGGTTCAATAAGTTTGTTCATCTCAAGCGCTTCTCGGCCGCAGGGCGTTAACTTTTGATCCACGACTTTGACCAAACTGCGTTCTGAAGGAGGCGAAACGCGCCGCGCGCGCACATCGCGCTGCGCTCGATAACCGTCTGCGCCGGCTTTCGTTCCTTAGAATCGCGGCGCGTCCGGCGAAATTCGGCGAGTCTTGCGCGCGGCGACGGCAAGTCGTCGCGTCGAAGCCTGCGTGATACATCTTCGAGGAGAAGAAGTTTACATGGGGTCGGCTTGCGCGGAGCGAGCGCACAAAATATTTCAACATGGTTAAGTGAGCGTGAACCCACTATCCGCCGACCCCTCCGACGTTGCGCGCGCGGGCGGGCGGGCGCAAACCTTGACGGACCATGACGATGACGGGGACGACGCAGGATCAGATCGCGCGGAACGCGCGCGTCGTCATCGTCGGCGCCGGCCAGGGCGGCGCCGAGGCGGCGATTTTGCTGCGGCAATATGGCCATGAAGGCGAAATCATCCTCGTCGGCGAAGAGAATGCGCCGCCCTACATGCGGCCGCCGCTCTCCAAAGGCTTTCTTTCGGGCGAGGTCGACGCCGCGGCGCTGACCTACAAGGCCGCCTCCGCCTACGAAAAGGCGGGCGTCGAACTGCGGCTCGGCGTGCGGGCGGCGCGGATCGATCGCGCCGGAAAACGCGTGCTGCTCGAAAGCGGCGAAAGTCTCGCCTACGGCCGTCTGGTCCTGGCCACAGGGGGACGCGCGCGCCGGCTCGAAGCGCCCGGCTCCGATCTTTCCAATATTTTTTATCTGCGCACCATTTCCGACGTCGAGCGGCTGCGCCCGGCGTTTCAGCCGGGCCGGCGCCTTGTCATCGTCGGCGGCGGCTACATCGGCCTCGAATGCGCCGCCGCCGCGCTCAAGCGGGGGCTCAAGGTCGTCGTGCTCGAGGCCGCCGAGCGCCTGCTCGCGCGCGTCACCGCGGCGCGGGTGTCGGCGTTCTATGAAAAGGTCCACCGCGAGGCCGGCGTCGACATAAGGGTCGGCGCGGCCGTCAGCGCCTTCGCGCCAGGCGAGAAAGAGGGCGAACTCGGATTCGTGGTCGTCGGCCGTGGAGCGGAGGCGGAGAAAATTCCCGCCGATCTCGCCCTCGTCGGCGTCGGCCTCATCCCCAACGACGAGCTCGCCGCGGCGGCCGGGCTTTCCGTCGACGCCGGCGTGCTCGTCGACGAGGCGTGCCGCACCGACGATCCCGACATTTTCGCCATCGGCGACTGCGCCAGGCATCGCCGCCACGGCTTCCTCGAGCGCAGCGTGAGGCTCGAATCCGTGCCCAACGCGCTGGAGCAGGCGCGCGTCGTCGCCTGCGCGTTGACCGGCCGCGCGCCGCCGGACGCGAGCGCGCCGTGGTTCTGGTCCGATCAATACGACCTCAAGCTGCAGATGGCCGGCCTGTCCGAAGGCTTCGACGAGCTCGTCGTCCGCGGCTCGCCCGACGCGGCCTCCTTCATCGCCTTCTATCTTCGCGACGGGCGCGTCATCGCCGCCGACGCGGTCAATCGCCCGGGCGATTTCATGGCCGCCAAGCGCCTTATCGCGATGCGCGCCAAGGCGAGCGCCCAGGATCTCGCCGACGAGGGCCGGCCGCTCAAGGAGCTTCTGGGCCGCTAGCGCGGCGCAAGGACGTTTAAGGAAGGCAATGGACTTTTACTCGATCTACGCTCACGGCTTCGTGCGCGCCGCCGCCTGCGTCCCGATCGTCTCGATCGCCGATCCGGCGGCGAACGCGAAGGCCATTCTCTCCGCCGCGCGGCGCTGCCATGAGCGTTCCGCCGCGCTCGCCGTCTTTCCCGAACTTTGCGTGTCGGCCTACGCGCTCGAAGACCTGTTCCTTCAGGACGCGCTCATCGACGCGGTCGCGCGGGCCGTGGAGGAGATCGTCGCCGCTTCGGCCGAGCTCATGCCCGTCCTCGTCGTCGGCGCGCCGCTGCGCCATGGCGCGCGTCTTTATAACTGCGCGCTCGTCATCCATCGCGGGCGCCTGCTCGGCGTCGTTCCCAAGAGCTATCCGCCGAACTACCGGGAATTCTACGAGAAGCGTCATTTCGCCTCGGGCGCGGACCTGCGCGGGGAGGAGATCGCCGTCGGCGCTCTTCTCGCGCCCTTCGGCGTCGACCTCGTCTTTCCGGCCGAGGACGTCGAAGGCTTCGCTCTGGCGGTGGACGTCTGCGAGGACATGTGGGTCCCCGTCCCGCCGTCGGCGCTCGCCGCGCTCGCCGGGGCGAGCGTGATCGCCAACCTCTCCGGCAGCCCGATCACCATCGGCCGCGCCGCGACGCGCGGCCTGTTCTGCCAGTCCGCGTCGGCGCGATGCCTCGCCGCCTATGTCTACGCCGCCGCGGGCTCCGGCGAATCGACGACCGACCTTGCCTGGGACGGCCAGACCTCGATCTACGAGAACGGCGTCCTCCTCGTCGAAGGGCCGCGCTTTTCGTCCGAGGAGCAGATCGTTTTCGCCGACGTCGACCTCGACCTTTTGCGCAAGGAGCGCATGAGCGCCGGAAGCTTCGACGACAACGCCCGCGCCGTCGGCGGCGCCTCCTGGCGACGCATCCCGTTCCGGCTCGATCCGGCCTCGGGCGACGTCGGTTTCGCGCGCCGGATGGAACGCTTTCCCTTCGTGCCGGCCGATCCCGCCCGCCTCGCGCAGGACTGCTATGAGGGCTACAACATCCAGGTGGCCGGGCTCGTCCAGCGCCTGCGCGCGATCCGCACGCGGCGCATCGTCATCGGCGTGTCGGGGGGGCTCGATTCGACGCATGCGCTGATCGTCGCCGCGCGGGCCTTCGACGAGCTTGGCCTGCCGCGCGCGAACATTCTCGCCTACACCATGCCGGGCTTCGCCACCTCGGACCACACCAAGGCGAACGCCGTCGCCCTGATGTCGGCGCTCGGGACGACGTGGAGCGAGCTCGACATCAGGCCCGCCGCGCGCCAGATGCTCGCCGACCTTGGCCATCCCTTCGCCGCCGGCGAGCCCGTTTACGACGTGACCTTCGAGAACGTGCAGGCGGGCCTGCGCACCGACTATCTGTTCCGGCTCGCCAATCAGCAGAACGCCATCGTGCTCGGCACCGGCGACCTCTCCGAGCTGGCGCTCGGCTGGTGCACCTATGGCGTCGGCGACCAGATGTCGCATTACAACGTCAACGCCGGCGTGCCGAAGACGCTGATCCAGCATCTCATCCGCTGGGTCGTCTCCTCGCGCCAGTTCGACGAGCGCGTCTCCGACACCCTGCTCTCCATTCTCTCGACGGAGATCTCCCCGGAGCTCGTGCCGGTCGAGGCGGGGCAGGCGCCGCAAAGCACAGAGGCGCGGGTCGGGCCCTACGAGCTGCAGGATTTCAACCTCTTCTATACGCTGCGCTACGGCTTCCGTCCGTCGAAGATCGCCTTCCTCGCCTGGCGCGCCTGGAGCGACGTCGGCGCCGGCCAATGGCCGCCGGGCTTTCCCGCCGACCGGCGCAGGGCTTACGATCTCGAAACCATTCGCCGCTGGCTGCACGACTTCCTGCGCCGGTTCTTCGGCTTCGCCCAGTTCAAGCGCTCCGCCCTGCCGAACGGCCCGAAAGTGTCCGCCGGCGGCTCGCTGTCGCCGCGCGGCGACTGGCGCGCGCCGTCCGACGGAAACGCCGAAACGTGGATCCGCGAGCTGGAGGAGAATGTTCCCGAGCGCTGAGGCGCGAGGATTCGACGATGACGCGAGGCGAGAAAGCCGGCCTGACGCGCGGCCTTCTCGGCGAGACATATCCGGCGGCGAAACGGACATCTGCGCCGTCCTTGGAGCCGTCGACCTCGGCTATCGCGCCATCCTCGCGCAGGACGCCCCCTGCAGCTCGTCCGACGCCGCCCATGACGCGCTGATGCGCCTTTACCGCGAGCGCTACAGCCAGCAGATCGAACTGGCGGGCGCGCAGGAGATCGTGGACGCCTGGAGATGACGCCTCAGGCCCAGCGCCCTTCGCCGCCCTGAATCTTCAAATGGACTTCATGCCCTGCGCGATCGCAGTTCCGGCGCTGGCGACGGCGGCCTCGAAGGCGGCCTCTTTCGTCATATAGGGGCCGGCGACATCGGCTTCGTGTTCCACGACAATTGCGCAGCCTGAACGTCGTCCGGCCATTCGCCGTTCCGGCGCGCCCTATCCGGGGAAAAGCCGAAAAAGGGCGGCGCTCAGATCGTCTTCGACCGCTTCGGGGGGCGTCGCGAGCCGCTTCTCGTCGCCCTCGCGATATTTGCCCGTCCGCACCAGCACGCCGCGCAGGCCGGCGGCGAGCGCGCCGCCGACGTCGGCTTCCGCGTCGTCGCCGATCATGAGGACGTCGTCGAGCGGGGCGTCGACGCTCGCCGCCGCGCGGCGAAAGAATTCGGGCGCGGGCTTGCCGATGACCGTCGCCTCGCGCCGCGATGCGTATTCGAGGGCTGCGACGAAGGGGCCGGCGTCAAGGCTGAGCTCGCCGTCATGGTCATGAAAGTTGCGGTTCCGCGCGAGCGCGTAGAACGCCGCGCCGTGGACCAGCGCGCGATAGGCCTCATTAAGGGCGGCGTATGTGAAATGCTCTCCCGCGTCGCCCAGCACCACGGCGCACGGGCCGCCCACGGGCGCGCCGGCGAAATCCTCCTCAAGGTCGGGATGGACGACGAGCAACGGCTTCAGGCCGCGCTCCGCGAGCAGTTCCGTCGCCGCCGCGCCGGGCGTGAAGATTTCGTCGGCGCCGACGTCGAGGCCGAGGCCGCGCAACGATTCGAGGATGCGGCGACGCGGGCGGCGCGTCGTGTTGGTCACGAAGCGTATAGGCGTTCCAAGAGCCGCGACGCGCCGGATCGCCTCGACCGAGCCGGGCAGGGCGGTCGCGCCCGTCGCCACCACGCCGTCGATGTCGAGCAGGAGGCCGGCCGGCCTGCGCGTTCGCATCCCCTTCCCATGCGGCATCCATGACCTCGCTGAACCCTTGAGGCGCACGGCTGCGCGGCCCCGCGAGGACCGGCGCGAGCTTGGCGCTTAAGCTCAATTTATGCTGCTTTGCTTGTCTTTACACTCTCGCGGACTTAAGTTCCGCGCGTGGAAGGGTCACGCCGTCAGAGTTGCATTAGAGGTGCGCCGTGGGAAGTCTATCGATCTGGCACTGGCTCATCGTCGGCGCGGTGGCGTTGATCGTGTTCGGCGGCAAGGGCAAGATTTCCGACATCATGGGCGACGTCGCCAAGGGGGTCAAAGCCTTCAAGAAGGGCCTCGCCGACGACGACGTCAAGGCGGCGGAGCCCGCCGCGCCGACGCCCGAGCCCCTGCGCACGCTCGATCATCGCGACGCCGAGCCGCTGAAGGCGTCCGAGCCGCGCAAGATCGGCTAGAGCGCCCGTTCGGACCGCTCCGCAGCTTTTCGGATCATGCGGACGCGGACCGGAGCGAAAGCCGCCGCGACGCGACGCCGGTTGAGCACAGAGGCTTTCACGCGAGGGCGATCCGCCCGCACGGTCCGGCATGTTCGAATTTGACGCCAGCAAACTCATCATCATCGGGATCGTCGCGCTCATCGTGATCGGCCCGAAGGACCTGCCGCGCGTGCTGCGGCAGCTCGGACAGGCGATGGGCAAGATGCGGCGCATGGCCGCCGAATTCCAGGGCCAGTTCATGGAGGCGATGCGCGAGGCGGACATCGCCGATGCGAGGGCCGAAGTGGAGAAGCTCGCCGGCGCCGGCTCGGGCAGGAAATTCGATCCGCTCGGCGACATTCGCAGCCACCTCAACGAGGCGGTGGCGAAGGCCGACGCGCCGGCTCTTCCCGCGACGCCTCAGCTCGCCTCGCCGCCGCAATCCGCCGAGACGCCGGCTGACGCTCCGCTTTCGCAGGCCGCGAACGCGCCCGAGCCAAAGAGCGAGGAAGTGGCGGCGCAGATGCGCGAGCTCGCCGACGCGCTGCGCAAGGAGATCGACGGCGCGGACGACGCGACTTCGCCTGCGCGTGAGCAGCCGGCGATGGTGCTCACCCCCGTCGGGCTCGTGCCGGGGCGGGCCGCGCCATGACCGACGCCGACATCGAGGCGACCAAGGCGCCGCTCATCGACCATCTGATCGAGCTGCGCGCGCGCCTCATCAAGGCGCTGCTCGCCTTCCTTGTGATGTTCGTCGTCTGCTTCTTCTTCGCCAAGGACATCTACAATATTCTGCTCGCGCCCTACCAGCATGTCGCCGGGCCCGACGCGACGCTTATCTACACCGCGCCGCAGGAATATTTCTTCACCCAGATCCGCGTCGCCATCTTCGCCGCGGCGTTTCTGTCCTGCCCGATCGTCTTCTCACAGCTTTACGCCTTCGTCGCGCCCGGCCTCTACCGTCATGAGCGGCGCGCCTTCGCGCCCTATCTCGTCGCGACGCCGGTCTTCTTCGCGCTCGGCGCGCTGCTCGTCTATTTTATCGTCATGCCTAATCTGCTGCATTTCTTCATCGGGATGCAGCAGGCCAAGGAGCCGGGCAGGGCGCAGATCGAGCTTCTGCCGCGCGTCAGCGAGTATCTCTCGCTCATCATGACGCTGATCTTCGCCTTCGGAATCACCTTCCAGTTGCCGGTGGTCATCACGCTGCTCGGCCAGGTTGGAATCATCGACCAGGCCTTCCTGCGCGACAAGCGCCGCTACGCCATCGTGCTGGTCTTCGTGATCTCCGCCGTCCTGACCCCGCCCGACATTTTTTCGATGCTGGCGCTTGCGGCCCCGGCTCTGCTTCTCTACGAGCTTTCCATCCTCGCGGTCGGCCTTTTCGACAAGAAGGAGACGGCCCCGAGCGCGAGCGGGACGCCCGCCGGCTGACGGCGCGCCCGCCGGAGCGGAAGCGGATTCATGTACGACGTCAAGTGGATTCGGGAGCACCCGGAAGCGTTCGACGAGGGCCGGCGCCGGCGCGGCCTTGAACCTCTGTCGACGCGCCTGCTCGAGCTCGACGACGCCCGCCGCGCGGCGATCGCGAAGCTGCAGGTCTCGCAGGAGCGGCGCAACGCCGCCTCGAAGGAGATCGGCCAGGCGCTGGCGGCGAAGCAGAAGGACAAGGCCGAAGCGCTGATCGCCGAGGTCGCGGCGCTGAAGCGCGAGCTGCCTGAACTCGAGGCGGGGGAGCGCGAGGCCGAGGCGAGGCTGAACGCGGCGCTCTCCGAAATTCCCAACCTGCCGCTCGACGAAGTTCCCTTCGGCCGCGACGAGAACGACAACCCCGAGTTGCGCGCGGTCGGCGTCAAGCCGAGCTTCGATTTCGATCCCGCCGAGCATTACGAGCTCGGCGAGGCGCTGGGCCTCATGGATTTCGAGACGGCGACGAAGCTTTCCGGCGCGCGATTCGTGGTGTTGAAGGGCGCGCTCGCGCGGCTCGAGCGCGCGCTCGCCCAGTTCATGCTCGACCTGCACACCGGCGAGCACGGCTATATGGAGGTCAATCCGCCGATTCTGGTGCGCGACGACGCGATGTTCGGCACGGCGCAACTGCCGAAATTCGAAGACGACCAGTTCTGGGCCGTGTCGGGCGAGGCGCTCGCCGGCGACTCCATCGTCACGCTGAAGGAGGGAAGGCTCGGCCTCGTGCCCACCGCCGAGGTGCCGCTCACCAATCTCGTGCGCGAAAAGATTCTTGAAGAAAAGCAGCTGCCGATTCGCGTCACCGCGGCCACGCCCTGCTTCCGCGCCGAGGCGGGCTCGGCCGGGCGCGACACGCGCGGCATGATTCGCCAGCACCAGTTCACCAAGGTCGAGCTCGTCTCGATCACGACGCCGGAAGCCTCGCTCGCCGAGCACGAGCGCATGCTGTCCTGCGCCGAGGAGGTGCTGAAGCGCCTCGGTCTGCCCTATCGCGTCGTCACGCTGTGCACCGGCGACATGGGCTTCGCCTCGCAGAAGACCTATGACATCGAGGTCTGGCTGCCGGGACAGGACCGCTATCGCGAGATTTCCTCCGTCTCCGTGTGCGGCGACTTCCAGGCGCGGCGCATGAACGCCCGCTATCGTCCCGAAGGCGCCAAGGCGACGCGGTTCGTCCATACGCTGAACGGCTCGGGCGTCGCCGTGGGGCGCGCGCTCGTCGCCGTCATGGAGAACTATCAGGAGAAGGACGGCTCGATCAGGGTGCCGCAGGCGCTGCGCCCCTATATGGGCGGCGTGGAAAAAATCGAGAAATCCGCCGGTTTCTAGAGGAGATTCCCTGAGGCCGGGGTTGACGGAGCCATTCGTGGTCTCTAAGTTCCGCCCACCTCAGGCAGGCAGTAGGCTTTTGCTTCCGGAACGGCTCGTTCTGGACCTTTCAAAGCCTAAACGCTGTCGGACTTCGTGACTGACACGTCTTGAAAACGGTTCGAAGCTTGGCTTCGGACTCCGGATGCAAGAACGCGGGTCGCCGCGGTCCTCTGCGTGAATCCAGCGCTAAGAGCCTTGAAAAGGCTGTTGGCGCTGATTTTGTCGCGTTTTTGCACGCCGGAGGGCGGGGCGGAACAGAAGGCGCGCGGCGCGGCCCGCCAGGGAAGCGCGGTTCGCCGCTCATTCGTTTGGGAACAGTTGAAGCATGCCGACGATCAGCCAGTTGATCCGCAAGCCGCGGCAGGAAAAGACCTACCGTGAGAAGGCTCGTCACCTTGACGCTTCGCCGCAGAAGCGCGGCGTCTGCACGCGCGTCTACACGACGACGCCGAAGAAGCCGAACTCGGCGCTTCGCAAGGTGGCCAAGGTGCGCCTCACCAACGGCTTCGAGGTCATCGGCTACATCCCGGGCGAGGGCCACAACCTGCAGGAGCACTCGGTGGTCATGATCCGCGGCGGCCGCGTCAAGGATCTGCCCGGCGTGCGCTATCACATCCTGCGCGGCGTGCTCGACACCCAGGGCGTCAAGAACCGCAAGCAGCGCCGTTCGAAGTACGGCGCGAAGCGGCCGAAGTAAGGGCCATCGCCTTAACGGCGTCGGCTTCGGCCGCATCTGAAGATTTAAGTTGGACGGAGCGTAACGCATGTCTCGCCGCCACAGCGCCGAAAAGCGGGAGGTCATCCCCGACGCGAAATTCGGGGACGTGATCCTCGCCAAGTTCATGAATTCGATCATGTACGACGGCAAGAAGTCGGTCGCCGAGGCGATCGTCTACGACGCTTTCGACATCATCGAGCAGAAGACGCGCGCCGAGCCGCTCGGCGTGTTCAAGCAGGCGCTCGAGAATGTCGCTCCGGCGATCGAGGTCCGCTCGCGTCGCGTCGGCGGCGCGACCTATCAGGTGCCCGTCGAGGTGCGCATGGAGCGTCGTCAGGCGCTGGCGATCCGCTGGATCATCTCCGCCGCCCGCAGCCGTAACGACAAGACGATGGTCGACCGCCTCTCGTCCGAGCTGATGGACGCCGCCAACAACCGCGGCGCCGCCGTCAAGAAGCGCGAAGACACGCACCGGATGGCCGAAGCCAACCGCGCCTTCTCGCACTACCGCTGGTGATCTGAGAAGCCACGCGCCTCGCGCTCGAAGGAATTTTGACTATGCCGCGCAGCCATAAAATCGAAGACTACCGCAACTTCGGCATCATGGCCCACATCGATGCGGGCAAGACGACGACGACGGAGCGCATCCTCTACTATTCCGGCAAGTCGCATAAGATCGGCGAGGTGCACGAAGGCGCCGCGACGATGGACTGGATGGAGCAGGAGCAGGAGCGCGGCATCACGATCACGTCGGCCGCGACCACGACCTTCTGGAACGGCAAGCGCCTCAACATCATCGACACGCCCGGCCACGTCGACTTCACCATCGAGGTCGAGCGTTCGCTGCGCGTGCTCGACGGCGCGGTATGCGTGCTCGACGGCAACCAGGGCGTCGAGCCGCAGACTGAGACGGTGTGGCGCCAGGCCGACAAATACGCGGTGCCGCGCGTCGTGTTCGTCAACAAGATGGACAAGATCGGCGCCGACTTCTACCGCTGCGTCGACGACATCAAGACGAAGGTCGGCGGCCGTCCCGTGTGCATCCAGCTGCCGATCGGCGCGGAATCCGACTTCAAGGGCGTGATCGACCTCGTCCGCATGAAGGCGGTGGTCTGGGAGGACGAGGGCCTCGGCGCGAAGTATCACGACGAGGAAATTCCGGCCGACCTCAAGGACAAGGCCGACGAATACCGCAACGCCATGATCGAGGCCGCCGTCGAGCTCGACGACGACGTCATGGCCGCCTATCTCGACGGGCAGGAGCCGGACGAGGAGACGCTGAAGCGGCTCATCCGCAAGGCGGTGCGCGGCATCGTCTTCATTCCGGTGCTGTGCGGCTCGTCGTTCAAGAACAAGGGCGTGCAGCCGCTGCTCGACGCCGTCGTCGATTACCTTCCCTCGCCCGCCGACCGCGAGGCGATCAAGGGCGTCGATCCCGCCACCGGCGAAGAGATCGTCCGCCTGCCGCGCGACGAGGACCCGTTCTCGATGCTCGCGTTCAAGATCATGGACGATCCGTTCGTCGGCTCGCTCACCTTCGCGCGCGTTTATTCCGGCTCCGTCGAGTCCGGCACCACGGTGCTGAACTCGACCAAGGACAAACGCGAGCGCGTCGGCCGCATGTTGCTGATGCACGCCAACAACCGCGAGGACATCAAGGAAGCTTATGCGGGCGATATCGTCGCGCTCGCCGGCCTCAAGGAGACGCGCACCGGCGACACGCTGTGCGACCTCAACAAGCCGGTGATCCTCGAGCGGATGGAGTTCCCGGAGCCGGTCATCGAGATCGCCATCGAGCCGAAGTCGAAGGCCGACCAGGAGAAGCTCGGCCTCGCGCTCGCGAAGCTGGCGGCCGAGGATCCGTCCTTCCGCGTGTCGACCGACCAGGAATCCGGCCAGACCATCCTCAAGGGGATGGGCGAACTGCATCTCGACATCAAGGTCGACATCCTGAAGCGCACCTACAAGGTCGACGCCAACATCGGCGCGCCGCAGGTCGCCTATCGCGAGCGTCTGACCAAGAAGGTGCAGATCGACTACACGCACAAGAAGCAGACCGGCGGCACGGGCCAGTTCGCCCGCGTCATCATCGACTTCGAGCCGAACGAGCCGGGTGCCGGCAACAGCTTCGAATCGAAGATCGTCGGCGGCGCGGTGCCGAAGGAGTTCATCCCCGGCGTCGAGAAGGGCATCAACAGCGTGATGGGCGCCGGCGTGCTCGCCGGCTTCCCGGTCGTCGACGTCAAGGCGACGCTGGTCGACGGCGGCTTCCACGACGTCGACTCCTCGGTGCTCGCCTTCGAGATCGCGTCGCGCGCGGCGTTCCGCGAGGCGCTGCAGAAGGGCGGCTCGGTGCTGCTCGAGCCGATCATGAAAGTCGAGGTCACGACGCCCGAGGACTACACCGGATCGGTCATGGGCGACCTGCTCGGCCGGCGCGGCCAGGTCCAGGGCCAGGACATGCGCGGCAACGCCGTCGTCATCAACGCGATGGTTCCGCTCGCCAACATGTTCGGCTACGTCAACCAGCTGCGTTCGTTCAGCCAGGGCCGCGCGAACTACAGCATGCAGTTCGATCACTATGAACAGGTCCCCGCGGGCGAAGCCGCGAAGGTCCAAGCGAAATACGCCTAGTCACACACGCCCCGCCACGGTCTGCGCAGGGCGCGGCGGCGGGAAGCGAAGCGTTCTAGAGGAGCCACACCATGGGCAAGGAAAAGTTTCAGCGGAACAAGCCGCATTGCAACATCGGCACGATCGGTCACGTCGACCACGGCAAGACCTCGCTGACGGCTGCGATCACCAAGGTTCTCGCTGAGACCGGCGGCGCCACCTTCACGGCCTACGACCAGATCGACAAGGCCCCGGAAGAGAAGGCCCGCGGCATCACCATCTCGACCGCCCACGTCGAGTACGAGACCAAGAACCGCCACTACGCCCACGTCGACTGCCCCGGCCACGCCGACTATGTGAAGAACATGATCACCGGCGCGGCGCAGATGGACGGCGCGATCCTTGTCGTGTCGGCCGCCGACGGTCCGATGCCGCAGACGCGCGAGCACATCCTGCTCGCCCGTCAGGTCGGCGTACCGGCGCTCGTCGTGTTCATGAACAAGGTCGACATGGTCGACGATCCGGAGCTGCTCGAGCTCGTCGAGCTCGAGGTGCGCGAGCTGCTCTCGAAGTACGAATTCCCCGGCGACGACATCCCGATCACCAAGGGTTCGGCGCTGTGCGCGCTCGAGGGCAAGCAGCCCGAGATCGGCCATGACGCGATCCTGAAGCTGATGCAGACGGTCGACGACTACATTCCGCAGCCCGAGCGCCCGGTCGATCTGCCCTTCCTGATGCCGGTCGAGGACGTGTTCTCGATCTCCGGCCGCGGCACTGTCGTGACCGGCCGCGTCGAGCGCGGGATCATCAAGGTCGGCGAGGAAATCGAGATCGTCGGCCTGCGTCCGACCGTCAAGACCACGGTCACCGGCGTCGAGATGTTCCGCAAGCTGCTCGACCAGGGCCAGGCCGGCGACAACATCGGCGCGCTGCTGCGCGGCACCAAGCGCGAGGAGGTCGAGCGCGGCCAGGTGCTGTGCAAGCCCGGCTCCGTCAAGCCGCACACCAAGTTCAAGGCCGAGGCCTACATCCTCACCAAGGACGAGGGCGGCCGCCACACGCCGTTCTTCACCAACTACCGTCCGCAGTTCTACTTCCGCACCACCGACGTCACTGGCGTCGTGACCCTGCCGGAAGGCACCGAGATGGTCATGCCGGGCGACAACGTGACGATGGACGTCGAGCTGATCGCGCCGATCGCGATGGAGGAGAAGCTGCGCTTCGCCATCCGGGAGGGCGGCCGCACCGTCGGCGCGGGCGTCGTCGCCTCGATCAAAGAGTAAGACGGGCTGTGCAGCCTGCCGGCCGGGGTTTTAGGTCCGGCCGGCGCTCACGGGCGCAGGACTTAATGCGAGCCGGCGGGACGGGATCATCCGGCGCGGGCCGACAGGGATTTCATTGATGAACGGCCAGAACATCCGCATTCGCCTCAAGGCGTTCGATCATCGGATCCTCGACACCTCCACGAAGGAGATCGTGTCGACGGCGAAGCGGACGGGCGCGCATGTTCGCGGCCCCATTCCGCTGCCGACCAAGATCGAGAAATTCACCGTGAACCGCTCGCCCCACGTCGACAAGAAGTCGCGCGAACAGTTCGAGATCAGGACCCACAAGCGGGTTCTCGACATCGTCGATCCGACGCCGCAGACCGTCGACGCGCTCATGAAGCTCGACCTCGCCGCCGGCGTCGACGTCGAGATCAAGCTTTGACGCGGGGCCGCGCGGGCCTTGGGCCCGCGGCCGGGCGGAAGGGATTTTAAGGATTAAGCCATGCGGTCAGGTGTCATCGCACAAAAGGTCGGCATGACCCGCGTCTTCAACGACGGCGGCGAGCATGTGCCGGTCACGGTCTTGAAGCTGGACGGATGCCAGGTCGTCGCGCACCGCACGAAGGAGCGCAACGGCTACACGGCGCTCCAGCTCGGGATCGGTCGCGCCAAGGTCAAGAACGTGTCGAAGGCCGAGCGCGGCCGCTTCGCGGTGGCGCAGGTCGAGCCGAAGCTCAAGCTCGCCGAGTTCCGCGTCGCCGAAGACGCGATGCTGCCGGTGGGCGCCGAGATCACGGCCGACCACTTCGTCGTCGGTCAGTTCGTCGACGTGACGGGCTCGAGCACGGGCAAGGGCTTCGCCGGCCCGATGAAGCGCTGGAACTTCGGCGGCCTGCGCGCGACGCACGGCGTGTCGATCTCGCATCGTTCGCATGGTTCGACCGGCGGCCGTCAGGACCCGGGAAAGACCTTCAAGAACAAGAAGATGGCCGGCCATATGGGCTGCGAGCGCGTCACCACGCTCAATCTGCGCGTGGTGCAGCTCGATATCCCGCGCGGGCTGATTCTCGTCGAGGGCGCCGTTCCGGGCGTCGCCGGCGGCTGGATCTACGTCCGCGACGCGGTGAAGAAGGCGCTGCCGAAGGACGTTCCGCAGCCGGGCAAATACCGCCTCGCCAATGGCGCCGATGCTCCGGCCGCCGCGGCGGGCGAGGAATCGGAGACGGGAGCGCAAGCGTGAAGATCGACATTACGACCATCGCCGGCGAAGCCGCCGGGTCGATCGAGCTTGACGACTCGATCTTCGGCCTCGAGCCGCGCGAGGACCTCATCGCCCGCATGGTGCGCTACCAGCTCGCCAAGCGCCGCGCCGGCACGCACAAGACCAAGGGCCGCGCGGAGATCGCCCGCACCGGCAAGAAGCTCTACAAGCAGAAGGGCACCGGCCAGGCGCGGCACGGCTCGGCTCGCGTGCCGCAGTTCCGCGGCGGCGGGCGCGCCTTCGGTCCGGTGGTGCGCTCGCATGCGCATGACCTGCCGAAGAAGGTCCGCGCCCTCGCGCTGAAGCACGCCCTCTCGGCGAAGGCGCAGGACGGCGGCGTCATCGTGTGGGCCGAGGCGAACGCGTCGGAAGCCAAGACCAAGAGCCTCAAGGCCGATTTCGCTAAGGCGGGCCTCGCCAACGCGCTGATCGTCGACGGCGCCGAGCTCAATCAGAATTTCGCGCTCGCCGCGCGCAACATTCCGCAGATCGACGTCCTGCCGGTGCAGGGCATCAACGTCTACGACATTCTTCGCCGCGAGAAGCTGGTTCTGACCAGGGCCGCGGTCGACGCCCTGGAGGCGCGGTTCAAATGAGCTCGAAACTGGCGCTCGACGCGCATCATTACGACGTCATCGTCGCTCCGGTGATCACCGAGAAGGCGACGCTCGCCTCCGAGGCCAACCAGGTGATCTTCAAGGTTCGCCGCAACGCGACGAAGCCGGAGATCAAGGCTGCCGTCGAGCGCCTCTTCGAAGTCAAGGTGACGAGCGTCAACACGCTCATCCGCAAGGGCAAGAAGAAGATCTTCAAGGGGACGCGCGGCGTCCAGTCAGACGTGAAGAAGGCGGTCGTCACCCTCGCCGAGGGCGACAAGATCGACGTCACGACCGGTCTTTGAGCCAGGGATTTAAGGAACTACGCCAATGGCGCTGAAGACGTTCAAACCGGTCACTCCGGGCCTTCGCCAGCTCGTGATCGTCGACCGCAGCGACCTCTACAAGGGCAAGCCGCTGAAGCAGCTGACCGAGGGCAAGACGTCTTCGGGCGGCCGCAACAACAATGGCCGCGTGACGGTGCGCTTCCGCGGCGGCGGCCACAAGCAGAGCTACCGCCTCATCGACTTCAAGCGTCGCAAGCTCGACGTCGCCGCGAAGGTGGAGCGGATCGAATATGATCCGAACCGCACCTCCTTCATCGCCCTGATCCGCTACGCCGACGGCGAGATGTCCTACATCATCGCGCCGCAGCGGCTCGCCGTGGGCGACGAGGTGATCTCCTCGCAGCAGGCCGACGTGAAGCCCGGCAACGCGATGCCGCTGGCCTCGATGCCGGTCGGCACGATCGTGCACAACATCGAGATGAAGATCGGCAAGGGCGCCGCCATGGTGCGCTCGGCCGGAACCTTCGCTCAGATCGTCGGCCGCGATCAGGGTTACGTCATCATCCGCCTCAACTCGGGCGAGCAACGGCTCATTCACGGCCAGTGCTTCGCGACCGTCGGCGCGGTGTCGAACCCCGACCACATGAACGCCTCGATCGGCAAGGCGGGACGCAGCCGCTGGCTCGGCCGGCGCCCGCACAACCGCGGCGTGACCATGAACCCGGTCGACCATCCGCACGGCGGCGGCGAAGGCCGCACCTCGGGCGGCCGCCATCCGGTCACGCCCTGGGGCAAGCCGACCAAGGGCAAGAAGACCCGCTCGAACAAGTCGACCACGAAATTCATCGTGACCTCGCGTCACAAGAGCAAGAAGAAGGGCTGACGATGGCTCGCTCGATCTGGAAAGGGCCGTTCGTCGACGGCTATCTCTTGAAGAAGGCGGACGCCGCGCGCGCTTCGGGCCGCTCGGAAATCATCAAGATCTGGAGCCGGCGCTCCACTATTCTGCCGCAGTTCGTCGGCCTGACGTTCGGCGTGCACAACGGCCACAAGCATGTCCCGGTCCTCGTGACCGAGGAGATGATCGGCCACAAATTCGGCGAGTTCTCGCCGACGCGGACCTTCCACGGCCACGCGGCGGACAAGAAGGCGCGGAGGGGCTGACATGTCGAAGGAAAAGACGCCGCGCGCGCTCAAGGACAATGAGGCGAAGGCCGTCGCGCGCATGCTGCGCATCAGCCCGCAGAAGCTCAATCTTCTGGCCCAGCTGATCCGCGGCAAGAAGGTCGAGCGCGCGCTCGCCGACCTCGAATTCTCGCGCAAGCGCGCCGCCTTCGACGTCCGCAAGACGCTCGAGAGCGCGATCGCCAACGCCGAGAACAACCACAGCCTCGAGGTTGACGACCTCGTCGTCGCGGAGGCCTACGTCGGCAAGGCGCTCGTCATGAAGCGCTTCAGCGCGCGGGCGCGCGGCCGCTCGGGGCGCATCGAGAAGCCGTTCTCGCATCTGACCATCGTGCTGCGCGAAGTCGCGGCGCCGGCGGCGTAAGAGGATAAGATGGGACAGAAAGTCAATCCGATCGGCCTTCGCCTCGGCGTCAACCGCACCTGGGATTCGCGCTGGTTCGCGGCCAAGGGCGAGTACGGCAAGCTGCTGCACGAGGACATGGCGATTCGCGCCGCGCTGATGAAGGCGCTGAAGCAGGCCGCCGTCTCGAAGATCGTCATCGAGCGGCCGCACAAGAAGTGCCGGGTGACGATCTACTCCGCTCGCCCCGGCGTCGTCATCGGCAAGAAGGGCGCGGACATCGACAAGATCCGCAAGCTCGTCGCCAAGATGACCGACAGCGAGGTGGTCATCAACATCGTCGAGGTGCGCAAGCCGGAGATCGACGCGACCCTCGTCGCCGACTCGATCGCGCAGCAGCTCGAGCGTCGCGTCGCCTTCCGCCGCGCCATGAAGCGCGCCGTCCAGTCGGCGATGCGCCTCGGCGCGGAAGGCATCCGCATCAACTGCTCCGGCCGTCTCGGCGGCGCCGAGATCGCCCGCCTCGAATGGTACCGCGAGGGCCGCGTGCCGCTGCATACGCTGCGCGCCGACGTCGACTATGGCGTGGCCACCGCCCACACCGCCTACGGCGCCTGCGGCATCAAGGTCTGGATCTTCAAGGGCGAAATCCTCGAGCATGATCCGATGGCCCAGGACAAGAAGCTGGCCGAGCAGGACCATGGCGGCGGCGGCGAGCGCCGGCGGCGCGACCGCGACGCGGCCTGAGCCCAGAGAATTCTGAGAGTTTCGCATCATGCTGCAACCCAAGCGCACCAAATTCCGCAAGGCCTTCAAAGGCCGCATCCATGGCGCGTCGAAAGGCGGCTTCGAGCTCAACTTCGGTCAGTTCGGCCTGAAGGCGCTCGAGCCCGAGCGGATCACCGCGCGCCAGATCGAGGCGGCTCGCCGCGCCATGACGCGCCACATGAAGCGCGCCGGCCGCGTGTGGATCCGCATCTTCCCCGACGTGCCGGTGTCGAAGAAGCCGACCGAAGTGCGCATGGGCAAGGGCAAGGGCGCGCCGGAGCTATGGGCCGTGCGCGTCGCGCCGGGCCGCATCATGTTCGAGCTCGACGGCGTGCCGGCCGAGCTCGCCCGCGAAGCGCTCCGCCTCGCCTCGGCGAAGCTGCCGATCAAGACGCGCTTCATCCAGCGCATCCAGGAGTGAAGGCCATGAAGGCGAAGCAGCGTTTGGCCGACATCAAGGTCATGACCGGCGACCAGATCGAACAGGAGATCCTGAACCTCAAGAAGGAGCAGTTCAATCTCCGCTTCCAGCGCGCGACCGGCCAGCTCGAGAACACCGCCCGCGTGCGGGAGGTGCGTCGCGACATCGCCCGACTGAGGACGGTCGCGGCGCAGCAGGTCGCCAAGAAATAGGTTTCATCCGGCCCGGCCGGTCCGACAGAACAGGTTCAAGATTATGCCGAAGCGAATTCTCCAGGGCGTCGTCGTGAGCGACAAGCAGGAAAAGACCCTCGTCGTGAAGGTCGAGCGCCGGTTCACGCACCCGCTTCTGAAGAAGACGGTGCGGCGCTCGAAGAACTATCACGCGCATGACGAGTCGAAGGCTTTCAAGGTCGGCGACACCGTGTCGATCGAGGAGACGCGGCCGATGTCGAAGCTCAAGCGCTGGATCGTCCTGCCGGCGGCGCAAGCCAAGGCCGACGCCTAGAAATAAACAGGGAGGTCCGCCTCCTGCAGACGTAGTCCGGAACGCCGTTCCGGAAACCGCTCTGGCCAGAAAGGTTACGTAGCCATGATCCAGATGCAGACGAATCTCGACGTCGCCGACAATTCCGGCGCGCGCCGCGTCATGTGCATCAAGGTGCTCGGCGGCTCGAAGCGCAAATACGCGAGCGTCGGGGACATCATCGTCGTGTCCGTCAAGGAGGCGATTCCGCGCGGGCGCGTCAAGAAGGGCGACGTCATGAAGGCGGTCGTCGTGCGCACGGCCAAGGACATCAAGCGCGCCGACGGATCGGTGATCCGCTTCGATTCCAACGCCGCCGTGCTCATCAACAACCAGGCCGAGCCGATCGGCACCCGCATCTTCGGGCCGGTGCCGCGCGAGCTGCGCGCCCGCAACCAGATGAAGATCGTCTCGCTCGCGCCGGAGGTGCTGTGATGGCCGCCAAGATCAAGAAGGGCGACAAGGTCGTCGTCCTGGTCGGCCGCGACAAGGGCCGCTCGGGCGAGGTGCTCGAGGTCAATCCGAAGGAGGAGCGCGCGCTCGTGCGCGGCGTCAACCTCGTCAAGCGGCACCAGCGGCAGACCGCCAAGCAGGAAGCCGGCATCGTCTCGAAGGAGGCGGCCGTTCATTTGTCGAACCTCGCGATCGCCGACCCCAAGGACGGCAAGCCGACGCGGGTCGGGTTCAAGGTGCTTGAAGACGGCCGCAAGGTCCGCTTCGCGAAGCGTTCCGGAGACGTGATCGATGGCTGAGTCGAAGGCAGGGAAGGGCGGCAAGGGCGCCCCGCAGAAGGGCGGCAAGGACGCGAAGTCCGCCAAGGGCGCGCCGAAGGCGCAGGCCAAGGCCGAGGGCGCGCCGCTGCGCGACCGTCCGGCCGGTCCGACCGCGTCGGCCGCCGAGCTCGCCGCGCCGAAGGGCTACACGCCGCGCCTCAAGAAGCACTATCAGGACGTCGTCCGCGCCCAGCTCATCGAGCAGTTCGGCTACAAGAACCCGCTCGAGGTGCCGACGATCGAGAAGATCGTGCTCAACATGGGCGTCGGCGAGGCGGTCAACGACACCAAGAAGGTGACGCTGGCGGCGGCGGACCTCGGGCTCATCGCCGGCCAGAAGCCGGTGATCACGCGCGCCCGCAAGGCGATCGCCACCTTCAAGGTGCGCGAGCAGATGCCGATCGGGGCCAAGGTCACGCTGCGCAAGACGCGCATGTACGAGTTCCTAGACCGTCTGGTCACGATCGCGCTGCCGCGCATTCGCGACTTCCGCGGCCTCAACCCGAAAAGCTTCGACGGCCGCGGCAACTACGCCCTCGGCGTCAAGGAGCATATCATCTTCCCCGAGATCAACTACGATCAGGTGGAGAGCGTCGTCGGCATGGACATCATCGTGTGCACCACGGCCAAGACCGACGACGAAGCCCGCGCGCTGCTGCGGGCGTTCAACTTCCCGTTCCGGCAGTGAAACGGCTTCGTTTCAGACGCGGCGACCCAGGGGTTTAGAGAATTCATGGCTAAGAAAAGCTCTGTCGAGAAGAACGAACGCCGGCGCAAGCTGGTGAAGCGCTACGCCGCCAAGCGCGCGCGCCTCAAGGCCGTCGCCGAGGACAAGGCGCTCACCGTCGAGGAGCGCTTCGAGGCGCGCCTCAAGCTCGCCGAGATGCCGCGCAACTCGGCCGCGGTGCGCATCCGCAACCGCTGCGAGGTGACGGGGCGTCCACGCGCCTTCAACCGCAAGCTGAAGATGTCGCGCGTCGCGCTGCGGGAGCTGGGGTCGCGCGGCCTCGTCCCGGGCCTCGTGAAGTCGAGCTGGTAGGAGCAGGATCATGGCTGTGAACGATCCGCTGGGCGATATGCTCACCCGCATCCGCAACGCGCAGATGCGCCGCAAGGGCAAGGTCCAGACTCCTGGCTCCAGGCTGCGCGCCCATGTGCTCGACGTGCTCCAGGCCGAGGGCTACATCCGCGGCTACTCGACGACCGAGTACGGCAACGGCCGGACGGAGTTCGAGGTCGAGCTCAAATATTACGACGGCGCTCCGGTGATCCGCGAGATCCAGCGCGTTTCGAAGCCCGGCCGCCGCGTCTATGCGGCGGTCGACGCGATGCCCCGCGTCGCCAACGGCCTCGGCATCACCATCATCTCGACCCCCAAGGGCGTGATGGCGGACCATGCCGCGCGCGAGGCGAACGTCGGCGGCGAAGTGCTGTGCAGGGTCTTCTGACCGAAGGAGCCGAGGAAAAACCATGTCTCGCATCGGAAAGAAGCCGGTCGTCATTCCCGCCGGCGTCACCGCCAACGTCGACGGCCAGTCCGTTTCGGTCAAGGGCGGCAAGGGGCAGCTCTCGTTCACGGCGCCTGACGACGTCTCCGTCGCGCTCGGCGAGGGCGGCGTCACCGTCACGCCGCGCGGCGAAACCAAGCGCGCCCGCGCCATGTGGGGCATGACGCGCTCCATGGTGAACAATCTGGTGATCGGCGTCTCAAAAGGCTTCGAGCGTCGGCTCGAGATCACCGGCGTCGGCTACAAGGCCGCCGTCTCGGGCAAGAACCTGCAGCTGTCGCTCGGCTACAGCCACGACGTGACGTTCCCGATCCCGGAGGGCGTCTCGATCACGACGCCGAAGCCGACGGAGGTCGCCATCGCCGGCATCGACAAGCGGCAGGTCGGGCAGATCGCCTCCGAGATCCGCGCGCTGCGTCCGCCGGAGCCGTACAAGGGCAAGGGCGTCAGATACGCCGGCGAATTCATCTTCCGCAAGGAAGGCAAGAAGAAGTAATCGAAGGATCAGGAGCCTGTCATGGCTAAGGACAATCAGGCGACGCAACGGCGTCAGGCGCGCGTCAGGCGCACTTTGCGCGCTCGCGCCTACGGCAAGCCAAGGCTTTCGGTGTTCCGGTCTTCGAAGCAGATCTATTGCCAGATCATCGACGACGAAGCCGGCCGCACCCTGGCTTCCGCTTCGTCGCTCGAGAAGACGAACCGGGAAAGCCTCAAGACGGGCGCGGACATCGCCGCCGCCCGCGCGATCGGCAAGCTGATCGCCGAGCGCGCCGCCGCAGCCGGCGTCACGGAGGTCGTGTTCGACCGCGGCGCATATATTTATCACGGCCGCGTCAAGGCCCTCGCCGAGGGCGCCCGCGAAGGCGGCCTCAACTTCTGAAGCCCGCGACGGGCGCTCGTCCTGCGCTGCGACGCGGCGGCGAGCTCAAGTGAAAATGGAACGAAGACATGGCGCGTGAAGGTGAAGGCGGCCGGGGCCGCGACCGCGAGGAGCGCGACAGCGAGTTCGTGGACCGGCTGGTCCACATCAACCGCGTCGCCAAGGTGGTGAAGGGCGGCCGCCGCTTCGGCTTCGCCGCGCTCGTCGTGGTCGGCGACCAGAAAGGCCGCGTCGGCTATGGCCACGGCAAGGCCCGCGAGGTGCCGGAGGCGATCCGCAAGGCGACGGAATCCGCCAAGCGCTCGCTGATCCGCGTGCCGCTGCGCGAAGGCCGCACGCTGCATCACGACATCGACGGCCGCCATGGCGCCGGCCGCGTCGTGCTGCGCGCCGCCCCCGCCGGCACCGGCATCATCGCCGGCGGCCCGATGCGCGCGATCTTCGAGACGCTCGGCATGCACGACGTGGTCGCGAAGTCGCAGGGCTCGTCCAATCCCTACAACATGGTTCGCGCGACCTTCGACGCGCTGGGACGCCAGGATTCCCCGCGTTCCGTCGCGGCGCGCCGCAGCCTGAAGGTGTCGGTCCTGCAGGGACGGCGCCTCGGCGGCGAGGCCGACGCGGCCGGCGACGCCTGAGGAGCCTTCGATGACTGATAAAGCCACCGTCACCGTCGAGC
Source organism: Methylocella sp. (assembly GCF_041905455.1). Classification (GTDB taxonomy): domain Bacteria; phylum Pseudomonadota; class Alphaproteobacteria; order Rhizobiales; family Beijerinckiaceae; genus Methylocapsa. Next base: position 122,124 of record NZ_JAYRLA010000004.1, on the reverse strand, counting down.
AGATCAAGAGCCCCATCGGGCGTCCGGGCGACCAGCGCGCGACCCTTATCGGGCTGAAGCTCAACAAGATCGGCCGCCGCGCCTCGCTCGAGGACACGCCAGCCATCCGCGGCATGATCGCCAAGGTCGCGCATCTCGTGCGCGTCGTCGAGGGCGCCTGAGCGCGGCCGCCAAGGACATTGTCATGAAACTCAACGAAATCAGCGACAACCTCGGCGCGTCGAAGGCGCGCATGCGCGTCGGCCGCGGCATCGGCTCCGGCAAGGGCAAGACCTGCGGCCGCGGCGTCAAGGGCCAGAAGGCCCGCACCGGCGTCTCCATCAAGGGGTTCGAAGGCGGCCAGATGCCGCTGCATCGCCGCCTGCCCAAGCGCGGCTTCCACAATCCGTTCGCGACGGACTACAATGAGGTCAACATCGGCCGCGTTCAGGACGCCGTCGACGCCGGCAGGATCGATCCCGCGCAGGACGTGACGAACGAGGCCCTGCTCGCCGGCGGCGTGGTGTCGAAGCCCCGCGACGGCGTGAAGATCCTCGGCGTCGGAGAGCTCAAGGCCAAGCTGAACTTCAAGGTCGCCGCCGCCTCGAAGAGCGCCGTCGCCGCGATCGAGGCCGCCGGCGGCTCCGTGGAGATCCTCTCCGCCGCGGCGCCGGCCGCGGACGCCGAATAGACGAGCCTTCGCGCGCGTCCAGCGCGCGGGGAAGGGGCTTTCGGTCCCTTCCGGTCTGACCTATAAGAATCTCCGTGCGGACCTGGAAGGGCCGGCGAGCGCGTTCGAGCGTCGCCGCCCGTCTTCGCGCTTCCAGCATTCGGCGCGGCTCGCGCCCGGATCGTCGCCCTGAACGGGCTCGAGCGGCGGCGGGGTTTCGCACGGCAATCCGGCGCCTCCGCGCCCGAGGAGCGTTTCATGGTATCGGCGGCGGAACAGCTAGCGGCGAACGTCAACTGGAGCGCTTTCGGCAAGGCCGAAGAGCTCAAGAAGCGCATCTGGTTCACCCTGGGCGCGCTGATCGTCTACCGACTCGGCACGTATATTCCGCTGCCGGGAATCGACCCGGCGGCGTTCGAGGCGAATTTCACGCATAGCCGGCAGGGCGTTCTCGAACTGTTCAACATGTTCGCCGGCGGCGCCGTCCAGCGCATGGCGATCTTCGCCCTGAACATCATGCCGTATATTTCGGCCTCGATCATCATCCAGCTCCTGACCTCGGTGGTGCCGACGCTCGAGGCGCTGAAGAAAGAGGGCGAGTCCGGCCGCAAGGTCATCAACCAGTACACGCGCTATCTTACGGTGGCGCTCGCCGCCTTCCAGGCCTACGGCATCGCCGTCGGGCTCGAGAGCCAGCAGGGCGTCGTGCTCGACCCGGGATGGTTCTTCCGCCTCTCGACCGTGCTGACCCTGCTCGGCGGCACGATGTTCCTGATGTGGCTCGGCGAGCAGATCACCTCGCGCGGCATCGGCAACGGCTCCTCGCTGATCATTTTCGCGGGCATCGTCGCCGCCTTCCCGGCGGCGATCGTCTCGACGCTCGAACTCGGCCGGCAAGGCGCCATTTCGACGGGCGTGATCATCGGCGTGATGGTCATGTCGGTCGCCGTGATCGCGTTCATCGTCTTCATGGAGCGCGCGCAGCGTCGTCTTCTCATCACCTATCCCAAGCGCCAGCAGGGCAACAAGGTGTACGAGGGGCAGACGTCGTTTCTGCCGCTGAAGCTCAACACGGCCGGCGTCATCCCGCCGATCTTCGCGTCCTCGCTGCTGCTTCTGCCGACGACGATCGCCAATTTCTCGCAACATCAGAGCGGCGTCCTCGGGACGATCTCGAGCCTGCTCGGCCATGGCCGGCCGCTCTATATGGTCGCCTACGTCGGCCTGATCGTCTTCTTCGCCTTCTTCTACACGGCGATCGTGTTCAATCCGGCCGAGACCGCGGACAATCTCAAGAAGCATGGCGGCTTCATCCCCGGCGTGCGCCCGGGCGAACGGACGGCGCAATACATCGACCAGATCCTGACACGGATCACGGTGATCGGCGCCGCCTATCTCGCCTTAATCTGTCTATTGCCGGAAATGCTTATTTCCTACGCCGCCCTTCCATTCTATTTTGGCGGCACGTCGCTGCTCATCGTCGTCAGCGTGACCATGGACACGGTGGCCCAGATTCTCGGGCACCTCCAGGCGCACCAGTACGAAGGATTGATCAAAAAGGCGAAACTGAAGGGGAAACGCAGATGAGGCTTGTTTTTCTTGGCCCGCCCGGGGCCGGAAAGGGGACGCAGTCGGCCCGGATCCAAGAGAAGTACGACATTCCTCAACTTTCCACCGGCGACATGCTTCGCGCCGCTGTGAAGGCGGGAACGCCCACCGGCCTCAAGGCGAAGGCGATCATGGAGGCCGGCGGCCTCGTCCCGGACGAGGTCGTGGTGGGAATCATTTCCGACCGCATCGACGAGCCCGACGCCAAGAACGGCTTCATCCTTGACGGCTTTCCGCGCACCGTGAAGCAGGCGGAGGCGCTCGCCGACATTCTTCTCAAGAAGAAGATCAATCTTGACGCGGTGATCGAGCTAAAGGTCGATCATAACGTCCTGATCGAGCGCATCGAGCGGCGCGCCGCGGAATCGGCTGCGAAGGGCGAGGCGATCCGGGCAGACGACAATCCGGACGCGTTCCGCAAGCGGCTCGAGGCGTACCGCGAGCAGACAGCTCCCGTATCCGCCTTCTATACGTCCAAAGGCGCGTTGAAGGCGGTCGACGGAATGGCCGCGATCGACGACGTCACGGCGCAGATCAACCGGCTGCTGGAGTCCTGAGCACAGGCGCTGGCGTCAGATATGATACATGAGGCGCGCGTCGTCCGACTCGTGGAGGGCGCGCATCTCGGCGAGGGTGCGGTTGTCGAGGACGCTGGAAATGGCGTTGCGCGCCTCGAGCATGATCAGCCGCACCGCGCAGCGTTTCTCGTCGACGCAATCGTCGCAACGTCTGTAGGAGGTCGTGCTGGCGCACTGGATCGGCGCGAGCGGCCCGTCGAGAACGCGGACGATGTGGCCGACGCGGATTTCATGCGCGGACCTAGCCAGCGTGTAGCCGCCGCCTTTTCCTTTCTTCGAGTTCACGAATCCGGCGTTGCGCAATTCGCCGAGGATCGTGTCGAGAAACTTCTTCGGAATCTGGTTGGCTTCGGCGATCTCGCTGACGAGCGTCGCTTCGCCGGGCAGATGGCCGGCGAGATGGACCATCGCTTTCAGCCCGTATTTACCTTTTTTCGTGAGCATCGGGTTCCCGTCGGCCGCCCTGGCGGAAAAAGGCGAAGGCGCGGCCGATCAAAGGGAGATATGCGCCGCTTGAGGCCTTGTCCACTACGAACATAGAATAAAGGCGGCGAACGCGGACGTTGGTTTTGGCGGAACGCTTTCGCCTTGCCTCCGCGCTTTGGGAATGACAGAACGGGCGGAAATTTTCGGCTCTTCGAGGGCCTGTTCGGCGCAATTTCCGCAACGCCGGACGAAATGCTCCCCGGGCGCGCGCTTCGCCGGGCGGCTTTCCTGCAATCTCCGGGGTGAAGCGGTCAGCTATGCAGACGCATGAAAATGATTCGAGTTTCCGCAAGGTCGTCCTGGGATCGGACCGGAAGTTCGGCCTGACCTTCGCGGCGGCGTTTACGGCGATCGCCCTGTGGCCGCTCGTTCACCGCCATCCGCCGCGCTGGCCGCTGCTGGTCGCGGCGGTCCTGTTCGCGGCGTTCGCCATGGCGGCGCCGTTGCGGCTCGCGCCGCTGAACCGCGCATGGTTCAAGCTGGGGCTCGCCCTTAACAAGATCGTGAGCCCGATCGTCATGGGCGCGATGTTTTTTGGCGCGGTCGTTCCCGTCGGCTGGATCGTTCGCATGAGAGGCGCCGACCTCCTGCGTCTGAAGCGCGAGCCGTCCGAACCTACCTACTGGATCATGCGCGACGCGCAACGCCATGGCGGCATGACCAAGCAGTTTTGAGAGGAACCATGTCCATCTTCTCCGAGCTTCTCGAATTCCTCGGCGCCAGAAAGAAGTTCTGGCTGCTTCCGCTGCTCGCCCTTTTCCTGCTCTTCGGCGGCCTTTTCGTGCTGAGCCAGGGCTCGGCGGTGGCTCCCTTCATCTACACCCTGTTCTGAGCGCATGCTGATCCTCGGGATTTCCGCCTATTACCATGACAGCGCCGCCGCTCTGATCCGCGACGGCGAAATCCTCGCCGCCGCGCAGGAGGAGCGCTTCACTCGCAAGAAGCACGATCCTGACTTTCCACGGAACGCGATCGCCTTCTGTCTGGCGCAAGCCAACGCGGCGCCCGCGGAGGTCGATCGCGTGGTGTTCTACGAGAAGCCCTTTCTCAAGTTCGAGCGGCTGATCGAAACCTATCTCGCCTTCGCGCCGAAGGGCTTCTCCTCCTTCCGCAAGGCGATGCCGCTATGGATCGGCGAGAAGCTGTTCCAGCGCGACCTTCTTCTGAAGTCGCTGAAGGAGATCGACCCGGCCCTCGCCGACAAGTCGAAGCTGCGCTTCAGCGAGCATCATCTGTCCCATGCGGCGTCGGCCTACTATCCGTCGCCGTTCCAGAACGCGGTCGTGCTGACGATGGACGGCGTCGGCGAATGGGCGACGACGTCGGCCGCCGTGGGCGAGGGCGAGAAGCTCACGCTGACGAAGGAGATCCATTTCCCGCATTCGCTCGGTCTGCTTTACTCGGCCTTCACTTATTACACGGGCTTCAAGGTCAATTCGGGCGAATATAAAGTCATGGGGCTCGCGCCCTATGGCGAGCCGAAATATGCGCAGATGATTCTCGATCGCCTGATCGACGTGAAGGCCGACGGCTCCTTCCGGCTCGACCAGAGCTATTTCAATTATGCGACCGGTCTGACCATGACCGGACCGCGTTTCGACGAGCTTTTCGGCGGCCCGGCGCGCAAGCCCTCCGACCCGCTCGAACAGCGCCACATGGACCTCGCCGCCTCCGTCCAGGCGGTGACCGAGGAGGTCGTGCTCCGCATGACGCGCGCGCTCGCCGCCGAGGCCGGCGCGTCGCGCAACCTCTGCCTCGCCGGCGGCGTGGCGCTGAACTGCGTCGCCAACGGCAAGATCCTGCGCGACGGCCCGTTCGACGGGATCTTCGTCCAGCCGGCGGCCGGAGACGCCGGCGGCGCTCTGGGCGCCGCCCTCGCGGCCTATTACGACGAAAAGCCCGCAGCCGCCGCCAAGTCCGTCGTCAAGCCGGACGCGATGAAAGGCTCCTATCTCGGCCCGGCCTATGCGCAGGAGGACATCGAGGCGCGGCTCGCAGCCGCCGGAGCGGTGTTCTCGGTCGTCGACGAAGACGCGCATCTCGTCGAGAAGACCGCCGCCGCGCTCGCGGCGGGGCAGGCGGTGGGCTGGCATCAGGGGCGCATGGAGTTCGGGCCTAGAGCGCTCGGCGCGCGCTCGATTCTCGGCGACCCCCGCTCCCCGACGATGCAGAAGGCGCTCAACCTCAAGGTCAAGTATCGCGAAAGCTTCCGCCCCTTCGCGCCTTCGGTGCTGCGCGAGGACGTCTCGGACTGGTTCGAACTCGACGCGGATTCGCCTTACATGCTGATCGTCGCGCCGGTGAAGGCCGAGCGCCGCCGCAAGATGACGGCGCAGGAGGAGACGTTGTTCGGCATCGACAAGCTGAACGTTCCGCGTTCGGATATCCCGGCCGTCACCCATGTCGACTATTCGGCGCGCGTGCAGACGGTGCACAAGGAAACCAATCCGCTCTATTACGCGCTGATCTCGCGCTTCAAGGAGCTGACCGGCTGTCCCGTGCTCGTCAACACGAGCTTCAACGTGCGCGGCGAGCCGATCGTCAACACGCCCGAGGACGCTTTCCGCTGCTTCATGGGCAGCGAGATCGAGTTTCTCGCCGTCGGACGCTGCGTGCTGCACAAGGACCGGCAGAATCCGGCGCTGAAGCTTGACTACAAGAACGCCTTCGAACTCGACTGACGAACTGCGCGCCGTCAGTCGAGCTTCGAGACCAATACGCCCGACATGTCCTGCGAGACGTAGCTCTTGAGGAGCCGGGCCCGTAGCCGGTTGGCCAGCGCGCTCGGGTGGCCGTCTCCGGGAATGGCGAGCGGCGCGCCGGCGCGCCGCTCCGCTTCGAGCGAGACGTCGACGACCCTTGCGCCGCTCTGGCGCAGCCGCTCCATCACCTCTTCATTGGTGATCCCCGCGCCGCGCATATAAGCGTCGTCGGCGTAAAGATAGGGAATCAGCGTCTCGACGCCGTACTTTTCACGCGCGAGCCGCGCCGCCCGCGCGAGGATCGCGACATAGACGTCGATTTCCGCGCGATCGGTCCGGCGTCGCGCCGGATCGACCACAAGACGGTAAAGCGCGCTCTGGGCGAGGAATTGCCGCGCCTTGAGCTCCCAGCCCTCGAAGCAGGCTCCCTTGTACGTCAGCTCTCCGTCCTTAAGCTCGTAGCGCGGCGCGTCGATCACCCAGAGCGCCTTGCACGCCGTGCGTTCGACATGCCAAGGGGACGTCAGGAAGACGAAAAGCTTCGGATCGGGACCGATCGTCTTGTCGAACATCCCGGTTTCGAGCGCGCGCAGGAAGTGCTGCGGACCGTATCCGGGAAAGCCGAGATTGAGGACGCGCATGTCAGGCGGCAGTAGGTCGGCGAATTGTTGGGGCAGGGTGTCGGCGTCGTCGAGCCCGTGCCCGAACGTCAGGGAATCGCCGAAAAAGGCGATCGTCGGGCCGGAAGCCGCCGACTTCGTTCTGCGCAGCAGATTGTCGTCGATCGTGTAGTCGGCGCTGTAGATGAGCGTTCCGGTCTTCGGGTCGAGGCTCTCGGAATGGAAGACTCCCGCGCGTCCCGGTCCCCATCCGAGCTCCGCCCGCCTCACGTTCCAACCGTCTGTCGTGACCACGTTCTGGCGCGGCTCGATCCAGCTCGCCGCGGCCTCCAGAGCGCAAAGCCCTAGAGCCAGCGAGGCGAGTACGAGGACGCCGTCGCGCCAGCGCCCACGCAGGAGCGAGGCGGACACGACGAGGATAAGAAAGACGCAGGCGATGCTGACGAGCCTGAAATGCTCGGGCGCATGGCGGCTTTCGACCATGACGACCGTGGCGACGAGGCCGGCGATCGCGGCGAGCCGCGCGGCGACGAGCGCCCATGCGCGGAGGCGACTGGGGGAGCGCGAACCGGAATGGACGGACAGAACGAAGCTCCCTTGATCGGCGTCAGCCGCTGCGCGCGGCTCCAGAGAACGCACAACGCCTCCTGCATGTGGCGAAAGCGGGACGCGCGTTCGATTCCGGCGCGCCTGCCGGTCCTTTAGTTCAATTCCGAGACGAAGCCGCCGGAAAGGTTCTGCTCGATCGCCGCCTTGATCATCTCGGCGCGACGCACGTTGGCGTAGGGCGTCGGGTGGCCGTCGCCCTTGATGCTGATCAGCTTGCCCGCCGCCTCATCCTCGCGCAAAGACGCGTCGACGACGATCGCTCCGGCGGCGCGCAGCCGGTCCATGATCGCCTCGTCCGTGAAGCCCGTCTCCGCGAGATACTCCCTGGGCACGCGCAGATAGGGGATGAGCGTGGGGACTCCGTACTTGGACCTGGCCTCGGCGATCGCCGCCTCGAGCACGCGAACGTAGAGCTCGACGTCGTCGTGGGACACGCGCCGCCGGTAGGGATCGACGAGTCGACGGAACAGGGCGGAGTCCTGCAGCCATTCGTAAATGTGGAGCTTCGCGCCCTCGAAGCACTCTCCGGCGAAGGCGAGGGAGCCGTCGGCGCCGATCGCGTAATGCGGCGAGCGCGCGGTCCAGTACGCCTTGCAGCCAGTGCGCTCGGCGTGCCATGGCGCCGTCAGAAAGATGAACAGGCGCGGATCGGGGCCGATCAGGGCGTCGTCGCGCGACGTCTCCATGGCGCGCAGGAATTGCTGCGGGCCGTAGCCGGTGAAGGCGAGGTTCACGACGCGCTGCTTGCGCCCCAAAAGGTCGGCGAAGCGTTGCGGCAAGGTCTGGTCGTCGCCGATCCCGTCGCCGAAGGTGTAGGAATCGCCAAAGAACACGATGGCGGGGCCGGTCGGCTGCGAAACGGTCCGGCGCAGCAGGTTTTCGTCGATGGTGTAGTCGGCGGTATAGATTTCCTCGCCGGCCGGTCCGCGCATTTCCGCATGATAGCTGCCGGGCCGCTCCGGCCCCCAGCCGAGGATCGGTTGGCGCACCGACCAGCCGCGCGTTATGTTGAGGCCGCCCGCAGGCTCGAGCGCGCGCGCGGCGCCTTCCGCGACGCCGAGGCCGAGCGTCAGGGCGCAGAGCGTGACGCAAACGTCGCGGAGGCGGCCGGCGCAGGCGAAGGCGAGCAGGCAGAAAAGCGCCGCCGCGCTGAGCAAGGTCGCCGTCCGGAACGAGGGAAAGGGTCGCTTGATCTCGAGCCAGACGATGAACGCGACCAGCGCCAGCGTCGCCAGACATTGAAACGTAACATTGAGCCTGCGCGTCATGATCGTTCAGCAAGTCCGGAAGTATGCGATGCTAGGCGGCGTCGATAGACGGTGGGGCGGGCCCTGTCCAGACGGGCGGGAATCGCCGGGCCGTCAAATTTTGTTCGGCGGCTGCAACACGAAGGGACGGCCAGAATGGTGCTGAGCGGCCTCAGCGACGCTCAGGCGGCGCTCGCCGAGGCGATCGGCGCGGCCTCGCGCATCGTCGCCTTCACCGGCGCCGGCGTCTCGACGGAATGCGGCGTGCCGGACTTCCGCTCGAAGGATTCGCCCTGGAGACGGCTGCCGCCGATCCCCTACGACCTGTTCGTGGCGGACGAGTTGATGCGCGAGGAGGCCTGGCGGCGCAAATTCGCGCTCGACGACATCTACGCGCGCGCTTCTCCCGGCCGGGGCCATTATGCGCTGGCCAATCTGGCTGCGCTGAACGAGGAGAACAGCATCGTCACACAGAACATCGACAATTTGCATCAGACTTCCGGCGCGCCGCCGGACCGGGTCATCGAGCTGCACGGCAATGGAACCTATGCGCGATGCCTCGCCTGCGGACTCCGCTACGAGCTCGCGCCGATCCGGCTCGAGTTCGAGGCGAGCGGGCGCGTGCCCCTCTGCGGCTGCGGCGGCTACGTCAAGTCGGCGACGATCTCCTTCGGGCAGCCGATGCCGCAGGAGGCGCTGGCGCGGGCCTGCGAGGCCGCCGTCGCCTGCGACCTGTTTCTTGCGATCGGCTCCTCGCTCGTCGTTTATCCGGCGGCGGCGCTGCCGACGCTCGCCCGCGAGCACGACGCCCGCCTGATCATCGTCAACGGCGAGGAGACGCCGCTTGACTACGAAGCGGAGCTGGTGCTGCGCGGCGACATCGGCGACATATTGCAGCCGTTCGCGTCCTGAGGGCGTCGAATCGACGAGCTCCGGGGTTTCTTATGAAGAGCGTTGATTTCTGGAAGCCGGCCGTGGTCGCCCTCGCGGTGGCCTTGGCGGCCCCCGCCATGACGACCGCCTTCGCTCCGGCGGCGGCCGAGCCGGCCGCGGCGGCCCTTGAGCCGCTGTCGATCTCGACAGCGAGCGGACGGCATGCTTTCGAAGTCGAGGTGATGCGCACGGAGGAAGGCCGCGAGCGGGGCCTGATGTTCCGCCGGTCGATGCCTGCAGATCACGGCATGCTGTTCGACTTCGACGGCGAGCGCGTGATCGACATGTGGATGAAGAACACCTTCATCCCGCTCGATATGATCTTCATCGGCCGCGCGGGGAAGGTCGTCGCGGTTCTCGAGAACACGGAGCCCATGTCCGAGCGTATCCTCTCCTCGCGCGTCCCCGCGCTGCGCGTTCTCGAGGTGAACGCCGGAACGGCCGCGCGCATCGGCCTGAAGATCGGCGACGCCGTGACGGCGCCGCCGATCACGCGCTAGGAAGCGACGCGCCGGCCCTAACGCGAGCTGTCGCGGACGATGATGCTCGAGATGTTCGAGACGAAGCGGCCGCCGGCGATGTCGACGGGCGAGACGAGCTTGGCGAAGCCGTCGTCGCCGAGCGGCTGGCCGTCCTGCTCATAGGCGATGATGACCTGGTTGCCGCCGAAGCGCGGGCTGAGTTCTCCGGCGCCGAACACCGCCTGGTAGTTGTCGCTGCCGATCACGACCACTACGCGGCGCAGAACGCCGTTCGATACGGAAGGATCGGTGACGATCCCAGCCGCCTGCAGGATGTCCCAGAGCAGGGCGCCCTTGAAGGTGTGCGAGGTCGGCGCGCCGCCGGCGAAGTATTGCACGTTGATCGTCGACGGCGGGTAGGCCTTCAGGCGATCGGCGGTGAGCACCAGCGTGTTGGAGACGAGGCCGCCGACCGAGAAACGCGTCGTCGGGCCGCTGGTCTGCGCCTGCGCCTGCGAGAGCTGCGGCGCGAGGACGGGCGATGCGGACAACGCGCCGACGAGCAGCGTGAGGGCGATGATCTTCTTCATTGTTTGACGTCCCGAAAATCGTGAGAAGCCGCGCGCGAGCTCAACGGCCGCCGTCGAAAATGATGATGCGGTTGATGTTCGAGATGAACCGGCCGCCCGCCTTGTCGCCCGGGACGACGATCCGCGCGAAACCGTTCGCTCCAAGCGGCGCGCCGTTCACCTCATAGGCGACCATGATCTGCTTGCCGCCGAAGTTTGGCGCGATCTCGCCGGCGGAGAAGGTGACCTGATAGCCGTCCGCCGCGGTGACCGTGATCAGCTTTCGTATGAGGTCGTTCTTGACGTTGGGATCAATGACGATCCCGGCCTTCTGCACGACGTCCCACAGCAGCGCGCCGGTGAAGGTCGCGCTCTGCAGGCTGCTCCCGGACATATAGGAGACGTTGACGGTGGCGACGGGCAACTGCCTGAGCGTGGCCAGCGTGAACCTCACCTCGCTTTGCGCTGCGGAGCCCCGTACGGCGAAGACGGTCGTCGGCGTCTGCGCCCGAGCTGCGAACGGCGCAGCCATCAGCGCGACGACGAGCGCCGCCCGAACAAAATTGAGCATGATGCGAATCCCCCCAAAGCGCGGAGCGTCGAGGAGCTCCGGCGTCGACAATCTATATCATCTTATATATCGCTCAAGCCGTCCACGCGGTCTTCGCATCTTTTGCGCGAGGACGCAGGCTTGTTCGCGCGAACGCCTCATGCTAGCCAAAAGCGCCGTCGCGCAGCGTGACGCGGGCGGGGTATAGCGCAGTCTGGTAGCGCGGAAGTTTTGGGAACTTCAGGTCGCAGGTTCGAATCCTGCTGCCCCGACCAGCGGCGCCGATCCCAACCGTCGACGCAAGGGATTTCGGCGCAAGGGGTTCAAGACGCAGCCATGACCGCCCGCATCTACCAGCCGTCCAGAACGGCGACGCAGTCCGGAAGCGCCCGCGCGAAAGGCTGGGTTCTTGAGTTCGAGCCGTCGCAGCCGCGCGAGATCGATCCGCTCATGGGCTGGACCGGTTCGGGCGACATGAAAGCCCAAGTCCGGCTGCGCTTTGCGCAAAAGGATGAAGCGGTCGCCTACGCCAGAAAGAACGGTCTCGCGTTTCGGGTCGAGGAGCCCAATCCCCACCAGCGCAGGATCGTCTCCTACTCGGATAATTTCCGCTCGACGCGGCTTGGTCCCTGGACGCATTGAGCGCAGCCTCGACGCGGCCTTGAAAAGCAGGAGCTGATTTGCGCAAATCCAGCCTGCGTTCGCCGACCGCGCGCCGATTCCGACTCCGTAGCTCAGCTGGATAGAGCAGCCGCCTTCTAAGCGGCAGGTCGCAGGTTCGAACCCTGCCGGGGTCGCCAGCCACGCCGGGCGGCCGCCCGCAGGAGCGAGGATGCGCCGCGATTTTCTTGAATTCTTCTGCGGCGCGGGCATGGCCCGCGAGGGCCTCGGCCCCGGCTGGACGTGCCGTTTCGCCAATGATTTCGACGCCCGCAAATGCGCGTCCTATCGGCTCAACTGGGGCGGCGAGGCGCTGCGGGAGGCGGACGTCACGACGCTCGCGGCGTCGGACCTCCCCGAAGGTCGCGCCGCCCTCGCCTGGGCGTCCTTCCCATGCCAGGATCTTTCCCTCGCCGGGCAAAGAGCGGGCCTCGCGGGCGGGCGCAGCGGCGTCTTTTTCGCCTTCTGGCGGCTTGTCGAGGCGCTGGCCGGACAGGAGCGGGCGCCTGACCTCGTCATGCTCGAAAACGTGCAGGGCGCGCTAACCTCCCACGACGGCGCCGATTTCGCCGCGCTCTGCGCGGCGCTGCGCCGCGCCGGCTATATTTTCGGCGCGATGGTCGTCGACGCGGCGCTGTTTCTGCCGCAGTCGCGTCCGCGCCTTTTCGTGCTCGCCGCGCGCGAGGGCCTCGAACTGCCGGACCATGCGCAGGGGCGTGAGCCGGGCTGGCTGCATCCGGCTGCGGTCCGGTCCGCCGCCGCGGCGCTCCCGCCCGCCTTGCGCGAGGGCTTCGTGTGGTGGCGCGCGCCAGTGCCCGCCGCCTCGCCGCAAAAGCTCGTCGATCTCCTCGAGGACGACCGCGACGTCGTCTGGCGCAGCGACGCCGAGACCGAGCGGCTGCTGGCGATGATGAGCGACACGAACCGCCGCAAGCTCGAGGCGGCGCGGCGGGAGTCGGAGCGGGGCGGGCGCGTCGCCGGTTGCGCCTACCGGCGCATGCGGCCGTGCGACGGTGGGCGTCGCCAGTTCGCGGAGGCGCGCTTCGACGGCCTCGCCGGCTGCCTGCGCACGCCGACGGGCGGGTCAAGCCGACAGTTTCTCCTCGTCGTCGAGCCGCGTCGCATCCGTTCGCGCCTCCTCAGCGCGCGCGAGGCGGCGCGGCTGATGGGCCTGCCGGACAGCTATCGCCTGCCGCCCAACTACAATGAGGCCTATCATCTGATGGGCGACGGCGTCGTCGTCTCCGTCGTCCGCCATCTCGCCCGCCATCTCCTTGAACCGATCCTCGCGCACGGTGAAAGCGTCCGCGAGGCCGCCGAATGAACGCGCGCGAAAGCGCCGCGCCGCCCGTCGACGCCGCGCGCAGCGCCGTCATGCGCGCGGTCAAATCCACGAACACGGCGCCAGAGAAGGCGGTGCGCTCGCTGGCGCATCGGCTCGGCTATCGATTCCGCCTGCATCGCAAGGATCTGCCCGGCACGCCCGACCTCGTCTTTCCGTCCGTTCGCAAGGCGATCTTCGTCGACGGGTGCTTCTGGCACGGGCATGACTGCAAGCGCGGAGCGCGCGCGCCGAAGACCAACGCGGCCTATTGGCTTCAGAAGATCGCGCGCAACCGCCGTCGCGACGAAGAGGCGCGGCAAGCGCTCGCAGCGCTCGGCTGGAGCGTCCTTACGGTGTGGGAATGCGAGATTTCGGACGGAGAGGCGCTCGCTGCGCGCCTGCGCTCGTTCCTGGGCGCAAAACCGGCTCCGCAAGGTCGGCGTTAACCTTGCGCGTTTACCATCGCTACGCTTTTCAGTGAGTAAGAACAGCAGCTTGCGCGCTGCAAAATCGTGAATTTCGCGATGTGTTGCATATCTGCTCAAATCTTTGGGAACTAACTAAAAATTTGCCTTTTCGCGCCGCGTCCCCAAGCGCCGTCAAAGGCGCCTTCGCGACATTTCCCGTCTCGTCCGTGCGGCTTGCGCATATTGTCGGCCTTGGCCGCCGCCGTTAAGCCTTCGGAAACAGCGAGAATGCAACTTCGCGTTCGAGCGTCTGACAGGCGACGGGCGATCTCGGCGCCGGTTTGAGGCAACACAGGATAAGCGCATGCTGGCGAAACGGCTTTCGTCCCTCATGTCACCCGCAGCATCCTTGGCCCGCATGGTTTCGTCGGCGGTTCTGTCGAACAACTCCATCGCCTCGCGCGGCGTCCTGCTTGTCGTCGTCGCGGGCGGCGCGGCCGGCCTTGGCGGCTGCGCGCAACAGCCGATGTCGAAAAAGCTCGCCATGCAATCGAAGGAATATTTTCCCTCGTCGAAATACGGCGCCGCCAGCCCGCGCGTGGTCGCCCTCGGCGAACGCGCTCCGCACGGCGGCGGCAGCTACATGGTCGGCAAGCCCTACACGATCGCCGGCAAGACCTATTATCCGAGCGAGAAGCGCTTCTCCGGCGTCGGGCTCGCGTCCTGGTATGGCGAGGCCTTTCACGGGCGCCGCACCGCTAACGGCGAAATCTACGACATCGAGTCGATTTCGGCGGCGCATCCGACCATGCCGCTGCCTTGCTACGCCCGCGTCACCAATCTCAGGAACCATCGCTCGCTCGTCGTGCGCGTCAACGATCGCGGGCCGTTTCACGAGAACCGCATCATGGACGTCTCGAAGCGCGCGGCTGAGGCGCTCGCGTTCCAGGGCGTCGGCACCGCGCGGGTGAAGGTAGAATATCTCGCGCCGGCCTCGCTCGAAGGTTCGGACGACGAAAAGCTTCTCGCGACGTTGCGCGAGGACGGTCCGGCGACGCTCGACGGTTCTGCGCCGATCCTCGCCTCGAGGGTCTACGAGCCGACGCAGACGGCTTCGCTCGCGCCGGTCGCGCCGCGCGAGCGCGTCGAAATCCCGGCGCAGGAGCACGTCGAGCCGCGCGCCGCCGCGCCCCAGCCACCGCGCCCGCAGAAGATCGCCGCGATCGCGGCGCAGGACGACGATGAAGACGAGGCGCCTCGCGCGAAGCGCGTCCACGGCGCGGCGCCCCGGCCGCAGAAGGCCGCGGCGACGGCCGCGCAGGACGACGACGAAGACGAAGCGCCTCGCGCGAAGCGGGCGCAAGCCGGCGCGCTCGGACGGAAGATCGCGGCGATCGCCGCGCAGGACGACGAGAAGTCGGCTCCCGCCAAACACGTCGCGGGCGCCCCGCTGCCGCCGACGCGTCCGGGACGTCCGGCCGCCACGGGCAAGCGCGTCGACATGGCGATGCGCGCGCGCCAGAACGATTGAAATTTCGGACGACGGCGCGCTTGCGCGGTCGCCCTCGCGGTTTCACTTTATGGACCAGAACGGCGGCGCGGCGTAGCTGGGCCGTTGGGTCAAGGGTTGGGCTCTCACGCGCAGGACGCTACCTCCGTGGCCGCACGGCGCGCCATCCGGCGCTTTCCGCTTCTCCTCGCGCTCCTGGCGACGGCCCTTTGGGCGGGGCTCGCGCGGGCGGAGACGATCGACGTCAGCGCGCCCCACGCCATCCTGATCGACTATGACACCGGCAGCGTCCTTTTCGAGAAGGGCGCGGACGAACCGGTCACGCCCGCCTCGACCGTCAAGATCATGACCGTCGAGGTCGTCTTCGACGAGATCGAAGCCGGCCGCGTGAAGCTTGACGACCAATTCACCGTCAGCGAGCACGCCTGGCGCACGGGCGGAGCGCCGTCGCGCTCCTCGAGCATGTTCGCCGCCCTCAACAGCCATGTGCGGGTTGAGGACCTCATTCGCGGCGCGGTGATCGTGTCCGGCAACGACGCGGCGATCGCGCTCGCCGAAGGCGTCGCCGGCTCGGAGCAGGCTTTCGTCGCGCTGATGAACAAGCGCGCAGCCGAGCTCGGCCTGAAGCGTTCGACCTTCGCCAACGCGTGGGGAATGGAGGATCCAGGGCAGAAGGTCACGGCGCGCGACATGGCCGCGCTGGCGATCCACCTGATCGCCGCCTATCCGAACTATTATAAATATTTCAGCGAGAAGGACTTCACCTGGGGCAAGATCCGCCAGACCAACCGTAACCCGCTTCTGACGATGGAGATCGGCGCCGACGGCCTCAAGACGGGCAATATCGACGCGAGCGGCTTCGGGCTCGTCGGATCGGCCGTCCAGAACGGCCAGCGGCTGGTCGTCGCGATCTACGGGGCGCCGAACGCCAAGGAACGGGCGGAGGAGGCGCGCAAGCTGCTGCTGTGGGGGTTCAGGTCCTTTACGCCGAAGCGGATCTTCGCCACGGGAGAGACGGTCGGCGCGGCGAAAGTGTTCGGCGGCGCGAGCTTCGAGGCGCCGCTCGTCGCCAAGGGCGCCGTCACGATCCTCACGCCTCGCGTCGGCGGCGAGAAGATCAGCGGCCGGATCGTCTATCAGGGACCGCTGGCGGCGCCGGTCGAAGCGGGCAAGGAGGTCGCCCGGCTCAAGCTCTATAGAGGCGGCGTCGAGATCCTCGACGCGCCGCTCGTGACGGCGGCGGCGGTTCCCGTGGGCTCGCTGCCGCAACAGGCGCTGGGCGCGGGCGTCGAATACGTCGGCGGCCTGCTGCGCAAATATCTCGGCTCGAAGCTTTCCGGCAAATATGTCGCCAAGGAGTGAACCCGGCGCCGGGACGCCGGCGCGCGGCCGCTTCATCACCTTCGAGGGCGGGGAGGGGGCCGGCAAATCGACACAGATCGGACGTCTCGCCGGACGTCTGCGCGAGGTCGGCCTCGACGTTCTGGCGACGCGCGAGCCCGGAGGCTCGCCGCAAGCCGAGGCGCTGCGCCGCCTCCTCCTGTCCGGCGCGATAAGACCGCTCGGGCCTGCGGCGGAAGCCCTCCTTTTCGCCGCCGCGCGGATCGACCATATCGACGTCATGATCGAACCCGCTCTCGCCGCCGGCGCCTGGGTCGCCTGCGACCGCTTCGCCGATTCGACCCGCGCCTATCAGGGATCGGGGGCGATCGACCCTCGCCTCCTTGACGCCCTGGAGCGCGTCGCGCTCGGCGGCCTGCGGCCCGATCTCACGATCATCCTCGACGTCTCGCCGCAGATCGGCCTGCGGCGCGCCTCGCTTCGCCGCGGCGCCGGCGAAACTGACCGCTTCGAGCGGGAGTCCGTCGCATTTCACGAGACGATCCGCGGCGCCTTCCTGCAGATCGCCCGCGACGATCCGGGCAGATGCGCGGTGATCGACGCCGACGCGTCCCAGGATGAGGTGGCCGCCCGCGTGTGGCGCGTCGTCCGTGATCGCCTGTCGCCTCGCTCCGAACCTGATCGCCATGGCCGCAAAGCTCTCGTCTGACGCGGACGGGCCGCCGGAGGCGGACCGTTTCGGGGATGCGCCGCATCCGCGGACGGCGTCGCGGCTCGTCGCCCACGCCGAGGCCGAGGCCGAGCTTCTGCGGGCATGCGCTTCGGGCAAGCTCCCGCAGGCGATCCTCATCGGCGGGCCGCCCGGCGTGGGCAAGGCGACGCTGGCCTGGCGTCTCGCCCGCTTCCTGCTCGTTCACCGGGATCCGGACGACGCCGCCGCGGCGGCCGACCTTTCGACGCCGCAGGACCATCCAGCCGTCCGCCAGGCGATCGCGCTGTCCCATCCCGATCTGTTTCTGCTGCGTCGAGGGTGGAACGAGAAGGACAAGCGGCACTGGATGGACATCCGCGTCGACGACGTGCGGCGCATGATCCATATGTTCCAGCAGTCCGGCTCGGGCTACCGCGTCGGCGTCGTCGACAGCGCGGACGACCTCAACGCCTCCAGCGCCAACGCGCTGCTGAAGCTGATCGAGGAGCCGCCGCCGCGCAGCCTCGTCATGATCCTCGCGCACAGGCCGGGCCGCGTCCTTCCGACGATCCGCTCCCGCTGCCGGAAGATCATGCTGAAGCCGCTCGCCGCGGCCGAGATCGGCGCGGTGATCGAAGGCCTCGGCGCTCCTTTCGCGAAGGCGTACGCCAGCCAGGCCGCGACGGTTCGCGCCGACGACACGCTGCACGCCGCGCTGCGGCGTCTGTCTGGAAGCTCCGAGTTCGATTTGCGCATGCGCCGATTGCTCGAAGAGCTGCCGCGGCTCGACTGGCGCACGATCCAGGCCGCCGCCGATCACGTCTCGCTGCGCGACAACGCCGACGACTATCGGGCGCTTCTCGACGCAGTCGGCGACTGGCTGGGTGGCAGGGTGCGCGCGCTCGCGCCGCACGCGTCCGCGCCCTCGCTTGCGCCCTATGCCGAGGTATGGGAAAAAGCCGGAGAGGCGGCGCGGCGGACGGAAGCGCTCAATCTCGACAAGCGGCCCTTCATCCTCTCTCTTTTCGCCGATCTCGCGGACGCCGAACGTCGCTCGGGAGCCTGAAGCGGGAGCGGTCCGCACGACCTCCGCACGCTTGGCCACACGCGAGACGATCAAGACTTCATGCCCGCGCCGACCTTCTATCTCACGACCGCCATTCCCTACGCCAATGGCGCGCCGCATATCGGACACGCTTACGAGCGCATCGCGTCCGACGCCATCACGCGCTTCAAACGCCTCGACGGCTACGACACGCTGTTCGTCACCGGCATGGACGAGCACGGCCAGAAGATGCAGCAGACGGCCGCGCGAGAAGGGTTGACGCCGCAGGCGCTCGCCGACCGCACTGCGGCGCAGTTCGCGGCGATGGGAGAAAAGCTCGACGCGCCAGCCGACGACGTCGTGCGCACCACCCAGAAGCGCCATTACGCCGCCGCGCAGGAGATCTGGCGGCGGATGGAGGAGGCGGGCGACATCTATCTGTCGAAATATCCCGGCTGGTACTCCGTGCGCGACGAAGCCTTTTTCGACGAGTCCGAACTGACCGAAGGGCCGGACGGCCGACGCCTCGCCCCGACCGGCGCCCCGGTCGAGTGGGTCGAGGAGGAAAGCTACTATTTCCGCCTGTCCGCCTATCAGGAGCGCCTGCTCGCGCTCTATCGCGACAATCCCGGTTTCGTGACGCCCGAGAAATACCGCAACGAGATCGTCGCCTTCGTCGAGCGCGGCCTGACCGACCTGTCGATCAGCCGCTCGACTTTCGACTGGGGCGTCCCGGTTCCCGGCGATCCGAGGCATGTGATGTATGTGTGGGTCGACGCCCTGACCAATTACATCACGGCGACCGGCTTTCCGGACGACGACGCGCCGCGGAAGAAGTTCTGGCCGGCCGACGCCCACGTGATCGGCAAGGACATCACCCGTTTCCACGCCATTTACTGGCCGGCCTTCCTGATGTCCGCCGGGCTGCCGACGCCGAAGCAGATCGTCGTGCACGGCTTCCTGTTCAACCGCGGCGAGAAGATGTCGAAATCGGTCGGCAACGTCATCGACCCGATGGCGCTCGCCGATCATTACGGCGTCGACCAGTTCCGCTATTTCCTGCTGCGCGAGGTGCCCTTCGGGCAGGACGGCAATTATTCGCATGAGGCGATCGTCAACCGCGTCAACGCCGACCTTGCGAACGATCTCGGCAATCTGGCGCAACGCTCGCTGTCGATGCTCGCCAAGAATTGCGGCGGCGTCCTTCCGACGGCGCCGGCGTTGACGCAAGCCGACGAGGCGTTGCTCGAGCAGGCGAGGGGGATTCTGCCGAAGGCGAGGGCGTTCATGGCGGACTTCGCGCTCCATCTGATCCTCGCCGAAATCTGGAAGGTCGTCGGCGACGCCAATCGCTATTTCGCCGCCGAGGAGCCCTGGACCAAGCGCAAGACCGATCCCGCGCGGATGGAGGCCGTGCTGTTCGTCACGGCGGAGGTCCTGCGCCACGTCGCCATCGCGACGCAGCCCTTCATGCCGGGTTCGACGGCCCGCCTCCTCGACCTCCTTGGCGTTCCGGCCGGCGCGCGCAGCTTCGCCGACGCGCAAAAGGCGCGTCTGGCCGGGCGCGGCGCGTTGCCGGCGCCGACGCCGGTGTTCCCGCGCTACCTTGAGCCGAGCGTGGAAGCGCCGGCCGGCGCGCCAGCCTGACTTCGAGCGCCGCCATGCTGATCGACAGCCACTGCCATCTCGATTTTCCCGACCTCGCCGCCGATCGCGAGGCCGTGCTGGCCCGCGCGCGCGAGGCCGGCGTCGCGCGCATGATCGCGATCTCGACCAGAATCGAGCGCTTCGACGAGATCAGCGCCATCGCCGAGGCGCACGAAGACGTGTTCTGCACCGTCGGCGAGCATCCCGAGAACGTCGGCGAGGGACCGGAGCCCGAGCTCGCGCGCCTCGTCGCGCTGGCGGCGCATCCGAAATGCGTGGGGATCGGAGAAGCCGGCCTCGACTATCACTACGACAGCGCGCCGCGCGCGCGCGCCGAGCGGGTGTTCCGCACGCACATAGCGGCCGCGCGCGAAACCGGCCTCCCGCTGGTGATCCACAGCCGAGAGGCCGACGACGACATGGCCCGCATTCTCGAAGACGAGATGGCGAAGGGCGCTTTTTCCGCGGTCCTGCACTGTTTCACCTCGTCGCCGCGCCTAGCCGAAGTCGGCCTTTCGCTCGGCCTCTACATCTCCTTTTCGGGCGTCGTCACCTTCAAGAAGTCCGACGAACTGCGCTCCGTCGCGGCTGCGACCCCGCTCGACCGGCTGCTCGTCGAGACGGACGCGCCGTTTCTCGCGCCCGTTCCGTATCGCGGCAAGAGGAACGAGCCGGCCTTCGTCGCCGCCACGGCCAAGGCTCTCGCGGAGGTCAAGGGCGTTTCGGCGGAAGAGCTCGCGCGACGCACGACCGCCAACGCGCTGCGGCTGTTCTCCCGGATGACGCCTCCCGCGGCGGGCGAAGCCGCCGCATGAGCTTCGCCGTCACGATCCTCGGCTGCGGATCGTCCGGAGGCGTGCCGCGCGTGGCGCAGGGCTGGGGCGCCTGCGATCCGTCGAACCCGAAGAACAGACGCCGGCGCTGCTCGATCCTCGTCGAGCGACATGGCGCGGACGGCGCCGCGACCACCATTCTCGTCGACACCTCGCCCGACCTGCGCGAGCAGCTGCTCGGACTCGACGTCAGGCGCGTCGACGGCGTCCTGCTCACGCATTCGCACGCCGACCACACGCACGGCATCGACGACGTGCGCCCGCTCGTCATCGCGGCGCGGCGCAAGATCGACATCCATATGGACGAGCCGACCTCGGCGGTCGTGCGCTCCAATTTCAACTATATTTTCGCGGCGCCTCCGGGGAGCAACTATCCGCCGCTCCTCAACGAAAAGCGTCTCACGCCAGGCGTCGCCGCGTCCGTCGAGGGGCCGGGCGGCTCGGTCGAAACGATTCCGTTCCGGCTCGAGCATGGCGAGATCGACGCGCTCGGCTTTCGCTTCGGCAATTTCGCCTACACGCCGGATCTCAATGGCGTTCCGCCCGAAAGCGCGCCGTATCTCGAAGGTCTCGACCTCTGGATCGTCGACGCCTTGCGCTATACGCCGCATCCGAGCCATTTCAGCCTGGCCGAAACCTTGAGCTGGATCTCACGGATGAAGCCGCGCCGCGCCGTCCTGACCAACCTGCACACCGATCTCGACTTCGCGCGGCTGACGGCGGAGCTGCCGCCCGGCGTCGAGCCGGCTTATGACGGGCTGCGCCTGGCGTTCTGAGACGGCTGCGTGGCTGAGTGCGCCGCTTTTTACATTCCATAATATCGATTATGCGAATTTTCCTTGCCGGTCCACGCTCCTACTACGCCGCGCGTCGGGTCCGATTTAGGTAGCCAACGACGGCGTCTGTTGATATGTTTAACGAGACACGGGGCGTCGGGCATTCCATATCGAATTCCATAGCTGAGAATGTTGGAGGCTGGCGCGTATGCGACCGGCCCAAAGCCCGTTGCAAGCGTCCGTGACAATCCAGAGAACCGGCGGCGCAGGCTGAGACGAGTAGGCATACGATGAGCAAAGGCAGAGATTTCCGGGGCCCCAAAAAGCGCGGGTTCGACGACGACGGGCCGTCCCCCTATGATGCGCCGAGACAGAGCCGCTCGCCGCGCGGCGGAGGTTTTGGCGGACCGCCGGACATGCCGATGCCGGCCGCCGGCCCAAGCGTCGACGCCGTCGTCAAATGGTTCAAGGGCGACAAGGGCTTCGGCTTCGTCGAACTAAGCAACGGCACGGGCGACGCCTTCCTGCATATCGGCGCCCTTCAGGCCGCCGGCTACGAGACGGTTCCTCCGGGCTCCAAGCTCAAGGTGCTGGTCGCCAACGGCATGAAAGGCGTCCAGGTGACGCGCGTGCTCGAGGTCGACACCAGCGGCGCCGCCGAGCGCGCCCCGCCGTCCCGCTTCGGCGATTCGCCGCGCCCGCCGCGTCGCGCCCCCGACCCGTCGACAGCCGTTTCCGTCACCGGCACGGTCAAGTGGTTCGACGACAACAAGGGCTTCGGCTTCGTGCAGTCGAACGACGGCGGCAAAGACGTGTTCGTGCATATCTCGATCCTCGGTCCGTCCGGCGTGCAGAACCTCGCCGAGGGGCAGCCGGTGAGCATGCGCGTCGTCGACACCCCGAAGGGTCGCGAAGCGCTGTCGATCTCGATCGACTGAGCTGAAGGACGGCTCGCCGTCTCTTTGCGGATGCGGCCGCCGGCCGCGTCCGTTCTGGTTTCCGCACGCCACGCAGCGCCCATGAAGCCATCCGCAGACATCGGGCGCCTGATCGAAATCATGGCGGCGCTGCGCGCGCCGCAGACCGGTTGCGCCTGGGACCTCGCGCAGACCTTCGAGACCATCGTCCCTTATACGATCGAGGAAGCCTATGAGGTCGCGGACGCGGTCAGCCGCGGCGACCTCGACGACCTCAGGGACGAGCTCGGCGATCTGCTGCTTCAGGTCGTGTTTCACGCGCGCATGGCGCAGGAGCGCGGCGCGTTTGATTTCGGCGGCGTGGTCGAGGCGATCACCGCCAAGATGATCCGCCGTCATCCGCATGTGTTCGGCCCCGCCTCCTCTCCCCGATCGGCTGCGGAGGTCGCCGGGCAATGGGAGCGCATCAAGACTGAGGAGCGGGCGGCGCAGCCTCAGGCGAGCGCCGTCGGGCCGAGCGCTCTGGATGGCGCGCCCCTCGCCCTGCCCGGCCTGACGCGCGCGGTCAAGCTTCAGTCAAAGGCCTCGAAGGTCGGCTTCGACTGGAACGATCCGCAGGCGGTCCTTGCGAAAATCCGCGAGGAGACCGACGAGATCGAAGATGCGCTTGAAACCGGCGTTTCGTCCGCGATCGAGGACGAGATCGGCGATCTCCTGTTCGCCGTCGCCAATCTCGCTCGCCACGTCAAATGCGATCCGGAGGCCGCCGTCCGTCGCGCCAACGCGAAATTCGAGCGCCGTTTCCACTATATCGAGGCGCGCCTCGCCGATCGCGGCCAAAAGCCGGACGACGTCGGCCTCGAGGCGATGGACGTCCTGTGGGACGAGGCGAAGACGCGCGAAAAGGCGTGATCCCCCAAGCCTGCGCCGCAGTGCTCAGCTGGCTGGCTGCGCCGGTCCTTCCGCGCCGAATTTCCGCCTGACGGACTCGGCGCGCTCCGGCCCCACCCGCACCTGCATATGCACCGCGCCGTCGGACCCGACGCTTCGCCGCAGCACCTCGGCGTTCTCGTAGAGCCAATGCAGCGACGCGCCGTCTTCGGGCGCAAGAGTCAGCTCGAACGTGAGTCTGTCGGCCGAGAGGCGTTCCTCGATTTTTTCGCGCAGCTCAGCGAGTCCCTCGCCGGTCAGCGCCGAGACGATGATCGGCTTCGTCGCCCCGCCCTGCTTCGACGCGCGCGCGGCCGCGCCCCGCGCCGCCTCAAGCTGCGCCTCGTTCAGCAGGTCGGCCTTGTTCCAGACCTCGACGATGCGCCGCCCATCGCCTGGATCGACGCCGAGATCGGACAGGATTTCCTGAACGTCGGCGCGCTGCGCCTCGGCGTCCTCATGCGAGACGTCGCGCACGTGCAGGATGAGGTCGGCTTCGAGCACCTCCTCCAGCGTCGCCCGGAAGGCGGAGACGAGCGCCACCGGCAGGTCCGAAATGAAGCCCACCGTGTCCGACAGGATGATCTTCGCGCCGTGAGTGAGCGAGACGACGCGCAGCGTCGGATCGAGCGTGGCGAACAGCATGTCCTGCGCGAGGACGTCGGCGCGCGTCAGGTGATTGAACAGCGTCGACTTGCCGGCGTTGGTGTAGCCGACGAGGGCGACGACGGGATAGGGAACATCGCGGCGGCTCTTGCGGTGCAGCCCGCGCGTGCGCTTGACCTTTTCAAGGTCCTGCTCGATCCGGCTCATGCGCTCCTGAATGAGGCGCCGGTCGGTTTCGATCTGGGTTTCGCCGGGTCCGCCGAGGAAGCCGAAGCCGCCGCGCTGGCGCTCGAGGTGGGTCCAGGAGCGGACGAGCCGCGACTTCTGATAGGCGAGATGGGCGTGCTCGACCTGAAGGGCGCCCTCGCGCGTTCGCGCCCGCTGGCCGAAGATCTCGAGGATGAGGCCGGTGCGGTCGATGACCTTGGCCTTCAGCGCCTTTTCGAGGTTGCGCTGCTGGATCGGCGACAGGGCGCAGTCCATGACGACGAGGTCGATATCCTCGGCCTCGACGCGCGTCGCGAGCTCCTCGACCTTGCCCTTGCCGAGATAGGTCGCCGGACGAAGGGCCGAAAGCGTCGCCATGACATGGTCGACGAGATCGACGTCGATCGCCTGCGCGAGGCCTATGGCCTCCTCCATCTTCGCCGCGGGCGAGCGCTCCGAGGCGGCGGGCTTGCGCGCCTTCTCGTTCAGATAGGGGCCGACCACGAGCGCCCGCGTGCGGGGCGCTCTGATGATGTCCTGACGTTCAGCTTCCAGTCTCGTCTCCCGACTCAATGGGCGCGCTGCGACGGCGCCCGACGACGTATATGGACCGCGCGCTCGAAATTGTGAGGGCCCGACGGCAAGAACGCGCCCTCGCCCGCGATTTCGCCAAGGTCAGGGATGACCCGCGTCGTCTCCGGATTCGAACATCTGGATCGGCTGGCCTGGCATGATCGTCGAGATTGCGTGCTTGTAGACAAGCTGGGAATGCCCGTCGCGCCGAAGAAGCACGCAAAAATTGTCGAACCAGGTGACAATTCCTTGCAATTTGACGCCATTGACCAGAAAAATCGTCAATGGAACTTTATTTTTTCGCACGAAATTGAGAAAAGTATCTTGAAGGTTCTGTGGCCGTTCCGCCGCCATCTTCGTATCCCATTGTTATTTGCGCCCTGCGGCGCGGTTACGTTTCGCAAGGCTTGGAGCGCCGCAGTTACTGCGGCCGCACAAAACGATTAGACATTTCAATTTCAGCTTTTGCAATCCATCTTCATCGGGAGGGCTAAAAAGCGCGCCCGCCCTTTCCGCCGCCTTGCGACGGGCAGTCGTTTTTTTCGCTTGCCGAACTCAGTTCGAATGGGCGGCGAAGCCATGGAAAAGCGCGCGCAACCGGGTCGCCACGGGGCCGGGCCGTCCCTCGCCGATCTTGCGCCCGTCGATTTCGACGACCGGCATGACAAGCGTCGTCGCGCCGGTGATGAACGCCTCGCGCGCGTCGAGCGCCTCCTTGAGGCTGAACGGCCGCTCCTCGACGCGAAGGCCCTCGGCCGCGATGAGCTCGATGAGGGTCGTGCGGGTGATTCCGCGCAGGATCGAACGGTCGAGCTGCCGGGTGACGACGGTCCTGCCCGCGTCGACGATCCAGGCGTTCGAGGCCGCGCCCTCGCTGATCAGGCCGTCGTCGCCGACGAGCCAGGCCTCATAGGCGCCCTTTTCCCGCGCCTCCTGGCGCGCCAGCACGTTCGGCAGCAGCGAGATCGACTTGATGTCGACGCGCTTCCAGCGCAGGTCGGGCGTGACGATCACCTTCACTCCCGCCCTTGCGGCGGCCTCGCCCTTTTCGGGAGCGAGCGACTTCGCCGCGACGACGAGGCTCGGGCGCACGGGCGGATCGGGAAAAGGATGGTCGCGATGCGCGACGCCGCGCGTCGCCTGGATGTAGAGATAGCCGTTCGCGAGTCTGTTGCGGGCGAGAATCTCACGCATGACGACTTTCAGCGCCGGCCGCGCGGCCGGCTCCGCGATCTTCAGCTCCGCCAGCGAACGATAGAAGCGGTCGAGATGGCGCCCTTCGTCGATGAGCTCGCCATCCCAGACCTCGCAGACTTCATATACGCCGTCGGCGAACTGATAGCCGCGATCCTCGACGCTGACCTGCGCCTCCAGGCTCGGGACGTAGCGGCCGTTGACGTAAGTGATTCTGGTCACGCGCGCTCCGGTCAGATGGGGAAGCCGATGACGCTCGCCGCGCCGCCGAGCGCGGCGCCGGCGGCGACGCCGAAAAGCGGATTGGTTCGGGTCGTTCCGCAAAGCACCGACATGAAGACAGTCAGCGCCAGCGTCAAGGCTCCGCTGTCGGCCGCGCGCGCCAGGACGAGACCGCTCGCGCAGATGAGGCCGACCGCGACGGGCGCGAGCGCGCGCCGCAAAAGAAGCATCGTCCCGTGAGCGCTCCATCGCCGCATCGTCCGTTCGGTCAGGAACGCGAGGAGCGACGACGGGGCGACCATCGCGAGCGTGGCGACGAGAAAGCCCGGCCATCCCGCGACTTTCCATCCGACGACGCTGGAGATCATCACGTTTGGGCCGGGCGCGGCCTGCGCCAGGGCGACGAGGCCGGCGAAGGTCTGATCGTCCATCAGGCCCTGCAGGACGACGATCTGGCGCCGAAGCTCCGGCAGCGCGGCGTTGGCGCCGCCGAAGGCGGTGAGCGACAGCATGGCGAAGATCGCCGAGAGCTTTGTGAGCAGTCCGTTCATTTGCGCCGGCGCGTCACGGCGAAGAGGCCGACGCTGAGCGGCGCGACGACCGACAGGGCCAGGGAGAGCGGCCAGTGAGCGAGCCCGACCGCCGCGAAAGTCGCAGCTGCGACGCCGAGGGCGAGGCGCTCCCCCGCGAGCGCGCGAAGCAGCTTCCAGCCCGTCCCGATGACGAGCCCCGCCGTGGCCGCCGCGGCGCCGGCGAGCGCGCCGCGAACCGCCGGCTGCTGGGCGACGCCCTGATAGGCGAGAAGGACCAGCGCCAGACAGGCGAGCGGCGCGGCGAGCAGGCCGCAGGCGGCCGCCAGCGCGCCGGACGGCCCGCGATAGCGGTCGCCCAGCATCACCGCGAGATTGACGGTGTTGGCCCCCGGCAGCACGCTGGCGACGCCCTGGAGCTCGGCGAAGTCGCGGTCGCTGAGCCAGCCGCGCTCCTCGACGAGCACGCGGCGAACCCAGGCGGCGACGCCGCCGAAGCCGACGAGGCCGATCTTGAAGAAGGCCATGAACAGCTGAAGCCGCGCCGGCGCGCCGGCTTCGCCCGCGCTGCTTTCCCCGCTCACCTCGCCCGCCTCAGTCGACTCTCAGCGACTTCAGCTTGCGGTGCAGCGCCGAGCGCTCCATGCCGATGAATTCGGCGGTGCGCGAGATGTTGCCGCCGAAGCGGTTGATCTGGGCGACGAGGTATTCGCGCTCGAACACTTCGCGCGCCTCGCGCAGCGGCAGGCTCATCAGTTTCTCGCCGCCCGAGCCGTTGGGCGTCGAGGGCACGAGCGCGCCGATCTCGGAGGGCAGCAGGTCGGCGGTGACGGGCGCGGAGGGGTCGCCGGCGGAGAGAATCATCAGCCGCTCGACGTTGTTGCGCAGCTGGCGCAAATTGCCGGGCCAGTCGTGCGACTGCAGCACGGCCATCGCGTCGTCGGCGATTGTGCGCTTCGGCATGCCGGAAGTCGCCGAAACCTGGTCCATGAAAAATGCGATCAGCTCGGAGATGTCCTCGCGCCGCTCGGAGAGCGAGGGCACGCGCAGCGGAACCACGGCGAGGCGATGAAATAGATCCTCGCGGAAGGCGCCTTCGGCGATCAGCGCCGCGAGGTCGCGGGCGCTCGACGAGATGATGCGCACATCGACGTGGACGCGCGCCCCTCCCCCCACCCGCTGGAAATTCTGCTCGACGAGGACGCGCAGGATCTTGCCTTGCGTCTCGCGCGGCATGTCGGCGATCTCGTCGAGATAAAGCGTGCCGCCGTGCGCCTCCTCGAGCGCGCCGATCTTGCGCGCCGCGCCGGGGGGGCCCTCGACGCCGAAGAGCTCGGTCTCCATCGTCTCCGGCTCGATGGTCGCGGCGTTGATGACGACGAAGGGGCCGCGCGCGCGCGCCGAATGCTCATGGATCGAGCGCGCGGCGAGCTCCTTGCCGGAGCCCGGCGCGCCGGTGATGAGGACGCGCGAGTTCGCCGGCCCTATGCGCTCGATCGTCTGGCGCAGCTGGTTCACCGCGCTCGAGCGGCCGACGATCTTGTTGACGACGCCTGCGCGCACGCGCAGCTCGCTGACCTCGCGCTTGAGGCGCGAGGCCTCAAGCGCGCGCTCGGCGACGAGGACGAGCCGGTCCGCCTTGAACGGCTTCTCGATGAAATCATAGGCGCCGAGCTTGATCGCCTGCACCGCCGTCTCGATGTTGCCGTGGCCCGAGATCATCACCACCGGCAGATTGGGGTGCTGCTCCTTGACGGTCTTCAGGATCTGCAGCCCGTCGAGCTTCGAGCCCTGCAGCCAGATGTCGAGGAACATGAGGCTCGGGCGGCGCGCCTCGACGGCGGCCAGCGCCTCGTCCGAATTCCTCGCCGTGCGCGCGCCATGGCCCTCGTCCGACAGAATTCCGGAGACGATGTCGCGGATGTCGGCCTCGTCGTCGACGATGAGGATGTCGCTCGCCATGACCTCTCCTATGGATTTTGCGCCGACGCTGCGGCGCCTTGCGGGCGGGCGTCGGCGCGCGCTTCGTCCTGGCCGCGCCCCTGCCCGTCCTGCGCCTGGCCGGCGAGCGGAAAGTACAGCCGGACCCAGGCGCCCCTGCCCGCCGGCGCGTCGCGCAGCTCGAGGCCGCCGCCATGGTCCGCGAGGATCTTGGCGACGATCGGCAGGCCAAGGCCGGTGCCCTCGGCCCGGGTCGTCATATAGGGCTCGAGCAGCCGCTGGCGGTTGTCCTTGGGGAAGCCCTTCCCATTGTCCATCACGTCGATAAAGACCAGATCTCCCAAAACCGAAAGACGGACGCGGATCCGGCCCTCAAACGCTGCGCCGGCCGCGCTTTCGAGCGTCGCCTGCGCCTCTATGCCTTCAGTCGCGTTCTTTACTATGTTGGTCAAGGCTTGCGACAGAAGCCGGCGGTCGAAACGCCCGTGAACCGGCTCGGCCGGAAGATCCTCCTCGAAGACGAGCGCCGGATGGGCGACGCGCATGAGGAAGAGCACGCGGCGCACGCATTCGCTGAGGTCGTCGTTCTCGACGCGCGCCTTCGGCATCCGGGCGAAGGAGGAGAATTCGTCCACCATGCGCTTGATGTCGTCGACCTGCCTCACGATCGTGTCGGTGCACTGGTCGAAGATGTCGCGATCCTGAGTGATGAGCTTGCCGTATTTGCGCTTGATGCGCTCGGCCGACAGCTGGATCGGCGTCAGCGGGTTGCGGATCTCATGGGCGATGCGGCGGGCGACGTCGGCCCAGGCCGCCGTGCGCTGGGCGCTGACGAGATCCGTGATGTCGTCGAGCGTCACGATGTAGCTCTTGCCCGAGCGGCCCGTCGGGGCGCTGATGACGCTGACGCTGAACAGGCGCTCGAGGCCGCCGCGGGCGATCGACGCTTCGGTGGGGCTCATGCGGGCCTGCCCGGCGCGCGCCTCGGCGAAAATGTCCTTGATTTCGGGCAGCACCTCTTCAAGCGGGCGCCCGATCGCCGCCTTCGCCTGCCCTCCCTCGAGCTGGATGAGACGCGCCGCGGACGGGTTCAGGACGGTGATCTCGCCGCGCGAGCCGACCGCGACGACGGCCACCGGCACCCCCGACAGGACGGCCTCTGTGAACAGGCGCCGCTCGTCGATCAGGCTGCTCGCCGCGATCAGGCGGTTCTGCTGCAGGCGCAGCTCTGAAGTCATCTTGTTGAACGTCTCGCCGAGATGGGCGAGGTCCCCCTCGTTCTTGCGGACCGCGACCTGCACGTTGAGGTTGCCGGAGGAGACCTGATCGGTCGCGGCGATGAGGCGCCGGATCGGCGCGACGAGGCGGTTGGCGAAAGACAGCCCCAGCCAGGTCGCCGAGAGAAGCATGATCAGCGCGATCAGGGCGAACATCGTCGCGAAGGCGATCTGGATGCTCCTGCGATGGCTGTCGAAGGCGTCATAGAGAGTGACGAGGCGCGCCGCCTGGCGCGGAAACTCGACCGTGAAAGGATCGACCGGGCGCGACACGTAAAGGAAAGTGTTCTCGAACGAGGCGAGCTGGCGCACGGCGGCGAAGCCGCGCCCCTCGTCGATGATGAGGCACAGGGGCTCATTCTTGCGCGCGTCCTCGAAATCCTGCGGCTCGGGCCGGGCGATCGGGGCGCCGACGGGCGCGCCCGAATCGACCTTTTCTATGATCGCGCCGTCCGGCTTCATCAGAGCCGCCGCGGCGAAGCCGAGGAAGCGCGTGCGGGAGGTCAGGAATTCGCGGAACAGCGGCCGGTCGACTTCGAACATCAGCTTGGCGCGGTCGAGGTCGGAGGCGGTCAGGCGCGCCTCCTGCAGAAGCGACTTGCACTGCGCCTCGCGGAACAGGCGCGCGGCGTCGATGGTGGTCTGCACGAAAGCGCGGCCGTCGCGCATGAAGTTCGGGTTGAGGCTGCGGTCAAGCATCACGGAGCCGACCCAAGCCATCAGCAGCGCCGGCGCCGCGGCGACGATGGAGAAGAGCGCGACGATCTGGATATGAAGCTGCGCCCCCGCGACGCCAGCGCGCCGCGCCTTGAACAGGGACCAGGCCTCGACCAGAATGAAGCAGAAGACGAGGAAGATGCCTGCGACGTTGACGACGAGCATGCCCAGCAGCACGGCGTTCGTCGGCGGCAACGGCGTGAATCCGGCGAAGATCAGGAAGCTGACGAGCGCCGTCAGCAGGACGAGAATCACCGCCGCGGGGCCATAGCGCACCGTGAAGCGGCGGTCGTGTCGCGGCCCCGGATCCCTAGGTTTCGATCTGGCTTCGTCGCGCGTCATTCATCCGCCGGGGAATCGCCAACGCCATAGCTTAAAGCGCCCGGGCGTCGTCTTGTCGATCGGCTCGATGCGATCCGATCGGACCAGCGTCGGCGCGTAGGGGCGTCCGGCGCGACGTCGCGTCTTGCAGGCGCGGCCGAAGGGTCTCGGCGCGCCGCCGCGCTTCAGCCGTTCGCCGCCATGCTGAAGTTGCGTTTATGCCACGCTGTTGCACAATTGCGACAAATCCGCGGCCGTTCGCGGCTCTCGCGTCGAATGGCCGCCGCGCCCGCCTACCTTGGCGACCGCATCAGGCGGATGTCGAGGTCGCGGACCTTCTTGCGAAGCGTGTTGCGGTTGAGGCCGAGCAGCTCGGCCGCCTTGATCTGATTGCCGCGCGTCGCCGCGAGGGCGGCTGAGATCAGGGGGTGCTCCAACTCACGCAGGATGCGATGGTAGAGCCCAGGCGGCGGGAGGCTTTCGCCATGGCCGCGGAACAGGTCCGCGAGATGCCGCTCCATGGCTGCGGCGAGGCCCTGCCCCCGCTCCTGCGGCTCCGGCAAGCGCGCGGCGCCGGCGGCCGAAGCGACGACAGGCTGGGCGAGGCCCGGCGCGTTGACCGACAGCTCCGCGTCGATGAGCTGTCCGGTGATCGCCTCCTGCGGGTAGAGCGCCGCGAGCCGGCGAGTGAGATTTTCGAGCTCGCGGATGTTGCCCGGCCAGCGATAGCGCTTCATCCGGTCGAGCGCGTCGGGCTCGACGTGCTTCAGCGGCAGGCCCTCGCTCGCCGCCTGCGCGAAGAAATGCTGCGCGAGGTCGCCGATGTCCTCGACGCGCTCGCGCAGCGGCGGCAAGCGCAGCGGGACGACGTTGAGGCGGAAGAACAGATCCTCGCGGAACAGCCCCTGCTGAATGAGCGCGGCGAGGTCCTTGTTGGTGGCGGCGATGATCCGCACGTTGGTCTTGATCGGCATGCGGCCGCCGACGGTGGTGTATTCGCTCTGCTGAAGGACACGCAGGAGCCGGGTCTGCGCCTCCATCGGCATGTCGCCGATCTCGTCGAGGAAAAGCGTGCCGCCTTCCGCCTGCTCGAAGCGCCCGGACGAGCGCTGGTTGGCGCCGGTGAAGGCGCCCTTCTCATGGCCGAACAGTTCGCTCTCGATCAGGTCGCGCGGGATGGCCGCCATGTTGATCGCGACGAACGGACCCTTCTTCCGCTTGCCGTAGTCGTGCAGGGCGCGGGCGACGAGCTCCTTGCCCGTGCCTGATTCGCCGCTGATCATCACCGTGAGGTCGGTCTGCATGAGCCGCGCGAGGGAGCGGTAGATCTCCTGCATCGCCGGGGAGCGGCCGACCAGCGGCATCCCTTCGAGCTCCTCGCGGCGCTCGACCTTGACGCGGTTCTTGGGCTCGCTCATCGCCCGTCCGACGATCGAGACGAGTTCGCGCAGGTCGAACGGCTTCGGCAGATAGTCGTAGGCGCCTCGCTCGGACGCCTTGATCGCGGTCATGAAGGTGTTCTGCGCGCTCATGACGATGATCGGCAGCTCGGGCCGCAATTTCTTCATCTTCGGCAGCAGCTCGAAGGCGTTCTCGTCGGGCATCACGACGTCGGTGATGACGAGGTCGCCGTCGCCCGACTGCACCCAGCGCCAGAGGGTGGCCGCCGTGCCGGTGGCGCGCACGTCGTAGCCCGCCCGCGACAGCGCCTGGCTGAGCACGGTGCGGATCGCCGTGTCGTCGTCGGCGATGAGGATGTTTCCGGTGGGCATGGTCTCAAGCCTTGGATCGGACGGGCGCGGCGCCTCGCGTCGAGCGCCCGCCGCGCGTCAGTCGGAAGTTTGTCGCGCCCCTCGCCGGGAGCTTAGCGGCATCAGAACTCGGAAAGTGGTGCGGCGCGGGGCCGAGTCGCATTCGATCACGCCGCCATGGTCGCCGACGATCTTGGCCACCAATGCAAGTCCCAAGCCGCTTCCGCTCGCCTTCGTGGTGATGAAGGGATCGAACAGATAGGGCATGACTTCGGCGGGAACGCCGCTCCCGTTGTCCCGCACGCAGCATTCAAGGGGCAGGCTGACCGGCGCCTTCGAGCCCGGCGCCTGCATCCGCACGCCGGGGCGGAACGCCGTCGACAATTCGATGTCGCCTTCCGCGTCGTCGCCGATCGCCTCGGCGGCGTTCTTGATAAGGTTGAGGAACAGCTGGACGAGCTGGTCGCGGTCGCCGAGCACCGGCGGGAGCGAGGGGTCGTAATATTCGTGGAACCGGATGCGGCGGGCGAATCCCGCCTGGGCGACCTTCTTCACATGGTCGAGGACGGCGTGGATGTTGACGCTTTCGCGTTCGATCGGCCGTTCGTCCGCGAAAGCGCTCATCCGGTCGACGAGCTTCACGATCCGGTCCGTCTCCTCGCAGATCAGGCGCGTCAGCGCGCGGTCGGAATCATTGGCCTCCGTCTCGAGAAGCTGCGCGGCGCCCCTGATTCCCGAAAGCGGATTCTTGATCTCATGGGCGAGCATGGAGGCCATCGCGGCGACGGACCGCGCACCGCCGCGATGCGTCAGCTGGCGGTCGAGCTTGTCGGCGACCGCGCGCTCCTGCAGCATCAGCACGACGCCTTCGGCCGACCCGGGCAGCGGCGTCACGAAGACGTCGACGAGGATTTCGGGCCCGCCGCGGGCGAAGGCCAGCGCGACGCGATAGCCCTTGAACGCCGCGCCCGTCTCCCGCACCTGCTCGACGAAGGCGAGCAGCGGCGAGCCAGGGACGACGAGCTGTGCGAGCCGATGATGGCGCATCAGCTCGCGGCTCATGCCGAAGAAGCTTTCGGCCGCGAGGTTGGCGTCGCCGATCGCGCCGTCCGGCCGCACGGCCATCACCGGATGCGGCAAGGCGTCGAGAAGCCTTGCGGCGTCGGCGCAATTCGCCACGCCCTGCTCCGGCGCGGCGGCGAGCAACAGCGTCATCAGGCGGCCTCCGCGTGAATCGGCTCGAAAAGCGCCGCAAGAAGCGCCCGCGCCTCCCGTGGCTCTTCCGTCGTCACCAGCCGGGCGCGCAGGAGCGCGTCCGGCGGCGCGCCCGAGCGGTCAGCGTAGGCGGCGAGATGTTTGCGGGCGTGGCGCACGCCCTGCTCCCGCCCGAAAAGACGCAAAAGTCCTTCATAATGTTCGAGCGCCGCCTCGAGGCGCGCCGCCGCGGGGACATGGAGCGCCTCGCCGGCGAGGCCGCGGGCGATCTCGCCGACGAGCCAGGGCTGGCCGACCGCTGCCCGCCCGATCATGACGCCGTCCGCGCCGGACGCCGCCAGCATGGCCCGGGCGTCGGCGAGGCTCGCGCAATCGCCGTTGGCGACCACCGGAATGCTCACGCTTTCCTTCACGGCGCGGATCGCCGCCCGGTCCGCCGCTCCGGCGTAGAACTGGCTGCGCGTGCGTCCATGCACGGTCAGCAGGGCGACGCCTTCCGATTGCGCGATCCGGGCGAGCTCCGGCGCGTTGACGGAGCCTTCGTCCCAGCCAAGGCGCATCTTGAGCGTCACCGGATGGTCCGCCGCGGCGACCACGGCGCGGATGATCGCGGCGGCGAGCGAAAGGTCGCGCATGAGCGCGGCGCCCGCGTAGCCGCCCACCACTTTCTTGGCCGGGCATCCCATGTTGAGGTCGACGATCGCCGCCCCGGCGTCGCAGGCGGCGCGTGCGGCGCGCGCCATGGCCACGGGCGAGCGGCCGGCGATCTGCACCATGTGGAGGCCGACGCCGCACCCCTCCGCGCGCAGAAGGGTCTGCGCGTCGCCTTCGACGTAGGCCTCCGCCGCCACCATCTCCGTGACCGTCATCGAAGCGCCGAAGCGTCGCGCGATCCGCCGCATGACGACGTCGGTCACGCCCGACATCGGCGCGAGGAACGCGGCGCCACTCAGGACATGGGGCCCGACGACGATCGGCGCCGAACACGTTTTGCCTAATATCTCAGCAGTTGCGCCCATGCCTATATCATAATCACTTTGTGCGATGCGGCAACGGGATTTTCGAATCGCGACGTCACGACGCCAAGCCGATTTGACGCCGGCCGGCAAACGCGGGAGGAACGGGCCGAACCACGAAGAGACCGTCCATGGGCGTCGCAGGAAGCAGCGAAGATCAAAACGAAGATCATCTTGCGATCGTCGTCGTCGCGGCGGGACGCGGCGCGCGCGCCGGCGGCGGCCTGCCGAAGCAATATCGCGACGTCGCGGGCGCGAGCGTCCTGGCTCGAAGTCTCGCCGCGCTCCACCGCGCCGCGCCGCAGGCGACGATCGTCGTCTCGATCAACGCCGAAGACGGCGAGCTTTACGCCCAATCTCTCGCGTCGTTGCCGGTTTCGGCGCAGGCGCGGTTGCGGCCGCCGGCCTTCGGCGGCGCGACGCGTCAGGAGAGCGTGCGCGCCGGCCTCGAAGTTCTGGCCAAGGAGCGACGCAGGCCGAGCGTCGTCCTCATTCACGACGCGGCGCGCATCTTCCCCAGCGAAGCGCTCGTCGCCCGCGCGATAGGGGCCGCGAAGGATCACGGCGCGGCGATTCCCGGCGTCCCCGTCACCGACACGATCAAGGAGATCGCCGCGGACGGCTCGATCGAGGGGACCCCCGACCGGGCCCGGCTGCGCGCCGTCCAGACGCCGCAGGCCTTCGCGTTCGACCTCATCCTCAACGCCCACCGCCGCGCGGCGGAAGCCGGCGCCCATGGCCTCACCGACGACGCCGCCATCGCCGAATGGGCGGGCGAGCGCGTCTTCGTCTTCGAAGGAGACGCCGCGAACATGAAGATCACCAGCGCCGACGACCTCGCCGCGGCCGAGGCGAGGCTCGTCGCCGAGCTCGTCGACGTCCGGCTCGGCCAGGGCTACGATGTGCACGCCCTGGGCGAGGGCGACCATATCTGGCTCGGCGGGGTGAAAATCGCGCATGATCATGGCCTTGTCGGGCACTCCGACGCCGACGTGTTAAGTCATGCGGTGACCGACGCCTTGCTCGGGGCGCTGGCGGACGGCGACATCGGCAGCCATTTCCCGCCGTCGGATCCACAATGGAAAGGCGCGCGCTCCGACATATTCCTCGCCTATGCGGCGTCGCGCGTGCGCGAGCACGGCGGCATGATCGCCCATGTCGACGCGACCCTCGTCTGCGAGCGTCCAAAGATCGGCCCCCATCGCGACGCCATCCGCGCCAGCCTTGCGGCGACCATGGGCGTCTCGATCGACCGCGTGGCGGTCAAGGCGACGACGAGCGAGCGTCTCGGCTTCACCGGCCGTGAGGAAGGAATCGCGGCGCTCGCCGTCGCCACCGTGCGGCTGCCGCTGAAGGCGTCCTGAAGCGTATCTTTAAGAAAAAACTGTATTCCAAAGGCTTGCCGTACAGTCTCAATCTTTCACTCAAACATGTGCGAGGGCGGAGCGATGTTCGACGAGGCGATGCTGGACGAGGCCGGACGCCTTCTTGAGCTCTGCCGATCCAGACATCTGAAGATCGCGACCGCTGAGTCCTGCACGGGCGGGTTGGTCGCCGGGCTCCTCACGTCGATCGCCGGCTCGTCCGACGTCTTCGAGCGCGGGTTCGTCACCTATTCGAACGAAGCCAAGGCGCAGAGCCTCGGCGTCGACGCCGCTCTGATCGCGCGTCATGGCGCGGTGAGCCCGGACGTCGCTCGCGCGATGGCGAAAGGAACGCTCGATCGCTCGCTCGCGGATCTCGCCGTGTCCGTCACCGGCGTCGCCGGACCGGGCGGCGGGACGGCCGCCAAACCGGTCGGGCTGGTCTATTTCGGCTGCGCGCGGCGCGACGGCGGCGCGACGACTTTTGAAAGACGATTCGGCGAGCGGTCACGACACGAGATACGCCTCGCGTCGGTCGCTACGGCGATCATGCTTCTCGCGCAATTCACGGACTGAGTCTTCAACGCGCTCCATAAACAAGATCAGCCCGTTCCTCAAAGGCTTGCGCGAATTTTCTGAACGCCCTGTCGAACACGCCGCCCATCAGCGCGGCGAGCGCGCGGCTGCGAAATTCATAGGCGATCTCGAACTCCACCTTGCACATGGATGGTCCGGCGTCGTGAAACGACCATTTATTCCGAAGGTGATGAAATGGTCCGTCTACATATTCTGCAATAATTTCAAGATTTTGCCTGTCGCAATGAACCCGGCTCGTGAAGGTCTCGCAAATCGCCTTGTAGCCGACGGTCATCAGCGCGATCTTGGTCGTCGCGTCGCCCGCTTCCGTCCGCCGACGCACCTTGAGGTCCTGACACAGCGGCACGAATTGCGGATAAGCCTCGACGTCGGCGACGAGATCGAACATCTCGGCCGCGCTATGACGGATCGTTCGGACCGTTTTGAAAGAGGGCATGGCTTCGCTGGCGCGGGGATTGCGTCCGTCCGCAGGAATCGCGGCGGCGGCCGCCGCTGGAACCGGCCTGATCTAGCGAGGCTCTAGGCGCGCCGCAAGGGCGCGGCGGCGAGCCGGTTCGCCTTGAGCCTGGCGAAATCGTCGCCTGCGTGATGCGAGGAGCGCGTGAGCGGCGACGACGACATCAGCAGAAAGCCCTTGGCGCGCCCGATTTCCGCGTAGGAGGCGAATTCGTCGGGCGTCACGAATCGCGCCACAGCATGATGCTTCTTCGTCGGCTGGAGATATTGGCCGATGGTCATGAAATCGACGTCGGCGCTGCGCAGATCGTCCATAAGCTGCAGCACCTCGTGTCGCTCCTCGCCAAGCCCGACCATGATGCCGGACTTGGTGAAGATCGTGGGCGCAAGCTCTTTCACCCGCTGCAGAAGACGCAAGGAATGGAAATAGCGCGCGCCCGGGCGCACGGAGAGATATTTCGAGGCGACCGTCTCCAGGTTGTGGTTGAAGACGTCGGGCGCCGCCGCGATGACGATTTCGAGCGCGCCGGGCTTGCGCAGGAAGTCGGGCGTCAGCACCTCGACCGTGGTCGACGGGCTGGCGGCGCGGATGGCGCCGATGACGCGGGCGAAATGACCCGCGCCGCCGTCGCGAAGATCGTCGCGGTCGACCGACGTGATCACGACATGGGACAGGCCGAGCTTGGCCACGGCGTCGGCGACCCGGCGCGGCTCATCGGGGTCGAGGCCGCGCGGCAGGCCGGTCGCGACGTTGCAGAAGGCGCAGGCCCTCGTGCAGACGCCGCCCATGATCATGAAGGTGGCGTGCTTCTTCGCCCAGCATTCGCCGATGTTCGGGCAGCCGGCCTCCTCGCATACCGTCACGAGCTTGTGCGTCTTGACGATGGCGTTGGTCTTGGCCCATTCCGGCGAGCCTGGCGCGCGGACTCTAATCCACTCCGGCTTGCGCAGCGTCGGCTGGTCGGGGCGATGGGCCTTCTCGGGATGGCGAGGTTTAACGATTTCCGTTTGAACGTCGTCAATCAGATCGGAACCGAAACCATTCATTCCCCGCTCCTAGTCGGCGCAGCCCGCCAAGCGCCAAAAGCGCCATGTTATTTTAATTATCAATTGTGTTTGCATATAGCTATTTTTTCCGTCCAAAAGTGAGCGTTGGCAACGCCGACATCTGTAAAATCCGTCATGGGAAAAGGACCAACCGCTGCTGCATGCTTATCGCCAGCAGGCAGATAATAAGTAGCAGCGTATGAATAATCATAAGGGCAGCTGTTTTCGTCTGCGGCTATAACCCACTTAATATCCCCTGTTCTTTTATATGCATCTTCGAGCATTTTTTGCAGAGTATATATATCACGATTATGTATTTCTATAGTATTCTGCAGTTCAAGCAAAACATCTGAAGTTTCGTCAGACTCTAAACGAGGCTCCGATCGCTCAGGAACAACAAATACAAGAGGATATCTTCCAGCCGTGTTGATACTAATATATCCGGAAGGCCATATCTTGTGCTTAATCCCATTAATTGTTTGTTCCGCTTCAGGGTCTCTATCGCAAGTAATACTAATAGCCTGCGCGCCAAGCTCGACGCCAGATCTAAGTTGCTTTTCATCAATAACTACTGTTCCCCCGTTCTTGGGAGCTTTTGTAGTGCAGGAAAAATTCTTTGTTGATACGCCATAAAAAATCAAGCCATGCGCACTACCGGTATAACGTATGTTGAAAGACGCACCAGAATTTTTATCATAAAATGAGGGATTGACTTCAATCTCGGAAGCTTGAAGTTGTTTACAAGTTGTCCAAGCCGCGACTGAAGGAGCAAATATCGTCCGTGCTTTCACCGAAGAAGCAGAGTTGGCAGTAGCATTATTTCTAAATTTGTCACACCACTGATTAATTTTAGCATTAGTTGTCGCAATATCGACGCTTCCGTCACCACTTCCGACACCTATTAGACTGGCGGCTGCCTTTGCTCTTTGCGTACTGTCCATTTTTTCTGCCGAGATGCCGCAGTTTTCAGAATATAAGGCAGAATTTGTGGCGGCAGTATTAGTTACTTCTATTGTGTTAGCCGATCCCCATATTAGTATAGGGTCGCAGGTGTCGGCCGCGAATGCGAAAGTAATAGTATTGAATGATAATACAAATATAGTAAAAGAAAAACATTTAAAAACATCCGTTAACATCGGAGCTTCCTTTCAATTATCTTAAATCACGTGTGGACCACCCGGCCATAGGCGTCGAGCACGCTCTCGTGCATGGTCTCGGAGAGCGTCGGATGCGGGAACACCGTGTTGATGAGCTCTGCCTCGGTCGTCTCGCAGTTCATCGCGACGACGAAGCCCTGGATGAGCTCGGTCACCTCCGCCCCGACCATATGCGCGCCGAGCAGCTTGCCGGTCTTGGCGTCGAAGATCGTCTTGACGAGGCCGTCCGGCTCTCCGAGCGCGATCGCCTTGCCGTTGCCGATGAACGGAAAGCGCCCGACCTTGAGCTCGTAGCCGGCTTCCTTCGCCTTCGCCTCCGTCAGCCCCACCGAGGCGATCTGCGGATTGCAATAGGTGCAGCCGGGAATCATGAGCTTGTCCATGGCGTGCGGATGGAGGCCGGCGATCGCCTCGACGCAGATCACGCCCTCATGCTCGGCCTTGTGCGCCAGCATCGGCGGGCCGGCGACGTCGCCGATGGCGTAGATTCCCGGAACATTGGTGCGGCCGAGCCCGTCGATCTTGATCGTCCCGCGCTCGAGCGCGACGCCCGCCGCCTCGAGGCCAAGGTTCTCGACATTGCCGACGACGCCGACCGCCGAGATCATGCGCTCGGCCTTGAGCGTCTGGACCTGCCCCTTGTCGTCCTCGAGCGTCGCGGTCACGCCCTCCCCGGACTTGTCGACCCTGGTCACCTTGGTCGAGATCAGGATCTTCATGCCCTGCTTCTCGAAGCGCTTGCGCGCGAGCGCGGCGATCTCGGCGTCCTCGACGGGCAGAAGCTGCGGCAGCACCTCGACGACGGTCACCTCGGCGCCGAGCGTGCGATAGAAGGAGGCGAATTCAATGCCGATCGCGCCCGAGCCCATGACGATCAAGCTCTTCGGAAAGGCGGCGGGCTTCATCGCCTCGAAATAGGTCCAGATCTTCTCGCCGTCCGGCTCAAGGCCCGGCAGCGCGCGGGGCCGCGCGCCGGTCGCGACGATGATGTGCTTCGCGCGGTAGGCGCCTTCGCCCAGGACGCCCTTGGGGACGGGATTTTGCGGCTGCACGATCGTCTTCTTCGTCGCCGCGACCGCGACCTCGCCGGGCTTGGTGATCGTCGCTTCGCCCCAGATGACGTCGATCTTGTTCTTCTTCATGAGGAAGGCGACGCCGGCGTTGAGCTGCGCCGAGACGCCGCGCGAGCGCTTGACGACGGCGGCGAGGTCGGCCTTCGCTT
Source organism: Methylocella sp. (assembly GCF_041905455.1). Classification (GTDB taxonomy): domain Bacteria; phylum Pseudomonadota; class Alphaproteobacteria; order Rhizobiales; family Beijerinckiaceae; genus Methylocapsa. The sequence goes on along the minus strand of NZ_JAYRLA010000004.1, from coordinate 81,618 downwards.
CTCCTGTGATTGAAAGGCCGTAGTCCTTCGCGTGCTCGAGGTAATGGAAGATCTCCGCCGAGCGCAGCAGCGCCTTGGTCGGGATGCAGCCCCAGTTGAGGCAAATGCCGCCAAGATGCTCGCGCTCGACGACGGCGGTCCTGAGCCCGAGCTGCGCGGCTCGGATGGCCGCGACATAGCCGCCCGGCCCTCCGCCAATGATGAGAACGTCGTAAGAGTCGGCCATGATGCGCTCGCTAGAAAGGTGGGCGGACGAGGCCCTGGCGGCGAGGCCCCGCGGCGGCTGGGACTGCGTCAGACCAGCATGCTCATCGGCTGCTCGATCAGCGACTTGAACGCGGCGAGAAGCTCGGCGCCGAGCGCGCCGTCGATGGCCCGATGATCGGTCGAAAGGGTCACGCTCATCAAGGTCGCGACGGAAGGCGCGCCATCCTTGACGACGACCCGCTTCTCGCCGGCGCCGACGGCGAGGATCGAGGCCTGCGGCGGATTGATGATCGCCGAAAAATTCTTGATCCCGAACATGCCAAGGTTCGACACCGACGACGAGCCGCCCTGATATTCCTCAGGCTTGAGCTTGCGCGCCTTGGCTCTTGCGGCGAAATCCTTCATCTCGCGCGAGATCGTCGACAGCGACTTCGCATCGGCGGCGCGCACGACCGGCGTGATGAGCCCGCCCGGGATCGACACGGCGACGCCGACGTCGGCCTGGCGGTGCTTCAGCATCGCCCCTTCCGTCCAGGTCACGTTGGCGTCGGGAACGCGCATGAGCGCGAGCGCCAGCGCCTTGATGACGAAGTCGTTGACTGAAACCTTGAAGGCGGGCTTGCCGTCCTTGTCCCGCGGCGCCTGCGCGTTCACCGTCTCGCGCAGGGCGATGAGGGCGTCGAGATCGCAGTCGACGGACAGGTAGAAATGCGGGATCGTCTGACTCGCCTCGACGAGGCGGCGGGCGATCGTCTTGCGCATCGAGTCATGCGCTGCTTCCTCATATGAGCCGGGCGCGTAGAATTTCTTGATCGCCTCGTCCGACGCGGGCGCTGAGACGGGAGCGGCGGAGGCGGCCGCGGCCGGCGCGGGCGGCGACGCCGTCTCCGCCACCTGTGGTTGCGCGCGCGGCGCGGCGAGCGCCGCCTTGACGTCGCGCTCGACAATGCGTCCGTGCGGGCCGGAACCTTTCACGGAGGAAAGGTCGAGGCCGCCGGCCTTGGCGAGGCGGCGGGCGAGCGGCGAAGCGAACAGGCGCGCGCCGCCGGCGTGGCCGCTCGCCGCAGCGGGCGGCGCGGGCGCGGCCGGCGCCGCGGAGGGAGCGGCCGCAGGAGCGGCAGGCGGCGCGGCGGCGGATTTCGCGGGCGCCGCGGTTGAGACATCCTCGCCTTCATCCGCGATCACGCCAATGACGTCGTTGACCGCGACGTCGGCCGTTCCGTCGGGAACGAGAATCCTGGCGAGCACGCCCTCGTCGACCGCCTCGACCTCCATGGTCGCCTTGTCGGTCTCGATCTCGGCGAGCACGTCGCCGGATTTCACTTTATCCCCTTCCTTCTTCAACCATCGGGCGAGATTGCCCTTCTCCATGGTCGGCGAGAGCGCGGGCATGAGGATGTTGACGGACATGGGCGGCTCTTCGATGCGAGCAGGGCGTCGGCGCGTTCCGGCGTCCCTTGCGGCAGGGCGACGCTGGCTCAGACGTAGAGGACGGATTTGGCGGCGGCGACGACCTCGCCGATGTTGGGCAGGGCGAGCTTCTCGAGATTGGCGGCGTAAGGCATCGGCACGTCCTTGCCGCAGATCCGGGTCACCGGCGCGTCGAGATAGTCGAACGCCTTCTCCATGAGGACGGCGATGATCTCGGCGCCGACGCCGCTCTGCGGCCAACCCTCCTCCACCGTCACGCAGCGTCCCGTCTTCTTCACCGATTCGACGATGAGCTCCGTGTCCATCGGGCGGATCGTGCGCAGGTCGATCACCTCGGCCTCGATCCCTTCCTTGGCGAGCTCCTCCGCCGCCTTCAGGGCGTAGACCATGCCGATCGAGAAGGAGACGATGGTGACGTCCCCGCCCGGCCGCGCGACGCGCCCCCGGCCGAAGGGAATGGTGAAATCGTCGAGCTTCGGCACGTCGAAGCTGTGCCCGTAGAGAATCTCGTTCTCTAGGAAAATGACCGGATTGGGATCGCGGATGGCGGTCTTCAAGAGCCCCTTGGCGTCGGCCGCGCTATAGGGGGCGACCACGGAGAGGCCCGGCACATTCGAATACCAGGCCGTGAAATCCTGGCTGTGCTGCGCGGCGACGCGGGCCGCGGCGCCGTTCGGGCCGCGGAACACGATCGGGCAGCCCATCTGGCCGCCGGACATGTAGAGCGTCTTGGCGGCGGAGTTGATGATCTGGTCCATCGCCTGCATGGCGAAGTTGAAGGTCATGAACTCGACGATCGGACGGAGCCCGGCCATCGCCGCGCCGACGCCGAGGCCGGCGAAGCCATGCTCGGTGATCGGCGTGTCGACGACGCGGCGGTCGCCGAACTCCTGCAGCAACCCCTGCGTGATCTTGTAGGCGCCCTGATATTCGGCGACTTCCTCGCCCATGACGAAGACGCTGTCGTCGCGCCGCATCTCCTCGGCCATCGCGTCGCGCAACGCCTCGCGCACGGTCTGCGAGACGAATTCCGTTCCTTCCGGCGTGTCCGGCGCCCGCACGAGCGGCGCCGCGACGGCGGGCGTCGCCGGCGCGGCCGATTCGGGAGCGGGCTTGGCCATGGGCGGCTCGGCGGCGGCGCCGTTGGCGGCTGGCGCGGGAGCGGCGACGGCGGAGGCGTCTTCGCCCTCCCCGGCCAGCACGGCGATCGGCGTGTTGACGGCGACGTTGTCGGCGCCGGCGGGCACGAGAATTTTAGCGAGCACGCCCTCGTCGACCGCCTCGACCTCCATGGTCGCCTTGTCGGTCTCGATCTCGGCGAGCACGTCGCCGGAGCGCACGGGATCGCCTTCCTTCTTCAGCCACTTGGCGAGCTTGCCCTGCTCCATGGTGGGCGAGAGCGCGGGCATCAGAATATTGGTCGACATCGGATTTTCCTGAACTCGTCCCTGCGCCCCAACCTCGCCGCGCCGCGCGAGGGCCTATCGCAAAACGTCGGTCCAGAGCTCGGAGGGGTCCGGCTCGGGGTCGTGCGAGGCGAAATCGACCGCCTTGGCGACGATGCCGCGCACCTCGGCGTCGACCGCCTTCAATTCGTCGTCGGTCGCCGCATGGGCGTTGAGGAGGCGCGCGCGGACCTGCTCGATCGGGTCATGCTCCTCGCGCATCTTCTGGACTTCTTCCTTGCTGCGGTATTTGGCGGGGTCCGACATGGAGTGGCCGCGGTAGCGGTAGGTCTGCATCTCGAGGATGATCGGACCGTTCCCGCTCGAAGCCCATTCGCGGGCGCGCTCCGTCGCCGCCTTCACCGCGCGCACGTCCATGCCGTCGACCTGCTCGCCGGGAATATTGAAGCTCTGGCCGCGCTTCGAGAAATCCTTCATCGCCGAGGAGCGCGTGACCGACGTTCCCATGGCGTAGCGGTTGTTCTCGACGACGTAGATGGCCGGCAGCTTCCAGAGCTCGGCCATGTTGAAGCTTTCGTAGACCTGGCCCTGGTTGGCCGCGCCGTCGCCGAAATAGGTGAAGCAGACGTTTCCGTTATTGCGGTAGCGGTTGGCGAACGCGAGACCGGTGCCGAGCGGCACCTGCGCGCCGACGATGCCGTGGCCGCCGTAGAAATGCTTCTCCTTGGAGAACATGTGCATCGAGCCGCCCTTGCCTTTCGACAGGCCGCCCCGACGTCCGGTGAGCTCCGCCATCACCCCTTTCGGGTCGAGGCCGCAGGCGAGCATGTGGCCGTGGTCGCGATAGCTGGTGACCGTCTGGTCGCCGGGCTTGGCCGCCATCATCACGCCGACGACGACTGCCTCCTGCCCGATGTAGAGGTGGCAGAAGCCGCCGATCAGGCCCATGCCGTAAAGCTGGCCGGCTTTCTCCTCGAAACGCCGGATCAGCAGCATTTCGCGGTAAGCCTTGAAGTCTTCGTCTCGCGGGAAGGCCGGTGGCGAAGCGGGAGCCGGGGCTGGCGCGCTGGCGGGTTCGGTCGCGACTGTGCTTGACGCCTCGGCCATCGGGGGCTCTTTCTTGCAATCAGCGTTTTCGGCGAGGGCGACGCTAACCCAGCTTCATTCCGAATGCGAGCGCTGGTTTGGAAAAAAAGCCGAAAGCGCGCCTCGCGCGCGGCTGCGAAGCCGAAGCTCACGGTCCGGCTGAAGAACGTCGCTAGCGCGCCTGCTGCGGCAGCATGACGACGAGGTCGTTCTTGTCCGCGCGGCCGAGGACACGGCGCGCAAGCTCGTCGAGAAGGTCGCGGTCGACGATCGCGCCGTTGACGAGCTCGATGCGCCGCCGCCACAGGTCGCTTTCGCTCTGGAGGCCGGCGAGCTGCGCTTCGAGATCGGCGATCTTGAGCCGATATTCGTCCTTGGTCTTGAGGCCGCGCTCGCCGTTCAGGGCGTGCCAGACGAAATAGCCGCCGGCGGCGCCGGAGACGCAATAAAGAAGCAGCGGAAAGACGATGGCGCGCAGGCGCCTGCGGATGACCATGCGCCAGCCTCGCCCAATAAGGTTACGAGAGGCTTAAGCCGGCGCGGCGAAGAGAGCCGCCGCGCCGCGTGGGGCACAAGCCCGTCAGTCGAGCGCCTTCAGCGCCTTGCGGCCGGCGTAGACCGCCTGCGACCCAAGCTCCTCCTCGATGCGGATGAGCTGGTTGTATTTCGACGTGCGGTCGGAGCGCGCCAGCGAACCGGTCTTGATCTGCCCGCAATTCGTCGCGACCGCGAGGTCGGCGATGGTCGAATCCTCGGTCTCGCCGGAGCGGTGCGACATGACCGCCGTGTAGCCGGCGCGCTGGGCCATGTCGACGGCGGCGAGCGTCTCGGTCAGCGAGCCGATCTGGTTGACCTTGACGAGGATCGAATTGGCGACGCCCTGCTTGATCCCCTTCTCCAGCCGGGCGACGTTGGTGACGAAAATGTCGTCGCCGACCAGTTGGACCTTGCGCCCGAGGAGGTCGGTCAGGATTTTCCAGCCGGCCCAGTCGTCCTCCGACATGGCGTCCTCGATGGTGACGATCGGATAGGCCGACTGAAGCTTGGCGAGATATTCGGCCTGCTCCTGCGGCGAGCGCTTCACGCCCTCCCCCGCATAGACATAGGCGCCATCCTTGAAGAACTCCGTCGCCGCGCAGTCGAGGCCGAGGGCGACGTCCTCGCCGGGTTTGAACCCAGCCGCTTCGATCGCCTGCACGCAGAAGTCGAGCGCCGCCTCGGCCGATGGCAGATTGGGAGCGAAGCCGCCCTCGTCGCCGACGTTGGTGTTGTGGCCAGCCTTCTTGAGCTGGCTCTTCAGCACCTGGAACACCTCGGAGCCCCAGCGCACCGCGTCGGCGATCGAATCGGCGCCCATGGGCAGGATCATGAACTCCTGAAAGTCGATCGGATTGTCGGCGTGCGCGCCGCCGTTGATGATGTTCATCATCGGCACGGGCAGCACATGGGCGTTGACGCCGCCGATATAGCGATAGAGCGGCAGGGCGGCGGCGGTGGCGGCCGCCTTGGCGACGGCGAGCGAGACGCCGAGGATGGCGTTGGCGCCGAGCCTGGCCTTGTTCGGCGTCCCGTCGAGGTCGATCATGATCTGGTCGATCTTGGCCTGATCCTCGGCCTCGAGGCCGCTCAGCGCCTCGAAGATGTCGCGGTTGACGCTTTCCACCGCCTTGAGGACGCCTTTGCCGCCGAAGCGCGACTTGTCGCCGTCGCGAAGCTCGACCGCCTCGTGCGCGCCGGTCGAGGCGCCGGAGGGAACGGCGGCGCGGCCGTGCGAGCCGTCCTCGAGCGTCACGTCGACCTCGACGGTCGGATTGCCGCGGCTGTCCAGAATTTCGCGGGCGGCGATGTCGATGATCGCGGTCATGGCGGCTCCTTAAGGCGATTCTCGGGGGGCGGGTGTTGAGGCGGCTTTCTTCGACGCCGGGCTGTCGCGCAAGGCTTTTACGACGAAGCTACGCCTGACAAAAGGCCCCGTCGGACGGGCGGAGCTTGGAATTTTTTAACGCGCCGACGATAATTTCAGCACGCGCCGGAAGGCGGCCGCGGACGGAGCCTCTCGGGAACGTCACGCCGGAACGGATAAGACGTTGAACGCAAGCGCCGCACGCCGAGCGAGATTGACCAGCCTTCTGGCCTGCTGCGCGCTCGCGGCGACGACGTCCGCGTCCGCGCTGGAGGCGCCCGCCGCCGCGCCGGCGCCGCGCCCGGCGGACATCGACGCGCCGCCGCGCGCGGACCCGTCTCCAGAGGCTGTCGCGGTCGCGCCGGCGGCCACAGGCGCTGGGCCTCGCGCAAAATTTCGCGCGTTGCTGCAAAAGGAGGCCGCGAAGACGGGATTGCCGGTCGACGTCGCCGACGCGGTCGTCGCGATCGAAAGCGGCTATGATCCGTCCGTCGTCGGCTCGGTCGGCGAGATCGGCCTGATGCAGGTGCGCCCGCAGACCGCCGCCATGCTCGGATTTCGCGGCGACGACGCGGAGCTCGCGCGCCCGGAGGTCAATATCCGCTACGGCGTCGCCTATCTCGCCCAGGCGTGGCGCCTCGCCGGGGGCGATCTGTGCCGGTCGCTGATGAAATATCGCGCCGGGCACGGCGAGGAGCAGATGACGCCGCTCTCGGTCGAATATTGTCGCCGCGCCCGCGCCCATCTCGCTTCGGCCGGCTCCGCGCCGGCGATGCTGTCCGGTCCCCTCCCCGCGCCGTCCGAGGCGGCGCCTGCGCGTCTGCGCATCGCGCGGCCCGGCCCTCGTCGCGGCACGGAGGCGGCGAGCCGCCTGTTCTGGGCCGCGCAGGAAGCGCGCGTCGCCGCGCTGACGCGCAAGCTTCATGCGAAATGGCGGCGCATGGCTTCGCGCTGACGGCCTGCGTCAGCGCGCCGAGAGGCCGCGCAGGACGAGCCTGAAGACGGCGTCGAATCGCGCCTGCGCCTGCGGCCGCCGCCACTCCGCCGCATGCTCGGGCCGCCAGAACGGCGCCGTCGCGTCGAGGATGGCGCGCGCCGTCGTCCCCGCGTCCGCCGATTCGAACGCGCCCTGGGCCATTCCGTCATCGAGCATCTTGGCGAGATGGGCGGCGCGGCGCTCGACCTCCACGTCGATCGCTTGGCCGCCGCGCCGCGCAAGCTCGCGGAAGGCGTCGAAGAGCTCCGGATCGTTCTGGACCTTCGCGGCCTGCGAGGCGATCAGCACGTCGAACCAGCGGCGCATCCGCTCGGGCGCCGGCCCGTGCTCCGCCGCGATCACGGCGAGCGGTCCGGCGAGGCGGTCGAGCCATCGTTCGATCGCGGCGTCCACCATGTCCGCCTTGCCGTCGAAGTGGCGATAGAGGGCGCCGTGGCTGACTTTAAGAGCCTTGGCGACGTCGACGACGCTGATCTTGGCGAGCCCGAACCGGCGCAGCGCCGTCTCCGTCGCTTCGATGACGTGCTCGCGGGAAATCTTCTCCTCGGCCATTCCACTTTCAGACAAACACATGATTCATGATGACAGAAACAAATATCTGTCATCATTATTCATAAATTGCAATATGAGAACAAGGATGACGTCAACATCCGTAGCGCTCGCCGCATGGCGCTCGTTGGACGGACGGCGCGAACCCATGCTAGGCGGCGGGCCGCCCTGCGTGAAAAGAGAGTGCTGGAATGGTTAAGGTTCGAAGCGGCGCGAGCCTGCTCGGCGCCGATGTCCGGGCGCCCGCCTCGCCGGACGAGGCGACGCTTGAGCGCGTGCCCAATCCGCATCCGGGCGCGCTCTATCTCGCGCGCTTCACCGCGCCGGAGTTCACGTCGATCTGCCCGGTGACCGGCCAGCCCGACTTCGCGACCCTGATGATCGACTACGTTCCGGGCGACTGGCTGGTCGAGTCGAAGTCGCTCAAGCTTTACCTCGGCGCCTTCCGCAATCACGGCGCGTTCCATGAGGACTGCACCCTGCGCGTCGGCAAGGATCTCGTCGAAGCGCTCGCCCCGCGCTGGCTGCGGATCGGCGGCTACTGGTATCCGCGCGGCGGCATCCCGATCGACGTGTTCTGGCAGACGGGCGCTCCGCCGGAGGGACTCTGGCTGCCCGACCAGGGAGTTCCGCCCTATCGCGGCAGGGGGTGAGCGGCGCCGGCGGCCGCCGTCAGCCGAGGTCGCCGCGCGGGTTGTAGGGCTTCTGCGCCTCCCATTTCTTCATGAGGGCGGCGAGCTCCTCGTCCTTCTCCTCGGGCAGGACGACGCGCAGCGTCACGAACAGGTCGCCGGCCGGCGCGCCGGCCGCGCCCGGCAGGCCCTTGCCGCGCAGCCGCAGCGTGCGCCCGCCGTTCGAGCCGGCCGGCACAGCGAGCTCCACCGCGCCGTCGAGCGTCGGCGCGTTGACCTTGCCGCCGAGCACAGCCTCATAAAGCGTCACCGGCAGGTCGAGGCGCAGGTCCCGGCCCTCGACGCGAAAGAACGGATGTTTCGCGATCTTCACCGTGACGAGGGCGTCGCCGGGCTCGCCGCCGCCAAGGCTCGGATGGCCCTGCCCCTTGAGGCGGATCTGCTTGCCGTCCTCGATGCCGGCGGGAATCCTGACCTCGAGCGTGCGCCCGCTCGGCAGGGTCACGCGCGCCGTCGTTCCCTTGACGGCGTCGGCGAGGCCGACCGTCACGGTCGCCGTCATGTCCTCGCCGCGCTGCGGCGGCGGAGGCGGCGCTCCGCGTCCGCGGCGTCCCGCCGCTCCGCCGAACATCTCGCTCAAGATGTCGCTCGCGTCGAAGCCTCCGGCGCCCGGCCGGCCGCCGCCGAAATTGAACTCGAAGCCCTCGAAGCCCTGCCCCGCCGAGCGCCGGCCGAAGCCGCCGGGCCCGGCGCCGAACCCCTCGAAGCCCGGATGGCGCGGCTTGCCCTCGGCGTCGATCTCGCCCCTGTCGAAGGCTGCGCGCTTCTTCTCGTCGCCGAGGATCTCGTAGGCCGTGTTGATCTCGGAGAATTTCTCCTTGGCCTTCGGCTCCTTGCTCTGGTCGGGATGGTACTTCTTGGCGAGCTTGCGGAAGGCGGCCTTGATGGCGGCGGCGTCGGCGCTCTTCGCGACGCCCAGGACTGTATAGGGATCAGGCATAGTTCGAGCTCACTCCACGCGCCCGCCCGGCGTGGCGCGAACGCGATCAATCCGTCATCGGACGGTCATGCATCGACGCACAGATGGGGGATTCGAGGCGCTCGCGCAAGCTTCGCCGGCCGTAAGCTTCGCCGGTCGCAGCGAGGGTCCGTCAGGCCCGTTTCGTCTCGCGGGACCGCGCGATGGTCCAGTCGCCGTTCTTGTCGGCGCAGGCGACGCCCTCGACGCGGCGGGAGGCGTCTCCCGCCTTCGCCTGCGCGCGAAAGGCGCGGCACACCTTGCCGTCGTCAGGATATGGGGGCGCGAGCGGAGCGAACACGCCCTTCGCGCCGGATTGGGGATTGTCCCAGGCGACCTCCGCCCCATTGCCCTGCGGATCGAGCGCCGTCGACAGCGCCGCGCGCGCCCGTCGCCAGTCCTCCGCGTCGAGAAGCGAATCGAGGGGCGACGGCTCGATCGATCCGGTGACGTCGTCGTTGTCGGTCGAAAAGCGCGCGACCTGCATGGTGAACGCGCAGCCGCTCAGGAGGCTCGCCGCGAGGGCGACGGCGGGCAGGCCGCGGGCCGCACGCGCGGCGCTGGAGGCGAAGCCGGAACGGTGATAATGGCCCGAAAGCCATTTCATGGGCGCCAAGGTCGCAACGCTCGCGAATAAGTTGTCGTTCGGAGATCTAGCCGTGAACAAGTTAATGGGGGGTGACTTCACACAGGCGCAGGACCCCTTCGACCTGTTCGCGCAATGGTTCGAGGACGCGAAGGCCTCCGAGCCGAACGACCCCGACGCGATGGCCCTCGCCACCGTCGACGCCGACGGGTTGCCCGACGTGCGCATGGTGCTTCTGAAGGAGGCGAGCCCGAGAGGCTTCGTTTTCTACACCAACGCCGAGAGCGCCAAGGGCCGCGAGCTCGCCGCCGCGATGAAGGCCGCCGTCGTCATGCACTGGAAGTCGCTGCGCCGGCAGGTGCGTCTGCGCGGCGCCGTCGAGCCGGTGAGCGAGGCGGAGGCCGACGCCTATTTCGCGTCCCGCGCGCGCGACAGCCGCATCGGCGCCTGGGCGAGCCAGCAGTCGCGCCCGCTCGAAAGCCGATTCGCGCTCGAGAAGGCGGTCGCGAAATACGCCCTGAAATATGCGGTCGGCGAGATCCCGCGCCCGTCCTACTGGACCGGCTACCGCATCGTTCCGACGCAGATCGAGTTCTGGTCGGACGGCGCCTTCCGCCTCCATGACCGCGTCGTCTTCCGCCGGACGGACGCAGCCGCGCCATGGACGCGCGAGCGTCTTTATCCGTGAGCGGCGACGCGTCCTCGCACGCCGGAAGCCGCCTCTATCCGGCCCTCCCGCTGCTCGCCGTCAGCGTCTGCGTGTTCCGCGGGGCGCAGGCGCTGCTCGCGACGCGCACTCGCCCGCCCTTCGAGGGCGCTTTCTCGCTGCCCGGCGGCCTCGTCGAAGCGGGCGAGACGCTGGAGGCCGCGGCGCTGCGCGAGCTTCTGGAAGAGGTCGGCGTCGAGGCGCGCGTCCTCGGCTTCAACCGGCACGTCGAATCGATCGAGCGCGACGAGGCCGGCGGCGTCAGGCGGCACTTCGTCATCGCCTCCTTCGTCGCCGAATGGATCGCCGGCGAGGGGACGCCCGGACTCGAGGCGGGAGAAGTCGCCTGGGCGGCGCCCGAGGCGCTCGACGCGATGACGCTGACGCCGATGACGGCCGAGGTGGTGCGCGCCGCCGCCGCTCTGGCGCCGCGCCTGCGCGCGGGCTGAAGCCGCGGTTTTCCGGCGTGGCGAAAGGAGCTAGAGTCGCCTCCGATGCGAGCGGCGGACAGGACGACGCGACGAATTTTCCAGGCGCGACGCTCAAGGCTCGCCCTCGCGCTTTCGGTTGTCCTGTCGTGCGCCCTTGCGGTCCCCGCCTTCGCCCAGCTTCCGGACTGGCTGCGCATCCCCTTCCTCACGCCGTCGCCTCCCGCAGCTCCTCCCGCCCCGCCGATGGAGGCGCCGAAGTCGGCGAAGCCGAAGCCGAAGAAGGAGGCGAAACCCACCGCGAAGGAGCCGAAGAAGGCGGAGGCGCCCGCCGGCCCGCCGCCCGAGCCGCCTCCCCCGCCCTACGAGCCGCAGGCGCTGCGGCTCGCCGAGATTCTCGGCGCGCTCGCCTATCTTGAGGACATCTGCGGCGCGAGGGAGAACTGGCGCGGCCGGATGCAGGAATTTCTCGACGCGGAGGCGCGCACGCCGGACCGCAAGGAACGCCTCGCCGGCGCCTTCAACCGCGCCTTCCACGATTATGAAGCCTCCTATGGCGCCTGCACCGCCAACGCCGAGGCCGCCATCGTTCGATTCCTCGGCGAAGGCGGGCGCATCGCCCGCGACGTCGCGACGCGCTACAGCGGCGTCTAGATTTTCGGGAGCGGCCCTTGAAAAACCTCATCACCGACGTCGCGGGCGTCCTCGTCGGCTGCGCGCAGGACGAAAAGCTCGCCTCCGGCGTCACGGCCGTCGTCTTCGAGGCCCCCGCCGTCGCCTCGATCGCCATCCATGGCGGCGCGCCGGCGGTGCGCGACGCGAGCCTTCTGGAGCCCGGCTTCACCGTCGAGACGGTGGACGCGCTGGTCCTCTCCGGCGGCTCGGTGTTCGGCCTCGACGCCATGGGCGGGGTCATCGCCTCTTTGGGTGCGAAAGGGCGCGGCTTCGCCGTCGGCGACGTGAAAGTTCCGATCGTTCCCGGCGCGGCGCTGTTCGATCTCCTCAATGGCGGCGACAAGGATTTTCCCGACGCCGTCTACTGGCGTCTCGGCCGCGCCGCGGCGCAGGCGGCGGGCGAAGCCTTCGCATTGGGCACGGCGGGCGCAGGCTATGGCGCGACGACCGCCAATCTCAAGGGCGGCCTCGGCTCGGCGAGCGCCATGACCGCCGGCGGCTTCACGGTGGGAGCGATCGTCGCGGTCAACGCCGTCGGCTCGGCCACAATCGCCGACGGGCCGCATTTCTGGGCTGCGCCGCATGAGAGAGGCGCGGAGTTCGGCGGCCTCGGCTGCCCCGCCGTCTGGCCGCAGTTCGATTTCCAGATCAAGAGCGTCGAGCCGTGCAATACGACGATCGCCGTCGTCGCCACAGACGCGGCGCTGACGAAGGCGCAGGCGAAGCGCCTCGCGGTCATGGCCCATGACGGCATGGGCCGCGCGCTGCGACCGACTCATGCGGCGATGGACGGGGATACGGTGTTTTCCGCAGCCACCGCGCGGGCCGAAAGGAAGCCGAGCCTCGCCGATCAGGCCGAGATCGGGACGCTCGCCGCCGACTGCCTCGCGCGCGCCATCGCGCGCGGGGTGTACGAGGCGGACGCGCTGCCGCTCAGAGGCGCGCAGCCGGCGTGGCGCGACGCGTTCGGGTGACGGCGCTTTGCCTTCCTTCCGCCTCCCATGCTAGAGCGCTCCCACCCCACGAGAGCGTCCTTCACTCATGATCCCCCGCTATTCCCGCCCAGAGATGACCGAAGTCTGGGACGCGCAGACGCGCTTCCGCATCTGGTTCGAGATCGAGGCGCACGCCTGCGACGCGCTCGCCGAGATCGGCGTGATCCCGAAGGAATCAGCCAAGGCGATCTGGGAGAAGGCCGGCGGCGTCAGCTTCGACGTCGCCCGCGTCGACGAGATCGAGAAGGTGACGAAGCACGACGTCATCGCCTTCCTCACTCATCTCGCCGAATTCATCGGCCCCGATTCGCGCTTCGTGCATCAGGGCATGACCTCCTCGGACGTGCTCGACACCTGCCTCTCCGTGCAGTTGAAGCGCGCCGCCGACATTCTGATAGCCGACCTCGACGCCTTGCTCGCGGCGCTGAAGAAACGCGCCTATGAGCACAAGCTGACGCCGACCATCGGCCGCTCGCACGGCATTCACGCCGAGCCCGTCACCTTCGGCCTCAAGCTCGCGCAGGCCTACGCCGAATTTTCGCGCGCGAAGGAAAGGCTTCTCGCCGCGCAAAAAGACATCGCAGTGTGCGCCATCTCCGGCGCCGTCGGCACCTTTGCCAACATCGACCCGCGCGTCGAGGCGCATGTCGCCGAAAAGCTCGGCCTCGCCGTCGAGCCCGTCTCGACGCAGGTGATCCCGCGCGACCGCCACGCCATGTTCTTCGCGACGCTCGGCGTCGTCGCCTCCTCGCTCGAACGGCTCGCGATCGAGATCCGCCACCTGCAGCGCACCGAGGTGCTGGAGGCGGAGGAATTCTTCTCGGAGGGGCAGAAGGGCTCCTCCGCCATGCCGCACAAGCGCAATCCGGTGCTGACCGAGAACGTCACCGGCCTCGCCCGCCTCGTGCGCGGCATGGCCCTGCCGGCGATGGAGAACGTCGCGCTCTGGCACGAGCGCGACATCTCCCATTCTTCGGTCGAGCGCATGATCGGCCCCGACGCGACGGTGACGCTCGACTTCGCGCTGCATCGCATGACGGGCGTGATCGAAAAGCTGCTCGTCTATCCCGTCAATATGAAGAGGAATCTCGACCGCCTCGGCGGCCTGATCCATTCGCAGCGCGTGCTGCTCGCGCTCACCCAGAAGGGCGTCTCGCGCGAGGACGCCTACACATATGTCCAGCGCAACGCCATGCCGGTGTGGCGCGGCGAAGGCGACTTCCTCACGCTGCTCAAGGCCGACAAGGACGTTCGCGCGCGATTGAGCGAGGCCGAACTCGAAGAGCTGTTCGATCTCGGCTATCATCTGAAACACGTCGACCTGATCTTCGCGCGCGTCTTCGGACAGCAAGCGCAGGCGGCCTGAACCGGCACGAAAGAGACACCATGCCCGCAGCCGACAGCCTCGAAGCCGCCATCGCCGTCGTCACCGCCGAGCCGCGCCTCCATGCGCGCTGGCTCAACACTTTTTCCTATCTCGAATATGTCGGCTTCCGGAAGATCGTCAAAAGCCAGCGCGCCGAGACGGTCGACAGCGAGCTTCTGACCCATGCGCTCGAGGAAGGCCGGCACGCGCTCGGCCTCAAGAAGCTCGCGGTCAAGCTCGGCGGCGAGGAGTTCGAGGCCTACGCGCCAGAGCTGCTGCTGTGCGGCGATGACGCCGAGGCCTATTTCCAGAACCTCGACGCCGGCTGCGACGCGCTGTTCGCCCATCTGCCGGACGCCCAGCGCGCCAAGGTCGTCTATTGCTACGTGACCTGGCTGATCGAGCGCCGCGCGCTCGACGTCTACGGACGCTACAAGGCCGCGCTCGGGACCTCGCCGCTCGCCTCGCGCATCGCCGGGCTGCTGATGGAGGAGGAGAAGCACCTCGCCGACATCAATCGCGAGATCGCCAAGGCCGACCCCGAGTTCCAGACGCGGGCGCCTGAGCTCGAGGCGCTGGAGAAGCGGCTTTACGAGACCTTCCTCGGGCAGCTCAGCGCCGAGCTTCAGGCGTCGCGCCCGCGCGCTTCGGCCTGACGCCTTGCGCACGGCCGACGCCGACATCCTGCTCGTGCCGGGCCTTGGCGGCTCCGGGCCCGATCATTGGCAGAGCCGGTGGGCGGCGAAGCTGCCGACTTCGCGGATCGTCGCGCAGGACGATTTCGACAGGCCCGATCTTGCCGCCTGGCGGGCGCGGCTCGTCGAGGCGGTTCACGCCGCGAGCCGCCCTGTCGTGCTCGTCGCCCATAGCGTCGGCGCGCTGGCGGTCGCCCATAGCGCGGAGGCGTTGAAGGGCCTTCCTGTCGCCGGCGCTTTCCTCGTCGCGCCGCCTTCGCCGGAGGCGGTCGCGGCGCTCCCGGCGGTCGACGCGGCCTTCGCCGCCGATCCGCTCGAGAAAACGCCCTTCCCGACGCTCGTCGTCGCGAGCCGGAACGACGTCTACTCGCGTTACGAGGACGCCGAGCGGCTCGCCAACACCATCGGCGCCGAGCTCGTCGACGCGGGCGAGTCCGGCCATATCAACGTCGACTCCGGCCACGGACCATGGCCCGAGGGACTGATGCGCTTCGCGGGCTTTCTCAAGAAACTATAGCAAGCCTTGGAAAGATATAGATTTCTATCTTGACGTGATGCGTGAGGAAGCTGGAGCGAAGGCGTTTCGTTCTAAAGCGCCGCCTGAAAGCGCACCGGCTCGCCGCGCGAGGGCGCTACGATCTCGCCCTCCCACATCACCCGCGTCCCGCGCACGATCGTCCCGACCGGCCAGCCCGTGACGCTCTTGCCGTCATAGGGCGTCCAGCCGCAGCGCGAGGCGATCCAGCCGTCGGTGATCGTCTCGCGGCGCTTGAGGTCGACGATCGTGAAATCGGCGTCGAAGCCTGCGGCGATGCGGCCCTTGCCGGCCATCCCGAACAGCCGCGCCGGCCCGGCGCTCGTGAGGTCGACGAAGCGCTCGATCGAAAGGCGCCCCGCCGCGACATGATCAAGCATAACCGGCACGAGCGTCTGCACGCCGGTCATGCCGGACGGGCTTTGCGGATAAGGCTTGGTCTTCTCCTCCAGCGTGTGCGGCGCGTGATCCGAGCCCAGAATGTCGACGACGCTGTCAGCGAGGCCGCGCCACAGCGCCTCGCGATGGCCGGCGTCGCGCACCGGCGGATTCATCTGCAGCTTCGTCCCGAGCCGGGCGTAGTCGTCCGCGCTCATGGTGAGATGATGCGGCGTCGCCTCAACGCTGGTCAGATCCTTGTTCTGGCGCAGGAATTCGATCTCGCCGGCGCTTGAGACATGCAGCACGTGGACGAGCGCGCCATGCTCGCGGGCGATGCCCACGAGGCGCCGCGTCGCCTTCAGCGCCGCCTCTTCGTCGCGCCAGACCGGATGAGACGAAGGATCGCCTTCGACCCGCAAGCCCTTGCGTTCGTTGAGCCGCGGCTCGTCCTCGGCGTGGAAGGCGGCGCGCCGGCGCGTGCGCTTCAAAACCTCGGTCAGCCCGGCGTCGTCGGCGACGAGCAGCGAGCCTGTCGACGAGCCCATGAACACCTTGATCCCGGCCGAGCCCGGCAGGCGCTCGAGCTCGGGGATGTCGCCAACATTGTCGACCGTGCCGCCGACCCAGAAGGCGAAGTCGCAATGCATGCGATGGCGCGCCCGCGCGACCTTATCGGCGAGGCTCGCCGCGTCGGTCGTCAGCGGATTGGTGTTCGGCATCTCGAACACCGCCGTCACGCCGCCGAGGACTGCGGCGCGCGAGCCGGTCTCGAGGTCCTCCTTATGGATCAGGCCCGGCTCGCGGAAATGCACCTGCGTGTCGACGACGCCGGGCAGGATCGTCAATCCCCTCGCGTCGATGGTCTCGCCGGCGCTTGCGCCCCCGAGCGCGCCGACGGCCGCGATCCTGCCGGCGACGACGCCGACGTCGCGTTCTCCGACGCCATTGTGGTCGACGACGACGCCGCCGCTGAGCAGAAGATCGAAAGTTTGCGGCATCGCCAGTCCGTGAGTAAAACGCCAGTGCGCCGGCGCGGGAGCCTGAGGATTAGCCCTCGCCCGTCGCCCAGTCGAGGTCGAACGCCATGGAAAGTCGTGTCTGCCTCCTGCCGGACCGCGGCGTCCTGAAGCTCGCCGGGACGGAGACGGCCGGGCTCCTGCAACGGCTCGTCACCAACAGCGTGCTCGACATCCAGGCCGGCGACAGCCGCTTTTCGGCGCTGCTTTCGCCGCAAGGCAAGGTGCTGTTCGACTTCTTCGTCGCGCCCCTTCCCGAAGGCGCCGAAGCCGGCTTCTATTTCGATTGCGTGCGCGATCAGGCGGGCGCCCTCGCGCAGAAGCTGAACCTCCACAAGCTGCGCGCAAAGGTGAATATATCCGACATGTCCGACGCGCTCGGCGTCGCCGCCGCGCTCGACGCGCCGCCGCCCGCGATCGAGGGAGCGGTCGTCTACCGCGACCTGCGCGCCCAGGGCATGGGGTGGCGGGTCATTGCGCCGCGCTCGGCCCTCGCGGCCGCCGCCGACGCGGACGAATCGGCCTATGAGGCGCGCCGCGTCGCGCTCGGCGTGCCGCGCGGCGGTCGGGACTTCGCCTATGGCGACGCCTTCGTGCAGGACGTCAATCTCGACCAGCTGAACGGCGTCGACTTCAAGAAGGGATGCTACGTCGGGCAGGAGGTCGTCGCCCGCGTGCATCACCGCCAGTCGGCCAAGAAGCGCATCGTGCAATTCAGCTTCGAAGGCGCGGCGCCCGCGCCTGGAACCGAGATCGCGGCGGGCGGCCCCCCGCTCGGCCAGGTCGGCTCGACGGCGGACGGCAAGGGCCTCGCCATGATCCGTCTCGACCGACTCGAGGACGCGCGCGCCGCCGGTGCGGTGGTCAGGGCCGGCGAAACGCCGATCGTCGTAGTCCCGCCGGCCTGAGCGATGGCGTCCGCCGAACCCGTCCGCTGCCCCTGGCCGGGCGCCGACCCGATCTATGTCGCCTATCACGACACGGAATGGGGCGTCCCCGAATATGACGGCCGCGCGCTGTTCGAGAAGCTTATCCTCGACGGCTTCCAGGCCGGGCTCTCGTGGATCACGATCCTGCGCAAGCGCGAGGCCTTCCGCAAAGCCTTCGACGGCTTCGACCCCGAGCGCATGGCGCGCTGGGGGCCGGACAGGATCGAAGCGCTGATGGCCGACGCCGGGATCGTGCGCAACCGCGCCAAGATCGAGGCGGCGGCGCGCTCGGCCCGCGCCTTCCTCGCGATCGAGGAGCGGGAAGGCTTCTCGAACTATCTCTGGGGCTTCGTCGACGGCGCTCCCGTTCAGAACCGCTGGCGCGCGCTCTCGCAGGCGCCGGCGCAGACGGCGATGTCCGAGCGCCTCGCCAAGGACCTGCGCGCGCGCGGCTTCAACTTCTGCGGGCCGGTGATCGTCTACGCCTTCTGCCAGGCCTGCGGCCTCGTCAACGACCATCTCGTCGACTGCTTCCGCTGCGAGGAGTGCGCGGCGCTGGCGCGGACGTCGTGACCGCGACGCGCGAGGAGCCGGCGCCGCAGCGCGCCTGGGTGCGGCTCTATTCGGGCAAGCGGCTTGACCTGCTCAATCCCACGCCCTTCGACTGGGAGGACTCCGACCTCGCCATGGGGCTCGCGCGCACCTATCGCTGGGGCGGCCACTCGAAATGGGAGCTGCCGCTGTCGGTCGCCCAGCATTCGCTGTTCGTGCTGGCGCTGCGCCGCCGCTGGAGCCCGGACGCCGACGATCCGCGCGCGGATCTGCGCGAGCTGCTGCATGACGCGGACGAGGGCCTGCTCGGCTTCGACTGCATCTCTGTGGTCAAGCCCTTCCTCGGTCCGGCCTTCCGCGCCCTGACCGCGAGCCTCGAGCGCGCCGTCGCGCTGCGTTACGGGCTGGCGCCATGGACGTCGGCGCAGCGGCGTCCGCACAAGCGCGCCGACCGGATCGCCGCCGCCTCCGAGGCGGTGCACGTCGTCGGCTGGACGCCGCGCGAGGTGCGCGCGACCCTGCGCATTCCGCATAGCCCGCTCGAGCTCGACCCGCTCGCCGCCGTCTATGGCGGAACGCCATGGGAGCCCTGGGCGCCGACGCTCGCCGCCGAACGTTTTCTCTTCGAGTTGCGCGCTCTTTGCGCGCGCCTATAAATTTGATGAAGTCGATGCCGCGAAACGATATGCTGCATTGCGGCGCAACATTGCGCCTGCCGGGGCCGAATTCATGAGCCGTCTTCACGTATGCTCGCTGGCGCGGGTCCCGCAGGTGCTGCGGGAGACGGGCGCGCGCAGCCTCGTGACGCTGCTCGATTCGGAAACGCCGGCGCCGCGGCCGGCCGACATCGCGCCCGAGCAGCATCTGCGCGTCGCGCTGTCCGACATCGTGACCGCGATGGACGGCCATGTGCTGCCGGCCGAGGCGCATGTCGCCGCCCTCATCGACTTCGCGCAGGCCTGGGACCGCGCCGCGCCGATGCTGATCCATTGCTACGCGGGCGTCAGCCGCTCGACGGCGGCGGCCTTCATCGCCGCCTGCGCGCTCAACCCTCGCCGCGACGAGTTCGACGTCGCCGGCCTGTTGCGCCTGCGCTCGCCGACCGCGACGCCCAACGCGCGGATGGTCGAGATCGCCGACGTCATGCTGCGGCGCAAGGGCCGCATGACCGCGGCGATCCGCGGCATCGGCCGCGGCGCGGACTGCTTCGAGGGCGTGCCCTTCGCGCTGGAGCTGCGTTAGGCCGCCGCGTTTGCGTGAGCCGGGGCGATCCATATATGCCTTGCGTTCCGCCGCGAAGAACGAGCCCGCGCATGGCCCTTTCCCCCCAGACCGCCGCACCGGCCGCCGACCAGAGCCTTCCCGACGTCGCCGCCCTGCCCTTCGAGACGGCGCTCGCCGAGCTCGAAAGAATCGTCGACCAGCTCGAGAAGGGCGCCGTCGGCCTCGACGAGTCGATCGCTCTCTACGAGCGCGGCGAAGCGCTGAAGGCGCATTGCGCGAAGCTGCTCGACGACGCCGAGGCGCGCATCGAGAAGATTTCGCTCGGGGCGGACGGCCGCCCGTCCGGCGTCGAGCCGCTCGACGTCGACTGAGCGCCGCGCGCTCATTTCCTCTTTGTCCTTTTTGGCGAGGACCGCCGCATGACCGCCTATGTGATCGAGCCGCCGAAAATCGCCGCCGTCGCCGTCGCCTCGGGCGGGCTGTTTCCCGTGCGGCGCGTCTTCTGCGTCGGCCAGAACTACTCCGAGCACGCGCGCGAGATGGGCTCGAACCCGGAGGTCGATCCGCCTTTCTTCTTCATGAAGCCCGCCGACGCGCTGGAGCCGGACGGCGCCGTGATCCCCTATCCGCCGGCGACCGGCGACCTGCAGCACGAGGTCGAGCTCATCGTCGCGCTCGGGCGCGGCGGGCGCGACGTTCCGCCGGAAAGGGCCGCGGAGCTGGTCTTCGGCTACGCGGTCGGCCTCGACCTCACGCGACGCGACCTGCAGGCGGCCGCGAAGAAGAAGGGCCGGCCGTGGGACATGTCCAAGGGCTTCGACCATTCCGCCCCGTGCGGCGCGCTTTCGCGCAAGGAGGACGTCGGGCCGATGGCGTCGGGGGCGATCGTCTGCAAGGTGAACGGCGCGCCGCGCCAGTCGGGCGACCTCTCCGACATGACGTGGAAGGTTCCGCAGATCATCGCCTTCCTGTCCGCCCTCGTCGAGCTTTCCGCCGGCGACCTCATCTACACCGGAACGCCTTCGGGAGTGGGTCCGGTGCTGAAGGGGGACGACATCGAGGCGACGATCGACGGGCTTTCGCCGCTCGTCGTGCGGATCGGCTGAAGCCTAACCGGCGATCCGCGAGAAGTCGGCGACCGCGTTGACCGCGCGGCGCAGATCGCTGAGCAGGCGCAGACGGTTGAGGCGCAGCGCCGGGTCGGGCGCGTTGACCGTGACCTTTTCGAAGAAAGCGTCGACGGGCGTGCGCAGCGCCGCGAGCGCCCGCATGGCGCCTTCGTAATCCTCGGCGGCGAGCGGCGCCTCCCAGGACGGAGCGCCGCCTTGCGGAGCGAGCTTTTCCGCGAGCGCCAGCTCCTCGGGCTCGCGCAGCAGCGTGCGCTCGAACGGCGCCTCATAGGCGGAGGCCTCGTCCGCGCCCGCCTTCTTCTCCTCGGCGCGCAGGATGTTGGCGGCGCGGCGGTAGCCGGCGAGAAGGTTGGCCCCGTCCTCCGTCTCGAGGAAGGCGCCGAGCGCGGCGACGCGCGCGACGATCAGCGTAAGATCGTCCTGCTCCGGCAGCGCGAACACGGCGTCGATGAGGTCGAAGCGCGCGCCCTTGTCGCGCAGATAGACCTTCAGCCGATCCTCGACGAAGTCCATCAGCGCCGCGTCGATCTCGCGCTCGCTTTCGTTGACGGGGCGCAGCGCGCCGCCGACGACATGGCCGTCGAGCGCCGAGCGGAAGACGGGGAGAAGGTTGAGCCGCAGCCCGTTCTCCAGAACGAGGGCGATCACGCCCAGCGCGGCGCGGCGCAGCGCGTAAGGGTCCTTGCTGCCGGTCGGCTTCTCGTCGATCGCCCAGAAACCGGCGAGCATGTCGAGCTTGTCGGCGAGCGCCACGGCGATCGTCGCAGGCGCGGACGGGACGCGGTCCGAGGGGCCGAGCGGCTTGTAATGGTCGCCGATCGCCTCGGCGACCTCCGCCGGCTCGCCCTGCGCGAGGGCGTAGTAGCGGCCCATCAGCCCCTGCAGCTCGGGGAATTCGCCGACCATCTCGGACGGAAGGTCCGCCTTGGCGAGCAGCGCCGCCCGTTCGGCGAGAGCGGGATCGGCGCTGACGAGCGGGGCGAGCTCGCGCGCAAGGCGCGCGATGCGCTCGACGCG
This sequence comes from Methylocella sp., assembly GCF_041905455.1. GTDB lineage: Bacteria > Pseudomonadota > Alphaproteobacteria > Rhizobiales > Beijerinckiaceae > Methylocapsa. Next base: position 60,154 of record NZ_JAYRLA010000004.1, on the reverse strand, counting down.
CTGGCGCTGCGTCCCGAGCTTCTCATGGAAGACGACATGCTCGAGCCGCGGCAGCCGATCCTCGAGCCTCACGCCGAGGTCGCTCTCCCAGAAGAACTTGGCGTCCGACAGGCGCGCGCGCACGACGCGGGCGTTGCCGGCGGCGATCGCCGCGCCGCCGTCCGGCGCGTCGATATTGGCGACGAGAGCGAACCTGTTGGCGAGCCTGCCCGTCGCCGCGTCGTCGAGGACGAAGCATTTCTGATTGGCGCGGATGGTCGCGCGGATGACCTCGGGAGGAATGTCGAGGAAGGCTTCGTCGAACTCGCCGAGCAGGACGACCGGCCATTCGACGAGGCCCGCGACTTCCTCGAGAAGGCCTTCGTCCTCGATGAGCTCGAGCCCGGAGGCGAGCGCGAGGTCGCGCAGGTCGTGCAGGATCATGTCGCGACGGCGCGCCGGATCGAGCACCACCTTCGCCTTGTCGAGCGCCGGCGCGTAATCGTCGAAGCGGCGCACGCGGATCGGGCCCGGCGCCATGAACCTGTGGCCGTAGGTCGTGCGTCCGGCCTCGATCCCGCCGACGCTGAACGGCACGATCTCGGTGTCCTCCGTCTCGGGGCCGAAGGTCGCGACGATCGAATGCAGCGGGCGCACCCAGCGCAGCGCGTCGGGGCGCGCGGAGGCCGCGCCCCAGCGCATCGACTTCGGCCAGGGGAAGCGCTGGATCACGGCGGGCAGGATCTCGGACAGCACCTCGATCGTCCCGCGCCCCTTGCGCTCGACGACGGCGACGTAGAATTCGCCCTTCTTCTTCGGATCGACCTCGATCTTCGCCTCTTCGATCGAGGACAGGCCTGCGCTCTTCAGGAAGCCTTGCACCGCCGCCTCGGGCGCGCCGACGCGCGGACCCTTCTTCTCTTCGCGCAGGTCCGGCTGGCGGGTGGGCAGGCAGGCGACGTGCAGGGCGAGGCGGCGCGGCGTCAAGAAGGCCGCCGCGCCCTCGAACTTCAGGCCTTTCTCGCGCAACGCGTCGAGCACCAGGCGCTTCAGGTCTTCGGCCGCCTGCGCCTGCATGCGCGCGGGAATTTCTTCGGAAAAAAGCTCAAGCAGCAGGTCGGGCATCAGACTCGTCCAAAAACGTCGCGTTGAGTTAACGGGCAGGTCACCCTTCTCCAACAAAAATCTGTGCGTGCGCCGGCGCACGGCGGAAAAAGAGTCGGTGCGTTAAGGAACTCAAGCTCAGCCGGCGCGTTGTCCCCGGCAATGAAAGGCCGCTCCGATGAAGCTGAAAAACGTCTGCGCTTTGACCGCCCTCGTTTTTTCCGTCGCTCCCGCCCTCGCCGCGCCGATGCCCGTCGCGCCGCTTTCCACCGCCCCGGCGGTCGAGAGGGTTTCGCTCTACCAGCTTCGCGAAGGTCAGCAACTCGGCCCGCTCGCCTATCGTCACCCCGGCGCGCGCGACTATGGCCTGTTCACCGGCCGCAGCGTCGCCGTCTCGCGCTTCGACCAGAACGTCGATGCGCACGACTGGACGCGCCGCTGCGAGAATACGCGCAGCTTCCAGTGCTGAGCTTTACGCCGCGCCGCCTGCGGCGGTCTTGAGCCAGGCGGCGCCGCAGGCCTTGGCGAGCTCGCGCACGCGCAGGATGTAGCTCTGGCGTTCGGTCACCGAAATGACGCCGCGCGCGTCGAGCAGGTTGAAGATATGCGAGGCCTTGAGGCACTGGTCATAGGCCGGCAGCACAATCAGCGCCCGTCCATCCGGCCCTTTCCCCTTTTCAAGCAGCGCCTGACATTCCGCCTCGGCGTCGCGGAAATGCCGGAACAGCGCCTCCACATCCGCCGCCTCGAAGTTGAAGCGTGAATATTCCTGCTCGGCCTGCAGGAAGACGTCGCCGTAGGTGACCTTCCCGGCGCCTTCGCGGCCGTTGAAATTGAGGTCGTAGACGCTCTCGACGCCCTGCACATACATGGCGAGGCGTTCGAGCCCGTAAGTCAATTCGCCGGCGACCGGCGCGCATTCGACGCCGGCCACCTGCTGAAAATAGGTGAACTGCGACACCTCCATCCCGTCGCACCAGCATTCCCAGCCGAGCCCCCAGGCGCCGAGCGTCGGGCTCTCCCAATCGTCCTCGACGAAGCGGATGTCATGCAGGGAGAGATCGACGCCGATCGCCTTCAACGAGCGCAGATAGAGATCCTGCAGGTCGGGCGGCGAAGGCTTCAGGATCGCCTGGAACTGGTAGTAGTGCTGCAGCCGATTCGGGTTCTCGCCGTAGCGGCCGTCCTTGGGCCGACGCGAGGGTTGCACATACGCCGCCTTCCACGGCTTCGGCCCCAGCGCGCGCAGCGTCGTCGCAGGATGGAAGGTCCCGGCGCCGACCTCCATGTCGTATGGCTGCAGGATCACGCACCCCTGCTCCGCCCAGAATTGCTGGAGCGTGAGAATGAGCCCTTGGAAAGAGCGCGTCGGATCGAGCCGCGCGAGCGCGGCGGGAGCGGAGGCGGCGGGAGCGGTCATCGGGGCGTTCGCTTGTGGGCTGGGTCGGGCGGCGCGGCTGGCTTACGGGGCGCGCTGGACAAGGTCAAGGCGGACGCGACGCGCGCAGGAACCTTTCCCGATCCGGAGCTTTCTTCCATTTCAAAGCCGCTTCAAGGCTCGCCGGCCCGCGTTCAGCCGACGTTCAGCGCAAATCGTCATAGTCGACGCGTTGCGGTTCAACATGTTGGAGGAGGTCGCTCATGGCGTTTCGACTCTGTCTCTTGTCGGCGGCGCTCGCCGCATGCGTCTGCGCCGGAGAAATCGCCGCCGCGGCTCCGGCGACGAGCCTCGCGGCGACGTCCCCTGTCATCCGCGCGCTCGAGACGCCGGCCGCCCCGCCCAGTCTCGAAAAGGCTTATTACTATCGTCGTCACTACTACCATCCATACTACAGGCGGCACTATTACTATCACCCTTATTACAGGCGCCATTATTATAGGCCGTATTATCGGCCGCGTTATTATTACAGGCCTTATTACTATCCACGGCCCTATTATCACCGCTACTACTGGTGAGGGAAGGCGAGCGCCCGCTCGCCGCGCGTCAGCGCCAGCGCCTCCTGCGTGAAGCCGGCCTCGTCATGGAGAACGAGGCCGGGCAAGAGCGCCGGCGGCGCCTTCGAGCCCTTGCGCGCGCGAAAGAGAATGCGGATCGCCGCCGCGCCCGCGCGCGGAAAGACCGGCAGGATCTGCGCGGCGCCGGCCCGTCCCTCAAGGGCGTCAAGGAGCGCGCCAAGGTGTTCCGGCCGCTGGATCAGGATCGCCTCGCCGCCGGGGCGCGCAAGGGCGAGGCAGGCCGCAAGCCAGCGACCCGCACCGCCGTCCGCCATATGGGCGCGCCGTCTGTCCGGATCCGGCGAGGCGCGCGCGCGCGCCGGATCGAGGAAAGGCGGATTGGAGAGCACGAGATCGGCGCTCTCATCCGCAAGCCCCGCCGCGCGCCGCCCGCGCGCGCTAAGAAGATCGCCTTCGTGGATTTCAACCTGTCCGCCGAGCGCGTTAAGCGCGACGTTCTCGCGCGCGAGCGCGGCCGAGGCCGGGTCGATCTCGATCAATCCGACGCGGGCCTCACGCCGCGTCGCCGCGAGCGCGAGCCCGACCGCGCCGCATCCGGCGCCGGCGTCGAGCGCGAGGCCGCGAAACTCCGCCGGCGCGGCGGCGGCGAGCAGCGCCGCGTCCGTCCCCGCGCGATGGCCGCGCGAAAACTGGCGCAACCGCACCTTGCCGCCAAAGAAAGCGTCGCCCTCAGGCCGCGCCTCGCCGGCGGCCTCATCCACTCTTGAGCTCTTGCGTCAGTCCCGCCTCGGCCAACGCCGCGCGCGCGGCCGGCGCGTCGCCGTCGGCGACGAGGATGCGCCGGGGCAGGAAGCCGAGCGAGCCTTCGAGCGCGCTCATGTAGCCGTCCGCGACGAAGACGGAGAGGCCAAGCTCCTCGAGCAGCGCTTCGACGCGCGAGATCAGCACGACGTCATTGGTGCGAAAAAGTTCAATCACGCCGCCTCGAGCCCGCTCAATGACCAGCTTCGAGAGGAAGCATGGAGACACCCTGCCCGCAAGGGGCTCGTCGGCGAGTTGAAAATCCTCGGGTCCGGCCCTAAAAGCCCAAGACCGGCCGCGGAGAGCTTTGCCTTGGGCGTCGTCCTTTCGATCGAAGAAAACGCGCCCGAGCGCGGACTGGAGCCTCTCGTCGCGCTCGTGCGCCCGGACATGGAGAGGGTCAACCAGACCATCCTCAGCCGCTCCGCCTCCGACGTCTCGATGATCCCGGAGGTCGCGAACCACCTCATTTCGTCGGGCGGCAAGAGGCTGCGGCCGATGCTGACGCTGGCCGCCGCGGGGCTTTGCGGCTACCGCGGGGCGGGTCACGTCAAGCTCGCGGCGGCGGTCGAGTTCATGCACACGGCGACGCTGCTGCACGACGACGTGGTCGACGAAAGCGACATGCGCCGCGGCAAGCTCGCCGCCCGCATGCTGTGGGGCAATGAGGCGAGCGTCCTCGTCGGCGACTTCCTGCTCGGGCAGGCATTCAAGATGATGGTCGAGGTCGGCTCCCTGCCCTGCCTCGAGGTGCTCGCCGCCGCGGCGGCGGTGATCGCCGAAGGCGAGGTGATGCAGCTCTCGGCCGCCAAGGACACCGAGACGAGCGAAGACGACTATCTCGAGGTCATCCGCGCCAAGACCGCCGCCCTGTTCGGCGCGGCCGCCGAAGTCGGCCCGCTGCTGGCCGAGCGTCCGAAGGCGGAGATCGCCGCCTGCCGCGGCTACGGCGTCAATCTCGGCGTCGCCTTCCAGCTCATCGACGACGCGCTCGACTACGGCGGCGCCGCGGCGAAGCTTGGCAAGAACGTCGGCGACGACTTCCGTGAAGGCAAGATCACCTTGCCGATCGTGCTCTCGTTCCGGCGCGGCGCGCAGGCCGAGCGCGACTTCTGGAAGCGCACGCTCGAGCGTGGCGAGATCGAAGACGGCGACCTTGATACGGCGATCTCGCTTTTGCACAAGCATCGCGCGCTCGAGGACACGATCGAGCGCGCCCGGCATTACGGGGCGATGGCGCGCGACGCGCTGGAGCTGTTCCCGACCTCTCCCTGGAAATCGGCCCTGAGCGAAGCCGTCGATTTCTGCGTCGAGCGCGCCTATTGAGCCGCGCCGTCTGGGGCGCCGCTCTTTAAGAGATCGTCAACCTTAACGAAACAATGTGAGGCGTCGGCCGCGGGCCGGGCCTTTCGCGCCCGCGCGGCTTCAGCGCAGGGGCGAGACGCGCATGGGGCGCAGGATCAACCGCGGCCGCAGGTTCGGAGCGGCGCTCGGCGCGCTCGCGCCCTGGTCGCTCGGCGCCGTTCTCGCGGTGTCGATTCCGGCCGACGCCGGACAGGATATGCTGGCGGGCGGCTCCCTCGCGCCGCTCGTTTGGCGCGCGCCGGCGCCGCCGTCCGCGCTCATTGCGCCGCAAGCTGCGGCCCTGACGGGCGCAGCGCGCGCGGACGGCTTCGACCCGTGGTCGGCGGCGCCGGACGCGCTGCGGCGCGCGAGCCTCGCCGGCGCCGAAGCCGGCGAGCGGCTCCCCGACGAAATCGAGCCGCGCATCGCGCTCAAAGGCGGCCCGGGCGAAGTCGTCGACCGCTCCGCCCGCTCTCATCCCGACGCCGCCGCGCGTTCGAGCTTCGCCGCCTTGCTGAGCGACGAGGCGGCGGTCGCGCGCCTGCGCGCGGCGAGCCTGCTTTTCGACCACGACGCCAATGAGCCCGCCTCCGCCTTCGATCCCGCCGCGCCGGCGGGCGACGCCGAGGCCTTCCGGTCGTCGGCGGGCGAAGCGGACGCGGCGTCTGCGTCCTCCGAGCCCGCGTTCCGTTTTCCCCTCGCCCTGCTCACGGGACCCGACGCGGAAAACGAGCGGCGCTGCCTCGCCGAGGCGGTCTATTTCGAGGCGCGCGGCGAATCCGGGATCGGCCAGGCGGCCGTGGCGCAGGTCGTGCTGAACCGGGTCGCGAGCGGCCTTTATCCGGCGACGATCTGCGGCGTCGTCCACCAGAACCGCGAGCGCCGCAACGCCTGCCAGTTCTCCTACGCCTGCGACGGCCGGCCGCTGCGGATCAGGGAGCCGGACGCCTGGGCGTCCGCCGAACAGATCGCCGACGAGGCGCTTTCCGGCAAGGTTTATCTGCCGGACGTCGGCGGCGCGACGCATTACCATGCCGACTACGCCCGGCCGCGCTGGGCGCGCAGCCTCGAGAAGCTCGACGTCATCGGCCGCCATGTCTTCTACAAGCTTCGGCCCGGCCAGACGTAGGCGCGCCGTTCACATAAAGCTGTACGGCGCGGACGGCGCCGCGCTCGGCGGACGCGCCGACAAACTTGCCTATGCGGCGCAAAACGGCCATGTTCGCCGCGAAGCATCGCCAGGACGGCGAGGCGCCCATGTCGGCGCCGCGGCACGGATTTTCAGTCTCATGTTCTGCTCAGGGAAACTCGGACGCACGGCCGTCGCGGCTTGCGCAAAGGCCGCTCCGGCGGCCCGATCGCGTCGGCGCGTCGGCGCGTTCGCGCTTGCGGTCGCGGTTCTGCTGGCGCCGGCTCTCTTCGAATCGGCCGACGCGCGCGCGCGTGAAAATCTCGCGGTCGCGACTCCCTTCGAGGTGGGCGAAAGCCCGGCGGGGAATTATCTCGCCGCGCTCGTCGCCGGCGCCGAACGCGACACTGTGGCGGCCTCGACTTTCTTCCGTGAGGCGCTTCGTTTCGATCCGAACAATCCCAAGCTCATCGAGCGCGCCTTCGTCGCGGCGGTCTCGAACGGCGAGATGCCTGAGGCGATCAGCCTCGCCGAGCGGCTCGTCGCCCGCGAACCCGACAACAGCCTCGCCCAGCTGGTGCTCGGCGTCGACGCCGTGCGCCGCGGCAAATTCGCGGCGGCCCGCGCCCATTTCATGCGCGGCGCGGCGCAGCAGCGCGACGTCACCGCGACGCTCCTCACCGCCTGGACCTATCTCGGCGAAGGCAACCAGAAAAAGGCGCTGGAGCTCGTCGACCGGCTTCGCGACGAGAATTTCGGCGTGTTCCGCAACTTCCACGCGGGCCTCATCGCCTCGGTCGCCGGCAACGTCCCCGAGGCCTCGCGCCGGCTCAAGACGGCCTATGAGGCCGACAAGAACACGTTGCGTCTCGCCGACGCCTATGCGCGCTTCCTGGCGAAGCAGGGCGACGTGGCGCAGGCGATCGCCGTCTATCAGGCGTTCGACCAGGTGCTGCCGAGCCATCCGGCCGTGCTCACGGCGCTGGCCGAGCTCAAGGCCGGACGGCCGCTCGACTATATCGTCAAGACGCCCGAGCAGGGCGCGGCCGAGGTGCTCTACGGCCTCGGCGCCGCCGGCGGACGACAGGGCGACGAGCTCGCGGCGATGATCTATCTGCGGCTCTCGCTCTATCTCCAGCCGAACAACGCGCTCGCCGTCATCACGCTCGCCGACATCTACGAGCGGATCAAGCAGAACGAGCAGGCGATCGACGTCTACGCTCTCGTCGGCGACAAGGATCCGATGCGCGTCACCGCCGACATCCAGACCGGGCTGATCCTTGAGACGCTCGGCCGCACGGAAGATTCGGCGCGCGTGCTGAAGCGCATCGTCAGCGAGAATCCGGGCAACGCCGACGCGCTTTCGGCGCTCGGCAACCTGCAGCGCGCGCACAAGCAGTATACGGACGCGATCGCGACCTATACGAGCGCCATCGACGAGGTGAACAAGACCGGCCGCGCGGGCTGGGCGCTCTACTATTTCCGCGGCATCTCCTATGAGCGCAGCAAGCAGTGGCCGCAGGCCGAAGCCGACTTCCGCGAAGCGCTCAAGCTCGCGCCCGACCAGCCGCTGATCCTCAACTATCTCGGCTATAGCTGGGTCGACCAGGGCCTGAACCTCGACGAGGCCTTCGCCATGCTGCGCCGGGCCGTCGAGCTCAACCCCACCGACGGCTACATCGTCGACAGCCTCGGCTGGGCGCATTACAAGCTTGGCCATTACGACGAGGCGGTCAAGGAGCTCGAACGGGCGATCGACCTCAAGCCCGCCGATCCGGTCATCAACGACCATCTCGGCGACGCTTACTGGCGCGTCGGCCGCAAGCTCGAAGCCAAGTTCCAGTGGAACCACGCGCGCGACCTCGGTCCCGAGCCCGAGGACAAGGAGAAGATCCTGCGCAAGATCGAGAACGGGCTCGACGACGATCTCAAGCCGGCCGCCGCCGAGGCCGCGCCGGCGGAGCCCGCGGCCAAGGACGGCGGCTGAAGCCGCCTCCTCGGCGGCCATCCCTTCCACCATCAGATCGCGTCCGTCCATCTGCGCGGCCCTCACAGTGCCCACCATTCTGCGCGACCGCGCTCCAGCCAAGATCAACCTGACGCTGCATGTCGTCGGCCGCCGCGCCGACGGCTGGCACGAGCTCGAAAGCCTCGTCGCGTTCTCCCATGCCGGCGACGCGCTTTCCCTCAGTCCCGACGCGCCGCTGACGCTCGTCGTCGAAGGCCCGACCGCCGCTGCGGCGGGCGAGGCCGGCGACAATCTGATCCTGCGCGCCGCCCGCCATTTCGCCGAAAGCCTTCCCGACGCGCGGCTCGGCGCCTTTCATCTCGTCAAGCGCCTGCCGGTGGCGGCGGGAATCGGCGGCGGCTCTTCCGACGCGGCCGCCGCGTTGCGGCTGCTCGCGCGCGCCAACGGCGTCGCGTTCGACGACCCGCGCCTTCTTGCGGCCGCCGCGCGCACGGGCGCCGACGTGCCGGTCTGCCTCGCCGCGCGCGCGCGAATGATGCGCGGCCTTGGCGAGCGGCTCGGCCCCATCCTCGACCTTCCCCCGCTCGTCGCCCTGCTCGTCAATCCCGGCGCGCCGCTCGAGACGCGCCGGGTGTTCGCCCGGATGAACGTCGCGCCGGGCTCCGCGACGGGTTATGGCGCGCATCCTCCGATCGGACCTCGCGTCGGCGCGTCCGATCTTCTGACGGCGCTGAAGCGGGGCCGCAACGACATGGAGGCGGCGGCCTGCCGCCTCGCGCCGGTCATCGGCGACGTGCTCGCCGTCCTCGGCGCCGCCCCCGGCTCCGTCCTCGCGCGCATGTCAGGATCGGGCGCGACCTGCTTCGCCCTGTTCCGCGACTGCCGGTCCGCAACCCGGGCGAAGAAATCCATCCTGCGCGCTCATCCCGGCTGGTGGACCAAGGTCTGCGCCCTCCGCTAGGTCTGCTGCGCCACCTGCTGCGCAAGCCGGCGCTCCAGCGCGGCGAGATAGGCGCGCCGCGCCGGCGGAAACTCAAGACCGCGCGGCTCCAGAACGTCACGCTCCAGAAAGGCGCCGGTGAGGCGGAAACCGGCGAGCGCGTCGCCCAGCGGCGGCGGCGTGTCCTCGTCCGGCGTGGTGAGAAAGAGCGGCAGCGCAAGCAGACGGTCGGCGTAAGGCGCGCCGGCCGCGCGCGATACGGCGCGTCCGGTCTTCGGCGAGACAAACGCGAGGTCCTCGCGCGTCCCGGTGGCGGCGCACCGCGCGAGGTCGAGACCGAAGCCGCTCTCGCGCAGAATGGCGAGTTCGAGCCGCACGAGGCGGGCGGGCGCGCCCGGATCCTCCATGCCGGCGGCGAGCGCCGCAGCCATTTCGTAAAGCCCGGCGTGAGGATCGCGCTCCGGCAGGAGCCGCAGAAGCGCCGCCGCGAGGCCGATCCCGTGCAGCGCCTCGGCGCTCTCCATCAGTCCCGCGGCGCGCAGCGCGACGGGCTCGACGGCGAAGGCGCCTAGTTGTTCGTCGAGCCGCGCGCGCCAGACGAGTTCGACGCTGTTGCCCTGCTGCAGCACGGCGCGCAACCGGCGCGAACGCCCGCCCCGCACCAGTCCGAGATGGCGGCCATGGACGCGGGTCATCGCCTCGAGGATGACGCTCGCCTCTCCGTAGTGCCGCACGCCGATGACGAGGCCTTCATCCCGCCACTCCACGGCGGCGGACGCCTCAGGCGCCGCCGGGCGCGATCATCGCCGCGATCTGCGCCTCGCAGACGAGAGCGCCGTCGACGAGCGCGCGGCCCGAATACCACCACATGTTGCGCTTGTGGGCCGTGGGCGTCATGTGGAATTCGACGCGGTCCCCGGGGGTCACCGGCTTCCTGAATTTCGCCTTGTCGATGCTCATGAAATAGACGAGCGGCGGCGGCGCGTCCTCCGACTGGAGGCGGATGACGAGCGCGCCGGCGGTCTGCGCCATGGCCTCGATGAGCAGGACGCCCGGCATCACCGGACGGCCGGGGAAATGCCCCTGGAACTGCGGCTCGTTGACGGTGACGTTCTTGACCCCGACGCCTGAGCCGTCCGGCCGCGCGGCGACGATCCGGTCGACGAGCAGAAACGGATAGCGGTGCGGCAGACGCTTCATAAGTTCGAGGATGTCGAAAGCCTCGATCGTCGCGCCCGTTTCAGTCATCGAAGTCCCGCCCAAGCTCTATGTTCACGACGCACGCAACCGCAGGCGACTTTCCGACAGGAGCGCGGCGGCGTCCAGATCAAACGCCGCTCAATCGTTCCTGCCCCGTTCTGCGAAGGCCAGAGCGCGCGTGAAGCGGCGCAACGGCTTCGCCGGCGAACCTGCGAGGCTCACGCCCGGCGGAGCGTCGCGCGCGACGCCCGCTTGCGGCGCGACGCGCGCGCCTGAGCCGATCCGCACGCCCGCCGCAATCGCGCCTTGGCAGCCGACGACGACGAAATCGTCGAGCCGCGCCGCTGCGCCTACGCAGACCTGAGCGGCGAGAACGCATTTGCGTCCAATATGCGCCCCGCCGCCGACGTGGACGAGATCGCCGAGGCGGGCGCCTTCGCCTATCACCGTGTCGGCGCAGACGCCGCGGTCGACGGCGGCGTTTGCGCCGACCTCGACTTCGTCCTGCACGATGACGCGCCCGACGCTCGCCTGCGCGAGGCCGGCCTCCGCACGGGCCTCGCCGAGGCGCGCGCCCGAGCGGACCTTCACGCGATTGCCGACGAAGGCGCAGCGTATCGCGGCGTGCGCGCCGATGAAGCTGTCGCGTCCAATCCTGACGTCGGGGCCGATGACCGCGTTGGCGCAGACGACGGCGCCCGAGCCGATCTCGGCGCGCGGCCCGATCACCGCGCCCGGATCGACGATCACGCCCGGCTCCAGCCGCGCCTCCGGGTGAACGACGGCGCCAGGGTTGACGCCGGGCACCCCGAACAGCGACGTCTCCAGCGCGCCGGACGGGTGCAGCCGCGTCAACGCGAGGGCGAAGGCGGCCTCGGGCTGGCGCGTTTCGAGCGCCGCGACGCCGCGCGGCAGGTCCGCCGAGAAGCGTGGATCGAGGAAGCAGGCGGTGGCGCGGGTCTCCTTCAGCAACGCGACGCGGCGCGGCTCGCAGAAGACGGTGAGGTCGCCGGCCTCGGCCTCCTCGAAAGGCGCGGCGCGGCGCACCACGACGTCGCCGTCCACGCCTTCGGGCAGGCGCGCGTCGGCGAGGGCGGCGAGCTCGGCGAGCGAAATATCCGCACGCGGGAAAAAAACGGGATCGGTCATGGGAAAACATGCCGGCGCGCTGCGCCGGGCCGGGTTTCGGCGAAAGCGACGCCGCCTCAGGTTGGGGCGCCAGATCTGGGCGCAGGCTCGATACGCCCGCGCCCCGCATCGTCGCTGCGCCGCCTGAAGCGGCGCTCGGACCTGACGCGTATGCGACGTACTAGAAGCTCGTGCCGCCGGTGAAGCGGAAGAACTGGGTGCGGTCGGCGTCGCTCTTCGACAAGGCCTTGGCGAAATCGAAGCGGATCGGTCCGAGCGGAGAGGACCAGATCAGCGACGCGCCGACCGACGAGCGGATGATCGACGAGGAGTTGCCGCCGACGTCGATGCAATTGCCCTGCGTATAGAGCGGCGGCGCGTTGTTGGGCGTGCATACGCCGTCCGAGCTGAAATTGGTCTGGCCGTTGTAGCCCCACAGGCTGCCGGCGTCGGCGAAGATCGCGCCCTTGAGGCCGATGTCGCGCGGCAGGCCCCAGATCGGGAACTGCACCTCGACGCTCGTGCCCCAATACGCCGTGCCGCCCAGCGCGTTGCCGGTGGAGTAATAGCCGCCCGAGACGTCGCGCGGGCCGATGCCGGCGGGCTCGAAGCCGCGCACGAGGCTGGGGCCCAGGTTGAAGTTGTCGACGATGCGCAGCTGCTGGCCGCCGAGCCCGAAGATGTTGCCGGCCTGCAGATGGACGATGCCGACGACCTGGTCGATGATCTCGTGATAGTAGCGCAGGTCGCCGGTCGAGCGCAGGAAGCGCGAGTCGCCGCCGGCGCCGGCGACGTCCTGGCGCAGCTCGGCGAACAGGCCGCTCGTCGGATTCTTGTTGTTGTCCAGCGTGTTATACGAGAGCGTATAACCGAACATCGAAGTCAGCCAGTTGCCCTCCGCCTGCTTGAGCGCAAGCGAGGCTTCGCCGTTCGTCAGACAGTTGTTCGAGTAGGACAGGTCCGTGCCGTTATAGACGCCGGGCGTGGTTCCCCAGATCGGGCTGTTACAGTCGTTATAGGGATAGCTGGAATTGTTCGGGACGCTGATGTTCGTATTGTAGATCGAGTAGCGCGGCGAGAAGGTGATCTCGTCGGTGATCGGCAGGCCGAAGCGCAGCGTGCCGCCGGTGACGAAATTGTTGTAGTAGGAATAGGAGCTGACCGTCGACTGCTTGGCGTAGAGGTCGAAGCCGAAGGCGAGGCGTTCGCCGAGGAAATAAGGCTCCGTGAAGCTGAACTCGACGCCGCGCGCGTACTGGCCGCCCGAAACCGAGAGACGCACGTACTGGCCGCGGCCCATGAAGTTGGTCTCGGTGACGGACACTTCGGCGATGAAGCCGTCCGAGGTCGAATAGCCGCCGGACACCGCGAGCGAGCCCGTCGGCTGGTCCTCGACGTCCACCACGACGACCACGCGGTCGGGCGCCGAGCCCTGCTCGTTGCTGATCTTCACCTTCTTGAAGAAGCCGAGATTGTTGAGGCGGCGCTCGGCGCGGTCGATCATGACGCGGTTGTACGCGTCGCCTTCGCCGATCTCGAACTCGCGGCGGATGACATAGTCGCGCGTGCGCGTGTTGCCGCGCACGACGATGCGCTCGATATAGACGCGCGGGCCTTCCTCGACGACGAAGGCGATCGCCACGGTGCGCGCCGCCGGATCGCGGTCGCCGCGCGGGCGCACCTGCGAGAATGCATAGCCGCGCGTCGCGACCTCCTTGGTCATCGCCTCGACGGTCTTCTCGACCATGTCGCCGTTATAGATCTCGCCGGCCGACAGGCGCACCATCGGGCGCAGCGACGCGGCGTCGACGCTCGGCACATGCGATTCGACGTCGACGGAGCTCACCGTGTACTGCGGGCCCTCCTCGACGGTGATGGTTATGACGTAGCCGCCGAGCTCGGGATTGAACTGGGCGTCGGAGCCGATGACGCGGAAGTCGGCGTAGCCGTTCTTGAGGTAGAAGCGGCGGATGAGCTCGAGGTCGGAGGCGATGCGGTCCGGATCGTAGACGTCGGAGGACTTGAAGAAGGAGAGGAAGTTCATCTCCGTCGTCTGCATCAGGTCGCGCAGCTTGCCGGAGGAGAAAACCTGATTGCCGACGAAATTGATCTGCTTGACGCCGGTCTTTTCGCCCTCGTCGATGGTGAAGACGACGTCGACCTTGCCGTTCTCGAGCGGCACCGTGCGGGCGGTGACCTTGGCGGCGGCGCGGCCCGAGCGGCGATAGGCGTCCTTGATGCGCTCGATGTCGGCGTCGATCGTCGCCTGGCTGTAAGGGCCGCGGCTCTTCGACTGGATCTCTGACTGCAGGACCTCGGTCTTGACCTTGCTGTTGCCCTCGAAGACGACGCGGTTGATGGAGTTGTTCTCGGTGACGGTCACGACGACGCGTCCGCCCTCGCGCGAGACGCGCACGTTCGAGAACAGGCCGGTCGCGTACAAGGCCTTGACGCCGCTGTTGACCGCTTCGGCGTCCGCGCCGTTGAAATAGCTCTGGATGGTTTCTGCGTCGATGCGGCTGTTCCCGCGCACCGTGACGTTCGCCGCAGCGGCGGGAAGGACGCCGCCGAGCAGGGCGGAAGCCGCGACGGCGACGCAGAGCCGGTTCGAGAGTGGACGCAAGAACTGCATAAAGACCGGTCTCCACAAGCGCTCGCCCGACGCCTGGCCGAAGGCCGATCCGGCGCATCGGGCGAGGCGGCCCGACGTCCGCAACCCTAGAGTTTCGCTTCTACTCGTTTTGCCGGACCCTGCAAACGCAGATTGGCCGCGAACGCCCGTTTTGCCGGCGGCGTGGCGACGAAGCCACGATTTGAGGTGAGCAAAGCGTAAGAAATTAGGGTTAACGCTTTGAAGCAGGTCACGTTTTGGAAAGAGCGCACGTAGCCGGCGCGTTCGCGGCGAAGCGCCGCGGCGGCCAGTTTCAGCCCCAGCGCAAGAGCTGGCGCGTGAGGCGCAGGATGTCGTTGTAGGTGGCGAAGATCATCAGCCCGGCGACGAGCGTGAGGCCGATCTTGAAGCCGAACTCCTGCGCGCGCTCGCCGAGCGCCCTGCCCCGGATCGCCTCGAGCGCGTAATAGACGAGGTGGCCGCCGTCGAGCAGCGGCACAGGCATCAGGTTGAGCAGGCCGACGGAGATCGACAGAACGGCGGCGAGATTGATGAGCGGCGCGAAGCCGATCTTGGCCATTTCGCCGGAAACTTCCGCGATGCGAATCGGACCGGAAAGCTGGTCGGGCGATTCGCGGCCCATGACCAGGCCGCCAAGATAGGAGCCGGTGCGCTCCACCACGTACCAGGTCTCGTAGACCGCGCGGCCGGTCGCCGCGACGAGACCGTAGCGCTCGACGCGCCAGGCGTCGGCCTTGCCGCGCGCCTCGACCCCGAGCACGCCGACGCGCGTGTCGCCGAACGGCGTCTTGAGGTCGCGCCGGCGCGGCGTCGCGACGAGCTCGACCTTCTCGCCGGAACGCTCGACGACGAAGGCCAGCGCCACGTCGCTCGACGCCTGCACGACGCGCTGCATGTCCTCGAAGCTGTCGACGCGCCGTCCGTCGATCGACAGCACCAGGTCGCCCGGCCGGAACCCTGCGGCCTCGGCCGCCCCGCCCGCGGTCACGGCGTCGACGACCGGGCTCAGCACGGCGCGGCCGTTGAAATAGAAGACGCCGGTGAAGATGACGATGGCGAGGATGAAATTGGCGATGGGGCCGGCCGCGACGATCGCCGCGCGCTTCCAGACGGGCTGGGCGAAGAAGCTGACGGCGCGCTCCTGCGGCGGCATCGACGCCGCGGCTTCCGCGTCGGTCATCGAGGCGCCGTTGGCGTCGCCGTGGAACTTCACGTAGCCGCCGAGCGGCAGGGCGGCGACGCGCCAGCGCGTGCCGTGGCGGTCGATCCGGGCGAAAAGCTCCGGCCCGAAGCCGAGCGAGAAGGCGTCGACCTTCACCCCGCACCAGCGCCCGACGAGAAAATGCCCAAGCTCGTGGAAGAACACGACGGTGCTGAGCACGAAGATGAACGGGACGACGTAGACTGCGACCGACCACAGATGCGAGAAGATGGCCATTGAACTCTCAAAGCGCGCTGCGGGCGTCGCCCGTCCTTGCGCCCTTCAGGAGGCGGCCGCCTCGCCCGGCAGGCTGGAGCGGACGCGCTCGCGAACGGCGCGGTCGATGTCGAGCGCCTCGGCGACCGTCTCGGGCTCGCGGGCGACGCCGTCGCCGAGCGCGGCGTCGCAGGCTGCCTCGACGAGGCTGGCGATCTCGTTGAACGCGATGCGCCGGTTGAGGAAGGCCTCGACGGCGATCTCGTTCGCGGCGTTCAATACTGTAGGAAGCCCGCGCCCCGCGCGCAAGGCGTCGAGGGCGACGCGCAGCGCCGGAAAGCGGGCGAAGTCCGGCCGCTCGAAGGTGAGCTGCCCCACCGCCGCGAGGTCGAGACGGCGCGCCTGCGTTCTGAGGCGCGCCGGAAAAGCGAGGCAGTGGGCGATCGGCACCTTCATGTCGGGCGCCGCGAGGCCGGCCGACACCGAGCCGTCGGCGAAGGCGACGAGGCCATGCACCACCGACTGGGGGTGGACCAGAACGTCAAGGCGCTCCGGCTCGACGCCGAAGATGTAATGCGCCTCGATCACCTCGAGGCCCTTGTTCATCAGCGAGGCGCAATCGATCGTGATCTTGGGGCCCATCGACCAGTTGGGATGGGCGAGCGCCTGCTCCGGCGTCGCGGCGGCGATGCGCTCCGCGCTCCAGCCCCGGAACGGTCCGCCCGAGGCGGTGAGCGTGATCATCTCGACGGCGTCGAGATCGGCTTCGCCCATCGCCTGAAATACGGCGTTGTGCTCGCTGTCGACCGGCAGCAGACGGGTCCCCGACGCCTGCGCCTGCTTCATGAAGGCCGGGCCGGCGCAGACGAGGCATTCCTTGTTGGCGAGCGCGACCGTGCGTCCCGCCTTGAGCGCGGCGTAAGTCGGCGCGACGCCCGCCGCGCCGGAAATCGCCCCGACGACGATGTCGGCTTCGCGCAGCGCCGCCTCGACGACCGCCTGCGGACCGGCCGCGGCCTCGACGCCGCTGCCGGCGAGCGCGATCTTGAGGTCCTGATAGCCCGCCGGGTCGGCCAAGGCGGCGAAGGGCGCGCCGAGTTCGCGCGCGATCCGGGCGAGAGCCTGCGCGTCGCGCCCGCCTGCGACCGCGGCGACCGTGAAGACGCCGTCCGCGCCCTTGATCACGTCGGCGGTCGAGCGCCCGATCGAGCCGGTCGCGCCAAGCACGACGACGGCGCGCGGCGCCTTCTCGCGCTTGCCGTCCGGCGGCGCTCCGCCCTCATTTTCGTGGGCCTTGGCGCTATCCTTCGGCCGCAGTTGCACGACTTTCTTCATGACGCCCTCACGCCTCGCGCGAGCCCGCGCCGCCGCCGGTGATAAGACCACGCGCCGCGCGGGAGCGGTAGGGAGGCGGACGAGGTTCGCCGGCGACTGTCGCCGTTCGGCCACAGGACGGAGGCCGTCACCACGCGAACAGCCCTTGCGCGCCGGGAAGCCCGCGCGCGAGGCCGATCAGCGACGCGAAGGCGGCGGCGGCGATGAAGCCGTCGAGCCGGTCCATGAAGCCGCCGTGGCCGGGAATGAGCGCGCTCGAATCCTTGACCCCGAAGCGCCGCTTGACCGAGGATTCGAAGATGTCGCCAGCCTGCGAGATCGCCGCCGCCGCAAGGCCAAGCGCGAAGACGGGCGCATGGAGGCGTCCGAGCCCGAAAGCGCCGACCGCGGCCCCCAGGCTCGCGCCGGCGAAGACGCCGCACAACGCGCCGGACCAGGTCTTGGAAGGCGAGACCTGCGGCCAGAGCTTCGGTCCGCCGATCAGCCGGCCGCCGAAATAGGCGAAGACGTCGGTGCCCCACACCGTCGCGCAGAGCCAGAGGATGGCGCGCGCGCCGTCCGTGGGCGAAAAATAGAGGAAATTGACGGCGACGATAAGCGCGCCGGCGTAGGGAACGCCGCCGAACGCCCACAGGCGGCGCTCCGGCTCGGCCGCGGCTGCGGCGAGCGCCCCGCCGACGACGAGCGCGGCGCAGGCGGCGGCGACGCTTTCGCGCGCGGAAAGATAGGCGGCGAGCGCCAGGGCGCAGGCGGCGAACAGGAAGCGCAGACGCGGGCGCGCCGCCTTGAGGATCGTCTGCCACTCCCAGCCGACGGCGAGCGTCGCGATGAACCAGATGAGCGTGAAGGCCGGGCCGCCGATGAGCACGGCTGCGATGGGCGCGGCGGCGAGCACCAGCGAGGAGACGATCCGCGGCGCGAGATCGGCCATCCGCCGGCTCGGCGCGGCGGCGCGGGCGGCCGGCGCCGCGGGGTCATGCGCGTTCCGCTCAGCCGTCATCGGAGCGCCGGGAGGAAGCGGGCGATGGCGTCACGTTCCCGCGCGCGCCCTGGCCGCCGGCGCGACGCCGCCGAAACGCCTTTCGCGCTGGCTGTATTCGTCGAGCGCGGCGGCGAAGGCGTTCCGGTCGAAATCCGGCCAGAAGATCGGCAGGAAGACGAGTTCGGAATAGGCCGCCTGCCACATCAGGAAGTTCGAGAGGCGCTGCTCGCCGGAAGTGCGGATGATGAGGTCCGGGTCCGGCGCGCCGGCGGTGTCGAGCCGGTTCGCGAACATGGCGTCGTCGATCGCTTGCGGATCGAGCCGTCCGGCGCGAACCTCCTCCGCCAGCGCGCGGGCGGCGGCGGCGATCTCCTGGCGCGCGCCGTAGTTGAAGGCGACGATCAGGGTGAGGCCCGAGCATTCCCGCGTCGCCTGCTCCGCCTCGGCAAGCAGCGCCCGGACGTCGGGCGAAAGATCGTCGCGCCGGCCGATGATCCTCACCTTGACGTTCGCCTCGCGCAGATCGGCGAGGTCGTTGCGGATGAAGAATTTCAGGAGGCCCAGGAGATCCGAGATCTCATCCATCGGCCGGCTCCAGTTCTCGACGGAGAAGCTGTAGACGGTGAGATAGCGGAGGCCGAACTCGATCGCCGCGCGCACCGTGGCGCGCAGCGCGTCGAGGCCGCGGCGATGGCCCTCGATGCGCGGCAGGCCGCGGCTCTGCGCCCAGCGGCCGTTTCCGTCCATGATGACGCCGACATGGACAGGCGCGCCCGCCGACGCGGCGTAGCCTTCCGCCGCCGACGCGGCGTCGGCTGGCTCGGCCGCGAGCGGCGGCTTCTTCGAGAACATGCTGCGCATCGCGTCCTGACGAGGCTGTGCGGCCGCGTGGCCGTGCGAAATCCCTAAGGTTGGCTGCGTGAAGCCGCGCGCCGCGAACCTCCAGCCCGCCGCCCGCCGGCTTCTAGATCTGCATGATCTCTTTCTCTTTGGCCACGAGCGCGGCGTCGACGTCGGCGACGCACTGGTCGGTCGCCTTCTGCACCTCGGCCTCGCGGCGCTTCTCCTCGTCCTCGCTGATCTCCTTGTCCTTGAGGAGCTTCTTCAGCGCGTCGAGGCCGTCGCGGCGCACGTGGCGGACAGCCACCCTCGCGTCCTCGGCGTATTTATGGGCGACCTTGGCCATCTCCTTGCGGCGCTGCTCGTTGAGCTCGGGGATACGGATGCGCAGCACCTGCCCCTCGACCGTCGGCGACAGGCCGAGATTGGCGTTGCGGATCGCCTTGTCGACGGCGCCGACCATGCCCTTGTCCCATACTTGCACGGCGAGCATGCGCGCCTCGGGCACGCTGATCGTGGCGACCTGGTTGAGCGGCATCGTCTGGCCGTACGCTTCGACCTGGACCGGCTCGATCAGGCTCGCCGAGGCGCGTCCCGTGCGCAGCCCGCCGAGCTCATGCTTGAGCGTGGCGATCGCGCCCTGCATGCGCCGCTTGAGGTCGGGAAGGTCGAAATCTGCGCTCATGTCGGCGAACCCAAGGAATGTCGTCCAAACGTCCGCGGCCGGCCTGGCCCGGAGCGGGTCAGGGACGCACGAGGCTGAAGCGGCCGCGCCCCTGAAGGGCCGCGCTGATCGCGCCGGGCTCGCGGATGGAGAAGACGATTATCGGAATCCGGTTCTCCCGCGCAAGGGCGAAAGCGGCGGTGTCCATCACCGCGAGGCTTTTGGCGATGGCTTCGTCGTGGGTGAGCGTCTCGTAGCGCGTCGCGCTCGGGTCGCGTTTGGGATCCGCCGAATAGACGCCGTCGACCTGCGTCGCCTTCATGATCAGGTCGCAGGAGAGCTCGGCGCCGCGCAGCGCCGCCCCCGTGTCGGTGGTGAAGAAGGGATTGCCGGTGCCGCCCGCGAGCACGACGACGCGGCCCTTGCCGAGGTGATGCAGCGCCGCCTGCCGCGAGAAGGGCTCGCACAGCGAGGGCATCGGAACGGCGGACAGCGCCCGCGCGCTGCGGCCCTCCTTCTCGATGGCGTATTCAAGCGCGAGCGCGTTCATCACCGTGGCCAGCATGCCGATCGAATCGGCGCGCGCGCGCTCGATGCCCTTGTCGGCGCCGGCGATGCCGCGGAAGAAATTGCCGCCGCCGACGACGACCGCGACCTCGACTCCGAGGGCGGCGGCGGCGCTGAGGTCGGCGGCGATGCGCTCGAGCGTGGGCATGTCGAGCCCATGGGGGCCCTCGCCCATCAGCGCCTCGCCCGAAAGCTTGACGACGACGCGCCGCCAGGGGATCGCGCCCTCGGCCGCCTGCGCGCCTGCGCGCTCGTCTTGCGCTGTCCTCGTCATCGGCGCGCCGGTCCCTCGAGTGAATGCGGCCGCCGCAGGCCCTGCGCCGGCGCGGGTTAAATGGGCTATCGGGGTTCGCGTCGTCAAGTCCCGGTCGGGGGGCGCCGCGGCGCCTTCCGTCCGGGCCGGTCGTGCGTCTATATAACCCACTATCTAGAAGACACCCCGCCGTCCCGGCGGGCGGGACAGGCGGCATGGCGCGGCGCGCGGCGCGAAACTCGATCCTGACGCGGCTCGTGCTGATCCCCGCGGCGATTCTCGCGTTCGGCATCCTCGCCGCCGTCGCCGCGACGCTCGCCGGCGCGCGCGCGCGCATCGCCTCCGAGATGGCGTCCGGCTTCGCGCTCGGAGACCATCTGATCCGCTACGCCCTCGACGACCTCGCCGCCGCCGATCCGGCCGCGCAGAAGGCGGCGACGGCGCGCCTCGCCGAAGCGCTGGCCCAGGTCCGGCATATCCGCGTCGCCTTCGTCGCGCCGGACGCCGAGGCGCCGGGGCCGGCCGCCGCGCGCGAAGCCGCCGGCGCGCCCGGCTGGTTCACCGCGCTGCTGCGCCCGCCCGAGATGGCCAAGAGCTATCCCATCCTCGTCGCGGGCGCGCGGCGCGGCGAGATCGTGATGAAGGCCGAGGCGGCCGACGAGGCGGCCGAGATCTGGTCCGGGCTCGTCTTTCTCGTCGCCCTGCTGGGGCTTCTGTCGCTCGCCATCGTCAGCCTCATCATCATGACCGCGCGCCACACGCTGCGGCCGCTGCGCCAGCTCGTCGAGGGGCTCGACAGCCTGGGACGGGGCGAATTCGCCCCCCTGCCCGACGTCGAGGTCGCCGAGCTCGCAGCCATCGGCGCGCATTTCAATCGGCTCAGCGCGACGCTCGCCCGCTCGCAGGCCGACAACCGCCTCCTGATCGACCGGTTGATGTCGGTGCAGGAGGCCGAGCGCAAGGAGCTCGCCCGCGACCTGCACGACGAATTCGGCGCCTCGCTGTTCGGCATCAGGGCGGCCGCCTCCTGCATCGTCGAGGCCGCCTCGGAAAAGACCGTCGGGCCGGCGCAAAAGCGCGAGATCGTCGAGCGCGCGCGCAGCGTCTCGGCGCTCGCCGACGCCATTCAGAAACAGAACTACCGCATTCTCGAACGCATCCGGCCGATGGTGCTGCGCCAGATGGGCCTCGCCGAGGCGCTGCGCCAGCTCGTCGAGACGTTTCGCGCCCAGGGCCATGACATCGCCTGCGCCGTCGAGATCGCCCCCGTCGCCGCCGCGCGCCGCTTCGACGAGGAGGCGAGCCTCACCGCCTACCGCGTCGCGCAGGAGGGCCTCACCAACGTCGCCCGCCATTCCGGCGCGACGCGCGCGCGCGTCGTCCTCGACGTGGCCGCCTCGCCGCGCGGGGAGGAGATGCGCATCGCCGTGGAGGACGACGGCGAGGGGCCGCCGCCGGAGCTGCGCTCGGGCTTCGGCCTGCTCGGCATGGGCGAGCGCGCGCGCAAGCTCGACGGGCGCCTCGTCATCGGCCGCAGCGCTTTCGGCGGCATGCGCGTCGAGGCGTTCATTCCCGTCGAGCGGGCCGAACCTCCCGATCACTCGCCCACGCCAGCCGAGCCGAACGGCGCCGCCGCGGTTCACGACGACCATAACGCGCAAGAGGCATCGCCATGACCGGCCGCACCAAAATCCTGCTGATCGAGGATCATCCGATCGTGCGCGACGGATGCCTGCGCATCCTCGCCCGCAGGCCGGACTTCGAATCGATGGAGGCGTCGACGACGCAGGCGGGCCTTTCCGCCAACCGCAGCTTCATGCCCGACGTGATCATCCTCGACCTCGAGCTGCCGGACGGCTCGGGGCTCGACGCCATGCCGGAGCTCAAGCGCGACAATCCGGACGCGCGCATCGTCATCTTCAGCATGTATGAGGCGGCGAGCTTCGTGACGCGGGCGCTGGAGCGCGGCGCGCGCGGCTACGTGACCAAGAACGACGATCCGAACGCCATTTTGCAGGCGATCGACAAGGCGCTCGCCGGAGCGGTCTATCTCGGCCAGTCGGTGGCGCAGAATCTGGCGCTGGCCAATTTCGAGCAGCCCGAGGACCCGCTGCGCGCCCTGAGCGAGCGCGAGAAGCAGGTCGTCACCCTGCTCGGCGAGGGCAAGAGCCTGACGGAGATCTCGACCGCGCTGGCGATCGGCTACAAGACCGCCGCGAACATCGTCTCGACGGTCAAGCAGAAGCTCGGCATCGGCACCAGCCCGGCGCTGATCAAGTTCGCGGTGGAGCTCAAGGGGCGGGCGTAAAATGCAATAACACTTCAGTATTGTATCAAAAATAAAGGTAATAATACAATGGATTTCGTTGAATTTTTAAAGCTTTTCCTAGCACCGTCCCTCACGTTGCTAGGTTTTATATTTATTTATAATCAATTACGCGTTGCGCAAAACGCGGCGGAGAAACAAAAGATATGGAAAGAGTACGAATTTGTCGCCAACCAAATGAAGGATTTTTTCAGCGACGAGACGATCGAGAGAACGACTGTGATGCTGGATTGGTATTTGAGAAAAATACGGTTCCCATCATATGATAACAATCCAATTCTTTGTATTCAAGACACAGCAACATTCAACAATTTGCACGATTTTGAGAGGGAAATAAATAATCTTGAAAATGACTACATTGCAAATGGACGATTCGTTATAGTATCAAAAGCCTTGAGGATACATGACAGTGAGCGATTTGAGGGGCCAGAGGCCGCGGTGAGAGACGATTTCGATTGGCTCCTCACAAGAATTGGGCAATTCCAATTTTTAAGTAAATCATGTGATATTCCTTATAGTTTAATTGACTCACAAATTTGCTACATTCTCGATTTAATTTCAGGTAAAAAGAGTCATGTCAGCCGAGAGCTTGTAATAAATTTAAATAAATACATCGACTTTTACGATTTCAAGTTAGCGAGAGAGCTTCTTGACAAAAGAGAGCAATATCTCAAATCCGTTCAACTAGAAAAATTCGCGAACCTACCCTATGACGCCGAAAGAGCGTCGACGTCATAGGCTGGTTTTCCAAATACTACGGCTTGGCGGCGGGGGCCGCGGGAGCGGCCGGAGCCGCAGGCGCCGCGCCCTTCTGGTCCTCGAGCTTCTTGCGCTCGTCCTCGGCGCGCTTCTGCAGCTCGGCCTGCAGCTTCTTCTGCTGCTCCTCGAGCACCTTCGGATCGACGGGCGGGCCGTCGAAGGCCTTGCCGAAGCCGGCGAGCGGCACGCCGAAGGTCACGAGATTGTTGGCCTGATTCTTGACGTCGACGCTGAGCGTCGTCCCCTTCTTCATCTCGGCGATGGTCGCCCCCTTGACCTTCGCCTCGGCGAAGCAGCCGTTCGGGAAGCAGATCTCGAAGGCGCCTTCCTGCGTCGCGCCCTTGTCGATGGCGAAGCGGAAGCCCGGCCGCAGCATCAGGCCGACCGGCATCAGCATGCGCACGATGCGCACATCCTCGCCCTTCACGTCATAGACGGCGAGCGCCAGCACCGGCGGCTGGTCCTTCTGCTGGCTGAAATCGCGCGTCGTGTAGCAGATTTCCTTGCCGGCGGCGGGGTCCTTGCCGCACACCTTGGTCCAGTCGTTCTGGGTCGGCAGCAGCTCGACGCGGAACGGGCCCTGCTGCGGAGCCGGCTGCGGCGCGGGCGAGCCCGGCTGGGACTGCTCGGCGGGCGCCGGAGCGGGCGACGCGGCCGGAGCAGGCGCGGCCGGCTTCTTCTGCTGCGCGAAGGCTGCGGGCGCGGCGAAAAGGAGGACGCCGGCGAGACCCGCCGCGCCGGCGCGCTTCAACGAGAAAGACATCAAAATCCCTTTCACTTCATCGGTCCGCCGGCCGCCTCTCGAGGCCGCCGCTCTCGGCCGCGCCGATCAAATGGCGCGGCGGCCAGTTCGTCGCCGTAGCGTCGGACTTCCGCCGCGACGGCGAAGGGGTTAACCAACATGTGCGCAACTGGCAAGCCCGCAGCGTCGAGGCCCGCGGGATCGGGCGCCG
Source organism: Methylocella sp. (assembly GCF_041905455.1). Lineage (GTDB taxonomy): Bacteria > Pseudomonadota > Alphaproteobacteria > Rhizobiales > Beijerinckiaceae > Methylocapsa. The sequence goes on along the minus strand of NZ_JAYRLA010000004.1, from coordinate 35,876 downwards.
GACGCGCCAAGGAGCCGACCATGACGCACGCCGCCGCGAAGGACCGTCGCCCGCCCGCCCTGCGCGCGCGCGACGCCTTCGCCGTTCTCGCCATCCTTCTCGCCGTGGCGCTGCTCGCCGCCGGCGCGGCGCGCGCGCAAGGCGGGGCGCAGGCCGGCGCCGCGCCGAGAGGGGCGATCGCCATGCACGGCGAGCCGGCGCTGCCCGACGATTTCGACCATCTTCCCTACGCCGACCCGCAGGCGAGGAAAGGCGGGCGTCTCGCCATCGGTTTCCTCGGCGCCTTCGACAGCCTCAATCCGTTCAACCTCAAGGCGGGATCGACGGCGCAGGGGCTCAACGGCAACGTCTTCGAGCCGCTGATGACCCGCTCGCTCGACGAGCCCTTCACGCTTTACGGCCTTGTCGCGAAGAGCGTCGAGACCGATCCCGACCGCACCTATGTGGTCTTCCGGCTCGATCCCGACGCGCGCTTCTCGGACGGGCGCCCGATCACGTCGGAGGACGTGCGCTGGACCTTCGAGCTCCTGAAGACGCGCGGGCGTCCGCAGCATCGCGCCGCCTATTCCCTCGTCAAGTCCGCATCGACGCCCGACGCCCATACGATCCGTTACGACCTCGGCGACGGGGCCGACCGCGAACTGCCGCTCACCCTCGCCCTGATGCCGGTGCTCGCGCGCCACGCGACCGACCTCGACAAGTTCGACGATCCCTCGCTCGCGCCCCCGCTCGGCTCGGGCCCCTACCGCGTCGCCGAGGTCAGGCCCGGCGAGCGGCTGATCCTCAAGCGCAACCCGGACTATTGGGCGAAGGACAAGCCGGCCCGGCGCGGAATGTACAATTTCGACGAGATCGACATCCAGTATTTCCGCGACGCCAACAGCCTGTTCGAGGCCTTCGCCGCCGGCCTGCTCGACTTCCGCGAGGAGACGAGCCCGCAGCGCTGGACGCGCGCCTATGATTTCCCGGCCATGCGCGACGGGCGGATGAAGCGCGCGGCGCTGCCGATCGGCGGCCCCAAGGGCATGGAAGGCTTCGTCTTCAACCTGCGCCGGCCGCTGTTCGACGATCCGCGGCTGCGCGAAGCCCTCATGCTCGCCTTCGACTTCGAATGGATCAACGCCAACCTCTACAGCGGTCTGTTCACGCGCACGAAAAGCTTCTTCGACGATTCCGAGCTCGCCTCGACGGGGCGGCCGGCGAGCGAGGCCGAACGCGCCCTGCTCGAGCCGTTCCCCGGCGCCGTGCGCGCCGACGTCCTCGAAGGAAAATGGGCGCCGCCGGTCACGGACGGCTCGGGCCAGGACCGAGCCAATCTGCGGCGCGCCCTCGCCCTTCTTTCGGAGGCCGGCTGGCGCATCGAGGACGGCCGCCTCGTGAAGGACGGCGAGCCGTTCGCCTTCGAGATCATGGTCAAGGACCGCAATCAGGAGCGCCTCGCGCTCAATTACGCGGAATCCCTCGCCCGCCTCGGCGTCGCCGCCCGCGTGCGGCTCGTCGACGAGGTGCAGTACCAGCGCCGCCGCCAGAAGTTCGACTTCGACATGATGATCGGAAGCTGGCTCGCCTCGCCTTCCCCGGGCAACGAGCAGCGCTCGCGCTGGGGCTCGAAAAGCGCGGACCAAGAGGCCTCCTTCAACCTCGCGGGCGTCAAGTCGCCGGCCGTCGACGCGCTGATCGACGCCATGCTGAAGGCGCGCTCGCGCGAGGAGTTCGTCGCCGCCGTGCGGGCCTACGACCGCGTCCTTCTCTCGGGCTTCTACATCGTACCGCTGTTCCACGCCTCGCAGCAGTGGACGGCGTTCTCGAACGCGCTCTCGCCGCCGGCCGGCCGGCCGGCCTATGGCTCGCCGACCGGAAGCGCGACGCTCGACCTGTGGTCGCGCAAGGCTTCGGAGCGCCGCGCCGACGGACCCTGACGCATCTATGGTTGCGCCGTCGCCAAAGGAGGGGCTTGATCGGTTGCGGCGGCTGCATATAGCCTTTTCGCAGCGCGGCGGCCGGCGCCGGCTAGTCTGGATTTTTGTCGCGTCATGAGATTTCCGAGTTTCGCATCGCCTCGAATCCGCCTGTCGCGTCCCGTCCGGCCCGGGCGTCGGCCCTCCTTCGACGCGCTCCGGTGAGCGGCGTGCAGGCGGCCCCGCCGCCCCCGATCCCCATCGACTTCATCGGCGACGTCGCCAGCGCGCGTTGCTTCATCGGCTTGCGCCTCATCGATTCGGTCGTGCGGTCGGTGCCGGGCCTTTCCGTCGAAGTCCGCTGGCGGCCTTTCCAGATCGATCCGGGGCTACCCGCCAGCGGCGTCGACCGCGCGACGTATCTCATCGAGCGCTGGGGATCGGAGAACCAGGCGCGCGAGGCGCTGCAGGACATGCAGGCGGAGGCCAACGAGTTCGGCCTGAAGTTCGCTTTCGACCGCATTCGTCGCCAGCCGAACACCTTCGAAGCGCATCGGCTGATCCGCTACGCGCGCAATTTCGGCGTCGAGATGCAGTTGATCGAGGCGATGTTCATGGCGTTCTTCACGGAGGGGCGCGACATCGGCGACCGCGCCATCCTGCTCACGCTCGGCGCGCATTGCGGCGTCGATCCCGAGCTCGCCGAAGCCTTCCTCAGGCTCGGCGACGATGTGGAGCCGCTGCGTCAGGAGCTGTCGGGCTTCCGCTCGCTCGGGGTCGACGCCGCTCCGCGCTTCATCATCGCCGGCAGGGAGACGCTCCCTGGCCTCGTTCCGGCCGAGGATTTCGCCGAGGCGCTGTTTCGCGCCGTAGAGGAGGACTGAGCGCGCCGAACCAGAGCCGGGCCGCGACGCGGGCCGTCGGACGGGCGCTTGCGCCCGGGCTCATTTTCGTTAACGAAATCTTCGCAGGATCGTCCGACCATCGCCGCGCCCGAACGCGCCTGCGGAGTTTCGATGAAATTCACCAAGCTGCGCATCGCCGGTTTCAAGACTTTCGTCGATCCGACCGAATTCCTGATCGAGCCGGGCCTCACCGGGATCATCGGGCCGAATGGCTGCGGCAAGTCGAACCTCGTCGAGGCGATGCGCTGGGTGATGGGCGAGACGTCCTCGCGCAGCATGCGCGCCTCCGGCATGGACGACGTGATCTTCTCAGGAAGCGGCGGGCGCCCCTCGCGCAACATGGCCGAGGTCACGCTGGTCCTCGACAATGGCGCGCGGGCCGCGCCGGCGGCGTTCAACGACGCCGACGTGCTCGAGGTCTCGCGCCGCATCGAGCGCGAGCAGGGCTCGACCTACCGCGTCAACGGCCGCGAGACGCGCGCGCGCGACGTGCAGCTCCTGTTCGCCGACGCCTCTTCGGGCTCGCGCTCCCCCGCCATGGTGCGGCAGGGCCAGATCGGCGAGATGATCTCGGCGAAGCCGCAGGAGCGCCGGCGCATCCTCGAGGAGGCCGCCGGCGTCGCCGGCCTGCACTCGCGCCGGCACGAGGCGGAGCTGCGGCTGAAGGCGGCGTCCGAGAACCTGCTGCGGCTCGAGGATATTCTCCAGCAGATCGACGGCCGTGCGAAAGGGCTCGAGCGGCAGGCGCGCCAGGCGGCGCGCTATCGCGACCTCGCCGGCCAGATCCGCCGCGCCGAGGCGCTGCTCGCCCTCATCCAGCACAATGAGGCGCAGGCGACGCTGGCCGACGCGCAGGCGAGCCTCGCGCAGGCGGGCGCCGAGGTCGAGGAGACGACGCGCGCGCAGGGCGAGGCGGCGCGCGCGCAGGGGCTCGCCGCCCACGCCCTGCCGGCGCTGCGCGAGGGCGAGCTCGCCTGCGCCGCCGAGCTGCAGCGTCAGATCATCGCGCGCGAGACGCTCGACGGCGAGGAGCGCCGGGCGAAGGCGCGCGGCGGCGAGCTCAAGCGGCGCATCGAGGAGATGTCGCGCGACCTCGCGCGCGAGCGCGCCCTCGTCGCCGACGCCGCCGGCGCGCTCGAACGCCTCGAGGAGGAGGCGCGCGCGCTTCAGGGCGCCGGCGAGACGCAGGCGACGCAGGAGGCGGACGGGCGCGCCCGCCTGATCGAGGCGGAGGCGGCGCTCGCGGTCGTCGAGGCCGAGCTGAGCGAAGCGCAGGAGAGGCGCGCCGGCGTCGAGGCGCGCCGGGTCGCGCTCGAGGCGAGCCTGCGCGACGAGCGCCAGCGCCTCGCCCGCGCCGAGGCCGAGCTCGCCCGGATCATCGAGGAGCGCGCGGCGCTGGCGCGAAAGTCGGACGAAGCCGGAGAGGCCGGCGCGCTCGGCGAGGCGCTGGAGGCCGCGCAGGCCCGCGCCGACGCGCTGGAGGAGGAGATTTCCGTACGGGAGGCGGCTTGCGTCGAGGCCAGGGCCGCCGAGGCGCAGGCGCGCCAGCGCGCGCTCGAGGCCGAGCGCAAGGCGCAGAAGCTCGCCACCGAGGCGCAAACGCTGGCCAAGCTGCTCACCGGCCGCACGGGCGATTTCTGGCCGCCGGTCACCGAGGAGATAGCCGTCGCGCGCGGCTATGAGGCCGCGCTCGGCGCGGCGCTCGGCGACGACCTCGACGCCTCGACCAATCCCTCAGCGCCGGCGCACTGGATGGAGACGGACCGGCGCGGAGACCCCGCCCTGCCCGAGGGCTGCGAGCCGCTGTCCGAGCTCGTGACCGGCCCCGCCGCCCTCGCCCGCCGGCTGAACCAGATCGGCCTCGTGGCGCGCGCCGACGGCCCGCGGCTGCGGGCGCTTCTGCTACCCGGCCAGCGCCTCGTCTCGCAGGAAGGCGATCTATGGCGCTGGGACGGCTTCGCGCAGGCGGCCGAGGCGCCGACGCCCGCCGCGCGGCGCCTCGCCGAGAAGAATCGCCTCGGCGACCTGCAGATCGAGGCGGAGGCCGCGCGAGACCTCGCCGAGGAGACGCGCTCATATGCGCAGGACGCCGAAGCGGCGCTCGCGGCGGCCGGCGCCGCCGAATCCGAGGCGCGCCTCGCCCTCAAGGGCGCCCATCGCGACCTCGAGGCGGCGCGCGCCGCCCATGGCGCCGCCGAGCGGACGCAGGCGGCCGGCGCAGCGCGGCTTCTGGCTCTCGAGGAGACGCAAGAGCGGCTCACCGAGGCCCGCGCCGAGGGGCTCGAATCCTACGCGCTGGCGCAGGCCGCGCTGGACGAGCTCGAGGACGCCGCGGCGCTGACCGAGCGGCTCGAGCTTTGCCGCCTGCGCGCGTCGCGCGAGCGGGCCGTCGCCGGCGAGGCGCGCGCGGCGCTGCAGGCGCTCGCCGGCGAGGCCGAGGGACGCGCGCGCCGCCTTGAGGCGGTCGCCCGCGAGCAGGCCTCGTGGCGCGCGCGCGGCGACGGCTCCGGCGGCCAGATCGAGGCGCTCGAGGAGCGGCTCGGCGAAGCGCGCGAGGAATTCGAGCGGCTCGCCGAGGCGCCCGACGCCTTCCTCATGGCGCGCCGCAACCTCCTGTCGGCGATCGAGGCGGCCGAGGCCGCGCAGAAGGAGGCCGCCGACCGGCGCGCCGCGGCCGAAACGGAGCTCGCCCAGGCCGAGCGGGCGGCGCGCGCGGCGCTTGAGGCGATGAGCGCCGCGCGCGAGCGCAAGGCCCGCGCGGAAGCCCGCCTCGAGGCGGCGATCGCCCGCGCGCAGGACGTTCTGCGCCATATCGAATCGGAGCTCGACTGCGCGCCCGCCGATCTGCCCGGCCTTGCGCGTCTGGGCGAGGGCGAGGCGGCGCCGCCGCCGGCCGCAGAGGTCGAGCGGCGCCTCGAAACCCTGAAGCAGGACCGCGAGCGGCTCGGCGCGGTCAATCTGCGCGCCGAGGAGGAGTTGAGCGAGGCGGAGGGCGAGCGCAGCCGCCTCGCCGCCGAGCACGCCGACCTGACCGAGGCGATCCGCCGTCTGCGCCAGGCCATCGCCAGCCTGAACAAGGAGGGCCGCGAGCGCCTGCTCGCCGCCTTCGAGCAGGTGCAGGCGCATTTCAAGGAGCTGTTCTCGACCCTGTTCGGCGGCGGCTCAGCCGAGCTTCAGCTCGTCGAATCGGAGGATCCGCTCGAAGCGGGGCTCGAAATCATCGCCCGGCCGCCCGGCAAGAAGCCGCAGGTGATGACTCTTCTCTCCGGCGGGGAGCAGGCGCTGACCGCGATGTCGCTGATCTTCGCCATTTTCCTCACCAACCCATCGCCGATCTGCGTGCTCGACGAAGTGGACGCGCCGCTCGACGACGCCAACGTCGAGCGATTCTGCGACCTTCTGGAGCGCATGCGGGAAAAGACGCAGACGCGCTTCGTCGCCATCACCCATAACCCGATCACCATGGCGCGCATGAACCGGCTTTTCGGCGTCACCATGGCGGAGCGCGGCGTCAGCCAGCTCGTCTGCGTCGATCTCGAGCAGGCCGAGCGGCTCCTCGACGTCGGCTGAGTCGTCCGGCGGGCCGCCGCGTCGATTTGCCTGACGAACTAATTCTACTTATAAATCAGTGTATTAATCGACTTCGTCTTGGTCTTGACAGGGGCAGGAGGCGCTCATATGTTGCGCCGGCTCACGAGAGCTTGACCTGCCGCCGCATTCTCTTCTCCGTTCGTCTCCCGATCTGGCCGTCTCCGCTCGATTTCCGCAGTCGAGTCGACCTATAGATCGCTTCCGCGTGGAAGCGAGTCCTGAACAGGAGGAGTGCGGCGCAAATGGGCGAGCGCGGAGACTCTCGGGGCGAGGACCCTCGTCGCGGCGAAGCTGAGGCCGCCGCGGATCGGGAAGTGGCCGCGCTGCGGTCGCGGCTCGATCGGCTGTCGGCAGATCTCAGCGCGGCGAAAGATGCGCCGCCGCCGGACGACGACGGCCCGGCGGCGCAGGCGAGGTCGTTCGGGACGGCGATGAGCCTCGGCTTTCGCGTCCTCGCGGAATTCGTGTCGGCGGTCGCGGTCGGCGCGCTGCTCGGGTGGCAGATCGACAAATGGGTCGGTACGTCGCCCGTCCTGCTCATCGTCTTCCTGCTTTTCGGGACGGCGGCGGGTTTTTGGAACGTCTATCGGATAGCCGTCAACCGCAAGGGCTTCGGCCCCTGACGTGACGGCGGGCGGAGGCGCCTGAGACAGGCGCTGGTCAGAGGTCAAGCCGGGGGTTTCCGCGTGGCAGAGAAAATGGATCCGATCCATCAGTTCAAGATCGAGCCGATCGTGAGCTTTCATCCCTTTGGGATCGACGCCTCCTTCACCAACGCCTCGCTCTTCATGGCCATCGTGGTGCTGGCCTCGGCGGCGCTGATGATTCTCGGCACCTCCAGGCGCTCGCTCATTCCCGGCCGGCTCCAGTCCGCCGCGGAGATGACCTACGAATTCGTCGCGAACACCGTGCGCATGTCGGCGGGCAAGGAGGGGATGCGGTTCTTCCCCTTCGTCTTCGCGATCTTCCTGTTCGTGCTGTTCTCGAACCTTATCGGCCTCATTCCCTACGCCTTTACGGTGACGAGCCAGATCGTCGTCACCTTCGCGCTGGCCGCCCTCGTCATCGGCACGGTGCTCGTCTACGGCTTCCTGCGCCACGGCCGGCATTTCCTCGACCTGTTCGTGCCGTCGGGCGTCACGCCCGCGCTTCTTCCCTTCATCGTCATGATCGAGGTGATCTCCTTCCTCTCGCGCCCGATCAGCCTGTCCGTGCGTCTGTTCGCGAACATGCTCGCCGGCCACATCACGCTGAAGGTCCTTGGCGGCTTCGTCGCCGCCCTGCTCGGCGCCGGCGCCTACGCCGTGATCGCGCCGCTTCCTCTGGCCGGCGTCGTCGTGCTGACCGCTTTCGAGCTCCTCGTGGCCGTCCTGCAGGCTTACGTCTTCGCCATCCTCACTTGCGTCTATCTGAACGACGCAATTCATCCGGGCCACTGAATAAACATCCAACAACAGATCAGCGCCCGTTCCAAGCAAGCCAGGAGTATTGAATGGATCCCGCAGCAGCTAAATTCATCGGCGCCGGCCTCGCCGCCATCGGCATGGGCGCCGCCGCCGTCGGCGTCGGCATCATCTTCGGCAACTTCCTGTCGGGCGCCCTGCGCAATCCGACCGCCTCCGACGCCCAGTTCGGACGCGCCTTCATCGGCGCGGCGCTCGCCGAAGGTCTCGGCATCTTCGCCTTCCTCGTGGCGATCCTTCTGCTCTTCGTGCTTTAAAGGCTCTCGAGCCCGCGCCCGGCGCATGCGCCGGGCGCATTTGAACGACGCCGCCGCGCCGGGCAGGATTTGGCGCGGGATTTGACGCAGGTTTTGACGCAGGATTTGACGATGGCGACACATGAAGGGCTCACCAGCGGCACGGTCGAGCCGGCCGACATCGACCATGGCGCCCACGCCTTCCCGCCATTCGATTCGGCCAATTTCTCCTCGACGCTGATCTGGCTCGCGATCAGCTTCGGCGTGCTCTACTATCTTCTCAAGAAGATCGCCCTGCCCCGCGTCGAGGACATCCTCGAGACGCGCCAGGGCAAGATCAGCGGCGACCTGAAGGAAGCCCATCTCGCCCGCGAGAAGTCCGAGGCCGCCGCCGCTGAGCATGAGAAGACCATCGCCGCCGCGCGGGCCAAGGCGCAGGCGCTCGCGCAGCAGACCCAGGCCAAGATCAGCGCCGAGAACGACGCCAAGCGGCATTCGCTCGAATCGGACCTCGCCGCCAAGCTCAACGCGGCCGAAAAGCAGATCTTCGAGACCAAGGCCAACGCCATGGCGAACGTTGAAACCGTCGCCGCCGACGCCGCCTCGGCGATCGTCGAGCGCATCACCGGCGCTCCCGCCGACAAGGCCGCGATCGCCTCCGCGGTCTCCAAGGTTCAGGCGTGAGGACGGAGGGATAGAGCCATGCTGAACGAAGAAGCCTTCGTCGCCTTCGGGTTCCTGCTGCTCGTCGGCCTGTTCGCCTATCTCGGCGTTCACACGATGATGGCCGGCGCGCTCGACAAGCGCGGCGAGCGGATCAAGGCCGACCTCGACGAAGCCAAGCGGCTGCGCGACGAGGCGGAGGCCGTGCTCGCCTCTTTCGCCCAGCGCCTCAAGGACGCGGAGGTCGAAGCGGCCAACGTCGTCGCGCAGGCGCACGCCGAGGCCGAGCGGCTCGGCAAGGAGGCCGCGAGCCGCCTCGCCGAATTCGTCGCCCGCCGCACCAAGCAGGCGCAGGACAAGATCGCCACGGCCGAGGCGCAGGCGATGGCCGACGTGCGCGCAGCCGCCGCCGACGCCGCGACGAAGGCCGCCGCCGTCGTCCTCGCGGACAAGTCGAAGGGCGAATTCGGCGACCGTCTCGTCGAAAAGGGCATCGAGGACGTGAAGTCGCTGCTGCACTGAGCGGCGGCCGGCTTTCTGGGTCAGGCGGATCGCGCATGGGCGCGCTCCGCCTTTTTTATGCGCGTCGCCTCCAGCCCGCGCAAAGCCCGGCCTGCCCATCCGGCCCAATTCGTTTCCCATCGTCCGCGTTTTGGTGTAGCGCTCAGCGCGGAGACGCCGCCTTGACGAAGCCCACAGCCCTGCCGCGCCGCGCGCGCGCCGTTTTGCGCGTCGGCGCGGCGCTCGGTTGCCTCGCCGTCGCGTCGGCGCTCACGGGATGCGGACGCCGCGGTCCGCCCGAGGCGCCGGACGCCGCCGTTCCGGCCGCCCCGCCTCCAGGCGTGACCGACGCGCCGCTGACCACTCCATCCGGCGTCGCGCCGATCGACGACGCCTCCGCTTCGTCCCTGCGCCCGGACGCGGCCGCCGGCGCGAACGGCCAGACCGGCAAGAAGCCGGCGCGCAACTTCTTCCTCGATCCCCTGCTCTGACGCCGACGCCATGCATCATTTCACGCTGAAGGACGGCGTCCTCCACGCCGAGGGCGTCGATCTCGAAGCGCTCGCCGCGCGCGTCGAAACGCCGTTCTACTGCTATTCGAGCGCGACCCTCACGCGTCATTACAAGGTGTTCGCCGGCGCGCTCGACGGCCTTGACGCGCTCGTCTGCTTCGCCGTCAAGGCCAACTCCAACCAGGCCGTGCTGGCGACGCTCGCGCGCCTCGGCGCCGGCATGGACGTGGTGTCCGAGGGCGAGTTGCGCCGCGCGCTGAAGGCCGGCGCCCCGCCGGACCGGATCACCTTTTCAGGAGTGGGCAAGACGAAGGCCGAGATGGCCTTCGCGCTCGACGCCGGCATCTTCTGCTTCAACGTCGAATCCGAGCCTGAGCTCCTCGCCCTGTCGGAGGTCGCGTCGGGGCGCGGCGCGCGCGCGCGGATCGCGATTCGCGTCAATCCCGACGTCGACGCGCGCACACACGCCAAAATTTCGACCGGCAAGGCCGAGAACAAGTTCGGCGTGCCGATCTCGCGCGCGAGGCAGGTCTACGCGGAAGCCGCCGCCCTGCCGGGGATCGAGATTTCGGGCCTCGACCTGCACATCGGCTCGCAGATCACCGACCTCGATCCTTTCGATTCGGCCTTCCGGCTCGCCGCCTCCTTCGTGCAGACGCTGCGCGCCGACGGCCATGCGATCGACCATGTCGACGTCGGCGGCGGCCTCGGCATCCCCTATCGCGAGGGCGAGGACCCGGCGAGCTACCACCCCGACCGCTACGCCCGCGTGCTGCGCGCCCGCCTCGGCGGCCTCGGCGTGAAGATCGTCTGCGAGCCCGGCCGCCTCATCGTCGGCAACGCCGGAATTCTGGTGACCCGCGTGCTTTACATGAAGCGCGGCGAGGCGAAGACCTTCGTCATCGTCGACGCGGCGATGAACGACCTGATCCGCCCCACCCTCTATGACGCCTGGCACGAGATCGCTCCCGTGCGCCCGCGCGAGGACGCGGCGCGCATCTTCGCCGACGTGGTGGGGCCGGTGTGCGAGACCGGCGACTATCTGGCGCTCGGGCGCACGATCGAGGAGCCGCGCGAGGGCGACCTGCTCGCCGTGTTCTCGGCGGGAGCCTATGGCGCGACGCAGTCCTCGACCTACAATACGCGGCGTCTCGTCCCCGAGACGCTCGTCGACGGCGACCGCTGGGCGCTCGTGCGGCCACGCCCGGGTTACGAGGAGATGATCGGGCTCGACAAACTTCCGCCGTGGCTGGCGTAAATCCTGCCCGCCCGGCGGCGCGCTTGCGCGCGAGGCGCCGAGCGCCGACATAATGCCGGCGCGATGAGCGACGACGAGGCGAACGTGCAGGATTTCGGACGGCCGGCGCAGGCGGGACCGCCTCACGAGGACGACGCGAGCGCGCGGTTCGAGCGTCTCGTCCGGCGCGCCCGCGCGGTCCTGCTCTTCGAGCGCCTGTGGCGGCTCGCCGCCCCCGTCCTGATCGTCGTCGGACTGTTCTTGATCGCCTCTTTCCTCGGCCTGTGGCTCGAGGCGCCGCGCTTCGTCCGCCCGCTCGGGCTCGCCGTTTTCATCCTTGCGCTGGCCTTCGCCCTGTGGCCGGCGCGCAAGCTCCGCCTGCCGACGCGGGCGCAGGCGATCTCCCGCATCGACCGCGCGAGCGGCCTCAAGGCGCGTCCGGCCGCGGCCCTCGACGATCGGCTCGGCAATTCCGGCGAGGATCCGGCGACGGCGGCGCTGTGGCGCCTGCACCGGCGCCGCGCCCTCGGCTCCGTCCGGCTGATGCGCGCCGGCGCGCCTTCGCCGCGGGTCGTCGACCTCGACCGCCGCGCGTTGCGCGCCGCCGTGCTGGTCGGCCTCGTCGCCGCGGCCTTCGTCGCCGGACCGCAGAGATACGCCCGCACGCTGGCGGCCTTCGACTGGCGGCTTTCCGGCGTTTCCGGCGCGTCCGCGCGCGTCGACGCCTGGGTCGATCCGCCGCCCTACACGGGCCATGCGCCAATCATGCTGACCCCGGCCGACGCGCGGCCGGCGCGGATCGCGGCGCCGGTCGGCTCCGCCGTCGTCATCCGCGCCTCCAATGGGGCGCCCGCCTATCGCGCCGCCGGCGCGCTCGAGGAGGCGCCGCGCGAGCCGGCCGCCGCCGGCAAGGCGCAGCCTCCGCGTGGGCCGGGCGGCGAGGCGCGGCTGATCCTGCGCGGCGACGCGGGCCTTGCGATCGAAGGCGTCGGCGCCTTCGACTTCGCCGCCATTCCCGACCGTCCGCCGACCATCGCCCTCGCCGCCGTCCCGCGCCCCAACGCCCGCGGCACGCTGGTCCTGCGCTATCGCGTCAGCGACGATTACGGCGCGGCGCTGGCCGAGGCGCAGTTCGCCGATCCCGTGGCGCCTGACGGCAAGCCGTCCGTCCGCTCGCTCGTCGAGGCGCCGCATCCGCCGCTGCAGCTGCCGCCGGTCGGCGCCGAGAATGGCGAGGCCGAGACGACCGTCGACCTCTCCGAGCATCCTTGGGCCGGCGCCCGCGTGCGCATGACGCTGATGGCGCGCGACGAAGGTGGAAACGAGGGCCGCTCCGAGCCGTTCGTCCTCGTCCTGCCGCAACGGCCATTCGTCAAGCCGCTCGCCCGCGCCCTCGTCGAGCAGCGCCGCAATCTCGTGCTGAACCCGGACGACAAGGGGCGCGTGCTGACCGCGCTCGACGCGCTGATGATCGAGCCCGAGGCCTTCGGGACCAACGCCGGCGTCTATCTCGGCCTGAGGGTGGCGATGGAGCGGCTCGCGGCGGCGAGCCGCGACGCCGAGCTTCTCGACGTCGCCGATTATCTGTGGGGCATGGCGCTCCAGATCGAGGATGGCGATCTCTCGGAGGCCGAGCGCGACCTCAGGGCGGCGCAGCAGGCGCTGCGCGAGGCGCTCCAGCGCGGCGCCTCGCCGGAGGAGATCAAGAAGCTCGCCGACGATCTGCGCGCCGCGATGGACAAGTTTTTGCAGGAATTCGCGGAACGGCAACGCAAGGAGCAGGGCGAGGAGGAGCGCGACGACGCCCGTCAGGGGCCGGGCCGGGCGGTCAGCGAGAAAGAGCTGCAGGCCATGCTCGACCGGATGCAGGACATGGCGCAGAACGGCGACGCGGAGCAGGCGCAGCGCATGCTCGACGAGATGCAGAACATCCTCGAAAATCTCAAGACCGCGCAGCGCGGCCGCATGAGCCCGCAGGCGCGCGAGATGAGCCGCGCCCTGGGCGAGCTCGACCGGCTGAGCCGCGAGCAGCAGGATTTGCGCGACGACACCCGCCGCAGCGGCGAGTCGACGCGGCGCCGTGAACGGGGCGGCCTCGGCGAATTCAGCACCCAGAGGCGGGCGGACGAGGACAGAGCGGGCGCAGACGACGGCGAACGCTCCGACGCGGAGCCGTCCTCGCAGGCCGATTTGCAGCGGCGGCAGGAAGAGCTGCGCCGGCGCGTCGAGGCGCTGCAGAAGCGTCTCGAGGGCGCGGGCGAAGCCGGCGCGGAGGCGAAATCGGGCCTTGGCGACGCGCGCGAGGCGATGCGTGAGGCGCAGGAGTCGCTCGGGCGCGGGCCGCGTGGACAGGAGCCGGCCGAGGAGGCGCAGGGTCGGGCGCTGGACGGGTTGCGGGAAGGCGCGCAGAAGCTCGCCCAGGCGCTGCGCGAGCAGGGAGAAGGCGGCCAGGGCTCGGGCGGCGAAGGCGAGGGCGACGCTCAGGGCGCCGGTCAGGGCCAGTACGGCCAGGATGGCACGGACCCGCTCGGGCGGCGCTCAGGGCGCGAGCGGGCCTTCAATCCAAACGCGAAATATGATCCTCTCGGCGCCCCGCCGACCGAGCGCGCCCGACGCGTGCTGGAGGAGTTGCGCCGCAGGCTCGGCGAGCCGTCCCGCCCGCGCGAAGAACTCGACTACCTCGAACGCCTCCTGCGTCGATACTAGCCCCGCCGGGGCTCGAATTTCCGGAGATGCTCCATGCCGGCCGCCGCCAACGCGCTCGTCGCCCTCTCGATCGGCGCCGTCGTCGTCGTCCTGTTCGCCGGATTCGCCAACATGATCCGCGGCGGCAGCCCCAACCTCTCGCAGAAGCTGATGCGCTGGCGCGTCGGTTTGCAGTTTGTGGCGATTCTCGTCATTATTGCGGTCCTCTGGCTGCGCGGATGAAGCGGGGGCCGCGGCGTCCAACAGATCCCGAACGCAGGCGGAACGACGCAGCATGGTCATCCTCAACCGGATCTACACCCGCACCGGAGACGCCGGCCAGACCTCGCTCGGCACCGGCGAACGCCGCTCCAAGGACGATCTGCGGATCGCGGCCTACGGCACGATCGACGAGGCGAACAGCGTGATCGGCCTCGCGCGGGTTTCGACCTCCCGCGATCCGGGCCTCGCCCGCGTCGACGCCATGCTGCTGTGCGTTCAGAACGACCTTTTCGACCTCGGCGCCGACCTGTGCGTGCCGGAAAAAGAGCCGGGGGAGGAGCGCATCCCGCAATATGAGCCGCTGCGAATCGTGCAGCCGCAGGTCGATCTGCTGGAGCGCAAGATCGACGAGCTCAACGCGGAATTGCCGCCGCTGCAATCCTTCATCCTGCCTGGCGGCTCGTCGGCCGCCGCCGCCCTGCACATGGCCCGCACCATCGCGCGCCGCGCCGAGCGGCTGCTCGTCTCCCTCGCCCGCGTCGAGGGCGAAACGGTCGGCGCGCCGGCGCTGAAATACGTCAACCGCCTGTCCGACTTCCTGTTCGTCGCCGCGCGCTACGTCAACCGCAAGGGCGAAGGCGACATCCTGTGGGTTCCCGGCCAGAACAGGTGACGCTCATTCGGGCGCGACCGTCACGAAGCGGCCCGGATGGACGTCGAGGGCGTTCGGCTCGAAGCCCCTGATCCGCGGCGAGACGAGCCGGCTCGCCCTGTAGGCCATGAGCGGTATGAACGGCTGCGCGCGCAGCAGAAGCGCCTCCGCCTCCCGCAGCTTCGCCCGCCGCTCGCCGGGGTCGCGTTCCTCGCCCGCCGCTTTCATCAGCGCATCGAAGTCCGGATCCTTGAAGCTCGCCGCGTTCAGCCCCTGATTGCCGCTTTCGGCGAGGAACAGGAAGTTCTGCGCGTCGGGATAGTCCGCGAACCAGCTCATGCGGGCCGCGTCGAACGGCGGCTTCTCGCGCAGCAGCGCGTAATGGGTGGCGGCGTCGGTCCCGGTGACGCTCGCCTCGACGCCGATCGCGCGCCACATGTCCGCGAGCGCGACGGCGGTGGCGCGATGTCCGCCGGCGTTGTTGAAGCGAATGTCGAGCTTCAGCCCTTCCCTGCCCGCCTCGGCGAGCAGCCGGCGCGCCTCCTCCCGCCGCCGGACGAGGCTCAAGCCGGCCCACGCCGGCGCCTGCGGCGCGCCATAGGCGTCGATTCCCGGCGGCACGAAGGCATAGAGCGGGGCCATCGTCCCGCCCCAGATTTTGCCGGCCAGGAACTCGCGGTCGAGCGCCATCGACAGGGCGTTGCGCACCCGCGCGTCGTCGAAGGGCGCATGGCGCGTGTCGAGCGCGAGATAATAGCCGCCGAGGCTGTCGGAAAGGCGCAGCGCGTCGGGCAGGACGGCGCGCACGAAGTCGATCTCCTCGACCGGAACCTCGCCGTAGGAATCGATCTCGCCGGCCATGAAGCGGCGCAGCGCCGCCGAACGGTCCTCGATCGGGATGAACACCTGCCGGTCGAGCCGCACCGAAGCCGCGTCGCGGTAAAGCGGATTCTTCTCGACGACGACCTTGTCGAGCGGAACGAACGCCTTGAGCCGGAACGGGCCGTTCGTGACGATTTTGTCCGGATGGGCGAAATCGCCGCCGGACGCCTCGACGGAAGCGCGATGCACGGGCCTTGCGGTGAAATGGGCGAGCTGCTCAAGGAAATAGGGCGTCGGCCGCTCGAGCGTCAGCTCGAGCTCCAGCGGCCCGAGCGCGCGCGCGCCGAGCGCTTCGGGCGGCGCCTTTCCGGCGTTGACGGCCTCCGCGTTCTTCAGCGTGTAGAGGATGCTCGCGTAGGGCGCGCCGGTCTTCGGGTCCATCAGCCGGCGGAAGGCGTAGACGAAATCGCCGGCCTCCACCCTGTCTCCGTTCGACCAGCGCGCGTCCGCGCGCAGGCGGAAGCGATAGACGAGGCCCGTGGGATCGACGCTCCACTCCTGCGCCAGCGCCGGGATCAGCCCGCCGCGCGCGTTCCGGGCGAACAGGCCCTCGAACAGCTCGGCGAGCACGTCGTTCTCGATCAGCGTCGTCGCCTTGTGCGGATCGAGCGAGCCGGGATCGCCCAGCGCGCCGCGCCGCCACACCATGTCGGCGTCCGCCGGGCCGCAGAGGGCGCGCAGCAGCGCGGCGGCGAGCAAGACGCGGCGCGCGCGCCCTGCGGCGAGAGCGCTCATTCGAGCGCGAAGGCGACCTTGTGGCTCGCCACCGGAATCTGCGCGCGCACCCTGCCGACGAGCGTCAGGTCGAGCCGGCTCGAGACGATGCCGACGCCGTCCGAGGCCTTCGCCACCACGTGGCCCCACGGATCGACGACGAGCGAGTGGCCATAGGTCAGCCGCCGCTCGCCGCCGACCATATGCGCGCCGGTCTGCGCCGGGGCGCAGAAGAAGGTCTGCGTCTCGATCGCCCGGGCGCGGCACAGGACCTCCCAGTGATCCTTGCCGGTCTGCTGCGTGAAGGCGGCGGGCAGCGCGATCATCTGCGCGCCCCGCGCCGCGAGCTCCTGGAACAGCGCGGGAAAGCGCAGGTCGTAGCAGATCGCGCAGCCGACCGTGACGTCGCCGCAGCGATAGGCGACGACGCGATCGCCCGGCGCGAAGGAGGCGCTCTCGTGATAGCGCGCGCCGTCCGGCGTCGTGACGTCGAACATATGGATCTTGCGGTAGCGGGCGACCTCGACGCCGGAGCGGTCGAACGCCACCGTCGTGTTATGGAGACGCTCCGCGCCTGCTGGCCGTTCGAGGATCGAGCCGGCGTGGATGAAGACCTTCAGCCGCGCCGCGAGCTCCTGCATGGCGTCATAGGCGGGACCGCCGGGCAACGGCTCGGCGGCGGCGAACTTGTCGGCGCGCGAGCCGCCCATGAAGTCGAAGCACTCCGGCAGGGCGATCCAGTCCGGCCCCTCCTCGCCTGCGGCGCGTTCGATCAGGCGCGCGGCGGCGGCGATGTTCGCCGGTTTGTCCGCCGTGGAGTTCATCTGGATCAGCGACACTTTCATCAAGTTTCTTCCCTGCGGCGCCTGCGACGTTCTCCGATGGGATGCGTTTTACGGCGGCGGCGAAACGCGGCGCAAGGTGAGGTTGAGGCGCCCGCCCTGCGGGAGCAGGCCGGACGTCGCCGGATAGATGCGGTCGATCCCGTGGAAGGCGAGCCGCGAGGGGCCGCCGAGGACCACGACGTCGCCCGAACGGAGCCGCACGCTTTTCGTGCGGTCGCTCCGGTTCGCGCCGCCATAGCGAAACAGCGCGTCGTCGCCGAGCGAGATCGACACGACAGGCGCCAAAAAATCGCCTTCGTCGGCGTCCCGGTGCAGGCCCATGCGGGCTCCCGCGTCGTAATAATTGACGAGGCACGCCTGCGGCGCGGGCGCCGCGCCAGCCAGGGCGCGCCACGCGGAAAGAGCGAGCGCCGGGATCGGCGGAAAGGACGCGCCGGTCGCCGGATGGCGCGGCTCGTAGCGGTAGCCCGATTCGTCGGAAATCCAGCCGAGCTCGCCGCAATTGGTCATCAGCACGGAGAAGGGCTTGCCGCTGCGCGGCATGCGCGGCCGAAAGAACGGCGCGGCCTGCGCCGCCTGCGCGACGTCCGCGGCGAGGCGGCGCTGCGCCGGCGCGTCGAAGAAGCTGCGCGCCAGCAGCAGCCCCGGGGCTAGCTCGACAGTTGGCTCCAGCCCCCCGAGGAGGCCGGCGGACAGGGGATCGGCGGCCACGAGCCGCCGCCTGTTCAGGATTCGAGCACCTGCTTGCTCTCGACCGTCGAATCGGCCTTGAGCCGGTAGACGAGCGGAACGCCGGTGTTCAGCTCCATCGCCGGGATCGTCTTGGGGGTCATCCTGTCGAGCACCATGATGAGGGCGCGCAGGGAATTGCCATGCGCCGTGACGATGACGCGCTCGCCGCCGAGGACGGTCGGAAGGATCTCCTGACAGTAATAGGGAAGCACGCGCGCGACGGTGTCCTTGAGACTTTCGCCGCCCGGCGGCGGCACGTCATAGGACCTGCGCCAGACACGAATCTGCTCGTCGCCCCATTTCTTGCCCGCCTCCGCCTTGTTGAGGCCGGAGAGGTCGCCGTAGTCGCGTTCGTTGAGCGCCTCGTCGCTGATGATCGGAACGTCGGCCGCCCCGAGCGCGCCGAGCGCCAGAGCCATGGTGCGCTGCGCGCGCAGCAGCCTGGAGGTGAATCCGCGGTCGAAGGAGAGGCCGGCCGACTTCAGCGCCCAGCCGGCGCGCTTCGCCTCCAGGACGCCCTGCTCCGTCAGGTCCGGATTCTTCCAGCCCGTGAAGAGATTCTTGAGATTCCATTCGCTTTGGCCATGACGCACGAGCACGAGAAGACGATCCATATCTCTTTCCTGTCTGGCTCCGCCTGATGCGCGAGCCTCGGCCGAGACGATCCTGTCGAACGCGGCTGGTTGAACGCGGCCGCGAGCCGCGCCAAATGTGGTTTAAGGCAAATTCCGACGTCGCAAAATGCGGGAATAAGCCCTAACCCGAACGTCGGATGCGCCACGAAACGGGCGCTCTCGCGATTGACGCATGTTCCGCGCCGGACGAGGACGAGGCTCAAGAGGATCAGGCCATGTCAGAGCGATTCACAGACCCAGCGTCGCCGTCGCCGCCCGGCTGGTCCGCCGCGGCCTCGTCGCAGCCCACGGCCGCGTCGCCGGCCCGCCGTCCCGATCCGCTGACGCGGTTCCTTGGCGGCTCGCCGGGCTCCGTCGCCTTGCGCCTGTTCCTCGTCTCGATGGTCGTCGGCGCGCTGTTCATGTGGCTCGGCGTGCGGCCCGCCGACCTTTTGCGCGGCTTCTCCGACTTCGTCGACAGCGTCTCCCGCCTCGGCTTCTCGGCGATCTGGGAGGCGCTGAACTACGCCCTCGTCGGCGCGGCGGTGGTGGTGCCGATCTGGCTGGTGCTGCGCCTGCTCGACATGCGCTCGAACCGCGACGCGCCGTGACGGGCGGCGAGCGCTCAGAGGCCATGCGCTTTCCCCTCCGCGAAATCCTGCGCCCGCGAGCCGACCGCGCCTTCGATGCGCGCGAGCCCGCGTTCGTCGAGGATGCGCGACAGGCCGCGCACGATCCTTCGCGGCAGTCCCGGCCCCTTGAACACGAGGGCGGAATAGAGCTGAACAAGGCTCGCGCCCGCCTCGATCTTGGCGAAGGCGCGCTCCGGCCCGTCGATCCCGCCCGCGCCGACGAGCGGAAAGGCGCCTTCGGCGCGCAGGAAGGCCTGCGCCAGCATGCGCGTCGAAAGATCGAACAGCGGCCGGCCGGACAAGCCGCCGGCCTCCCTGGCGAGTTCGCGCTCGCGCAGGGCGGCCGGACGCGAAAGGGTCGTGTTGGAGACGATGAGCCCATCCACCTCCCTGCGCCGCGCGCAGGCGACGATCGCGTCGAGCTCGCTCAAGGAAAGGTCCGGCGCGATCTTGAGCAGCACGGGCTTGCGGCCGGCGACGTGCGCGCGCGCCTCGAGGACGCGCGCGAGCAGGTCGTCGAGCGCGTCGGCCTGCTGCAGGTCGCGCAGGCCCGGCGTGTTCGGCGAGGAGACGTTGACCGTCAGATAGTCGGCGAACGCCGCGAGCTCCTCGACGCCGCGCGCGTAGTCGGCGGCGCGGTCGGCGGCGTCCTTGTTGGCCCCGATGTTGACGCCGACGACGCCCCGCGCCGTCCTGGAGCGCGCGGCGAGGCGCGCCCGCACGCGGGCCGCGCCCTCGCCGTTGAAGCCGAAACGATTGATGACCGCCTCGTCCTTCGGAAGCCTGAACAGTCGCGGACGCGGATTGCCGGGTTGCGGCAGCGGCGTCGCCGTGCCCGCCTCGACGAAGCCGAAGCCGAGCGACAGCAGGGCGTCGACGGCCTCGGCGTTCTTGTCGAAGCCTGCGGCGAGGCCGACCGGATTGGGAAAGCGCAGGCCGAAAGCCTCCACCGCAAGGCGCGGATCGTCCGCCGCGGGGGCGGGAAGCGCCGAGGCCGGAACGAGCGCAAGCGCGCCAATCGTCAGGCGATGCGCGGTCTCCGCGTCCAGGCGCCGCAGAAGCGGCAGGGCCGCCGCGCCGGCGCGCTCGATCAGGCTCATGATTCCTCTCCCATGCGGGCGCGCGCATGACCGGCGAAGCAGATTTCCCGCCCGCCGGATGGCGCGAGATTGCGGTTCGCGACGCGCGCGTCAAGCTCTGGCTGATCGACGCCGCGCCCGATCCCGCCGCGCTCGCCGCCGCCGCGCGCGTGCTGAGCGAGGCGGAGCGCGCCCGCGCCGGGCGCTTCTTCCGGCTCGAGGACCGCGCCCGCTCGATGATCTCGCGCGCCGCGCTGCGCCGGCTGCTGGGCGCGGCGACGGGCCGCGCGCCGGAAAGCCTCGTCTTCGGCGAGACGGAGCACGGCAGGCCGCGGCTCGTCGGCGCGCAGGCGCCGTCCTTTCAAGCGCCGTCCTTCAACGTGTCCCACTCGGGCGGCTGGGCGCTGATCGGCCTGTCGAAGCATGGCGACATCGGCGTCGACATCGAGGAGGCGCGTCCCGACGTCGAGGCGCTCGACCTCGCGCGCGGCTTCTTCCACGACGGAGAATATCGCGCGATCGCGGCGCGCGAGGGGGCGGCGCGGCTCGAAGCCTTCTATCGGGTCTGGACCGCCAAGGAGGCGGCGCTCAAGGCGCTGGGGGTCGGAATCGCGGAGCGGCTGAAAGATTTCGAGGTGCGCTTCGCGCCGGACGAACTGCGCGTCATCGCGGAGCCCGGCGCCTTCTCGCCGCGCCTCTCGACGATGCGGCTCGAGGCGCTGGCTGCGCCGCAGGGCTACGCCGCCGCCTGCGCGCTCGCCTGAGCCGCTTCAGCCGCGACCGCGCTTCTTGCGCGAGCGGCCACCGGGCTGCTCCTCGCGCCATTCGTCTTCTTCTTCTTCGTCGTCGTCGTCCTCGTCCTCATCGTCTTCGAGGATCGAGAGGTCGATCTTGACGAGCGCGACCGCGGGAACGACCCGCGACTTCACGTCGCCGTCGACCTCGTCGTACCAGACCGCCTCGACGCCGTCCTCGCGCAGCGCGACGACGGTCATCGCCGGACCGAGCGACTTCAGCTGAACGACGTCTCCCGGCGCGAAAGAGGACACGTCTATTTTCATGTCGTCCACATGGCCTCCGCGCCGCGCCTCGCAGGCGGACGCCAGAACGGAAGGGAGTCAAGATGGCGGAATCATCCGCCGCTTCCAACTGTAACGGTCTAGCAGACGAAAGTCGCGCAGCCTACCCGGAGAATCTTCCCCAGGACGAAAAAGGACGCGCGCCGGCTTCCCTCACGGCCATTCGACGGTCGGCGGCAGCGAGGACAGGATCGCCTCGACATTGCCGCCGGTCTTGAGGCCGAACACCGTGCCCCGGTCGTAGAGGAGATTGAACTCGACGTAGCGGCCGCGCCGCACGCGCTGCTCGCGCTGGTCGTCCCCGGTGAAGGTCAGACCGAAATTGCGCCGGACGAGGACGGGATAGATTTCGGCGAAGGCGCGGCCGACGTCGCGCGTGAAGGCGAAAGCGCGCTCGAAGCCGTCGGCGTCGTCCGGCGGGCATTCGAGATAGTCGTAGAAGATTCCGCCGACGCCGCGCGGCTCGTTGCGATGCTTCAGGAAAAAATACTCGTCGCACCAGGCCTTGTAGCGAGCGTAGTCCGCGAGCGGCGCGGCCCGCCCGCACGCCTGCTCGAAGGCGGCGTGGAAGTCCTTCGCGTCGGGATCGTCCTGCGTGCGGCGCCTGTCGAGCACGGGCGTGAGGTCCGCGCCGCCGCCGAACCACGCCTTCGTGGTCTCGACGAAGCGCGTGTTCATGTGGACGCAAGGAACGTTGGGGTTCCAGGGATGGGCGATCAGCGAGACGCCCGAGGCCCAATAGCGCGGATCGGCGTCGGCGCCGGGAATCTGCCCGGCGAATTCGGGAGCGAAGACGCCGTGGACGGTCGAGGTGTGGACCGCCATCTTCTCGAAGACGCGGCCCTTGAGCGTCGCCATCAGCCCTCCGCCGCCGGCCTCGCGGCTCCATGGCTTGAGTTCGAACCGGCCGGGCGCCATGTCGGGGCGCGCGAAAGGCCCCGGCGCCTCGCGCTCGAGCCCTTCGAAGATCGCCACGATCTCGCGCTGAAGCTTTTCGAACCAGGCGCGCGCCTGCGTCTTCCTTCCCTCGCCCGTCGTCGCTTCGACCATGTCCGCGGCCCTGTCGCCTGACCCGAACGCCCTTGGGCGCCGCGCCTCTTAAATTATGGCTCAGGGCTTATTATGGCTCAGGGCGCCGGCGCAAGTTCGTCGCGCGAGCCCGCCGACGGTCGAGGCTTCTATCGGACGAGCGCCGCCTCGCGGCGCCCGCCGGCCTCGGCGGCCTTGACGACTTCGGCCGGCGCGCCGGGCGAGGCGGCTTCGCCCTCATTGTCGCGGAACACGGCCTTGAAACGCTGCGTCAGCGCCGTGCGCGCGTCGCGGCCAAGCGCCGTCAGCTCGACGCGGTAGCAGTCGCGCGGAGCGCCGATTCGCCAGCTTCCGGCGGGCGCTGCGCGCATGTCCACGAGGGCCGTCTCGCGCGCAGCCTCGTCGGAGGCGATCGTGACGAGGCCGCTTTCGGCGAGCGCGTAGTCGACGGCGATGTCGGCCCGCATCTGCGCCGTCGGGCGCTCGTATTCGCAGGGAGCGCCGAGCGCGCCGATCTCCATGAGCCTCACGTAGCGGGCCGGATCGAGGCCCGCGATCGCGTCGGCGACAGGCCGCGCGTCGCTCGCCGCGGCGGGCGCGATCTGCGACAGGGCGGCCGCGATCGCCTTCTCCTCCAGCGTCACCTCGACGCCGGCCACGCTCACCTTGGTGACCGCGCCGGCTCGCGACAGAAGCTCGGCCGAGGCGCTTTTCAGCGCGCCGAACTGGCTCGCGAGCAGGGCGAGCGCCAGCGCGCCGGCGCCGACCGCAAGGCCGGACCGCGCCATGCCGCAGCCCGCCTCGAACTTCTCCCGGATCGTCGATCCGCGTTCGCCCTGCCCCTGCGCCATCTTCGCCTCCGTCCGGCTGGAACGTCGAACGGTATAAGCCGCGTTAACCTTGTTCGCGGTGCGCCGCGGCACGCTGGCGACGGGAATCGGCGGGCGCGCGACATGACCTCCATCATTCACGAAGGCGCGGCGGCCCCGTCGCCGGCGAGGACCTGTCCGAGGCGGGCGGCTCCTTGGATTAGAATAAAAAAAGCCGGAGGCCTAGCGTCGCACCTTGACCGGCGACGTTGATTCTCTCTACTGCCTTGATTAGCACGTACACGAATTTCGGGCGTTCCGGCTGCGGGGCGCCGCGCCAGCTCGAGGATGACATGCAAGCTGCAACCACGGCCGAAGAGCCGACGCGCCGCGATTTTCTGTACATCGCCACCGCCGCCGTCGGCGCCGTCGGCGCCGCCGCGGTGGTCTGGCCGCTCGTCGCGCAGATGAATCCCGACGCCTCGACGCTCGCCGCCGGCACGCTCGAGGTCGACCTCAGCGGCGTCGCCGTCGGCCAGATCCTCACCGTCAAATGGCGCGGCAAGCCGATCTTCGTCTCGCACCGCACGCCTGCGGCGATCAAGGCCGCCGAAGACGTGCCGCTCAACCAGCTCAAGGACCCGGCGACCGACCAGTCGCGCGTGCAGAAGCCCGAATGGCTCGTCGTCATCGGCATCTGCACGCACCTCGGCTGCGTGCCGCTCGGCAACCAGGGCCCCTATAACGGCTTCTTCTGCCCCTGCCACGGCTCCGTCTACGACACCTCCGGCCGCATCCGGCAGGGGCCGGCCCCCGCCAATCTCGTGGTGCCCCCCTACAAGTTCGCCAGCGCCACCAAGATCGTCATCGGCTGACGGTCGTCCCGCCGTCCCCCATCATTCCCACGCGACGCCGCCGCGCGGCGCAGTCCGACAGAGACGAGAGCATGAGCGGAGAATCGACCTACGTCCCGAAGAACGCCCTTGCGAAGTGGCTGGAGAGCCGGCTGCCCATCCTCGGCCTCGCCCACTCCTCCTTCGTGGTGTTCCCGAACCCGCGAAACCTGAACTACTGGTGGACGTTCGGCGGCATCCTCGCCTTTCTGCTCGTCTCGCAGATCGTCACCGGCGTCGTCCTGGTGATGCACTACACGGCGCATGTGACGCTCGCCTTCGACTCCGTCGAGCACATCATGCGCGACGTGAACTACGGCTGGCTGATGCGCTACTGGCACGCCAACGGCGCGTCGATGTTCTTCATCGCCATGTACATCCATATCCTGCGCGGAATGTACTACGGCTCCTATAAGGCGCCGCGCGAGGTTTTGTGGCTGATCGGCTTCGTCATCTACCTTCTGTCGATGGCGACCGCCTTCATGGGCTACGTGCTGCCCTGGGGCCAGATGAGCTTCTGGGGCGCCACGGTCATCACCAGCCTGTTCTCGGCCATTCCGATCGTCGGCGACTCGATCACCACCTGGCTGTGGGGCGGCTTCTCGGTCGACAATCCGACGCTGAACCGCTTCTTCTCCCTGCACTACCTCCTGCCCTTCATGATCGCCGGCGTCGTCGGCCTGCATATCTGGGCGTTGCATGTGCCGGGCTCCAACAATCCGGCCGGCATCGAGCCGAAGTCGAACAAGGACACGCTGCCTTTCCACCCGTATTTCACGGTCAAGGACGGCTTTGCGCTAACCGTGTTCTTGATTTTCTACGCGTGGTTCGTCTTCTATATTCCGAACTACCTTGGCCATTCGGACAATTACATCGAGGCCAATCCGCTCGTCACGCCGGCGCATATCGTGCCTGAATGGTACTACCTGCCCTTCTACGCAATCCTGCGCTCGGTCCCGTCCAAGCTCGGCGGCTTCCTCGCCATGTTCGGCGCCATCCTCGTCGTCGCCGTCCTGCCCTGGCTCGACAGCTCCAAGGTCAAGTCGGCGGTCTATCGGCCGCTGTTCCGGCTGTTCTTCTGGATCTGGGTCGTCTGCGCCGTGCTGCTCGGCTACATCGGCTCGCAGCCCCCGGAAGGCGGCTTCGTCATCGCCGGCCAGATCCTGACCTTCTATTATTTCTTCCACTTCCTCGTCATCCTGCCGCTGCTCAGCCGGTTCGAGCCGACCAAGCCGCTGCCCGCCTCGATCGCCGACGCCGTGCTCGCGGGGGCGAAGTCCCCGGCCGCGGCGGCTCACTGAGCCGTCCGCGCCGATGCGTCCGCCCGCCCACCCCGCGCCGTCCGACGCGCCCGAAAGGAATTCAGTCATGACGCTTCGCAGCAAAAGCGCCGGAGCCGCCGCAGCCGGCCTCCTCGCTCTCGCGCTGACGGCCGTAGCGCCCGCCGCCTCGCGCGCCGAGAACGTTCCGGGCGGCGCCGCCGTCGAGGAGCACGGCGCGACGCATATCCAGCGTCAGCCATGGACTTTCCGCGGTCCGTTCGGGCGCTTCGACCAGGCGCAGCTGCAGCGCGGCTTCGAGGTCTACAAGGAGGTTTGCTCGACCTGCCACTCGATGCGCCTCGTGCCGATCCGGTCTCTTTCCCAGGCCGGCGGTCCCGGCTTCTCGGAGGAGCAGGTCAAGGCGCTCGCCGCGACGTATACGGTCAAGGACGGGCCGAACGAAGCTGGCGAGATGTTCGACCGGCCCGGCCGGCCGTCCGACCATTTCCCCTCGCCGTTCCCCAATCCGCAGGCCGCGCGCGCGGCCCTCGGCGCGAGCCCCCCGGACCTCTCGGTCATCGCCAAGGCGCGCGACGTCCACTCGGGATTCCCGGGCTTCGTCATCGACGCCTTCACCCAGTACCAGGAGGGCGGCCCGGACTATATCCACGCTCTTCTGCTCGGCTACACCAAGGAAGACGACCCGAATTACAACGCGGTCTTCCCCGGCCATCGCATCGCCATGCCGCCTCCGCTCTCGGACGGCGTCGTCGACTATGCGGACGGCTCACCCAAGACGAAGGAGCAATACGCCACCGACGTCGCGGCCTTCCTGATGTGGGCCGCCGAGCCCAAGCTCGAGGCGCGCAAGAGCATGGGCTTCGCCGTCATCGTCTACCTGCTTATCTTCGCCGGCCTCCTTCTCGCCATCAAGAAACGGCTCTGGGCCAACATTCCGCACTGAGGCGGCCGCGCCTCGTCGGCTTCGATCGAAGCGGCAGGCCTCGCCTGCCGCTTTTTTCGTGGCGGAGAGGCGGCGTCCCGCGCTTGCGGCGCGCCCGCCGATCTGTCACCCCATGAGCTGCGCGCGAAACGGGCCACGCCTTCCCCCACGTCACGACCAGCCGAGGATCGCCCATGTCGAGCGGCGCCGTCATCGACCCTTCGTCGCCGGAAGGCCCCGACGCCCTGCGGCAGGCGGCGCTCAAATCCGCCGCCTGGCCGTTCGAGGAGGCGCGCAGGCTCGTCGCCCGCGCCGAGGCGCAGGGCAAGACGCAAGTGCTGTTCGAGACCGGCTACGGCCCGTCCGGTCTGCCGCACATCGGCACCTTCGGCGAAGTCGCGCGCACGAGCATGGTGCGCCACGCCTTCGAGATCCTGACCGAGGGAAAGATCGGGACGCGCCTCCTCGCCTTCTCCGACGACATGGACGCACTGCGCAAGGTCCCCGACAACGTGCCCGACAGGGCGCCGCTCGAAGCTCATCTCGGCGAGCCGTTGACCCGCGTTCCCGACCCCTTCGGCTCGGGCGCCTCCTTCGGCGCCGCCAACAATATGCGGCTGCGCGCCTTTCTCGACCGCTTCGGCTTCGACTACGAATTCGCCAGCTCGACCGACTATTACCGCTCCGGCCGCTTCGACGAGACGCTGCTGCGCATGCTCGCCGTCTACGACGAGGTGATGGAGATCATCCTGCCGACGCTCGGGCCGGAGCGGCGCGCGACCTATTCGCCGTTCCTGCCGATCAGCGACCGCAGCGGCAAGGTGCTGCAAGTGCCGACGCTCGCGCGCGACGTCTCGCGCGGAACGATCGTCTATGTCGATCCCGACACCGGCGAAAAGATCGAGACCCTCGTCACCGGCGGGCGCGTGAAGTGCCAGTGGAAGGCCGACTGGGCGATGCGCTGGTTCGCGCTCGGCGTCGATTACGAGATGGCCGGCAAGGACCTCATCGAATCGGTCAAGTTGTCGGGGCGCATCTGCCGCGCGCTCGGCGCGCCGCCGCCGGAGGGCTTCAACTATGAGCTGTTCCTCGACGACAAGGGCCAGAAGATCTCGAAATCGAAGGGCAACGGGCTCACCATCGACGAATGGCTCACCTACGCCAGCCCCGAGAGCCTGTCGCTGTTCATGTACCAGAAGCCGACGGCGGCCAAGCGGCTCTATTTCGACGTCATTCCGCGCGCCGTGGACGAGCATCTCGGCTTTCTCGACGCGTATCCGCGCCAGGCGGTGAAGGAGCGCCTCGGCAACCCGGCCTGGCACATTCATTCCGGCGCGCCGCCGCAGCCCGAGACGATCGGCTCCGGCGCGCGCGGGACGGCGGTGACCTTCGCCATGCTGCTCAATCTCGCGACGGTGGCGAACAGCGAGGATCCGCAGGTCCTGTGGGGCTTCCTGCGCCGCTACGCGCCGGACGCCGAGCCCGCGACCCATCCGCGCCTCGACGGCCTCGTCGCCTGCGCCGTGCGCTATTTTCGCGATCTCGTGCGTCCGGCCAAGAGCTACCGCGCGCCCGACGAGGTCGAACGCGGCGCGCTCGGAGCGCTCGACGAGATGTTCGCGGGCCTGCCCGACGGGGCGAGCGCGGAGGCGATCCAGTCCGCGCTGTACGACGTCGCGCGAAAAATTCCGCGCTATCAGGACATGGGCGCGAAGGGCGCGACGCTAGAGCGTCCGGGCGTCTCGAACGAATTCTTCAACATGCTCTACGCCGTGCTGCTCGGCGAGAGCCGCGGCCCGCGCTTCGGCTCCTTCGCCGCCCTCTACGGCGTTCCCGGCGTGCGCGGCCTCATCGCCGATGCGCTGGGCGGGAGCCTGATCGCGCGCCATGACGCCTTTCTGGCGAGCCGCGACGCAAGGCGGAACTGAGGGGCGCCGGAGGCCGGCCATGGAGCTGATTTACAAGATCGTCCCCGCCGCGCTGTGGCGCAAGGCGCAGGACCGCGGCCGTTTCGAAGGCGCGGAAATCGACCGCAAGGACGGGTTCATCCATTTCTCGAGCGCGACGCAGGTCGAGGAGACGGCGCGGCGGCATTTTTCCGGCCAGCGCGACCTCCTGCTGATCGCCGTCGACGCGAAGAAGCTTGGCGAGGCGTTGCGGTTCGAGGGCTCGCGCAACGGGGAGCCCTTCCCGCATCTCTACGGCCCGCTGCCTCTCGACGCGATCGTCTCGGTGAAGCGCCTGCCGTCGACGGCGCAGGGCGGCCATGATTTCTCAGGGCTGATCGAACGCTGAGAACGCCGCGCGCCTTCGTCGCGGTCGTCCGCTCGGGCGGATTTTCAGCCGCCGCCAAGACGCTCAACGCCAGCCGACGGCGCGCAAGGCGGCGCAGCGGCTCGAGGAGGAGTTCGGCCTCGTCCTTCTCGACCGGCTCGGCCGCCGCGTCGCCGTCACGACCGCCGGCGAGAGTGTCCACCGCATGGCGCTCGCCTGGCGGCGCGGCGTGTAGCCGAACAGAGCGCCGGGCTCCACTTGAGCTCGCCGACGTGGGCGCGCGTAGGGGTCGAGCAGCAGCTTCGTCGGGTTGAACCTGCGCCCGGCGTCGGGCTCGTAGGGGCCGTGCGCGCGATAGCCGTAGATCAGGCCCGGCCCGACGTCGGGAATGTAGCCGTGATAGATCTGGTCGGTGTGTTCGGGCGGCGCGATCCGCTCGAGTCCGGTCTCTCCGTTCTGGTCGAAGAGGCAAACCTCGACCTTCGTGGCGTTGGCCGAGAAGAGCGCAAAATTGACGCCCTCGCCGTCCCAAGACGCGCCGATCGGAAACGGCGGTCTCCCGCGGATGCGGGATTTTACGCCTTGCGCCATGCAGCCCTCTCGTCACGCCTGCGGGCGGCCTAGCGACTTTCGCGCCATCCTAGACGATCACCGGAACGCCGATCACGTAAGGATGAAGGAAAATCATCGCGACATAGGCCGCGGTTCCGCTCGCCACGATAACGGCGTCGGCGCGGGTGAAGTTCGCCTCGCGCGGCGCGCCCGCGGCGCCGCGGCGCTTGAGCGCGATCCGGTCGTAGACGGCGAAGGCGAGGAAGGAGCCGAACAGGAGCATGCCGCCGAGGTCGCCGTTCGCAAGGAGGTGGGCGAGCGCCCAGATCTTGATCGCGACGAGCATCGGGTGGCGCGCCCAGCCGCGGATGCGGCTAGGTTGGGGCATCGTTGAGGCGAGCGCTACGAAGGCGAGCCACATCAGCGGGAAAACGAGATGGCGCGTCCACCTGGGAGGAGACCAGACGTGGATCAGTCCGCTCTCGCGATAAAGGTGGAATCCCCAGACGATCAGGACGAAGCCGACGAGCGAAAAGGCCGAGAAGGCGAGCCTGTACGTCCGTTCGCCGTATCGCGCGACGAGTTCGTCGCGCTTTCCCCGCGTCGCCGCCAGGGCGTGCACGCCAAGAAAGAGAATCAGCCCGAGAATGAGGATAGCCATGTCCTGCTCCGCTCCGTCGGACGCTCTCGCCGTGGACGCCCCAGTCGCTCCTTAGCACGAACGCGGCCTCGCCGCCCGGAGGCGGCGCTCGTGAGCCGCCCTTGACAAGCGCCGCCGCCGTGCGGACCTTCGCGACGGCCGGCCGGGCGCGCTCCGGGCCTCAAGCAGGCGCCGTCGCGCGCCGGGAAGACCCAATGTCCGCACGCAAGACCGCCGTCCTCGTTTGCGCCGCGCTGCTTTGCGCCTGTCCCGCGCGCGCGCAAGGGGAGACGAAGGCGGCCGCCGGGCCCCGCGCCTTCATCATGTCGCTGATCGAGCGGCTGCGCGGCCAGCGGCTGCCCGAGGGAATCGTCAAGTCCAACGGCCGCGTCGAGGCGACGCAGGTCGACGTCGGCGCCAAATACGCCGGCCGGATCGAGTCTCTGTCCGTCGACGAAGGCGATCCGGTCACGGCGGGCCAGGTGGTCGGCAAGATCGCCTCGCCGGAATATGAGGCGCAACTGCGCCAGGCGCAGGCAGAGGTGCTGCGCGCCAAACAGGCGCTCGCCGAGGCGACGGCGCTGATCGCCCAGCGCAAGAGCGACCTCGACTTCGCCAAGACCGACCTCGATCGCGGCGTCTCTCTCGTCGCCCGCGGCAACATCACGCAGCAGGTCGTCGACCAGCGCCGCAACAAGTTCGAGGCGGCGCAGGCGGCGCTCACCGCCGCCGAAGCGCAGCGCGACCAGGCGCAGTTCGCCATCAAGTCGGCGCAGGCGGAGGTCGAGCGGCTCGAGGCCGTGCTGACCGACCTCGTGCTGGTCTCCCCGCGCACGGGCCGCGTGCAGTATCGGCTCGCCCGCGCCGGCGAAGTCGTCGCCGCCGGCCAGCGCGTGCTGACCATCCTCGACCTGCAGGACGTCTATATGACGATCTATCTGCCCGCCGCCGACGCAGGCAAGCTGGCGCTCGGCGACGAGGCGCGGATCATCGCCGATCCCGTCCCCGAATATGTCATTCCGGCGACGATCAGCTTCGTCGCCACCGAGGCGCAGTTCACCCCGAAAAGCGTCGAGACGGCGGAGGAGCGCGAGAAGCTGATGTTCCGCGTCAAGCTGCAGGTCGACCCCAAAGTGCTCGAGAAATACAATCGCCAGGTCAAGACTGGCGTGCGCGGCCTCGGCTTCGTGCGCACCTCGTCGAAGATCGAATGGCCGGACGACCTCAAGGTCAAGCTGCCGCAATGAGCGTCGAGGCGGTCGCCGGCGTCCGCGGGCTCGCGCACCGCTACGGCCGCGTCGTCGCCCTCGACGACGTCTCGCTCGAAGTTCCCGCGCGCCGCATGGTCGGCGTGATCGGGCCGGACGGCGTCGGCAAGTCGACCCTGCTCGCCATCCTCGCCGGCGTGCGCGAAATCCAGGCCGGCGACGTGCGCGTCTTCGGCGACGACATGCGCGACCGGCGGGCGCGTTTTCAAAACTGCGCCCGCGTCGCCTACATGCCGCAAGGGCTCGGACGCAATCTCTACCCGACGCTGACCGTCTTCGAGAACATCGACTTCTTCGGCCGGCTGTTCGGCCAGAAGGCGGACGAGCGGCGCGCGCGCATGGACGAGCTTCTGCGCGCGACCGGCCTCGACCCGTTCGAGGACAGGCCAGCCGGCAAGCTGTCGGGCGGCATGAAGCAGAAGCTGTCGCTTTGCTGCTCGCTCATGCACGACCCCGAGCTTTTGATCCTCGACGAGCCGACGACCGGCGTCGATCCGCTCTCGCGCCGCCAGTTCTGGGACCTCATCGGCTCGATCCGCGCGCGCAGGCCGCAGATGAGCGTGATCGTCGCCACCGCCTACATGGACGAGGCGGCGCGCTTCGACTGGCTCGCCGCCATGGACGACGGCAAGGTGATCGCGACGGGCGCGCCGGCCGAGATCATGGCGCGCGCGCATGAGACGACGCTTGAGAACGCCTTCGTCGCGCTGCTGCCGGAGGAGAAACGCGCCCTTCACCAAGCCGTCGAGCTGCGCCCGCGCGTCGAGCGGCCGGGCGAAGCGCCGGCCATCGTCGCCGAGGGGCTGACCAGGCGCTTCGGCGATTTCGTCGCCGTGGACCATGTGAGCTTCCGCATCGCCCGCGGCGAGATCTTCGGCTTCCTCGGCTCGAACGGCTGCGGCAAGTCGACGACCATGAAGATGCTGACCGGCCTCCTGCCTGCGAGCGAGGGAACCGCCTCGCTGTTCGGCCAGCCGATCGGCTCGGACGACATGGAGCTGCGCCGCAACGTCGGCTACATGTCGCAGTCCTTCTCGCTCTACGCCGAGCTGACCGTGCGGCAGAACCTCGAGCTGCACGCTCATCTTTATCATCTCGCGCCGGACGAGGTCGCGCCGCGGATCGAGAAGCTTCTCGAGCGGTTCGACTTGCGCCGCGAGGTCGACGCGCGGCCCGAATCGCTGCCGCTCGGCGTCAAGCAGCGCCTTCAGCTCGCGGTCGCCGTGCTGCACGGCCCGGCGATGCTGATCCTCGACGAGCCGACCTCCGGCGTCGATCCGATCGCGCGCGACAATTTCTGGCGCGAGCTCATCCGCCTGTCGCGCGACGAGGGCGTGACCATCTTCGTCTCGACCCATTTCATGAACGAGGCCGAGCGCTGCGACCGCATCTCGCTGATGCACGCCGGCCGGGTGCTGGTCGTCGGAACCCCGCAGGAGATCGTCGCCGGGCGCGGGGCGCATGACCTCGAGGACGCCTTCATCGGCTACCTCGAAGACGCGGAGGCCAAAACGACGGACGGGGCGCGGCCCGCGCCCGCGCCGACGCACGAAGGCGCGCCGGCGAAGGCGCGGCGCTTCGACCCGCGCCGCCTTTGGGCCTATGCGCGGCGCGAGACGATCGAGCTCCTGCGCGATCCGATCCGCCTCGCCTTCGCGCTGGCCGGGCCGCTGCTGCTCATGATCGCGTTCGGCTACGGCATCTCCTTCGACGTCGACAACCTGCGTTACGCCGTGTTCGACCAGGACCGCTCGCCGGAAAGCCGCCAGCTGCTCGAGTCCTTCTCCGGCTCGCGCTATTTCACCGAGGAGAAGCCGATCGCGAGCGTCGGCGAGATGGACGATCGGCTGCGCCGCGGCGAGGTCACGCTGGTCGTCGAGATTCCGCCGGGCTTCGGCCGCGATCTCCAGAACCAGCGCACGCCCGAGGTCATCGTCGTCATCGACGGCGCGATGCCGTTCCGCGGCGAGACCGCGCGCAGCTATGTGAGCGCGCTCGCGCTCGAATACGCGCAAAGGCGGACGATCGAGGCCGTCGGTCCCAACGCCGCCGCGGCGACGACGGTCAACGTCGAGACGCGCTTTCGCTACAATCAGGCGTTCAAGAGCGTCAACGCCATGGTTCCGAGCATCATCGTGCTGATGCTGACGATGATTCCGGCGATCATGTCGGCCGTCGCCGTCGTGCGCGAGAAGGAGACCGGCTCGATCGCCAATTTCCGCGCGACGCCGGTGTCCCGCTTCGAGTTTCTGTTCGGCAAGCAGCTGCCTTACGTCGCCGTCGCCCTGACGAGCTTCTTCCTGCTCGTCGCGCTGGCGCGCCTCGTGTTCGACGTCTCCGTAAAGGGCTCCTTCCTGACGCTGCTTCCGGCCACCGTCCTTTACGTCTTCGCGACGACGGGATTCGGCCAGCTCGTCTCGACCTTCACGAAGACGCAGGTCGCGGCGGTGTTCGCCACCGCCATCCTCTGCGTCATCCCGGCGGTGAATTTCTCCGGCCTGATGACGCCCGTCGCCTCGCTTTCGGGCGGCGCGCGCTTCATCGGCCTCACCTTCCCGGCCGCCTGGTACCAGCCGGTCAGCGTCGGCGTCTTCACGAAGTCGCTCGGGCTTTACGAGCTCTGGCCCTCGATCGCCGTCATCGCCCTGTTCGCCCTCGTCTATCTTTTCGTCGCGCAGCATCTGCTGAAGAAGCAGGAGGCGTGAGCATGGACGAAGCCCGCGCGGGGGAACAGACGCAAGCGCCGCGCCTTGAGAGCGACCGCGGGCTGAAGGCCTATCTCGCCAACCTGCTCCAGCTGACGATCAAGGAGCTGCGCAGCATCCGCGCCGACCCGGTGATGCTGATCCTCGTCGTCTATTCGTTCAGCGTCGCGATCTACACGGTCGCCAACGGCGCCTCGACGGAGGCGGTCAACCTTTCGGTCGGCGTCGTCGACGAGGACCGCTCGAACCTGTCGCGCTCGATCGCCGCCTCCCTGACGCCGCCGCTGTTCCAGCCGGCCGTCGAGCTTGCGCCGGGAGAGATCGACGCGGCGATGAACGCCGGGCGGCTCGTCTTCGTGATCGAGATCCCGCCGAAGTTCGAATCCGACGTCCTCGCCGGGCGGCAGGCCTCGGCGCAGGTCAACGTCGACGCCACGGCGATCACCCAGGCCGGCTCCGGCGCGCTGTACATCCAGAACGTGATCGCGAGCGAGGTCGCCCGCTTCCTCACCGGACGCGAGGACGCGACGGCCGCCCCGGTCAATCTCGTGACGCGGGTGCGGTTCAACCCCAACCTGAAATCGGCCTGGTTCACATCGGTCATGCAGGTCGTCAACAACATCACCATGCTGACGGTGATCCTGACCGGCGCGGCGCTGATCCGCGAGCGCGAGCAGGGCACGGTCGAGCATCTTCTGGTGATGCCGGTGACGCCGTCGGAGATCATGCTCTCCAAGATCCTCGCCAACGGCCTCGTCATTCTTTGCGCCGCCGCCCTGTCTCTTTCGCTGGTGGTGAGAGGGCTCCTGCACGTGCCGATCGAAGGCTCGCTCGCGCTTTTTCTGGGCGGCTCATGCTTCTATGTCTTCACGGTGGCGGCGCTCGGAATCCTGATGGGCTCGATCGCCGCCTCGATGGGGCAGTTCGGCCTGCTCGCCATTCCCATCCTGCTCATCATGCAGCTTCTGTCGGGCAGCTCGACGCCGCTCGAAAGCATGCCCGCGCCGCTGCGCCACCTGATGCAGACGGTCAGCCCGACCCCGCACTTCGTCGCCTTCGCGCAGGCCGTGCTCTATCGCGGGGCGGGCTTTTCCGTCGTCTGGCCCTCGCTCGTCGCCATGGCCGGAATCGGCGCAATCTATTTCCTCGTCGCGCTGCGGCGCTTCCGCCGCACGATTTTCGGCGCGTGAGCCATTGGCGCGCGGCGGCGCGTCAGAAAAATGTCTTGATGGCGCCGAGGAGGAACTGGCCGCCCGGCGCGCTGGACTGGCCGTTCGACAGATCGGTGTTGGTCACCGCCTGCAAATTGAGGAAAAGGCTCAGCGTGTCCTGCTTGTCGTCGGCGGTTCCGGGCAGCGGCTTGCTGCTCAGGGTCCAGGTGATCTGATTGCCGACGGCGAGGCCGACCGTCGGCGCGCCCTGCGGGCCAAAATTGTTCTTGAAATTCTGCGACAGCATCAGCGCGACGAAGGGGTTGAACCAATCGAGCTTGTCGCCGAACAGCTTGACCTGGTCGAAACCGCCAAGGCCCATCTGCACGAAGCCCTGAGCCGTCCAGCGGCCGTTGGCGCCGCCGTCGTTGATGGCGACCTGGCCGCCCGCCGTGAGCAGAAAATCCGGCCTTCCGTCGTTCTTGGCGAGCAGCACATATTGCCCCGTGAACACGAAGGGCGAGGCCGACCACGGATTCGCCGTGGCCTGCTGGCCGATCTGCAACTGCACGAGGCGGAAGGTGCGGGCCGGCGGCGGCCCGGGCGGATCGCCGGCGGGCGCGGGATCCGCGTCGCCGATGGCGCTCGCGAGCAGGAACGGCCGACGCGCCCGCGCCTCGTCGCCGTTCGGGCTGAACAGCACCGGCGATCGCGTGCAGACCGTGCGCGCGTCGAAAAGCACGTTCGCGGTGAGCCGTCCGACGATTCCGTCGTCCTTCAGCGGGCGTCGGAATTCGGGAGCCGTCTCGGCGGGAAACGGCATCAGCGACGGATAATCGCGGTTGCGCTTCTGAAACTCCTTCACGCGGGCGAGCGTCTGCGGCCCGAACCAGCCGTCCGCCGCAAGCATCGGAAGCGGCGGCGAAAGGTGGTGGTTGAGGAGATTTTGCAAAAGCCGCACGTCCTCGCCGCTCATGCCGACGCTCAATTCCCGACCCATGGCGCGCCCCCGCCGCTCAAGCGAATGGAGCGATCGTCCACGAGCGGGCCGACGTCGTCGGTGCGAGGCGGCACGCGAGGCGTCTAGGACGAATCCACATTCAACGCAGCCATAGATCGATTGCGGCGAGGTGGATGAATGCGAGATAGAGGTTGGCGCGTCGATCGTAGCGTGTCGCGAACCTGCGGAAGTGCTTGAGCTTGTTGAA
>NZ_JAYRLA010000027.1:0-29209 GCF_041905455.1 Methylocella sp. | reverse complement strand
GCCGCTAAATGCGTCGCCATAAGACGCAACAGACGTTGCGCCCGCGCGCCCAACGCGCCGCTCGCCAACACGCGCGGCTGGCGGACGCGAGGGATCGACAGCCACTCCAGCCGCGCCAAATGTCGCCCCAAGACACAGGATAGCCGTCAACTCGACGCTGACGATTGATCAGGTTATGGCTTTTGCAATCAATGCGGCGAAATTGTCGTCTATCCGACGCGCCGTCCGCCGGAACGCGTCGAGCCTCGGCGCGACGAGCGCTTCGAGCCCCTCCGCCTGCTCTCGGCCGAGCGCGCGTTCAAGATGCGCCCGACATTCGGGAAGCCGTCGCCAGTCGGGCACGCTCTGCGCCGTGATCTCGGCGTGGAACTGGAAACCATAGGCGAAGCGGCCACATCGCATCGCCTGGACCGGGCTGGCGGCGTTCGCCGCGAGGACGTGCGTTCCCTGCGGCGCGACGGCGACCTCGGCGCCGTGCCATTCAAGGGTTTCGAATCGGTCCGGCAATTCCGCGAAGAGCGGGTCGGCGCGCCCGTCGGCGGTCAGCTCGATCTCCGCGAGCCCGACTTCGGGCGCGTCCATCGGCGCGGTGCGTCCGCCCAGCGCCTCGGCGAGGAGCTGATGGCCGAGACAGACGCCGAGATAGGGACGCTCGAGATCGCGCACCCAGCGCCGGATCGCGTTCTTCTCGGCCTTGAGCCAAGGGTGGACGTCCTCCTGCCAGACGTCCATGGGGCCGCCCATCGCGACGAGCAGGTCGAAACCGTCGAGGTCGGGGATCGCTTCGCCCGCGGCGAGATCGACTGCGAGCCAGTCGTGGCCTTTCTCGCGCCAGAAGTCGCGGAATACGCCGGGATGCTCCACGGCGAGATGCTGGAAGACGAGAATGCGCATGGGGCACGACGGAGCGCGAAATTTCGGGCAATCTAGCACGGCGCGGCGATCCGCGCCTAGAGCGCGTTCAGCGAATTGGATTTCGCTGAACGCGCTCCAGCTATTTGTTTAAACGCGTTTTCTCAACGCAAAAGTCTGCAACTTTTGCTGAAAACGCTCTAGCGTCCTCCTTCGACATGGCCTGGAACCCGCCGGACGCGTCCGGCGGGAGCCCCGGCGCTCCGCGTCGCCGCGTTCAGTGGGTCAGCGGGGCCTTCTGAACGAAAAGCCGGTCGTCGATCCGCTGAATCTCCACCGCCTCGACCTCATAGCCCCATTCGCGCGGGGTCGACAGGCTGACGCTCTGGCCCGGCGCCAGCACCGCCTCGACTCGAACCGGCGGAGCGCCGCCGCCGTCGCGGGCCAGCGTCGCGACGACGCGGTAACCCGCCTGCTCGACGCTATAATAGGCCGTGCCGGTGACGCCGCCGAGGTCGATCGACTGGCCGTGCAGAGGCTTGACCTCCACCGCCGAGGCGCTGTTCGCAAGCGCGAGAAGAGTCGCGACGGACGCGAGAAGATGACGAATTTTCATGATGTTCTCCTTATGGTGCGGCGCAACCGCCTTGGTCCCGAAAATGCGCTTGACACCCTCATTAGTCAAACCAATCATGATCATAATGACTATTGATCGGGCTCATCTCGCGCAGGTCGACCTCAATCTTCTCGTCGCCCTCAACGCCCTGCTCACCGAGCGCAGCGTCACCCGCGCCGCGGCGCGCGTCGGCCGCACCCAGTCGGCGATGAGCCATAATCTCGCCCGGCTGCGCGACCTGTTCGGCGACGAGCTGCTGACCCGCGGCCCCGACGGCATGCGCCTGACGCCGCGCGCGCTCGCCCTCATTGAGCCCTTGCGCGGCGCTCTGTCGCAGATCGAGGCGATGCTCGCGCGCGACGAGCCCTTCAATCCGGCGACGTCCGAGCGCGTCTTCCGCATCGGCATGCCCGACAGCATCGAGGTGCTGCACGGGCCGGCGCTGCTCGCCCGCCTCAGCGCCGCGGCGCCGCATCTGCGCCTGCGGCTCTATTCGATCGACTCGCTGCAGATCCTCGAGGATCTCGACGCCGACCGGCTCGATCTCGCCATCGGCGTCGGCGGGACGTTCGCGGCGGGCCAGCTGCATCACAAGCGCCGGCTGCTCATCACCGAAACCTATCTGTGCATGTTCAACGCCGCTCTCGTCGGGGTCGAGCCGCCGATCTCGCTTCAGGACTATGTGCGCCTGCCGCATGTGCTGACCAGCCTGCGCAAGGGAGAGCGCGGCGTCGTCGACGACGCGCTCGAGACGCTGGGGCTGGCGCGCGTCGTGGCGCTCACCACCTCGCGCTTTCTCGCCGTGCCGTTCCTCGTCCGGGGCGCGCCGGTCGTCACCACCATGCATTCGCGTCTCGCGCGCTTCTTCGCCGGCGCGCTCGGCCTCTCGCTCAGCCAGCCGCCGCTGCCTCTGCCGGAGGCGCCGATCTCGCTCCTCTGGCACGCGTCCTACGATCGCGATCCGGCCCATGTCTGGCTGCGCGGCCTTCTCGCCGATCTCATCGTCCACGCCGCGCCCGCCGCCGGCGCGGCGCCCGGCTGAGTCCGAAAAATCCGGGACTTCGTGGGCGGATGCTCTAGACTGGAGCGCGGGCTTGGCCGACGAACGAGGCGGCGGACGTGGACGAGCATGAGCTGAGCGCCGGCGGAACGCGCGCGCGGATCAGGGCGCAGGGCGCGGAGCTCGTCTCCTTCGCCGACGCCGCGGGGCTCGAGCATATCTGGGGCGCGGGGCCGGCGTGGCCGCGTCACGCGCCGGCGCTGTTTCCGATCGTCGGGCGGCTCAAGGACGACGCGCTGCTGCACGAGGGCGAGCGCTTTCCCATGACGCAGCACGGCTTCGCGCGCGACAGCCTGTTCGAATGGGTCGAGCGGGCGCCGAACGCGTGTCGCCTCGCGCTCTCCGACTCGGCGACGACGCGGGCGCAATATCCCTTCGCCTTCCGCCTCGAAATTTCCTACCGGCTTTCCGCGCGCACGCTCATCCAGCGCTTCGACGTCCGCAATGTGGGGGAGGCCGTGCTGCCGGCCTCGATCGGCGCTCATCCGGCGTTCAACTGGCCGCTGCGCCCGGAGCTCGCCAAGGAGGATTACGCGCTGTTCTTCGCCAAGGAGGAGACCGCGCCCGTGCGGCGGCTCGAGGGCGGGCTGCTGCTTCGCGAAACCTTTCCGACCCCGGTCGAAGGGCGCGTCCTGCGGCTGCGCGACGAGCTCTTCGCCGACGACGCGCTGATCCTCGACCACGTCGCGAGCCGATCGGTCAAATACGTCGCTCCCGACGGCTCGGGGCTCGACATCGCCTGGGACGGCCTGCCCGAGCTTGGCCTGTGGTCGAAGCCGGGGGCGAATTTCCTGTGCGTCGAGCCATGGGGCGGCTATGCGAGCCCGGTCGACTTCGAGGGGCCGTTCGAGGAAAAGCCGGGCCTCTCCCTGATCCCGCCCGGCGCGACGCGCTCGGCGGTCATCCGCATGCAGATGATCTGAAAGGCGCAAGCCATGGACGAGGCCGCGCGCGAGGCCGTGCTCGAGGCGATCGCCGGACGGCGCAGC
Organism: Methylocella sp.; assembly: GCF_041905455.1. GTDB lineage: Bacteria > Pseudomonadota > Alphaproteobacteria > Rhizobiales > Beijerinckiaceae > Methylocapsa. The sequence goes on along the minus strand of NZ_JAYRLA010000027.1, from coordinate 25,692 downwards.
GTGCGCGGTTTTACGTCCGAGCCGGCGCCGCGCGAAACCGTCGAGGAAATCCTGCGCGTCGCCGCGCGCGCGCCGAGCGCGACCAATACGCAGCCCTGGCGCGTCCATGTCCTGACGGGCGCGGCGCGCGAGCGTCTCGCCGCGGCGATTCTCAAGGAGCGCGAGGACGGCGCGCCGGAGCCCGAGCCCGAATATGGATATTATCCGAAGGCGTGGCCGGAGCCCTATCTGTCGCGCCGGCGGGCGCTCGGCTGGGAGCTTTATGGAATTCTCGGGATCGCCAGGGGCGACCGCGCCGCCGCGCGGCGCTGGCAGGACGAGAACTTCCGCTTCTTCGGCGCGCCGGTCGGATTCATCTTCACGCTCGACCGCAGGCTCGGCGGCGCCTCGTTCATCGACCTCGCCATGTTCATGCAGAACGTCTGCGTCGCGGCGCGGGCTTTCGGCCTCGACACCTGCCCGCAGGCGGCTTTCGCCCATTATCACGAGGCGGTTCGGCGCGAGCTCGCGCTCGAACCGCCGGAGCTCGTCGTCTGCGGCATGGCGCTCGGCCATGAGGACCCGGGCGCGCCGGTCAACCGCCTGCGGGCGGAGCGGGAGCCGCTCGCAAGCTTCGCCATGTTCCACGATGACGACTGCGGCGCAGCATAATCAATGGCTTCCGCATTCTCGCGCGGACGTCTAAGCTCGCGGCGGAGAACGCCGGCGCGCCATAAGCCGGCTCCGGGAGGAAGACCCATGAAGGACGACGTCCGCGCCGAGCGGTTCTTCGGCGCCTGCCCGCACGACTGTCCCGACACCTGCGCGATGATCTACGAGGCGCGCAACGGCCTGCTCACCGGCGTCTCCGGCGCAAGGGAGCATCCGTTCACGCGCGGCGGGCTGTGCGTGAAGGTCAAGGACTTCGACGCGCATCATTACAATCCCGACCGGCTGCTGCATCCGCTGCGCCGCACCGGCCCCAAGGGATCGCGGCGCTTCGAGCGCATCTCGTGGGACGAGGCGGTCGGCGAGATCGGCGCGCGCTGGCGCGCGATCATCGCCGAGCATGGCGCGCAGGCGATCATGCCCTACAGCTATCTCGGCAACATGGGCCTCGTGCAGGGCATCAACTCGGGCGATCCGTTCTTCAACCGCCTCGGCGCGACGGTCAACGAGAAGACCTTCTGCGCGTCCGGCTCCTCCACCGCGTGGCTGCTCAGCGTCGGCCCGACCGGCGGCGTCGACCCCGAGAGCTTCGTGCATGCGAGATTCATCGTCATCTGGGCGGCGAACTCGATCTCGACCAACCTGCATCACTGGCCGTTCGTGCTGGAGGCGCGAAAGCGCGGCGCGAAGGTCGTCGTCATCGACGCGCACCGCTCGCGCACGGCGAAGGCCGCCGACTGGCATATCGTGCCGCGTCCCGGCACGGACGGCGCGCTGGCCATGGGCTTCGTCAATTCGATCATCGAGCAGGGGCTCGTCGACGAGGACTACGTCTTTCGCCACACCAAGGGCTTCGACGAGCTGAAGGCGCGCGCCGCCGATTTCTCGCCCGAATATGTGGAGGCCGTCACCGGCGTCGCCGCCGAGGACGTGCGCCGCTTCGCGCGCGAGTTCGCGACGATCCAGCCCTCGGTCATCCGCCTCGGCGTCGCGCTGGAGCGCTCGGCCGGCGGCCCGCAGGCGATCCGCGCCGCCTGCGCGCTGCCCTCGCTCGTCGGCTCGTGGCGCCACGTCGGCGGCGGCCTGCTGCAGATGCCGATCTGGGAGTTTCCGGTCGACTGGGCGAAAGCCTCGCGTCCCGACTGGATCAAGCCGGGGACGCGGGTCGTCAACGCCCTGCAGCTCGGCGCCGCGCTGACCGGCGAACTGGCGCTCGATCCGCCGCTGAAGAGCCTGTTCGTCTATTGCGCCAATCCGGTCAGCCAGGCGCCGCAGACCAACAAGATCGTCGAGGGGCTGAAGCGTGAGGACCTGTTCGCCGTCGTCGCCGAGCACTTCCTGACCGACACGGCGAAATACGCCGACATCGTGCTGCCGGCGACCATGGCCGCCGAGCATGAGGACGTGATGTGGTCGTGGGGCCATTTCTACCTGACCTACAACCAGAAGGCGATCGAGCCGCGCGGCGAATGCAAGCCGTCCTCGGAAATGTGGCGGCTGCTGGCGCGCGAGATGGGCTTCGACGATCCGGTCTTCGCTAGGACGGATTCCGAGCTCTGCGCCGAATATGTCGACTGGGCTTCGCCCAAGCTCGGCGGCGCCGATTTCGAGCAGTTGAAGGCGCGCGGCTTCCTGCGCCTCGACGTCGGCGGGCCGGACGATCGCGCGCCGCACGCTCATGGCGGTTTCCCGACGCCGTCGGGCAAGGCCGAGTTCCTGGTCGAGGGCGCGACGAACTTCGTCGCCGGCCCGTTCCGCATGATGTACGAAGGCGGCCAGGCGGGCGAGCCGGTCGATCCGCTGCCGGGCTACGTTCCGCCGCGCGAGTCGCCGCAGTCCGGGCGCGCCGGCCTCTATCCGCTCAACATCGTCTCGCCGAAGAGCCACGGCTTCCTCAACTCCTGCTACGCCAACGAGCGCCACAAGATAAAGGGGCAGGGCGAGCAGTTCGTGCTCATCAATCCCGGCGACGCGCGGGCGCGCGACATCCGCGAGGGCGATCCGGTGCGCGTCTACAACGACCGCGGCGACTTCGAGGGCGTCGCGCGGGTGAGCGAGGATTCGCCAAAAGGGGTGATCGTCGCGACGCTCGGCTACTGGCGCTCGCTCAACCGTTCGGACGGATCGGTCAACTGCATCTCGTCGGACGCCTTCGGCGGGCTCGGCCACGCCCCGACCTTTTCGGACAACCTCGTCGAGGTGCGGCGCGTCAATTAGCCGAGGGCGGGTTCGGCGCGGCGTTGGGGCCGGTCTTCGCGGCCGCGTCCCGCGCGGCCTGCGCATGCGCGCCCTTGCGCGCGGCTTTGGCCGGGCCCTTCTCCTTCTCGTAGGCCTCGCGCGCGGCGCGCAGCGCGAGGCTGCGCGCCTGCGTCAGCTTCAGGGCGCAGAAGCCGTGCGTCTCCTCGCCGACATAGCTGCGGCAGGTCGTCTCGCGCCGCGAGGAGAAGCCCGCCTGCTCGGCGGCGAAGCCCTTGACGGCGGCCTGGTCCTTGCCGGCGGCGGCGACGAGGGCGCGGAAGTCGGAGCGCATCGCCGTCTCCGCCTTGCCGCGGGCGCTCTCGAACTGCTTGATCTGCTTGTCGTCGAAGGAGGAGGGGGCGGGGCCCCAGAGCCCGCTGGGATCGGCCTTGCAGCCGGCCGCCTCGAACACGCAGGCGCCGCCGGCGTGGGAGACGAGGATCGCGCCGTCGAGCAGGTCGAACTCGAAGGGGCAGGCTTCGAGCGCCACGGAGAAGCGCAGCGCGCCGTTCGGCCTGCCGACCGGCGTCGCCGCGATCGGCGCGCCCGAGGCCACGACGTCGATCCGGCAGGCGTCGCCCGGAGCGGCGATCTCCTCGCCTTCGATGGACAGGGCCGAGATCTCGAGCGCCCCCTCGCCGGAGCCGCGGCCGAGCGAAATCGTCCCCTTCTCGCCGTCATGCAGGAAGGTCTTGCCGATCGCCGCCTCGGGCTGCGGCGGCTTCGCCGGCGCGGGCTTCGGCCTTGGCGCTCCTGCTGCGGCCGGCGCGCCGGGCTTGCCGGGCGTCTCGGGCTGCGCCTGCAGCGCGCCGGGCAGCATGAGCTGGGCGCGGACTGGGCCGCCCGCGAGGAAGACGACGCAAGAAAGCCCGAAGGCGCACGCGATCCAACGCAACCTGAAGCCTCCGGGCGGAGCGTCACGGCGCCATGATAGCGGCAAGGCGGCGCGAAGGAAATCGCGCGGGCGCGGGCGCTTCCTTCGCCTTGCGCCGCAAAAGCCTCCTCTTATATACGGGCCATCTTGCGCGGCCGCGCATGGACGCCAATCTGTAGATCGTCGGGGACCGGGCGGGAATCCGTCCGCCCATATGCTGGATCGCTTCGGGGTCCGGTGGTCTTGCGTATGGAAAGGAAGTTTAGCATGGCGAAAGTTATCGGAATCGACCTTGGCACCACCAACAGCTGCGTGGCCGTCATGGAGGGGACGACTCCCAAGGTCATCGAGAACGCCGAGGGCGCGCGCACCACGCCTTCGATCGTGGCCTTCACCGACGACGGCGAGCGCCTCGTCGGCCAGCCGGCCAAGCGGCAGAGCGTCACCAATCCCGAGCGCACGTTCTTCGCGATCAAGCGCCTGATCGGCCGCGCCTTCGACGACCCCATGACCAAGAAGGACATGGGCCTCGTCCCCTACAAGATCGTCCGCGCCGCGAACGGCGACGCCTGGGTCGAGGCCGACGGCAAGCAATATTCGCCCTCGCAGATCTCCGCCTTCATCCTGCAGAAGATGAAGGAGACGGCCGAGTCCTATCTCGGCCAGCCCGTCACCCAGGCGGTCATCACCGTTCCGGCCTATTTCAACGACGCCCAGCGCCAGGCGACGAAGGACGCCGGCAAGATCGCCGGCCTCGACGTGCTGCGCATCATCAACGAGCCGACCGCGGCCGCGCTCGCCTACGGGCTCGACAAGAAGGGCACGGGCACCATCGCGGTCTATGACCTCGGCGGCGGCACCTTCGACGTCTCGATCCTCGAGATCGGCGACGGCGTGTTCGAGGTGAAGTCGACGAACGGCGACACCTTCCTCGGCGGCGAGGACTTCGACGCCCGCCTCGTCGAATATCTCGCCGACGAATTCAAGAAGGAGAACGGCATCGACCTGCGCAAGGACAAGCTCGCCCTGCAGCGCCTGAAGGAGGCGGCCGAGAAGGCCAAGATCGAGCTGTCCTCGGCGACGCAGACCGAGATCAACCTGCCCTACATCACCGCCGACGCGTCGGGGCCGAAGCATCTGACCCTGAAGCTGACGCGGGCGAAGTTCGAGGCGCTCGTCGACGACCTCATCCAGAAGACCGTCGAGCCCTGCCGCAAGGCGCTGAAGGACGCCGGCGTGACCGCGGGCGAGATCAATGAAGTGGTCCTCGTCGGCGGCATGACCCGCATGCCGAAGGTGCAGGAGGTGGTCAAGAGCTTCTTCGGCAAGGAGCCGCACAAGGGCGTCAACCCGGACGAGGTCGTCGCGATCGGCGCGGCGGTGCAGGCCGGCGTGCTGCAGGGCGACGTCAAGGACGTGCTGCTGCTCGACGTCACGCCGCTGTCGCTCGGCATCGAGACGCTGGGCGGCGTGTTCACCCGCCTCATCGACCGCAACACCACGATCCCGACCAAGAAGAGCCAGGTCTTCTCCACCGCCGAGGACAATCAGACGGCGGTGACCATAAGGGTCTTCCAGGGCGAGCGCGAGATGGCGGCCGACAACAAGCTGCTCGGCCAGTTCGACCTCGTCGGCATTCCGGGCGCGCCGCGCGGCGTGCCGCAGATCGAGGTGACCTTCGACATCGACGCCAACGGCATCGTCAACGTCACGGCCAAGGACAAGGCGACCAACAAGGAGCAGCAGATCCGCATCCAGGCCTCGGGCGGCCTCAGCGACGCCGACATCGACAAGATGGTCAAGGACGCTGAGCTGCACGCCGCCGAGGACAAGAAGCGGCGCGAGCTGGTCGACGCCCGCAACCAGGGCGAGGCGCTCGTCCACTCGGCCGAGAAGTCGCTCGCCGAATATGGCGCGAAGGTCTCGGCCGCCGACAAGAGCGCGGTCGAGGCCGCCGTCTCCTCGCTGAAGAGCGCGCTCGAGGGCGAGGACGTCGAGGCGATCAAGGCGCGCTCGAACGAGCTCGCCCAGGCGTCGATGAAGCTCGGCGAGGCGATGTACAAGGCGAGCGCCGAGGGCGGCGAAGGCGCCGGCGGCGGGGCCGCGCCCAACGACGACGTGATCGACGCCGACTTCAAGGAGGTCGGGCCGGACGAGAAGAAGTCGGCCTGACGTGCGAACGGGCGGGGCGAGCCCTTAAGGCGCCGCGTTCCGCTTGCCCAAGCATGCGTTTTGCTTCAATTGCTGACGCGCCGTCTCGCGGCGCGTCAGCCCGGCGCGCGGGACGCCGATAGCGAAGCAGTCCGGGACGTCGGAACACGGGACAGATGGCCAAACGCGATTACTACGAGGTCCTGGGCGTCTCCAGAAGCTGCACGGAAATCGAGCTGAAGACCGCGTTCCGCAAGGCGGCGATGGAGTGCCACCCCGACCGGCATCCGGGCGACGCGACGGCCGAAATCCGCTTCAAGGAAATCAACGAGGCCTACCAGACCCTCTCCGACGGGCAGAAGCGCGCGAGCTACGATCGCTACGGCCACGCCGCCTTCGAGCAGGGCGGATTCGGCGGCGGCGACGGTTTCGCCGCCTCGATGTCCGACATTTTCGACGATCTGTTCGGCGACGTCATGAACCGCCGCGGCGGCCGCAACGGCCCGGCGCGCGGCTCGGATCTGCGCTACAACATGGAGATCACCCTCGAGGAGGCGTTTCAGGGCAAGGTCGCGACCCTGACTCTGCCGGCCTCCGTCGCCTGCGAGGCCTGCTCCGGCTCGGGTGCCAAGGCGGGCTCGAAGCCGCGCGCCTGTCCGACCTGCGGCGGCCAGGGACGCGTGCGCGCGCAGCAGGGCTTCTTCGCCATCGAGCGCACCTGTCCGCACTGCCATGGCCGCGGCGAGATCATCGACAATCCATGCCAGGCCTGCGGCGGCGCCGGCCGCGTCACGCGCGAGCGCAGCCTCTCCGTCAACGTGCCGCCCGGCGTCGAGGACGGCACCCGCATCCGCCTCTCGGGCGAGGGCGAGGCCGGCCAGCGCGGCGGCCCGGCGGGCGACCTCTACATCTTCATCTCGACGCAGCCCCATCCTTTCTTCAAGCGCGACGGCGCGGACCTTTATTGCCGCGTGCCGATCTCGATGGTGCAGGCTGCGCTCGGCGGCGAGGTCGAGGTGCGCACGATCGGCGGCGGCGCGGCCAAGGTGAAGATTCCCGAGGGCGCGCAGAGCGGGCGGCAGTTCAAGCTCAAGGGCCAGGGAATGCCGGTCCTGCGCTCGCGCGACGTCGGCGACCTCTACATCCATGTCGACGTCGAGACGCCGCAGAACCTCACCAAGCGCCAGCGCGAGCTTCTGGCCGAATTCGACTCCGAATCCTCGACCACCACCCATCCCGAAGCGTCCGGCTTCTTCGCCAGGATGAAGGATTTCTTTGAAAATCTGAGCGGTCAGTAGGTGTGACGCGCCGCTTCCCGTCTTTCTTGACGGCTTGCGCGACGCAGGTATGTTCGACATGCGTCCAGCGCCGCGGTTCGGGACGCCGAGGCCAGTGGGAGACAGCTTAGTGCGGGGTCATTTCTCACGCGACGGCGGGCGCGGGGCCGAACGCGCGCCGCTCGAAAAGCGCTTCGCCGACGAGGCGCGCTTCATCCGCTCCTGGTTCGAGAATCCGTTGCGCGCCGGCGCCGTCTCGCCTTCGGGCCGCTGGCTCGCGCGCATGATGGCGCGCTACGTCGAGCCGCGCGGGCGCGGCCCGATCATCGAGCTTGGCCCCGGCACAGGCTCGATCACCGAGGCGTTGCTCGCCCGCGGCGTCGATCCGCGACGGCTCTATCTCGTCGAGTTCGACCGCAATTTTTGCGCCCATCTGCGCCGGCGCTTTCCCGACGTCCATGTCGTCGAGGGCGACGCCTACGCCAGCCGCGCCCTGCTCGAGGAGCGCCTCAAGGAGAAGCCGGCCGCCGTCGTCTCGAGCCTGCCGCTGCTCGTGAAGCCCGAGGCGCAGCGCCTGCGGCTCCTGGCCGACGTCCTCTCCTGGATGCGGCCGGACGGCGTGTTCATCCAGTTCACCTACGGCCCCGCCTCGCCGATCCCGCGCGACGGCGCCTGCGGGACGGCGTTCCGCGCCGAAAGCTCGCCGCCGGTGTGGCTCAACCTGCCGCCTGCGCGCGTCTGGGTGTATCGCCGCGCGTCGGAGGCGGAGAGCCTCGCGTTCGTGCGTCCGCCGCATCCGGCGCAGGAGCTGATCGATCGGCTGCGATCGGGCGCCGAGAAGATCCACGTCGACCTCAGGCGCGAGCTCGAGGGCGCCAAGGCCCGCCTGTCGCAAAAGTCGCGCATCGGCCAGCCCGCCGCCCAGGCGCGCCGGCCCGCGCCGACGGCTGCGCCAAAGCGGGGCAGGGACGGCAAGCCCTCGCCGCGCGCCTGATCCCGTGAGACGCGACGCGCCGGAGCTTATCGTCGCGCTCGACGCGGCGACTCCGAAGGAGGCTTTGCGCCTCGTCGAGGAGATCGGCGACGCGGCCTCGTTCTACAAGATCGGCATGGAGCTCGCTTACGGCGGCGGGCTGCCGCTCGTCGGCGAACTGGCCCGCGCCGGCAAGCATGTCTTCCTCGACCTCAAGCTGCACGACATTCCGAACACCGTCGAGAAAGCGACGGCGAACGTCGCCAGGCTCGGCGCGACCTTCCTCACCGTCCACGCCTATCCGCAGACTATGGCCGCGGCGCGGCGCGGCGCGGCGGGCTCGCCCCTGAAAGTCCTCGGCGTCACGGTGATGACCTCCTTCGACGACGCCGACCTCGCCGAGGCGGGCTATGGGCTCGGCGTCGAGGCGCTCGTCCTGCGCCGCGCCCGTCAGGCGCGCGAGATCGGGATCGACGGCCTCGTGCTGTCCGGCCGGGAGCTCGCCGCCGTGCGCGAAGAAGTCGGCGACGCGCTCGCCCTCGTCACGCCCGGCGTGCGGCCGGCCGGCGCCGAGGTCGGCGACCAGAAGCGCGTCATGACCCCGGGCGACGCGATCCGCGCCGGCGCCGACCATCTCGTCGTCGGGCGCCCGATCATCGCCGCGCCCAGCCCGCGCGAGGCGGCGCGCGCCATCGCCGCCGAGATAAAGGCCGCGCGCTGAGCGGTCCGGCCGCGACGCGCCGCCCTGCGCGCCCCATATCAGGAAAGGCGGCGCCGCGCCGCCCCCCTGAGCTCATGGGTGCGCAGAGATGACCTCGGACAGCCTTTCGCCTCTCGCCGCGCCCTTCGCGGCGCCCTACGCGCCCGCCGACGAGCCGATCGCCGTCCGGCTCCTCGCGCAGGCCCCGCTGTCGCCCGCCGCGGAGGCCGAGATCGACCGGCTGGGCCTGCGCCTCGTCGAGGCGGCGCGGCGGCGCGCCTCCCCGCGCATCGGCGGCCTTGACGACCTGTTGCGCGAATATTCCCTCTCGACGGAGGAAGGCGTCGCGCTGATGGTGCTGGCGGAGGCGCTGCTGCGCGTGCCCGACGCCTTCACCGCCGACCTTCTGATCGAGGATAAGATCGCCGCCGCGCGCTGGGACGCGCAGGCGCATGACGGCCCCGAGCCGCTCGTCGTCGCCGCCGCCTCCTGGGCGCTCGGCGCGACCGCCCGCATGCTCGACCGCGGCAAGACGCCGGAAGGGGTGGTCGGCGCGGCGGCGAGGCGCATCGGCATGGGCGCGCTGCGCGCCGCCGCCCGCCAGGCGATGAGCCTCATGGGACAGCATTTCGTCTTCGGCGACACGATCGAGGCGGCGCTGCGCCGGGCCTCTTCGCGCGAGGGACGCGCGCGGCGCTATTCTTTCGACATGCTGGGCGAGGGCGCGCGCGCTGCGCAGGACGCGCGGCGCTATTTCGAGGCCTACGCGCACGCCATCGAAAGCGTCGGCCGCGCACCGGGCGCGACGGAGCGCCTCGGCGTTTCGGTCAAGCTGTCGGCGCTGCATCCGCGCTACGAGCCGGCCTCGCGCGAGCGCGTCCTCGCCGAGCTGACTCCCAAACTCGTCGAGCTCGGCGCGCTCGCCAAGGCGCGCGGCCTCGACCTCACGATCGACGCCGAGGAGGCTGACAGGCTTGAGCTGTCGCTCGAAATCTTCGCTCTCGCGCTCGCGGACCCGGCGTTGCGCGGCTGGGAGGGCTTCGGCCTCGCCGTGCAGGCCTATCAGAAGCGCGCCGGCGAGGTGATCGAGCATGTCGGCGAGCTGGCGCGCGCGCATCGGACTCGGCTCAAGGTGCGGCTGGTCAAGGGCGCCTACTGGGACGCCGAGATCAAGCGCGCGCAGGAGCGCGGCCTGCCCGACTATCCCGTCTTCACCCGCAAGGCGATGACGGACCTCAATTATTTGTCCTGCGCCCAACGTCTGCTGGCGCTGCGCGCGACGCTCGCGCCGCAATTCGCGACGCATAACGCGCTCACGGTCGCGAGCGTCGTCGCGCTCGCCGGCGCAGGCGAGGACTACGAGTTCCAGCGTCTGCACGGCATGGGCGAGGAGCTTTACGCGGGGCTCGCCGAAGAGCGCCCGGACATCGCCTGCCGCGTCTACGCGCCGGTCGGCGAGCATGAGAACCTGCTCGCCTATCTGGTGCGACGCCTGCTCGAGAACGGCGCCAACTCGTCGTTCGTCGCGCAGATCGGCGATCGGGACACGCCGCCGCAAAAGTTGCTGATCCGCCCGCAGGCGATCATCGGGCGGGCGGACCGCGCCCGCGCGCAGAACCTTCCCATGCCGCTCGACCGTCATATGCCCGGGCGGCGTCTGGCGCCGGGCCTCGAATTCGGCGCGCGGGCGGAAGTCGACTCGCTGCTCGCCAGCCTTCGCCGCACGCCCGAGGCGCAGCGCGCGGCGCGCATCCTGCGCCCGGACGACGCGCGCGGGCGCCCGGTTCATTCGCCGATCGACGGCGCGCTCATCGGCCATGTCGAGGAGACGCCGGCCGAGGCTCTCCCCGCCATGCTGGCGCGCGCGCGCGCGGGCTTTCGCCAATGGTCGCGCCGCCCAGTCGAGAAGCGCGCGGCCTGCCTCGAGCGCGCCGCGCGCCGGCTCGAGGTCGAGGCGCCGCGCTGGCTGCGGCTGTTGCAGCTCGAAGCCGGCAAGACGCTCGACGACGCCGTCGCCGAATGGCGCGAGGCGATCGACTTCCTGCGCTATTACGCGCTCGAGGCGCGGCGCGCGTTCGCGCCGCTCGACCTGCCCGGGCCGACGGGCGAGTCCGACCGCCTGCTGGCGCATGGGCGCGGCGTCTTCGTCTGCATATCCCCGTGGAACTTTCCGCTCGCGATCTTCATCGGCCAGGTCGCGGCGGCACTCGTCGCCGGGAACGCCGTCATCGCCAAGCCCGCCGAGCAGACGCCGCTGATCGGCGCCGAAGCGGTCGCCCTGCTGCTGGCGGCGGGCGCGCCCGACGACGCCTTGCAGCTCGCGCAAGGCGATGGCGCGCTTGGCGCGGCGCTGGTCGCGGAGCCGGGCGTCGCCGGCGTCGCCTTCACCGGCTCGGCCGCGGTCGCGCAGGCGATCAACCGCGCGCTCGCCGGAAAAGACGGGCCGATCCCGGCGCTGATCGCCGAGACGGGCGGCGTCAACGCGATGATCGTCGACGCGACGGCGCCGCCCGAGCAGGTCGCCGACGATGTGGTTTCCTCCGCTTTCCGTTCGGCGGGGCAGCGCTGCTCGGCGCTGCGGCTGCTGTGCCTGCAGGAGGAGATCGCCGAGCGCACGATCGCCATGATCGCCGGCGCGGCGCGCGAACTGAAGATGGGCGATCCGCGCGACGTCGGGGTTCATGTCGGACCGGTGATCGACGCCGCGGCGCGCGCCGCCCTGCTCGCCCATATCGCCGACATGCGCGCGCGTCCCGGCGTCAGGGAGGTCGCGGCCGGGTCGGTCGGCCCGGACGCGCCGGCGGGAGGATTCTATGTTGGTCCTCATATCTTCGAGCTTAGCTCGCCGGCCGAGCTCAGGGGCGAGGCGTTCGGCCCCATCCTGCATGTCGTCCGCTACAAGGCTGTGGCTCTCGACGCGCTTCTGGACGCCATCGAAGCGCAGGACCACGGGCTGACGCTCGGCGTCCATTCGCGCGTCGACGCGACGATCGAGCGCATCCTCGAGCGCAGGCTCGCCGGCAACTGCTATGTCAACCGGAATATGATCGGCGCTGTCGTCGGGGTGCAGCCGTTCGGCGGCTTCAATCTCTCCGGCACGGGCCCGAAGGCGGGCGGCCCGCATTATCTGCGCCGCTTCTGCGTCGAGCAGACGATCACGATCAACACCGCCGCGGTCGGCGGCGACGCGCGCCTCGTCAACGCGGTCGAGTGAGTCTGGCGAGGCCGCGTCAGTCGCCGGTGAGCGCCAGCGCCAGCTCGCGGAACGCCTCTTGGCTCGGCGGCGAGCGCGGCGACTGCTCCAGCGCGCGATAGATCTTCGGCGCCATGGCGACCGCCTGGTCGAGCTCGGGATCGGCGCCGGCGCGATAGCCGCCCATCAGCCGCAAATCCTTCGTGTCCTCGAAACGGGCGATGAGGCCGCGCAGGCGCGTGACGAGCTCGCGCTGCTCGGGCGTCCAGACGAGATGCGCGAGGCGCGAGATGGAGGAGAGCAGATTGACCGCCGGGAAGCGGCCCTGGTCGGCGATGGCGCGGTCGAGCACGACATGGCCGTCGAGCGCGCCGCGCGCGGCGTCGGCGACGGGGTCGTTGTGGTCGTCGCCGTCGACGAGCACCGAGAAGACGCCGGTGATCAGTCCCTCGCCTTCCTCGCCCGGGCCGGCGCGCTCGAGCAGCTTCGGCAGGTCGCCGAACACGCTCGGCGGATAGCCGCGCGAGACCGGCGGCTCGCCGGCCGAAAGCGCCACGTCGCGCGCGGCGTGGGCGAAGCGCGTGACCGAGTCGACGATCAGCAGCACGTTCTCGCCGCGCCTGCGGAAATATTCGGCGACGGCCATCGCCGAGCGCGGCGCGAGGCGGCGCATCGAGGCCGTCTCGTCGCCGGTCGCGACGACGGCGACGGCGCGCGCGCGGTTGGCCGCCAGCGCGTCCTCTAGAAACTCGCGCGCCTCGCGGCCGCGCTCGCCGACGAGCGCCACGACGACCGCGTCGAAATCGCTGGAGGCCGCGAGCATGGCGAGCAGCGTCGACTTGCCGACGCCCGAACCCGCGAAGACGCCGATGCGCTGGCCGGCGCAGATCGGCGTGAACACGTCGATCGCCCGCACGCCCGTGCGCAGCGGCCGGCCGATGCGGGCGCGGCGAAGGGCCCTTGGCGGCGGCGCGTCGATGAGCGCGAAGGAGCCGCCCTGGCGCAGCGGCCCGGCGCCGTCGACGGGAGCGCCGAAGGCGTCTATCACGCGGCCTTTCCAGCTCGCGTCGGGAGCAAGGCGCAACGGCCCGGCGCGGTAGACCCGCTCGCCGAGGCTCGTCAGGGCGCCGGCCTCGAAGCTCTTGACGCGCACGATCTGCGGATCGATCCGCACCGCCTCGCCGCGATGCGCCGTTCCGTCCTCGCCGCCGAAGCTCACGCAGTCGCCGAGGCTGACGAAAGGGGAGAGTCCGGCGACGCAGGCGTACGCGGGCGAAACCTCGACGACCTCGCCGCTGACGCGCGTGAAGGCTCGCTCGCCGGCGAGCGCCGTGGCCCGCTCGAGCCGCGACAGCGTGTCCTCGCGCAGCGCGCCCGCGCCCCGCCGCGCAGGCGGCGCGCTCATGAGCCGCCGCCCAGCGTCTTGATCGCGCTTTTGAGCGAGCTCTCCGAGCCTTCGGTCGCCGCGTTGATGCTTTCGAAGGCGCGCGAGACCATGATGAGCTTCGTCATCTCAAGGATCGGATTGACGTTCGCGCCTTCGACATGGCCCTGCATCAGCCCGTTGTTGGAGAAGTCGAGCTCGGCTTCGGCGGGCTCCTCGCTGCGCACGGCGGAATTGTCGTAGCGCGCGAGCTTCGCCTGTTCGGGCAGGCGGAAGACGCCGATCGCGCCGAGCTGGCGCCCGCTCTGGGTCATCATGCCGTCCTGCGCGATGGTCGGCGGCCCGGCGGCGGGATCGAGCAGGATCGGCGTTCCGCCGGCGTCGAGCACCGGATAGCCGTCGAGGCTGACGAGGGCGCCGCTCTCCTCCATGCGCATGCGCCCGTCCTTGGTGTAGACGACGCCGTCCGGCGACTGCAGGCCGATCCAGCCGCGCCCCTGCACGGCGACGTCGAGCGGATTGTCGGTCTTGGTCAGCGCGCCCGAGCGGCGCGAGATGTAGGATTCGCCCTGCGAGACGAAGGCGACAGGGTCGGCGCCCGCCTTCGAGACGTAGCTCTTGAACTCGACCTCCTCCGCGCGATAGCCCGGCGTCGAGAGATTGGCGACGTTGGACGCGATCGTGTTGAGGCGGCGGTCGAGCGCGACCTGCGCGGAGAGCGCGACGTAAAGGCCGGTCAGCATGCCTCAGGCGCCCCCGAGCTTGAGGTTGGCGAGGCTCATCAGCAGGCTCTGGCTGATCTCCGGCGTCGTCACCTGCATGGCCGAAAGGGGCGCCGTCGCGGCGCCGGTCGGGTTGTTCATGTCGTAGCGCGCGGTGAAGCGCTCGATGAGCTTCTGCAGCTTGGCCGGATCCTTGAGGTCGCCGATCTTGAGCAGCGAGCCGATGGTCTTCGCCTGCCGGTCGATGTCCTGGCTCGACATCGAAGCGGAGAGGCCGAACGCCGTCTGCACGACGCTGAGCAGGGTTTTGTCGGCGAGCAGGCCGTAGGCGCTGGCGACCGTCGGCGCGACGCGCTTGAAATAGAGCGCCATGCGCGCGCCCTCGTTCTCGCCGCCGACGCGCGTCTCGAGCGCGGCCTCGACATAGGCGCTCTTCACGCTCGCGACGAGGCTCGCCGAGCTCGTCGTCGAGACGCCGTTCGCCGCGAAGTCGAAGGCGCTCGCGAGCGCCTTGTAGCGCGAATCGTTCAGGGTGTTGGCGAGGCTCTTGCCGTCCGAAACGCCCTGCGTCAACACCTTGCGGATCAGCCCCTTGGCGTAGGCCATGTCGGAGAGGCCGTAGGCCTTCAGCGCATAGGCGTAGATGCGCTGGTCTTTCATGAAGTCGTCGACGGACTTGATCTTGCCGATATGCGCCTCGAAATAGGCGCTCTCGCGCTTGACCACCGGGTCGGACGCCGTGGAGGCGAGGGATTTGTCGAAGTCCCGCGTCAGCATGACGTAGGTGAGCGTCGCGTTCATGTCGCCGGTCCCGAGCGCTTCAATCCGGCGACCTTCGCTCCTGCGCCTTGCCCCTGGCTTTCCTTCAGGCCAGCGCGCCGTCCGGCCGCTCCATCGGCGCGCCGAAATAGGCGGCGTAGCGCGCGGCGACCTCCGCCGTCGGCATGACGGTGAACACGTCGATGGCGCCGAACTGCGGATCGGCCGTCGCCCCGTCGCCGAATTTCGCGCCGACGCGCAGATAGGCCTTGAGCAGCGGCGGCAGGGCGGCGAGCGCGCGCCGCGCGTCGAGCGGCGCGCCTTGCGGAAGGCGGTCCATCTCGATCCGCCGGCCGGCGTGAGGGCGCGCCGTCCACTCCTCTCCGGCGCCGGCGCAGCGGCTCAGGAAGCTGAGCTGAAGGGCGAGCGCGTCCGCGTCGAGGCCGGGCAGGCTGGCGCAGCCGATCAGCGCGTCGACGCCCTCGCGCTGGACATAGGCCCAAAGGCCGCGCCAGAGCACTTCGACGACGCGCTTCGAGCGGTAGCGGGCGTCGACGCAGGCGCGCCCGAGCTCAAGGAAGCGCGTCTGCGGTCGTCCCGCGAGGAGCGGCGAGAGGTCGAACTCGCGCTGGCTGTAGAAGCCGAAATGGCGGCGCGCGGTCTCCTGCGGCAGCAGCCTGTAGGCGCCGGCGAGACGCGGCTTGCGCCGGCCGAAGCGGTTCAGCGCCTCTATGTCGTAGACGAGCAGATGCTCGCAGACGCGGTCGAAGGCGCACAGGTCGCGCCGCGCCAGCCGCGAGGCGGCGTCGGGCCGCGCGCCGCCCTCCTCGAAAAAGACCCGGTAACGCAGCCTCTGCGCCTTGCGCACCTCCTTGCGCGTCGCCGCGAGGCGGGCCTCAAACGGGCCGAACCGTCCGAGCAGGCGATCGCCGACCGGGGGCTCGCGCAGGAGCAGGCGAGCAGGGGAGAAGGTGGAAGGCGCCGCGTCGTCGCGCGGACATTCGAAGCTCTGCGTCACGGCGACATCCGCGCGCGGCCCCGCGCCGGCGCCGGCGCGGCGGCGGTGGGCCTCAAGCCGGCCGGCGGCCGGCCTCGACCGCTCTAGCGGGACGCGGCGAAGCTTCGATGACGCGCGCAAAACGAAACGACGACGGGCGCAAGCGCCGTCATCAAACTGCAAGGCGCGGCGGTTAGGCCTCGCGCATCGACGCCTTTGGATGTCGCATGGCCATCTTGCGCGCGTTCGCGCTTTTGCTGACGATCGCCCGTCTCCTCGCCGCCGCGGCTTTCGCCCGGCGGAATGGTCGTCCTGCGGCGATGCGCCGCTCCGACGCTTGCGCGCGGCTGGCGGCGGCGCTCGGCGTGCGGGTGAGCGTCGAGGGCGAGGCCGCCGGCGCGCCCGCGCTGCTCGCGGCCAATCACGTTTCGTGGATCGACGTCCTCGCGCTGCGTGCGCTCGCCGACTTTCGCTTCCTCGCCAAGAGCGAGGTCGGACGCTGGCCGCTGATCGGGCGGGCGGCGCGCTTGCGCGGAACGGTGTTCGTCGAGCGGGCGCGCAAACGCTCCATCCCGCCCGCCAACGCCGCGATGGCTGAGCGTCTCGCGCAGGGGCGGCTCATGCTGATGTTCCCGCAGGGGACGACGACGGACGCTCTCGCGCCGCCCCGCTTTCTCAGTTCGCATTTTGGTTGCGGACGCGATTTTCTAGTACGCAAAGAGAATGCGCCATATCTGTTCGTGCAGCCAGTGGCGATCTTCTACGATTCGCCGGTTGCGCCCTGGCTCGGCGAGGCCGCGCTCGCGCCGCATCTGTGGCGCGTGCTGCGCGACGGGCCGATGACCTGCCATATCCGCTTCGGCGAGCCTTTCGCGCTCGAGCGCGGCTTCGACCGCAAGGCGGCGGCGCGCGAGGCGGCCCGACGCGTCGGGGCGATGCTCGGCGAGTTGCGCGCCGCTCACGCGCGGCCGGCGCAGGCTGGCGCGGCCGGCGCGCCGACGCATGCGGGAAAAGCGCCCCTCGCGCCTGAAGGCGCATGACGCCGCGGCAGGGTTCGCGCTAGGCTCGCCCGGCGCAGGTCTCGCCCGAAACGCGCCGGAGCCGCCGCATGAGCTACGCCGCCGCCTTTCTCGTCGCCCTCGTCGCGACCCTCGCCGCAGGGGCGGCGACCTTCGTCATCCAGAAGAAGTTCCCGTTCGACCAGAGGCGCCGGAGCCACGACGTCGGCTCGGTGGTGTTCCTGCAGTTTGGCGTCGTCTTCGCCGTGCTGCTCGCCTTCGTGTTCAGCGGCGCCTGGTCCGAATACAACGACGCCGCGCAGGCGACGACGCTCGAGGCCGGCGCGCTGCATGGCGCGGCGATGCTCGCCGCCGCTCTTCCGCCCCAGGACGCGCAGCGCTTCCTGCGCGCGGAGCTCGACTATGTGGAGGCGGTCGTCGACGTCGAATGGCCGGCGATGGAGCGATTGCGCGACGAGGATCTCGCCACCGACGGGAAGCTGCGCGCGGCGATCGCCGGGCTCGCCGCGCTGCGCGGCCTCGACGCCGACGGGCGCGACGCCAGGAACATGATCCAGACGCTGCTGACGGACGCGCACGCCAAGCGGGAGATGCGCATCTATGAGGCGCGCAACGGCATTCCCATCGTCCTGTGGATCGTGCTCATCGCCATGGCCGCGGCGCTGACGCTGTCGGTGTCCTTTTCGGCGATGGAGAACGCCGCGGTCGCCCTCCTCGTCGCTTCGGCGTTTGCGCTCGGCGTCGCCGGCATCATGATCGTCGCGCGCCTGCTCGACTATCCTTACGAGGGCGCGCTGCTGCAGCCGCCGACGGACTTCCTCGTGCTGCGCGGCAAGCTCGCCGCTCTGCTCGCGAGCGCCGTCCCGCCGCCGTGACGCCGGCGCTCAGGCGTCTTCGCCGCCCTCGGGAAACAGCGGAAGCGCGGCCCCGCCGCTCGGCTCGGCGAGGCCGAGATGGCGGAAGGCGCGCGGGGTGAGCACGCGCCCGCGCGGCGTGCGCTGCAGGAAGCCTTGCTGGATGAGATAGGGCTCGATGATGTCCTCGACGGCGTCGCGCGGCTCGGACAGGGCGGCGGCGATGGTCTCGACGCCGACCGGGCCGCCGGAAAAGGACAGCGCGATGGTCTCGAGATAGCGGCGGTCCATCAGGTCGAGGCCGATGTCGTCGACGTCGAGCAGGCGCAGGGCGCGGTCGGCGACCGCCCGCGTGATCTGCGGATCGCCGTCGACGACGGCGAAGTCGCGCACGCGCCGCAGCAGGCGTCCGGCGATGCGCGGCGTGCCGCGCGAGCGGCGGGCGATCTCGTTGGCGCCGTCGTCGGCGATGGCGATGGCCAGCACGCGCGCGCCGCGCCGCACGATCTTTTCAAGCTCCTCGACGGTGTAATAGTCGAGCCGGACCGGAATGCCGAAGCGGTCGCGCAGCGGCGTCGTCAGGAGCCCGGCTCTCGTCGTCGCGCCGACGAGGGTGAATCTGGCGAGGTCGATCTTGACCGAGCGCGCGCCTGGGCCTTCGCCGATGATGAGGTCGAGCTGGAAATCCTCCATCGCCGGATAGAGGATCTCCTCCACCGCCGGATTGAGGCGATGGATCTCGTCGATGAACAGGACGTCGCGCTCCTCGAGCCCGGTGAGCTGGGCCGCGAGGTCGCCGGCCTTGGCGATGACCGGCCCCGAGGTCGAGCGGAAATTGACGCCGAGCTCGCGCGCGAGGATCTGCGCCAGCGTCGTCTTGCCAAGGCCCGGCGGTCCCCAGAACAGCACGTGGTCGAGCGCCTCGCGCCGCGTCTTGGCCGCCTCGATGAACACCTTGAGGTTGGCGCGCGCACCCGCCTGGCCGGTGAAATCGGCGAGGCTCAGGGGGCGCAGCGAGGCGTCCGGGTCGTCCGGGCGCGTTTCGGCGGAGAGCAGTCTGCGGGGAGAAGAGGCCAAGGCGCGGCGGCTCCGGTCGACGGCGCGTGAAATCGGCGATCGAAACGGATTCGACCGCCGCTTATAGCACGCCGCGTCGCCTCTAGGGGCGCCGGCGCCTATTTTCCGATGAGCGACTTGAGCTTGCGCGCGGCGTCGAAGGCCGCCGGCGGCAAGAGATATTTGGCGAGGTTGCGCGCCCGTTCGGTCTCATTGGAGAGCGCCTGCGTCGGGAACAGGGTGGAGTGGAAGTCGTTCTCGTCGCCGTCGCTGCGCCCGTTCGAGTAGAAATAGGCCGCGGCCGAGCGGCGGTGGCGTCCATTCGGCGCGTCGACCGGGTTGGGGTGGCCGTGCAGGCTCTTCGCCGACTGGTAGAACATCACGGTCCGGCCGAACTCCGGCACGACGCGGTCGACGCATTCACGCGTCTCAAGGTCCCATAGCTCAAGGTCGCCGCCGTACTCGGGCTTCCAGTCGCGGTTGAGATAGGTGATGAACACCAGTCTGTTGTCGAGCTTCGTCACCGAATGCTGGTTGAAGTCGATGTGCATCGAGAACTTGCCGCCCGGCGGAATGTCGTGCAGGCCGCCGGCGTAGAGCGCCGGATCGGTGACGAGGCCCTCGATTCCGGTGACGGCCTCGATGAATTCGACGAACTCGCCGGAATAGATCGCGTTGAAATAGAGCTGGCTCGCCGCGCCGAGGCGCGTCTTGGGGGCCGAGCCGCGCTTGAGCTCGTTGGAATTGTCGTAGCGCCGCCATTCCGAGAACTTCAGCTTCTCGAAATCGGCGAGGACGAGATCCAGCAGGCGCGGATTGAACAGGCCGTCGAAGACGATGTGCGGATAGGGCTTGGCCGCGAAGAACGCTTCCTTGTACTCGGCCGCCTTCTTCAAATTGACGAGGTTGCGGTTGAAGATTTCGTCGAAGCCGATCGACACGCCGTCGATGACGACATGATCGCCCTGCGCGCGGGCCGGCGCGGGAGCGGAGGAACCTGGCGTCGAAAGGGTCAAGGCCTCGGACATGGGCGATCCTTCAGGGAGTTGAACGAAGTCGCCGCCAGGGCGACGGATTTGCAGGCGATTTTACAGGAATCGCCGGCCTTTGCGACGAAAAACGCTGCGCTGCGGCGATGCGCCGTCGCCGATCGGGCGTCGCCGGCCTGACGGCGCGTCTCTCCGCCGGCCGCCGAGCATACGCTCGCCGGGCGGTTCGATCCAATCCGATCGGCCTATGATTATGATCGGGCGCGGACGCTTTCGCGCGCCGCCGCGATCCGGCGTGTTTCCCATACGCCTGCGGCGGCGCGTCGTCCTTGATCGACCGCAACCCCGGCCCGTCGGTCACTCCGCCTCGCGCGCGCCGGGATCGCCTGCGAGGTCGCGCCGGGCCGTCTCGAGCGCCTGCGCGTAGCGGCGCAGCAGCCAGCCCTCGGTGAGCAGGCCGACCACTCTTCGCCGCTCGTCGAGCACGGCGAGCGCCTCGCACTCGGCGCGCTCGAACAGCCGCGCCGCCGCCTGCGCGTTCATCTGCGGCGCGAGGGTGAGATCGGGCAGGCGCGCGAGGGCGCCGAGCGGCGTCCCGCCTCCGGCCTCCGCGCGCCGCAGATGCACGTCCGGCAGGAAGACGAGCCCCCGATAGGAGCCGTCGCCGTCGATCGCCGCGATCCATTGCGCCGCTCCGAGCGGGTAAAGGGCGGCGACGGCGTCGAGAGGGGCGTCGACCGGCGCGCAGTCGACGTCGCGCCGCATCAGCCGGCCGACGGTGAGGTCGCGCATCCAGCCGACGTCCTGGGCGCCGCGGATCGATTCGCCGCGCAGATGCAGGCGCCAGGTCGCGAAGGAATAGCCGAAGGTGCGCCGCACGATCAGCGAGGAGAGCGCGCTGGCGGCGAGGACGAACAGGCTGAGCGACAGGTTGCGCGTCGCCTCGAGCGCGAGGAAGCTCATGGTCAGCGGGCCGCCGACGACGGCGACGGCGAGGCTCACCATGCCGATCAGGGCGCTGGTCCAGCCGTCGATGGGCGCATAGGGCAGCAGCACGGCCTCGACCAGCGCGAACAGCCACCCGCACAGGGCGCCGAGATAAAGGGAGGCGAAGAACAGTCCGCCCCGGAAGCTCGAGCCGACCGAAACCGCCGCCGCTGCGGCCTTGGCCAGAATCGTCGCGGCGAGGACCCCGCGCTCCGGCGCGTCTTCGCCGAACAGATCGAACGCCGCTTCGTGTCCGGACGACAGGACATGCGGCGAGAAGATCGCGAGCGCGCCGACGATCAGGCCGCCGACCACGGGATGCAGCAACAACGGCAGCCGTGTGCGCTGGAAAAGCTTCTCGACGAACGTCGCGCAACGCATGATGGCGACCCCGAACAGGGCGCAGGCGGCCGCGAGCCCCAGAAGCAGCGCGGCGTCGAACGCGCCGAAGCTCAGCCCGGGATCGGGAATCTTCACGAGCTCGGGCGCGGCCCCGAACAGGCGCGCCGTCACCGCGCCGGCGACGGCGGCGGCGCACACCGGCGCGAGGCCGAACGGCGTGTAGGCGCCGAGCACCAGCTCGAAGGCGTAGAAGGCGCCGGTGAGCGGCGCCGAGAAGGCGGCGGCGATCGCCCCCGCCGCGCCGCAGCCGACGAGGGTGCGAAGGTCGGCGCGCCGCACGCCGATCCGCTTGCCGAGGAAGGAGGCGAAGCCGGACCCCATCTGCGTATAGGCCGCCTCGAGGCCGACGGAGGCGCCGAAGCCGTTGGAGATCGTGGTCTGCGCGACGATGACCGCGCTGTCGGCGAGCGACATCTCGCCGCCGCGCAGGGCGTTGGCCTCGATCGGATCGACCGGGCGTCCCGGCCGCCAGCGCCGCGCGAGGACGAGCGAGAGGCCGACGAGGAGGCCGCCCAGAGCCGGGATCAGCGCCTGGCGGGGCGAGGCGAGGCGGTCCATGGCGCTGAGCCGCGTCAGCCCGTAAAGATGTTCGTGCAGGAACAGCGCGGCGCGCAGGATGGCGGCGGCGAAGAAGCCGGCGGCGGCGCCGACGACGACGCCGAGGACGATGAGACTGATTTCGTCGCCGCGCGCGAACCCGCGCAGCCGCCGCGCGAGGGAAGGTCGCTTCGGCGTCCCGGCGGGCGTCTCCTCCATGCGGCTCCCGATCCTCCCGCGCCGCCTGCGCGGCGTTGCGCCGCGCGCGCGCGCCCGTTATAAGCCGCATCGCGTCCCTTCCGACACCCCTGGAGGCGAGGGCGCCCGTTAATTCAAAAGGATTCAGCAGAATGGCCGAGATCAAGACTCTCGCGGCCACGACGCGCGCGCGGGTCGGCAAGGGGGCCGCCCGCAGCACTCGTCGCGAAGGCCGCATTCCCGCCGTCATCTATGGCGGCGGCGACCCCGCCGAAGCGATCGAGCTCGACTTCCGCGAGACCAACAAGCTCATCTACGCGGGCCACTTCCTGACGACCCAGTTCGACATCGAGGTCGCCGGGGCGGTCCAGCGCGTCATCCCGCGCGACTACCAGCTCGACCCGGTCAAGGACCTGCCGCTGCACGTCGACTTCCTGCGCCTCAAGCCCGGCTCGACGCTCAAGGTCGAGGTGCCGGTGCATCTCGTCAATCAGGAAACCTGCCCCGGCGTGAAGAAGGGCGGCAGCGTCAACGTCGTGCGCCACTCGATCGAGATGCGCGTGCCCGCCGATTCGATCCCGGAGGCGGTGACCGCCGACCTCGGCGCGCTCGACATCAACGATTCGATCCATCTTTCGACGCTGGCGCTGCCCGCCGGCTGCAAGGCGACGCAGCCGGAGCGCGACTTCACCATCGTGACCATCGCGCCGCCGGCCGTCGTTCCCGAGGATCCGGCCGCCGCCGCCGCGGCCGCCGCCGCCGCGCCCAAGGGCAAGGGCGGCAAGGCGGCGCCCGCTGCGGCTGCGCCGGCCGCCAAGAAGAAGTAAGGCTCGAGCCGCCGCGCGCGCGCGGCGGCGTCCCCTTCTCGAAATTCCGCGCCCGCCCGCAAGGCGGGCGTTTTGCCGTCCGACCGCCGGAGGTCGCGCCATGATGCTGTTGGTAGGTCTTGGCAATCCGGGCCGCGCATACGCCGGCAACCGGCACAACATAGGATTCATGGCGATCGATCGCATAGCGCGTGATCATTCGGCCGGCCCGTTCCGTCAGAAGTTTCAGGGACTCGTCAGCGAGGCGCGGATCGGAGCTGAGCGCGCGATCCTGCTCATGCCGCAAACGTACATGAACGAGTCCGGGCGCTCCGTCGGCGAGGCGTCGCGCTTCCTGAAGATTCCGCTCGCCGACATCGTCGTCTTTCACGACGAGCTCGATCTTCCCGCCGGCAAGGTGCGGGTCAAGACCGGCGGCGGCGACGCCGGCCATAACGGGCTGAAGTCGATCACCGCCCATCTCGGCGCCGGCTACCGCCGCGTGCGGCTTGGGATCGGCCACCCGGGCGACAAGGCGCTCGTGCACAATTACGTGCTGGGCGATTTCGCCAAGTCCGAGACCGGCTGGCTCGACGCGCTGCTCGCCGCGCTTTCGGCCGACGCGCCCTTGCTGGCCAAGGGCGAGGACGACGCCTTCCAGACCAAGGTGTTCAAGGATATGGCGGCGGCGGGGTTTTAGAGCGTTTTCATCTTGATCCAGGTCATATCCTGTCGCGCGCCTTCTGAGGGACCAAACGCGGGCGAACTCGACGCGCTGAACCGGCGCGAATTCGCCGCGGTCGGCCGTCTGGATGAATCTCGCTCCGATCGTTCGCGAACATCCAAATCCCGTTTCGGCGTCTCTCATGGCCGCTCTCAACGACGCCTTCGACGCCGGCGCGGCTTGGCAATTTCCGAACCGATGCGGCGGCGTACGACTGGACTTTGCAGGGGTTCCAGGGCGGCGTCTCCATTCCGCCGTCCCCGGAGGAGCGATGAAGTTCGATTTCGCCGCGTGCGGCGACGCCTGTCGAACTGATCCCCGGCATGACGCAGGAGATGCGCGTCGGGTTTTTGGCGATGAACTCGCGGCCGACGAAGCGGCCGTCGGGCAGGAGCCGTCGCAACACCGCCGGCAGCGCGGCGAGCGCGGAGTGAGAAACTGCCGATCATTGCTCGGAAAAAGCGAGAACGGCGTCAGCGGTTGGCCTTGTCATGAGCCGCCTCTTTTCCGAGCAGCATCTCCTGCAAACGGCCGGGGCCCATCGCCTGAGCGAGATTTCTGAGCCCGAAGAGCGGCAGAAGCGCGACGAACATGACGACCGAGGCGCTGAGCAATCCCGCCAGACCGCCGCCTCCGACGCTCGGACGGCTGTCCATGATTGTCCTGCCGTGGAGCAGCCCTTCGATCGCCTTCTCAAGGACGTGAACGACGAGAAGAAGCGCCGTAACGAGGAGAGTTTCGTAGAGGATCGGATAGATCAGCGGCCGTTTGCGCAGCCACGCGCCGGGATCGAACATCTCGAAGATGAGCACCACTTTGGCGAAGACCAGAGCGTTGACGGGCGCGAAGCCCTGCATGGTGAAATTGACGCCCTCTTCGCGCATGACAATGCCCTGGTTCAGCACGAAAACGCCGAACAGAACCCACAAATAGAGAAACAGCGTCACGAAACGGCGAAATTCTTCGGCCGCTTTCTCTTTCAGCCCCCCCCCGGGCTGCGTCGATCCGGCTACGGCGGGGCCGCTCGCCTGGCTCGTCACTGAACTTTCCCCATTCATCCCGCTTGATCGCGGCCAGCTCGGGTGGAGAGCTCCGCCTCAAGGATCGGAACGCCGAGATTGCAGGCCTGGACGCCTTGGGCGACGCAAATCTTGAGAACCTCGAAAATTTCGGTGATCGAAGCGCCAGCCTTCAGCGCATTCTGGACGTGCCTTCGGACGCCGGGAGCGTACATATGCGTGAACGAGGCGTCGAAAGCCATGCTTAGAAGCTCGATCTCCTTCGCCGGCAGGACGCCGCTTCCGTAAATGCCCGCGCCCGTCGCCATGAAGGCGTCGGTCCAGCCGGGATCGAGCGCCAGAAACGGATCCCAGGCGGCGTTCCACTGGCCGATCCCCTTCATGCTGTCGACCGCCGGCGTAGCTGCGGGAGACGCCGGAGCCGGAGCGACGCCCGCGGCCTTGGCTTCCTCGAGAAGAATAGGCGCGCCGAGGCTGCACGAATGGACCGCCATCACGCTCGCGCATTTGAAGACGAACAGGATCTCCTCGCGGCTCGCGCCGGCGTCGAGGGCGCCGCGCACATGCCGCCGCGTTCCATCGGCGTTGAGGTTGGTGCAGGCGACGTTGACCGCGAGGCTGACGAGCTCGACGAGCTTGCGCGGCGGGACGCCGCCTCGCCAAGGGTCGTTCGCCATCTTCGCGCAGGAGGCGGCCCATGCGGGCTCCCACTGCGCGAGCTGGCCAAACGCAACGCCATCGAGCGCATGTTCGGCAGCCTCACCAGACGCGCAAGCTGAAGCGGCCGCTGTCGGGCCTGCTCAAATGCGGCTGCTGCGGCGCGGGCATGGCGATCAAGGACACGCGCAAGGGCAGGCAGCGCATCCAATGCACGCAGATGAAGGAGACCGGCGCCTGCGCGCATCGCCGCGTCTACGATCTTGATGCGATCGAGCGCACGGTCTTCGACGGCCTCAAGGCCAATCTGACGACGCCCGACCTGATCGCCTTGGCCGAGGGCCGGAAAGATAGTTTTGAGCGTGGCGGTCGTATCGTGTTGTGATGCGCCGCCAGTTCTTTAGGACCAATCGACATTCGGGATTCATTTTTGCGTTTGGCGCGGAATCAATGGGCTGCGGATTTTTTTGATTCGGAGCGCATCGATGGGCGTGCGACGCTATGAGCTGAACGAGGCTCAGTGGAGCC
>NZ_JAYRLA010000026.1:0-29639 GCF_041905455.1 Methylocella sp. | reverse complement strand
GGCCGCCGATGTAGACGCCGGTCCAGGTGAAGATGGGCGCCGGCGGCACGTAGACCGGCGGCGGAGCCCGCGACGGCAGATCCGCCGCCATGGCGCTTCCGGCGAGAGCGATGGCGCCCGCCGAAGCGAGCAGAAGGCGTGAGAGTTTCATGATGACGCGGTTTCTCCATAAGCGGCGCGCCTCGGCCGATTGACGGCGTCGGCGCGTCGGAAAGGGCTCAAAGTCCGCCGAAGCGGTAGTTGGCGCCGGCGCCGACCGTCGCGCCGAGGCGGGTGGGGGGCCCGGAGCAGTTGATCTCGCCGAGGCGTCCGCCGATGTCCTGCAGCGCGCCGCCGTCGAAACCGCGCGCCGCGCCGCCGAGAAGGCCGCCGCCGAACGGGATGGCGTCATTGTCGAAGCGGTTGGCGATCGCTTCATAGGGATTTCGCGATCCCCAGGCGCCGCCGCCATTGAGTCCGAGATAGACGCCGGTCCAGTTGTGGACTGGCGCAGGGGCGAACGCCGGCCCGAGGTCAGCCGCCTGCGCGCCTGCGGAAAGGCCGCTCATGGCCGGCGCCGCGGCGCTCAGGATCAGGGGGTTGGTCATGTGGCGCACGTTCCCGACGCCGGCTGTTCGACTTTGGCGGACAGGCGCGTGCGTCGACTGGTCGTGTAAGGAAGATGACGGCCTGATACTTGACGGCTTTCGCACGAAATTTGACATTTCGCGACATGCCGACGCCGCAACGCTCGATCCGCAGCGGGTGTGTGATTTTGGCGACAACCGGGATCGCGCCGCGCGCCGGCGCGCCCGGGTCGTCCGGCCGATCGCGTCAGCGCGCTCGGCGGCGCTGGTCGACGATTTCGTCGAGCGCCTCGCCGAGATGAACGACGTCGCCCCAGCCGGTGACGCGCCAGCCGCCCGCGTCCGTCTCGATCCAGTTGAGCGCGGCGTTGGGCAGGGCGTAGTCGCGCGCCGCGCGCAGCGACAGGCCGGCCGCGAACCGCCGCGCCATGTCGAGCACGCCGCCATGGGCGACGATCAGCACGCTCCCGCCGGCGCTCTCGCGCGCGAGGTCCTCGAGCGCGTCGCGCACGCGTGCGAAAAATTCGGCGAAGCTTTCGCCGCCGCCGGGCGGCCGCGCGTCGGGATCTCGCTCCCTGAAGCTCGCATGGGCCTGCGGCGCCAGCGCCCGCGCCTCCTCATGCGTCAGCCCCTGGAAGTCGCCGAAGAAGCGTTCGCGCAGCCTCGGCGTCGTCTCGACGGGCAGGCCGAGCGCCCGGCCGGCCGCCGCCGCAGTCTGCGCCGCGCGCGCGAGGTCGCTCGAGACGATGCGGGAGAAGGGGAACCCGGCGAGCCGGCGCGCCGCGGCCTCGGCCTGCGCGCGGCCGCGGTCATTGAGCGGAACGTCGAGCTGGCCCTGTAGCCGGCCGTCGACGTTCCAGTCGGTTTCGCCGTGGCGCAGCAGGCAGAAGCGGGTCGGCATGTCTTCCTGGCGCAAGGGATTTGGCGCGCGAGGCGTTTGAACTCTCGCCGCATTGCGCCGTTAAGCTTATAATAAACCAGCGCGCCGGCCTCGCCAACGCCCGAGCCCGCGCTTGCGCAGGAGGGCCGAGATGTATGATTTCGCCGCGATCGTCTCGGAAATCGCGCCGGATCAGGGCGAGCCGCTGCGCCTGCGCGACATCGTCGCCGGATTGCGCGCCGGCGAGATCGGCGCGCAGACGTTCATCGACCGCCTTCCGCCCGACCTCGCCGACGAGATCAGGGCGGTCGCCCTGCATCGCGGCGCGAGCGTCGAGAGCTTTCTCGTCGGCGCGCTCCTGACCTTCGCCCTCGACGCGGCGGACGAGGCGTGGCGGCGGCTCGAGTCGCGCGGCGCGGACGGCGACGGGGAGGCGCGCGCCCTCGAGGCGCTGATGGGCGAGGCGGTGCGGCGGGAGCTGCGGCGCGACGCGCGCCTCGGCGCGACGGAAAAGGCGGAGCGGCCGACGAGCGCGGCGCGCCGCATCGCGCCGGCCGACTGACCCTCAGGCCGCTGCGCGCGGGTCGACGATGATCGCGTGCAGATAGCCCGGCCCGTGCGCGCCGCGCACCAGCCGGCCCTCGATGTCCGAGGTGCCGCTCGCTCCGGTGATGAGGTTGACGTTGCGCGGCGCGGGCTCGCCCGCCGCCGCATGCGCGTAATCCTCGAGGTGGCCGAGGATGCGGTCGGCCTCGACGACGCAGACATGATGCATTGGCAGGAAGGCGAGCAGCACAGGCGTGTCGGCGCCTGAATGGAACACGAAGGTTCCGGTTTCGGCGATGGCGCACCGGGCTTTCGAGACGGCGATCGCCTCGTCTCCGCCGGCCTGCGCGTGGAGCGTGAAGCCGCTCCAGTCGAGCGCGGCGAGCGCGGCCTCGGGCTGCAGGGCGATCGCCGGGGCGAGGCCCTGCGCGACGCAATAGGCGCCGACGGCCTTGGGAACGTCGGCGAGGCGCGCGATCCGCGCGACGCTCGCCCCGCTCACCTTCGGCGAAACAAGTCGCGCGGCGAAGGCCTCGACGAGGTCCGCGCAGGGCAGGGCGGGACGGCTCGCCGGCGCCTCGCCGGCGAGCGCGGCGGCCTCGGCGGCGATCCGCGCCTCGGGACGGGGCGGCCCGAGGTCGCGCCTGAGCCGGGCGAACAGCTTCTCGCGCGCGCTCATTTGCGGTCCGGCCCATATTGCTCGAAGAAGGTGCGCGCGGCGGGCTTGGGGAAGTCGCGGTGGCGCGTCCAGCCCGAAGCGAGCGGCAGGGATTCGATCCAGCCGTCGCGGCCGAGAAGGCGCAGCGCCTTCATGGCGATCCGCGTGCCGAGCCGGTAGAGGGCGGGACGGGACGCGACGAAGGCCCACATGCCCAGCATGCCGCGCTGCGTGCGCGGCTCGAGCCCCTGCGCCCAGCTTTTCTCGCGCCAGCCGCGCAGCATCGCGGGCAGCGGGATGGCCACAGGGCAGACCTCCTGGCAGCGCCCGTTCAGCGTGCAGGCGGAAGGCAGGTCGCGCGAGGCGGGCAGCCCGTCGAAGATCGGCGTCATCACCGAGCCCATCGGGCCGGGATAGACGCTGCCGTAGGCGTGGCCGCCGATCTCGTTGAACACCACGCAGTGATTCATGCAGGCGCCGCAGCGCAGGCAGCGCAGCATGTCGCGCACGCCCTCCTCGATCATCTTGGCGCGGCCGTTGTCGACCAGCACGATATGGAATTCGCGCGGCCCGTCGCGGTCGCCGTCCCGCTTCGGGCCGCAATGGAACGTCGTGTACTGGGTGAAGTCGGCGCCGGTCGCCGAGCGCACGAGGAGGCGCAAAAGGACGAAGGCGTGCGGCAGGCTCGGCACGAGCTTCTCGATTCCCGCCGTCACGATATGGACGCGCGGCACGGTCGTCGTCAGCTCGGCGTTGCCTTCGTTGGTCACGGTGCAGATCGCGCCGGTGTCGGCGACGAGGAAATTCGCGCCTGATATGCCGACGTCGGCGGACAGGAAGCTGCCGCGCAGTTCGCGCCGCGCGCTCGCCACCATGTCGGGGACCTCGTCGCTGTCGGGCGCAAGCCTGTGATTGGCGCGGAACAGGGCGGCGATTTCCTCGCGCTTCTTGTGCAGCGCCGGCCAGATGATGTGCGAGGGCCGGTCGTGGGCGAGCTGGACGATATGTTCGGCGAGGTCGGTCTCGACGCGGTTGAAGCCGGCGTCGTCGAGGGCGTGCGGCAGGCCGATCTCCTCGCCAAGCATGGATTTCGAACGGGTGATCGTCTTCGCGCCGGCCTTGCGGCAGATGTCGACGACGATGTCGCAGGCCTCGCCCGCCGTTTCCGCGTAATGGACGACCGCGCCGGACGCCTGCGCGTTGCGCTCGAACTCGGCGAGATAATGCGCCAGATTCTCGATCACATGGTCCTTGATCCGGCGCCCGAGATCGCGCGCGTCGGAAAAGCCCGGCCATTCGGCGACGGCCGCTTCGCGCTTCTGGCGCGCCGTCCGCGTCGTGCGGTCGATGGCGATCTTGAGGTCGGGATCGGCGAGGGCGCGGGCCGCCCGCTCCTTGAAGGAGAGGTCCGGCGCGTCGCCCGGCTCGAGCGTTTCGGCGTGCGTCCTGGTCATAGGCTCAGGGCTCCTCGCCGATGGCCGGGCCGCAGCCCATGCCGGCGAGGATCTCGGCGACATGGAAGGCGCGCACGCGCGAGCCGCGCCGGCGCAGCTTGCCGGCCATGTTCATGAGGCAGCCGAGGTCTCCGGCGAGCAGGAGGTCGGCGCCGGTCGACTCGATCGCCTGCGCCTTCTCGTCGACGATGGCGTTGGAGATCGCCGGATATTTGACGCAGAAGGTGCCGCCGAAGCCGCAGCAGCTCTGCGCGTCGGGCAGAGGCTTCAGGGAGAGCCCCTCGACGGCGGAGAGCAGCGCGCGCGGCTGGCGCTCGACGCCCAGCTCGCGCAGTCCCGAGCAGCTGTCGTGGTAGGTCGCGCTGGCTTCGAGGCGCACGCCCTTGGGGCGGAATTTCAGCACGTCGACGAGAAAGCTCGTCAGCTCATGCGTGCGCGCGGCGAGGTTTTCCGCGCGGGGCCGCTGCGCCGCGTCGCCGTCGAACAGCTCGGGATAATGCGTGCGGATCATGCCGGCGCAGGAGCCCGACGGCGCGACGACATAGTCGAAGCCCTCGAAGGCGTCGATGACGTTGCGGGCGAGCGTCCTCGCGTCGCCGGCGTCGCCCGAGTTGAAGGCGGGCTGGCCGCAACAGACCTGCGCGCGCGGCGCCTCGACCGTGCAGCCGGCCTGCTTCAGGAGCTTGATGGCGGCGAAGGCGGCGCGCGGTCGGAACAGGTCGGCGAGACAGGTGACAAAAAGGCCGATTCTCATTGGCGTCGTTCCGTATCGCGGCGCGGCTGCGAAACTTTAACGTCTCCCGGCCCCCCTGCGTTTGCGCTTGAACAGCGTCAACGCTCATTTTTGTGGTGGGCGGCCAGGAGCGCGGTAGGGAGCGCCCGCCCGGGAAGCCGCCGAGGCGCCCCGGATCGGGCCGAAGCGCGCCGCCCCGCGGCGGCGCGAAGCTTTTGGCGCCGGCCTAGTGAATGACCATCGCCGTGAACGGATGGACATAGGCCTGAAGCATGACGAGGAGGCCCACGAGACAGGCGAGGATGATCGAATGCGGGAAGACGAAGCGCAGGATCGTGCCTTCGTGGCCGAACCAGTTGGTCGCGGTCGAGGCGACGACGATCGACTGGGCGTCGATCATCTTGCCCATCACGCCGCCCGACGAGTTGGTCGCGGCCATCAGGATCGGCGAGAGGCCGAGCTGCTGCGCCGTCACCTTCTGCAGGCCGCCGAACAGCACGTTGGAGGCGGTGTCCGAGCCGGTCAGCGCGACGCCGAGCCAGCCGAGCAGGGCGCCGAAGAAGGGATAGAGGAAGCCCGTGTGGGCGAAGGTGAGGCCGAGCGTCGCGTCGAGCCCGGAGAAGCGGGTGAGCGTGCCGAGCGCCAGCATGGCGACGATGGTGATGAGCGAGTTGCGCACCACGCCGAGGGTGCGGACATAGGACTTGAGCAGCCCCCAGGGCGTGTAGCCCATGACGAGTCCGCTGACGATCGCCGCGAGGAAGATCGCCGTGCCGGTGAGGGTGAGGAAATTGAAGATGAAGACGGCGTGCTCGACGACGTCGGTCGGCGTCACCGGGGGCGTCTTGACGATCTGGCCGTCGAGCCCGTCGATGACGAATTTCGGCGCCCAGATCGCGTTGAGCGGCTTCTTCACCGCGTCGACGCCCCAGGCGAAGACGAAGATGCAGAGGATCGCCCAGGGCGTCCAGGCCTTGACGACCGCGCTGCGGTCGTCGACGACGTCCGGCCCCTTGAGCGCTCCGGGCGCGATCTTCGGCGCGTCGGCGAAGGCGGCCTCGCCTTCCGACCCGTGGGAGAGGACGCCGGGCGAGGAGGCCGGCGGATCGGCGGACACGGGCTTTGCTTCGCTCAGGTCGACGCGGCCGGTGAGCGAGGGGCTGGTCCAGACAATGGCCGGGCGCCACACGCGCAGGAACAGCGCGAGCGAGCCCATCGAGACGATCGCCGCGACGACGTCGACGAGCCAGGGGCCGTGCAGGTTCGAGACGAGGAATTGCGGCACGGCGAACGAGACGCCGGCGACGAGGATCGCCGGCCAGATCTGCATCATGCCTTTCCAGCCGGCGAAGGCGACGATCAGCCAGAACGGCACGATCAGGGAGAAGAACGGCAATTGGCGGCCGACCATCGCGCCGAGCGCGACCGGGTCCATGCCGGTCACCTGGCCGAGCACCACGATCGGCGTGCCGAGCGCCCCATAAGCCACCGGAGCGGTGTTGGCGATGAGCGAGAGGCCGGAGGCGGCGAGCGGCGAGAAGCCGAGGCCGATCAGGATGGCGCCGGTGACGGCGACGGGCGTGCCGAAGCCCGCCGCGCCCTCGAAGAAGGCGCCGAAGCAGAAGGCGACGAGCAGCAGCTGCAGGCGGCGATCCGTGGTGACGCCGGCGATCGAGCGCTGCAGCACGGCGAAGGAGCCGTTCTCGACGGTGAGACGATGCAGGAAGATGACGTTGAGGACGATCCAGCCGATCGGAAACAGACCGGTCAGCGCGCCGAGGAAGGTCGCCCGCGCGGCCATCCCGGCCGGCATGGTGAAGCCGAAGACGGCGACGACGAAGGCGACGGCCAGAGCGAGCAGCGCGGCGACGTGGGCCCTGGTTTTTGTGAAGGCGATGAGGCCAAGCAGCGTTGCGATCGGCAGGCAGGCCACGAGCGTCGAGACGGCCATGCTGCCGAATGGATCATAGACCTGACGCCACATGGCGTTTCCCCCGGTGAAGTTTCTCTTGCGCGTCGCGTCTGGCCTTCGTCCGGCGTCCGTCCCGCGAGGCGCCGTCTGGGGAAAGGCGCGGCCGTGCGCCGCGACTCTCTCACAATGGACTGATATAAAGAGGATTTCAGCGGCGGCGGCGCAATCTGAACAGAGTTGGAACTTATCGAAGCGCGCCGCCCTTGACAAGCGCCGGCGAGCGCTTACAGCCGCCGTGGGCGCTGCGTCCGCCGCAGCTTTGCGTCCTTGCCCCGGAGCGCGCGGGCGGCTAGAACAACCCTGAATTTCTGCAAATTGCTGGAAATAACATAATGACGATGTTGAATAGGGGCCGGCCGTGAAGCCGTTCGATCCGTCCCAGCTCCCGGGGCCCGGCCTGATCGACGAAGAGCAATGGCGCCATGTCGACGCGCTCGCCGCCTCGCTCACGCCGCGCCAGGCGCTGTGGCTGAGCGGCTATTTCGCCGGCCTCGAGGCCGCGCGCGGCGGCGCGGCGGCCGAGGCGCCGGCGACTCCGGCCGCGGCGCAGGTTGCGTCCTCTTCGCGCGCGCTCACCATCCTGTTCGGCACCGAGACGGGCAACAGCGCGACGCTCGCGCGGATCGCCCTCGCCGAAGCGGAGGCGCTCGGCCTCAAGGCGAAGGTCGCCGACATGGCGAACTACAAGCTGCGCGAGCTCGCGCAGGAGCAGGATCTGCTGATCGTCGCCAGCACCTATGGCGAGGGCGACCCGCCGCAGCCGGCGACGGGGTTCTTCGAATTCGTCGAGGGGCGCAAGGCCCCGCGCCTCGAAGGGGTCCGCTTCGCGGTGCTGGCGCTCGGCGACTCGACCTATGAGAAATTCTGCGAGGCCGGCAAGCGGCTCGACAGGCGCCTCGACGAGCTCGGGGCGCAGCGCCTCAGGCCGCGCGTCGACTGCGACGTCGACTATGACGAGGCCGCCGCGCAATGGACGGCCGAGACGCTCGGCGAGCTCGCGACGCAGGGACGCGAAGCCGCCGCGAGCGCGCCCGTCCTCGCCGCCGCGGCGGCGCGCGGGGCGGCGCCGCACGGCGCCGTCCACGACAAGCGCAATCCTTTCGTCGCCACGCTGATCGACAATCTCGAGCTGACCGGACGCGGCTCCAGCAAGGAGACGCGCCATTACGAGATTTCGCTGGCGGGCTCCGGCCTCTCCTATGAGCCTGGC
Source organism: Methylocella sp. (assembly GCF_041905455.1). Classification (GTDB taxonomy): domain Bacteria; phylum Pseudomonadota; class Alphaproteobacteria; order Rhizobiales; family Beijerinckiaceae; genus Methylocapsa. Next base: position 21,620 of record NZ_JAYRLA010000026.1, on the reverse strand, counting down.
GACGCGCTCGGCGTCGTCCCGCGCAACGATCCGGCGCTCGTCCAGGCGCTGATCGGCGCGCTGAAGCTCGATCCGTCGGCGCGGCTTCCGCTCAAGGAGGGCGAGATCGGGCTTCGCGCGGCGCTCGAGACGAAGTTCGAGATCGGCGTCCTGACGCCGCGCTTCATCGAGCACTGGGCGCAGCTTTCGGACGCGCCGGAGCTGCGGGCGCTCGTCGGCGAGGAGGCCGCGCGCGCGCGCGCCGAGTTCTCCGGGGCGAACCATGTCGTCGACGTCGTGCGCGCCTTCCCCGTCGCGGGGCTCGCCGCCGCCGACTTCGCCGCCGGCCTGCGTCCGCTGCAGCCGCGCCTCTACTCGATCGCCTCGAGCCTTGCGGCGAATCCGGGCGAGGCGCATCTTACCGTCTCGACCGTCCGCTACGAGCTTCGCGGCGAGCCCCGCCAGGGCGTGGCTTCGAGCTTCCTCGCCGCGCTCGCTCCCGACGCGGAGCTGCCGGTCTACATCCAGTCCAACCCGCATTTCCGCCTGCCGGCGGACGACGCGCCGATCGTCATGATCGGCGCGGGCACCGGCGTCGCCCCGTTCCGCGCCTTCATGCAGGAGCGCGAGGAGCGCGGCGCGAAGGGCAGGTCGTGGCTGTTCTTCGGCGAGCGCAACTTTTCGTCCGACTTCCTCTACCAGCTCGAATGGCAGCGCCTGCTCAAGGACAAGATCCTGAGCCGCATGGAGGTCGCCTTCTCGCGCGACCGCTGGGGCAAGACCTATGTCCAGCACAGGATGCGGGAGAATGGGGCGGAGCTCTACGCCTGGCTCGAGGAGGGCGCCCATGTCTATGTCTGCGGCGACGCCAGCAAGCTCGCGCCCGACGTCGACGCGGCGTTGATGGAGGTCGTCGCCGAGCACGGCGGGCGCGGCGCGGAGGCCGCCGCGGCCTACGTCCGCGAGCTCGCCGCCGCCCATCGCTATCAGCGCGACGTTTATTGAGAGGAGACGGCGCCATGACCAAGGATTGGACCAGGGACTGGCCCCAGCCCGACCGCAGCCGCGACATCTCGCAGCCGCTCGAGAACCTCTCGCCCGATGAGAGCATGAAGGTCCGCTCGAACCAGCTGCGCGGCACCATCAACGAGGGGCTGCTCGACGCCATCACCGGCATGGTGTCCGGCGACGACAATCCCAAGCTGATGAAGTTCCACGGAATCTACGGGCAGGACGACCGCGACCTGCGCGACGAGCGCCGCCGCCGGAAGCTCGAGCCAGCCTATTCCTTCCTGATCCGCCTGCGCCTGCCGGGCGGCGTCGTGACGCCGGCGCAATGGCTGAAGCTCGACGAGCTCGCGCGCCTCTACGGCTCGTCCTCGCTGCGGGCGACGACGCGGCAGACCTTCCAGTTCCACTGGGTGCTGAAGAACGACCTCAAGGCGACGATCCGCGGCCTGCACGAGATTCTCGTCGACACCATCGCCGCCTGCGGCGACGTGGTGCGCGGCGTCATGTGCTCGGTCAATCCCGCGCTGTCGAGCCTGCACGCCAAGGTCTACGACGACGCCCGGGCGGTGAGCGACCACGCCCTGCCGAACATGCGCGCCTATCACGAGATCTGGTGGGGTGAAGAGCGCGTGGCGACGTCGGAGCCCGAGGAGCCGTTCCTGGGCAAGCAATATCTGCCGCGCAAGTTCAAGATCGGCCTCGTCGTCCCGCCCCATAACGACATCGACGTCTACACCCAGGACCTCGGCTTCATCGCCATCGTCGAGAACGGCGAACTCGTCGGCTACGACGTCACGGTCGGCGGCGGCATGGGGCGGACCGACTCCGCGCCCGAAACCTATCCGCGCCTCGGCGACGTGCTGGGCTTCGTCCCGCGCGAGAAAATTCTGGCGGCGACCGACGCCGTCGTCGGCGTGCAGCGCGACTACGGCGACCGCAAGGCCCGCGCCCACGCGCGTTTCAAGTACACCGTCGACGACCTCGGGCTCGATTTCGTGCGCGCGGAAGTCGAGCGAAGGCTGGGCTTCCCGCTCGAGGCGCCGAGGCCGTTCGAGTTCGTCTCGAACGGCGACGCCTACGGCTGGACGAAGGACGAGGCCGGACGCTGGCACTATACGCTGTTCGTCGAGAACGGACGCATCGTCAACCGCGAGTCCCTGAAGCTCCTCGACGGCCTGCGCGCGGTCGCGGAGATCCATGAAGGGACGTTCCGCCTGACGCCCAACCAGAACGTCACGATCGCCGACGTGCCGGCGAAGCGAAAGGCGAAGATCGAGGCCGTCCTCAAGGCGCATGGCCTCCTCGACCGCAACGCGCAGAGCATGCTGCGCCTCAACTCCATGGCCTGCGTGGCGCTTCCGACCTGCGGCCTCGCCATGGCCGAGAGCGAGCGCTACCTGCCGACGCTGGTCGACAAGATCGAGAAGATCCTCGCCGACAACAGCCTCGAGGCGGAGCCGATCACCATCCGCATGACCGGCTGCCCGAACGGCTGCGCGCGCCCCTACGTCGCCGAGATCGCCATGACCGGACGCGCGCCGGGCAAGTACAACCTCTATCTCGGCGGCGGCTTCCACGGCCAGCGGCTGAACCGGATGTATCTCGAGAACGTCGGCGAGGAGGCGATCCTCGACGCGCTCGGCGAGATCGCGGCCCGATACGCGCGCGAGCGCGGGCCGGGCGAACGCTTCGGCGACTTCACGATCCGCGCCGGCTACGTCCGCGAGGTGCTCTCGGGGCGCGACTTCAACCTCTGACGCGGACGCCCGTCGACGGGCGTTTGGAACTTCGCCCGGTCCGGCCGCGTTCGGAAGCAGGCGCCGCGTTTGGCGCGCTTGGACGGCGGCGGCGGAGGATATGGCGATGCAGCGGAGCGCCGCGGCCGGGACCGGCGCTTTTTGGACGGAGCGGCGGACGGGCGCGGCGACATGAGCGTGCGCCCGCTGGGCGGCGGTTTCCGGCCGTCGGCGGGTTTTCTCGACGGCGGCGGCGAAATGGGCGCGCTGATGCGCGCCCATGACTGGGGCGCGACCTCGCTCGGCTCTCCCGACGGCTGGGCGCAGCCGCTGAAGACGCTGGTCGGCGTGATGCTCGCGGCCGGCCAGCCGATGTTCGTCGCCTTCGGCCCCGAGCGCCTGCTGCTCTATAACGACGATTACGGGCCGATGCTCGCCGACCGGCATCCGCGCGCCCTTGGCCGGCCCTTCCTCGACGTCTGGCCCGACGCGAGGCCGCTGTTCGAGCGCGTCTTCGCCGGCGAGCCGGTGCATATGCGCGACATCAGGCTTTTCCTCGACCGCCCCGGCCGGCCGAAGGAGGCGCATTTCGCCTTCTCCTACACGCCCGTGCGCGACGAGGACGGCGAGGTCGTCGGCCTGTTCTGCCCCTGCCTAGAAACCACCGAGCAGGTCGCCGCCGCGCGCGAGCAGATGCGTGAGGCCGAGCGCCAGCGCCTGCTGCTGCAGCAGATGCCGGGCTTCGTCGCCGTGCTGTCCGGCCCGACGCATGTCTATGACTATGTCAACGACGCCTATCTCGAGATCTCCGGGCGCTCGGACTTTGTCGGCCGCACCGTGCGCGAGATGTTCCCGGAGATCGCCGGTCAGGGCTTCTATGAGCTGCTCGACCATGTCTACGCGAGCGGCGAACCGTTCATCGCCCGCGCGATGCCGATCCGCCTCGACCGCGCCGAGGGCGAGCGCTTCCTCGACTTCATCTACCAGCCGATCAGGAACGGCGCCGGCGCCGTGGCGGGAATCTTCGTCGGCGGCTACGACGTGACCGAGCGCTGCGTCGCCGAGCGTCGCCTCGCCGCGAGCGAGGCCCGCTATCGGCAGATCGTCGAGGGGGCGGAGGATTTCGCGATCCTGACGCTCGACGAAGGCGGCGCGATCACGAGCTGGAACAGCGGCGCCGAGCGCGTCGCCGGCTTCTCCGCCGCGGAGGCGCTCGGCCGCTCCTTCTCGATCCTGTTCACCGACGAGCATCGCGCCGAGGCCGCCGTGCGTCGCAGCGAGGAGCGCCTGCGCGAGCTCAACGAAACCCTCGAGCAACGCGTCGCCGAGGCGCTCGCCGAGCGCAAGCTGATGGCCGACATCGTCGAGACGACGGACGCCTGCATCGAGGCGATCGACGCGCACTACGACATCCTCGCGATAAACCGGGCGGGCGCCGAGGCCTATGACCGCCGCTACGGCGTGCGCCCGAAGGTCGGCGACAATCTTCTGAAGCTGCTGGCCGACGCCCCGGACCTCGAAAAGACGAAGGCGCGCTGGGCGCGCGCGCTCGCCGGCGAGGATTACGCCGTGACCGAGGAGACCGGCGATCCGTCGCGCGAGCGGCGCTCCTACGATTTGCGCTTCGAGACGCTCGTCGGCGCGCGCGGGGAGCGCGTCGGAGCCTTCCTGACCAGCGTCGACGCCACGGAGCGCCTGCGCGCGAAAGCCGAGCTCGAGGCGACGCAGGAAGCGCTGCGCCAGAGCCAGAAGATGGAGGCGGTTGGCCAGCTCACCGGCGGCATCGCGCATGACTTCAACAACATGCTCGCCGCCGTCATCGGCGCGCTCGACCTGCTCGGCCGGCGGGTGGGCCACGACGACGCGCGGTCGAGGCGCTACATCGAGACGGCGGCCGAGGGCGCGCGCCGCGCCGCCAACCTGACGCGGCGCCTGCTCGCCTTCGCGCGCCAGCAGCCGTTGCGGCCGGAGCCGACGGACCTCGACAGGCTCATCGCCGGCATGTCGGACCTGCTGCGCCATTCCCTCGGCGCGCAGGGGCTCCTCGAAATTACGGCGGCCGAAGGGCTGTGGCGCGTGCGCGTCGATCCCAACCAGCTCGAGAACCTGCTCATCAATCTCGCCGTCAACGCGCGCGACGCCATGCCCGAGGGCGGCCGGCTCACCATCGAGACGAGGAACGTCGAGCTCGACGCCGCCTGTGCGGCGACGCGGCACGGCGTCGTCCCGGGACCCTACGTCCTGATCTGCGTGAGCGACACCGGCTGCGGCATGACGCCGGAGGTCGTCGCCAGGGCGTTCGAGCCCTTCTTCACCACGAAGAAGGTCGGCGAGGGGACCGGCCTCGGGCTCAGCCAGGCCTATGGCTTCATCAGGCAGTCCGGCGGCCATATGACGATCCGTTCCGAGCCCGGACGCGGCGCGACGGTGGAGGTCTTCCTGCCGCGCCTTGGCGACGCGCAGGAGAGGAGGCCGCCGGAGCTTGCGCGCGCCGGCGCCTCGGCCGTCGCCTGTGGGGAGACGGTGCTCGTCGTCGAGGACGAGCCGGCCGTGCGCCGTTTCAGCGTCGAGGCGCTGGGCGAGCTCGGCTACCGCCCGCTCGAGGCGGACGGCGCCGCCGCCGCCCTGCGCCTGCTCGACGAGAATCCGCAGGTCGCGCTGATGTTCACCGACGTCGTCATGCCGGAGATGAACGGCGCCCGCCTCGCCGAGGAGGCGCGCCGGCGCCGGCCGGAGCTGAAGGTTCTGTTCACCACCGGCTACACGCGCAACGCCGTGGTCCGCGACGGCGCGCTCGACGCCGGCGTCGAGCTGCTCGGCAAGCCCTTCACCGTCGAGGAGCTGGCGGCGAAGCTGCGCGACGTGCTCGACGCGCCGGGCGCCGGCTAGCGCCGCCGCCGCAGCGGGCTTGGCTTCAAACGACGAAGATGCGAGAAGACGACGACTAAGGCCGCAAGAGCCGCGGCAGGCTCCGAAACGGGGGAAGGCGTGGCCTTCATCGACGTCTTCGCCATCCTCGTCCTTGTCGTGGCCGTCGCCTCCGCGCTCGCCGTCTTCGTCATCCTCGGCGCGGCTCCGGGCCATGTCGCGCGCCGGCGCGGACACCCTTACGCGCATGCCGTCGACGTCGCCGGCTGGGTGACGCTGCTCTGCGGCTTCGTGTTCTGGCCGCTCGCCTTCGTCTGGGCCTATGTCGACGTTCCGTCGCGGCCCGCCGGCGGGCGGGAGGGCGCGCCTTGATCGTCTTCCTGCTCAACAGCTACATCGCGATCCTCGTGGCGCTGATGTGGCTGAAGATCGTTCCGAACAGCCTGTTCTGGAAGCTTTCGCCGCTCCTCGTCCTCGCGCTCCTCCTCGTCGGGCTGTTCATTCCGATGGGATGGGGGGCGCCCGCGGGAGCCGCGATCGTCGTGAGGCAGTCGGTCGCGATCACGCCGGACGTCGCCGGCGAAGTCATCGACGTGCCGGTTCGGCCCAACGCGCCGCTGAAGGCCGGCGACGTGCTGTTCCGCATCGATCCGACGCCCTACGCCGCGCAGCTCCATGCGCTCGAGGCGCAGCTCGCGCTGGCCGAGACGCGCCTCGGGCAGATGATCGAACTGGCGCGAAAGCAGGCCTCGCCCGAATTCAACGTCGAGCAGCGGCAAAGCGAGGTCGATCAGCTCAAGGCGCAGGTCGAGGGCGCGCGCTGGAGCCTCGACAAGACGAGCGTGCGCGCGCCGGCGGACGGCTACGTCACCAATGTCGCGTTGCGCAAGGGCGCGCGGGTGTCGAATCTTTCCCTTTCGCCGGCGATGGCCTTCATCGACACGTCGGAGACCCTGGCGGTCGTCGAGCTGCAGCAGATCTACGCGCGCTATGTCGAGCCGGGCCAGAAGGTCGAGCTGACCTTCAAATATCTGCCGGGCGAGATCGTCACGGGGAAGGTCGAGGCCGTGCTGCAGGCCATCGCCTCGGGCCAGGCGGCGCCTTCGGGCGCGGCCGTCGCGCCCAGGGCGCTGGAGGCCGAGCCCTTCGTCGCGCGGGTCAAGCTCGACGATCCCGCTATCGCGGCGCGTCTGCCCGCCGGCGGCGTCGGAACGGCGGCGATCTACACCGACCATGTCAAGGTCAGCCACGTCATCCGGCAGGTGGTGCTGCGGCAGGAGGCGATCCTGAACTATGTCGCGCCGTTCTAGGATTCAATCGGGAGAGACGTTATGCGAATCGGAAGGCTCCTGCGTTCGGCGGCGCTCGCCGCCTTAAGCCTCGTGGGCGCGGACGCGGCCCTCGCCCAGCAGCCCGCGCCGCCGGCGGGCAAGCCGAACATCCTCGTCATCTTCGGCGACGACATCGGCGTCACCAACGTCAGCGCCTATGGCGACGGGATCGTCGGCTACCGCACGCCGAACATCGACCGCATCGCCGCCGAGGGGATGAGGTTCACCGATTATTACGCCGAGAACAGCTGCACGGCTGGACGATCGACGTTCATCACGGGTCAGGTCTGCAAGCGCACAGGCCTGTGTAAGGTCGGGGTGCCCGGCGCGGCAGTCGGCCTGCAGGCCCGCGACGTCACCATCGCCCAAGCGCTCAAGCCCCTCGGCTACGCCACCGCCCAGTTCGGCAAGAACCATCTCGGCGACCGCGACGAATATCTGCCGACCAACCACGGCTTCGACGAATTCTTCGGCAATCTCTATCATCTCAACGCCGAGGAGGAGCCCGAGCGGCCCTACTGGCCGAAGGACGATCCCGCCTTCGTCAAGGCGGGTTCGCCGCGCGGCGTGCTCAGGACCTCCGCCGACGGCAAGATCGAGGACACCGGGCCGCTCGACAAGAAGCGAATGGAGACGATCGACGACGAGACGACGGCCGCGGCGATCGATTTCATGCAGCGCCAGGTCAAGGCGGGCAAGCCGTTCTTCACCTGGATGAACACGACGCGCATGCACATCTTCACCCATGTGCGGGAGTCGATGCGCGGGCAGAGCGGCATGCCCGGCAATGAATACGCCGACGGCATGATCGAGCACGACGGCGACGTCGGCAAGCTCCTGAAGGCGCTCGACGACCTCGGCGTCGCGAAGGACACCATCGTCGTCTACGCGACCGACAACGGCCCCAACCAGTTCTCCTGGCCCGACGCCGCGACGACGCCGTTCCGCTCGGAGAAGGACACCAACTGGGAAGGGGCGTTCCGCGTGCCGGCGCTGATCCGCTGGCCAGGCCACATCAAGCCGAATCAGGTCTCGAACGAGATGATTTCGGGCCTCGACTGGTTCCCGACCCTGCTCGCCGCCGCCGGCGACCCGAACGTCAAGGACGAGCTTCTCAAAGGAAAGCAGATCGGCGGCGCGAGTTTCAAGGTCCATCTCGACGGCTACAATCAGCTTCCGTTCCTGACCGGCCAGCAACCCAGGAGCGCCCGCAGCCAGTTCGTCTATTTCGACGACGACGGCGACCTCGTCGCCTATCGCTTCGACAACTGGAAGGTGGTCTATTGCGAGCAGAAAAAGCCGGGCGGCTTCGTGGTCTGGGCCGAGCCGCTCACCTGCTATCGCGTGCCGAAGCTTTTCAACTTGCGCATGGACCCCTTCGAGCGTGCCGACGTGGTCTCCGACCAGTATTATGACTGGCTGGTCAAGAACGACTATCTGCTGTTCAAGGCCTCGATGGAGGCGGGCGCCTTCCTGCAGACCTTTCTCGACTATCCCCCGAGCCAGGAACCGGCTAGCTTCACCATCGACCAGATTTCGCGGGACGTGGAGGCGCAGATCAAGGCCAGGGCCGCGAAGGAGGGCGCCCCGCGCTGAGCGGGGCGTCGCGGCGGGGGCTGCGGCGCATGGAAGGGGGACGTCATGACGTGGGGAAAGAAATTCAGCTGCGCGGCGGCGGCGCTCGCGGCGCTGGCCGCGGCCGCGCCGGCGGGAGCCGCCGAATACGGCATGGGCAATTATCTGCTCGGCTACCAGATTCCGCTCTCCGGCTTCACGCCGCCGCCGGGCGTCTATTTCCAGAACACCTTCTATCTCTATGACGGAAGCGCGGGGAAGAACGTCAGGCTGCCGTTCGGCAACCAGGCGGCGCTGGGCGTCAGGGAGCAGTTCGTGATGAACATCACGCAGATCTCCTGGGTCACCGACTTGAAGGCGCTCGGCGGCTCCATCGGCTTCGCTGCGGTGGTTCCATTCGGCTCGGACCGCAACACCATCGAGGCGAGCTTCGTCGGCCCGCGCGGGGTCCCGCGCGACCTCGACGTGACGCGGCAGGCGACCGCGATCGGCGACACCGGCTACGCCGCCTTCATCGGCTGGGAGAACGGCGACCATCACTGGAACCTGACGCTCTCGGGCTTCGCTCCGACCGGCCAGTACGACGCCGACGCGCTCGCCTTCACAAGCCTCAACCGGCCGGCTGTCGACCTCAAGGCGGCCTACACCTATCTCAGCATGACGACCGGGATCGAGGCCTCGGCGGGGGTCGGCATGACCTTCAACGCAATCAATTCGGCGACGGGCTACCAGAGCGGCGAGGAGCTGCATGTCGAGGCGGCGCTGAACCAGCACCTGCCGTTCGGCCTCGCCGTCGGCGTCGGCGGCTATTTCTATCAGCAGGTCACCGCCGACAACGGCGGCGAGCTGAACCTCGGCCCATTCAAGGGCCGCGTCGCCGCCGTCGGGCCGCTGCTCTCGTGGACGATCAAGGCCGGCGAGCAGCAGGTTATTCTGAGCGGGCGCTGGTTCCACGAGTTCGCGACGCAGAACCGCGTGCGCGGCGACTCGATCTTCGCCTCCATGGCGTTCGCGATGTAGCGCCGCGGCCGCCGTCAGCGCGGCGGCTGCGCCGAAAATCACTTCCGGGGGAGGACGCGCGTCGCCGGCGTCATGGTCGGCGCGGCGCCGGAGGTCTATGGCTGGACCGGCGGGCTCGTCCCGCTCGACGTCTATTTCGCCATGGCGCGCCGCGGCGCGACGAAGCGCGAGGAGACGCTTTCGAGGAATGGACGACGCCGGCGTGACGCTGCGGCGAGCGGATGTTGCAGGGATCGACTTGAAGATGTCGTCGAGATCGTCGGGTGCGGTGGTGACCGCGCCGTTGCGCCGGATCACCGGATAGCCGGACGCAGGACGCGGCCTCCACGCCGCCGCGCGCGTTCGACGGGCCCCGCCCCGGTCGGACGCTCGAGTTCGACGATCTGCGACATCGGCTTCAAATCCCGTATGTTGGGAGCGAGGCGACGGCCGCACGGCGTGAAGGCGCGACGAAGCGTCCGCCGGCCGCAAAGCCCAGGCGATCCGTCGGGACGCCCCGCCCGAGGACGTTTCGCTCAGGTCGCGGCAGGTCTCCTGGCTCGCGGGTCGGCGCCGTCGTCCGGCCTTCCCGAAGCCCGGCGGCTTCAGTGGCGCTAAATGGACGAAAGCTCGCCGCTCACAGTTGCGGAGGCGGCCCCGGCTTCGCCTGAAGGCTCGCCGGATTCCCTCTTAAGCTCTCGCTTCACGCGAAGCGAAAGACCGCGATGTCCATATATGGCGTTGACCGGGCGGCCGCCGTCGATATGGCATATGCAAACGCCTGTGGATGTTCTTCCGACGTTGTCCGCCAAGCCGCACGGCCCGCAAGCATGGTCCCGCCTTCGTGAAGCCGCGGGACGACGCGCGCCTTCCTTCCGCCCAACTGCGGCTCAAGAACGGGTTTGCGTCAACGGAGCCGTTCGACACGGCTGCTTTGATGCAGGCGGCGACGGCGAGGCGGGAGCGATGGGGCGGGGCAGGGGGAAAGGCTTCGCGTCGCGCGCGTTCGGAGCGCTCCTCGCGCTCGCGCCGGGCGGCGCGCTCGCCCATCCCCATGTCTGGATCACGGGCCGCGAAGCGGTCGTCTTCAACCAGGCGGGCGAGATCGAGGCCATTCGCCACGCCTGGGTGTTCGACGAGATGTATTCCGCGTTCGTCATCGAGGGCGCGAACAAGCCGAAAGGCGCGCGGCTGACGAAGGTCGATCTCGCGCCCCTCGCCAAGAACAACGTCGACGACCTCGCCGAATTCGACTATTTCACCCACGCCAAGCTCAAGGGCGTCAGGCTCGAGTTCGGCGAGCCGCGCGACTACGCGCTGGAGGAGATCGCGGGCAAGCGCATCGAGCTCACTTTCGAGATGCCGCTGAAGGCGCCCGTCTCGGCGAAGCTGTTCTCGTTCCAGATCTATGATCCGACCTATTACGTCGCCTTCGAGCTCGATCCCGACGCGCCGGTCGCGCTCGTCGGCGCGCCGAAAGGCTGCTCGACCAACCTCAACGCGGCGAAGCCCCTCGCCAGGGCGGACGCGCAGAAGCTGAACGAATCCTTCTTCACCAATCTCTCGCCAGGCGTCGATTTCGGCGTCAAGCTCGCGGCGTCCGTCGTGGTCGCCTGCCCTTGAGACGCGCGCTCGTCCTCGCCGCCCTGATCGCGCTCGCGGCGTCCGCCGCGATGGCGGACGGCGCACGCCATCCCTTCGCCGTAGGGGTGAACGAGGGCGCGGCGAGCGCGACGGGCTTCGCCGGCTGGCTGCTGGCGCAGGAGAGCGGCTTCTACCGCCTGCTCTCGGGCGCCGTGCGCGCCGCGCGCTCCGGCGCGGGCGGGGCGTGGCTCGTCTGGCTCAGCTTCGCCTATGGCGTCTTCCATGCGGCCGGGCCCGGCCATGGCAAGGCGGTGATCGCCGCCTACATGCTCGCCGACGAGAAGCGGCTGAGGCGCGGCCTCTGCGTCAGCGCGGCGGCCGCGGCGCTGCAGGGGCTCGTCGCGATCGCGCTCGTCGGCGGCGCCTTTCTCATCATCGGCGCGAGCGCGCGTTCGCTCACGGACGCCGCGCGCGTCATCGAGATCGCAAGCTACGCCGGCCTCGCCGCGCTCGGGGCGGCGTTGAGCTTCTCCAAGCTGCGCGCGCTCGCCGCGCTTTGGCGGCTCGACGCCGCAAGCGCCGCCTTCGGCTCGCTGAGGCCGGCGGGCGCGTCGCCGGCGGGCTTCGGCGCGCGCGCCTTTCCGGCCGGCCATATCCATGACGACGCTTGCGGCCATCTGATCGGCGCGCGCTTCGCGGCGCAGGAGCCCGCGTCCGCGGACGCCTTCTCCTTGCGGCGCGCGGCGCTCGCCGTCGCCGCGGCCGGCGCCCGGCCCTGCTCCGGCGCCATCCTCGTGCTGGTGTTCGCCGCCTCGCAGGAGGCGTTTCAGGTCGGCGTCCTCGCCGTGGCGGCGATGTCGGCCGGCGTCTTCGTCACGACGGGCGCGCTCGCCTCGTCCGCCGTCTTCGCCAAGGGCCTCGCGACGCGTTTCTTAAGCGCGCGCGGCGTCGGCGCCTCGCTCGTCGGCGCGGCCTGCGAGGCGGCCGCCGCGCTCATCGTGCTCTTCTTCGGCCTCGCGCTGCTCGCCGCCGCGCTTTCCGGGACGAGCTTCGGCGCCTGAGCTCAGATCGAGAAGTCGTCGCTGGCGTCGGCGACGCGGTCGATGAAGCCGCGCCGCGCCAGCTCCTTGACGATCAACGCCGCTTCCTGCTCGGCGCTGAGGCCGCCGCGCCCGACGACGAGCTCGGGCGTCTGCGGAGCCTCGTAGCGTTGGTCGACGCCGGTGAAATTCCTGATCTCGCCGGCGAGCGCCTTCCTGTAGAGGCCCTTGGGATCGCGCGCGACGCAGTCCTCGAGGGACGCGTCGACGAAAATCTCGAGGAACTCGCCCGGTTCGAGCAATTCGCGCACGAAGCGCCGCTCGGAGGCGAACGGCGAGATGAAGCAGCACAGCACGATGAGGCCGGCTTCGGTCATCAGCTTGGCCACCTCGCCGACGCGCCGGATGTTCTCCACGCGGTCGGCCTCGGTGAAGCCGAGGTCCTTGTTGAGCCCGTGGCGGACGTTGTCGCCGTCGAGCAGGATGGTGCGCACGCCATGGGCGTAGAGCCGCGACTCGACGAGGTTGGCGATGGTCGACTTGCCCGAGCCGGAGAGTCCTGTGAACCACAGCACGGCGGGGCGCTGGCCGTTGAGCCGCGCGCGGTCGATCTTGCCGACCGAAAGGCCCTGCGCATGGATGTTGGTCGCGCGCCGCAGCCCGAACGAGACGAGCCCGGCCGCCGCCGTCGCGTTGGTCTCGCGGTCGATCAGGATGAAGGCGCCGGTTCCCTTGACCTCCCTGTAGGGATCGAGCGCGATCGGCGCCGTCGTCGCGAGATTGGCGATCCCGACCTCGTTGAGGCCGAGCGTGGTCGCCTCGATCTCCTGCAGCGTGTTGACGTCGAGGCGGCGCTTCAGCGCCGTGACCGTGGCCGGAACGGTCTTCGTCCCGCATTTGAGGAGATAGGAGCGGCCCGGCGCGAGCGGCGCCTCGCTCATCCAGATGAGATAGGCGGCGAACTGGTCCGTGACTTCGGGCCGCGCGTCGGGATGGGCGAGGACGTCGCCGCGCGCGGCGTCGACCTCGTCCTCGAGCGTCAGCGTGACGGCCTCGCCCGCGCCGGCCTCCGCGAGGTCGCCGTCGGCGGTGACGATGCGCGCGATCTTCGAGGTCCGGCCTGACGCGGCGACGACGACCGCGTCGCCGCGCCGCGCGCGTCCGCTCGCGATCGTGCCGCAGAAGCCGCGGAAGTCGAGATGCGGCCGGTTGACCCATTGCACGGGGAAGCGGAACGGCTCGCCGCTGTGGTCCTCCTCGACGTCCACATCCTCGAGGAACGGCAGCAGCGCCGGCCCGGCGTGCCAGGGCGTCTTCGCGCTCTTCCGCGAGATGTTGTCGCCGAAGCGCGCCGACATCGGAATGGGGGTGACGCTGGAGAAGCCGAGCGGGGCGGAAAAGCCCGCGAAATCCCTGACGATGGCGCGGAAGATCTCCTCGTCGTAGCCGACGAGGTCGATCTTGTTGACGGCGAGCACGACATGGCGGACGCCGAGCAGCGAGACGATCGCCGCGTGGCGGCGTGTCTGCGTGAGCAGCCCCTTGCGCGCGTCGACCAGCAGCACGGCGAGGCTCGCGCCCGAGGCGGCGGTCGCCATGTTGCGGGTGTACTGCTCGTGGCCGGGCGTGTCGGCGATGACGAAGGCGCGGCGCGGCGTCGAGAAATAGCGGTAGGCGACGTCGATGGTGATGCCCTGCTCGCGCTCGGCCTCGAGCCCGTCGACGAGCAGGGCGAAGTCGATGTCCTCGCCGGTGGTGCCATGGCGCTTCGAGTCGCGCTCGAGCGCGGCGAGCTGGTCGTCGAAGATCGCCTTCTGCTCGTAGAGGAGCCGGCCGATCAGCGTCGACTTGCCGTCGTCGACGGAGCCGCAGGTGATGAAGCGAAGCGTCGACGGAGCGAGCGCCTGCGCGTCGGCGTCGGGCTCGAGCTGTTGGACGGCGGCCTGCTGCGGCATCAGAAATAGCCCTCGCGCTTCTTCTTCTCCATGGAGCCCGACTCGTCGTGGTCGATCAGGCGCCCCTCGCGCTCGGACATGGTCGAGGCGCGCATTTCGGCGATGATCTCGGGCAGGGTCGCGGCGCTCGAGCGCATCGCTCCGGTGAGCGGATAGCAGCCGAGCGTGCGGAAACGGACCATCTCCATGCGCGGCGCCTCGCCGGGCAGCAGGGGCAGGCGGTCGTCGTCGACCATGATGAGGCTTCCGCCGCGCTCGACGACCGGGCGCTCCCTGGCGAAGTAGAGCGGAACGACGGGGACGTCCTCGGCGGCGATGTAGTCCCACACGTCCGCTTCGGTCCAGTTCGACAGCGGGAACACGCGCATCGATTCGCCCGGCCGGATGCGGGTGTTGTAGAGGCTCCACAGCTCCGGGCGCTGGTTGCGCGGATCCCAGGCGTGGGCGGCCGAGCGGTGCGAGAACACGCGCTCCTTCGCGCGGCTCTTCTCCTCGTCGCGCCGCGCCCCGCCGAAGGCGGCGTCGAAGCCGAACTTGTCGAGCGCCTGGCGCAGCCCCTCCGTCTTCATCACCTGCGTATGCACCGAGGAGCCCGAGGCGATCGGCGACACGCCGCGCCGCACGCCGTCCTCGTTGACATGGACGATGAGCTCCATGCCGACGCGCGCCGCCATTTCGTCGCGGAAAGCGATCATCTCGCGGAATTTCCACGTCGTGTCGACGTGGAGCAGCGGAAAAGGAGGCTTCGCGGGATAAAAAGCCTTCTGCGCGACATGCAGCATCGCGCCGGAATCCTTGCCGATGGAATAGAGCATCACCGGCCGCTCGAACTCGGCGACCACCTCGCGCATGATGTGGATCGCCTCGGCTTCGAGGCGGCGCAGGTGTGGGGAGGCCGCTAGTTTCACGTCTATTACCTGTAATATACGAGGTTTTACCGTCAAGCGCCTGTCAATATATGCAGGCGCTCGGCTTTGCAAATTCTTCGGGCGTTTTTTCATTTCACGATGACTCCAGCACCGGACTTCGCTGGACTACGCCGCAGCAAGATACGTCAGGTTTATCAATGACTTATTCGAGTCCAACATATGCCGGTGCTTTCCGAAGCCTGGCCTAACTTCCCGGCTGGTAGCCCCTATGAGACTCTTGGGAATCGGGTCTTTCCGAGGAGTTATCATGGCAAAGATCAAGCTCACCAAGTCCGCAGTCGATGCGGCACAACCCCAAGCGCAGGCCGTCGAACTCAGGGATACCCTGGTGCCCAGCTTCTTATGCAAGATTACACCAGCGGGCCGCAAGGTGTTCATGCTCCAGTATAGTCACTCAAAACGACTCGGAGTATGGACGCAGATCCAGTTCCTGCGTCCAGGCGGAGCGGTGCTGCTTGTGCAGCGACCAGTAGGTGTCGGCGATGGCCTCGATGCTCAGGAAGCCGTCTTCCTTGGCGTTCTTGAGCGCATCCGGGAAGCGCTGCTTGAGGATTTCACCGTCTATGCCGCCGTCGATGATGACGTGCGCCACATGCACGCCCTGCGGGCCATACTCGCGAGCCATCGCCTGGCTGAGCATGCGCAGACCCGCCTTGGCGGCGGCGAAGTGGACGAAAGCCGGCCGGCCCCGCAGGCTGGCCGATGCGCCTGTAAAGATGATCGTGCCGTGGCCCAGCTTCGCCAGCTCGGCAGCGGCTCGCTGACCGACCAAGAAGCCGCCCAGGCAACCGACACGCCAGAAGTCCTCGAACTGCCTGGCGGTCAACTCCTGGAATGGGATCTTCTGATTGCTGCCGGCGTTGTAGACGACAAGCTCGGGGGCCTCCACGTCCAAGCCTGGCGTGTAGAGCTTCTGAAACAGCTCGGCGACTTGCGCCTCATCGGTCACATCGACGGCAAAGCCATCGGCACTGCCTCCGGCCTGGATGATGGCCTGGGTCAGGGCATCGAGCTTGTCTTGCGACCGGCCCACGACATGGACGTGATACCCCTCGGCCGCAAACCTGCGCGCCGACGCCGCGCCAAGGCCCTTTTGGACACCGACGCCAAACACTACTGCTGATGGCTTTGCCATGATTTCCTCCTGAATACTCAGAGTTGGAACTTGTGCTGGTCGATGCCCAGGCTCTCCAGGCGTTCCCTGACGGACGCGGGCAGCGTGTTGAACCATTCATGCTCTTTGCCCGGCCCTGGCAGGACACGGCCGTACTCCACCATGTCGGTCGGCTCCAGCATGCAGAGGTTGATCCAGACGTTCTCGGCGGGGACGCCGGAAATGCGGCTCACGTCAGGTCAGCAATGTAGTGGCGCTTTGAATTCATGCATGCTGTAACGCTCCGCCAGAGTTGCGCTGGATCGCCTGCGGAGGTTGCCCGAATGCGCGCAGAAAGGCCTGCCGCATGCGCTCGCGATCCCCAAAGCCCGACTCGCGCGCGATGACCTCAATGGGGTGGCGCGTCGTTTCCATCATCAGCCTTGCGGCTTCCACGCGCAGCCGTTCGATGGCCTTGGCAGGCGATTGACCCGTCTCCGCGCGGAACACCCGGCTGAACTGCCGGGGACTCAAGTTCGCCACCTCGGCCAAGGACTCAACTGACAGGTCACTGCTCAGATTCTCCTTGGCATGCGCAAGCGCCATCTGCACCCGGTCGGACTTGGCATCCAATTCAAGCAACGCAGAGAACTGCGACTGCCCGCCACCACGACGCTGGTACACCACCAGCTTGCGCGCCACCTCGCGAGCTATTTCCAAACCAAGGTCTTTTTCCAGGATCGCCAGAGCCAGGTCAACGCCCGCCGTCATGCCGGCCGAAGTCCAGATCTGTCCGTCAACCACGAAGATCCGGTCTTCATCAAGCTGCACCTCGGGGTACTGCTTTCTGAACGATTGGGCATGAAACCAGTGTGTGGTCGCGCGCTTGCCGTCCAGAAGTCCTGCAGCGGCGAGAACAAAAGCACCAGTGCAGACCGCCGCGACGCGCCGGCTCTGGCTCGGCGAGTTACGGATGTAGTCCAACAGGCTGGCCGCCGGAAGCGTGCAGTTGTTGTCACCCGCAACGATGAGGGTGTCGTACGTCGAATCTCGGAGCCGGTCGGTGTTTACGGAAAAGGTCTGCGACGTCATGACGGGGCCGCCCCCCTCCGACACCAAACGGAAGTCGTACACCTTCTCGCCACTTAGAAGGTTCGCATATTCGAAAACACTCGCGACAGCGAGGTTCATCGACTGGAAATTTGGGTAAACGACGAGGCCGATGGTGTGCATGTCTTGCTCTCACAACTATGTCTTAATAGATTGAATATAGCACAAACAGGACACTCCGACTAGAGCAGGCTTCATGGAGAGAATGACTCCCTTCACCATCCATTCTTACTCGGTCATTCCACGCAACGAGCCATTACGTCGATTGATCACCCAGCGCAGCCGCGCGACCTAAAACATTGCATATATGTCATTGAGGATATTCGGGTGTCGCATCAAAATTGCGTCCATCCCCGGCATCCTGTCGGGTGAACTTTACGAAAGTGAGAGAACGACATGAGCACATCCTCCAAAGGAACAGCACTGATCACCGGCGCATCGGCAGGCATCGGCGCGATCTACGCGGATCGCCTGGCCAAGCGCGGCTATGACCTGATCCTGGTCGCCCGCAACGAAAGCCGCCTGAACGAGCTGGCAACCCGCCTCCAGAACGACACCGGCCGCTCGGTCAAGACCGTCGTGGCCGACCTGGCTGACAAGCAAGACCTGCGCAAGGTGGAAAAGCTGCTGCGCGAAGACGCCAGCATCACCATGCTGGTCAACAACGCCGGCGTCGGCTCGGTCGCCTCCATCCTCAAGGCTGACGTCGATGAGATGGAGCAGATGATCGACCTGAACATCACCGCCCTGACGCGCCTGACCTACGCCATCACGCCCGTGTTCGTGGAGAAGAAGGCCGGCGCCATCATCAACATCAGCTCGGTCGTCGGCATTGCCGCCGAACTGCTCAACGGCGTCTACAACGCCTCCAAGGCCTATGTGCTGGCCTTCGGCCACAAGCTGCAAAAGGAGCTGGCTGACACCGGCGTGCGTGTGCAGACCGTGCTGCCGGCCGCCACGAGCACCGAGTTCTGGGATGTGGCCGGCTACGCCGCGCAGAAAGACAACGCCAGCACCATGTCTGCGATCGACCTGGTGGACGCCGCGCTGGTCGGCCTGGATCAGGGCGAACTGGTGACGATCCCCACCCTGCAGGACGGTGCCGACTGGGACAACTGGGAAGCGGCCCGCCGCGCCCTGACCCCCAAGTTCGCCAACGCCAAGCCCGCACCCCGCTACGGCATCAAGTCCTAACCCAAAATTTCAAAGGCAGCCACTACCACCGCCCACGACGAAAGCGCAGCCCACGGGCTGCGCTTTCGCTTTTGAGGGCGTCTTGTGGCAGGTCAGGGCTATGATGACGATGCGACCTTGCCCGCTGCGACGCTCCTATGCTTTCCACCGCGAAGCGCCTATGCGGCACCTAGCTCGAAAAGCGGCAACCGCACACAGCGGCCGGAATCTGGCCTAACCTGTTGCCCCACAAGACCTTTCACGCCGCTGCGTGGTGTCACAAAGAACTTGACAGCGGACATTTTTCAGGAAGCTGAAGGCGCGGCGGATCCGAAGCGCAGGTTCGGCGCGGCGAGCGGCTTCAACTGCAGCGGCAGGCCGGCGCGCAGCTCGACCACGGCGTCGCAGGCCTGCGCCAGCGCCTGGTTCAGCCGCCCCTGCGCGTCGCGGAAGGCGCGCGCCAGCGCGTTCGCCGGCACGATCCCGCAGCCCGTCTCGTTGGAGACGAAGACGGCGGGACCTGCGAGCCGCGCGATCGCGTCCATGAGCCGCGTCGTCTCGAAGGCGAGGTCGGCCTCGCGCAGCATGAGGTTGCTGAGCCACAGCGTCGCGCAGTCTACGAGAACGATCGCCCCGGGCGCGGCCTCGCGCGCCAGAGCGTCGGCGAGGGCGAGCGGCTCCTCGACCACTCGCCAGCCGGGGCCGCGCTCGGCGGCGTGGCGGGCGATGCGCGCGGCCATCTCGACGTCATGCGCCTGCGCTGTTGCGATCAGCGTCGGAGCCAGCCCCGACGTCTCGACGAGCCGCTGGGCGTAGAGGCTCTTGCCGGAGCGCGCGCCGCCGAACGCGAACAGGCTGCGGACCGGGATCGGCGCCGCGCTCATCGGCTCCAGCTCCGCCGCCCGATCTCAGGTGCGCCAGGGATGCTCGGGCAGCTCGCTTACGCCGAGCACGGCGACGCCGGCGGCGGCCACCGCATGGTCGTTCTCGACCGAGCTGCCGGAGACGCCGATCGCGCCGACGAGCACGCCTTCCTCGTCGACGATCGGCAGGCCGCCGGGAAAGGTTATCAGCCCTTCGTTCGAATGCTCGATGCCGTATAGCGAGCCGCCGGGCTGCGAGAGCGCGCCGATCGCGCCGGTCGGCATGCCGAAGAAGACGGCGGTCTTCGCCTTCTTGATCGAGATGTCGATCGAGCCGACCCAGGCGTCGTCCATGCGGTAGAAGGCCTTGAGATTGGCGCCGGAATCGACGACGGCGACGCACATCTGCGTCTTCAGCTCGACGGCCTTCTTGCGCGCGGCTTCGATGGCGGCTTCGGCGTGGGCGATGGTGACGTGCATGGCGTGGCTTTCCTCCTGCCTTCGCGCGCTTTTTTTCGCGCCGTTTCCGCAATAGCCTACATCTCAGGGCCGCGCCAGAGCGGCGCGAGAAAGCGCGGCGAGGAGCGCGGCATGGGCGAATGGAGCTTGGTCCTGCAGGTCGCGCGGACGATCCTCGCCGCTGCGGCGATCGCAGGGGCCTACGCCGGCGCGCAGGCGGCGCCGGGCCGCCTTACTCTGCTCGCCTTCGCCGACTACGTCGATCCCGGCGTCCTTGAGGCGTTTTCGGCGCAGAGCGGATTCGATGTCGTCTACGAGACATACCCCGCGCAGGAGACGCTCGACGCGCGGCTTGCGAAGGGCGGCTATGACGTGCTGGTCGCCCCGGCGGACGCGCTCGCGCGGCTCGTCGCGGAGGGGCTGCTGCGACCGCTCGACTTCGCCCAGATTCCCAACGCCGCCGGCCTCGATCCGCTGCTCGTCTCGCGCCTTTCCGCCTTCGATCCGGGGCCGCGCCACGCCGTCCCGTATCTGTGGTTTGCGACCGGCCTCGCTTTCGACGCGGGCAAGGCCGCAGCGGTCGGTGAGCCGCCGTCGTGGGAGGCGGCGCTGCGCGCCGACCGGCTCGCGGCCTTCGCCGACTGCGGGGCGCAGGGGCTCGAAAGCGCCCCGGAGATGTTCTCGATCGCCTTGCGCTGGCTGCGCCTCGATCCCGCCTCGACGCGCCCGCTTGACCTGCGCCGCGCGGCGGACGTCCTCGCGCCGCTGCGGCGCGTCGCCGCCCGCTCCGGCGCGCTCGACGCCGAGGACGCGCTGGCCTCCGGCGAGATCTGCCTCGCGGTGACGACGAGTCTTGCCGCGACGCGGGCGGCGCGGCGCGCGAAGGAGGCCGAGAACGGCGTCGAGCTGCGCTTCGCGATTCCCAAGGAAGGCGCGCCGATGACCATCGACGTCCTCGCGATTCCGGCGCGCGCGCCCTCGCCGCAGGCGGCGCTGGCGTTCGTCAATTTCCTGCTGCGGCCGCAGATCGCGGCGCGCAACGCCAACCTGACCCGTCTCGCCAACGCCGTGCCGGCGTCGAAGCCGTTCGTCGCGCCCGAGCTCCTGGGCGATCCGGCGATCTTTCCGTCGCCCGAGACGATGGCGACGCTCTACGCCGCGCCGCCGCCGGACGCCGGCGCGCGCGAGGCGCTGGCGCGCGAATGGGCGCGAACGGCGGGGGAAGGGGGCGTTTCAGGAAATTTTCGGCCGCGCCGTTGACAGGCGCCAACCCATCGCCATATATGGCTGCGCGATCGGGCCGGCGCTGCTCCTAATGGGTGGCGTGGCTGATTGCGCGTTTCCGTGTCTTCAGGGCGAAGATTCGCCGGCTTAGGCGCCGGACAGGATTTTTCGTCCCTTGGCGCGGGAGTCGTGGATTTGGGTTGGTCGGCGATTCATGGAAATCGCAGGTTGACTTGGAAGCCGCGAAGGTGTTTGAAGCGCCCTCCGAAGCTGACTGTGAGCTTTTGGCGGATTAGAACGAGGGTTCCTGTGATCTCGGCGTCCGGTTTGCTTGACGTCTTGTTAAGGAACTCTTGGATCGAAATGGCCTCTATCGTTTAGGGGCCGGTTTTTTGAAGCGGTCTTGAATTTTGTTCTTGACTGGTTTCGGAAGCCCGAGTAGTGTGGCTTCACATTCGATACGCCTTGCGGCGAGATCGAATGTATGCTCTATCTGAGAATTCGCGGGTGTTTGCTCGTGGGTTTTCGGTGTTTTTTGACAATTGCATCTGGAAGAAAGAGAAGCGTGGGCGGCGGGGTCCTTGCGGGCGCTGTGGTCTGGTTTTGGGGTTTGGCTGGGTTTGGTCTTTGGCTTTCGGGCTTTGGGCTGGCTTGGGCGGGCTTCTTTGGCCGGGTTGCGGCGCTGTTGAGA
>NZ_JAYRLA010000025.1:0-31133 GCF_041905455.1 Methylocella sp. | reverse complement strand
ATCAATCAGTTCCGTCGCCTCGTCGTCCGCTATGAGCGACACGCCGACCTCTACCGCGCCTTTATCGTCCTCGCCGCCGCTATCATTTGCTTCAGGGCCTTGAGACGGTTTTGTTAGGCGCTCTAAAATAAGCTTGGTTGCTCGGGAGGATAGATAATCGAGGTTCCGTCGACTCGCGCGAAGGGCGTCAGCTTATGTGGCCGATAGCTGGTCTCCGACAGGATCTCGATCACCGGCGCCCCGCGCACGTCGAGCGCATCGGCGACGAGCGAACGATGGCAGCGCCAAGGCGCCGCCTCCGCACACATGATGGCCGTCCGCTTTTGTCGGCCCATCCTGATAAGTGTCTCCACCGCATGGGCGAACTCTGCGGTCTGCATGTAATCGGCATAGCCGCGGAAGCTCTTGTTGCGCCAACCGGCGTTGGGAGAATCCCTGTGGGCGCGCCGCAAGCCTCCCAATGCGGGCATATGCTTATATTCGATCTGCGCCGCGGTCAGGCTGGCGGCGAGAGCGTCACTTCCAAACTGCGGATTATGCCGCGAAGCCGGCATCGTGCGGATATCGACTAGCAGCTCAATGCCATAGGTTTTCAGCATCGCGATGAAACGTTCGATCGGCAATGTCGAATGTCCCACGGTGAAAATCGTGTCTTTCAGCCAGTGCGCTTCCTGGGGCGGAATATGGTCTCTCATTGGGATACAATAGCGTCCCAGAGCAAATGGAGAAAATAGCGCATCTGGTGTCAAGATGGCGGCGATCAGGATGTCAGGGTTTCAGTTATTCCAGTTTCCCACACCCTAATCCGGTTTTTTGCGCCCGGCCGCCGTTCCGCTTTGGCCGAGCCATGGGGGTATGCGGCGGAGGAATATTAGGCCGTCGACGCATAAGCTTTGACGCCAGATTCTGGCGGCGACGAGTTTGACGGCGGCGAGGTAGTTTTCGGGGCGTTTGTCATAACGCGTGGCGACGCCGCGGAATTGCTTGATCCGGTTAAAGAACCGCTCGACGAGATTGCGTCGCCGGTAGACCCAGCTCGAGAATGAGAAGGAGCCCTTGCGGTTGGCCTTCGGCGGGATGTTGGCCCAGGCCTTCCGCTGCGCCGCCTTGGCTCTGATGGCGTCGCTGTCATAGCCCTTGTCGGCCAGCAGGATGGCGCCTTCGCCGAGGCGGTCGGTCAACGCGTCGGCTTCGGCGCAGTCGGCGACCTGGCCGGCGGTCAGGCGCAGGCTGACGGGCCGGCCTTCGGCGTCGACGAGCGCGTGGATCTTGCTGGTGAGCCCGCCGCGGGAACGTCCCATGCCGCCATCGTCATGAGCCCCTTTTTTCCCGTCGCCGCATGCTGGTGGACGCGGACGCAGGTCGAGTCGATCATCACGATGTCGCCGTCGCAAGCTGTGGAAACCGCTTCGAGAAGCCGGTCCCAGACGCCCGCCTTGCGCCAGCGGACAAAGCGGTTGCGGCAGGTCGTCGGCGGACCGTAGCGCTCCGCAATCTCCGCCCAGGGCGATCCCGTCCGAAAGCGCCAGAGGACGCCGTTCAGCACCCGTCGATCATCGACCCGCGGCACGCCGCGCGGCTTGTTCGGAAGCAACGGCGACAGAATCGACCACTCATGATCGGTCAGCTCATAGCGCCGGCGCGTCATCCAAAGCTCTCCGCCTCGACGTCCCTGCGCGCCTCTCCCGCGTCGGGCGCGGCGTCCGCCTCCTCGTCGACGGAGCAAGCGCCTCGCGCACATCCGATCCAGGCCTGCTGCGCATGCCGGCGCGGGCCCATGAGACCAGGGCGCGGCTCGTCGAGAATCCCGTGCTCTCCGTCCACGACCTCGCGCGCGAGCAGGATCTTTCCGCGGCCCATCTCTATATGGTCCTGCGCCTCGCCTTCCTCGCACCCGACATCGTCGCGGCAATCGTCGAAGGCCGCCAGCCGGCGCAGCTCAGCGCGAAAACCCTGATGCGTCGCGCCGCCCACTTGGCCGCCGACTGGAGCGAGCAGCGCAAGCTCCTCGGCTTCGCGTAAGTCTGCCGTGCGACTGTTTCTCGTGCGCGGCGCTCGTCGCCTGCACGCTCGCCCATGTGCGCGAGCATCGACCGGGCGTAAGGATCGCATCGAGCCTCGGGCCGACGGCGAACGACGAGCGCGGCGTTCTGAGCGCGCTGCGCTTTCGCAGGCTCCTCGCCGCCCGAAGCTAGGAAGACTGCGCAATCGCCTTCCGTCGGCTCGTCGCGCTGCTCGGCGGAACGGCGAATGTCGCCGACCTCGCCGAATCCCTTCTCGACTGGCCCGACGAGACGCGCGGCGAAAGCCGGCGCCGACGCTGGGTCTTCGACTATTACGGGCAAGCTTCGCCGCCCCACACGAGACGCTAACGAATCGGGACATTGTCGCGTAAGCCGACGTCGCCTGACCAAACTCCCGCTCCGGGAGCTTCTTTTATGACGCGCTTCATTCAACTCCACATTCTCACCGTTTATCCCTGCTGGCCTCCCCCAGCAGACACCTTGATCAGATCACACCCGATTTGGGAATCACGGCCGATCCAACCCAAACGAATCCGGATCTAGCTGCGGCGCGCGAAAAGGACCTGCGCGTCGCCGTAGCGGCGCGTCTCCAGCGCTGCGAGCCCCGGCGGCAAGACGATCTCGCCGCGCGCGCTCTCCTCGATCACGACGAGCGCGTCCTCAGCGAGCCAGCCGCCCTCGAGCAGAGCGCGCAGCGCCGGGCTCGCGAGGCCGCGTCCGTAGGGCGGATCGAGGAAGGCGAGCCCGCAGGAAAAACCCTCCGGCGCCGGGCCGAGCCTGCGCGCGTCGCGCCGCAGGAGGCGGGCGCGGCCTGCGAGGCCGAGGCTCGCGAGATTGCCGGCGATCAGCTCCTGCGCCTCGCTTCCGGCGTCGACCAGGATCGCCTCGCCCGCCCCGCGCGAAAGGGCCTCGACGGCGAGCGCTCCGGTGCCGGCGAAGAGGTCGACGACGCGCTCGCCTTCGCGCGGGCGGCCGTAGGCGTGGGCGAGGATGTCGAACAGGGCGCCGCGCAGGCGGTCGGCGGTCGGGCGGACGTCGCGCGAGCGCGGCGCTTTGAGCGGGCGGCCGCGCAACTCGCCGCCGACGACGCGCAAGGCCTAGCCCGGCTTGCGCGGTCCGCGCGGCGGGCCGCCTTTTCCGCGCGGCGGCTTTCCCGTTCCGCGCGGCTTGCCGTCCCCGCGCGAAAATTTGCCGGGTTCGCGCGAAAACTTGCCCGGCGCGCGCTGGCGCTCGCCGCGCGCGCCTTCGCCTTTGTCTGCGCCCGGGCCTTTCGCATGCGGCGTCCTCGCCCGGAACGGCCGCGCGTCCTGATTCCGCGCATCCTGGCTCCGCGCGTCCTCACGTCTCGTTTCTCGTGCGCGGCCCGCCTGCGCGCGTTCCTCATTTCCGGCGCCTCGCGCGGCGGCGGAGGGCTTCGCGCCGCCCTTGAAGCCCGGCCGGGCGCTCGCCTTGAAGCCGTCCCCGGGCGGCGCGCGCCGCCCGCTCCGGCGTTCGCCGCGCGGCGCCGCGTCGCGCGCCTCGCCGGCCTTGAGGCGCCCGCGCCGCGCCTCTCCCGGACGCGCGTCCCTGCGCCCGCCGTCCGCTGTCGCCGTCTCGGCCCGCGGCGGCTTCGCCATGCTGATCCGCTCGACCGCGACGGCGCGGCCCTTGCGGTCGGCCGTGGCCGAACGTTCGATCCGCCGGCGCGGCTCCTCGACGCGCCGCGCGGACTCCGCGCGCTCCTCGCGCAGCGCCGAGACGTGCTTGCGCGGACGGGCGGCCACCTCGCGCGTCAGCGCCGGGGTCCGCTCCTCATCCTTGCGCGCTGGACGCGCCCCGCCGCGCGAAGCGCGCGGCGCGCCGTCTCGCGCCGTCTCCCGCGCACCCCGCCGGGGCTCCTCCCGCGCACGCGGCGCCTCGGGCGCCGGCGCGTCGCCGAGCGGCGCGGAAAAATCCGCTCCCGCCGCCGCGGCGAGCTTCGCGCCGAGCTGGTCGCGCAGCACGCGGGTCGGGACCTCCTCCAGCGCGCCCTCCGCGAGGTCGGCGAGCTGGAACGGGCCGAAGCTCACGCGGATCAGCCGGTTGACCTCGAGCCCGAGATGCTCGAGCACGCGCTTGATCTCGCGGTTCTTGCCTTCGCGCAGGCTCATCGTCAGCCAGCAATTCGCGCCCTGGCGGCGGTCGAGCGTCGCCTCGATCTGCGCGTAGTCGACGCCCTCGACGCTGACGCCATGGCGCAGCGCGTCGAGCGCGCCCTGGTCGATCTCACCCTTGGCCCGCACCCGGTAGCGCCGGACCCAGCCGGTCGAGGGCAGCTCCAGCGCGCGGGCGAGGCCGCCGTCGTTGGTCAGCAGCAGGAGCCCCTCGGTGTTGATGTCGAGCCGCCCGACGCTGACGAGCCGCGGCGCGTCGGGAAAGCGCGCGCGCACATGGTCGAACACCGTCGGGCGCGCCTGCGGATCGCGCTCGGTGGTGACGAGGCCGCGCGGCTTGTGCAGCAGGAAGAGCCGGGTGCGCGCGCGGGCGGCGAGCGGCGCGCCGTCGACGGCGACCGCGTCGCGCGGGCCGACGTTGACCGCGGGCGAGGTCAGGACCACGCCGTTGAGGCTCACCCGTCCCTCGGCGATCATCGCCTCGGCGTCGCGGCGCGAGCAGACGCCGGCGCGGGCGATGTATTTGGCGATCCGCTCGGGCGCGTCGCGCGCGGGCGCCGCGCCCGCCGGCGCGCGCTCGCCGACAAGCGGCGCGAGCCGCGGCTTGCGGGTGGAGGCCGATCGGGCGGGATTGGTCTTCGACGCGCCCTTGAAGGGCGGACGGGGAGGCTTGCGCGCGCTGGACATGCGCCCCTTTAGCAGAACGGCCCGCCGAAGGGGAGCGGGCCGGCGCGCAAGACTTTCGCAGCTGTTCCGCTCGCCGCGCTCACTCGGCGGGATAGGCGGCCTCGAGCTGGGCGGCGACGAAGGCGGGAATCTCCGCGCGGCGCGGGCAGGCCTCGTGCGCATGGCCGCAGCCTTCGAGGCCGGCGCAGCCCGCAACCGATTCCGTCGCGCCATGGCCGCCCGGACGGACGTTCCCATGGCCGTTCACGGCGTCGTCCATGATCTTGCGGATCGTCCGCAGGCAGCGCCCGCAATTGGGGCTGCAGCCGAGACATTTATAGAGCGCGGTCGGCGTGCGCGGCCCCATCGCGTCATGCGCGTCGATCGCGGACTTGATCTTCGCGTCGCTGAGGACGTTGCACGAACACACGATCATCGAGACACCAAGCTCACTACGGCCAATGCGCGATCCGAAGGCGATGACGGACTTATTATAGGAAAAACAGGCGTTTCGCAACGCATACGCAAAGTTTAGACCGGCTCTATGGAAGAGCAGGCGAGTCAATCCCAGTTTAAAATCATTCAAATACTCAACCTGCCGTGATTTCACGCCGGCGTCCGTGAATTTTCGCACAACGCGGCGCCGCGCCGGCCCGGGCGCAGCCCGCCGCCTACCGGTCGAGCCTGAAGCTGCGCAGGTCGGCGGCGACGGCGAAGCCGCCGCGCTCCGCCTCGGCCATGATCTGCGGAAAGAGCCTGGCGGCCGGCGCTCCCGCGGCTCCGATCCGCAGGCTCGTCAACGGCTTGGGCGAGACGACGGCGACGACGAGGGCGAGCCCGGGCGCCGCGCCGTCCGCGCCGGCCGGGATCGAGAGCCGGTAGGAGTCGCCCTCCGCCTCGCGCGTCAGCGCGGCGAGGCGGGCGACGCCGTCGGCCCCGACGACGAGCGCGCTCGCCTCGCGGCCGTCCGCGCCCTTGAGCGATCCGGCCAGCGTCTCGCCCGCCCGCGCGGCGGCGGCGGCGAGCTCGAGGCGCACCGGCGGCGCGCCCGACCGGCGCAGATCGTCGAGGAAATCGAGCGCCGCGCATTGCGGCGCGGCGACTTGCCGCACCCCGATGTCCGCCTCGCTCCCGGGCCTGGCCAGCGCGGCGTCGAGGGCGCGGAAGGGGACGGTCGAGGCGCCGAAGCCTTCGACGGCGGGAGCGCCGTCCGCGAGCTCGACGGCGCGGGCGTAGAAGCAGTCGCCGCCGTCGTAGTCGGCGAGCGAGCGGGCGAGGGCGGCGAGCGCCGTCTTGCGCGCGGAAAGGCTCGCCGAATCGCCCGGCGGGGCGGCGGGAAGCTCCGGCTCGACGGACGCCATCTCCATCGGCGCGAGGCCCGGGCCGGAGGCGGGGAGCGCCGGCGCGGCCTGAGGCGCGGCTTGCGGCGCGGCTTGCGGCGTGGGCGCGGACGCCGCGGGGCTCGCCTCGTCCTGCAGCGCCGGCGCCGGAGCGGGCGCGGCCGGCGCCGGGCGCAGCGCCCGGTAGATAGCGGGCGCGCCCGCCGCCAGCCCGATCAGCGCGAGGCCGGCGAGCGCCGCCGTCAGCCGTCCGAAGGTCAGCCCGCGCCGCGGCGGCCCGAGCGATTGCGCGGGCGCCCGGACCGCCGGCTTCGGACGCGGACGCGGCGCCGCCGGCGCGTCGGCGCGGAACGCCGCGACCTCGGCCATCGAGGCCGGCCGGTCGGCGGGGTCGGGCTCGAGCATGCGCTCGATGAGCGGGCGCAGGCGCGCGTCGACGGCGCCGAGCTCGGGCACGGCGCGGCGCTTCTCGATGACGTCGACATGGTTGCCGCCCATGTCGATCGGCGTCCCGCGCAGCGCTTCGGCGAGCACGAGGCCGAGGCTGTAGATGTCCGACTTCGGGGTGATCCGCCCGCCGTGGAGGCCGAGCTGCTCGGGCGAGACGTAATTATATTTGCCGGCGAAGCCCGCGCCGATCACCGTGCCCTCGTCCTCGAGCCGCGTCGAGCGGGCGATGCCGAAGTCGATGATCTTGGCGCGGCCCATGTCGCCGCCGGGAATGATGATATTGTCGGGCGAGACGTCGCGGTGGACGATGCCGCGCTCATGGGCGGCGGAAAGGCCCGCGGCGATGCGCTGGACGAGGCGCAGCGCCGCCTCGAAGGCGAGCGGGCCGCCGCGCAGCATGGCCGACAGCGACTGGCCGTCGACATACTCCATGGCGAGATAGGGGCGCCCGAGGACGGGGTCGATAGTGAAGACGTAATAGCGGACGATCGCCTCGTGATAGAGGTTGTGCAGCG
The DNA here is from genome assembly GCF_041905455.1 of Methylocella sp. Taxonomy (GTDB): domain Bacteria; phylum Pseudomonadota; class Alphaproteobacteria; order Rhizobiales; family Beijerinckiaceae; genus Methylocapsa. Next base: position 24,006 of record NZ_JAYRLA010000025.1, on the reverse strand, counting down.
CCGACGCCTCCTTGCGGAACAGCGCGAAGGCGGCCTCGGCCTCGGCGAGGTCGGAGCGGATCAGCTTGATCGCGACCGGATCGCCGGTCTGGATGGCGTGGCCCTTGTAGATTTCGCCCATGCCGCCGGCGGCGATCGGCTCGTCGATCTCGTAGATGCCGTTGAGCTGGGTCCCCGCCGGAATGATCGGCCGGGCCGCGCCGAAGGCGGGCGCCTGGCTCATCGCTTCGGCCAGCGCGCCTTCGCCGCCTCGTCCTGCGCAAAGACCACGGTCGAGCCGGTCGGCGCGTAGCGGATGGCGAGCACCGTCACATTGTCGCTCGCGCCGCGCTCGAGGGTCAGCGCGACGAGCCGCGCGCAGGCCTCCGCCGGCGGCGCGAGGCGGATCGCCTCGCCGATCTCGGCGTCGGACACATGCGTCGTCAGGCCGTCAGAGCAGATGACGAACACGTCTCCTTTCTCGAGCACCCCTTGCGTCACCTCGAGGTCGAGCTCGGCGTAGACGCCGACGGCCCGCGTGATGACGTTGCGGCGCGGCCAGCTCTGCGCCTCCTGCGCGGTCAGCACGCCTTCGGCGACGAGCTCGGCGACTTCCGTATGGTCGCGCGAGAGCTGGGCGATCGCGCCGCGCCGCACGAGATAGATGCGGCTGTCGCCCGACCACACGCAGGCGTAGTAGCCCTCCCAGGCGAGCAGCGCGGCCACCGTCGCGCCCATCACGACGGCGCCGCGCTCGGCGGCGACGCCGATGAGCCGGGCGTTGGCCCGCGCCAGCCGCTCGCGGCAGCGGGCCAGCAACTCGGCGACCGAGGCCGGCTCGTCGAGCCTGCCGAGCTCCTCGACGACGACGGCGCTGGCGAGCCGCCCGGCCTCGTGGCCGCCCATGCCGTCCGCGACGGCGAAGACGCCGCGCTCGGGCGCGAGCAGGAAGGCGTCCTCGTTCTCGAGCCGCACCTTGCCGACGTCGGTCGCGGCGGCGCAGTCGAAATTTCCAAAGCTCTGCTTCATGGCGCGTCGTCCTCCGACCGGCCGTCTCCGCCGCCGTCTTTCAGCTCCAGCGCGGCGCTTCGCGCGTCCTGCGCGCGCGCCGTCTCGTCTTGCCTCGTTTCCTGCTCCCCGGCCGGGCCGAACATGGCGGCGAAGGCGCCGGCCTCCGGCAGCCCCGCCGCGACGAAGGCCGCCGGGGCGACGCCCGCGCCGCCGATCGTCCACCAGAAACTTCCGGCCTCGCCTTCGCTCGCGCGGCGCAGGTCGGCGAAGGCCGTCGCGGCGGCCGAGCCGCTTTCGTCCGTCCCGCCCGCCAGGGCGCGCAGGCTCTCGAGCCGGGCGAGGAGCGCGTCGAGCGAGGCGAGCGGGTCGAGCGCGTCGAGAAGCAGCTCCTCGAGCGCGAGGAACCAGGCTTCGCGCGGGTCGCGGTCGGGCGGGGGCGGCGGGGCCGCGTCGTCGTAGCCCATGAGGGCGAGCGGATAGAGGCGGCCGAGCGCGTCGACCGAGGCCGTCATCGCGCCGGCGAAGGCTTCGCCAGCGAGGCGTGGATCGAGCCAGAAGCGCCAGATCGGCGCGTGCGCGTATCCCCGCGCGAAGCCTTCCGCGCCGTAGCGCGCGCGCCCCTCGCGCAGGCCGGCGTCGATCCACGGCTCGAAGAGGCGCAAAAAGGCGCGCGGCGCGAAGGCGGCGACGAAATCGCGCCTGGCCGGCAGCTTGCCGTAGAGGCCGCAGCGCATCGCCTCAGCTTCCGTCGGGGCAGCGGAAGGCGCGCAGCGCCTCGAGGTCGAGCGGCTTCATCTCCGCCTGCGGGCTCGCCGGGGTCGAGACGATGCGGAACACCAGCGTCTTGCCTCCGAGCTGGAACGAGGCGCGCGGCCCGTCGACCTCGGCGGCGTCGATCAGCCGGTGCAGCGACCACAGGCCCTGCTTCAGCAGCATCGGCGGCTGCGCGGCGCTCGACCGGACGGTGAGGAGGGCGCGGTGCAGCTCGGCCTCGCCTGGCCAGGGAACCTGCGTCGGCCCCTGCCCGGACAGGATCGAGATAGCGTCGACGTCGAGCCGCGTTCCGGCGGCCGCCGGCGGCGTGATCGTCGTCGAGAAGCCGGGGGTCTGCTGGTCGCCGGCGAAATAGGCGGCGCGGATGTCCGCCGCGCGCCGGAACGCCTCGAGCGAGGCCTCGCCGACGGCGCCCGCCAGCGGCGAATCGGGTTTGAGGCGCCATTTGCCGCCCGAGGCGTCGAGCGCCGGGACGAGATTGGCCGCGGCGAAGCCGTCGATGAGGCCGCGCGGCCCGAACATCTTCGCGAAATCCTCGAGCTCGACGTCGCGCACGGCGGTCTTGTCGAAGGGGTAGCGGCTGGCGATCTTCTCCTGGCAGGTCAGGGCGACGTCGGCGCGCAGCTTCGCCAGCGTGCGCGCGACGCCGGAGGCGCCGATCTCGCCTTTGACGTCGGCGGCGGCGGCGGCGAAGATCGCGGCGAAGGGCGCGGGCATGTCCGCGGTGAGCGACGTCAGCCGGGCGGCCCCGCCGCCGACCCGCTCGGCGAGGTCGCCGGGCGCCACGCCGTCGCCGGCGAGGCGGGCGAGGTCGAGGCGCAGTTCGTTGAGCTCGGCGAGCGCCCGGTCGATCGGGCGCGCGCCCGGATCGCCTTCGACAAGCCTGGCGTAGGGCGACAGCGCCGCCTCGATCGTCTTCGCCGCGGCCTCGCCCGACGCATCCTGCGGCTGCGCGCCCGCGTCCGCGTCGGCCCCGGCGGAGCGCGCCGGCGCGCCGGCGGAAAGGGTCGTCTCGTCGCGGACCGACTCGAGGACGCCGGCGAAGGGCGAAGTGACCGAGGAGGCCGCGCTGAGCAGCGGATAGGCCGGGCGGTCGGCGGTGAGCTTGCGCGTCTTCAGGGCTTCGAGCGCCTTGCGCCAGGCGTCGACGAAGCGTTTCGCGTAGAGGTCGACGACGTCCGGGCCGAGCCGGTCGTATTGGGCCGAAGCCTCCGGCGTCTCGCCGGCCGCGCCGAGGGCCCAGCGGTCGCGCGCCGTCTCCTCCAGCGTCGCGGGGAGCGCCTTGACGAAGCCCTCGAACCCGGCCTTCGTGAAGAAATAGGGCGTGGTCGCCGCCTCGATCGAGGGCTCGAAGACGACGAGCGCGCCGGCGCCGCCGGCCTTCGCCGCCGACCAGTCCGGCCGCAGCGTCGCCTTCGCCCTCGCCTCCATCAGCGCCAGCGCGCGCTCGGCGGGCTTTTGCGCGGCGAGCGCGGCCTGCGCCTTCTCGACGAGCGGCCCGTCGAGCTTGACGAGCGGCGCGCCGGGCGTCTCGAGCTCGAGAAGGGCGGAAAGGTGCTGCTCGAGCTCCTTGCGTCCCTCGGCGTTCTTGGCGCCGGGATAAAGCGTCTCCGACCAGTCGCGGCCGACGACCGAGGCGATCAGCTGGCGGTCGGCGGTCTTGAGGCCGCCGAGCATCAGATAGGCCTTCAGCGCGTCGAACCTGTCTTTCGGGTCGCCGCCCGGCTGCGCGAGCAGCTCCTCGAGCCGGTAGACGAGGCGCGGGCGCAGCAGCCGCTCGAGGCCGGCGTCATAGGCGCCCTGCGCCGCCGAGCGCAGCCGCTCGGCCTGGCTGAGCCCGAGGTCGGAGCCCTGCGCGCGCGCCTCGGCGTAGCCGCCGGGCAGGAAGCGCAGCGCATGGAGCGCCGGCAGCGCCTTGGCGAAGTCGCGCTCGGCGACGACGTCCGCCGTCCCGACGCCGCGCGCGGCGGCCGGATAGGCGAGCGCAGCCTCCTCGAAGCGGGCGATCGCGTCCATGCTCCTCGCGTAGCCGAGCCACATCGCGAACAGGGCGAGGGGGGTCGCGACGGCGAGCGCCGCGAACGCCGCCATGCGCGCGAGCCGGCGCGCGCGTCCGGTCGACACCCAGCCCGCCTCGCCGACCACCACCTTCTTCAAGAGGTCGGTCAGAAAGAAGCTCTTGCCCTGCCCGGAGAGAAGCTTCGCGCCGGCCGCCTGCGCGCCGAAGCTCCTGGCCAGCGCCCCGAGCAGCTGGTCGATCGGCGCGCCTTCCTGCGTGCCGGAGGTGAAATAGAATCCGCGCAGCGGCGCGGCGACGCGGTAGCGCGCGGGATCGAACACCGCGTCGAGGAAGCCGAGCGCCGGCTTCTCGAGCGCCGCCATCTGGGCGGGAAAGCCGAAGGCGAGCACGCGTTCGCCGGCGTCCTTCTCCTCGTCGAGACGCCGCCGCGCGAGGCGGTTCAGCGGCTCGATCAGGGCGGCGAACTCCGCCGGCGCCTGCGCCAGCATGGACTTCCTCTTGTCCATGGTCTGGAAGGTCGCGCCGAACACCTGCGCCCGCCCCGCTTCGTCGAGGCCGCCGAACATCTCCATGAAGCCGAGCACGAGGTCGGCCTTGGTGAACACGGCGTAGACCGGGAAATCGACCTTGAGCCCGTCGTGCAGCTCGACGAGCCGCGCCCGCACGGCGTCTGCGTGGGCGAGGACGTCGTCGGACGGAAGCGTCAGGAGGTCCTCGAGGCTGATGACGACGAGGACGCCGTTGATCGGCTGGCGCGGGCGGTTCTTCTTCAGGAGCGCGAGGAAGGCGAGCCAGCTCTTCTGGTCGGCCTTGGCGTCCGAATCCTGCGTCGTGTAGCGGCCGGCCGTGTCGATCAGCACGGCGTCCTGCGTGAACCACCAGTCGCAATAGCGCGTGCCGCCGACGCCGGCGACGGCGCGCGCGTCGCCCTGCGCGGCGAGCGGAAACTCGAGGCCGGAATTGACCAGCGCCGTGGTCTTGCCGGAGCCCGGCGGGCCGATCAGCACATACCAGGGCAGGTCGTAGAGATAGCTGGCGCGCCCGCCGCGCGCGCGCAGCGTCGCCAGCGCCTGCGCCATGCGCTCGGCGAGCACCGGGGCGTCGCCGTCCTCGGCGAGGCTGCGGGCGATGCGCCGCGCGCCCGCGCGCCGTCGCGCGAGGCGGACGGCGCCGACGCCGCCGATCAGCGCGAGCGCGATCGCCATGAGGGCGAGGCGCGGGGCGGCCTCCTCGAGCGGATGGCTCCCGTCGAAGGAGAGAAGCGGGGCGGCGAACCAGATCAGCGCGGCGAGCGCCAGCGCGCCGACGAGGCTGATCAGGATGCGGAGCCAGAATTTGGTGGTCATCGAAATCCGCCTGCCGGAAACGCCTCGTTCAATCCTCCCGCCCGTCCGCAAGCGCTAGTCGCTGCGCGGGACGATGATCTCGACGCGCCGGTTCTTCGCGCGCCCCTCCGGCGTGTCGTTGGGGGCGATCGGCGCGTCGGCCCCCTTGCCCTCCGTCTCGACCCGCTCGGGATTGGTCAGCGACTGCTTGAGGAGCGCGGCGACGGCCTTGGCCCGATCGAGCGACAGCTCGAAATTGGAGGCGAAGCGCGCGTTGGAGATCGGCGTGTTGTCGGAATGGCCGACGACCCTGACCGCGCCGCGCCCGTCGTCGAGCGCCATGGCGACGTACATCATCAACGGCTTCACGTCCTCGAGCAGGGCGGACTTGCCCGGCTGGAACAGGCTGCGGTCGACGATGCGGATGACGATCTGGTTGGCGCTCGGCTCGACGCTGAGCGCGCCGGCGGCGATGTTGGGGGCGAGCACGGTGCGGATGTGGTCGAGCTGGGAGACCTGCGCCGGGCTCGGCGGCGGGGCCGGCGGCGGCTCGACCTGCGCCGTGCGGGCGATCTCGACCGGGCCCGTCGGCGCGAGCCCCGCCGCCATGGCGGCGGCGGCCTCGGCCTTCGCCCCGAGCGACAGGCGGAAGCCGACATAGGCGCCGAAGACGGCGAGCGCGGCGAGCCCGCACGCCGCCCACAAAGGAACGCGAAGGCGCATAGCGCGCGCCGGCAGCGGCTGGCCGCGCCAGCGCGGCGACAGCGCGGCGGGGGCGGGCGAGGAGCGGTCGATAAGGTCGCCGAGCTGCGCGCGCGCCATCTCGGCCTCGCGCGTCGAGAAGGCGAGGGCGAGGCAGGCGTGCAGCAGCTCGATGAGGCCGTGATGGGCGGACGGGTCCGAGCTCGCCCGCGCGATCTCCTCATAGAGGCGGCGCGCGCCGTCGCTCTCGCCGAAGAAGCGGGTGACGAGGCCGGCCTGCGCGCCGCCGCGCTCTTCGGCCGGAAGATTGGAGATCACCTCGTCGGCGGCCGCGCACAGGGCGAATTTGGCGCTCTTCGCCTCCTCCGGCGCGACGCCCGCGCCGAGCATGGCGCGCTCGGCCGCCTCGATCGCGGCGGCGATCTGCGGCGCGGTGTTGCGCCCCTGCGCCCGCGCGCGCGCCGAGCGCAGCCGCCCGAGCAGCAGGAGCAGCGGCGCCGCCGCCTGCATGAGCGGGTTGGCGTTGGGCGCGGCGAGCGCGTCGCTCTGGGCCAGCGCCTGCCGCGTGGGCGGGGCCGCCGCGGGCTCGGCCGCAGGCGGCGGGGGCGCGCGCCGGCCGGCGGGATTGGGCCGGAACACGGTGCGGTCCTCGAGAAAGGAGACGACGGTCATGTCGGCCGGCGGCGGCGCGGCGGGGGCGGCCGGACGGAAGATCGTCCGGTCGTCGCGCTCGGGCTCGCGGGACGGCTCGTCGCCCGCCGCGTCTTTTGCGTTTTCGTCCTCGTTCATCGCCGCCCGATCCTACGCGCAAACCTTGAAGCGGCGCCCCCGGACGCGGGCGGCCGCGCGAAATTCACAGGAACCTCGAGCGCCCGGCGCCGATTCATGCGCCGTCCTTGGCCTGATCGTAGCATTCCGCGAAATAAAGCATGAAGGCGTCGACCAGCCCGTCCTCGTGGCGCAGGCTCTTCGCCTGCCAGCGGGCGAGGAAGAGATCCCACAGGCGTCCCTTGCGTCCGCCGAACAGGGCGGCGAGGCGGCCTTCGTCCCCGGCGGCGGCCTCGATCGACTTCGGGTCGAGGTCCTCGACGAGCATCCGCACCGCCTGCTGCATCGCCGCGAAAGTGTAGAGCTGATGCGCCTTGAGGTCGGAAAACGCTCCCTCGAAGGCGCGCCGCGCGTCGAGATAGCCGCTGGTGCGCGGGCCGAACATGATCTTCAGCGCGTCGTCGGTGGTCGGGGCGAATTTCAGCGGATTGTTGTCGAGCGCCTGGATCATCGTCTGGCTCGACGCCCGCGCGAAGCGCTTCGCCTTGAACCTCGCCGACAGGAGCTGGGTCAGGTCCTCGACCGCGAGGCGGGTCAGCGCGCCGAGCTCCTCGGCCGCCTTGATCGGGTCCTTGCGCGCGAAGATGTGGTCGGGAATTCCGGCGCCCTTCGCGAAGGCGCGCAGGAAATCCTCGGCGCTCGGCCCGCCCGACGCCGGCGCCTCCAGCGCGGACCTCTCCGGCGCCAACTTCTCCTGCGCCTCGGCGGGCGCGGCGGATTCGTCCTGCGCGCGCGGCTCCGGTTGCGCCTCGCGGCCCGGCGCCGGCGCGGCGGGCTCCTCGTCCGGGGCGCGCGCCTCGAGGATGGGCGCGGCGTCTTCGGCGGCCGCCGGCGGGGCGATTTCGTGGGATTCGACCGGCGCGGGTTCGGCCGGCTCGGGTTCGGCCTCGAGGCTCCACAGGTCGGGCGCGGCGCCGGCCGACGAGGAGGACGCGGCCCACAGCGCCGCCTCCTCGTTCGGCCGCGGCGCGGCGGGCTGCGGGAACGGCCCGAGCGGGCGGATCACCGTGAATGGACGCCCGGACAGCGCCGCCGCCGCCCGGGCGCGGGCGATCTCCTCGGGCGCCGCCGCGGGCGTCGCGGCCGGCGCGGCGACGGACGCGGCCTCCTCGAGCCCGCGCGTGGTTTCGTCCGTCCCGGCGGTCGCGGGAGCCTCGCGGGCGACCTCCGGCTCGGGCGGCGCGGGCGCGTCCGCCTTCGTCTCCTCGATCGCGACCGCGATGACGTAGGAGCCGATCGCCAGCCGGTCGCCGTGGCGCAGGAGATAGGGCGCCTGCACGCGGCGGGCGCCGTCGTTGACGAAGGTGCCGTTGGTCGAGATGTCGTTCAGCCAGTAGGCGCCGTCGCGGAAGCGCACCTCGCAATGGCGCCCGGAGATGAAGCGGGTCGGGTCGGGCAGCGGCCAGTCGACGTTCGCCGAGCGGCCGATGTCGACGCCGCGTCCATCGGTCAGCCTGACGCAGGTCGGAGCCCCGTTCGGCAGGCTCTGCTCGTTCTCGATCGTCAGGATCAGCGTCATCGCGGCCTCCGCCCGGATTGAAAATGGATGAGGTGAAAAACCTTTGCGTTCCATGGCCCGGAGCGTTGAAAAACCTCGTTCCGGCATAGCCCAAATGAGATGCCGGCGCCACAGCATCGCCATCGGGGATCAACCCTCCGTGCGCTGCGGCACGCGACGGGCCGCGCGCGATTGTTTCAGGGCTTCGCGCGACCTATGGTGAGCGGCGGCCCGGGCTCGCCGCCGGCGGCCCGCCGCCGTCCGGGTGAACATGCCGATCCGCGTCAGGGCCCTGCTCATCGCCGTCCTCGCCTGCCTTCTCGCCTGCCTCGCGCCGGCGGGCTTCGGCGAGGCGCGCGCCGAGCGGCGCGTCGCGCTGGTCATCGGCAATTCGGCTTACAAGAATCCGGCTTTCGCCGCGCCCACCGCCCGGACCGACGCCGAGGACGTCGCGCGGGAGCTGCGCGCGCTCGGCTTCGAGGTCGTGCTCGAGACCGACGCCGACCTCTCGGCCTCCGGCCGGGCGATCCAGCAGTTCGCCCGGCTGGCGACGGGCGCCGACGCGGCGCTGTTCTACTACGCCGGCCACGCCGTGCAGCATCAGGGCCGCAATTTCCTTCTGCCCGTCGACGCCGACGTCAACGACGAGGTGAGCCTCGCTTTCGGCGCGGTCGCCGTCGACGGCGTGCGCGGCGCCCTCGAGCGCGCGCCGGGCCTGCGCATCATGGCGCTCGACGCCGCGCGGGCCAATCCGGTGTCCGAGCGGCTGGCGCGGCGCGCCGGCGGCGCTCCCCCGGCGCCCGCGGCGCGCCCGCCGTCCGAGCGCTTTCTCGTCGCCTATGCGGCGGCGCCCGGCGAGGTGGCCGCCGACGGCGCCGGACGCAACAGCCCCTATTCCGGCGCGTTGCTGAGGCGCCTCTCCGAGCCCGGGCTCGAGGTCGAGACGCTGTTCCGCCGCGTCGCCGGCGACGTGGCGGCGGCGACCGGCGGCCGCCAGCGTCCGCAGACCTATGTCGCGCCGTTCGAGCCCTTCGTGCTCAACCGCGCCGATTCCGACGCCTGGGACAGGGTGAAGACGAGCGACGATCCGGCGGCGCTGCGCGACTTCCTCGAACGCTTTCCCTCCTCGTTCCACGCCATCGACGCGCAGTACCGGCTGAAGGCGGCCGAGGCCGCGCTGCGGGCGCAGAAGGAGCGCGCCCTGCGCGAGGCCGAGGCGGAGCGCCGCCGCAAGGAGGCCGCGGCGCAGGAGGCGGCGCGCCGCGCCGAGCTCGACGCCGCCTGCGAGCGCGAGGGCGCGGCGCTGAACGAGGCGCGCGAGCCGGACGCGCTGCGCCGCCTCTCCGGCGGCGTCTGCCCGCAGGTCGCCGCCGCGGCCAAGACGCGCCTCGCCGAGCTGGAGGCGCGCCGCCTCGCCGAGGAGCAGGCCTGCCGGCGCGAGGACGGCGCGCTGGCCGCGCTCGCGCCGGCGGACGCGCAGGGATTGCGCGCCCTCGCGCAGTCGGCGTCCTGCGCGAGCGTGAAATCCGCCGCCGCGGCGAAGCTCGCAGCACTCGAGGCCGAGGCGGCGCGGCGCGCCGAGCTTTGCCGGCGCGAGGACGCCGAGGCGCATGCGCTCGCGCAGCGCGGCGACGGCGCGGGGCTCGAGGCGCTGCGGGGCCGGGCGCAATGCGACGCGACGGGCGCGCTGGTCGCCGCCGCGCAGGCCGAGATCGCCGCCGAGGCCGAGCGCGCCCGGCGGGCGGCGCTGCAGGCCGCCTGCGAGAGGGACGGCGCGGCGCTCAAGGCGATCGGCGAGCGCGACGCGGAAGGGCTCAAGGCTTTTCTCGCCAAGGCGCCCTGCGAGCCGGCGGCGCGAACGGCGCAGGCGCGCCTTTCCGACGCCGAGGCGGCGCTGGCGCGCGAGGCGGCGGCCTGCCGCGCCGAGGACGAGGAGATGGGGAAGCTCGCCGCCGACGCCGCGGCGCTGAAGGATTTTCGCGCGCGCGCGCGCTGCCCGGCGACGCTCGCCGCGCTCGACCAGAGCCTTGGCGAGATCGCTTCGCGCGAAGCCGCCGAGCGGGCGGCGCGCGAGGCCGCCTGCCGGCGCGAGGGCGGCGAGCTCGCTTCGCTGGCCGCGCGCGACCTCGACGGGCTGCGCGCGCTCGCCGGACGCGCCGCCTGCGCCGACGTCAAGGAGCAGGCGTCCCAAAAGCTCGCGGCGCTCGAGGGGACTCTTCAGCGCGAGGCGCAAAAGCGGGCCGAGGCGTGCCGGCGCGACGAGGCGCGGCTCGCCGGGCTTTCCGCAGGTCCGGGCGATCCGGCCGCGCTCGAGGCGCTCGCGAAGGGCGCCGAGTGCCCGAGCGTCGTCGAGGCGGCGTCGGCCCGTCTCGCCGAGGTCAGGGCCGCCTGCCGCGCCGACGCCGCCGCGCTCGCCGCGGCTCCCGCGCGCGAACCCGCCGGCCTGCGCGCGCTCGCTGAGAACTCCGCCTGCGCCCCCGTGCGCGCGCAGGCGGGCGAGAAGCTCGCGGCTCTTGAGGCGGACCTCGCCCGGCAGGCGCAGGCCTGCGCGCGCGAGGAGGCGCGGCGCGCCGCGATCGCGCCGCAGGATGTCGGCGCCCTCGGCGCGCTGCGCCGCGAGGCGTCCTGTCCGGGCGTCGTCGCGAGCCTCGACCGCGCCCTCGCCGAGGCGAAGGAGGCCTGCGCGCGCGAGGAGGGAGCCCTCGCCGCGCTCGCGCCCTCGGACGGCGACGGGCTGCGCGCCCTGGCGCAGTCGGCGACCTGCGCCTCCGTCAAATCCGCCGCCGGCGCGAAAGTCGCCGCGCTCGAGTCCGAGGCCGCCCGCCTCGAGGAGGCGTGCCGGCGCGAGGACCTCGAGCTCGCCTCGCTGAGGGCCGCGCCGGGCGCGGACGCCGCCGCGACGCGCGAAAAGCTCGCCGCGCTGAAGCGGGGCCTCGCCTGCGCGCGCCTTTCGCCGCAGGTCGAGGCCGCGCTGCGCGAGCTGCCCGAGCCGGCCGTCGTCAACACGAAGCCGCAGATCCGCGCGGCGCAGGACGAGCTCGCCCGCATCGGCTGCCTCGCCCCGCCTTCGAGCGGCGCGCTCGACGCGCGCGCGAAGGCGGCCTTCTCGCGCTATTTCGCGGCCAGGGGCGAGGCGCCCGCGGCCGCGCCGCTGGCGGTCGACGACGCGCTCGTCTCGCGCCTCAAGGCCGAGCCGGACGGCGTATGCGCGCCAGCCGTCGCCGCGCCCGGCAAGCCGGCCGCGCCGAAGAAGGAGATCGTCCGCCTTCCCGCCGCCGAGCCGCCGCGCGCGCGGCCGGAGCCGAGGCGCGAGGCGCGGCCCGCTCCCGAGAAGCCGGCGCCCGAAAAACCCGCGCCCGCGCGCCCGGCGCGGGAGCGGCCCGCGGTCCGGGAGGCCCGGCCCGCGCGCGAGGTCCGTCCCGTCCCGGCCGCGCCGGCGCAGGCCGCGTCGGGCCGTCCGTCGTCCGCCTCGCCGATCGGCGTCGGCTTCTGAGGGACGCAAAAAACGGCGCCGGCGCGGCTTGCGCGCCCGCGGGCGAGCCGATATATGCTGGCGGCTCCGGCCGCGAGGCGGAGGGCGCGTAGCTCAGCGGGAGAGCACTACGTTGACATCGTAGGGGTCACAGGTTCGATCCCTGTCGCGCCCACCATTCCCTCTCGCGACGTTTGACGCAGCCCGGGCGCAAGCCCGGGCTTCTCGCGTCGCGCCGTCCGCGTCACGCGGCCGCACGCTGGCGGGGCGCGCGGCGCCGGGAGCCGCTTCCGCGAAAATGAAGTTTCGTTTCAAGGGATTCTGCTCTAACTGTCGCCTCTGGCGCGCCCGTCCGCGCAGTCCTGCGGCTTTAGGGCTCTGCCCGCAGGCCGCGGCGACGTTCGGAGCTCAATGACTTGACGACGAAAGCCCTACAGGAAGCGGCCCTCGCGAGGGCGCCGCGGCGTTTCGACATCGCCGAATTGATCGCCGAGCGCGAGGGCGAGCGCTACGCGCTGCACGCCGCGCACATGAACGAGATGATGGTCCGCGTCATCCAGACCATCGGCGGCGACGTCGGCTTTTCGCGCGGGGAAGGCCAGTATCTCTACGACCGCGACGGGACGCGTTATCTCGACCTCCTCAGCGGCTGGGGCGTCTTCGCCGTCGGACGCAACCATCCGGTCGTGCGCGAGGCGATCGAGTCGGCGCTCGCGGCCGACCTGCCCAATCTCGTGCAGATGGACGTCTCCGTCCTCTCCGGCCTGCTGGCCGAGCGCCTGCTCGGCTTCGTTCCCTGGCTCGACAAGGTGTTCTTCGCCAATTCCGGCACGGAGACGGTCGAGGCGGCGATGAAATTCGCCCGCCGCGCCACCGGCCGGGCCAGGATCGTCCACTGCAGCCACGCCTTCCACGGGCTCAGCCTCGGCTCCCTGTCGCTGAACGGCGACGCTATCTTCAGGGACGGCTTCGGGCCGCTTCTGCCCGACTGCGTCGAGGTTCCGTTCGACGACCTGCCCGCGCTCGAGGCGGCGCTCGCCGCCGGCGACGTCGCCGGCTTCATCGTCGAGCCGATCCAGGGCAAGGGCGTCAACCTGCCGGGCGACGCCTATCTTCGCGAGGCGGCGCGGCTGTGCCGCAAGCATGGGGCGCTGTTCGTCGCCGACGAGATCCAGACGGGCCTCGGGCGCACCGGACGCTTCCTCGCGGTCGAGCACTGGGACGTCGAGCCGGACATGGTCCTGGTGGCCAAAGGCCTGTCGGGCGGGCAGACCCCCGTCGGGGCGCTGATGACGCGCAAGGCCGTGTTCGACAAGGTCTTCAACCGCATGGACAGGGCCGTCGTGCACGGCTCGACTTTCGCCAAGAACGAGCTCGCCATGGCCTGCGGCCTCGCCGCGCTCGAGATCATCGAGGGCGAGCGGCTGATCGCGCGGGCCGAGCGGCAGGGCGAGCGCCTGCTGAGGTCGTTCCGCGCCATGGCCCAGCGCTACGAGCTCGTGAAGGACGCGCGCGGCAAGGGGCTGATGATCGGGATCGAGTTCGGCAGCCCGCAGTCGCTGAAGCTCAAGGCCGCCTGGGGCGTCGTCGAGGCGGTCAACCAGGGCCTGTTCTGCCAGCTCGTCACCTTGCCGCTGTTCAAGGACCACAAGATTCTCGTGCAGGTCGCGGGGCACGGCAGCCATGTCGTCAAGCTGCTGCCGACCCTCGTCATGGACGACGCCGACTGCGACTGGATCGAGCGCGCCTTCGACGAGACGATCGCCGACGCGCATCGCGTGCCCGGAGCCGTCTGGTCGCTCGGCAAGACGCTCGCCGACCACGCGCTCAGGGCCCGCGCCGCGAAATAGGGGCGGGCGATGCCGCTGCAGGACGGACGGGACAGGCTGATCCTCGTCGGGCGGCTCGGCGCGGCCCATGGCGTGCGCGGCGAAATCCGCCTTTTGAGCTTCACGCAGGACAGGGCGGCGATCCTGTCCTACGCGCCGCTCTTCGACCGCGCGGGGACGCGCGCCTTCTCGCTGCGCGCCTCGCGCCCCCTCAAGGACGGCGCCTTCATCGTCCGGCTCGGCGGCGTCGACAGCCGCGAGGCGGCGCAGGCGCTGACCAACCTCGATCTCTACGCCTCGCGCGAAAAATTGCCGGCGACGCAGGAGGAGGAGTTCTACGTCGCCGATCTCGTCGGCCTTCTCGCGCAGGATCCTGAAGGACGCCCGATCGGCCATGTGCGCGACGTGCTCGACTATGGCGCCGGCCAGATCCTTGAAGTGGCGCCGGAGGCGGGGGGCGAAACCCTGCTGTTTCCCTTCACCCGCGCCGTGGCGCCGGGCGTCGATCTCGCCGCCGGCGTGATCGTCATCGCCGCGCCCGTCGAGATCGAGGCGCGCGAGGAGGCCGGCGGGGACGCCGCGGACGCCCCTTGAGCCCCTGGCGCGCGAGCGTGCTCACCCTGTTTCCGGCCATGTTCCCGGGGCCGCTCGGCTTCTCGCTCGCCGGCGAAGCCCTTGGGCGCGGGAGCTTCTCCCTCGAGGCGCACGACATCCGCGCGCACGGGCTCGGCCGCCATCGCGCCGTCGACGACGCGCCGGCCGGCGGCGGCGCCGGGATGGTGCTGCGGGCGGACGTGCTCGCCGCCGCGCTCGACGCCGCGCTCGCGCCGGGCGACGCGCGCCCGCGCCTGATGATGAGCCCGCGCGGCAGGCCGCTGACGCAGCGCCGCGTGCGCGAGCTTGCGGCCGGGGAGGGCGCGGTCCTCGTGTGCGGCCGCTTCGAGGGGGTCGATGAGCGGGTGATCGAGGGCCGCGGGCTGGAGGAGGTCTCGATCGGCGACTACGTGCTCTCCGGCGGCGAGCTCGCCGCCATGGTCCTTCTCGACGCCTGCGTGCGGCTTCTGCCCGGCGTCATGGGCAAGGCGGAATCGGGCGAGGAGGAGAGCTTCGAGGGCGGCCTGCTCGAATATCCGCACTACACCCGCCCGCGCGAATGGGAGGGACGCGGGATCCCGCCCGTCCTGCTTTCCGGCGACCACGGCCGGATAAAGGCGTGGCGGCGCGAGGAGGCGCTGCGCCTCACCGCCGCGCGCCGGCCGGACCTTCTCGCCCGGGGCGACGGCGAGCCCTGAACGCTAGCCGCGCGCGGAGGCGTCGGCGATCCGCTTGTCGCGCCGCGTCATCATGCGCCGCGCGACGAGCCAGGAGATCGGCGCGGCGACGACGAAGCTCAAAAGCGCGACGTTCATGTAGGCGCCGAACGCCCAGTCGAAATTATGCGTCAGCTGCGGGTTCAGCGCGATGAACAGCGACATGACGCCGAAGGTCACCGCCGCGATCGGCAGGAAGGCGATCATAGCGATTTTGGCCACGGGTCTGCTCCACGGACAGGATGCGACGGCCTCGGCCGACGCGGAATGCGCCCGGAACGCCGCCCGGCGGCGCGGGTTCCGGCCCGCTTGCGCGCTTATGGAGCCCTAGGCGGAGCCGCGCTTTGGCGGTATCACTGCGCGCCTGGGCCGCGCGCCCATCCCGCATCGGACCCACGCGATGACCGAGTCGAGCCCCCCGTTCAACGCCAGAGAGATCCTGCAGAACCCCGATCGGGTCGAGCCGAGTCCGAAGCGCAGCCTGTGGATGCGCGAGCTGCCCTATCTCATCGTGCTCGGCATGATGCTGCTCGGCGTCGGCTACACCGCCGTCTCGCGCCGCAACCTCGTCGGCTACTGGGAGTTCATGGCCTTCGTCGTCTGCGTCGCCGTCATCGCGACCGGCTGGTCGGAGACCGAAGACCGGCGCGGCCGCATCCGGCTCGTCGTGAGCCAGGCGCTGCACTGGATCTCCTTCCTCATCGCGATGAACCTCGCGCTGCTGCCGGGCGTGCAGCGTCTGCTCAACCCCGAGGCGACCGGACTCACCGTGCTTCTGCTGCTCGCCCTCGGCACGGTGACGGCGGGAATCAACATCATGTCATGGCAGATCGCCTTCATCGGCGTCGTCATGGCCGTTGCGGTTCCGGGCATCGCCTGGCTGCAGCAGTCGGCGATCGCCGTCGTGCTCGGCCTCGTCCTGGCGCTCGCCGGCCTCGGCGTCGTCTATTCCTGGCACGCTTCGGCGCGGCGCGGGCGCGCCGGAACGCAAGGAGCGCGCGCGTGAGCTATTCGGACGATCTCTACGAAGACGAGGCCGGGCCGAGCTTCTGGGTGCGCGAGGCGCCCTATCTCGCCATCCTCGCGCTGACGCTCGGCGGCGTCGCCTACATGAGCCTCACGCGCGCGCGGCTGTTCGGCTACTGGGAGTTCATGGCCTGCATCGTCGGCGCGCTCTGCGTCGCGACCGGCTGGAGGGACGCGCCGGACAGGCTGCGGCTCGTCTGGACGCAGGCCCTGCACTGGGGCGCCTTCCTCGTCGCCATGAACCTGCTGCTGCTGCCGAGCGTGCAGGCGATCGCCAACGAGGACATCACCACCCTCGCCATGCTGCTTCTGCTCGCGCTCGGCGTGTTCGTCGCAGGCGCGCATCTCCTGTCGTGGCGGCTGTGCGCCAACGGCCTCGTCATGGCGCTGTGCGTGCCGGCGTTCGCCTGGCTCGACCAGTCGGCGCTGTTCGTCTCGCTCGTGTTCATCGTCGCCGTGGTCGGCGCGCTCGCGTTCTTCTGGCTCCGGCGCGAGCGCGGCGCCCGCGGCGCCTAGAAGGCGTGCGAGCCCGGAACCTTGGCGTCGCCGGCGGGTTAGACTCGGCCGTCGCCGCAGGCGGCTTCCATCCCCTTCGCAAGGACCACCCTGATGGCCGCCAAGACCGCGCAGGAGCGCCAGATCGCGCCCCTCGAAACGCCGACCGACCTCAAGCCCGAAGCGACGAAGGACATCGCCGCAGGCCTCACCACCCTGCTCGCGGACATGTTCGCGCTCTATCTCAAGACCAAGAACTTCCACTGGCACATGTCGGGCTCGCATTTCCGCGACTACCATCTCCTGCTCGACGAGCAGTCCGACCAGATCTTCGCGACGACCGATCCGATCGCCGAGCGCGCGCGCAAGATCGGCGGCACGACGCTGCGCTCGATCGGCGAGATCAGCCGCATCCAGCGCCTGCTCGACAATGACGCGCCCTATGTGACGCCGGCCGACATGCTGGCCGAGCTGCGCGACGACAACAAGCAGCTCGCCGCCTCGCTGCGCGAGCTGCACGGCGTCTGCGACGAGATGGAGGACGTCGCCACGGCGAGCCTCCTCGAGGTGTGGATCGACGAGGCCGAGCGCCGCACCTGGTTCCTGTTCGAGGCGACGCGCGGCGCGCAATAGGCGCGAAGAGCGAGCCTTCGGCTGAGGACGGCGGCGCGACGGGCGCCGGAGCGTTTTCAGCAAAACTTTTGCGTTGAGAAAACGCGTTTGAACAAATAGCTAGAGCGCGTTCGGCGAACTGGATTTCGCTGAACGCGCTCCAGAACCCCGCCATGCCGCCGCCAGCCGATTTCGTCGCCACCTTCGTCTGCGATCCGCAAGCCCCGATCCTGAGCGAAAAGCTCGCGCGCCGCGCGCAAGCGGCTCTTGGCGCGCGCGAGGCGCGCTGGCTCGCGCCGGGGCTCGCCCTCGACCTTTTCCTTCCGCCCGAGCGCGCGTCCGGCGCCGAAGCTCGCGCGCGGGAGGCGCTGGAGGGCGCGCCCGTCGACGTCGTCGTCCAGCCGGCGCAGGGGCGGCGCAAGAAGCTGTTCGTCGCCGATATGGACTCGACCATGATCGGGCAGGAATGCATCGACGAGCTCGCCGCCGAGGCGGGGCTCAAGGATCATGTCGCCGCGATCACCGAGCGGGCGATGCGCGGCGAGATCGCCTTCGAGGGCGCGCTGCGCGAGCGCGTCGCGTTGCTGAAGGGCCTGCCGCTCGCCGTCGTCGACCGCGTGCTGGAGCGGGCGATCACGCTCACGTCGGGCGGGCGCGCTCTGGTGCGCACCATGCGCCGGAACGGCGCGCTGACGGCGCTCGCCTCCGGCGGCTTCACCGTCTTCACCCGCGTCGTCGCGCAAAGGATCGGCTTCGACCTCGACGTCGCCAACCGGCTCGAGATCGACGGGGACGGGCGCTTCGCCGGGTCCGTCGCCGAGCCGGTCTTCGGCGCCGACGGCAAGCGCGCGACCCTGCTGCGCCTTCGCGCCGAACGCGGCCTTGGCGCGCAGGAGACGCTCGCGGTCGGCGACGGCGCCAACGACCTGCCGATGCTGCAGGCGGCGGGGCTCGGCGTCGCCTTCCGCGGCAAGCCGGCGGTCGCGGCCGCGGCGGCGGCGCGGATCGAGCACGCCGACCTCGCCGCGCTCCTTTACGCGCAAGGATATGCGCAGGACGAGATTTTCGAGGATTAGACCGAAAAGCGCAGCGCCTTGACCCGCTTCACCCCGGTCAGCGCGCCGGCGAGCGTCAGCGTCGCGGGGGGCAGCGGCGCGTCGACGGCGATCAGCGAGGCGGCGGCGCCTCCCTCGCGGTCGCGCCCGAGGGAGATGGTCGCGATGTTGACGTCGGCGGCGCCGACGACGCTCGTCAGCTTGCCGATGAAGCCGGGCTTGTCCTCGTTGCTGACGTAAAGCATGAAGGGCGCGACCACTGCGTCGACGTCGACGCCGTCGATCTCGACGATGCGCGGCCGCCCGTCATGGAACACGGTGCCGCTGACCCGAAGCGTGCG
Organism: Methylocella sp.; assembly: GCF_041905455.1. Classification (GTDB taxonomy): domain Bacteria; phylum Pseudomonadota; class Alphaproteobacteria; order Rhizobiales; family Beijerinckiaceae; genus Methylocapsa. Next base: position 5,729 of record NZ_JAYRLA010000025.1, on the reverse strand, counting down.
CGCCTGCGTCTCGACGATCAGGCTCATCAGCGATTCATAGTCGGCTTCGGCGGCGCGCGAGACCTCGTCGACGACGATCCCGCGCTCCTTGGCCACGGCCGCCGCCGAGACGACGCTCACGTCCTCGAGCACGGGGCGCAGCAGCCCGGCGAGCGCCGAGGCGGTCAGCGCCTTGGTCTTGAGCTCGGCGACCGCGCCCTCATAGACGATGGTCGCCTTGACGACGCCGCTGTCGAGCATCTGGCCGACGAAGGCGCCGAGCACGTCGGCGAGCGCGACGAACGGCTTCAGCCGGCCGGCCTCCTCGGCGGCGATGGAGGGGAAGTTGACGGCGTTGGCGATCGCCCCGCGCGTCAGATAGTCGGCCATCTGCTCGGCGATCTGCAGCGCGACGTTCTCCTGCGCCTCGGCGGTGGAGGCGCCAAGATGCGGCGTGCACACCATGTTCGGCGCGCCGAACAGCGGGTTCTCCTTCGCCGGCTCCTTCGAGAAGACGTCGAAGGCGGCGCCGGCGACATGGCCGGAGTCGAGCAGGGCGCGCAGGGCCTCCTCATCGACGAGGCCGCCGCGCGCGCAATTGATCACGAACACCCCCTTCTTCGTCCGCGCCAGCGCTTCGGCGCAGAGGATGTTCCGCGTCTGCGCCGTCATCGGCGTGTGCAGGGTGATGAAGTCGGCGCGCGCGAGAAGCTCGTCGAGCTCGACCTTCTCGACGCCGAGGTCGGCGGCGCGCTCGGGCGCGAGGAACGGGTCGAAGGCGATCACATGCATGTGCAGGCCGATCGCCCGGCTCGCGACGATCGCGCCGATGTTGCCGCAGCCGACGACGCCCAGCACCTTGCCGGTGATCTCGGCGCCCAGGAAGCGGCTCTTCTCCCATTTGCCGCCCTGCGTCGAGGCGTCGGCGGCGGGAATCTGGCGGGCGACGGCGAACATCATGGCGATCGCGTGCTCGGCGGTCGTGATCGAGTTGCCGAAGGGCGTGTTCATCACGATGACGCCGCGCGCTGTCGCCGCCGGGATGTCGACGTTGTCGACGCCGATGCCGGCGCGCCCGACCACCTTGAGGTTCTGCGCCCGGGCGAGAATCTCGGCCGTGACCTTGGTCTCGGAGCGGATGGCGAGGCCGTGATAGCCGCCGATGACGCCGGCGAGCTTCTCCTTGTCCTTGCCGAGCGCCGGCTCGAAATCGACGCTGACGCCGCGGTCCTTGAAGATGGCCACGGCGGCCGGCGAAAGCGCATCTGAGATCAGGACGCGGCGAGGCATGGACAGCTCCGGTGGCGGGCGTCGCGGCGAGGGGCCGCTACGACGCCGACATGTCAAGACATAAGGAGAAGCGCGGCGGTCAGGCCGGGACGGCGGTCTGCGCCTTGACGCTGGCGAAGGCGTAGTCGAGCCAACCCGTCAGCGCCGCGACGTCGGCCGTCTCGACGGTCGCCCCGCACCAGATGCGCAGCCCGGGCGGGGCGTCGCGATAGGCGCCGACGTCATAGGCCGCCTTCTCCTTCTCGAGGAGAGAGGTCAGCGCCTTGACGAACGCCGCCTGGCCTTTGGCGTCGAGCGCGGCGACGGCGGGATCGACGATCTTGAGGCAGACGCTGGTGTTCGAGCGGATCGCCGGATCGGCGACGAGGAAGTCGATCCACGGCGTGCGCTCCACCCAGTCGCCGAGCGCCCTGGCGTTGGCGTCGGCGCGGGCGAGGAGGCCGTCGAGCCCGCCGACCGACTCGCCCCAGCGCAGCGCGTCGAGATAGTCCTCGACGCATAGCATGGAGGGCGTGTTGATCGTCTCGCCCTCGAAGAGTCCCTCGACGAGCTTGCCGCCGCTCGTCAGGCGGAAGACTTTCGGCAGCGGCCACGGCGGAACGTAGGAAATAAGCCGCTCGACGGCGCGCGGCGAAAGGACGATGACGCCATGGCCGGCCTCGCCGCCCAGCGCCTTCTGCCAGGAGAAGGTGACGACGTCGAGCTTGTCCCAGTCGAGTTTTTGCGCGAAGGCGGCGGAGGTGGCGTCGCACAGGGTGAGGCCGGCGCGGCGCGGGGAAATCCAGCCGGCGTCCGGAACGCGCGCGCCCGAGGTCGTGCCGTTCCACGCGAAGACGACGTCATTATCGAAATTCACCGTAGAGAGATCGGGAATCTCGCCGTAGGGCGCCTCCAGCACGCGCGCGTCCTTGAGCTTCAACTGCTTGACGACGTCGCCGGCCCAGCCCTCGCTGAACGACTCCCAGGCGAGCACGTCGACGCCGCGCGCGCCCAGCGTCGACCACATGGCCATCTCGAAGGCGCCGGTGTCGGAGCCCGGCGTGATCCCGATGCGATGGCCGTCGGGGATCTCGAGCAGCTCGCGCGTGCGGTCGATGGCGGCCTTGAGGCGCGCCTTGGCCGGTCCCGCGCGGTGCGAGCGACCGAGCGGCGCGTCGTCGAGGACGCCGCTGCGCCAGCCTGGGCGCTTGGCGCAGGGGCCGGACGAGAAGTTCGGCGAGGCGGGACGCGCGGTCGGGCGGGGCGGGATGATGCTGGCTGTCATATCGATGAGACTTCGCTCCGAATTGCGCTTTCTTGCGTCGGTCGGCGGCGCGGCGGACTTCGTCAGGCTGGATGATTATAGAAAAAATCTATCAATCCATTTTGATTATCTATTAATCGAGCCCGGCGGCGCGGTCAAGGCGAGCCGGCGGATCGCGCCGCATTGACCCGCCTTCGCCCTGCGCTCCATGATGGCGCCTCGGCGAGCGGAGGGAAAGATGAGCGGGGCGCAGCCTGTGGTCGGCTTTCGCATGGGCGCGCGCCTCGCCGCGGCGCTCGTCGCCCTGACGGTCCCGGCGTCCGCCGGGACGATGACCTTCCGCTGGGCGGACGCGGCGACCTGCGCCGGGCGCTGCTCGAGCGCGATCGTCGCCGAAGGCTCGATCGAGGAGGGCGCGGCCGAGCGGTTCAGGGCGATGCTCCAGGCGTCGGGCGACGCCGGTCGCCATCCGCTCGTGATCCTGAACTCGCCGGGCGGCAAGATCGTCGCCGCGATGGAGCTGGGCGAGGCCTTTCGTCGCGCCGGCGCGACCGTCACGGTGGCGGCGCCCGCGGACTATATTCCGCAGGCCGGAATCTGTTTCTCGTCCTGCGTCTACGCCTTCATGGGCGCCGCGCGCCGCGTCGCGCCGCCGGGCAGCCAGATCGGCGTCCACCGCATCTTCGCCTGGAACGGCGCGAAGCGCCATTTCGCCGGCGAGGCGATGACCGCCATGCTGAAGCGCTATACGCTGGCGATGGGGGTGAGCGTGGAGCTCGTCGCCGTCGCCGAGCAGATCGATCCGAGCCAGGTGCGCATCCTCACCGCCTCCGAACTCGCGCGCTGGCGCCTCGCGACGGCGAGCTTCTGAGAGCGCACCGGCTCGGCGCGCTCCTCCGGCTTCAGTCGAGCTTCTTCAGGCTCGAGAGGTCGACCGGGCCCTTCTGGCTTGAAAAGGCGGGATCGGCTCCGCCGCACGCCGCCGATCTGCAGGTCGCCCGTGTCATAGGTCGAGACCTTCCCGGCCCGGTCGATCAGCAGACGGCGCTTGTCGGGGCAGAAGGCGTAGCGCAAATCGTCCTGGCCGCCGCTCGACGACGGCGAACCGAGATCCTTCGGCCGCCAGCCGCCGCCGGACATCGGCTTCATGGGCTCCATGGGTTTCATAGGCTCCACGTGCGAAACTCCTGAAGGTCCGTTATCGATGGCGGCCGCAACGTGTGAGGCGGCGGATGGTTGCTTCCTCGAGTTCAGGCAGGTCCTTGTAAGCAGGTCCCGAAAAGGAGAAAAAATGCGTCTTCGCAATCTTCGGCGCTTCGGCTTCGCGCTCGCCGGCGCGGCGCTTTTCGCCGCCGCGCCCGTAGCGGCGAAAAGCGGCAAGGTCGCCTATGCGCCGGGCGGCGGCTGGACGAACCTGTCGCAGGATCCTGAAAGCGGCGCAGGCTTCTACCCCCTGCCGGGCGGCGCCGGAACGCTGCAGGAGCGCTCGCGCCGTCCGGTCGCCTACGCCAACGAGCGCAGCGCCATCGGCACGGCGATCCAGACCGAGGCGATCGCCCACGACTATGACGAGGGCTACGCCTTCGGCAACGGCGACGACGTGTTCGATCCGGACGAAGGCGTCGGCACGCCCTTCTTCGGCGGCTACTACAGATAGGCCGTCCTGCGGCGCGCGGAAAAGTGGAATGTCCGCGGCCGACGCTCGTTCGGGGCTCGAACAGCTTCGGGCGGCCGCTCCTTCTTCGTCGCCGCCGCGCAGGACGCGGAGCTCAATCCGAGCGTCAACGGCGCGCCTGTCGTCGTAATGATCGCGCCCGACGTGACCCTGCTCGATCTTCTGCGCGAGCGGCTCGGCCTCACGGGAACGAAGAAGGGGTGCGACCACGGCCAGTGCGGCGCCTGCGCCGTGCTGGTCGACGGGCGCCGGGTCAACGCCTGCCTCACGCTGGCGATCATGCAGGAGGGCGCGGACGTCGTGACCATCGAGGGGCCCGGCGCGCCGGGCCGCCTGCGCCCGATGCAGCGGGCCTTCATCGCGCGCGACGCGTTCCAGTGCGGCTACTGCGCGCCCGGCCAGATCTGCTCGGCCGTCGGGCTTCTCAACGAGGGCCGCGCCCATACGGACGACGAGATCCGCGAGGCGATGAGCGGGAACCTCTGCCGTTGCGGCGCCTACCCGAACATCCTTGCGGCGATCCGCGACGTCCTCGCCGAAAGCGAGGCGGCGGGGGAGGCGGCGCAATGAAGCGCTTCGCCTATCTGCGTGCGTCCTCGGTGGCGGAGGCCGCCGCGGCGGTCGCCGCCGATCCGCGCGCCGCCTTCGTCGCCGGCGGCGCCAATCTCGTCGATCTCATGAAATATGACGTCGCGCGCCCGACGCTGCTCGTCCACGTCGCGCGCCTGCCCCTGCGCGAGGCCTTCGCGCGCGTCGCCGACGCGATCCTCGCGCCGGCGCGTCCTCTCAAGGGCAACGCCTTCAAGGTCGAGCTGCCCGCCGCGCGATTCTGCGCGCTCTGTCGCAGGCCTCGCGCGGCGCGCCGCAGCGGCAGAGCGTCAAAAGCGTGAATTGACGCCGGAGCGCACGCAAAAGCCGAGCAGGGAGCCGGTCATGTCGCAACTTCACGTCGGCTCGCCCCGTGCGCGCGTGGAAGGCCCGCTCAAGGTCGCAGGCCTCGCGCGCTATGCGGCGGAGTTTCCCGCCGATGGGCTGTTGACCGGCGTCGTGCGCGTCCCGCGCGTGGTCAGCGCCGTCGCGGCGGGAAAGAGCCTCAATCCGCTGACCGGACGCAGCCAGATCATGGGCGGCGTGGTGATGGGGATCGGCGTGGCGCTGCATGAGGAGGGCGCGCCGGACCACGCGCTCGCGCGGGTCATGAACCACAATTTCGGCGAATACCACATCCCGACCAAGGCGGACGTCGGCGAGGTCGAGGCGATCTTCGTGGAGGAGCGGGACGACAAGGTGAGCCCGCTTGGCGTGAAGGGCCTCGGCGAGATCGGGATCGTCGGCGCCGCGGCGGCGGCGGCGAACGTCGTCTTCCACGCCACGGGCAGGCGCGTGCGCGACCTGCCGATCACTCTGGACAAGCTGCTCTAGGACCAATCGACATTCGGGATTCATTTTTGCGTTTGGCGCGGAATCAATGGGCTGCGGATTTTTTTGATTCGGAGCGCATCGATGGGCGTGCGACGCTATGAGCTGAACGAGGCTCAGTGG
>NZ_JAYRLA010000003.1:0-212405 GCF_041905455.1 Methylocella sp. | reverse complement strand
GCTTCAACAAGCTCAAGCACTTCCGCAGGTTCGCGACACGCTACGATCGACGCGCCAACCTCTATCTCGCATTCATCCACCTCGCCGCAATCGATCTATGGCTGCGTTGAATGTGGATTCGTCCTAGTCTGGTCTTGCGACCGTCCTCTTCGTCCGTCTGACGCACGATCAAGCCTAATCCGCCAACGCGGCGTAGTCGTCGTCATGCAGAGCCTCGGGCTTCTTCGACATCGATTCGTCCAGGATTGAATAATATCGTAATACGATATAATAGGAGCGCGCCGCCCTAAAGGACAAAGATGAGCTTTCCCTCCCGCTCCGCCGTCGAGAGCCACCGCCTCGCCGATCACAGCGCCGATTTCAGGATGATTCTGCTCGCCGCGATGGCGGCGCCCGTGGGCGCCGGCGGCGCCTGCGGCGCATGGGTTCTGACGAAGCTGATCGCGCTGGCCGCCAACGTCTTCTGGCTCCGCCGGTTTTCGACGGCGCCGGCGTCGATCGCCGACGCCGCGCACGGCTGGAGCACGCTTTTCATTCCCGTAATCGGCGGCCTTGTCATCGGGCTCATGGCGCGCTTCGGATCGGAGAAAATCCGGGGCCATGGCATCCCTGAGGCGATCGAGGCGATACTCTACGGAGAAAGCCGGCTGTCGCTGAAAGTGGCGATCCTCAAGCCTGTCTCCTCGGCGATCTCGATCGGCAGCGGCGGCCCGTTCGGCGCGGAAGGGCCGATCATCATGACGGGCGGCGCAATCGGCTCTCTCTTCGCGCAATGTTTCCACCTGAGCGCCGCCGAACGCAAAACCCTGCTGGTCGCGGGCGCCGCCGCAGGCATGACGGCGATCTTCAACACGCCGCTCGCGGCGATCCTGCTGGCGGTCGAGGTGCTGCTGTTTGAATGGAAGCCGCGCAGCTTCGTTCCTGTGGTGGCCGCGGTTCTTGTCTCCTCGGTTTGTCGCCCGCTGATGATAGGCGCAGGGCCCATGTTCACGTTCGCGGCCGCGACGCCGTCCGCCGCATGGGCGGTCGCCGCGGCTTCGGGAGTCGGAGTCATTTCAGGTCTGCAGGCCACGTTGGTCTCGAGCGCCCTCTACAGGGTCGAGGATGTCTTTCATCGCCTGCCCATTCACTGGATGTGGTGGCCGGCGATCGGCGCCGTCGTGGTCGGCTTTGGCGGACTGATAGACCCTCGCGTTCTGGGCGCCGGCTACGCCAATATACAAGCGTTGCTCGACAGTTCGTTGACGACGCAAGCTGTGATCACGCTGCTGGCGGTGAAGGCGGCGGTGTGGCTGGCGGCTTTGGGATCGGGCACTTCGGGCGGCGTGCTGGCCCCGCTGCTCATCCTGGGCGGCGCCTTGGGCTGTCTCGTCGGCTACGCCCTTCCGGGCGACGCAGGCCTTTGGGCGATGGTCGGAATGGCCGGAATCATGAGCGGCGCCATGCGCGCGCCGATAACAGGCGCGCTGTTCGCCGTCGAGCTGACGGATCATTTCGAGGCGTTGCCGCTCACCATCGCCGCAGCCGGCGGCGCCTATGCGGTGAGCGTTCTGCTCATGCGGCGCTCCATCCTCACCGAGAAGCTCGCGCGGCGCGGGCGGCATATCCTTCAAGAATACACGGTCGATCCCCTCGACTTCATGCAAGCCCGGCAACTGATGACCTGCAACCCGGCGACGCTTCCGGGAAGCATGCTGGTCTCCGACATGCTGGCGTTCTTCGGCAAGGACGCGACGTACCGGAGCTACCCTGTAGTCGACGACGAGGGCCGGCTCCTCGGTCTTGCGTCCCGCACGGACGCATTGCGGTGGCAGGGCCGCGACAGTCCTGCGGCGACGCTAGCCGAAGCGCTGTCGGACGCTTCGCTGCCCGTCGCCTATCCCGATACGCCCAGCAGCATTCTCGCGGACCTCATCATCGAGACCGGCGTCGGACGCATTCCGATCATCGATCCTGCGACGCGCCGCGTCGTCGGCATCCTCTCGCGGCAGGATCTTCTCCAGGCCCGCCATATCCACCGCAGGGCCGAAACACATCGCAGCCGCTTCGACGAGCGACGAGGCCAATAGATCATGATTTCATTCGCGCGAACCGCCGTCCAGTGGGACGCCGAGCGAACGGGCCGAGCGGCTTTCTAACCCTTCTCCGCCAGCGCGGCGACGATCGCCTGCGTCAGCGTCGCGAGCTCGTCGTCGGAAATGGTGAAGGCCGGCGTCAGATAGACGATCCGGCCGAACGGGCGCACGAATACGCCGCGCTCGACGAAGCGCCGCTTCAGCCCGGCGAGGTCGGAAATCTTTTCGAGCTCGACGACGCCGATCGCCCCCATCGCGCGCACGTCGACCACGCCCTTCAGATCGCGGCAGGGCTCGAGCCCGCGCGCCAGCAGGGCGGAGACATGCGCGACCTGATCGAGCCGCGGCTCGCGCTCGAAGAGGTCGAGCGAGGCGTTGGCCGCAGCGCAAGCGAGCGCGTTTCCCATGAAGGTCGGCCCGTGCATCAGCGCATGCGCCGGATCGTCCGACCAGAAGGCGTCGAACACCTCGCCCGTGGCGATGGTGGCGGCGAGCGGCAGGGTTCCGCCGGTCAGCGCCTTGGACAGGGTCAAGATGTCGGGGACGACGCCCGCCGCCTCGCAGGCGAACATCGTCCCGGTGCGGCCGAAGCCGGTGAAGATCTCGTCGAGGATGAGCGGAACGCCGATGCTGTCGGCGGCGCGGCGCAGGCGGCGCAGGACTTCGGCGTCGTGAAAGATCATGCCGCCCGCCCCCTGGACCAGAGGCTCGGCGAGGATCGCGGCGAGTTCGCCCTCATGCGCGGCGAGCGCCGTCTCGAACGCCTTTTCGCTCTCTTCGTCGCGCGGCAGGTCGACGACGACCTGCGCCGGGACGACGCCGGCGAAGGCCGCGTGCATACCCTCGTCGGGATCGCACACCGACATGCAGGCGAACGTGTCGCCGTGATAGCCGCCGCGGAAGGAAAGGAATTTCACGCGGCCGCGCTCGCCCCGGTTGAGATGGAGCTGCACGGCCATCTTCATCGCCACCTCGACGGCGACCGAGCCCGAATCGGTGAAGAAGACGCGGTTCAAGCCGCCCGGCGCGAGCTGCGCGAGCCGTCGCGCGAGGGTCAGCGCCTGCTCGTGGACGAGGCCGCCGAACATCACATGCGGCATCGCCTCGAGCTGGCGGCGCACCGCCTGCGCGATATGGGGATGATTGTAGCCGTGGCAGGCCGTCCACCAGCTGGCGATCCCGTCGACGAGCTCGCGCCCGTCGGCGAGTTTTATGCGCGAGCCTTGCGTCGCGACGGCCGCCAGCGGCGGCGGCGTCGTCTTCATCTGCGCATAGGGCAGCCAGACATGGGGCAGCCCTTTCGCGAACCAGGGCGGAGGCTCGATCATTCCTGAAGCTTCCCGCGTCGCGCCGCGCATTTGATCCGGCGCGCCGATTGCGCGAAAACCGCGTAAGTCAACACGGCCTTCCGCGTCAAACGCGCCGGCCCGCCCGCAGGCGCCTATGGACTCCCTCGACCGTTTCGCCGCGCAAAAGCTCGAGGAGCTCGAGGCCGCGCATCTGCGCCGCCGGCTCGTCCCGACCGCGCGCGAGGACGGGGTCCATGTGCTGCGCGAGGGGCGCCGGCTCGTCTCCTTCGCCTGCAACGACTATCTCGGCCTTTCCCATCATCCTGAGGTCAAGGCGGCGGCGGTCCGGGCGATCGAGCGCTACGGAACCGGCGCCGGCGCCTCGCGCCTCGTCACCGGCGACTGCCCGCTCATCGAGGAGCTGGAGGAGCGGCTCGCGCGCTTCAAGGGAAGCGAAGCGGCGATCGTGTTCGGCTCGGGCTATCTCGCCAACGCCGGGATCGTCCCGACGCTCGCGGGCGAAGGCGACCTCATCCTCATCGACGAGCTGGCGCACGCCTGCCTGTTCGCCGGAGCGCAGCTTTCCCCGGCGAGGACGCTGCGCTTCCGCCACAACGACGTCGCGCACGCCGCCGAACTGCTCGAAGCCCATCGCGGCGGCGCGCGGCGCGCGCTGATGCTGACCGACGGCGTGTTCTCGATGGACGGCGACCTCGCACCGCTCGCCAGGCTCGCGGCTCTGTGCGCGGCGCATGACGCCTGGCTGATGAGCGACGACGCGCACGGGCTCGGCGTGCTGGCGCAGGGGCGCGGCTCGGCGGCGCTCGCAGGCTGCGCGCCGCCCCTGCAGATGGGCACGCTGTCGAAGGCGGGCGGCGGCTATGGCGGCTATCTCGCCGCCTCGCGCCCCGTCGTCGAGCTTCTGCGCACGCGCGCGCGCACTTTCGTCTATTCGACCGGCCTGCCGCCGGCGAACGCGGCCGCCGCCCTCGCCGCGCTCGAAATCATCGAATCCGAGCCGACGCTGACCGCCCGCCCGCTGGCGCGCGCCCGCGACTTCTGCGAGGCGCTCGGCCTGCCCGCGCCGCAAAGCCCGATCGTGCCGCTCGTGCTCGGCGCGCCGCAGGCGGCGCTCAACGCCTCGGCGCGGCTCAAGGAGGCCGGCTTCCTCGTCGTCGCGATCCGTCCGCCGACGGTGCCAGAGGGAACGGCGCGCTTGCGCTTCGCCTTCAGCGCCCTGCATGGCGAGGACGACGTCGCCCGCCTCGCGCTGGCCGTCGCCGAAATCGGGCGCGCGGCGTGAGCGCCTGCTTCGTCACCGGCTCCGGCACCGACGTCGGCAAGACCTTCGTCGCCGCCGCGCTCATCCGCGCGCTGCGGGCGATGGGGCGCGGTTGCGCCGCGCTGAAGCCGGTGGTCAGCGGCTTCGATCCGCTGGCGCCTCAGGGGAGCGACCCGGCCGTGCTGCTCGAGGCGCTCGGCCTTGCGCCGGACGAGGAGGCGATCGCGAAAATTTCGCCGTGGCGCTTCCGCGCCCCGCTCTCGCCCGACATGGCGGCGGCGCGCGAAAACCGCGCCATCGATTATGACGAGCTCGCGCGCGCCTGCCGGCGCGCCGTCGCCGCCTCGCCGGGCGTCCTGCTGATCGAGGGGGCGGGCGGCGTCATGGTCCCGCTCGCGCCCGGCCGCACGACGCTCGACCTCATGACCGCGCTGCGCCTGCCGCTCGTCTTCGTCGCCGGCTCCTATCTCGGCGCGATCAGCCACGCGCTGACGGGGCTCGAGGCGGCGCGCTCGCGCGGCCTTGCGGTGCGCGCCGTCGTCGTCAACGAGACGCCGGGCTCGGGCGTCGGACTCGAGGAGACCTGCGCGGCGGTGGCCGGCTTCTGCGCCGCGCCCGTGCTGGCGCTGCGGCGCGGCGAGGACGCGGCGCAGGCGCTCGCTCCGCTCGCGCGGGCGCTGTAGCGTCGAGGCGGACGTTCACACGACGACCGTCAGCCGCTCGGCGGCCCGCGTGACGCCGGTGTAGAGCCAGCGGCTGCGATGCTCGCGGAAGGCGGCGCTCTCGTCGAACAGGGCGACCGAGCCCCATTGCGAGCCCTGCGCCTTGTGCACGGTGAGCGCGTAGCCGAAATCGAACTCGTCCGACTCGCGGCGTTGCTGCGGCGTCAGCTCCTCCTCGCGACCCAGAAAAAACTCCGGCCGCACGCCGACGCGCAGCGGCTTGCGCGCAGGCTCGTCCTCGGGCGTCACATGCAGGACGAGCTTCGCCTTGCGCGTCGTCCCGGCGGTCTTGACGGTCCACACGCCGCCGTTGAGCAGCCCCTTGGCGCTGTCGTTGCGCAGGCAGACGAGCCGGTCGCCCGCCTCGGGAAGCTCCGAGGCGTAGCCGTAGAGCTCGCGCAGGCGCCTGTTGTAGGCGCGCCGCGTGCGGTTGACGCCGACGAGCACCTGGTCGCAGGCGGTCACCGTCGCCGCGTCGATGTTCCCGCGCCGCACGACCTTCGCCTCGCCCCAGTCGCCGGGCTCGAGGCGGGCGCCCTCGCGCACCTGCATGGAGAGGCGGATGATCGGATTGTCCGCCGCCTGGCGGTGGATTTCGGTCAGCATGACGTCGGGCTCGGCGTCGGTGAAGAAACCGCCGCCGCGCACGGGCGGCAGCTGCGCCGGATCGCCCAGCACCAGCACCGGCTTGCCGAAGGAGAGCAGGTCGCGCCCGAGCTCCTCGTCGACCATCGAGCATTCGTCGACGACGACGAGGCTCGCCTGCGCGAGCGCGGAGTCGGCGTTGAGCGTGAAGCTCGGCGCCTCGTCCTCGGCCTCCATCTCGCGCGGACGGTAGATCAGGCTGTGGATGGTGCGGGCGCCGCGGCAGCCGCGCGCGCGCATCATCAGCGCCGCCTTGCCGGTGAAGGCGGCGAAGATCGTCTCGCCGTCGACGTCCTCGGCGACGCGGCGGGCGAGCGTCGTCTTGCCGGCGCCGGCGTAGCCGAACAGGCGGAACACCTGCGCCTGCTTCCGCGTCGTCCATTCGGCCCGCTTCAGCCAGGCGGACACCTCCTTCAGCGCGCGGTCCTGCTGCGGCGAGAGGCTCATGCGCGGCGGCTCGCCCGATTTCGGCGCTGGCGCAACCCAGGCGGCTTCGCTAAGCTGCGCCGCGCGCGCCGCACGAAAGAGAAAGCCGTGCACCCTTCCATCCCCGCCAGCCCCCGCCTCGCCCGCCTCGTCGCAGTCGGCCTCGCCGCAACGCCCTGCGCCGCGCGGGCGCAGGATGCGCCAGCCGCCCCCGGCGGGTCAAACCTCGTCCTTTCGGCCGTCGCGGACGGCGTGCAGATCTATGTCTGCGCGAAGAAGGGCGACGCCTTCGTCTGGACCTTCGACGCGCCGGCGGCGGCGCTGTTCGACGCCTCGGGCCGCGAGATCGGGCTGCACGGCAAGGGGCCGGTCTGGCGTCTGTCGGACGGCTCGGCGGTCGCCGGCGAGACGGTCGAGACGCGGCAGGCGCCGGACGGGCGCTCGATTCCCTGGCTGACGCTGAAGGCGACGGCGCATCCGGGCGATCCCGGCAGGCTCAGCCGCGTGACGAGCGTGCGCCGGATCGACACGGTCGGCGGCCTCGCGCCGCAGGGCGGCTGCGACGGGGCGCGCCTCGGCGACACGGCGCGCATGCGCTACTCGGCGCGCTACGAATTCTACGGCGACAATTGACCTACATGAACAGCCGGCCCTGCGGCATGCCCGCGTAGAGCTGCGCGACGAACTCGCCGTAGCCGTTGTAGATCAGCGTCTTGCGCCGCTCGCCCGCGCCAAGGACCTCCTCGCTCGCCTGGCTCCAGCGCGGATGCGGCACATCCGGGTTGACGTTGGCCCAGAAGCCGTACTCCGACGCCTGCAGCCCCTCCCAGAAGGTCTTCGGCTTCTCCGCGACGAAGGAGATCCGCACGATCGACTTGATCGACTTGAAGCCGTATTTCCACGGGACGGCGAGGCGCAGCGGCGCGCCGTGCTGGCGCGCGAGCGGCGCGCCATAGGCCCCCGTGACGAGGAAGGCGAGGTCGTTTCCCGCCTCCTCGATGGTCAGCCCCTCGACATAGGGCCAAGGGTAGAAGGCGCGCTGGCCCGGCGCCATGGCGCGGTCGAGGAAGGTCTCGAAGCGGACGAATTTCGCGCCCGAGAGCGGGCGCGCCGTCGCGACGAGGCTTTTCAGGGGAAATCCCGTCCAGGGAATGGCCATCGACCAGGCCTCGACGCAGCGATGGCGGTAGAGCCGCTCCTCGAGCGGAAAGGCGCGGACGAGGTCGTCGATTCCCATCTCGCGCGGGGCCTCGACGAGGCCGTCGATCTTCACCGTCCACGGCCGCGTCCTCAGCGCCTGCGCCGCGGCGGCGATGTCCTTGACCATGCCGAATTCGTAGAAATTATTGTAATGGGCGTTGATCTCCTGCGCCGTCACCGCGCGGTCGAGGACGTAGGCGCCGTTGCGCCTCGCCGGATAGAGGTCGGCGGTCGGATCGGGCGGCGCCGGCGCGGCCGGCTTCTCCTCCCCGCCGAACCATGAGAAGGCGGCGGCGGGCCGCGTCGCCGCAACGACGAGCCCGGCGACGCCCGCCTCGAGCGCGCTCCGGCGCGAGAAGGCGATTTCAGGCGGCGTCGCCTCGCTCTCGGGTATTTCCCAGCCCTTGCGGCGATGAAAGCGCATGGCGTCGCTCCGTGCGTGTGAACTGCGCGAGATTACGTCGGCGCGACGCGCTTTGTTGCGGACGGCGCGGTCACGAGCAGGTGAACGGCGCGCCTCGCGCCCAGCCTGGCCGCGACGCAGGCGTTGCCAAACCGCTTCGGGCGTGCGTTCATGGCCGCGACAGCGCGTCGCACGCTGAATGTCGGCCCCCGTCCCGGAGGCCGTGCGCGTGCGCGTGAAAAAATGCGCGTGGAGGAGAAAATAGTGAGCGACAGACTTCCGACCGACGGGACGGCTGCGGCCGGAGCCGTCGCGACGCCTCCAGAAGTCAGAAGCGTTTCGACCGAAGACATCCTCGACGCGCTGCGGCGGGGCTGGCGCGACTTCGAGGAGGCGCCGTTCCATGGCCTCGTGTTCGGCGCGGTCTACGCTCTCGGCGGCCTGGCGCTGGCCTTCTGGGCGTTCGAGAGCGGCCTCAGCTATCTGATGTATCCGGCGATCATCGGCTTCGCGATGCTCGGCCCCTTCGCAGCCGTCGGCCTCTACGAGATCGCGCGCCTGCGCGAGAAGGGCGTGCGGCCCACCTGGGGGGCGATCCTGCGCACGCTCAAGGCGCAGGGCGGCGCGGAGCTCGCCTGGATGGCCTTCGTCACCCTCTTCGTGTTCATGGCGTGGATGTATGCGGCGCAGCTGCTCGTCGCCATCTTCTTCGGGCTCGACCATTTCTCGACGTTCGGCGAATTCCTTTCGCTCATCGCCACGACCGGCGAAGGCTGGCTGTTTTTCGTGATCGGCAACGCGCTCGGCGCGGCGGCGCTGTTCGTGGTGTTCTCCCTGACGGTGATCTCGGTGCCGCTGCTGCTCGACCGCGAGGTCGACTTCGTCACCGCCATGCTGACCAGCCTGCGCGCGGTCGCGACGAGCCCGAAGCCGATGCTGGTATGGGCGGGAATCGTCTTCGCGATCCTGCTCGTCGCCGCGCTGCCGGCTTTCCTCGGCCTTCCCGTCGCCATCCCCGTGCTCGGCTTCGCCACCTGGAGGCTCTACAGGAAGATCGTCGCGCAATAGAACGGGAGCGCGCCGCCTCCGGCTAGCGGCCGAACGCGGCGGGACCGAAGGCGTGAGGCAGAAGCGCGCGCGCGGAGAAGGCGAGGCGCGTTCCGTCCGGCCCCATGACATGGACGACCGGATCGCCGTCGCCGGCGAACTCCAGGATGCGCTGGCGACAGGCGCCGCATGGCGTCGTCAGCGTCCCGGCCTCCCCGACGACGGCGATCTCGACGAGCCGCCGCTCGCCGGCGAGGGCCATCGCCGCGAGGGCGACGGCCTCGGCGCAGACGCCGACCGGATAGGAGGCGTTCTCGACATTGGCGCCGCGAAAGATCGCGCCGCCCGCCCCGCGCGCCGCGGCGCCCACGCGAAAGCGCGAATAAGGCGCGTAGGCCTTCGCCCGCGCCGCCGCCGCGGTTTCGAACAGCTCGTCGAGAGCGGCGTCAGGATCGCGCACGGCGATTTCCTTGAATAAAGGCGCGAAAGAAAACGGCGGCCGGACGGCCGCCGCTTCCTTGCTCCATACAGGCCTGGCGCGCCGCCCGGAAGCCGGCGCCCGAACCCTAGTCTTCGCCCGTCTTCTTCGGGCCGCCGTGGGAGGCGTGGCCGCCCTTGCGGCCGGCCTCGGACGCGAGCATGTGGTTGCGCGAGAAGCTGCGCTTATTGGGGTTCACGCTCTGCCCGCCCTTGCGGCCCGCCTCCGCGGCGAGGCCCGGGTTCTGCGAGAAGCTACGCTTCTCATGCGGAACGCTCTCGCCGCCCTTGCGCGCGATGGCGCGCTGTTTCTCGGGATCCATCGAGGCGAAGCCGCGCGTAGACGTCTTCTTCGGGGTTTCGACTGCGCTCATGATCATGTCTCTGCGAAAATCGAACTGAGTTGCAGATGTAATGTCTGGCGCCGGCAAAGGTTGCGCAGATGTGATCAAACTCACGTCATGGAGGCGGCGGCCGTGTGGCCGTTAGTAGCCGACGCCGAGGATGATCACCCCTGGGCAGGCGATCGAATCGCAGGGCCTTTGCGTCTGCGTCGCGCGCGCCTCGCGCAGCGCGCGGCCTTGCGCCGCGACCCGCAGGCGGCGCGCGATGCGCAAGGTCGCCTCCGGCGCGGCGGAAAAGACCGGCGAGAGCGGCGTCTCGCAGGCGTCGAAGGCGCGCGCCGGGGAGACGATGGCGAGCGCGGCGGCGAGCGCGGCCGCTCCCCGCGTCAGACCTCGTCCAGCAATTTCCGCCAATCCAGCGACCTCCGCGCCATCCGCGGCGAACGCGCGTCAAGCCGGAGGTTGCGGACGCAATCCGGCGCGACCAGAGCGCGCCGTCGCTTTCCGCACACTCCGCGCCGCGACGGGCGCGCTCCGTGCGCCTGCGCACATCGCGCGAGGCTCAGATGGGAAACGCGGCGCGGTCGGCGAAGATCCGCACGGCGCCGAGCGGCGCGTCGCGCGTCGCCGCGCTCGCCAGCACGCGCGAGGCGGGCAGGCTCGGGTCGCCGTCGAGAACGCGGCGCAGCGCCTGCCGCTTGGCCTCGCCGCAGACGAGGAAGGCGATCTCCGACGAAGCCTCGAGGGCGCGATAGGTGAGGCTCACCCGCGCCTCCGGCATGACGCCTTCGACGGCGACGGCGAGGCGCTCGTCGGCCGAGAGGGCCCTTGAACCCGGAAACAGCGAGGCCGTGTGGCCGTCGGCGCCGAGGCCGAGCAGGGCGAGGTCGAACAGCGGCCGGCCCGGGTCGAGTCGCGGCGCGCCGTAGAATTCATGCAGCAGCCTGTCGTAGCGCGCCGCCGCCTCCTGCGGCGTCGGCGCCTCGACATCGAGCGGATGCACCTGCTGGCGCGGGATGGCCACGCGGGCGATCAGCGCGTCCCACGCCATACGGTAGTTGCTGCGCTCGTCGTCGCGCGGCACGAAGCGCTCGTCGCCCCAGAACAGATGCACGCCGCTCCAGTCGACGCGCTCGCGCAGCGGCGCGGCGGCGAGGCGGGCGTAGACGTCGCGCGGGGTCGAGCCGCCGGAAAGGCACAGCGCGAAGCGTCCGGGCGCGGCGGCGATCCTGCCGGCGATCCAGGCGGCGGCGCGCGCGCCGAGGTCGTCCGCGTCCTCGGCGACGTCGATGATCGGCTCGAAGCTCATCAGGTCCTCGTTCGGCCAGCGGCTCCCGCGGCCGTCATTCGCCGCTCGAGGCGAGCCGGGTCGGCAGCAGGTCGCCGGTGCGCTCGAGCACCGGATAGGCGGCCGCCGAGACGATATGGCTGTTGATCATCTTCATGTCGCGCAGGAGGTCGAGGTAGAGGGAGCTCGTCTCGATGGCGTCGAGGCGTCCCCTGCGCATCGCCTCGAAATGGGCGCCGGTGGCGCGCGTCTCGGCGTCGCGGAAGGTCGCCTTCTCGGCCGCGAGCAGCCGCGCCGCGCGCGCGTCCTCGGTCATCAGCAGCGAGGCGCTGGCGCGCAGGTTGACGACGAGGCGCTCCATCAGGGCGCGGATCTCGTCCTCGCTCTCCTTCGGCAGCGCGAGGCCGCGCTTGAGGCGCTTGGCGGCGTGCGGCAACAGGCTGCGGTCGACGACGTCGCCGGCCTGCTCGAGATTGGTCGAGAAGACGAGGATCTCGGTCATCCGGCGGTGGTCGTCGCGGGAGAGCTCCTCATGGTCGAGCGAGGACAGATAGGCCTTGATCGCCCCGTTCAGCCGGTCGAGCACGTCGTCGAGGCGTCTTGCGTCGGCGATCTGGCGCCGGTCGCCCTGCACCAGCGCGTCGAGCGCCCCCGTCAGCATGGCCTCGAGCGCGTCGACGAGGCGCAGCGCCTCGCGCGCCGCGGCGCCCAGCGCGACGATCGGCGTCTCGCGCGCGTTGGCGTCGAGATAGAGCGGGCGCGAGGGATCGGCGGGAGAGATGCGCGCGGGGATGAGGCGGCGCAGCAGCGCCGCGTAGGGGGCGAGCAGCGGCAGGAAGAGCGCGGCCAGCGCGACGTTGAACAGCGTATGGAAGTCCGCCGCCGCCCGCGCCGGATCGGGCTCGAGCGTCACCATGAGCCGGCTCGCCGGCGCGAGCAGGGCGAGGCCCGCGGCGACGCCGAGCGCGCGGTTGAGGAGATTGCCGATGGTGAGCCGGCGCGCCGCCGCGTCGTCGCCCGCGGGGCCCTCCAGCACGGGATTGAGCGCCGTGCCGAAGTTGGCGCCCAGAATCATCGCGAAGGCGGTCTCCGGCGGCACGACGCCGCGCGCGGCGAAGGACATCACGAGCAGCACGACGGCGACGCTTGAATGCAGCGCGAAGGTCGCCGCGGCCGCGAGGAAGGCGGCGAGCAGCGGAACGCTCGCCACCGCGCCGAGGAACATGCGCAGGCTCGGCTCGTCCTCGTAGGGGGCGGCGAGGGCGATGATCTGATGCAGCGCCAGCAGCATCAGGCCGAAGCCGATGAACACGCGCCCGAGGTCATGGACGAGCGGCGAGCCGGCCCGGCGGAACAGGACGTAGCCGACGAGCACGAGCGCCGGCGAGAAGGCCGCGACGTCGAAGGAGAAGGCCTGCGCGATCAGCGTCGTGCCGACGTTGGCGCCCAGCATGACGGCGAGGGCCGGAACGAGGTCGACGAGACCGCCGGCGACGAAGCCCGCGGTCATCAGTCCGGTCGCGGTCGAGCTCTGCAGCGCGGCGGTGACGCCGAGGCCGGCGAGGAAGGCGCGCAGGCGCCCCTTGAGCGCGCCGCCGAGCACGGCGCGCAGCCGCGGACCGAAGGCCCGCTGCACGCCGGTGCGCACCATATGCGTCCCCCACAGGAGGAGCGCCGCGGCGCCGGCGACGCCGACGAGGGGAAGCGAAAAGTCCAACGAGCGCCCTTTCGCCAAAGGCGCCGGGCGGCTGTCTCCGCGCGGCCGTGGAATTTGCGCGCCGGGGCGCGCCAGCCGGGATGATAACGCGCCGCCGCGCGGCGCGCTACATATGCGCGAGGACGCCGTGCTCGCGCAGCCCCTCGACGACGCCGTTGAAGACGAGGCCGACGCCGATCGCCGAGACGAAGAAGCCGACGATGCGCGTCGCCGCGTCGATGCCCATCGGGCCGAGCTTTTCGGCGAGGCGGCCCGCGTAGGAGAGGCAGACGAAGGTGACGACCATCGCGGCGAGGATCGCGCCGGCGATCGCCGCGAAAGCCATGACCTCCTGCGGCGACTGGCGGATCTGCGACTGCATGCCGAGCACGGTGGCGATCGCCCCCGGCCCGCACATGATCGGCATCGCGAGCGGCACGAAGGCGACGTTCGCCGCGGCGCTGGACGACGCAGGGATGATCGAGGCCCCGGGCGAGGGCGCGAACAGCTCGAAGCCGATCTTGGTCAGGATGATGCCGCCGACGATGCGCACCATCGAGAGCGGCACGCCGAAGACGTTGAGGATGAACGCGCCGAATATCAGGAAGAAGAACAGCAGCAGCGTGGCGTAGACGCAGGCGCGCAGCGCGACGCCGCGATGGGAGGCTTGATCCTTGCCTTCCATCAGTTGCAGATAGACCGGCAAGGCTTGAAGCGGGTTGATGATGGCGAGCAGGGTCGTGAAGGTGCCGATGAAGAGCGCCCATTCCTTGTTCATGCCCGTCCTCCTCGCGTCATGGCTCAGCCTCTTGCCACGGGCCTTCCCGCCTCACAAGGGCGCCCGCCTTCTCGCCGCGTCCGCCGCCGTCTTTCTTTGCCCGGCCGCTCCCGCGCGCGCGGCGCAGGCGCTCGACGGCGCGGCGCTCCCCGTCGCGCTCGCGCTGCCCTTCGCGGGCCTGCTCCTGACCATCGCCCTCGCCCCGCTCCTCGCGCCGAAATGGTGGCACGCCCGCTATCCGCTCGCCGCCGCCGCCTGGGCGCTGGCCTCGATCGCCGCGCTCGTCGCGGCGGCGGGACCGTCCGCGGCGGCGGCGGCGCTGCTCCACGTCTTCGCGCTCGACTACGTCCCGTTCATCCTGATGCTGTTCGCGCTGTTCACATGCGCGGGCGGCCTCGCGCTCACTGGCGCGCTGCGCGGATCGCCGCTCCTGAACTGCGCCATCCTCGCGCTCGGCGCGGCGGCGGCGAGCGTCGTCGGCACGACGGGCGCGGCGATGATCCTGATCCGGCCGCTGATTCGCGCCAACGCCGGACGCCCGTTCAACGCCCATGTCGTCGTGTTCTTCATCTTCCTCGTCGCCAACGTCGGCGGCGCGCTGACTCCGCTCGGCGACCCGCCGCTGTTCCTCGGCTTCCTGCACGGGGTCGACTTTTTCTGGCCGGCGCGTCATCTGTGGCCGGCGACGCTCGGCCTCGCCGGCGCGCTGCTCGCGCTGTTCCTCCTCGTCGACTGGTTTTTCGCGCAGCGGGACGGGCTTCCCGGCGCAGCGCGCGAGGCGGGGGCCGAGCCGCCGGGCGTCGTCGGGCTCGTCAACGTTCCGCTCATCGCCTGCGTCGTCGCGGCGATCGCGGCGAGCGGGCTCCTGCGCTGGCCGCCGGCCTTCGAGGCGATGGGCGTCGCGGTCCCGTGGCGGAACGTGCTGCGCGAGGGCGTCATGCTCGCCGCAGCCCTCGCCTCGCTCCGGCTGACGCCGGCGGCGGCGCGGGCGGCGAACGGCTTCGACTTCGAGCCGATCCGCGAGGTGGCGATCCTGTTCGCCGCCATCTTCGCCTGCATCGTTCCGGTCATGGCCATGCTGCAGGCGGGCGGGTCGGGGATCTTCGCGCCGATCCTCGCCCTGCTCGAGCGGGCGGACGGCGCGCCGAACGCGGCCACCTATTTCTGGGCGACGGGGCTCTTGTCCTCGCTGCTCGACAACGCGCCGACCTATCTCGTCTTCTTCGAGCTCGCGGGCGGCGACCCGGCGCAGCTGATGGGCGAAGGGGCTCTGACGCTCGCGGCGATCTCGTGCGGGGCGGTGTTCATGGGGGCGCTCACCTATGTCGGCAACGCGCCCAATTTCATGGTCTACGCCATCGCCCGCGGCGCAGGCGTGAAGATGCCGGGATTTTTCGGCTACATGCTGTGGTCGGGGGCGATTCTTCTGCCGCTGTTCGCGCTGGTCACGCTCGTCTTCTTCCGTCAGGCGCCGGCCTGAGCGGACGCGGGAGGGGAGGCGAGGAGCGGGAAGAGGCGCGAGGGAAAGCGAAGCGGCGACGGCGGCGGAGCGCCGGTCCCGTCAGGTTCGATCCGCGCACGGCTAATCCGGCGCGCCGCCCGCCAGAGGCCGCGCAAGCGCGCCGATCAGAGGCCCCGGCGGAGCCGGGGCCGTCGAGGGCTCAGGCGGCCCGAAGATTGTCGGCGGAAGACTTGCCGGTGCGCTTGTCGGCGACGACCTCGAAGTTGATCTTCTGGCCTTCCTGCAGGTGACGCAACCCGGAGCGCTCGACGGCGCTGATGTGGACGAACACGTCCTTCCCGCCGTCGTCAGGCTGGATGAAGCCGTATCCCTTGTCCGGATTGAACCACTTCACAGTTCCAGTAGTCATTTAGTGCATCCCTAGAGTCTATTCAGGCGAGCGTCAGTCGATGACGCCGATGTCGCATCGTCTTTTTCAGAAGTCGTCAGCGGACGCAGAACTGCGATAGCCAAGTCGTAGGTCGAAAACACGACATTCTTCACCATACGGGCGGACCGCCGCGAACACAAGGGCGCTGCGGCGATTTGCCGACATGCCAGAAATTTGGATGTGGTGTATAAATTTTTGTCCCCCTCCGACGTCGCCGCCTCCCCGCCCGCGTCCTTTGCGTCCGCGCGGCGGCGATGCTATGCGGGCCGCTCCAAGACGACCCTTGCGAACGAATCTGGAGCGTGAAATGAGCGAGATCTGGCTGCGCACCGGCGAGGCGACCGTGCTCGCCGCCGAGGGCCAATTCACCGACGCCATGCCCGAGGTCATGATCGGCAGCGTCAGGGGTCCGGTCGGCCAGGCCTTCGCCGCCATGGCCGGACAGGTCGCCGGCCACCCGCGCATGTTCGTCATCCGCGACCTCAACCAGATGGTGCGGCCGGCGACGATGATGACCACCAAGGTCACCGTGAACTCGGCGGCCTACGTCGAACTGCTCGGCGGCGTGGTGCAGGGCGCGATCGGCGACGCCATCGTCGATTGCCTCGCCGAGGGGATTCTGCCGAAGGACCAGGCGGACGAACTCTGCATGATCGTCATGGTCTGGCTCGACCGCCGCTGCGCCGACGACCCCGACCTCGACCGCAGGGACCTCTACCGCGCCAATTACGAGGCGATGAAGCTCGCGGTCTCGCGCGCCATGAAGGGCGAGCCGACCGTCGACCAGTTGATCGCCAACCGCAGGAGCGTCTCGCATTACGCGCTGGAAGGCGTCATCGAGACCTGAGCGGGCGCGCCGCCCGCGTGCGCCCCTATTACGCCGGACCGCCGTCCGACCATTTCGACGGCGCGAGATTCTTCACGCCCGGCCCCGTTGCGGCGCGGCCGGCCTCGTCCTTCCTGCGCTGGCGGCTTTCGCGGGCGCCGGCGCCTTGGCCGAAGTCCGTTCCGAGCCCCTTCCGCGACGCGCCGCCGGAATGCGTCGAGGGCCTGCGCATCTGCCTCATCGGCCACGCGAGCCTGCTCATCCAGGCGGACCGCCTCAACATCCTCGTCGATCCGGTCTTCTCAATGCGCGTTGGGCCGTTCGGGCGCTTTGGGCCAAAACGCGTCAACGCGCCGGGCGTCGCCTTCGACGACCTGCCGCCGATCGACGCTGTCCTGATCACCCACGCCCATTACGACCATCTCGACCTCGCGAGCCTCAGACGGCTCCAGGCGACGCATCGGCCGCGCTTCCTCGTCCCGCTCGGCGTCGACGAAATTCTTCGGCGCGGCGGGGTGACCGGCGCGAAGGCGCATGACTGGGGCGGGCGCGCCGCGCTCTCGGAGAGCGTTTCGGCGCGCCTGACGCCGGCGCGCCACTGGTCGGCGCGCACCCCCTTCGACCGCAACCGCTCGCTCTGGTGCGGCTTCCTCATCGAGGCGAGGGCGGGCAAGGCCTATGTCGCCGGCGACACCGGCTATGGCGACGGCGCGTTTTTTCGCGCGCTGCGCGAGACTCATGGCGCGCCCGATGTCGCGGTGCTGCCCATCGGCGCCTACGCGCCGCGCTGGTTCATGGCGCCGCAGCACGTCGATCCGCGCGAGGCGCTGGCGATCCTTGAGGCGTGCGGCGCGGCGCAGGGGCTCGGCGTCCACTGGGGAACCTTCAACCTCTCCGACGAGGGGCCGGACGATCCCGCCGTCGAACTCGCCGAAGCGTTGCGCGCGAAAGGCGTCGCGCCGGAAAGATTTCTGGCGCTGCGGCCCGGGCAGGCGTGGACGCGCGATCTCAGCACTCGGTAAAATTGACGGCGAGCCCTCCGAGCGAGGTCTCCTTGTACTTGCTCTGCATGTCCGCGCCGGTCTGCGCCATCGTCGCCGCCACCTGGTCGAGCGACACGAAATGAACTCCGTCGCCGGCGAGCGCCAGCGAGGCCGCCGCCACCGCCTTCACCGCGCCGAAGGCGTTGCGCTCGATGCAGGGGATCTGCACGAGCCCGCCGACGGGATCGCAGGTGAGCCCGAGATGATGCTCCATGGCGATCTCGGCGGCGTTCTCGACCTGCGCGTTGGTTCCGCCGAGCGCGGCGGCGAGCCCCGCCGCGGCCATCGACGAGGCGACGCCGACCTCGCCCTGGCAGCCGACCTCGGCGCCCGAGATCGAGGCGTTCATCTTGAACAGCGCGCCGACCGCCGCCGCCGTCAGGATAAAGACGCGCTCGCCCTCGCGCGTCGCGCCGGGGCAGAGGTCGCGGTAATGGCGCAGCACGGCGGGCACGACGCCGGCGGCGCCGTTGGTCGGCGCCGTCACCACCCGCCCGCCGGCGGCGTTCTCCTCGTTGACGGCGATGGCGTGAAGGCTCAGCCGGTCCATCGCCTCGTGCGGCGGCCGCAGGTTAAGCAGCTTCTGCGCCTCGAGCCGCTCGGCGAGCCGCTTCGCGCGCCGGCGCACATGCAGGCCTCCGGGCAGCTCGCCCTCGAAGCGCAGCCCGCGGTCGATCGAGGCCATCATCGTGGCGACGACCAGCGCCACGTGGCGCTCGACCTCCCCGGCCGGGCGCAGCGCCGCCTCGTTGGCGGCGACGATTTCGGCGATCGAAAGCTTTTCGCGCGCGCCGACGGCGAGCAGCTCGCCGGCGTCGGCGAAGGGGTAGGGAATCGCGGCCTCGAGCGCCGGCGGGGCGTCGGCCTCGTCCTCGCGCATGACGAAGCCGCCGCCGACCGACAGCCAGCGCTCCTCGCGCAGAAGCTCGCCGCCCGCGTCGAAGGCGCGCAAGCGCAGGGTGTTCGGGTGGCGCGGCGTCGCCGTCATCTTGTCGAAGACGATGTCGAGCGCGGGATCGAAGGCGATCTCCCGCGCTTTCAGAAGCGTCAGCCTGCGCTCGCGCCCGACGGCGGAGAACAGCGTCTCGGCCGCGTCCGGATCGACCGTCTCCGGCTCTTCGCCGCAAAGGCCGAGGATCGCCGCCTTGTCGGTGGCGTGGCCGCGCCCGGTCCAGGCGAGCGAGCCGTAAAGGTCGACGACGACGCGCTCCGTCGCCGCCAGAAGGCCGTCGCGCGCAAGCCCGCGCGCGAAGGCGAGAGCCGCCTTCATCGGGCCCACGGTGTGCGAGGAGGAGGGCCCGATCCCAAGCTTGAAGATGTCGAAGACGCCGATCACGCCGCCGCCTCGCGGCGGAGCCGGCGGGTCGCGACGCTAAGGACGCTCATGCGGATGACGCTCCAGCGCGGCGCGGTCCCAACGCCCGAAGCCGGCCGCCGCCTCATATGCGCTTTGCAAGAAACGCGTCAAGGAGGCCTCGGGCGAGGCCGCCGCGCGCACGCGGTCATATGGCAGGATGAATTCGTCGGCCTTCCTGCTGAAAAAGGCGGCTTCCGGCTCGACGGCGGCCTCGGCGAAGCGCCGCGGGACGGGCCACGCGCCGCAATAGAAGGCCGCGCCGCCGCGTCCGCCGCAGCCCGGCCGGAAGCCGGCGGTGAAGACCTCATGCGAATAGGCCTCGCGCATCGCCGCAAGGGGCAGGTTCGGCGCGCCGCCCGGATGCGGCGGCGCCGCGCGTCCGGAAAACCGCGTCACGGCGAGGTCGAAACTGCCCCAGTAGAACTGCGGCGGCGAGGCCTTGCCGACGAAAAGCGCCCGGAACTCCTCGAACACGCGGCTCGCCGACAGCAGCGCGGCCCAGAATCGCCGCGCCGCCTCGCCGTCATAGGCGCGGGGGGCGCCGTCCCGCGCGAAGGGGATCGCGTCGGCGATCTCGTTCGGCCGCCCGGAGATTTCAACCCCGAGGCCGATCCCGGCGAGCCCATCCATCAGGGCGCCGTAAAACTGCGCGATCGGGCGCGCTTCGAGCGGCAGCGCGAAACGCGCGCCGTCGCTCGCCTCGACGACCAGCTCGCCGGCGAGGAAGTCGAAGCGAATCTCGAAGCCGCGTCCTTCGTGGAACATCAGCCCGGTGGCGAGGCCGCGGGCGTCGACATGGAGCGTCGCGGTCCAGCAATGGTTGAGCCGGGGAAAGCGGCGCAGGCGCACCTTGCCGACGATCTGCGTCATCAGGCGCAGCGTCGGCGCAGTCTCCCGCCAGGCCGCGCAGTCGAGCTCGGGCCATGGGTCGGGGGCGCGCCGGATCGCCTCGGCCGGAACTTGCGTCATGGCCCTGACACTCGGCTCCGCCGGGCTCGCGCGCAAGCGCCAAGGACGCAGAATGTGGTTTTCTCCGCGGCCGGGGACGCCGCAGCGGATTTTCCCGCCGTCGTAATTTTTCCCTGAGAAATAATAATTCTTTATGATAAACTGAACGCTCTCGTCCGAAAGGCCCGCGTCCCGCTCGCCCGGCGCCGGGCCGCCGCAACGTCTGGAGCGCCGATGCGCATTCTCGTATTTCAACATCTCGCCGTCGAGCATCCGGGCTCGTTCCGCAGCTTCTGGGCGCAGGCGGGGCACGAGTGGCGCGCGGTGGAGCTCGACGAGGGCGAGCCGATCCCGGCGCTCGAACCGTTCGACCTTCTCGTCGTCATGGGCGGGCCGATGGACGTGTGGGAGGAGAAGCCGCACCCCTGGCTCGTCCCTGAGAAAGAGGCGATCCGCCGCTGGGTCGGGGAGCTCGGGCGGCCCTATCTCGGCGTCTGCCTCGGCCACCAGCTGCTGGCCGCCGCGCTCGGCGGCGAGGTCGGGCTGATGGCGCGCCCGGAGGTCGGCCTCTCGACGGTCGACCTGACGCCGGCGGGACAGGAGGACCCCCTGTTCGCGGGCTTCGCGCCGAGCTTCACGACCTTCCAGTGGCATGGCGCCGAGGTCTCGGGCCTGCCGAAGGACGCCGTCATCCTCGCCGGCAACGCGGCCTGCCCGGCGCAGGCCATTCGGGTCGGGCGCCGCGCCTACGGGCTGCAGTTCCACACCGAGATCGAGCCCTCCGCGATCGGCGAATGGGAGGAGATCCCGGAATACCAGGCGAGTCTCCGGAAAGCGCTGGGACGCGAGGCGGCGGCGCGGCTGGGGGAGACGGTCGCGCCGGAATTTCCGGGGTTCGAGGCGGCGGCGCGGCGCGTCAACGACCATCTGACGCGCCTCGTCGCGTCCGCGGCGCGGGCGTAAGCCGCCCTTCGCGCCGCGGGCCCTAACGCCGGAAGGTCAGCACCAGCACGTCGCGCAGGGCGTGCGAGGTCTCGTCCTGCGGCGTTACCGGCGTCACGCCGTGGAAAACGCGCGCGTCGTCGACGAAGGCCGCGTCGAGCGGCGCCGTCAGGGTGAAGGCGCCAAGCTCCTCGCCGGCGAGGCTGTGGATCGTCGTGCGCCCGCTCTCGACGTTGACGCGCTTGACGAGCAGCACCATCACCCAGTCGACGCCGTCGCGGTGCAGGCCCTCGGGCGTCGGCCGCCCTTCGGCCTGCGCCGTCGCCTCGATGCGGAACTGGTGCGCCTCGACGTGCCACGCCTGCGGGCGCTCCCGCCGCGGCGTCAGCGGGTCGAACAGCGCGAAGCACGCGCGGATCGCCGCGAGCATCGCCGGATGGCGCCCCGCCGCCTCGCTCACCGGCGCGAACCAGCGCTCGATCCCGCCGTTCAGCGGATTGTAGTCCATGCTCTGGTAATGCGGCTGGTGCGGCTTGCGCGTCGCCCCTTGCGCGTCGACGGCGTAGGCGGCGAAACGGCGGCGGCGATAGCGGCCGCCGTCGGCCATGTAGCGGTCGACGCCGAGATCGTCCCAGGTCGCGGCGAAGCTCTCCCAGCCGGAGAAGCCGAAACCCTCGAAAGCCGCGCGCGTGCGCGGCGCCAGCGAGAAGGCGAAGCCGTCCCGCTCGAGCGGGCGCGCGATCCCCGGAAGGGGAGCGTCGAGGGTGCTCTCCATGTGCGTCCCGTCTTGAAGCCTGCGCGGTTTCCGGCCGCGCGTCGGCGCTCTATACGACCTTCGGCGCGTGAAGACGAGCATATTGCGCAAAAACGCGCCGTCCGCGCCGCGGGCGCGCGGCCGAGCCGGAGCTTTCCGCGTCCGCGGACGTTATGAAGGAAGCAGTCGAGGAGCGCGGCATGAACACCATCGTCTATAAAATCGTCGAGCATGACGGCGGCTTCGCCTACAAGGTCGGCGACGTCTTCTCCGAAACCTTCCGCACCCATGCGCAGGCGCTCGCCGCGGCGAAGCTCGCCGCCGCCGAGCAGCGCGCCCCGGGCGAGGCGGCGGAGATCGAATACGAGACCGAGCAGGGAAAATGGATGACCGAGCACGCGGACGGCTCCGACCGTCCCTCGACCGAGGTGCTGGACTGAAATAGGTTTCCCAAAAGGAGGAAAGCCATGTTCGAGGCCGTGCTCGTCGAGAAAAGCGGATCGGGACAGGCGCGGCTCGCGCGCCTCGACGACGACGCCCTGCCCGACGGCGACGTGCTCGTGCGCGTCGCATGGTCGACCCTCAACTACAAGGACGCGCTCGCCGTCACTGGCAAGGGGCCGATCCTGCGCAGCTTCCCGATGGTTCCGGGCATCGACCTCGTCGGCGTCGTCGAGGACTCGCGCGATCCGGCCTGGAAGGCGGGCGACCGCGTGCTCGTCAACGGCTACGGGATCGGCGAATCCTGGTGGGGCGGCCTCGCCGGCAAGGCGCGCCTCAAGGGCGCATGGCTGCTCGCCCCGCCTTCGAGCCTCACCGCGCGGCAGACCATGGCGATCGGCACGGCGGGCTATACGGCGATGCTGTGCGTGATGGCGCTGGAGCGCTGCGGGCTCTCGCCCGACAAGGGCGACGTGCTGGTCACCGGCGCCTCGGGCGGGGTCGGCGGGATCGCGATCGCGCTTCTCGCGCGGGCGGGCTATCGCGTGATCGCCTCGACCGGGCGGCTTTCGGAGGAAGCCTATCTGAAGAGCCTCGGCGCCGCGGAGGTGGTCGACCGCGCGCAATTCTCCGCGCCCGGCGCGCCCTTGCAGAAGGCGCGCTTTTCTGGCGCGATCGATTCGGTCGGCAGCCACACCCTCGCCAACGTCTGCGCCAGCCTGAAGGAGGACGGCGTCGTCGCCGCATGCGGCCTCGCGCAGGGCATGGACCTGCCGGCGAGCGTCGCGCCCTTCATCCTGCGCGGCGCGAGCCTCATCGGCATCGAATCGGTGCGCCGCCCGATGGGCGTCCGCGTCGAAGCCTGGAGCCGCCTCGCCCGTGAGCTCGACGGCCAGAAGCTCGAGGCGATGACGCAGGAGATTGCGCTCTGCGAGGCGATTCCCGCCTCGGCGCGGGTGCTGGCGGGCGAGGTGCGCGGGCGGCTGGCGGTGGCGGTCGATCCGCAGGCGGCAGGGTGAGAGGGCGGCTCCGGCGCCTGACGCCGGGCCGCCGATTTTGCAGACGTCCCGGCGCCCGCCCTACCGCCGCGCCTCGGACAGGTGGTCGAAGCGCCTTTTGTAGGCGCCAAGGCCCATGGTGTCGGAGCGCAGCTCCATGATGAGGTCGTGCAGCTCCGCCTCGGGAGCGAGCGCCTCGACGTCGTCCCAGCCCGGCCAGCCGGGCTTCTCATGATAGCCCATGATCTGCCCGCGCCGGCCGCTGAGCAGCTTTTGCACGGCGGCGGTGAAGGCGTTGGGGGCGCTGACCACGACATGGTCGACCGGCTCGAGCAAGACGGGATCGGCCTTCGCCAGCGCCTCGGCGACCGCCGCCTTGGTCGCCGCGCGAAACGCCATGTCGGACGAATCGACGGAATGGAAGCCGCCGTCGACGAGCGTGACGGCGACGTCGACCACCGGATAGCCGAGCGGGCCCTTGCGCATCGCCTCCTCGGCCGCCTCGCGCACCGCGGGAATGAAATTCTTCGGCACCGAGCCGCCGACCGTCTTGTCGAGGAAGGCGAAGCCCACGCCGCGCGGGCGCGGCTCGACCTCGATCTTCACGTCGGCGAACTGGCCGTGGCCGCCCGTCTGCCGCTTCAGCCGCCCGTGCTGCGAGACGGCGCGGCGGATCGTCTCCTTGTAGGCGATGGAGGGCGTCGCGACGGCGACCTCGACGTTGTGGACGGCGGCGAGCCGCTCGATCGCGGCGGACAGATGAAGCTCCCCCTGCCCGCGCATCACCGTCTCGCCGGTTTCGGGGCGATGCTCGACGCTGAGCGAGGGGTCGTCCTGCGCGAGCTTCGTCAGCGCGGTCGAGAGCTTGACGTCGTCCTTGCGGTCCTTCGGCGCCACGGCGAGCTCGTAGACCGGCTCGGGCGGGCGCGGAAACGGCGCGGCGTCCTGCGCCAGTCCCCCCAGAAGGTCGCCGGCGCCGACCCCCTCGAGCCGGCCGAGCGCGACCACTTCGCCGGCCTGCGCCTCGCTGGCGCGGGTCTGGTCCGCCCCGGCGAAGCGGTAGAGGCCGCCCACCCTGACCTGACCGGCTCCGCCGCCCTGGCCCGCTCCGACCTGGCCGAGCGTCGCGCCGTCGCGCAGCACGCCGCGCCACACGCGCCCGAAGCAGAGCCTGCCGCCCTGCGCCGTCTTGAAGATCTGCACGGCGGGCGCCTCGTCCGGCTGGCCTTCCCCCTCGCCCGCGAGCCCGCGCCGGCGCGCCGTCTCGGCGGCGGGCGGCGCGTCGTGGCGCAGCGCCTTCCACAGCCGAAAGACGCCGTGGCCGCGGTTGGCCTGGCCGATCAGCGCCTCGACGATCTGGTCGCCGGACTGGTCCTTCGAGATATGCGCGTAGAGCTCGTCCGCGCCGGGCTCGACGTCCTCGAGGATCTTTTCGAGCAGCGCGTCGTCCTGGTCGGCGAGCGCCTCGGTCAGCTCCTCGTGCGCCTTGCGCTCGTCGTCGCGCAGCGCCTCGGGCAGCTCGATCGGCTGCGCCGCGTCGCGCTCGCCGTAGCGGAAGGCGCGGCCGGTGACGACGTCGACATAGCCGATCACCGCGTCGCCGGCGCGCATCGGCAGCTGGCGCGGGGCGATCCGGCGCGCCGAGGCGCCCTGCAGCGCATGCAGCAGCGCGTCGAAGGAGCCGTCGAGCTGGTCGATCTTGTTGACGAACACGAGATGAGGCAGGCGATGCGCCTCGAGCGAGCGCATGAGCGGCTCGAGCGCTCCGAGCCGCGCGGCGCTCGGCTCGACGACGACGACGGCGAGGTCGACGGCGGTCAGCGCCGCCTCCGTCTCGAAGGCGAATTCGATCGAGCCGGCGCAGTCGAGGATCGACCAGCGCTCGCCCATGAACGCGCAGTGGCCGAGGCGGATTTCGCTGCGCGCCTCGCCGCGGGCCTCGCCCCTGTCGGCGCGCGGACGGCGCACCGGCTCGCCGGCGGCGGCCATCAGCGCGTCGAAGAGGGTGGATTTGCCGGCGCCCTGCGGGCCGACGAGGGCGATGGAACGGGGCCCGGCAGGGTGCTCGCAGGTCATGACGCCTTCTCCCGACGCCCCTTGATCGGCCATGGCCGGCGAGAGGCGTCCGTCGCGGCGGCCCGATGCTTGTTGCTTTTGCGCCAGTTTTCGGGCGATCGCGCGGCTTGTCAATCGCGCGCCGCGGCCGGAGCTGGCGCGCGACTTGCTGGACGCAAGAGCCCCTTGTAGGGCATACGACGTTTCGACTAGGCGCTCCCGCCGACACGCCGTCCGTTTCCCGCCGCCCGCGCCCTGAAGCCGCGCGGGCTTCGCGTGCGCTTGCGCCCTTCCGAACAATCCATGAGGCGAAGATGACGAAAGCACTCGAGCCCATCCCGGCGCCCGCCGCCTCGACGATCGAGCGCCCGCTGATCGAGGACATCCGCTTCCTCGGGCAGATCCTCGGCGACACGGTGCGCGAGCAGGAGGGCGAGGAGACGTTCGAGCTGGTCGAGCGCATCCGCCGCCTCAGCGTCGAGTTCGAGCGCAGCGCCGACCCGCAGGCCGCGGCCAGCCTCAACGAGACCCTGCGCGGCCTCACCCCCACGCAGGCGATGGCGGTGATCAGAGCCTTCAGCTACTTCGCCCACCTCGCCAACATCGCCGAGGACCGGCACAACATCCGTCGCCGCGCCGCCCGCCTCGAGGAGGCGCCCGACGAATATGACGGCGGCACGCTCGAGAAGACCTACGAGCGCCTCGCCGCCGCGGGAATCGGGCCCGCCGCGGTCGCGCAGGCGCTTCGGGCGAGCCTCGTCTCGCCCGTGCTCACCGCCCATCCGACCGAGGTGACGCGCCGGGCGCTGCTCGACGCCGAGCGCGCCGTCGCCGAGCTCCTCGCCGCGCGCGACCAGGCGACCGCCGCACCCGCCAGGAAGCGCAACGAGACGCTGCTGCGCGCGCGCATCGCCCAGCTCTGGCAGACCCGCCTCTTGCGCCACCAGCGCCTGACCGTCTCGAACGAGATCAGCAACGCGCTGAACTTCTACACCCTCACCTTCCTCAACCAGATCCCGCAGCTCTACGCCAAGATCGAGGAGCTCACGCCCGGCGAGCGCGTGCCGTCCTTCTTCCGCATGGGCTCATGGATCGGCGGCGACCGCGACGGCAACCCCAACGTCGACGCGGACACGCTGCGGACGGCGCTCTCGCGCCAGTGCGACGCGGCGCTGCGCTTCTACCTGCGCGAGGTCCATGCGCTCGGCGGCGAGCTGTCCATCTCGGGGCTCCTGTTCGGCTACAGCGAGGCGCTCGGCGCGCTCGCCGACGCCTCCGGCGACGATTACAACCACCGCGCCGACGAGCCCTACCGGCGCGTCCTGATCGGCGTCTATTCGCGCCTCGCCGGCACGCTCGCCTTCCTCACCGGCGGCGAGGCGCTGCGCCACGCCCTGCCGCCGGGCGAGCCCTACGCCAGCGCCGCCGAGCTGCAGGCGGACCTTGGAACCATCGAGGACTCGCTGCGCGAAAACCATGGCGCGGCGCTGATCCCCGCCCGCCTCGCGCCGCTGCGCCGCGCCGTCGACGTGTTCGGCTTCCACCTCGCCTCGGTCGACCTGCGCCAGAGCTCCGACCGCCACGAGGAGACGCTGAAGGAGCTTCTCGCCGTCGCGCGCGTCCATCCCGACTATTCCGCCCTGTCCGAGGAGGAGCGCCGGACGCTGCTGACGACCCTGTTGCGCGATCCGCGCCCGCTGCGCGTGCCGGGCGTCGCCTATTCGCAGCGCACGACCTCGGAGCTCGAGATCTTCGAAGCGGCGCGCGAGGCGCGCAGGACCTACGGCGCGCCCGCCGTCGTCCACTACATCATCAGCCACACCGAGACGGTGAGCGACCTCCTCGAAGCGCTGCTCTTGCAGAAGGAATGCGCGCTGACCCATGGCGTGCCGGGCGAGGAGGGCGCGCGCGCCGAGCTGATCGTCGCGCCGCTGTTCGAGACCATCGAGGATCTGCGCAACGCCCCCGGCATCATGAAGGACTTCCTTTCGATTCCCGGGATCGTCGAGACGATCCGCGCCTCCGGCGGCGAGCAGGAGATCATGCTCGGCTATTCGGACTCGAACAAGGACGGCGGCTTCTTCACCTCGAACTGGGAACTCTACCGCGCCTCGACCGCGCTGGCGAAGCTGTTCGCCGGCGTCGAAGGCGTACGGCTGCGCCTGTTCCACGGCCGCGGCGGCACGGTCGGGCGCGGCGGCGGCCCGAGCTATCAGGCGATTCTCGCCCAACCGCCCGGAACGGTGGGCGGCCAGATCCGCCTGACCGAGCAGGGCGAGGTGATCTCGTCGAAATACGCCAATCCGGAGATCGGCCTCGCCAACCTCGAGGCGCTCGCCGCCGCGACGCTCGAGGCGACCCTGCTGCCGGCCGGGGCCGAGGCGCCGCAGGAGTTCCTCGACGCCGCGAACGAGCTGTCGCCGGCCAGCATGAAGGCGTTCCGCGCGCTGATCTACGACAACCCGCGCTTCGTCGACTATTTCTTCGCCGCGACGCCGATCGCCGAGATCGCCGAGCTCAACATCGGCTCGCGCCCCGCCTCGCGCAAATCGACACGCCGCATCGAGGATCTGCGGGCGATTCCATGGTCCTTCTCGTGGGGGCAGGCGCGCATCAACCTGCCCGGCTGGTACGGCTTCGGCTCGGCGGTCGAAGCCTTCGTCGCCAGGGACCCCGAAAAGCGCATGGCGCTGCTGCGGCGGATGGCTGCGGAATGGCCGTTCTTCAAGGCGCTGCTGTCCAACATGGACATGGTGCTGGCCAAGGCCGACATGCGGCTCGCCAGCCGCTACAAGGAGCTCAGCCCCGACAAGGAGCTGGCCGAGGCGATCTTCGCCGAGATCGAGGCGGAATGGGCGCGCACGGTGAAGGCGCTCAACGAGATCACCGGGACGACGACGCGGCTCGCCGACAATCCGGCGCTCGCCGGGGCGATCCGCCATCGCTTCCCCTACATCTCGGCGCTGAACCACATGCAGGTCGAGCTGCTGCGCCGCTGGCGCGCCGGCGAGCATGACGAGAAGACGCTGCGCTCGATCCTCATCACCATCAACGGCGTCGCCGCGGGCTTGCGCAACACGGGCTGAGGCGTAAGCTCCGCAGCCGCCGCCCGGAGCCCCCGTGACCGACGCCATAAGACGAATCCTCGACGCCCGCGTCTATGACGCGGCCGTCGTCACGCCCCTCGATCCGCTGCCCCGCCTCTCGGCCCGCCTCGGCGCGAACGTCCTTTTGAAGCGCGAGGACCTGCAGCCGGTCTTCTCGTTCAAGATCAGGGGCGCCTACAACAAGGCCGCAAGGCTCGACGCGCAGGCCCTCGCGCGAGGGCTGATCTGCGCATCGGCCGGCAATCACGCGCAGGGCGTCGCGCTCTCGGCGCGCAAGCTCGGCGCGCGGGCGGTGATCGTGATGCCGGTGACGACGCCGCAGATCAAGATCGACGCGGTGCGCCGCCTCGGCGGCGAGGTCGTGCTGAAGGGCGACGGCTTCGACGAGGCCTACGCCCATGCGCGCGCGCTCGAGGCGCAGGAGGGCCTGACCTTCCTGCATCCCTTCGACGACGAAGACGTGATCGCCGGCCAGGGCACGATCGGCGTCGAGATCCTGCAGCAGCATCCAGACCCCGTCGAGGCCGTGTTCGTCCCAATCGGCGGCGGCGGCCTCGCCGCCGGCGTCGCCGCCTACGTCAAGTTCCTGCGCCCGGAAACGAAGGTGATCGGCGTCGAGCCGGCCGACGCCGCCTCGATGAAGGCCTCGATCGACGCCGGCGCGCGCGTGACGCTGGCGCGCGTCGGCCTGTTCGCCGACGGCGTCGCCGTGCGCCAGCCGGGCGAGCAGACCTTCCGCGTCTGCCGCGCGCTGCTCGACGACGTCATCCTGTGCGACACCGACGAGATGTGCGCGGCGGTGAAGGACATCTTCGAGGACACCCGCGTCATCGCCGAGCCGGCCGGCGCCCTCTCGCTCGCCGGGCTGAAATCCTACGCCGCCGCCAACCCCGGGCGGACCGGCGCGCTGATCGCGATCAACAGCGGCGCCAACATGAATTTCGACCGTCTGCGCCACGTCGCCGAGCGCGCCGAGATCGGCGAGGCGCATGAGATCCTGCTCGGCGTCGCGATTCCCGAGCGCAGGGGCAGCTACCGCGCCTTCATCGAGCGGCTCGGACGGCGCGTCATCACCGAGTTCAACTACCGCTACGCCGGCCCCGGGCGCGCCCATGTCTTCGTCGGCCTGCGCCTCAAGGACGCCAAGGCCGAGAAGAGCAGGCTCGTCGCCGAGCTCGAAAGCGAGGGCTACGGCGTGCTCGACATGAGCGCGGACGAGACGGCCAAGCTGCACATCCGCTACATGGTCGGCGGGCGCGCCGGCGCCCTTTCGAACGAGCGGCTGATCCGCTGCGAATTCCCCGAGCGTCCGGGGGCGCTGCGCGAATTCCTCGAGTGCCTCGGGACCGATTTCAACATCACGCTGTTCCACTACCGCAACCACGGCGCCGACTACGGGCGCGTGCTGTTCGGCGTCGAGGCGCCGCAGGGCGAGCGCGCCGCGCTCGACGCCCGGCTCGAACGGCTCGGCTATCCGTATGAGGACGAGACCGGGAACCCGGCCTACCGCATGTTCCTGAAGGGGTGAGGGCCGCTTTGATCCAGCCCAAACGCGCCCGTGGAGGAGCGGCCTAAGCTCGGGCGGACACAGGGAGAGGACAATGGCCGAGACCATGAAAGCCGCCGTGGTGCGCGAATTCGGCGAGCCGCTGGCCATCGAGGAGGTTCCAGTCCCGACGCCCGGCCCCGGCGAGGTTCTGGTGAAAGTCGCCGCCTGCGGCGTCTGCCACACCGACCTGCACGCCGCCGACGGCGACTGGCCGGTGAAGCCGTCGCCGCCGTTCATCCCCGGCCATGAGGTCGCCGGCCACGTCGCGGCGCTCGGCGCGGGCGTCACGGAGCTCAAGGTCGGCGACGCCGTCGGCGTCGCCTGGCTGCACGATTCCTGCCTGCGCTGCGAATATTGCGAGACCGGCTGGGAGACGCTGTGCGAGCATCAGCACAACACCGGCTACAGCGTGAACGGCGGCTTCGCCGAATATGTGGTCGCCGCCGCGCCCTTCGCCGCGCGCCTGCCGGAGGGCGTCGACCTCTTCCACATCGCGCCGATCCTGTGCGCGGGCGTGACCACCTACAAGGGCCTGCGCGAGACCGAGGCGCGCCCCGGCGAGTGGGTCGCCATCTCCGGCGTCGGCGGCCTCGGCCATGTCGGCATCCAGTACGCCAAGGCGATGGGCCTGCATGTGGCCGCGCTCGACATTTCGCCCGACAAGCTGGAGCTGGCGAAGGAGGCCGGCGCCGACCTCGCCGTCGACGCGCGCGCTCCCGACGCGGCGGCGCAGGTCGTGAAGGCCACCGGCGGCGGCGCCCATGGCGTGCTGGTCACCGCCGTCTCGCCGCCGGCCTTCGCGCAGGCGCTCTCCCTCGTCCGCCGCAACGGCACGGTGAGCCTCGTCGGCCTGCCGCCGGGCGACTTCCCGACGCCGATCTTCGACGTGGTGCTGAGGCGCATAACGATCCGCGGCTCGATCGTCGGCACGCGCCGCGACCTCGACGAGGC
Organism: Methylocella sp.; assembly: GCF_041905455.1. Classification (GTDB taxonomy): domain Bacteria; phylum Pseudomonadota; class Alphaproteobacteria; order Rhizobiales; family Beijerinckiaceae; genus Methylocapsa. The sequence continues at coordinate 181,870 of NZ_JAYRLA010000003.1, read as the reverse complement.
GATCGCCTTCGCCGCCGAGGGCAAGGTGAAGGCCGAGGTCACGCGGGCCCCGCTCGCCGCGATCAACGACATCTTCGCCCGGCTCAAGGCCGGGACGGTCGAGGGCCGGATGGTGCTCGACCTGACCATGCCGGTCTGAGGCTCACGGCTCGCGCACATAGGCGCCCGGCGCCGGGTAGAGCGCCGGAAAGCGCGCCGAGCCCGACGGCGGAGGCGCGACCGGCTCGCCCGAGCGCTCGGCGAGCCACGCCCACCAGGCCGGCTGCCACGAGCCCTCGCGCCGCTCCGCGCGCTTCAGCCATTCGTCGGGGCCGACATAGAGCGCGCCCGCCGCGCGGCGGGCGATCGAGAAGCGCCGCCCCTTGTGGCCCGGCTCGCTGACGACGCCGGCGTTGTGGCCGCCCGAGGTCAGCGCGAAGGTGATCTCTCCGTCGTTGAGGAGATGGATCTTGTAGACCGAGCGCCAGGGCGCGATGTGGTCGGTCTCCGTGCCGACGACGAATATCGGGACGCGGACGTCGCCGACCACGATCGGACGGCCCTCGACGAAATAGCGTCCCTCCGCCAGCGCGTCTTCGAGGAACAGGCGGCGCAGATATTCGGCGTGCATGCGCGCCGGCATGCGCGTGCCGTCGGCGTTCCAGGCCATCAGGTCGTTCGGATGCGTGCGCTGGCCCAGCATGCCGGTCTTGATCATGCGCGACCAGACGAGGTCGTTCGAGCGCAGCAGGCGGAAGGCGCCGGACATCTGGCGGCTGTCGAGATAGCCCTGCGCCCGCATCATGTCCTCGAGGAAGGCGACCTGATCCTCGGTGATGAACAGCTGCAGCTCGCCGGGCTCGGAAAAGTCCGTCTGCGCGCACAGCAGGGTGACGCTCTGGAGCCGGTCGTCGCCGTCGCGGGCCATGGCGGAGGCGGCGATGGCGAGCATGGTGCCGCCAAGGCAATAGCCGCAGGCGTGGATCTTCGTTCCGCCGCAGATGTCGGAGACGGCGTCGAGCGCCGCCATGACGCCCAGCCGGCGGTAGTCCTCGAGCGACAGGTCGCGCTGGTCGGAGCCCGGATTGCGCCAGGAGATGCAGAAGACGGTGAAGCCCTGCGCGACGAGCAGCCTTATGACCGAATTATGCGCCGAGAGGTCGAGGATGTAATATTTCATGATCCACGCCGGGACAATGAGCACGGGCTGCGGCCGCGTGCGCGACGTCGTCGGGGCGTACTGGATGAGCTCGATCAGCTCGTTGCGGTAGACGACCTCGCCCGGCGTCGCGGCGAGGTCGCGGCCGATCACGAACTGGTCCTGCCCGGAGGGGCGTCCGCTCTCGGCCTCCTGCAGGTCGGTCAGGAAGTTGACCGCGCCGACGACAAAATTGGCGCCTCCCGTGTTCATCGCCTCGCGCAGCACCTCCGGGTTGAGCCAGGGCAGGTTCGAAGGCGAGGCCATGTCGGCGAGCTGGCGCAGCGCGAAGGAGACGATGCGGCTGTTGGCCGGCTCGACGCCGCGCGGCCCATTCGCCGCCTGCTCGAGCCATTCCTGCGTCAGCAGGAAGCCTTGCGCGTAAAAGTTGAACGGCGGCGTGCGCCAGTCGGCGTCCTTGAAGCGGTGGTCGTTCGGCGCGCGCTCGATCGCCGTCTCGCCGAAGGCGGCGACGTCGTAGAGGCGATGCAGCTGGCGCGCCCACGCCTGCGCCAGCTCGTAGCGGCGAAAGGGAGCGTTGGCGAGATGCAGGCCCCAGTCGGCGAAGGCGAGCCATTGCGCGCCGGGCGACAGCCCGCCCGACATCATCCCCTCGGCGGCGTGGATCACGCCGTCCAGGGTGACGCCGTGGCGCGGGCGGGGCTCAGGGGCGGACGGCGCTGCGGCGGGCGCAGGCGCAGGAAGAAGCGCTGCGGGCGGAAGCGTCGCGGGTGGTAGCGTCGCGGGGGGAAGGAGCGCATCCTTGGTCATGGGGTCATCCTCGCCGACGCCGGCGTTTTCATCCGGCGCGTTGGAGGTTTAGCACGTCGCCGGAACGCAGGCGAGCCGGCGCCCCTCCGCCCGGGCGCGCGGCGTCGCGGCTCAGGCGGCGGCGGCGCGCAGCGCGGCGCGGTCGACGAGGCGCAGGCGGCGCGCCGCCGGCAGGGCGATCGCCTCGTCGCGCTCGAGCAGCGACAGGGTGCGCGACACCGTCTCGATGGTGAGGCCGAGATAGTCGGCGATGTCCTGGCGCGACATGGCGAGCTCGACGCCGTCCTCGTCGTGACGGCGCTGGCGCGCGGAGAGGCGGTCGACGATGTCGATGACGAAGGCGGCGACCTTCTGCAGCGCGCTGCGGCGCCCGAGCAGCAGCGCATGCTCCTGCGCGCGGCGCATCTCATTGAGCGCCTCGGCGAACAGATCCTGCGCGGCGCGCGCGTCGTCCGGCAGGCTCGCCTGGCCGCGCCAGCGGAAGGCGACGACGACCGCCTCGCTCACCGCCTCGGCGCAGAGCGTGTGGCGGGCGCCGGCCTCGAAGCCGAAGGCTTCGCCCGGAAGGTAGAAGGCGTCGATCTGGCGGCGCCCGTCGCTGCGGAACTTGCAGGTGCGCACGACGCCACTGACGACGCGGTAATAGGACTGGCACTCGTCGCCGTCGGCGTAGATCTCGCTGTCGGGCGAAAAATGCAGCGTCCGGCCGGCCGAGCCGTGGCCGGCGTCCGCGCTGACGCGCTCCTGCGCCGGCCGCGTCCAGGGCGTCGGCGCGAACGGAGGACGCGCTGCGGCGTCGTCGTGAACGAGGGAAAGCGAGGCCGGCATCGCGGGGGCTCCGAAGCTGGGACAGGCGCGGCTTCTGGATACGCCCGCGCTGAAGCGCGGCCTATTGGGAATGGCTCTACGGGATTCTACGTAGCGGCCGGTCTTTCAGGCGCCGATCTGCGGGCGGCGCGCCTCGACGAGGCGCAGGACGCTGTCGACGAGGGCGGTGTCGAGCAGCGGCTTCTCGAGCAGCAGCTGGACGCCCGCCTCGCCCGCCCGGGCGCGCACGCCGTCGGTGGCGTTGTTGGTCAGCATGATCGCCGGCAGGGCGCTGTTGCCGGCGCGCAGGAGCCGCAGGAGCTCGAAGCCGTCCATCAGCGGCATGTGGTCGTCGAGCACCACGCAGGCGGCGCGCGGCAGGTCGCAGTCGGCGAGCAGCTCCGCGCCGCCGCGATGCGCGTGCACGTCGAAGCCCTCGAGCCGCAGGGCGAACCCGAGCGCGTCGCGCACGCCGAGATCGTCGTCGGCGATCAGGACGAGGCGCCCGGCGTCGGCCATGAACGGAAAGCTCCATGCGGCGGCGAAGGCGCCGACCCGATCCGCCGACCATAGGTCGAAGCGCCCGCCGCCGCGTTGATTTGGCGCAACGCCCGGCCCTGCGCGCATGTCCGGCCGCGCATGTTCCCGGCGTCAGTCTTCCGCCGCGCGGGCGAGCAGGGCCATGCGCACGAGGTCCGAAAGGCTCGACGCGCCCGTCTTGGCCATGACGGCGGCGCGATGCGCCTCGACGGTGCGCGGGCTGATGTCGAGGTCGTAGGCGATCGCCTTGTTCTGCCGGCCGGCGACGAGCCCGGCGAGCACCTCGCGCTCGCGGGCGCTCAGCGCGTCGAGCCGCGCCCGCGCCGCCGCCGCCGCCTCGGCGCGGGGCGCGTCGTCGCGCGCCCGCTCGAGCGCGAGCCGGACGGCGGCGAGGAAGCTCTCGTCGTCGAACGGCTTCTCGAGGAAGTCGACGGCGCCCGCCTTCATCGCCTCAACGGCGAGCGGCACGTCGCCATGGCCGGTCATCACCACGACGGGCGGGCGCACGCGCTGGCGCCTCAGCAGGCGCAGGAGCTCGAGCCCGTCGATTCCGGGCATCCGCACGTCGGTGACGACGCAGCCCGGCCGCGCCGGGTCGAAGCGCTCGAGGAAGGCCGTCGCGCTCTCGTGCGCGCGCACGGCGAAGCCCGACGTCATCAAAAGGAAGCCGAGCGCCTGGCGCACCGCGTCGTCGTCGTCGATGAGATGCACCACCGGCTCAGCCATCGCCGGCCTCCCGCGAAAGCGCCTTCAGGGTCAGCCGGAACACGGTTCCGCCGTCCGCGGCGGGCTCGGCCCACAGCCTGCCGCCATGCGCCTCGACGATGGTGCGCGAGATCGAGAGGCCGATGCCGAGCCCCTCCGGCTTCGAGGAGACGAAGGGCTGGAACAGCTGCGCGGCGATCTCGGGCGCGACGCCCGGCCCCGTGTCGGCGACGGCGACCTCGACCATGTCGTCGTCGCGCGCCGCGGTGGAGAGGCGCAGCTCGCGGCGCGGCGCGCCCTCCATCGCCTCGATGGCGTTGCGCATCAGGTTGAGGATCACCTGCTCGATCTGGATCTTGTCGACATGGACGAAGCCGGCGCGCGGGTCGAAGGCGAAGGAGACGCGCACGCCCGTCTCCTTGACGCCGACGAGGGCGAGCGCCGCCGCCTCCTCGACGAGCTTGGGCAGGCCCTCCGCCTGGCGCTCGCATTCGCCGCGCGCCACGAACTGGCGCAGCCGGCGGATGATCTGGCCGGCGCGCAGCGCCTGGTCGGCGGCGCGCTCGACGCCGTCGCGCGCCATCGCCCGCCGCGCGTCGTCCAGCGCCTCCTGGTCGAGGAGGCGGCGGCAGCCGCTGAGGTAGCTCGCGATCGCCGTCAGCGGCTGGTTCAGCTCATGGGCGAGCGTCGAGGCCATTTCGCCCATCGCCGTGTAGCGCGAGATATGCACGAGCGCGGCCTGCAGGTCCTGCAGCCGCTGCTGCGTCTCCTGCCGCTCGGTGAGGTCGCGCACGAAGCCCGTGAAGAAGCGCCGCTCGCCCTGCGCCATCTCGCCGACGGAGAGCTCCATCGGAAAGGTCGAGCCGTCCTTGCGCAGGCCGACGACGACGCGCCCCTGGCCGATGACGCGCGGCTCGCCGCCGCCCATGTAGCGCGCGAGGTAGGAATCATGCTGCTCGCGGTAGGGCGAGGGCATCAGGAGGCTGACGTTGCGGCCGATAGCCTCGGCGGCGCAATAGCCGAACAGGCGCTCGGCGGCGGCGCTGAAGGACTGCATCACGCCGACGTCGTCGATGACGACCATCGCGTCCGGCACGGTGGCGAGGACGAGGCGCAGATGCGCCTCGCGCGACGTCAGCGCCGCCTCCGCGCGCTTGGCGGCGCTGACGTCGCGGGCGATCCAGGCGAGCCCGGCGAGGGCGCCGCCCGCGTCCCACACCGGCGACACGGAGACCGAAAGGTCGACGATCCCGCCGTCCTTGCGCCGGCCGCGCGTCTCGAAATGGTCGATCCGCTCGCCGGCCCTGATGCGCTCGCGGATGGCGAGAACCTCCGCGCCCCGCCCCTCGAACGCGAGGATCGCGACGTCCTCGCCGAGCATCTCCGCCGCGGCGTAGCCGAAGATCGCCTCGGCGCCGCGGTTCCAGTCGGTGACGACGCCCTCCAGCGTCTCGCCGATGATCGCGTCGTCGGAGAAGGCGAGAATGGAGAAAAGGCGGCGCGCGGCGCCCTCGCGCGGGGGCTTCGCCTCCGCCGGCAGCATGAGGCCGCCGGCGGCGCCGGGGCCGGCGAGGGCGCGGATTTTTCGCGCGTCGCAGGGCCGGGCCGCGGCGAACACGAGGTCGAGCGCGGCGCCCTCCCGCGCCAGGGCGCGCAGCGCCGCTTCGAGGCGGGCGCGGTCCGGCGCGTCGACGAGGGCGAGAAAGACGCCCGCGTCGATCTCGCCAGGGCCCGCCGCGCCGACCAGCGCCGCGGCGCCGGCGTCGAGGCCGACGCGCGCGCCTCCGGCGAGAAGGCGAAAGGCGCCCCCGCCGGCCGCGGCGAGGGCCGCCGCCGCGCCGGCGTCGTCCAGCCGCCGCGCGCGCGTCTCCCGCGCCGATTCCTCCGTCAGGATCGCGTCTTGTCGCATCGTCCCGGCCTTCCGCGATCAGCCCCGCGCGACCAGTATAAGGAGCGGCGCCGGACGAATCGAGTTTCGCCGTCGCGCATTGCGGATCGTCAAGACGACCATCTGCGGCGCCGACCTGCATGTCCTCAAGGGCGACGCGCCGACCTGCGAGCCGGGCCGCGTGCTCGGCCACGAAGGCGTCGGGATCGTCGAGGCGGTCGGCGTTCCAGCGACCTTCGAGCTCTGCGAGGACATCGTCGCGCCGGGCGGCGTCATCGCCAACGTCGGCGTCCACGGCGTCAAGGTCGACCCCGGCCTGCTGGTGACGCGCCGCTTCGCGCCCGACGACATCCTCGAAGCCTGCGACACCTTCGGCCGCGCCGCCGACTCGAAGGCGCTGAAGGTGGCCATCTCGCCCTGACCTCCGGCGGCGCGCGTCAGACCCGGTCGTCGGGGGCGAGCGCGCAGGGCGTGCGCGAATCGGTCTCGACCTGCAGCGTCACGTGGCCGACGCCGAAGCGCGCATCGAGCTCGCGCGCCGTCTCCATCAGGAAGGCGTCGCCGGGATGGCCGGCGGGCGTCAGCAGATGGGCGGTGAGCGCCGTCTCGCTGGTGCTCATCGGCCAGACGTGCATGTCGTGCAGCCCGGCGACGCCGGGGCGCGAGGCGAGGAAGGCGCGCACCGCGGCGAGGTCGACGCCCTGCGGCGCGGCGGCGAGCGACATGAAGGCGCTCTCGCGCAGGAGGCTCCAGGTTCCGGCGACGATCACGGCGTTGATGAGGAGGCTCGTCAGCGGGTCGAGCCACAGGAGGCCGGTGGCGAGGATCAGGAGGCCGGCGACGACGACGCCGGCCGAGATCGCCGCGTCGGCCGCCATGTGCAGGAAGGCGCCGCGCATGTTGAGGTCGGCGCGCCCGCTGAAGAACAGCGCCGCCGTCGCCCCGTTGACGAGGATGCCGGCGAACGCGACGCCGACCATCACCCCCGCCTCGACAGGCGCCGGCTCGAAGAAGCGGCGCACGGCCTCAAGGCTCAGCGCGCCCACGGCGACGAGCAGGAAGACGGCGTTGAACAGGGCGGCGAGGATCGTCGCGCCCTTGAACCCGTAGGTGAAGCGGCCGCGCGGCGGGCGGGCGGCGAGCGCGGCCCCGCCCCAGGCGACGAGAAGGCCGAGCACGTCGGAGAGATTGTGCCCGGCGTCGGCGATCAGCGCGACGGAGTCGGACAGCAGCCCGAAGCCGAGCTCGACGACGACGAAGCCGGCGTTGAGGACGATCCCGATCAGGAACCGGCGGCCGAAATCCGTCGGCGCATGGGCGTGGACGTGGCCAGGCGCATGGGCGTGGCCCGGCGCATGGGAATGGCCATGCCCGTGACCATGGCCGCCGCAGCAGTCGTGATCGTGGTCGTGCGCCATCAGCCCGGCTCTCCGCGCCCGGCGCCCCGGCGCCGTCCCGCGCCTGTCGTCGCACGCCGCAGGCGGCTTGTCAGCCCCGGCGCCGCTTGCATCGGCGCGCGCGCCGCCGCACAAGGACGCGCCGCGCGAGCCCGCTCCGCGGGCCAAAACCCGCAAGAGGAGCGCCTGCTTGGACGCGCAGCCGCACGCCGCCGTCTTCACGCAAGGATCGACCCTGCGCCACGTGCTGGCGATGACCGGGGCGGCCTCGGTCGGGCTGATGGCGCTGTTCGTCGTCGACCTTTTGTCCCTCATCTACGTCTCGCGCCTCGGCGATCCGGCGCTGACCGCCGCCGTCGGCTTCGCCACCCAGGTCCTGTTCATCTCCGTCTCGGTGGCGATCGGCCTCGCCATCGCCATCGGCGCGCTGGTCTCGCGCGCCGTCGGGGCGGGCGACCGGGCGCGGGCGCGCCGCCTCGCGAGCTCCGGCCTCGTCCATGTCGTCCTCGTCTCGGGCGCGGCCGGCGCGGCGGGCCTTTTCGCGCGGAACGACCTGCTCCGTCTTCTCGGCGCGCAAGGCGAGGCGCTCGACGTCGCCTCCTCCTACCTGCTGCTCACGCTGCCGGCGACCGTCGGCCTCGGCCTCGGCATGGCGCTCGCCGGCGTGCTGCGGGCGGTCGGCGACGCGCGCCGCGCGATGTATGTGACGCTCGCGGGCGCGGCGACGACGGCGGCGCTCGATCCGCTGCTGATCTTCCATTTCGGCCTCGGGGTTCAGGGCGCGGCGATCGCCACCATCGTCTCGCGCCTCGTCTTCGTCGTCGTCGGCCTGCACGGGGCGGCGCTGCGCCACGGCCTCGTCGCCCGTCCGCGCCTTCGCGCCGCGCTCGCGGACGCCCGGCCGCTCTACGCCATCGCCTTTCCGGCGGTGCTGACCAATCTCGCGGCGCCGGTCGGCAGCGCCTACGTCATGCGGGCGTTCTCGGGCTTCGGCGAGCCGGCGGTCGCCGCCCTCGCCATGATGGACCGCGTCGCGCCGGTGGCCTTCGGGCCGCTGCTCGCCCTCTCCGGCGCGGTCGGCCCGATCCTCGGCCAGAATTTCGGCGCGCGCCGCCACGACCGGCTGCGCCGCGTGCTGAGCGACAGCCTCATCCTCAACGCGCTCTACGTCGTCCTCGTCTGGCTGGCGCTGACGCAGGCGACGGGCCTCGTCGTCGCGCTGTTCTCGGCGCATGGCGAGACGGCCGACCTCCTGCGCTTCTTCGTCCTCGCCTGCGGGCCGCTGTGGTTCTTCCTCGGCGGCGTGTTCGTCGCCAACGCCACCTTCAACAATCTCGGCTTTCCGCTGTTCTCGACCTTCTTCAACTGGGGCCGGGCGACGCTCGGCGTCATTCCCTTCGTCGCCTTCGGGGCGGCGCGCTTCGGGCCGCGGGGCGGCTATGTCGGCCTCATCGCCGGGGCGGCGCTGTTTGGATGCCTCGCCGTCGGCGCGGCCTTCTGGGCGCTCTCCCGCCTCGCCCGCGAGGACGCCCGGGGCTGAGGCCGAGGCGCCCGCTTGAGCGCGCGCGCGAAAAGTGCGACGCATCAGGGAGAGCCGCGAAGGGCACGAAGGAACGCCGATGTTCAATCTCTACGAGATTCTCCAGAACGCCCAGGGCGGCGAGGCCGTCGCCAATCTGGCGCGCCAGTTCAACATCACGCCCGAGCAGGCGGACACGGTGCTGCGGTCGCTCGCGCCCGATTTCTCCGCCGCCTTCCTGGGACAGTCCGGCCAGCCCGCGAGCTTCGCCGCGATGCTCGGCGCGATGGCCGACCCGCATCACGCGGCGGCCTTCGCCGACGCCGCCGCGGCGAACTCGCGCGACACCATGCAGAAGGGCGCCGAGCTCGCCGGCCAGCTGTTCGGCGCGGACCAGACGGCGGCGCTGCAGAACGCGGCGCAGTTCGCCGGGATACCGGCCTCGCTCGTGCAGCAGATGCTGCCGGTGATCGCCTCGATGCTGGTCGGCGGCCTGTCCAAGGCGATGGCCAACCAGGGCTGGGGCGGGATGCTGGGCCAGCTCGCCGGCGCCGCGAGCCAGGGCGGGCTCGGGCAGATTCTCGCCTCGATGTTCGGACACGGCGCGTCGGGAGCGCCGGGACCCGCCCCGACCGGGCCGCAGGCGGGCGCCGGACAGGCCGCGCCGGGCGGCTTCGGCGGACTTGGCGGCGTCTTCGGCCAGATCCTCGGCAATTTCTTCAACCCGGCCGGCGCGGGCCCGGCGAGCCCGTCCGCCGGCCCGGCGCCGGGAGCCGGGACGGCCTCCCCGCCGACCGGCCAGCCCCATCCGGCCGGCTTCGACCCCGCCTCGTTTCAGGCGGCGATCGAGGCCCTGACCAAGATGCTGCAGCCCGGCGCCGGCCCGGCCGCGCCGGCCGCGACGGCGCGCGGGGACGGGCTCGACGACGACATCGGCGCGATCTTCTCGGGCCGCAAGAAGGGCTCCTGAGGCGCGGCGCGCGGGCGGACGGGCGGGCGCGTTGCGCTCGCCGGCGCGCGCGCTTATGAAGCTTCGCGCAGGGCGCGCCCGCAAACGGCGCGTCCGCCTTCGGCCGCCGTCGGCGACGGACGCGCCGCAATTCCCGCCTCAATGGACTGCGATCGAAAATGGCGCGCGACGTCTCCGATTCCACGCCCGTGTCGTCGCGCGACGAGCTTGTCGCCTTTCTTGAAGAAGGCTGCAAGCCGAAGGAGCGCTTCGCCGTCGGCACCGAGCACGAGAAAATCCCCTTCTACGCGGCGACGCGAACCCCGGTCGGCTACGACGGACGGCCGGAGGGCGGCGGCGTGCGCGCCCTGCTCGAAGGCGTGCGCGACGCGCTCGGCTGGAGCGAGATCCGCGACGAATGCAACCTCATCGGCCTCCACGACGCGGCGGGCGGAGCGATCTCGCTCGAGCCCGGCGGCCAGTTCGAGCTCTCCGGCGCGCCGCTCGCCACGATTCATGACACGGCGGCCGAGCTCGACCGGCATTTCGACGTCCTGCGCAAGGTCGCCGACCCGCTCGGGATAAAATTCCTCGCGCTCGGCATGAGCCCGAAATGGCGGCTCGACGAGACGCCGGTGATGCCCAAGCAGCGCTACGGCGTCATGCGCCGCTACATGCCGAAGGTCGGGACGCGCGGGCTCGACATGATGTTCCGCACCGCCACGGTGCAGGCCAACCTCGATTTCTCGAGCGAGGCCGACATGGTGAAGAAGCTGCGCGTCTCGCTCGCCCTGCAGCCCGTGGCGACCGCGCTGTTCGCCAACTCCCCCTTCGCCGACGGCGCGCTCAACGGCTTCCTGTCGGCGCGCTCGCAGATCTGGCTCGACACCGATCCCGACCGCACGGGGATGCTGCCCTTCGCCTTCGAGGACGGCATGGGCTTCGAGCGCTACGTCGACTACGCGCTCGACGCGCCGATGTATTTCGTCAAGCGCGGCGAGGCCTATGTCGACGTCGCCGGCCAGAGTTTTCGCGACCTTCTGGCGGGAAAGCTGCCGGGCCTGCCCGGCGAACGGGCGACGCTGTCGGACTGGGCGAACCATCTCTCGACGATCTTCCCCGAGGTGCGCCTCAAGCGCTACCTCGAGATGCGCGGCGCGGACGCCGGGCCCGCGCCCATGCTGCTCGCCCTGCCCGCCCTGTTCGTCGGCCTGCTCTATGACGAGGCCGCGCTCGACGCGGCCTGGCGGCTGGTGCGGCCGTGGAGCGAAGCGGAGCGCCTCGCGCTGCGGCGCGACGTCCCGCGCCTCGCCCTTGCGGCGCGGGTCGGCGGACGCCCGCTCGCGGAGGTCGCGCGCGACGTGCTCACGCTCGCCCGCGGCGGCCTCGAACGCCGCGCGCGGCGCGACGCGCAGGGACGCGACGAAGCGCGCTTCCTCGATCCGCTCGACGCCGTTCTCGCCGGGCGCACGCAGGCGGAGCGGCTGATCGAGGCGTTCAAGACGCAATGGGGCGGCTCGGTCGATCCGGCTTTCGAGGCCTGCGCCTACTGAAGGCGAATCGGCCGCGGCCGCGCGCCGCCTCAAGATTTGAGCGGCCCCAGAAAAGCGTGAAAGCGCGCGGCGCGAAAAAGGGATAATTTCATCGGCCTGCGCCGGAGCGCGGCCCGCGCGCGCGCAAGGAGCGGGGAAAGCGACGCTCCTCGCTTGACGGGACGGCCCTCTTGAGGTTCCGTCAGACGAGGCTGCGTGGCGAGTTCGCGTTCGAGCCGACGCCAGACGGCCGATTCCGGCGCCGCGGCGCGCCGAAAGCGTTCTCCACGCCCCAGTTCATGGAAGGTCGACGGAATGACGAGTTCAAGCAAGACGGCTGCGCCGGCGAAGGGCGAGGCCGCCGCGAAGAGCGGCAAGGCCGCGCCCAAGGCCTCCTCCAAGACGCCCGCCAAGGGCGGCAAGGAGGCCGGCCAGAGCGCCTTCGCCAAGCCGTTGACGCCCTCGAAGGAGCTCGCCGAGATCGTCGGCGCCGAGCCGCTGCCGCGCACCGAGGTCGTCAGCAAGGTCTGGGAGTACATCAAGAAGCACAAGCTTCAGAACGAGGCGAACAAGCGCGAGATCGTCGCCGACGCCAAGCTCAAGGCCGTGTTCGGCCGTGACAAGGTGACGATGTTCGAGATGAACAAATATCTCGCGCAGCACCTCAAGTAGCGCGCCCGCGCCGCGGTTGATTTCGTCGCGGCTTCCTGTATAAGGCGCACCTTCGAACCGCCCGGCCGTAGGGCTGCCGTGGCGGTTCGTTTCGCTCGTTCGCATGACGAACGGGAGCGGCTCGCGCCGCTCTGACCACACCAATACGGGCGACAAGCCCGCGGAGACGAGCAAAATGCCCAAGCTGAAGACCAAATCGGGCGCGAAGAAGCGCTTCAAGATCACCGGGACAGGCAAGGTGCTCTACGCCCAGGCCGGCAAGCGGCATGGCATGATCAAGCGCACCAACAAGCAGATCCGCAACCTGCGCGGCACGGCGACGCTGTTCAAGTCGGACGGCGACAACGTCATCAAGTACTTTCTGCCGAACGGCTGACCCCGCGCAGAACCGCCAACCGGAGATTTTGAATGGCCCGCGTCAAACGCGGCGTGACGTCCCACGCCAAGCACAAGAAAACGCTCGAGGCGGCGAAGGGCTTCTACGGCCGCCGCAAGAACACGATTCGCGCCGCCAAGGCCGCCGTCGACCGCTCGATGCAATATGCGACGCGCGACCGGCGCGCCAAGAAGCGCGTGTTCCGCGCGCTGTGGATCCAGCGCCTCAACGCCGCCGTGCGCGAGCTGGGGCTCACCTATTCGCGCTTCATCGACGGCCTCGCCAAGGCCGGCGTCGAGATCGACCGCAAGGTGCTGTCCGACCTCGCCATCCGCGAGCCGGAGGCGTTCAAGGCGATCGTCGAAAAGGCGAAGTCCGCGCTGCCGGCCTGAGCGCCGCGTCGAAAACGCGCCGGAGCAAGCCGACGCGAAAAGATCAAGGGGCCCGCGCGGCCCCTTTTTCATGTCTTCCTGCCGACTTGACTATTCCGCCTTCAGCGCGTGCGGCGGTTCGAGACCGTGTTGAAAGCCATGCGCTTCACGCCCGCCTGCGCCGCATGGGCGTGGCGGCCGTGGCGATGGGCGTAGACATGGCCGCCGCCATGACGGCGCCCGTGCGCGTGGCGGGAGCGGCCCCGATGATGGGCGCCGGCCTTGGCCGGCGCCTCGTCCGCCGGTCCGGCGCCGTCCTGCGCCGTGACGTCCTGCGCGCCCGCCGCGTCCTGGACGCCGGCGTCTTGCGCCCCGTCGTCCCGCGCGTCGCCGACGCCGCCCCTGGTCAGCGCGCCGAGCTTCCTGGCCGGCGGCCCGAAGCGGGCGAGGCAGCGGTTGTAGGCGTCGGCCTCGGCGATCTTCTCGCAATCGCCGATCGACCTCTCGACGGCGCCCGCCAGCGTCGCGAAGGCGAAGAAGGTCGAGAGGGCGGCGATCGCGATCCGTTTCAAGTCATCATCCCCTGAGGCTCGCCCCGGTCCGTCGGGCGACTTCCGCCACGATCCTGCCTGCGGCGGCTTCGATGTCCGCCTCGGTCAGCGTCTTTTCGCGCGGCTGCAGCGTCACGCACACGCCGACCGACTTGCGGCCCGGCGCGACGCCCGCGCCCTCGTAGACGTCGAACAGCTCGGCGCCCGAGATCAGCGTCCTGTCGCCCGAAAGCGCCGCCTTGAGCACCTCTCCGGCGGGAACGTCCTTCTCCACGACGAAGGCGAAGTCGCGTCGCACGGGCATCAGCTCGATGAGTTCAAGCTTTGGTTTAGCCCTTGTCGGCCTCGATTTTGGCGAGGGTATGTCGTCGAGGACGATCTCGAAGCCGACGAGCGGCCCCTGTGCGTCGAGAAGCTCCAGAACGCGGGGATGCAGCTCGCCGAAATAGCCGAGGACCGTTTTCGGGCCGAGCTGGAGGCGCCCGCTGCGGCCGGGATGCATGTGGTCCGGCCCGCCGGGAACGACCTGCAGCGCGCCGACCGGAACGCCGAGCGCTCCGAGCAGGGCGAGGGCGTCGGCCTTGGCGTCGAAGGCGTCGACGGCGCCCGAGCCCATCCAGCTGCGTCCGGTCCCGGAAATCTTCGCCGAGCCCTGGCGCAGGGCGCAGGCGGCGGTCTTCTGGCCGTCCGCCGCCTCGCTCCTGAAGATCTGCCCGACCTCGAACAGCGCGGCGTCGCCATGGCCGCGGTCGGCGTTGCGGCGCGCCGCCGCGACGAGGCCCGGCATCAGGCTGGGGCGCATGTCGGAGAGGTCCGCGGCGATCGGGTTGGACAGGCGCAGCTCCGGCGCGCCGCCGCCGAAGGCCTGCGCCTGCGCATGCGGGACGAAGGACCAGGTGACGGCCTCGACGAGGCCGCTCGCCGCGAGCGCGCGGCGCGCGCTCGAGACGCGCCGCTGCGCCGGGGTGAGCGCCGGCTCGCCGACGCCTTCGGCGGCGCGCGGAAAGGGCGTCGAGGCGACGCGCTCGAGGCCGGCTATGCGCACCACCTCCTCGACGAGGTCGGCGGGCCCCTCGACGTCGGGCCGGAACGAGGGCGCCGTGACGGCGAGGCGCCCTGACGAGTCGGGCGCCTCGGACAGCGCGAAGCCGAGCCGCTCGAGGATGGCGCGGACTTCCGCCTCGGGCAGCTTGAGGCCGGCGAGGCGCTCGACCTCGGAAGGCGCGAAGGCGACGCGCGCCCCGCTTTCGGGGATCCGCCCGGAGAGCGTGACGGCCGAGGGCTCGCCGCCGCAGAACGCGAGGATCAGGGCGGTCGCGAGCTCGAGGCCGGGCAGCAGGAACGCGGGATCGACGCCGCGCTCGAAACGATAGCGCGCGTCCGAGTTGATCGAAAGCCTTCGCCCCGTGCGGGCGATGTTGACGGGGTCCCACAGCGCCGATTCGACCAGCACGTCGACGGTCTCCCCGTCGCAGCCGCTCGAGGCCCCGCCCATGATCCCGCCGATCGACAGCGGGCCCGTCTCGTCGGCGATCACCACCGTCTCCGGATCGAGGGCGTAGGTCCTGCCGTCGAGCGCGGCGAGGCTTTCGCCGGCGCGGGCGCGGCGCACGACGAGCTCGCCCGCAATCTTCCTCGCGTCGAACACATGCAGCGGGCGCGCACGGTCGAAGGCGAGATAGTTGGTGACGTCGACGAGGGCGTTGATCGGGCGCAGGCCGATCGTCCGCAGCCGGCGCGCGAGCCAGTCCGGGCTCGGGCCGTTGCGCACGCCGCAGATGAGGCGCAGCGCGAAGGCGGGAGCGAGGCGCGCCTCGTCCGGCGCGAAATCGAGACGGGCCGGCGCGGGCGCGGGCAGCGCGGGCGGGACGGGCTTGACCGCGCGTCCCTTGAAGCGGCCGAGCCCGGCCGCGGCGAGGTCGCGGGCGACGCCCTCGACCCCCATGGCGTCCGGCCGGTTGGGCAGCAGGTTGAAGTCGACCACCGGATCGTCGAGCCCCGCGGCCTGCGCGAAGGGCGCCCCGACCGGCGCGTCCTCGCCCAGCTCCATGATGCCCTCGGCGGCGTCGGAAAGGCCGAGCTCGGCGCCCGAGCACAGCATGCCGGCCGATTCGACGCCGCGGATGACGCCTCTCGCCAGCGTCGCCCCGCTCGCCGGAATGACCGCGCCGGGCGGCGCGAAGACGGTTTTGAGCCCCGCGCGCGCGTTCGGCGCGCCGCACACCACCTGCACGAGAGCGCCGGCGCCGACGTCGACCTGACAGACCCGCAGCCGGTCGGCGTTGGGATGCGGCGCGGCCTCGACGATCCGCGCGACGCGGAAATCCTTCAGGGCGGCGGCGGGATCGCCGACATGCTCGACCTCGAGGCCGATGCGGGTCAGCGTCTCGACGACCTCCTCAAGGCTCGCGCCGGTTTCGAGATGGTCCTTGAGCCAGGAGAGCGTGAATTTCATTGCGGGTCCAGATCGCCGGCGAAGCTCGCGCGCATGCGCGCTGCGGGAGGGTCGCGCCTTCTCTAGCTTCTTCGGCCGCGCGAGGGAACCGCGCGCGATCTGCGGCGAAAGCTGTGGCGCCGGCGCCCTTGCGCGCCCTGCGCTTTGCGGGCAAAGCTCGGCGCGCGCCCGTTGACGCGGCGGCGCTTCGAAAGGCCCTTCATGACCCGCGCCCTTTTCGCCTTCGCACGCGCCGCGGCCGCCCTCATGGTCTGCGCCGGTCCGACCCTGGCCGCCGACTACTCCGGCCCGTCCGGCGCGCCGCAGGGGGGCGTTCCCTGCTCGATCGGCCAGCCGTTCTGGGAGCCGTCCAACGTCGACGCGCAGACGCTCGCCGAGACCTATGGCTGGCCCTCGGTCTATTACGGCCATTTCTCGGGCGGGCGGCCCTACCTCGACGCGTCGGGCCGGAAGCTCGTCGACTGGCGCGACGAAGCGGTCTGCTTCCCCACGAGCCGCGAATGCCATGAATGGGTCGCCGCCTCCTACGCCAGCCATCACGACCCCGAGGGCTATCGCACCTGCCTGCTGCTGCGCTGAGCGCCGGCGTTTTCCGCGCAGGCTTCCCAAAATTTTGATTCCTTGTGGTTAATTCGGCGTTTACTCTCGGCGCCTAAGCCTTGGCCTGCGCCGGCGGCGCGAGAGCCGGGCGGAGCCGCGCGGGCCGAACATGACGGATCGATCCACACATACGCGCGGCGTCGCGCTGGTCACCGGCGCCTCCGGCGGCATCGGCGCCGATCTCGCCCGCGCGCTCGCGCGCCATGGCCACGACCTGATGCTCGTCGCGCGCAGCGGCGACCGTCTGGAAGCGCTCGCCGACGAAATCGCCGCCGGCGGCGCGGCGCGCCCGCTCGTCCTCGCGCTCGACCTCGCCGCCGCGGACGCCGCCGACCGGATCGAAGCCGCGCTCGCCGCCGCGGGCGCGCGCGTGGAGATTCTCGTCAACAACGCCGGCTTCGGCCTGATGGGCGAGGCCGGCGAGCTCGGCGAGGCCGACCAGCTCGCCATGGTCGACCTCGACGTGCGCGTTCCGACACAGCTTTGCGTGCGCTTCATGCCGCAGATAAAGGCGGCGCGCGGCAAGATTCTCAACGTCGCGTCGGTCGTCTCCTATTTTCCGGGCGGGCCGGGCATGGCGGTCTATTACGCGTCGAAAGCCTATGTGCTGTCTTTCTCCCGGGCGCTGGCGCAGGAATTGCTCGCAGACGGCGTGACCGTGACCGCTCTGTGTCCCGGCGTGACGCCGACGGGGTTTCAGGCGCGCGCGGGCATGAACGGGGCGTTCGAGGCCGTTCCGGCGACGTCCCCGGCGCGCGTCGCCGAGGAGGGGTACCGGGCGATGATCGGCGGGCGGCGGGAGGTCGCGCCGGGCCTCCTCAACGCCGCCGGGGCCTGGCTCATGCCTCTTCTGCCCGTCGGCCTGACGCTGAAGCTCGTCGCCCGCGCCCAGCGACGGCGAAGGTGACGGATCGATCGTTCCCCTGACGCAAGCAGGCCCCAGGACCTTCGGACCAAGACTCAAGATCATGACGACAGAGGCGCCGAAAAAACCCAAAGTGCTGGTCATCCTGCATCAGCATTGCTCGAGCCCCGGCCGCATCGGCCGCATCCTGACGAGCCTCGGCTACGCGCTCGACGTGCGGCGTCCGCGCTTCGACGATCCGCTGCCCGAGACGCTGGAGGGCCACGCCGGCGCGGTGATTTTCGGCGGATCGATGAGCGTCAACGACTCCGAGGCGTGGATCCGCCGTGAGATCGACTGGATCGGCGTCGCGCTCAAGGAGGAGAAGCCGTTCCTTGGCGTATGCCTTGGCGCGCAGATGCTGGCGCGCCATCTCGGTCATCGCGTCTGCGTCCACCCGGAGGGCCGGGTCGAGGTCGGCTATTATCCGATCCACCCGACCGAGCAGGGCCATCGCGTCTGCGGCCGGCGCTTTCCCGACCGCGTGTACCAGTGGCATCGCGAGGGCTTCGACCTGCCGAACGGAGCGGATCTCCTCGCCAGCGGCCAGGACTTCGAGGCGCAGGCCTTCCGCTACGGCCCGTGCGCCTACGGCTTCCAGTTCCACCCGGAGGTCACGCTGCCGATGATCTGCCGCTGGTCCGCGCGCCGCAGCGAGCGGCTCGTCGCCCCGGGAGCGCGGCCGCTGCACCGGCATCTCGCCGGCTGGCTGCGGCACGACGGCGCGATCGCGCGCTGGTCGGACGCGTTTCTGCGCAGCTGGGTCGAGGCCGGCGAGCCGCGGACGGCGGCCGTCGGCCCCACGCCGCCGCACGGCGCCGCTCCAGCCTATTCCTGACGAGGGCTCCTCGAGCGGCGAGGCGAAAGCTGAACTTTCGCGGCGACCTCTTGGCGGCGCGCGCGTTATCATGCGCCGCCGAAGCGCGAATCACGACGCGCGGGCCAAGCTCAAGGACCGTCACATGGGCATTTTCAGCAATATCGTGTCGAAGTTGTTCGGCCACTCCACGGCGCAGGCCGCTCCCGCCTCCGCCGCCGCCTCGACCGGGCCCGCCGCGACTCCGGCGGCGACGGCCGCCGCGGGCGGAGCCGCCGCAGGCGCCGCCACGGCGCCCTCGCCGACGGCGCTCGTCGACGTCGACGTCGCGCAGATCCTCGACGGCCTCGTCGCCAGGCATGGCGAAAAGCTGGACTGGCGCCGCTCCATCGTCGACCTCCTGAAAGCGCTCGACCTCGACTCCAGCCTCTCGGCCCGCAAGGAGCTCGCGCATGA
Source organism: Methylocella sp. (assembly GCF_041905455.1). Lineage (GTDB taxonomy): Bacteria > Pseudomonadota > Alphaproteobacteria > Rhizobiales > Beijerinckiaceae > Methylocapsa. The sequence goes on along the minus strand of NZ_JAYRLA010000003.1, from coordinate 163,383 downwards.
GCTGCATTACACGGGCTCGACCGACGACACGGCGACGATGAACGTGTGGCTGATCAAGCAGGTGCTGCAAAAACTCAAGGAGAACGGCGGCAAGCTGCCGGCCGACCTCACGAGCTGAGACGCCGCTCATTCCTCGGCGAGCGGGTGGAGGTCGCGCACCATCGCCTTCATCCGCTCGTCGAGCACATGGGTGTAGATCTGCGTCGTGGCGACGTCGGCGTGGCCGAGCAGCTCCTGCACGACGCGAAGATCGGCGCCGTTCTGCAGCAGGTGGCTGGCGAAGGCGTGGCGCAGCACATGCGGGCTGACCCGCGCCGCCGGCAACCCGGCCGCAGCGGCGGCCGTCTTGAGGTCGCGCGCGAAGGCCTGGCGCGTCAGATGCCCGCCCTCCTCGGACGGGAACAGCCAGGGCCCCGCCGCCAGTCCCGGCGCGGTCTTCTCGAGCGCCGCGCGGAAGGCGGCGACCATCTCGCGCGCCCGCGCCGAGACCGGCGCGAGGCGCTCGCGCCCGCCCTTGCCACGCACGCGGATCAACGGCTCGCTTCCCCGCGCGACCGATTTCGGCAGGCCGACTAGCTCCGAGACGCGCAGGCCCGAGGCGTAGAGAAGCTCGATCAGGCAGGCCGTGCGCAGCGCGCGCAGCCGCTCGCGCGCCGGGCGCGCCTCGTCGTCAAGGCCCTCCTGCGCGACGGCGAGCAGGCGGTCGACCTCGGCGGCGGCGAGGATCTTCGGCAGCGGACGGCCGCGCCGCGGCCCCTCGACGATCGCGGCCGGATCGTCGGCGCGCAGCCCGTCGGCGACGAGGAAGCGGTGCAGCTGGCGGATCGCGGAAAGCTTTCGCGCCGAGGACGACGCTTTCAGCCCGCGCGCGGAAAACTGCGCGAGGGCCTCGCGGATATCCTCGGTCGTCGCCTCCAGCGGCCCGCGACCGAGCCCGGCGAGGATTTCGGCGTAGTCGGCGAGGTCGCGGGCGTAGGCCTGAAGCGTGTTCTTCGCGCCGCCGCGCTCGGCCGCGACCATGTCGAGGAAGGCGTCGATCAGCGCCCGCGTCTTTTTCGGTCCCATGCGCCGATCTCGCGCCGCGAACCTTTAAGACTTCGTCGACGCCTATTTGTTGAGCCGCTGCGGCGCGATCGTTTCGACGATCTCGCGCTGCTCCGGCTTCACGAAGGCGACGAGGGCGACCATCGCCGCGAAGGCGAGGCCGGCGAGGATTGCGATCACGGCGAGGAAACGCAGGAGCGTCGGCATCCATCAGGCCTCAGGAGCGCTTTCCACGAAATGTGCGGAGTTCGGCGTTAAGAAAATGCGTTCGGACAAATTCGCAGCGCCGGACCGGGCGCCCGAAGCCCCTACCCGACGAGCTCGCCGGCGATCGCCCGGCCTTCGTCCTTGAGCGCCAGAACCTGCGCCATCTCGCCCGGCCGCGCGCCGGGCGCGCGCAGCAGGGTGAAGTCGGCGGCGCGCAGAAAACCGCTGCGCTCGGCGAGCGCGCGCACGCGCGTTCCGATCTTGCCGGCGTGGTGGCGGGCGAGCGCCTTCGCGCCGGCCTCGCGCAGGCGCGCGGCGCGCGCCTTGACGAGCTGCGGCGCGAGCTGCGGCATGCGCGCGGCGGGCGCGCCAGAGCGGGGCGAGAAGGGGAAGGCGTGCAGATAGGAAAGGCCGCAGTCCTCGACGAGCGCCAGCGTGCCCTCGAACATCGCCTCGGTCTCGGTCGGGAAGCCGGCGATGAGGTCGGCGCCGAAGGCGACGTCGGGGCGCGCGGCGCGGACCCGATCGCAGAATTCGACCGCCTGCGCGCGGCTGTGGCGCCGCTTCATGCGCTTGAGAATCAGGTCGTCGCCCGCCTGCAGGGAAAGATGCAGGTGCGGCGCGAGCCGCTCCTCCTGCGCGAAAGCCTCGACGAGTTCCTTATCCGCCTCGACGCAGTCGAGCGAGGAGAGGCGCAGCCGCTCGAGCTCCGGCGCGCCCCTGAGGATCGCGCGCACGAGGGCGCCGAGCCGCGCGCCGCCCTCGCCCGTCCAGGAGGTGAGGTCCACGCCCGTAAGCACGATCTCGCGGAAGCCGCGCTGCGAGAGCCGCCGCGCCGAGGCGACGATCGCCTCAAGCGGCGCAGAGCGCGAAGGCCCCCGCGCGAAGGGGATGACGCAGAAGGTGCAGCGGTGGTCGCAGCCGGTCTGGATGGCGAGGAAGGCGCGGGTGTGGTCCTCGACCGCCTCGGCCGGCGCGTCGAGCGGCCCCGCCGTCTCCATCACGCTGCGCGCGGCGGGCGGCGCCGGCGCGAAGGCGGCCGGGTCTGATTTCGCCGCGTTGCCGAGCACGCGGGCGACCTCCGGCATGGCCGAGAAACGCGCGGGCTCGAGCTCGGCGGCGCAGCCGGCGACGACGATCTCGGCGCCCGGATGCTCGCGCGCGAGACGCCGGATCGCCTGTCGCGCCTGCCGCGTCGCCTCGTTGGTCACGGCGCAGGTGTTGACGACGATGAGATTGTCGCGCCCTGCGGCGAGCGCCGCGCGGCGCAAAGTCTCCGATTCGACGAGGTTGAGGCGGCAGCCGAACGTCTCGACCCTGACGCCGCATGAGGAGGAGCACGCGGCGCTCACGCGTAGAGGTCCGCGAAGACGGAAGGCTCCAGAACCGTCTCGAACTCGAGTTCGACGGGACCGGCCATGACCACCAAATCGTCGGCGCGCCACTCGATCTCGAGCTCGCCGCCCGGCAGAACGACCGTGGCGCGCCGTCCCGTCAGGCCCCGACGCGCGGCGGCGACGAGCGCGGCGCAGGCGGCGGACCCGCACGCCAGCGTCAGCCCGACGCCGCGCTCCCACACCCTGAGCTCGATGCGCTCCGGCGAGACGATTCTGGCGAGCGAGATGTTGGCGCGCTCGGGAAAGATCGGATCATGCTCGAGCGCCGGCCCGGCGACGGCGAGGTCGTAGGGAGCGAAATCCTCGACGAAGAAGATCGCGTGCGGATTGCCCATGTTGACGACGGCGGGGCGCCGCAGCGCCGGCCCGCCGCCGGGCGGCGCCCAGAAAAGCTCGATCGCGCGGGTGTCGGGAGCGGGGCGCGAGAGCGGAATCTCCGCGTCGCGCAGGCGCGGGCGCCCCATCTCGACGGAGAAGCGCAAGGGGGCGAGGCGCCGGCAGGCGAGGCGCCCCGCCTGCGTTTCGAGCGCGACCGTCTCCTCTTCGCCCTCGCGCAGCAGCGTGAAGGCGACGCAGCGCGTGCCGTTGCCGCAGGCGGCGGACTGCGAGCCGTCGGCGTTGAAGATGCGCATGAAGGCGCTCGTTCCGGCCGAGCGCGGGTCCTCGAGGACCATGAGCTGGTCGAATTTCAGGCGCGGCGCGCGGGCGATCGCGCGCGCCTCGGCCGGCGAGACGGCGAGGCCCGAGGCGCGCAGGTCGAGGACGAGGATTTCATTGCCGGCGCCGTTCATCCTGACGACGCGCCGGCCGGAAAGAGGGCTCATCGCGGGCGCAAACCTTGAAAGTTCCGTCCGATATAGGAAACTCGGCCGCGCGCGGCCAATGTTTTCTGCGTCGCCGTCTTCAACGCTTCGCGCGGACGCTCATGCCCGCTTGCGGCGTCCCGCGCGCGGGTTTAATCGGAGGCTGGCGCGGCTCTTGAAACGCGACGACGCGCCATGCCGGATCGCGCCGGCGCGGGGGGAGCTTATGGGCCTCAAGACCATGACGGCGCGCCTCGCGCGCGCGCTCGCCGCCGTCGCGGCGCTCGCCCTGCTGGCGCCCGCCGCGGGTCTGGCGCAGACGCCGCCGGCGGGGACGGCGCAGGGCGCGGGAACGTCCGACGCGCCCCTGCCCGAGTCGGACGCCAGCAAGCCCGCGCCGGGCGTCTCCGCCGACGCCACGATCGAGACCGTCGAGGTGCCCTCGCGCGCCGTCGCGCTCCTTGTCGGCGACGCGCCCTGGGCGGACGGCTTCAAGGCGATCCAGACCGCGCTCGACAAGGTGAAGGACGCGGTCGCCGCCGCCTCGCTGAAGCAGGCCGGCCCTCCCTTCACGGTGTTCCTGTCGACCGACGACGAGAGCTTCCATTTCGAGGCGATGATCCCGCTCGCCGCCAAGCCCGAGGGCAAGAGCGAGCTTTCCGACGGGGTGAAGATCGGCGATTCGCCGTCCGGCAAGGCGATCAAGTTCATGCATCGCGGCGCCTATGACGACATCGACTCGACCTACGACCTGATCACCGCCTATCTCGACGAGAAGGGTCTCGACTCGAAGAACCTGTTCATCGAGGAGTATCTGACGCCGACGAAAGAGAGCGACGACGCCGGGCTCGAGGCGGATATTTATGTGTTCTTGAAGTAGGATTGACAAATAAGAAAAATAGTTATTATATTATTTAATTAAAAAATGCGGCTGCGTATTACATAAAAATCCAGCCTGATCCAGACTGATTCTTATACTATAGATCAGCTTTGATGAGTTAAGAAAATGACACATGCCGAGGGGCCAGAGGAACAAAAGCCAGCTATAACTGCTCCGCAGAATTCAGCTATCACCACAAACAAAATCACGCTTTCTTCTTTACTTGAATGGAGCAAGCCTTATCGCGAGATAGGAGCAATACTTGCTACAACGGTCGGGTTAATGTCGGCCAGCATCGCTTGGATAGTTGCCCATTTTGCAACTCAAGCGGAATTGCATTATCTTGAGTGCCGTATTACGAATAGTATTCTTACTCAGCTTTTACCATTTCGAATGGAAGAGTTTGCCGGGAAGCTTGAGTGGCGCACGAGCCAAATTAAACTATTAGCGCAACGAGGAACAAAAAATGCCGATGATACGAATGCCATCACTGATCTAGTGGAACAAGTAAATAGCCTATCAAAAGCCCAGAAAGACGCTATTGAGCAGTTTCAGAAAAAGATAGACAATATAGCAAAAAGTTGCGTTTCTGGAACTCCCGGAATCGGAAAAACGATTGATGACTAACGCATCAAAATATATATTCCTCACCTTTGTAAGGTTTTTTTCATTGGCTGCCTACGTTTACGCCGATGAACTGGATGTTCGCCAAAACTCCACTTGCCTACCTCCTTTACCGGTTCCCGACTGTTCATCGATGCCAGATTGCAGTCGCGCAATAGATACAAGAAATTGCAGTGTTTGCCTAGCACATAACCCCTTCGGCGGATGCCTAATCAGGGGTAATGACCCAACCTGCGAAATTGCTAAGGCATCTCAGAATTCAGTGTATAGCGCAAGTAAATTAGAGTGCGAAGCTAACAAATCTTCGCAAAAAGCACAGTGCGAAACAGCAAAATCATCTGTGCTTGCCTTAAATTCTGAAAGAGCCTCTCTATGCGGTACCTCCAATACACCAAACGACGATAAACCGACGTCAAAATAATTATAAATATTTTACCTATCGTATAGTAGTTCAATACCACCCCGTCGCATAGTAAAACCCAATCACCACGAACACCGCCGCCGTCTTCAAAACCGTCACCGCGAAGATGTCGGCGTAGCTCTGGCGGTGCGTCAGGCCCGTCACCGCCAGCACCGTGATCACCGCGCCATTGTGCGGCAGCGTGTCCATGCCGCCGGACGCCATGGCGGCGATCCGGTGCAGGACCTCCATCGGGATGTGCGCGGCCTGCGCCGCCGCGATGAACTGCTGCGACATGGCGGCGAGCGCGATCGACAGGCCGCCCGATGCCGAGCCGGTGACGCCGGCGAGCGCCGAGACGCTGACCGCGACCTTGACCAGCGGATCGCCTATGCCCGCCAGCGCGTCGCGGATGAAGATGAAGCCGGGCAAAGCCGCGATCACCGCGCCAAAACCATATTCGGAGGCCGTGTTCATCGAGGCGAGCAGCGCGCCGCCGACCGCCGCCTTCGAGCCTTCCGCGAATTTTTTCGCGAGCGGCGCGAAAGCAAGCGCGAACACCGTCACGATCCCGAGCAGCAACGCCCCCTGCACCGCCCAGATCGCCGTCAGGGCGGCGGCGTCGGCGGAGACCGGCGCGGCCATGCCGGCGAGCCGCACCTCGTGCCTGCCGGGATAGGCTTGCGCGATCAGCATGGTGAGCAGCTTGTTCGCCGCGAACACCACGAGGAGCGGCGAGAGCGCGACGAGCGGATGCGCCGGCGCGCCGAGCTCGACGGGCTCCGGCTCGTTGAGATGGCCTTCGCCGTAGCCCTCGCCCGCCGCCGCGGCGCGCCGCCTGCGCCATTCGAGCCATGCAAGCCCGCTCGCCAGGATGAAGACGGCGCCGACGATTCCAAGGATCGGCGCGGCCCAGGAGGTGGTCTGGAAGAAGGCGCTCGGGATGATGTTCTGGATCTGCGGCGTGCCGGGCAGCGCGTCCATGGTGAAGCTGAAGGCGCCGAGCGCGATCGTCCCCGGAATGAGGCGCTTCGGAATGGCGCTGAGGCGGAACATCTCGGCGGCGAAGGGATAGACGGCGAAGACGACGACGAACAGCGAGACGCCGCCGTAGGTCAGCACGGCGCAGACCAGCACAATCGCAAGAATGGCTCTTGAGGCGCCGACGACGCCGATGACGGAGGCGACGATGGCGCGCGAAAAACCCGACATCTCGATCGCCTTGCCGAACACGGCGCCGAGCAGAAAGACCGGGAAATAGAGCTTCAGGAAGCCGACCATCTTCTCCATGAACAGGGAGGTGAAGAGGGTCGGCACGGCCGCGGGCTCGGTGGCGAGCACGGCGAGCATCGCCGCGACCGGCGCGAACAGGATCACGCTGAAGCCGCGATAGGCGACGAACATCAGGAGGCACAGCGCGGCGAGCGCGACAAGCAAGGCCATCCGCGATCCTTTCCTTCCTCCCGTCGGCCGCGGGCGTCCGGCCTTGAGCTTAAGAGTCTCCCCGCTCCTGTCAAAACCGTTCGCGCGCGGGCAGGATTCCTGCATGGGCCAAGCGCCCGTCGCGGGCGCGAAGCAGGAGGAGACCGGGCCCGGCATGAAAACCGCCATTTCGCCTGCGGCGGCGGCCGCGCTCATTCCCGACGGCGCCAGCCTGATGGTCGGCGGCTTCATGGGGGTCGGCTCGCCGCACCGGCTGATCGAGGCGCTGGCGAGCGCCGGCAAGCGCGGCTTCACGCTCATCGCCAACGACACCGGCCGCCCCAATTTCGGCGTCGCGCGTCTCGTCTCGGCGGGCTGCGTCAGCAAGGTGATCGCCTCGCACATCGGGCTCAATCCCGAGACGCAGAAGAAGATGTTCGCCGGCGAGATCGAGGTCGAGCTCACGCCGCAGGGCACGCTCGCCGAGCGCATCCGCGCCGGCGGCTACGGGCTCGGCGGCGTGCTCACCAAGACGGGCCTCGGCACCCTGGCGCAGGAGGGCCAGCGGGTGATCGACATCGACGGCGAGCCCTGGCTCTACGCGCCCCCGCTCAAGGCCGAATTCGCGCTGCTGGCCTGCGACTGCGCCGACTACAACGGCAATCTGCACTTCCAGCTCACCGCCACCAACTTCAACCCGCTGATGGCGATGGCCGGCGGCGTGGTGATCGCGGAGCCGCGCGAGATCCTGCCCGTCGGCGCCCTGCCGCCCGACGCCGTCGACACGCCCGGCGTCCTCGTCGACCATCTCATCGAAAGGCCGAAGATATGAAGCCTGAGGAGATCATCCAGCGCCGCGTCGCGCGCGAGCTGCGTCCGGGCACGCTGGTCAACCTCGGCATCGGCCTGCCGACCGGCGTCGCGCAGTTCATTTCTCCGCACGACGGCATCCTGCTCCAGTCGGAGAACGGCATCGTCGGCATGGGCGCGCGCCCGCCCGAGGGCATGGAGTGGGACGACCTCACCGACGCCGGCGGCGGCTTCGTCACCGCCGCGCCCGGCGCGGCGCGGGTCGACAGCGCGACCTCCTTCGGCCTCATCCGCGGCGGCCATCTCGACGCCACCGTGCTCGGCGGGCTCGAGGTCGACGAACAGGGCCGGCTCGCCAACTGGATGGCGCCGGGCAGGATGGTTCCGGGCATGGGCGGCGCGATGGACCTCGTGACGGGCGCGCGGCGGGTCGTCGTCGCCATGCAGCACACCGCGCGCGGCAAGCCGAAGATCGTCCCTTCCTGCTCGCTGCCGCTGACCTCGACGCGCCGCGTGACGCTGGTCGTCACCGAGCTCGCGGTGATCGAGCCGACCGACGACGGCCTCGCGCTGCGCGAGCGCGCGCCCGGCGTCGGCGTCGAGGACATTCTCGCGGCGACCGCGGCGCGGCTGATCATCGGCGAGACGACGCCCGAGATGGACCTGCGCGCCGCGGCCTGAGCCGGTCAGCGCGCCCCGGCGGAAACGCCGGGATCGATCTGGAACTCGACCGCCTCGATCACCGCGGCGCCGGCGAGCGTCGCCAGCGCGACGCGCACCGGCACGACGACATGGGCGCGCTCCACGGGCGCGAGCCAGACCTCGATGTCGCGGTTCTGGGCCATGAATCTGGCCGAACGCGACTGCAGCTTGTGGCCGGCGATCGGCGCGTAGCGCACCGCGCAGACCGAGACCGGGCCGGAATAGCCGGGCAGCGCGGCCTCGCGCGTCCCGGCGTAGGAGAGCGTCAGGTCGAAGCGCACGAAGCCGTCGAACACCGGGATGCGGCGGTTGCAGGCGGCCGGCCCGACGAGCGGCTGCCCGGGCGGGACCGGCATGATGAAGGCGCTCGTCGGGTCGAGCACGCCGCGCTTGTGCGCCTCCGTCACCGGCGCGCGGCCCTCGAGGTCGGTCCAGGGCGGAACGATGCTGACCGCCCTGACCACGCCGCCCTGCATCGCCATGCGCACGGTGCGCGTCTCCTGGGCGTTGGCCGAGGTCGTCGCGTAGGTCGCCGGCGAGACGACGCCGGGCTGCATCGTCCCCGTCGAGCTCAGCGCCATCTTGACGTCGGCGACCATCGCCGCGACGCCGGTGAGCCGCGCCGTGAAGTCGATCCGGTACTTGTCGGGGCCGAGCGCGCCGACCGCCGCGGCGTCGCCGATGCGGATGCCGACGAGGCTCACCGCGTAGCGGGCGCGCACGACGTCCGCCGCCGCGCGGCCGGACGCGGGCGGCGCGGCGATCAGCGCGAGCGCGAGCGCCGGCGCGAGAAACCCTGTGCGGCGCGTCAAGCTGTTCTCCTGAAACGACCCTGTGGGCCGGCGGCCGTGGGCCGCCCGCGCCGCGCGGCGGAAGCGGCCGCAGCATCGGCGCGAATATCGGCGAATTTTGGCGAAACGATCAAGCCGCGCGAAATAAGCCGGCGGCGATTGGCGCCGGCGCGGCTTCGCCTGTAAGCTCGTCGCCGCAGATTCGCGCCGGAAGACGCAACGCCATGCGACGCCTTCGCCCATCAAGCCTCGCCTCCGCACGTTTCCTCGTTCTCGCCGCAGCGCTCGCCGCGCCGGGCGCCGCCGGCGCGGCGGGACTCGATAAGCCGCTCGACAAGCCGGAGGCCGCGATCGGCCAATGGGACATGACGCTCGAGGGCGGCTCACGCGAGTGCCGGCTGGCGTTGCGGCCGGAGCGCCAGCTGAACGGCTTCTATATCGGACTGCCGCACGGCTGCCGGCGCGCGATCGCGAGCCTCGTCAACGCCGCGGCGTGGAACATCTCGGCGCCCGACCATATCGCGATCACCGACGTGCGCGGCGCGAGCCTGCTCGATTTCGCGCGCGAGCCGGACGGGACGCTGACCGCCGCCACGCCGAGCGGCGAAATCTATCGCCTGACCTTCGTCGGCCCGCTGCCGCTCGGTTCGCTCACCGCGTCAGCCGCGCCGGCAGTCGCCGCCGCGCCGCAGGCGGGGGGCGCCCATCCGGCCCCGCAGGCCGCGCCCGGCCGTCCGGCCGACGTCACCGGGCGCTACGCCGTGCTGCGCGACGGCGGGCGCGACACCGGCTGCATGGTGACGCTCGATCCGGGCGGGCGCGCCTATCTCGCCCCGGCCTGCCGCGACCAGGGCATCGTCACCTTCGATCCCGTCGGCTGGCGCCTCGCCTCCTCGCGTCTGGTGCTGACCGCCCGCAAGGGCCACACCACGACGCTCGACCAGCAGCCGGACGGCACATGGATGAAGGACGCCGCGCTCGGCAAGACGCTGGGGCTGAAGCGGTTGTGACGGCGCCGGCGGCTAGCGCCGCGCCCGCGCCGCCGCGATCAGCCCCGCCGTCGACGAATCGAGCCCGTCGAGCGGCGCGTCGGCGTCGGCGACAAGCGGGGCGAGCTTGACGGCGAGCTCCTTGCCGAGCTCGACGCCCCACTGGTCGAAGGTGTTGACGTTCCAGATCACCCCTTGCGTGAACACCTTGTGCTCGTAGAGCGCGATCAGCCGGCCGAGCGTGCGCGGCGTCAGGGAGCCGTAGAGCAGCGTGCTCGACGGCCGGTCGCCCTCGAACACTTTGTGCGGGGCGAGCATGGCCGCCTCCTGCGGCGCCATCCCCTGCGCCTCGAGCTGGCGCGCGACCTCCTCGATCCCGCGCCCCTGCGTCAGCGCCTGCGCCTGCGCGAGGCAGTTGGCGAACAAAAGCTCGTGATGACGCTCATCGGCCGCGATCGGCCGGGCGGCGACGAGGAAGTCGACGGGGACGATCTGCGTGCCCTGATGCAGCAGCTGGAAGAAGGCGTGCTGGCCGTTGGTGCCGGGCTCGCCCCAGACGACCGGCGCGGTGTCGAGCCGAACGCGCCGCCCGTCGCGCCCGACCGACTTGCCGTTCGACTCCATGTCGAGCTGCTGCAGATAGGCGGGAAAGCGGACGAGCCGCTGGTCGTAGGGGATCACCGCATGGGTCGGAAAGCCGAGCGCATTGCGGCAGAGCACGCCGATAAGCCCCATCAGCGCCGGAATGTTGCGTTCGAGCGGCGCCTCCTGAAAGTGCCGGTCGACGTCCTCCCCGCCGCGTAAAAAATCCTTGAAATTGTCGCGGCCGATCCCGATGGCGAGCGAGAGGCCGATCGCCGACCAGATCGAATAGCGCCCGCCGACCCAGTCCCAGAAGCCGAACACGCGGTCGGGACGCACGCCGAAGGCGGCGACGCGGTCGAGCTGCGTCGAGACGGCGCAGAAATGGTCGGCGACCGCCGCCTCGCCGAGCGCGGCGACAAGGCGCGCGCGCGCGGACGCCGCGTTGGTCATCGTCTCGAGCGTCGTGAAAGTTTTGGAGCAGACGACGAACAGCGTGGTCTCGAGCGCGACCCCCTTCAGCGCGTCGGCGATGTCGGCGCCGTCGACGTTGGCGACGAAATGCAGCTTGAGCCCGTCGGCGACGAAAGGCGAGAGCGCGCGCGCGGCCATCGCCGGGCCGAGGTCCGAGCCGCCGATGCCGAAATTGACGACGTCGGTGAAGCGCGCGCCGCTCGCCGCCCGGATCGCGCCCTCGCGCACGCCCTGCGCGAAGTCGAGCAGGCGCGCCCGCTCGGCCGCGACGATCGCGTCGACATCCTCGCCCTGCGCGCGCATCGGCGCGCCGGAGAGGTTGCGCAGGGCCATGTGCAGGGCCGCGCGCCTCTCCGTGCCGTTCACGGCGGCGCCGGAGAAAAGCTCCGCGCGGCGCCCCTCGAGATCGGCGGCGCGGGCGAGCGCGACGAGCAGGCGCAGCGTCGTCGCGTCGACGCGATGCCGCGAGAAGTCGAAGAGAAGGTCGTCGAAGGCGACGCTGAAGCGCGCGAAGCGGCCGGGGTCCGCCTTGAACAGGTCGGCGACGCGGGGAGCGTCGGAGCGTCCCGCGTGCGCGCGAAGCGCGGAAAGGGCGTCGGCGACTGTGCTGGCGTCCATGGCGGGCCTTGAGAGGAGGGAGCCGCCGTTCCTCTACTCCAAGACGACGAAGACGCAAAGCGACGACGAAGACGCAAAGCGACGGCGAAGGCGCGAAATCGAGGCCCGCGCGACGCGGCGGAACGTGTTTGAGACGGCGAAAAAAAGCCGCCGGGCCCGAAGGTCCGGCGGCGGGAGAAGGCGAGGGGCGCGATCGCTCACATGTTGTAGGCGCGCTCGCCGTGCGAGGTGATGTCGAGGCCCTCCATTTCGGCTTCCTTGCTCACGCGCAGGCCGAAGACGAGGTCGACGATCTTGTAGAGAATAAAGGAGCCGACGCCGGAATAGATCAGCGTGAACAGCACCGCCTTGACCTGCTTCAGGACCTGGTCGGCCATGACGTAGGTCGCGGGCGCGGCCGTGCCCGGATTGGTCGCGTAGTCGACGAGGCCGACGCCGCCGAGCGCCGGCGCGACGAGGAAGCCCGTGGCGACGGCGCCGACGATTCCGCCGACGCAGTGCACGCCGAACACGTCGAGCGAGTCGTCATAGCCGCCCCACCTCTTCACATAGTCGACGAAGAAGAAGCAGACGCCGCCGGCGACGAGGCCGAGGACGACCGAGCCCATCGGGCCGGCGAAGCCCGAGGCCGGGGTGATGGCGACGAGGCCGGCGACCGCGCCGGAGATCATGCCGAGCAGCGAGGGCTTGCCGCGCAGCGCCCATTCGACGAAGGCCCAGGAGAGGGTCGCCGCGGAGGTCGCCACGAAGGTGTTGACGAAGGCGAGCGCCGTCGCGCCGTTCGACTCGAGGTTCGAGCCGGCGTTGAAGCCGAACCAGCCGACCCACAGCAGGGAGGCGCCGATCATCGACATGGTGATCGAATGGGGCGGACCGACCTCGCGCGGGAAGCCGATGCGCTTGCCTATGACGAGGCAGCCGACGAAGCCCGCGATGCCGGCGTTGATGTGGACGACCGTGCCGCCCGCGAAGTCGAGCGCGCCGACCTGGAAGAGATAGCCCGCGTTGGCGTTGACCGCGTCGAGATGCGCCTGCGCCTCGGCCTTGGCGGCGTCGGTCGTCGCGGCGGCGAGCGCCCTGGCGGCGTCGGCGACGGCGTCGGGACCCGCCCAGTACCAGACCGAATGGGCGATCGGGAAGTAGATCAGCGTCACCCACAGCGCGACGAAGACGAGCAGCGAGGAGAATTTGATGCGCTCGGCGAAGGAGCCGATGATCAGCGCCGGCGTGATGCAGGCGAAGGTCATCTGGAACGCCATGTAGGCGAATTCCGGGATCACCACGCCGTTCGAGAAGGTGCCGGCGGTGGAGTTGGCGTCCATGCCGGCGAGGAAGGCTCGGCTGAAGCCTCCGACGAAGGCGTTGAGGTCGACGCCGAACAGGGGCACGGCGGCGTGCGAGCCTTCGGTGAAGGCGAGCGAATAACCGTAGACGACCCAGATGATGGAGACGAGCGCGACGATCGCGAACACCTGCGACAGCACCGAGGCCATGTTCCTGGTGCGCACGAGGCCGCCATAGAACAGCGCGAGGCCGGGGACCGACATCATCAGCACGAGCGCCGTTGAAACCAGCATCCAGGCGGTGTCGCCCTTGTTCGGGACCGGCGCGGCCGCGGCCGCCGCTGCGTCCTGCGCGAGGGCGGCGCCGGCGGCCGCGGCCGCGAGCAGCAGGCCCAGCCCGACCGCCCGCAACGGCGGAGGAAACGCGAACTTCATTCTGTTCTCCTCAGAAGCTTACAGGTGTCGAAGGCTCAAAGAGCGTCGAGGTCGCGCTCGCCGGTGCGGATGCGGATCGCCTGGTCGAGGCTCGAAACGAAAATCTTGCCGTCGCCGATCTGGCCGGTGCGCGCGGCCGAGCCGATCGCCTCGACGGTCGGTCCGACGAAATCGGACGGCACGGCCACTTCGATCTTCAGCTTCGGCAGGAAGCTCACCGCATATTCGGCGCCGCGATAGATCTCGGTGTGGCCCTTCTGACGTCCGTATCCCTTGACCTCGGTCACCGTCATGCCGTGCACGCCGACGCTGGTCAGCGCGTCGCGGACCTCGTCCAGCTTGAACGGCTTTATGATCGCAACAACGATTTTCATGTGGTTTTTCCCATTTGGGTCTCTCCGAAGGCCGGCTTGAGCGGGTTTCGCCCGCCGCCGACCCCGTCGAACAAGCCTGAAGCGCGTCCTCGCCGAAGCCCGCCTAGCAAACTGCGGGCCTTTCTGCGGCCGACGCCGTCCTTGCACGTGGGAAAATGCGCTGCGCCATTTCGGCCGGTCCGCGGCGCGGCGGCGCCGGACGGCCCGCAGCGCGCAGAATCCGAGTCGCGTGCCTAATTTTTAGGCGAGCAGGGCCAGAACTTGAGCCGAACCTTTATGCGCAGCGGCCCGCCGGAAGCCGAAATCGGCGCGCGAATCCGCGATTTCGGGCCGTCCGCATCGAGGATCGGCCATCCAAGCGGGTCAAAAGCGGCGAATCCGTCGTCGGAATGACGACGGCGGCCGTCAGAGGCTCGACGTCCGCGCTACGGCTTCAGCGGCCGCATCAGCCCTTCCTGCACGCTCGAGGCCACGAGCCGGCCGTCGCGCGCGTAGAAGCCGCCGCGCGCGAGCCCCCGGCCGCCGCCGGCGTTGGGGCTCTCCTGCGCGTAGAGCAGCCATTCGTCGGCGCGGAAGGGCCGATGCAGCCATAGCGCGTGGTCGAGGCTCGCCACCTGCAGCCCAGGGTCCATGACGATGCGGCCGTGACGCATCAGCGCCGTGTCGAGCAGGGTGAGGTCGGACATGTAGGCGAGCATCGCGCGATGGACGCCGGGGTCGTCCGGCAGCCGCCCGGAGGCGCGCAGCCAGACGTTCAGCCCGCTCGCGCCGCCCTCGCGCCGGAAATAGCCCTCGGGATCGACGGGGCGGGTCTCGATCGGCCGCTCGCTCGCCAGGAAGCGGCGCACCGGTTCGGACAGGCGCTCGGCGTGGCGGGCGAGCAGCTCGGCTTCGCTCGGCAGCGTCTCGGGCGCGGGGACGGCCGGCGGCGGCGCCATGTGCTCGAGGCCCGCCTCGGCGATCTGGAACGAGGCGGCGAGCGTGAAGATCGCCCGCCCGTGCTGCTTCGCCACGACGCGGCGGGTCGAGAAGCTGCCGCCGTCGCGCAGCCGCTCGACGTCGTAAAGGATCGGCGCGTAAGGATCGCCCGGCAGCAGGAAATAGGCGTGCAGCGAGTGCGGCTCGCGGCCTTCGACGCAGCGCTGCGCGGCGACGAGCGCCTGCGCGATCACGAGGCCGCCGTAGATGCGCCTGCCCGCGGGCGGCGCGAATCCGCGGAAGCTGTCCGCCCCGACCCGGTCGAGGTCGAACAGCCGCAGCAACGCCCCGAGCGGCGTCGCCGCGGCGTCGAGCAGGCCGGGCTCGGGCGCCTGCGCGGAGGCGCCGCGCCCGTCGGCGCGCTCAGTCATCGAGCGGACGCGCTTCCTCGGGCAGCATCACCGGCACGCCGTCGCGGATCGGATAGGCGAGGCGCGCGGCGCGCGAGATCAGCTCCTGGCGGTCGCGGTCGTATTCGAGCGTCGTCTTGGTCTGCGGGCAGACGAGAATCTCGAGCAGGCGCGGGTCGACGCCGGCGGCTTCGCCGCCGCTCCGCCTCGCGTCCGCTCCGGTCTTGCTGGCCTCGGTCATGCAGGCTTCCTTGCTGCCTTTGTCTACTGAAGAAAGGTCGGGGCCGCGCCGCCGCCGCGCGCGAGCTCGACCTCGGTGATGGCGACGAGCACGTCGGCGCGGCGCTTGAGGTCGGGGGCTTCGAGCAGCGCCTGCTTCTCGCGCGCGCCGAACGGGCTCATCATCGAGAGGGCGTTGACCAGCGCCTCGTTGGGCGCCGAATCGATGCTGTCCCAGTCGAGCTGCAGGCCGTTCGACCGGGCGAAGGCGCGCAGCGCGCGCAGGAGCCCGCCGCGGTCCACCTCGTCCTCGCCGGCGCGCGGCTCGAAATCGGCGGCGAAGGGCGAGAAGTCAACGAGCGCCCGGCGGTACGGCGTCGTCGCCGCGAGCTCGGAGTCGAGGCGGAAGCGGGCGACGCCGGTCAGCGTGACGAGATAGCGCCCGTCGCCGGTCTCGGCGATCTGGGTGAGGCGTCCGGCGCAGCCGACGGGAAACAGCGCGTCGCCCTGCTCGAGGTCGGGCTGGATCATGCCGATCAGCCGCTCCGACTTCATCGCGTCGTCGACCATGGCGAGATAGCGCGGCTCGAAGATGTTGAGCGGCAGCTCGCCGCGCGGCAGGAGAAGCGCCTTGAGCAGCGGAAACAGCGGCAGGGAGGCCGGCATGTCGCCGGGGCCCGCATAGGTCTTGTTGGTGCTCATAACCAGTCTCTTCGGCCTCCCTCCCCTCGGCGCCCTGTCACGCGAACAGGGCGGCGGACAGCTTCTTGCGCGCGAGGATGGTCGCCGGGTCGGTCGGCCCCCAGGCCTCGAACAGCTGCAGGAGCTGCTTGCGCGCGCCGTCGTCGCTCCATGAACGGTCGCGCCGGATGATGTCGAGAAGCGCCAGCGCCGCCTCCTCGCGCCGGCCGGCGGCGTTGAGGCCGAGCGCATAGTCGAAACGCGCCTGATGGTCGCTCGCGTCCGCCTCGAAGCGGCGCTTCAGCGCGTCGACGTCGCCGACCGACGCGGCCTGCTCGGCGAGCTCGAGCGCGGCGCGCGCCGCGGCGAATCTGGCGTTCGCCGGAGCCGTCGCAGACGCCGCGTCGAGCAGGGCGCGCGCCTCCTTGAGGTCGCCCGAATCGACATGGAGCCGCGCGAGGCCGGCGAGCGCGTCGAGGTCGCCGGGATCCTCGGCGAGCAGAGCGGCGTAGAACTCGGCCGCGCCGACCGCGTCGCCCTCGGCGACGAGCGCTTCGGCCTCGGCGATCGGATCCTCGCCGCCGAGCGGGCCGACGAGACGCTCGACGAAGCCGCGCGCCTCCGATTCGGGCAGCGCCCCCATGAAGCCGTCGACCGGCTGTCCGCGCTGGAAGGCGATCACCGCGGGGATCGAGCGCACGCCGAGCCGCCCGGCGATCTCGGGATGCTCGTCGATGTTCATCTTGACCAGCCTGACCTTGCCGGCGGCCTCCCTGACGATCTTCTCGAGCACCGGCGTCAATTGTCTGCACGGCCCGCACCACGGCGCCCAGAAATCGACGAGGACCGGCTGGCGCGCGGATTCGGCGACGACGTCGGCGCCGAAGGCGGCCGTCGTCGTGTCCTTGACGAAGCCGGCGTCCGCGCCCGGCTTGGCTTCCTTCGCGCTGAGGCCGTATAGTTCCGCCATCTTGAAAGCTCTCCTTTGGCCTGCGCCCGGCCCGTTCGCCAAAATGGAGCTTCGCCGCGCACATCGCAACCCTGACGCCGAGCCCTCGCGCGCCGGCGCAGCTGAAGGCGCCCCTCCTTGCCGACCAATCCCTCCGCAGCGAGCGCTCCCTCGCCCGAATCCTCTTCGGCTCCGCGCTCGGACGCCGACGAGATAAACGAGCGCCTCGCGCGCCGCCTCGGCCCGCTGCACGCCCGCCAGCGCCTCGGCATCGAGGACGCGCACGAGGCGCAGGCGTTCGGCCAGGGGCTGAACTTCTTCCATTTCGAGAACTGGTATTCCGTCCACGCCATGATGCGGCTCGTCCTGCGCCTTTGCGGCCTTTACGGGCGCGGGCGGCGCAACGCCGCGAAGGTCGCCCTGCGGCGCAACGACATCGTCTGCGCGCGCCTGCCGCGCGCCTTCGACGGCTATGTCCTTTTACATCTGTCGGACCTCCACGCCGACATGAGCGAGGCGGCGATGGCGGCGACGCGCGCGCTCGTCGGCGGGCTCGATTACGACCTCTGCGTCATGACCGGAGACTATCGCGCGCGCACCTGCGGCGGCTTCGAGGCCTCGCTCGCCGTCATGACGCCGCTCGTGCGCGCGTTGAGGGCGCCGATCTACGGCGTGCTCGGCAACCACGACACGATCCGCATGGCGCCGGCGCTCGAGGACCTCGGCGTGCGCCTGCTGCTCAACGAATCGGTCGCGATCTCGCGCGAGGGCGCGAGCATTTTTCTCGCCGGCGTCGACGACGCGCATTTCTTCCGCATGGACAATCTCGAGAAGGCGGCGGCGGGCGTTCCGCCCGAGGCTTTCTCGATCCTGTTGTCGCATACGCCGGAAATCTACGCGCAGGCGGCGCACGCGGGCTTTGACGCGATGCTGTCCGGCCACACGCACGGCGGGCAGATCTGCCTGCCCGGCGGCGCGCCGATCACGCTCGATTCGCACCTGCCGCGCCGCTTCGGCGCCGGCGCCTGGAGCTATTGCGGCATGAGCGGCTACACCTCGGTCGGCTGCGGCTCCAGCGTCCTGCCGGTGCGCCTCAACTGCCCGCCCGAGATCACCCTGCACCGGCTGCGGCGCGCTTCCTGAATTAATAAGGCGTCTCGCGCAGCTTGAGGGCGTGCAGGACGCGCGAGAGCGCGACCGCGCCGATCCAGAACAGGAACGCCGAAAAGACCGTCTCGACCAGCGTGAGGCCGAGCGCGCCGCGAATGAGGAACAACGGCAGCAGGCTCTCCGGCCCCTGGTCGACGCCCGGCGCCATGCCATGGGCGGGCATTTTCAGGCGACGCTTGAAAAAGCTCGACAGCGCGTCGCCGGCCATCGCGCCGAGCGCGGCGAGCGCCCCGAGCCGCCAGGAAAGCCCCAGCGCCGGCGCGGCGAGGCAGGCGGCCATGAGGCTCGCGGCGAGCCCGCGAAAAGTCTTCGATTCGCCAAGGACGCGGGCGCCGTCGGAAAGGCGCGCGTGAAAATCCATGGGGAAATCGAACCGCGTCCCGAGCAGGCGCGTCGCGATCACCGGCGCGCCGTTGGCGACGAACACCAGCATAAGGGCTTGCGCGATCGCGACCAGGTTCATGCGCGGGCTTCCCATGCGCGCCGGGACGGGTCTAGAAGCCTGGACCTGCGCGGGCGCGCTCGATGGATTCAACGTTGCGTGATCGGCGCCGGTTCCAGCGGCGGCGCGGCGGAAGGCGCAGCCAAGAAGCAGCCAAGAAAAAGCAGGGAGCGGATGACGGGCTTTCTCAACCTTGCGGTCGGCTGGCCGATCCTTCAGGCGCCGATGGCCGGCGTCTCGACGCCCGCCATGGCGGCGGCGGTCAGCGAGGCCGGCTGCCTCGGCGCGCTGGGGCTCGGCGCCTCGGGCGCGCAGGCCGCGCGCGGCGCAATCGAACGGACGCGGGCGCTCACCGCGCGCCCCTTCGCCGTCAACCTGTTCTGCCACGCGCCGGCCGCGCGCGACCCGGCCGCAGAGTCCGCCTGGCTCGCCCGCCTCGCGCCGCTGTTCCACGCGTTTTCGGCGCAGCCGCCGCAAGGGCTGTCCGAGATCTACAAAAGCTTCCTCGAAGATGACGCGATGCTCGAAGCCCTCATCGAGGAGAAGCCGGCGCTGGTCAGCTTTCATTTCGGCCTGCCGCAGGCGGAAAAGATCGCCGCGCTGAAGGCGGCGGGGATCGCGCTCGCCGCCAGCGCGACGAGCCTTGAGGAGGCGCGCAGAATCGAGGCCGCCGGGCTCGACGCCGTGATCGCGCAGGGGATCGAGGCGGGCGGCCATCGCGGGACTTTCGCGGCGGACGCGCCCGACGCGGGCCTCGGCGTTCTCCCGCTGACCCGCATTCTGGTCAAAAACCTTTCAATTCCGGTCGTCGCGGCGGGCGGGATCATGGACGGGGCGGGAATCGCCGCCGCGCTCAAGCTCGGCGCGGCGGGCGCCCAGCTCGGCACGGCGTTCGTCGCCTGCCCGGAATCATCCGCCGACGCGGCGTATCGCGCGGCGCTGCTGTCAGGGCCGGGCGAAACGCGCATGACCCGCGCCATCTCCGGGCGCCCCGCGCGCTGCCTCGAGAACCGTTTCACGCGATGGGGCGAGGCCGCAGGCGCCGAGGACGTTCCGGCCTATCCGCTCACCTACGACGCCGGCAAGGCGCTGAACGCTGCGGCGAAAGCGGCGGGGGAGACCGGCTTCGGCGCGCAATGGGCGGGCCAAGGCGCCCCGCTCGCGCGCGCCCTGCCGGCCGGCGAGCTCGCCGGGCTGTTGATTGAAGAGACGAAGGCGGCGCTGAACGCGCTCTAGCCGCCGAGCATCAGCTCCAGATTCTGCATCGCCGCGCCCGAGGCGCCCTTGCCGAGATTGTCGAGCCGGGCGACGAGCGCCGCCTGCCCGCGCGCCTCGTTGGCGAAGACATAGAGCTCGAGGTCGTTCGTCCCGTTGAGCGCCTCCGGCTCGATCCGGCCCGATTCGGGCGCGGAAAGGACGCGCACGCAGCGGGCGCCGGCGTAATGGCTCCGCAGCGCCGCCTCGAGGTCGCCCGCCTTCGGCCGCGCGGGCAACTCGTCGAGGAACAGCGGGATCGACACCAGCATCCCCTGCGCGAAACTGCCGACGGAGGGAACGAAGATCGGCCGGCGGGCCAGCCTGGCGTAGGCCTCGATCTCCGGCAGATGCTTGTGCGACAGGCCGAGGGCGTAAAGCTCGAAGGCCGGCGCCCGGTCCGCCTCATGATCGGCGATCATCGTCTTGCCGCCGCCGGAATAGCCGGAGACGGCGTTGATCGCGATCGGGAAATCGGGCGCGACCAGGCCGGCGTCGACGAGCGGGCGCAGCAGCGCGACGGCGCCGGTCGCATAGCAGCCGGGATTGGCGACCCGTTTCGCCCGCGCGACCGCCTCCGCCTGCCCGGCGCAAAGCTCGGGAAAGCCATAGGTCCAGCCCTGCGCGACGCGATGCGCGGTCGAGGCGTCGAGCAGGCGCGGGCCGTCCGCGCCGAGAGAGTCGACGAGGGCGGCGGTCTCCTTCGCCGCCTCGTCGGGCAGGCAGAGGATGGCGACGTCGACCTCGCGCAGGAGCTGCGCCTTGGCCTGCGGGTCCTTGCGCCGCTCCGGCGGCAGGCTCTTCAGCTCGACGCCGGGCTCCTTCGCGAGCCGGTCCTTGATGCCGAGGCCGGTGGTGCCGGCCTCACCGTCGATGAACACTTTTCCCTGCATCGCCCTTGAACCCCATGAAGGCCGCGCCCGCGCATATGGGCCGCGGCGCCTGAATTTGCGACGCCGCCGCGACGGCGCGACGACGCGAAGCGCCGGAGCCGATCACGCCGCATGCTTTTGGATGTCTCCATCCAAAGCGTCGTGATCCGGCGGCAAAGAAAAAGGCGGCCGAAGCCGCCTTGATCCCGAGTTCCGGCCGGCGCGGTCAGCGCTTCGAGAACTGGAAGCTGCGGCGGGCTTTCTTCTTGCCGTACTTCTTGCGCTCGACGACGCGCGAGTCGCGGGTGAGGAAGCCTTCCTTCTTGAGCACGGAGCGCAGCTCCGGCTCGAAGGCGACGAGCGCCTTGGCGAGGCCGTGGCGCACGGCGCCCGCCTGGCCGGAGAGGCCGCCGCCGGCGACGGTCACGGTCAGGTCGTACTGGTCGACACGGCCGGCGACGCCGAGCGGCTGGGCGAGGATCATGCGCAGCACGGGGCGGGCGAAATAGGTCTCGACGGCGCGGCCGTTGACGGTGATCTTGCCCGGGCCGGGCTTGATCCACACGCGGGCGACGGCGTCCTTGCGCTTGCCGGTGGCGTAGGCGCGACCCTGCGCGTCGAGCTTCTGGACATAAGTCGGGGCGTCCTGCGTCGGGACGGACGTCGCGGCCTTGAGGTCCTGCAGCGAAGAGAGAGTCTCGGCCATGGTCAGATCGTCCTCGCGTTCTTCTTGTTGAGGCTCGCGACGTCGAGCGTCACGGGCTGCTGCGCCTCATGCGGATGCTCGGCGCCCTTGTAGACGCGCAGGTTGGCCATCTGCCTGCGCCCGAGCGGCCCGCGCGGAACCATGCGCTCCACGGCCTTCTCGATGATCCGCTCCGGGAAGCGCCCCTCGAGGATGAATTTCGCCGAGCGCTCCTTGATGCCGCCCGGATAGCCGGTGTGGTGGTGATAGACCTTCTGGTCGCGCTTGCGGCCGGTGAAGACCACCTTCTCGGCGTTGATGACGACGATGTTGTCGCCGTCGTCCATATGGGGCGTGAAGGTCGCCTTGTGCTTGCCGCGCAGGCGCAGGGCGATGAGCGAGGCGAGCCGGCCGACGACGAGGCCCGAGGCGTCGATCAGAACCCATTTCTTTTCGATGTCCGCGGGCTTCGCGGAGTAGGTCTTGCCGAACATTGCGATGATCGTTTCCTGGTGTGTCCGCCGGCGAACGGCCCGACGAGGAGCGGTGCGACGGCGCGAGCGCGGCTCATAGCCCGCGCTCCGTCCCGCGTCAAGCGCGGCGAGCCCGAAAAAGCCTTGCGTCGCCGAACTTTAGCCCTTGAGGTATCTTTCTACCTCAATACGCCGCGCCGATGAAGCTCTCCGGCGCGCCGTCCTTCGGATCGACGAAGACGATGTCCTTCGGGTCGCGCCGCGGCGCGTCGACGGAAAGGAAGGCGATCGGCTCCTCGAGCATGTCCGGCAGGGCGTGGACGATGCGCCGGCGGAAGAACAAAAGGTCGCCGGGGCGGAATTCGCGCAGGTCCGAGGGATCGTTCATCCAGAACGCGCCGCGCCCGGACAGCACGTAGAGATATTCGTCGGAGCCTTCATGATAATGCGCCGGCGCGCCGCGATAACGCGCGCGCTCGACCCTGGCTCGTCGGTCAGATATGTGTCGAGCGGCAGCGTCTTCGCGGTCGGCGGGAACTCGCGCGAGATGGCGAGCGGATCGAAGCGGGCGAAGGCGGGACGCGCTTTCTGCGTGGTCATGGCGGTCCTCCCGGGCGCGCGCAACCGGCGCGGCCGCCCGCGCGTTCACTTCAGCATAAGCTTCAAGGAGGCGGGCGGCGATGGCGGGACAGGCGAACGGGATCGTGAACGAGGGGATGGACGAGGCGATCCGCTCTATCCTGCGCAAGACGAAGACTATCGCCCTCGTCGGCCTTTCCGACAATCCGGCGCGCGATTCCTATGAGGTCGCGGCCTTCCTGCTCTCGCGCGGCTTTCTTGTGACGGGGGTCAATCCCGGCCTCGCCGGGCGCGCGATCCTCGGCGCGCCGGTCGTCGGACGGCTCGCCGACCTCGCCGAGCCGGTCGACATGGTCGACGTGTTCCGCAACTCCGCCGCGGCCGGGCAGGTGGTGAACGAGGTTCTCGCCCTGCCCTGGCGGCCGAAGGTGATCTGGATGCAGCTCGGCGTCGTCAACGAGCCGGCCGCGGCGCTGGCGCGGGCGCAGGGAATCGAGGTGGTGATGGACCGCTGCCCGAAGATGGAGTGGGCGCGGCTCGGACCGTCCGGCTGAAGGTTTCAGCCCTCTCGCGCGAGGGCCTGCGCGTTGAGCGTCGCCGCCGCCAGCACGATCATCGCGAAGCCCTGATGGGCGAGGCCGGCCCATGGCGGCACGGCGAGCAGCAGCGTCGTGATCCCGAGCCCCGCCTGAACCGCGACGAGCGCGAGAAAGGCGAGCGCGCGCCGCGTGGCCGGGGCCGCCCCCTCCTCGATGGCGAGCCAGACCGCCTGCGCCAGCCCCAGCGCCAGCAGCAGATAGGCCGTGAAGCGGTGCTCGACCTGCACCGTAAGCATATTGTCGAGGACGTTGCGCCAGGGCGGCGACATCGCCGCGAGCTCGTCGAGCGGCGGAACGAATCGTCCCTCGATCAGCGGCCAGGTCATATAGACGCGTCCGGCGCGAAGGCCCGCGACGAGGCCGCCGAAGAAGATCTGGACGAACACGAGCGCCAGCAGGACGAAGGCGAAAATTCTCGCGCCGGGCGCCGGCTCCCCTTCGCCGGAGCGGCGAAACGTCTCGCCGGCCGCCATCCACACGGTCCAGGCGAAGGTGAGGCTCGCCAGCGTCAGATGGATGGCGAGGCGCTCCTGCGCCACCTCGGTGCGCTCCACGAGGCCGGACTTCACCATCCACCAGCCGACGAAGCCCTGCAGCGCGCCGAGCGCGATGAGGCCGAGCAGCTGCGGCTTCAGGCGGCCGGGCAGGCGCCCGTTCGCCCAGAAGAAGAGCATCGGCAGGGCGGCGTAGAGGCCGATGAGGCGCCCGAGCAGCCGGTGCGCCCATTCGAAGAAGAAGATGACCTTGAAGCCGGAAAGGTCCATGTCCGGGAAGACCTGCGCATATTGCGGGATCCTCCTGTAGTTCTCGAACTCGGCCGCCCATTGCTCCGGGGAGAGCGGCGGGACGACGCCGGTCAACGGTTTCCATTGCGTGATCGAGAGGCCCGATTCGGTGAGGCGCGTCGCGCCGCCGAGCAGGACCATCAGCAGGATGAGCCCGGCGAGGCTCCACAGCCAGGCCGCGACGGCGCAGCCCGTATCGCGGCGCGGCGGCGCGAAGACGCCCGGCGCCGGCGGATCGAACGTCCAGGTCATGAATGGAAAACCACAATCATCGCTTCGCCCGCCGTTCCGAATCCGCCTCGCCCGCGAAAGTGCGGCGCGCCCTGCCCTTCCATGAATCGCCCCCGCGAAGCAAGGGGCCTGAGGCGAGCCGCTTGCGCGCCGCCGCGCGCCGCGATTTAAGGAGGCTTTCGGCGGCGGGGACCCAGTCATGCGCATGCGCGCGCGCAAATTCATCGGCACGGTGATCACGATCGGCTTCGTGCCCTTCTACGCGCTGATCGCCATGGCGCTGGCGCAGGCGCGTCCGATCCAGCAGGCCGCGCCCGCCGTGCAGGTCGTCTGCTACGCGATTTTGGGGCTGATCTGGGTCGTTCCGCTGATGCCGCTGATTCGCTGGATGCAGAAGCCGGACGCCTGAGCGCCGCGCGGTCACGCCGCGCCGAGGCTGAGGCGGCGCGGCGGGCTCCTTCCCGGCGCGCCGATGACGAGCACGTCGCGCGCCCGCCAGCCGGCGCTCAGGGCCGCCTGCCCGAGCGGACGCGGCGCCTGGGGAGCGGAGAACAGCGCGACGACGTCGGCCTGCGCGGCGAGCGCCTCGAAGCTTTCGTCCTGCGGCTCCCCCGCCGCGGCGAGCCAGATGAAGTCATAGGCGCCGCTGAGCGCGTCGAGGATGGCCGACAGCTCCGCGCCGGCGACGAGCGCCTCGGGCGGCAGCGCGCCGGCGCCGCGCCCGACGAGATGCAGGCGCGTCGCGGCGTCGCGCCTTATCGTCTCGTCGAAGCTCGCCTCATGCGCCAGCAGCTCGGCGAGGCCGGGGGCCGCGCCCGGCGCGCCGGCGCGCAGACGGTCGGGCGCGAGATCGCCGAAGTCGATCAGGATCGAGCGCCCCTGCGCGCTCAGCCGGCGCGCCAGCGCGAGCGCGCCCTCGCCGGACGATGCGGCGGGCGCGCCGAGGGCGGCGCAGAAGATGCGCGTCGGGCCGTCCCGGCGCGCGGAGAGGACGCGCGCGGCGGCCTCCTCAAGGGCGAGCGCGTCCGCCGGCCGGGCGGCAAAGCGCTCGTCGCCGAGGCGCGCGGAGGCGAAGCCGCTCATCGCGAGGCCCGCTTCGCCGACCGGATGCGGCGCGGCGGGCGCCGCCGGCGCGCCGTGGCGGGCGCGCAGGAAAAAGCCGGCGCCGCCCGCGGTGAGCGCGAGAAGGGCGGCGAAGGCGATCATGTCGCGCGCGTCGGGGCCCATCGCCTCGCGCGGCGGCTGCGCTCTCGAAAGCACGCTCGCGCTCGCGAAGGCGGCGCGCGCGAAGGCGCCCGCGCCCGCCTCATGGGCGGCGGCGCCCGTCTCGACGAACAGGGCGGCGACCCGATTCGCCGCGTCGGCGGCGAAGGCGGCGTCGTCGGCCCTGAAGGCGATGGCGATCTGGCGCTCGCGCGGGGCGGGCGTGACGGAAAGGCGTTTGCCGAAGGCTTCGACCGCGCTCTCGCGCAGGCCCTCGCGGCCGGCCTCGCCGAAGCCGAGCGCGGCCAGCGCCCGGGCGGGCAGGGACGCGCGGGCCGCGAACTCCGGCCGCTCCCAGGCGTCGAGCGACTCGAGCGCGTCGCGCGCGAGCTCGCGCGAGCGGGCGAGCGCCGCCGCCTGCTCCAGCGGCGCCTGCGTCGCGGGAGCGGCGACGAAGACGCGCGCCTCGGCGCGATATTGCGGGACGCGGCCGGCGAGGAGGACGGCCGCCGCGACGGCGCCCGCCGCAAGGGCGGCGAGCGCTCCTGGACGGCGCGCCGCGAAGGCGCGCGCAAAGCCCGGAGGCGTCCCTGCGCGCGGCGTCCGCCTGACCCTGAGCTGCATGGGACCGCTCCAAAACCCGACGCCGCATTGAGCCGCCGTTATGGTTTCCGAGTGGTTAACGCCCCGATCACAGCCTGTGGAGGACTTGCGGCCGCACGCTTGGCGTCAGGCGATCCCGACGCTCTGCTTGGCCGCCTTGAGCGTGTTGCTCATCAGCATGGCGATGGTCATCGGCCCGACGCCGCCCGGCACCGGGGTGATCGCCGCCGCCGCGTCGAGGCACTCGGCGAAGGCGACGTCGCCGACGAGCTTGGTCTTGCTCTTGGCGTCGGGGTTGGGGTTCGGCACGCGGTTGATGCCGACGTCGATGACGATCGCGCCCGGCTTGACCCAGTCGCCCTTGATCATCTCCGGGCGGCCGACGGCGGCGATCAGCACGTCGGCGGAGCGCACCACGGCGGGCAGGTCCCTGGTGCGCGAATGGGCGATGGTCACGGTGGCGTTCTGGCCGAGCAGCAGCTGGGCGATCGGCTTGCCGACGAGGTTCGAGCGCCCGACCACCACGGCCTGCGCGCCGGAAAGCTTGAAGTTCAGCGCGGCGGCGGCCTTCTCCAGCAGGATCATGCTGCCCGCCGGCGTGCAGGGGATCAGCGCGCGCTTGACGTCGCCGATGGCGAGCAGGCCCGAATTCATCGGATGCAGGCCGTCGACGTCCTTCTCGGGCGCGATGCTCTCGATGATGTGGGTGGCGTCGCGCCCGCCCGGCAGCGGCAGCTGCAGCAGGATGCCGTGAATCTTCGGATCGGCGTTGAGGCGGCGAATGACGGCGAGGATGTCCTCCTCGCTGGCGTCGGCCGGCAGGTCGATCTGCTCGGAATGGAAGCCGATCGCCTTGGCGGCCTTGCCCTTGGCGCCGACATAGACCTGGCTCGCCGGGTCCGCGCCGACGAGGATGACGGCGAGGCCGGGCTGCACCTTGCCCTCGAGCGCCTTCACCTCCTGCGCGATCTCGGCGAGCACCTCGTCCGAGCCGCGCTTGCCGTCAATCAGGAGGGCCTTGCCGGCCGAGGGGCGCAGGACCCCGGTTTCCGGGCTCGACGTTTGGGCGACGGACATTTGGACCCTCCAGCTTGATCTTGGCCTTGTGCGGCTCGCTGCCGGCCGCGTCGGCGTGACGACGGCTGCGAAAAATAATCGGCGCGCCCGCCGACGAACACCAAAATAATTTTGGCCGCGGCCAAGCCGAATTTGTCCGCTCACCCCGCCGCGGCGACGAGCTCGTCCTGCTCCGGCTGTCGCTCCGGCGCGGGAGCGGCCGGGCGCAGCTCGGCGATCTCGAAATGCATGCCGTCGAGGCGCGAACGGAAATGGCCGCCCCAGTAGAAGCCGAAGTCGTTGGCGATCGGGACGAGCTCGCGCACGCTGCCGCGCTCGCCGACGAGGGCCGGGACGAATTTCAGGCGGTTGAAGGCGGCGTTGACGTCGAAGGCCGAGCCGAAGGCGTGGTTGCTGAGGCTCGTGCGGCTGCCGCGCACGAAACGCGGTTCGTAGGAGCCGTCGAAGCTGAGCACGCGGTCGATGAGCCCGCGTTTCTCCCATTCGCGCCAGAGCGCGACGAGCTGCGCCTCGCCCTTTCTGTGGAAGCGCATCCGCAGCGGCCCCGGACGGCCCGGGAAGCCGCTGATCGGAATCTCGACTTCGACGATGTTGCGCGCCTCCCAGTCGTCGGTGACGCGGATGCGCTCGGGATTGTCCGGCGCCGGGTCCGGGACGAAGGAGAAGGCGCCGAACAGCGCCTGCCGCTGCGCGAGGGTCGTGAGCGGCGGGAAAGCCGGCGGCGGCGGGACGTCCCGCGGCGAGGCGGGCCGTCGCGCGGGCGCGCCGGGAGACGGAGCGGCGGGCGCCGGCGCGCCGCGCGGCCCGGACTTGAGCGCCGCCACCTGGGCGGCGAAGCTCGGAACGAGGCCCGAAGCGCCCCAGCCGTCCTCGCCGCTGACCCGCATCGCGTCGTTGAAGAAGGCGACGAAGCGGTCGATATGCGCGCCCGTGCCGCGCGGGAAGCAGAGCATGCGCCAGCGGTTGCGCGGATCGTCGTCGCGCCGGAGCGAGCCGGCGTTGTAGGCCGCGGCGACGCGTGGCGGATCGAAATGGGTCGATCGGCTCTGCTGCGCGATATAGGACGTCCCGGCGAGGATCGAGGTCGCGGGGTCGCGCAGCTCGGCGGCGCTCACCCGCGCCCGCCCCAGCGCCTGCGCGGCGGTGCGCGTCAGGGTCTGCATCAGGCCGACGCTCTCGTCGTTGAGCTTCGGCTCGAAGCGGCGCGCGTCCGGACGCCCGCCGCTCTCCGTCGCGATGGTGGCGACGATCAGCTCGGCCGGCGCGCCGCAGCTTCGCGCGGCGGCGCCGATCGGATCGGAGAAATCGCGCCAGATTCGCCGCACGGTGTCCGGCGGGCCGGCGGTGCCCATCGCCGGCGCCCCGTCGATCGAGACGCCGTCCGGCGTCAGCGCCCAGGACGCGCCGTCCGGGAAATGGCGATGCGGCGTCGTGAGCTCCTCCATCGCCTGCGCGAACAGCCCCGGCCGCGGCGCGGCCTGCGGGTCCGCTTCGGGTTCGCGGTCCGCGTCCGACGCGGGTGCGGGCTCCGGCGCGGCCGGGGCCGGCCGCGTCTGCGCGCGCGCGCCGCCAGCCGGCGGGGCGCTCTCCGGCGCGGGCGCCGATCCTTGCGGCGAGGGCGTCGCCGGCGCCGCGGGCGGCGCGCCTCCGGGGGCCGGAGCAGGCGCGGGGCCGGGCGACGGCGCGATCCCGGTTATCCCCTGCGCCTCGATCAGCCGGTCCTTGCCGCGCGAGCCGAGCGAGGAGCCGAGCCAGAAATTCAGCACCGTGGCGAAGGCGGCGGCGAGCGCGCCGATCAGGATGTTGGCGATCTGCAGGACGTTCTCGGGCGTGTCCTTGGTGACCGGAACCTTGCCCGACGCCAGCCAGGCGACGAGCAGCAGGAAGCCCCCGACGACCATGTAGGACAGCACGGTCGGGGTCCACATCAGCATCGGGCTCGAGGCGGCGAGGAATTCCTGCAACTTCCGCGCGTCGGCCGTCGAGGCGTCGGCGAGCTCGTCTTCCTTCAGGGCGCTCGCCCGCGCGTCGCGCGCGTCGGCGAGCTCCGCCTCCCGCACGGAGGCCGCGATGCGCGCGAGCTCGGCCGTGAGGTCGGCGCGGACCTGTGGATCGTCCTGAATCTTCCGCGCGGCGTCGGGCGCAGATTGCGCCTGCGTCGCGTCGGTCACCGCCGCCTCGATCTTGCGCTGGGCCTGATCGCTCGCCGGCGAGCCTTTCGGCAGCGAGCGCAGGACGTCGAGAAGCTCCGGCAGCAGTGAGATCGCCACTCCGATCAGCGGGCTCATGGAATTCTCCCGAAATGACTGAAAGAAATTTCGGAAGGATACGCCTGCGCGGCGGCGCGCGCGCTTAATCCTTTGGCGCGCCGCCTTATGTTTTCCTTAGCCGCGCGCCGGCGAAAAACTGTAGCGCGCGACGTGATGGGCGACTGCGCCCGGGGCGAGCAGGCGCATCGAGGGCTTTTCGTAAAGGTCGCCGCGGAACCCTTCAGGATCGCCGTGGCCGGTCCAGCTCTCGACGCAGAGGAAGGGCGCGCCCGGCCGCGACCACAGCGCGACATGGTTGAAGTTGGAGGTTTCGACCTTCAGCGCCGCGCCGCGCGGTCCGACGAAGCGCAGGCTCCTGCTTCGCGCGTTCAGAAAGCACAGCGCCTCGGCCGCGAAGGCGTCGGGCGTCAGCGCGAGCCTGCGGCCCTCGAGCGGCGCCGCGCGCCGGCGCGCGCGGAAAAGCCCGTCGGCCGAGATTTCGGGAACGCGCGGATCCTCCTCCTCGGCGAATTCGACGGCGTAATCCTCCTGCCCGCCGCCGGCGAAAGGCCAGCGCAGGCCCGGATGCAGGCCGCAGGCGTAGGGCATCGGCGCGTCGCCGCGGTTCTTGACCGTGAGGCCGACCGCGAGCGCCGTCGGAAACAGCGCGTACTGGACGCCGAGCCAGAAATCGAAGGGATATGAGGCGCGGGTCTCCTCGCCGGCGGCGAGCGCGAAGCGCGCGCGCGAAGGCCCAAGACGGGTGGCGGCGAAGCGCATGCCGCGCGCGAAGCCGTGCAGGCCGAGCGGATAGGTCTTGCCCGCGACGCGCGCGCGTCCGCCCGCCGTCCAGCCGACCACCGGAAACAGGATCGGCGCGACGCCGTCCCAGACCCGCGGATCCTTGATCCACAGGAGCTGCGTCCCGGCGACGCTCCAGCGCGCCGCTTCGGCGCCCCGCGCGTCGATCGTCGCGCGCGCCGCGCCCGCCGCAAGCTCGACCCGCTCCATCGCCGTCCTCTCCAGTCCGCCGACGCACGCCCGCCGATGTTGCGCCGTTGCATCGCACGGACGGAATCTCGCCGCAATGCGGAAAGGTCGCACGGGAAAGACTGGAACGATCCTAAAGCGTTCCCAATCGGAGCGGCTTGCGGCGCGTCGGCGCTTCGACCTATTGAGAATCAAGGGACTTAAATTCCGATCTGCGCTCAACGGGGGACAATATGATGCGCGACTTTTCACCCGCCGCCGGAGCGCGGCGCGGCGCCCGGACGCGGCGGTTCGCGTCGACCGCCTCGGCGTTCGCTCTCCTTCTCGCCGGCGGCCTCGCGCACGCCGCCGACGTCGCGCCGCAGCCCGCCGAGCCGGCCAAGACCATCTGCGACGACCTGCCGTCGATCTCGACCAGCGTCGACATCCCCGGCCTGACCGCAGGTAAGAAATATCTCTGCGACCACGGGATCAACCTCTACGCCGCCTATATCGGCGAGGTGTTCGGCAACGTCTCGGGCGGAATCAAGCAGAACGCCCGCTACGAGCACCGCGTCGAGTTCGGAATCTACGCCGACATGGAGAAGCTCGCCGGCGTTCCGGGGCTCACCTTCCACGCCAACGGCTACAATATCGCGGGCCAGAGCATCTCCTCCTACAACCTGCTGAACTATTCGACGATCAGCAACATCGCAGCGCCGGCGCGGACCCTGCTGTTCGAGCTCTGGGCCGAGCAGAAGCTGTTCGACGACAAACTGTCGATCCGCCTCGGCCAGCTCGCCGCCGACAGCGAATTCTTCCAGAGCCGCATCGGCGGCCTGTTCACCAACGCCGCCTTCGGCTGGCCGACGATACTCGCCGCCGACCTGCCGAGCGGCGGCCCGGCCTATCCCTTCGCCACGCCCGGCGTGCGCGTGAGATATCAGCCGACCGAGGATTTCTCGGTCATGGCGGCGATCTTCAACGGCGACCCGACCGGAGCGGGCTTCGGCGACGTCGCCAACAACATGGACGTGGGCGGGGCCGCCTTCCGTCTCAAGGATTCGCCCTTCGCGATGGCGGAAGCCGCCTATTCCTACAACCAGAAGGGCCCGACGGGGCTCGCCGGCACCATCAAGTTCGGCGGCTGGAACTATTTCGGGAACGTCAACGACCAGCGCTTCGACGCCAACAACGTCCAGCTCGCCGCGCCCTTCAGCAACGGGACGCCTAAGCTGCTCGGCGGCACGTTCGGCCTCTATGGCGTCATCGACCAGATGCTGTGGCGCTTCGCCGACGACGATCCGACCAAGGGCCTCGGCTTCTTCGCCCGCGTCGCCGGCACGCAGATCGACCGCAACGACCTGAGCTTCTACGTCGACGGCGGCTTCTCGCTCACCGGCTTCTGGTCGCAGCGGCCGGACGACGCGATGGGCGTCGCCCTCACCTACGCCGAAGTGTCGCCGGCGGCGCGCGGCTACGACGTCGACACGTCCTTCTATTCGGGAGACTACACGCCCGCCCGCACCCATGAGGTGCTGGTCGAGCTCACCTACAGCGCGCAGATCGTCCCCGGCTTCACCGTCCAGCCGGTGTTCCAGTATGTGTTCAATCCGGGCGCGGGCGCGTCCAACCCGAACAATCCGACGCAGCGCATTCCGGACGCCGCGGTGTTCGGCCTGCGCACCAACATCACGTTCTGACCGGCCGCCGCCCCGGCCCGGCCGGGGCGGCTTCCTCAGACGGCGATCATGTGATTGTCGAAGCGCGGGCCGCCCGTGCGCCGCGAAAGCGCGCCGACGCGTCCGTCCTCGACGCCGATCAGGATCGTCTCGCCGTAGCCGCTCGCAGCGAGGAAACGGCCGGCCTGCGCCGCCGGAGCGAGGGCGCAGCCGTCGGGCAGCGGAACGGCGCCGAGATAGCGCCCGTCGGCGCGCCAGACCGCGACGCGCCCGCCTCTCGGCGAGGCGCAGGCGAGCAAGCCTCCCGAGCGGTCGTAGGCGATCGAGCCGACATAGCCGCGCAGCGCCCGCCATTCGTCGTCGGGGGCCTCGAACGGCTTCAAGGCGCCGTCCGGTCCGACCGCGAAGGCGAGCGGGCGCGCCTCGCCGTCCTTCAGAAGGTCCTGCGCCGCGACCGCCAGCGCGCCATCGGAGCCGCGCGCGAGGTGGCGCAGCGAAAGGCTCGCAAGGTCCGCGCCAAGCCGCCCCAGCGCCTCCTGCGCGCCCGTGCGCGGATCGAGCAGCGCGAGGCTCGATCCCGTGACCTCGGCGTCGCGCGCCTCGGGCGTGTTCGGCTCGATCCCGCCGTTGGCGACGGCGAGGAGGGCGCCGGCGCGCAGAAGGTCGTGCGGCCCGTCGCCGCCGCTCGGCCATTCCCCGACGATCGCGAAGCCGGCGTCGACGCGGCGCAGGCTGACCACGCCGCGGCCCATCTCCCCGCCCGGCCCTTCGCTCTCGCGCGGGCGTTCGATCTCGTTGACGAGGAAGGTTTCGCCGTCCTGCGAAAAGCGGCCGTGGCCGGAGAATGCGCGCCCCGGCGCCGGCGCGAAGGTCGCGGCGAGGCGCCCCGAGCGCGCGTCGAAGACGAGGGCGACATGGCCCGGCCGGCGCCCGACCGCGACCGCGAGCGGGCCATGCGCGTCGAGCCCGTGCAGGCGCGCGACGGAGGGCAGGCGCGCCGTCTCGTCGAGCGCCGCGTCGTAGGCGAGCGCGGCGAAGCCCTCCTCGACGCCCGCCGTGGCGATGAAGCCGTCCACGGCGGTCTCGGGCCGCGGCGCGGCGAAGGCGGACGCGCTCCCCGGCAGGCCGCGCGGCGCGCAGGCCAGGGCTGCGCCGGACGCGAGCGCGCCGGAGACGAGCGCGCGGCGGCTCGGACGAAAGGCGTCGCGCATGGTCAGTCTCCGTCGAGGGCGTTGAAGCCGAGGGACACGCCGAAATAGGAGGCGATCGGCCGATAGACCGTGAGCTGCGCCGCCTTGAAGATCTTGACCGCGGCGGCGATCGCCGCCGCCCCGTCCGGCGTCCCGGCCGCCGCGCCGAGGTCGGCGGGAAAGCCCTGCGCCGCGGCGTCGGCCGCGTTCGCCGCCTTGTTGACGACCCCTTGGGTGCGGGCGGGCATCTGCAGCGCGATCGCCTTGAGGAGGGCGTCGGCGCTGCGGACCATGTTGGCGACGACGCGGCCGGAGCGGCCGGAGCGCCAGGAATCGGCGAGCGCGGGCCTGGCGTCGTCGTGACCGCCGGAAAGGACCGGCGTGATCTTGGTGTCGTTGACGCGCTGGAAGGCGCCGGAAAGGTCGGTGAGGATCATGCCCGGCAGGGCCGCCGCGTCGGGGAAGAAGTCGGGATCGCCCTTGCCGGCGGCGACCGCGGCCATCAGGCCATGCGAGCGGTCGCCCCAGGCGTCGCGGATCTGCGCCGAGACGTCGGCGAGATTGCCGGCGACCGCGCTGCCGAGCGCGCAGCGGCGGGCGCCGTCCGCGCCGCCGGCGAGCGCCGCAGCCGCGCCCTCGTCGTAGAGCAGCCGCTCCAGCGCCGGCAGGCCCTGCGCGGCCGCGCTGGATTTGGAGAAGCGCTCGGGCGCGAGCCGCGCCTCGTCGGGATCGGCGAGGATTTCCGAAAGGGCGCGCGCGATGGCGTTGCGCCGGTCCGGGAAGAAGTCGATCCGGTCGGCGCGCAGCTCCTGGCTGACCGGCCCGAAGGTGACGAATTCGACGGCGTTCCAGGCGTCGGCGGCGGCGCCGTAGGCGTCCTTGAGCGCGCCGACGCCGGCTTCCTCGCGCGCCGCGCAGAATTTCCCCCACGCAGCCTTCTGCGCCGCCGCCGCCTCGGCGAAGGCGCCGTAGCGCGGCAGCAGCCAGGTTTCGATCAACGGCGCCGGATCGAGCGCGGGCGCTGCGCCGGCCGGAGCGGGCGCCAGCGCCGCGCCGAGCGCGAAGGCGAGGCCGGCGGCGGGAGAAAGGAGCGTGCGGATCATCGCGGGAGGCCTCGCCGGAAGGGATGGGAAGCGAAAGGGCTAGAGCCCCGACACATAGCTGAGCAGCGCCGCCTTCTGCGAGGCCGAAAGCGCGCCGAAACGCTTCGCCGACGCCTCCGCCTCGCCGGCGTGCCATTCGACCGCCTCCTTGACGTCGCGCGCGCGGCCGTCGTGCAGAAGGCCGGTGTCGCGGGCGAGCGCGTCGGAAAGCCCCGCGAGCGGCGCCGTGCGCCACTGGCGCGCCGAGGCGCCGGGCTCGGGCATCGTATCGGCGAGGCCCTCGCCCATGTCGTGCAGCAGCACGTCGGTGTAGAGGCGCGCGCTTCCGCCGTCGCTGGTCGGCAGCTCGGGGCGGTGGCATTGCGCGCAGCCGGCGTCGCCAAAGAGGCGCGCGCCGCGCGCCGGCGACGGCGACGGCGAGGCCATGGGGACAGGCGTCGCGGCGAGGAAGGCGACGACCCGCGAGAAGATGGCCTGCGAAATCTCGACGCCCTCGGGCTTGCTCGCCCCGCCGCCGCGCGGCGCGGCGCGGCACGCCGTTTCGCGCGCGGTGCAGTCGCCATAGGGATCGGGCCGCAGCGCGGTGGAGAGGCCGAGGTCGATCGAGAAGGCGTCCGCCGTCTGCTCGGCGAGGCTCGGCTGCGCCGCCTTCCAGCCGTAGCGGCCGATCGTCACGGTCCCGTCCGACAGCGTGACGCGCCGCGCCGCGCCGGCGACGGGGCCGCCGGCGCGCTTCTGCTCGGCCTCGATCGAAAGGATCGTCTCGTCGCTCACGGCGTCGAGCCGCCCGCGCCCGCGCGCGTCGGGCGCGACGCGCAGGGAGAGGCCGCTTTCCGGATCGAGCGGGCCATAGCCGAGGCGCAGCGCGAGCGGCTTCCTCAGGCGCCGGCCGTCCGGCAGCGCCTCGTCCTGCGCGCCGACGACCCCCTCGGGAGAAATCCCCGGCGCGGCGTCGATCTGGAGGCGATGGCCGTAGACAGGATCGCCCGAGCCGTCGGCGCGGCCGATCATCAGGACGACGCCGCGACCCTCGATCTCGCGGGCGTCGTCGAAGCGCGCGGCGGCGCGGCCTGTCCCCGGATGGCAGGAGGCGCAGGAGCGCGCGTCGAACAGCGGCCCGAGGCCGTCGTCGGCGCGCGTCGAGGCGGGCGCCGGCGCCCAGGCGCGCCTGAACAGCGCCCGGCCGATGGCGAGGTCGAGATCCTCGAGCGCGCCCGTCGCCGCCGCGGAAAGGACGCAGGCCGAAAGGCCGAGGAAGAGCGCGCGCCGCTTCGTCTTCAGCCGCGCGCCGGCCCGCCCTCTCATGCGATCTTGAACCAGCCCATCATGCCGGAGTCCATATGCTCCAGGATGTGGCAATGGAACACCCAGTCGCCGCGCGTCGCCTTGAAGGCGACGTCGAGCGTCTCGTTCGGCTCGACGACCATGGTGTCGGCGAGGACCTGCGGCAGATTCGGCTTCTTGGTCGAGGACAGGACCTTGAAGACGTGCCCGTGCAGATGCATCGGATGGACGTGCTTCGTCACGTTGGAGATGGAGAGGACATAGCTCGCGCCGTCGTCGAGGACGTTGAGCGGCGGCGGCAGGCGCAGGTCCGGGCCGGCGGCCCAGGAGGTGCGGTTGATCGCCCAGAAGGTTTTTCCGCCGACGCAGAAGGAGTTGACGAGCGCCTTCGCCAGCGGATCGCCGTCGGGCAGCGGCGGGGCGAGGATCGTCGCCCCGGCGGCGGTCTGGATCGTGAAGTCGAGCTTGCGCGCCCGCCTGACGTCGGCCTGCGGCAGGTCCGGCGGCGGCAGGGCGAGCGGCCGGAACGGGAGCTTCGGCTTGCCCTTGTCAACCGCGACGAGCGTCATGAGCAGGAACGGCTCGGCGCTGCGGTAGTCGTAGACCTTCACCTCCTCGCCGGGGCCGGGCATGCGCACGTGGACGTCGGCGCGCATCGCCGGGCCCATGCGCCAGACGGCGTCGGGCAGCGCGTCGAAATGGACGGGCTCGATCGCGTGGCCGTCGCAGGCGATCAGCGCCGAATCCTTCGCGTCGCAGCCGAAGTCGATGACGCGCGTGTTGTCGGCGACGATGGCCCTGAGGCGCACGTCGCCATGGGCCGGCGCCTCGACGCGCGCGGGAGCGACGCTGGCGTTGGTCGCGCGCACCGTGCCGAAGGTGCCGGCGGTCGAGGCGCCGTCGTCGGTGGTCATGGCGAGCCACTGGCCGTCCTCGCCGAGGCGCCAGTCCTTGACGACGATCACCTGCTCGAGGTCGAACGCGGGCGCGCTCCCGGGCTCGTCGTCGACGATGAGCAGCGCGGCGAGGCCGCGGCCGACCTGGCCGCTTTCGTCGCAATGGGGGTGGAAGAAATAGAGGCCCGGATCGGCGAGCGGGACCTCATAATGGAATTTCTCGCCCGGCGGGACGACTTGCTGCGTCAGCGGCGGCACGCCGTCGAAACGGTTGTCGACGCGCACGCCGTGCCAGTGGACGGTGGTCGAATCCGGCAGGCGGTTCTCGAACTCGACGTCGAGGACCGTTCCCTTCGGGAAGCGCCACGTCTCGAGCGGCGTCCCGTTGTAGGCGCAGAAGCGCTTCGTCGCAGGCTTGCCGGGGCCAAGGAGGGGAACCTCCATCTCCCCGGCGTAAAGCGTGCGCTTTTCGATCCGCGCGCCCCGCGCCGCGAGGGGACGGGTCGAGCGTCCTTTCGCCGCCGGGGCGATGGCCGCCGCCGCGCCCGCGGCGGCGGCGCCGGCGATGAGCGCGCGTCGCGAGAGCATGGCGGCGTCCTTCCTTACTTCTTCTTGACGTTCGCCGGATCGTCGAGGCTCGCCGAGCCCTCGACCTTGATCTGCAGCTTCAGCGCCGCGACGCCGCGCTCGATGGCGTGCGCCTGGGCGACGAGGGCGTCGACGCCGTCCTGGATGAGCTGGTTGCCCTTCGTATTGCCCTCGAGGAGCATGCGGTCGTAGAGGATCTCGCCGGAATCGGCGACGTCCTTGAGCTTCTTCAGCGCGGCGAGGGCGGCGTCGGACTTGGCGTCGATCTCGTCGGCGATCTTGGGATCGGCGGCGCGCACGAGGTCGGCGACCGAGGGGCCGGTCACTTCAGCGCCGTCGGCCTTCGCATAGCGGCCGTAATAGACGTCGCGGATGCCGACCTCATCGTAGTAATGGGCGTTCTGGGTGTTGTTCGAGAAGCAGTCGTGCGCCTCCTCGGTGTCGTGCAGCATGAGGCCGAGCTTCATGCGCTCGCCGGCGAGCTCGCCGTAGGACAGCGAGCCGAGGCCGGTGAAGATGACGGCGAGGCCCTGCTTGTCGCTCTTCTTGAACAGGGCGGCGCGCGCCTCGCCCTTCGGCCCCCAGGACGCGGCCATCTCCATGAGGTCGGCGACGAGCCGGTCGGTCGCGACCTTGAGATATTGCGCCCGACGGTCGCAATGGTCGTTGGTGCAGTTCTTGAGGTCGTAGTCGGTGTACGGGCGCTCCCCCGCGACCGTGCCTTCCTTGTGCAGGTTCTGGCCCCACAGCAGGAATTCGACGGCGTGCCAGCCGCTCGCCACATTGGCCTCGACGCCGCCGGCCGAGTTCAGCTGATGCAGCAGATCGCCGGTGATCTTGCTGACGTCGATCGTCTTCTTGCCGACGCGGATCGTCTTCGAGGCGATGATGTTGGCCGTGTAGAGCGGATTCTCGTCGGAGGATTCGCCGTAGCTCGCCTTGTCGACATAGTCGATCAGGCCCTCGTCGAGCGGCCAGGCGTTCACGTTGCCTTCCCAGGCGTCGACGATCTTGTTGCCGAAGCGGTAGGGCTCGGTCTGCTGGTAGGGATTGCGGGCCGCCTTCCAGGCGTCGCGCGCCTTCCGCAGCGCCTCGGCGCTCGGCGCGGCGAGGAAGGCGTTGATCGCCCCCTGCATGTCCTTGGCGGCGAGATAGGACGATTCATACATGACATGGGCGAGGTCGGCGTAATGGACGATCA
Organism: Methylocella sp.; assembly: GCF_041905455.1. Lineage (GTDB taxonomy): Bacteria > Pseudomonadota > Alphaproteobacteria > Rhizobiales > Beijerinckiaceae > Methylocapsa. The sequence continues at coordinate 125,236 of NZ_JAYRLA010000003.1, read as the reverse complement.
CCTCGCGCGGCGTCGGCGCTTCGGCCAGCGCGGCGCCGACGAAGGCGAACAGTCCCGCCGCGGCGCCAATCAGGGTTTTCGCGCGCATCGGCCTTTGTTCCTTTATATGAGGGCGAGGCGACCCCGGCGAACGCGGGGCGGCCTTGGAATCAGCGACGCGGCCCGGCGCGGCCGCGGCGACGGCGTTTCAGTCGCGCCGGGACGTTACGAACTCGTAATCTCGGCGACAAGTCCCGTCAAACAAATCTGGAACTATTCTATCTAAAAACTTCGGCTGTTTCATACTAGAAGATCAGTATCCATTCCTGTGAAGCGCGCGAAAACGTGATCTTGCGGCGCGCCGTCCCGCGTCCTTGCGTCGGCGTTTCGCACCTTTTGCGGATATGCCCTCACCGATTACTACAGAACTATTCTAAAACTCTACGAGGCCGATGACAGGACAGGCGGCGGCGCGTATGAACGGCGTTCGATCCATCGCCGCAGGCGCCCCGCGCCGATCCATTTCCGAAGACTCCAAGGACGCCCATGCTCGCCGCCCTGCTCATCGTGTTCCGCGAGGTCTTCGAAGCCGGGCTCATCGTCGGCGTGGCGCTCGCCGCGACCGAAGGCGTGCGCGGCCGCAGCCTGTGGATCGCCGGCGGCGTCCTCGCCGGCGTCGCCGCGTCCTCGCTCGTCGCGGTGTTCGCCGACGTCATCGCGAACCAGTTCGAAGGCTCGGGCCAGGAGGTGTTCAACGCCGCCGTGCTCGTAGTGGCCGTCGCCATGCTGGTGTGGACGGGCGTGTGGATGGCGAGCCACGGACGCGAGATGGCGGCCGAGATGAAGGCTGTCGGCCGCGACGTGAAGGAAGGGCGCAAGCCGCTCGCCGCGCTCGCCGTGGTGGTCGCCATGGCGACGCTGCGCGAGGGCGTCGAGATCGTGCTGTTCCTTTACGGCCTCGCCGCCACCGGCGCCTATCACGCCGGCGCGGTCGGCCTCGGCGCGCTCGGCGGGATCGCCGGCGGCGCGCTCGTCTCCTACGCCCTTTATCGCGGCCTCGTCGCCATTCCGCTGAAGCGCCTGTTCCAGGTCATCGCCGCGCTGATCACGCTGCTCGCCGCGGGCCTGGCCGCGCAGGCGGTCGGCATCCTGCAGGACGCGGGCTTCATAACGGCGCTCGCCGATCCGGTGTGGAACTCGACGTTCCTGCTGCCGGACGACAGCGCGCTCGGACGCGTCCTGCGCACCCTCGTCGGCTACCGGGCGCAGCCGACCGGCATGCAGCTCGCCGCCTATCTGGCGACCGTCGCCGTCATCGTCGCGCTCTCCCTCCTCGCCAATCGCGGCGGCGCCGCGAAGAAGACGCAGGCCGGGCAGCCGTCCCGCGCGAGCTAGGGCGTTTTCAGCGAAGCCGCCCATTTTTGCGTTGAGAAAACGCGTTCAAGCAAACGATTTGAGCGCGTTCGGCGAACTGGACTCCGCTGAACGCGCTCCAACGCCCTCGCCGCCTCCCTCCTGCGGCGCGACCCGCTCATAGATCCGCTCCTTGAGCTCGGCGACGCCCTCGCCGCACCATGCGCGCGTCGTCGTTGATCGCGACGAGCATGCCGTTCCCGGCCGAACGCCGCACAATTTCGAGCCGCGCTCCGACGCGCAGGCCAAGATCGTTGAGACGCCGCGCCTGGGCCTCGTCCGCGTTCAGCGCGACGACGCGCGCGCCCGCTCGCCACCTCGAAAGCGGGAATAATGGATTTATTCTATTTCTATACTTTGCTCCCGCGCGCGTACGGGCGGCGCGACGGCCGCCGGCGGAGCAGGCGTCCGTATGGGCGACCGGCGAGAAGCGGCGGCTGCGCCGGCGCGCCCGCCGTGGTATGCTGCGCGCGCCTGCGGCCGAAAGGCGTTCCGCGCAGGGCCGCGCGCCGTCGACGTGTGAAAAGTCACACAGGCGGCGCGCCGATTTCGTCCAAAGTGATTTGCGTCGCCGCATCCGTTTCCCGCGCGAGGGGTTCATGAGAGCATCGGACCTTTTCATCCTGTCCGCCCTGGCCTCCCTCGCCCTGGCGGCGCAGGCGCGCGCGGCGGCCGCGGATCCGGCCGGCGAATGGCGCATCGCCGACGGCACCGCCAATGTGCAGATCCGCCGCTGCGCCGCCGCCCTCTGCGGCCAGGTGTCGTGGGCGAAGGACGCCGCGATGATCGGCAGGCAGGTGCTCGTCTCGATGAAGCCGGACGGCGACGTCTGGGCCGGCCTCGTCGTCGACGCGCGCAACGGCGCGAAATACAACGGCCGCATCTCCCTGCGCGGCGAGCAGACGCTGCGCGTCGAGGGCTGCGTGCTCGGCGGAATGATCTGCGGCGGGCAGAACTGGTCGCGCGTCAGGTGAGGCGCGCCGGGCCGCGGCGGCGGGCGGGCGATTGAACGGGCTATGGCGTCGGGTGGTCGGGCATGAAGGAGAAGCCTCGCGCGCGGCTTGCGGCGCGACCCGCCCCGGGACACGGCGGCCCGGCGGACGGGCGCAGCCTGGCGGAGCGGGCGTGGTGACCGCGGCTCCCGACGCGCTCGGTCGCGACATGCGCGCGGCGGCGGTGAAGCGCCGCAGCCTGTCGCGCAAGTATATCGCCTATTTCGTCGGCCTGGTCGCCTTCGTGCTGACGGCGAGCGGCGCCGTCGACGCCTGGATCACCTATCGCGACGCCAAGCATCTTCTCCTGCGCGCGCAAGCGGAGCGGGCCGATTCCGCCGCGCAGCGCGTCGGCCAGTTCATGGCGTCGATCGAGCGCCAGCTCAGCTGGGCGAGCCGGGCGAGCGTGGCGAGCCCCGAGCAGCGTCTCGAAGACTACCGCCGCATCCTGGCGGAGACCCCGGCGATTCTCTCGCTCGCCCAGATCGACCGCAGCGGCAAGGAGATCGCGACCCTGTCGCGCGACGGCGGGACGACCGGCGGCGGCGAGGACTGGACCCTGACGGCGGCGGCGCGCGAGGCGCGTCAGGACGTCGCCTGGTTCGGCCCGGTGGTCTTCTCGCGCGAGGGGCCGCGCATGCAGGTGGCGATGGCCCATTCCGGCCCCGGCGGCGGCTTCACCGTCGCCGAGGTCGGCCTTTCCGTCCTGCCCGGGCTGCTCGCGGGCGCCGCTCCTGCGCTGAACGGCTATATCTATCTCGTCGACGGCGCCGGCAAGCTGATCGCCTCGACCGACGCGCGCCTCGCCGCGCGCGGCGTCGAGACGCTGCCGCAGGTGCGCGCCGTCGTGCTCCACCGGCCGCCGCTCGAGAACGGCGAGGACGTCGACGGCCGCAGCGTGCTGTCCTCCGTCGCCTCGGCGCCGCAGCAGGGCTGGTACGTGTTCGTCGAGCAGCCCGCGGCCACGGCCGTCGCGCCGGTCGCCAGCCTGCTGCTGCGGCTCCTGTGGCTGTTCGTCCTCGGCCTGCTCATCTGCGTCGGCGCGGCGATCGTGCTGGCGCGGCGCATGACGGCGCCGCTGCACGCCGTGCAGGAGGGCGCGGCGCGGCTCGCCTCCGGCGACTTCGGCCACGCCATCGACGTGCGCACCGGCGACGAGATCGAGATGCTCGCCGACGAGTTCAACCGCATGGCCGCCCAGCTGCGCGAGTTCTACGCAAGGCTCGAGCAGAAGGTCGAGGACCGCACGCACGACCTCGCCCGCTCGGTCAGCGAGCTCAAGACGCTCGAGGAGATCGGCCGCGCCCTCGCCGCCTCGCTCGACCTGTCGCTGGTGCTGAAGACGGCGCTGACGCGGGCGGTCGAGCTCGCCGAGGCGGACGGCGGCGCGATCTACACCTTCGACCGGAGCCGGCGCGCCTTCCATCTCGCCGAGGCCTACGGGCTCGACCCCTCCTTCGTCGCCGCCCTGCGCGAGGTGCAATTGACCCAGCTCGACGGGCTGCTCGGCGAGGTCGCCGAGCACGGCCGCACGGTCGAGGTGCGCGAGATCGCCGACTGCCCCGGCTTTCCGCTACGCGCGGCGACGCTCGCCGCCGGCTTCAGGTCGGCCCTCGTCGTGCCGCTGATCGCGCCCGACGGCGCGCTCGGCGCGCTCGTCGTCGAAAGCCTCCGGCCGCGCGTCTTCGCCGCCAACAAGGTCAGCCTGATGCAGGCCTTCGCGCATCAGGCCGTGCTCGCCATGCGCAACGCCCGCCTGTTCCGCGCCGTCGAGGAGAACGGCCGCGAGCTCGCCATAGCAAGCGAGCACAAGTCGCGTTTCTTCGCCAACATGAGCCATGAGCTGCGCACCCCGCTCAACGCCATCCTCGGCTACGCGGAGCTGCTGCGCGACGGGCTCTATGGCGAGCTGCCCGAGCGCGCCCGCCAGACGCTCGAGCGCATCGAGAGCAACGGCGCGCATCTGCTCGGCCTCATCAACGACGTGCTCGACCTTTCGAAGCTCGAGGCCGGCGAGCTCGCCCTGGCGCTCGACGACTATTCGCTGCGCGCCGTCGTCGAGCAGGCGGTGGGCGCGACCTTCTCGCTCGCCAAGGCCAAGGGCCTGCGGCTCGACCAGGAGGTCGAGGAGCCGCTGCCGCTCGGGCGCGGCGACGACCGGCGCCTGACGCAGGTGCTGATCAACGTCCTCTCCAACGCCATCAAGTTCACCGACGAAGGCTCGGTGTCGATCAGGGCGCGCGCCGTCGGCGACCTCTTCGAGATCGTCGTCGCCGACACCGGGCCGGGCATAGCGCCCGAGGACCAGGCGCGCATCTTCGAGGCGTTCCAGCAGGGCGACAACACCTCGACGCGGCTCAAGGGCGGCACCGGCCTCGGCCTTTCGATCTCCAAGCGCTTCGTCGACATGCACGGCGGCTCGATCTGCGTCGCCTCGAGGCTCGGCGAGGGCGCGCGCTTCGCCATCCTCATCCCCATTCGCGTCGAGCGCCAGAAGGCCGCGGCGTAAAGAGGCCGTCATGCATGAGCCGCCCCTCATCCTCGCCGTCGACGACGTCGCCGAGAATCTCGAGATCGTCGTCGTGCGCCTCGAGGCGCACGGCTACCGCATCGTCACCGCGGGCGACGGGGAGGAGGGCCTCGCCAGGGCGCGCGCGCTGAAGCCCGACCTCATCCTGCTCGACATCATGATGCCCAAGCTCGACGGCGTGTCGGTCCTGAAGCTCCTGAAGGCCGACGAGAGCCTCGGCTTCATTCCCGTCATCCTGCTCACCGCCAAGGCCGACCGCACCGACGTCGTCGCCGGCCTCGACGCCGGGGCGGACGACTATCTGACGAAGCCGTTCGACCAGGCCGCGCTCGTCGCCCGCGTGCGCTCCATGTTGCGCATAAAAAGCCTGCACGACCTGACGCAGGCGCAGGCGGAGAAGCTCGCCGAGCAGACGCGCGAGCTCGCCGCCTTCAACGCCACGCTCGAGGCGCGCGTCGCCGCCCAGGTCGGCGAGATCGAGCGCATGAGCCGCCTCAAGCGCTTCCTGTCGCCGCAGATCGCCGACGTCGTCGCCGCCAGCGGCGAGGCGCAGAGCCTGCTCGAGAGCCATCGCCGCGAGGTCAGCGTGCTGTTCTGCGACCTGCGCGGCTTCACCGCCTTCACCGAGAGCGCCGAGCCCGAGGAGGTGATGCGCGTCCTCAAGGACTATCACGAGACGCTCGGCGCCATCATTGACCGCTACGAGGCGACGCTCGAGCGCTTCGCCGGCGACGGCATGCTCGTGCTGCTCAACGACCCCCTGCCCTGCGAGCGGCACGTCGAGCGCGCGGTCCTGATGGCGCTCGACATGATGGCGGCGATCCGCGCGCGGGCGGCCGCTTGGCGCAAGCTCGGCCACGAGCTCGGCTTCGGCATCGGCCTCGCCTGTGGGTACGCCACGCTGGGGCGCATCGGCTTTTCCCGGCGCTTCGACTACTCCGCTGTGGGAAGCGTCACAAACCTCGCCTCGCGCCTGTGCGATGAAGCGAAGTCGGGCGAGATCCTCCTCGCCTCGCGCGCCTTTCACGCGCTCGAGGAGGGCATGTTCCTCGCCCGCCCGCGCGAGCCGATGTCGCTCAAGGGGTTCCGGCGTCCGGTCGACGTCTTCGAGATCCTCGGGCGCGCGGAGGCTGGCGAGGGGGTGGCCTGAAGACGAAGGAAGGAAACGGAAAATGTCCTTCGAGCCGCGCTGGCGGATCGACGAATACATCGAGCGGCACGCGACGATCGACGACGAGGGCGATCTCGTCGAGCCGCCCGACGTTCCGATCGACCCGCGCTTCCCGCGCGTCGCCGCGCCGTTCTGGCCGATGGGCGACTGGATGGAGTGGCTCGACGTGCCGCTCGACGATAGCGCCTTCCGCATCATCCTGCATCGCTACCGCAAGGACGCCGCCGACTATCAGGGCAAGGTCGCAAGGCAGTTCGCGCCGCTGCCGGGCATGCTGAGCGGGCAGGCCCTGCTCGCCGAGATCGGCCGCTCGCGCCATGTCGCGCGCTTCGTCCCGAACTGGAACATCGACGATCCGCTCAACGCCGACGCGACGCCGCGCGCCAGCCTGCGTTCGGACAGGGACGACGAGGAGGACGCCCACGCCGCCGGCGTCAGGTTCACATACGAGGGCCGCCGGCGCGTCGGAACCGGACGCGGGTCGAATTCCCGCGTGCGCTACACCCCGGAGCTGTGGGGTCCGGGACGCGCCGCGAACTCGCAGGCCGACGCCGACCAGCCCGACGTCGTCATCTTCCACGAGCTCGTCCACGCCGCGCGCCAGATGCGCGGGCTGCAGGAGACGAATGGCGCAACCGATTACGGCGACTACGACACGCTGGAGGAGTTCCTCGCGATCGTCGTCGCCAACATCTACATGTCCGAGCGCGGCCTCAAGGGGCTGCTCGGCGGCCATGACGACGAGAAGCTGAAAAACCCCGACAAATTCCTGAACGACCCGCTGGCGCGCCGGACGATGGCCCATTTCAAGGCGACGCAGCGCGAATTCTTCGACGCGCTCGCGGCGATCGAGGAAAGGCGCGCGCCGTTCAATCCGCCGCGCCAATATGAGGTCGAGCTGCGCGCCGGCAGGGCGCTGATGGGGGCGATGACCGGCGGCTGAGATCGACGCCTTGCGCCGCCGCGTCCCGCTCGCCATCTCAAGGGAAGGGTTTCGACGGAGGCGGTCATGCGGCGTCTTGCGATTGTGGGGATGGTCATCGGCGCCTTCGGCGCGTCGGCGTTCGCGGCGCAGGCCGCGCCGCGCGGGACGCAATCCTCCCTGCGCGCGGCGACGCCCGGCGCGCACAAGACGCGGCTCGCCCATGCGCCCCGCCCCATGCATGAAGGGCGCAGCGTCGCGCGCCTCTCCTATGCGCCCTCGGCGCGGCTCGGCTACGCGCCGCTCGTCGGCGATCCGGGATCGGGCCTCGGCTTTTACGCGCTGCCGAACGGCGTGCGCGCCGGCGCGGCCCGCTACGCGGCGCGCGGCGAACGCAACCCGCTGAGCAATCCGGTGCGCTTCGCGATCATGGCCGACTCGCTGCGCGCCCAGCCGTGGGGGCCCGTCGCCAACACGCCCTACCGCTACGGCGTGTTCAACCCGAACGACGGCGTCGGCACGCCCTTCTTCGCCGGCTGGTACGGGCCCGCCGGCGGCTGGACCTCCTCGCCCTACTACGCCGGCCCCGGCCTCTGGTAGTCCGGGATTATTCCGCCGGCGGCGCCTCGGCCGGCGCCGCCGGCTTCTGCGCGCCATAGCGCCGCCACAGCGCGAAGATTCCGCGTCCCGCGTCGTCCATCACCGCGAAGAAGGCCGGCACGAACAGCAGCGACAGCACCGTCGAGGCGGCGAGGCCGCCGATCACCGCGATCGCCATCGGCGAGCGGAACTCGCCGCCCGCGCCGATCGCGAGGGCGCTCGGGACCATGCCGGCGATCATCGCGATGGTCGTCATCACGATCGGCCGCGCGCGCTTCTTGCCGGCCTCGACGATCGCCCTCGTGCGCTCCATGCCGAGCCGCATCGCCTCGATCGAGAAATCGACCAGCATGATGGCGTTCTTGGTGACGATGCCCATCAGCATCAATATGCCGATGATCACCGGCATGGAGATCGGCCGCTGCGCGATGAGGAGGCCGACGATCGCGCCGCCGATCGACAGCGGCAGCGAGAACAGGATGGTGATCGGCTGCAGGAAGCTCGCGAACAGGATGACGAGCACCGCGTAGACCATCACGAGGCCGTTGCGCATCGCCTCCGAGAAGCCGCCCATCAGCTCGGCCATCGCCTCGGCGTCGCCGGACTTGCCGACCTTGACGCCGGGCGGCGGGTTCTTCATCAGCGGCAGCTCGGCGATCGCGCTTTCGGCCTGCGACAGCGTCGCGCCGGGGGCGAGCGCGGCCTGAACCTGCGCCTGCCGCTGGCGGTCGAAGCGGGAGATCGCCGCCTCGCCCTGCCCGAGCGCGACGCTGGCGATCGAGGAGAGCGGCACGACCGCGCCGGTCCCCGTCGGCACGCCGATCGCGTCGATCCTGTCCATCTGCGAGCGCGCCTCGGCGTCGAGCTTGGCCCTGATCGGAATCTGGCGGCCGTCGACGTTGAACTGCGACAACGCCGGCCCGACGTCGCCGATGGTGGCGACGCGCAGCGTCTCGGCGAGGCTTTCGGTCGAGACGCCGAGCCGCGCCGCGAGCTCGCGGTCGGGCCGCACCAGCAGCTCGGGCCGATCGAGGGTCGTCGAGGCGATGACGTTGGCGAGCGCAGGAAGCCCGCTCATCTGCGCCCCGAGCTCGGCGGCGAAGGTCGAGACGGTGGTCGCGTTGGGGCCGGTGACGACGAGCGAGACGGGGCGTTGGCCGTAGTCGTCGACGAACCAGCTGCGCAGGTCCGGGACGAGCGCGAGGTCGGCCGAAATCTCCGCCTCGATCTCGCGCACGCTCTTCGCGCGCTCGCCGCGCGGCACGTAGTTGACGACGACGGCCGCCTTGCGCACGTCGCTGACCGCCGGCGGCAGATGGCCGCCGTCGACGAAGACATGGGCGATCTCGGGCCGCGCGCGCAGCCGCCGCGTCACCTCGTCGGCGACGCCTTGCGTGCGCGCGAGCGTCGAGCCGGCCGGCAGCTCCAGCGCGAGATGGGAGCGCCCGGCGTCCTGCGTCGGCTGGAAGTCGGAGCCGATCAGCCGCGTCGAGAGGATCGAGGCGGCGAACAGGGCGAGGCCGATGGTCACCGTCAGATAGCGCCGCTCGACCGACCATGCGACGAGCGAGGCGTAGCGCGCGACGAACGGCCCCTCCTTCTCCTCGCGATGGCCGACGCCTGAGAGGAAATAGGCGGCGAGCATCGGCGTGACGAGGCGCGCGGCGAGCAGCGAAAAGAGCACCTCGGCCGAGACGGTGAGGCCGAACTGCTTGAAGTACTGCCCGGCGATGTTGTTCATGAAGCTCACCGGCGCGAACACCGCGACGATGGTCAGGCTGATCGCGACGACGGCGAGGCCGATCTCGTCGGCGGCGTCGATCGCCGCCCGGAACGGCGTCTTGCCCATGCGGATGTGCCGCACGATGTTCTCGATCTCGACGATGGCGTCGTCGACGAGGATGCCGGTGGCGAGCGTGATGGCGAGCAGGCTGACGAGGTTCAGCGTGAAGCCGAGCGCGTCCATCACGAAGAAGGCCGGGATGATCGACAGCGGCAGCGCGACCGCCGCGATCGCCGTCGCCCGCCAGTCGCGCAGGAAGGCGAACACCACGATCACGGCGAGCGCCGCCCCCTCGAACAGCGTGCTCATCGCCGAGTGGTAGTTGCCGAGCGTGTAGGCGACGGAGGTGTCGATGAGCTTGAGCTCGATCTCGGGGTTCGCCTCGCGCAGCGCCGCGATCTTCTTCTCGACCTCGGCGGCGACGGCGACGTCGCTCGCCCCGCGCGCGCGCTGGATCGAGAAGGCGACGACCGGCTCGCCGTCGAGCCTTGCGAAGGCGCGCGGCTCGGCCACCGTGTCGGCGACGAGGCCGAGGTCGTCGAGGCGCACGGCGCCGCCGCGCGGCAGCGCCAGCGGCAGGCCGGCGATCTCGTCGAGCGAGCGGGCGCCGGCGACGGCGCGGATCGCCTGCGTCCCGCCGCCGATCTCCGCCTGGCCGCCGGCGAGGTCGAGGTTGAAGCCGCGCAGGCGCCGCGACACGTCGAAGGCGGTGAGGCCGAAGGCGGTGAGCCGCCCGGGGTCGAGCGCCACCAGGATCTCGCGGTCGACGCCGCCGACGCGGTCCACCGCGCCGACGCCGCGCGCCTCCTGCAGGCGCGGCTTGACGATCTCGTCGACATAGATCGACAGCTGCTCCGGCGTCTTGCCCGGCGCCAGCGCGGCGTAGGTCAGGATGCTGGAGCCGACGACGCCGACCTGCCGCACCAGCGGCTCGGAGACGTTGCGCGGCAGGAAGCTCCTGACCCGGGTCACGGCGTCCTTGACGTCGTTCAGCGCCCGGTCGACGTCGACGCCGAGCGCCAGCGTGATCGTCGTCACCGAGACGCCGTCGCCGACCTGGCTGATGATGTGGCGCACGCCCTCGACGCCGGCCACCGCGTCCTCGATCGGGCGGGTCACCTGCACCTCGAGGTCGGCCGGCGCCGAGCCGAACTGCGCCACGGCCACGGTGACGATCGGCTGGTCGACGTTGGGCAGAAGCGTGATCGGCAGGCGCATGAAGCTCGTGAGCCCGAGCGCCAGCAGGACGATGGCGAGGACGACCGCCGGCAGCGGACGGCGGATCGAGGCGGCCGAGACGTTGAGCGCCATCAGCGTCTCTCCTCCGGCTGACCGCCGCCGGAAAGCGCCGGGCCCGCGTCGGGCGCCGGCGTCAGGATGGGGGCGACCGCGTCGCCGTCGCGCAGCGAGCCGCCGGCGTTGAGCACGACGAGGTCGCCGGCGCGCAGGCCCTCGCGGATCTCGACGGCCTCGCCCGAGCGCAGGCCGACGCGCACGCGCGCCGTCTCGACGAGGCGCCCGCGCACGATCTGCACGCTCGGCCCTTCGGCGGAGTAGAAGATCGCCGAGCGCGGAATGGCGAGGCCGCAGCTGCGCCTCGCCTCGACGCGCACCCGCGCGAGACGCCCGACGCGCGCGCCCGGATCGCGCTCGAAGGCGATGCGCGCCTCCCCCATCTGGGTCTGCGGATCGATCGCCGCGCCGATGCGGCGCACGCGGCCGGGCAGCTCGCGGCCGTCGTCGAGCGTCACCACCGCCTCCTGGTCGGGCTTCAGCGCGTTGATATGGACGCTCGGAACCTGCGCCATCGCCTCGATCAGCCCGTCGACGGCGATGCGGTAGAGAGGCTCCTTCGGATCGAAGGAGGCGCCGAGGCGCGCCCGCGACTCGACGACGACGCCGGCCGCCGGCGCGCGCAGCACGATCGAGGCCGGCAGCGGCGGCCCGGCCGGGGCGGGCGGGCCCATGCCGGCGGGATAGGGATTCGGCCCCTCGATCTTCTGCAGCCGCGCCAGCGGCTGGCCCTCGACGACCTCCTCGCCGGCGCCGACGAGGATTTCAGCCACCTGATACGTGTCGAGGAGGACGACGACGACCGCGTAGGCGCGCGGCTGCAGATAGGCGCCGAGGTTGATCGTCTGCGTGAAGCAGCCGGACTCCGCCTGGGCGACGTGGACCGGCACGCCATGAGCGGCCGTCGCGGGCTCGGCCGTCGTCGCGCCCTGCGCCGCGGAGGCGCAGGCCAGCGCCGCGCAGAGGAGCGGAAGGCCGGAGCGTCGGCGGCCATGCGCCGACGTGGGCGGCTGATGCGTCATCTGAAGGCGGAGCCCCGTAATTGCGGGAACGGCGGGCGAAATCGAGGACGGCGGGCGGGCGGGCGAGGTCAGGGCAGGTCGCGCGCGACGCGCAGCCCGTTGGCATGATAGCGCAGCTCAGCCTGCGTCGGAAAGCGCGCGGCGGAGCGCGCGAAACGCGCCGCCGAATCATAGGAGCCGCCGCGCGCGACGCGGATGCGGCAGTCCGGCGCGTCGAACGCGCCGCCGTCGCGCGGCGCGTCGGCGTAGCTGTCGCGCCAGCAGTCGGCGACCCATTCGGCGACATTGCCGGACGTGTCATAGAGGCCGAACGGATTGGCCGGATAGGCGCCGGCGACGGTCGGGCGTCCCGGGCCGCCGCAGCCGCGGCAGTTGGCGTGGTCCGAACCCGCCTCCTCGCCCCACCAGAATGCGTCCGTCGTTCCGCCGCGCGCGGAAAACTCCCATTCGGCCTCGCTCGGCAGGCGATACGGCGCGCCGGTCGTCCTGGCGAGCCAGGCGACATAGGCGCGCGCGTCCTCGAAGCTGACGCCGCCGGCCGGCGCGTCCGGCTCGCCTTCGCTTTCCAGGCGAGGCCCTTCGCATCCGCCCGCCGCGACGCAGGCGTCCCACTGCGCCCGCGTCACCTCGAAACGGCCGATGGCGAAGGGCCTGGCGATTTTGACCGCATGCACCGGCCGCTCGGCGGGAAAGGCCTCCGAGCCCATCTGGAACTCGCCGGCCGGCGCGACGACGAGGCTCGGGCAGGCGGCGCAGTCGCGGAAGACTGCGCGCGGACGCAGCGGGCGCGGCGGCCCGAAGCCCGCCTGCGCGTCCGCCGGGCCGTCCTCGTTCAGGCCGGGCGGCGGCGCGAGGCTTTGCGGCGCGAGGAAGAAGGGCGCCGTCAGCGTCGAGCGCACGAGCGGCGTCTGGCGTCCGCCGCTGGCGCGCGAGACGCCGAGCCGCGTGCGGTTGAACACGTCGTCGGCGCTGGCGTCGGGCGCGCGCATCTCCTTGATCAGCTCGCTGACGAACACGCCGGCCGCCGGCCCCGTCCCTGACGCGCCCTCGACGACCTGCCCCTCCTGCGCCGCCGACAGGAGCAGGCTCTGCGGCGGCGGCTCGAGCGCGCCGAGTCCGGCCGAGAAGCCGCGGAAGCGCCGCTCGAACGGATTGCGGCGCGAGGCGTCGAGGATGACGACCTTGGGGACGGCGCCGGCCTTGTCCATCGCCGCGAACACGGAGGCGAGGGCGATCCCTTGGGCGCGCGCGTCCGCCTCGGTCCACACGTCCGCGCCGAGCGGGATGAGACAGGCCTCTCCCTTCGCCTCGACGCCGTAGCCCGAGAAGAAGAACAGCGCCGGCGCGCCCGGCCTGATCGCCGCCGCGAAGGCGTCGAGCGCGCGGCGCATGCCGGCGCGGTCGAGGTCGACGGCGAGCGTCGCCTCGAAGCCGAGCCGGGTCAGCTCGCGCTCGAGGGCGCGCGCGCCGGCGAGCGGCGCTTCGCCGAGCCGGCCCCCGACGTAGGCGGAGTTGGCGACGAGCAGGGCGGCGCCGCGCGCGCCGGCGCGGGGCTCGGGCGCGGCGGCGCAGGGGCGCGGCGCGCAGGCGGCGAGAAGCAGGACGAGCAGAACGAAAACGCGCATGTGGCGTGCAGCAGGGCGGGGCCTTCGCGAGGCTAAAGGATTCCCGCCGAAATGCTTCAGCTTTTTGCGCCCGGAAGGGCGGTTTCAACAGCTTGCGGGCGTCCCCGGACGGCGAGCGCGGACGGCGCCCGCGCGAGGCCGCCGATCTCGCGCAGGTCGGCGAGGAAGTCGGCGTAGCCGCGCCGCCTCGACTCCTCGTCCGGCAGACGCAGCAGGAAGGACGGATGCACGGTGATGAAACCGGCCCGTCCGCGCAGCGCCGCCGGCCCGCGCGAGCGCAGGACGGAGAGCGGCTTGCCGGCGAGCGCCAGAACGGCCGTCGCGCCGAGCGCCACGACGAGGCCGGGGGCGACGAAATCGAGCTCCTTGTCGAGCGCGAAGCGGTAGCGCCGGACCTCGCCGGCGGTCGGCTTCTCGTGGATGCGGCGGCCGCCGCGCCGCTCGAATTTGAAATGCTTGACGGCGTTGGTGAGGTAACATTTTTCGCGGTCGATCCCGGCCTCCGCCATGGCTCGGGTCAGGAGCTGGCCGGCCGGCCCGACGAAGGGCCGCCCCTGCGTCTCCTCCTGGTCGCCCGGCTGCTCGCCGACGAAGGCGAGCGCCGCGCCGATCGGCCCCTCGCCGAGGACGGCGCGCGGCGCGCCCTCGCAAAGCGGCGGCGCGGCGCTGAGCATCGCGTTGAGTTCGGCGAGCGATCGCGGCTCGCCCTTAAGGAGGAGCTCCCCGCCGCCGTCGCATCCAGAGGCCATCTCTCCCTCCCTGCTCTCCTTCCCCGGGAAACGGCCTTTAACGCGCGAACGGGCGCGAGGGATTCCGGCCGCGGACGAAAAAGCGGGACAGACGCGGGCCACGGCGAAATCGCATCGGGCGAAGCGCCGCCACAAGCGTTGCGCGCCCCCGAAGCATTATCTATAAGACGCGCAGTCGGAGTGTAGCGCAGCCCGGTTAGCGCACTAGTCTGGGGGACTAGGGGTCGGAGGTTCGAATCCTCTCACTCCGACCATTCTATTCATATGATTTTACTGCTATATGCGCCTTTCTGGCGCTCGTTTTCAGCCGCCCCGCGGCATGGAGCGCAAGGGGCGCAAGCGCGCGTATTGGAGCGCAAATCCCCATGACAAGTCCCATGACTGTTCCGCGGGCGTTCTGAGGTCCCTCACGCCCCGAAGCCGCGCGCGGCCTTGGCCTCTTTCTTGACCTGGCGGTGAGCTTGTCAGCTCCACGGCGTCAGCGCGAGGCTGCTCGTGGCGGGAACATGAAGACTATGAAGGCTGCAGGCGCCTTCAAGCTTTCGCTTGAAAATGAGTTCCTGCGGGCCGGCGGCGTTTCGCCAAGGCCCATGCGACGCTCGTCGGCCGGCGCGAAAACCGTCATATGACGACGCAATCTACCAGTCACGCAGCAGTTTCTCGAAGCCGCGAACGATCTCGTCTTCGCCGTCGTCGGCGATGTCGGTGACGAACCCCTCCAGCGCCAGGATTTCTCCCGTGCTGGAAAACACGCCCTTGCCTTGCTCCCACACCCATCTGACCTGTCCGGAGCGGGTCACGATCCGATAGACCAGCTGGAATTTTCGGCGCAGGGCGACCTGTCGCCGCACGAACTCCCAGGCGGAGGTTCGGTCGTCGGGATGGACGATCTCGATATAGGAAAGTTCGGAATCCCCGACGATCTCGTAGGGCTCATAGCCGGTTACGTCGACGCATCCGTCGCTGGCGAAGTCGAAGCTCCAGTTGCGGTCGTTCTTGCAGCGATACACCATGCCGGGAACATTGCTCAGCAGCATGCTCAGCGAGCGGCGGTTCGCCCGCAAGCTGGCTTCCGTGCGTTTCATCCGGCTGATGTCGGCGAGGGTGCCGACGACGCTGCTTCGCTCGCCCCTGACCGAAGACGTCGAGCGGGCGCGCAACTCCATCCAGCATGAGGTTCCGGTCTTCGCGGTCATACGGACTTCGACGTGGCAACTGTCGCGTTCGCCGCGCGCGAGGGCCATCAATTGCGTCTCGGCCACCGGCCTGGCCTCGGGATGGGCGAAGTCCATTAGCGGCTTGCCGAGACTGGCGGAGAGAGGATGGTCGAGACTCGTCTCCCGGGAGGCGTTAAGGAAGACCAGCTGGCCTCCCGCATCGATCTTGAACACGATCTCCTCGATGCGATCGATCAGCAGACGGCTGTCGCAATCATCCACGGCGGAATCGGCGGGCGCGTTTTGCGGGATCTGCGTGCCTTGAAGACCGCGCAGGACGTCAGGCGCCCGGTCGGCGGCGCCAGAGCCTTCGCGCGTCTCGTCCGGCGGACCAGCCGCCGACGCGAAAGGGCTGGCGGCGATCGTCAGGATGATGACCGAAAACGCCGCCGCGACGGCTGCGAGGCCCGCCAGCTGCAGCCCGAGCGGGCTCCCGCCGTCCCACCAGCCGCCCAGAACGGCCAGGAAGGCAATGCCCAGAACCGCCGTGCAAAAAATCTCAAGACGCACGACGTCCGCCCGGGAAAATGAGCGCGGCGTCCTCGCGCTTCGCGGCGGCGATAGGGATATTAGCGGGTCGGAGCGCCACGGCGAAGACAAAGCCCGGGCTCCAGGACGCGTCCGTCGCCGATGGACTTTGCAATGGGACCGTTTCATCATCGATTTTTGCGTCGAACGCCGAATTCAGACGCAGGACGGTCAAAAAGGCGATGCTCGGAACCGCCGCGCAGAAGATTTCGGGGCGCATGATGTCGGCGGGCGGGCGTCTGCGCAGGGTTCTGACGCGCATTTCGCAGCCGCCGTCACGGCGTCCGATATATGTCCGGCTGCTGGGGCTGCTGTTTTGCGTTGCGGTCACGGCGACCCTGGTCCAGGCCGGATCGCTCTTTCTGGACGACTATATCTCCGTCAACCGGACGCTCCACGCATCTTTGGGAAATCGCGAACGGCCGAGATCGAACAGGTCGAAATGGACCGTCACCGCGCCCAGCTTTCGGGCGGCGTCAGAAAACTCGTCGAAAAATAGCGCGCCATCTTCGACTGGGACGCGCCGGACGTCGATCAGTCGGCCGCGGCCGGCCTGATTCCGGCGTAGGTCCGCAAGGCGCTCGACGCCGTCCAGGTCGAGCTCGCGCCAAAGAACGCCTGAGTTCGGCGCAACTGCGGCGGACGCGACGCTCGGCTTGACGCCTCGTCCCCCCAGCGGCCGCGAAGGAAGGCGTCGCATCCGATGCGGCGTCCGGCTTTCAGTTCAGATCGCGCCATTTTCGGGAAAGCAGGGCGTTCTGGATATGGAAAGCCCGGCGAAGGTGTGAAGCCGGAAAGCGGGTCCGGGGCCGGGCGGATGTTCCAGGAAGGCAAAGGATCGGCGGGCGAGGGATCGGCCGCGACGGCCGGGGACGTCGGGACCGGTTGCGCGCCCGACGGCGCGGCCGCGGCGAACGCGAGAGCGGCGGCGAACGCCGCGCGCAAGATCAGGGCGAAGCCGGCCTTGAGCGTCATGCCGAAACTTCGCGCCGCACGCAGCGAAAGCCGACATGGCTCGTCGAGGTGTCGATCGCTTCGGCGTGGCGCGCCGCCGGACGGTAGCGGCGGCAATAGTTCGGCGCGCACAGATGCGAGCCGCCCTTGAGCACCCGTTGCGCGATCCGCGCGCCGGAGTAGCTCGCCTCCTTCGGCCCGCCGCGCGGATTTTGCGGGACGCAGCAGGCCTTCGCCGCGTCGGCGGGATGGCGCGTCGACCACCAGTCGGCGGTCCATTCCCAGACGTTGCCGATCATGTCGTAAAGCCCGTAGCCGTTCGCGGCGAAGGATTTGACCGGCGAGGTGCGCTCAAAGCCGTCGAGCGCGAGGTTCTGGAACGGGAACTCGCCCTGCCAGGTGTTGGCCATCTGGCGTCCGCCCGGCGCAAGCTCGTCGCCCCAGGCGAATTCGGCGCCCTCGAGGCCGCCGCGCGCGGCGAACTCCCATTCGGCCTCGGTCGGCAGCGCCTTGCCCGCCCAGGCCGCATAGGCTTCGGCGTCGGCGCAGGCGACATGGACGACGGGATGCTCGTCGAGGCCCCTGATCGAGCTGCCCGGTCCGTAAGGGCGGCGCCAGTTGGCGCCGAAGCGGAAGGCCCACCACTGGCTCCAGTCGCGCAGGTCGAAGACGGGATGGTCCGGCGGCGCGAAGACGAGCGAGCCCGCCTTCAGCATGTCCGGCAGCGCGCCGGGGTAATCTTTCCGCTTCGGGGCGATCTCGGCGAAAGTGACGTGTCCGGTGGCCTCGACGAAGGCGCGAAACTGCGCGTTGGTCACCGGCGTCTCGTCCATGAAGAAGCCGTCCACCCTGACGCGGTGGGCCGGCTTCTCCTCGGCGTAGTGGTCGTCCGAGCCCATGCGGAATTCGCCGCTCTCGATGAAGACCATCGGCGCCTCGACCTTCGCGCGCGCGCGCCGCCCGCTTTGTCCGCCCATGACGTCTCCCTTCGACAGCTCGCGGGCGGCCGTCTAATCGGCGCCGGCGCCCCGCTTCAACGCTTCCTCGACCGCCTTCAGATTGAAGGAGCCGGGACTCTGGCTCGGCGGATAGTCCTTCATGGTGGCGAGGAAATTCGCCGCCATCTCCTGAATCGGCACGATCACGAAAATGCGGCTCATGTACCAGTCGTTGTAGGTGTTGGAATTGTGCTGGGCAAGCTCGAACGGATCGCGCCGCAGATTGAACAAAAGCGGCGCCCGCAACTCGACGAACGGCTCGCGCCAGACCTGCAGCCCTTCCGCCCGGTTCTCGAGGAAGACGACCTTCCAATCGTTGTAGCGGGCGGCGACCACCTGCCCTTCGTCGTTGACGTACCAGAACTCCTTGCGCGGCGAATCTTTCGTCTTGCCGGTCCAGTAGTCGAGCTGGTTGTAGCCGTCGATGTAGTTGCGGTAATGGCGGCCGTTGAGGTCGACGCCGGCGAGAAGCTTCTCCTTGATGTCCGGCGCCCCGGCGACGGCGGCGAGCGTCGGCAGCCAGTCTTCGTGCGCGACGACGCCGTTGAGCGTCGCGCCCGCCGGAAACTTGCCGGGCCAGCGCACGAACGCCGGAATGCGGTAGGCGCCTTCCCAGTTCGAGTTTTTCTCGCTGCGGAACGGCGTCGTGGCGCCGTCCGGCCAGGCGTTATAGTGCGGTCCGTTGTCGGTCGAATACATGATGATGGTGTCGTCGGCGAGGCCGAGGTCGTCGATCAGCTTCAGGAGCTCCCCGACCTGCCCGTCGTGCTCGACCATGCCGTCCGAATATTCGTCCTGCCCCGATACGCCGCGATGCTCCGGGCGGACATGAGTGCGGAAGTGCATCCGCGTCGCGTTCCACCAGGTGAAGAACGGCTTGCCGGCCTTGACCTGCCGCGTGATGAAATCCTTGGCGGCGGCGAGCGTCTCGTCGTCGATCGTCTCCATGCGCTTCTTGGTGAGCGGGCCCGTGTCTTCTATCTTCTGCGTCCCGTCGCCGTTCGCCCAGCTGTGGATGACGCCGCGCGGCCCGTATTTCTTGCGGAACGCCGGGTCCTTCGGGTAGTCCTCGTTCTCCGGCTCCTCCTCGGCGTTGAGGTGGTAGAGATTGCCGAGGAACTCGTCGAAGCCGTGCATCGTCGGCAGGTGCTCGTCGCGGTCGCCCTGATGGTTCTTGCCGAACTGGCCGGTCGCGTAGCCCTGCGCCTTGAGCACCGTCGCGATGGTCACGTCGCTTTTCCGCCAGCCCTGCGGCGCGCCGGGCAGTCCGACCTTGGTCATGCCCGTGCGCACCGGCACGTTGCCGCCGAGGAAGGCGGCGCGGCCCGCCGTGCAGCTCTGCTGGCCGTAATAGTCGGTGAAGCTCAGCCCCTCGCGGCCGATGCGGTCGATGTTGGGCGTCTTGTATCCCATCATGCCGCGGCTGTTGAAGCTGATGTTCCACAGGCCGATGTCGTCGCCCCAGATGACGAGGACGTTCGGCTTGCGCCCCGGAAGCGCGCCGGCGGCGGAGGGCTGCGGTTGCTGCGCCTGCGCAGGAGCCGCGCCGGCGCCGGCCGCCGCGATCGTCGCGCCCGCGAGCAGGATGTGGCGGCGATTGAGGGCCGCGCTCTTGGCGCGCGAGATGTTCTGGTCATCGCTCCTGGACATGCTCGCTCTCGTGGCGCGCCGCAAACTGGATAGGCGGCGTCAGGCGGCCTCGGCCGCTAAAGTTGATCGAGAAATGACGAGATCGCCGGCGCAGGACGAAGACGTTTCCGAATAGGGCGCCTATCTGGCGCTCTGCGCTTTTTCCGCCTTCAGCACGGCGTCGACCGCCTGCATGAGCTTCTTGTCGCGATGATCCTTGCAGTAGACGATGACCTGATGAATGTTTTCTTTCACTCTGGGGATATTGATCGACGACTTCTTGGCCAGCCCGTTGTACCAGCCGCTATACCATACGCCGAGAAAGTCTGCGTCTTCCTGAAATGTGTCGGCGAGCTGCGCGCAAGTCAACGTCTTGACGTTGAGATAGCCCTCGGAGTCGGCGTAGGCGTTCAGCTGGGTCTGGGCCTGCGCCGGAGCGGACGCGGCGATCAGCGACCCCGCGACCAGAGCGAACGTCGATTTGAGCATGAATTCCTCCCTTGCGCGGACGCCGGGCGTTGATCTTGCGGCGCGCCGTCGCCAAACTGCGCGCCGGCGTCGTCCCGCCGCGGCCGGACCGGTTCGGGACGAGCCTAGCGGATCGCCGCGAAAAGAATGGTCGATATGAGTCAATCTTCGGCGCCATGAACCAGATCAAGGTCGCTCCGCTCGCCAGGATCGCGCCGCTCGACCAGATCGGCTGGCTCGCCCGCGAGCCGCAGGCCTTTCGGGAGTGGGTCGCCGAGGCCGGGCGCTGGCGCGTCTATGAGGCCGGTCAGGCCATATATAGCGCCGGCGACGAGTCGGACGGCGTCTACGGGCTGGGGTCCGGCTGCCTCGAGATCACGCTGCCGTTGATCGGCGACGAACCCGTTTTCCTGCATCTCGCGGAAATCGGCTTCTGGATCGGCGACACGGCGGAGCTCGCCGAAGTGCCGCGCGTCGTGTCCCTCGCCGCCGCCTCCCGATGCCGGACGCTGTTTCTGCCGAGCCGCGACATCCAGGCGATCCTCGTCGCAAGGCCCGAGTTCTGGCGCAGCTTCTATCGACTCGGCGCAATCAACGTCAGCGCGACGGCGAAATATTACGCCGAGGCCCTGTCGCTGACGGTCCGCGCCCGCGTCTGCCGGCATCTGCTTCGCCTTTCCGAGGCGCCGCAGGTGGTGGAGGCGACGCAGGACGATCTCGCCCGCCTCGTCGGGGTGGCGCGCGGCACGCTTCGGCGTTGCCTCATGGAGCTCGCCGAACTCAAGGCGATCGACGTCAGCTACCGCAAGCTGCGCGTCCTCGACCCCGCCATCCTCGCCCGCTTCCGCAACGAACAATAGGCCCTCGGGCGCGCCGCCGGCCGCCCGCCGTCGACGCTCCCCGCGGCATGGCGCGACGCCGGCCTTCGGCCGGCCGCGTTTATGGGATTTTTACGCGCGCCGCCGACGAAACGCATTGAATCTTTACGCGGCCCCCGCCGAAAATCAGGGCGTCAAAGCAGCAGGGGCGATCAATGTTCGACATCGTCTTTCTGGCGGGCCCGGCGATTCTGTTCGGCGCCCTCGTCGCCTACGCGGGCTTCTGCGCGACTCTCTAGCGTCGGCGGGACTTCGCGCGACGCCGCGCGAAGCAGGCCCGTCTTGCGGAGCTCATCATGGCCGAACCGATCTTCGGACTGATCGTCGCCGTCTGCCTCGGCGTCTATCTGGTCTACACCCTGCTCCATCCCGAGAAGTTCTAGAGCGCGTTCAGCGGAGTCCAATTCGCTGAACGCGCTCCAGCTATTTGTTTAAACGCGTTTTCTCAACGCAAAAGTCTGCAACTTTTGCTGAAAACGCTCTAGATCGAGGCGCAGGCGCCGCCTGCGGACATAACATGACGCTGGTTGGCTGGTCGCAGATCGCGACCGTGCTCGCGCTCGTCGCCGCCGTTCCGCTCGGCGCCCATATGGCGCGCGTCCTCGGCGGCGAGCGCACGTTTCTTTCGCCCGTCTTCGGACCGGTCGAGGCCGGCTTCTATCGTCTCGCCGGAGTCGATCCGGCGCGCGAGCAGAGCGCCTTCGCCTACACGATCGCGATGATCGCCTTCAGCGTCGCCGGCTTCGCGACGCTCTACGCCCTGCAGCGGCTGCAGAACCTTCTGCCGCTCAACCCGCAGGGCTTCGACGGCGTTCCGGCGGATCTCGCGTTCAACACCTCGATGAGCTTCGTCACCAACACCAACTGGCAGAACTACGGCGGCGAAACGACGATGAGCCATCTCGTGCAGATGCTCGGCCTCACCGTCCACAATTTCGTTTCGGCCGCGACCGGCCTCGCCATGGCTTTCGCGCTCGTGCGCGGCTTCGGCCGTTCGCAGTCCGCGACGGTCGGCAATTTCTGGGTCGACCTGACGCGGTCGACGCTTTACGTCCTGCTGCCGATCTCGGTCATCGGCGCGCTCGCGCTCGTCGCCGCCGGCGTCCCGCAAACTCTGCTCGGCTCGGTCGAGGCGCGGACGCTCGAGGGCGCAAGGCAGGTCATCTCGATCGGGCCGGTCGCGAGCCAGGAGTTCATCAAGGAGCTCGGCACCAACGGCGGCGGCTTCTTCAACGCCAACTCGGCGCACCCGTTCGAGAACCCCAACGCCTTCACGAACATGCTTGAGATCTGGGCGATCCTGATCGTCCCCATCGCTTCGGTCCTCGCCTTCGGCCGCGTGATCGGCGACCAGCGGCAGGGCGCGGCGATCCTCGCCACGATGACGGCCATCCTGATCGTCGGCGCGCTCGTCGCCTATTTCTACGAAAGCGGCGGCAACCCGTTGCTGACCGCGCTCGGCGTCGACCCGGCGCAAGGCAACATGGAAGGCAAGGAGGTCCGCTTCGGCCAGGCGATGAGCGCGTTCTTCGCCGCGGCGACGACCGGCACGAGCACGGGCGCGGTGAACGCCATGCACGACTCGCTGCTGCCGCTCGCCGGCCTCGCGCCCATGTTCAACATGCTGCTCGGCTGCATCTCGCCCGGCGGCGACGGCGCCGGCCTCTACGGCTTCCTGGTGGTGGCGGTCATCGCGGTGTTCGTCGCCGGCCTGATGGTCGGACGCACGCCCGAATATCTCGGCAAGAAGATCGAGGCGCGCGAGATGAAGCTCGCGATGCTCGCCGTCCTCGTCTACCCGTTGACCGTGCTCGGCTTCTCCGGCGCGTCGGTCACGCTCAAGGCCGGTCTCGATTCGCTGGGCGCCGCGGGCCCGCACGGACTGAGCGAGGCGCTCTACGCCTTCGCCTCGACCAGCGCCAACAACGGCTCGGCCTTCGGCGGCCTCTCGGGCGACACGCTCTGGTACAACACGACGCTTGGCCTCGCCATGTTCATCGGACGGTTCGTCTATGTGATTCCCGTCCTCGCCATGGCCGGGTCGCTCGCGGCCAAGAAGCGTATCGCGCCCTCCGCCGGCACGCTCCCGACGCACGGGCCGCTGTTCGTCGGCCTGCTGCTCGGCGTCATCGTCATTCTCTACATGCTGCAATATTTCCCGGGCCTCGCGCTCGGCCCGATCGTCGAGCACTTCCTCATGCTCGACGGCAAGACGTTCTGAACGGAGCTCCGCAGATGACTTCGAAGACAGCTTCGCCCAGCCTGTTCGACGGCGCCGTCATCCGGCGCGCGGCGCTCGACGCCGTCCGCAAGCTCGACCCGCGGAAACTGGCGAAAAACCCCGTGATCTTCGTCACGGAAGTCGTGTCGGCCGTGGTCGCCGTGTTGTTCGCGCGCGATCTTGCGACGCACGCCGACGGCGCCGCCTTCACCGGCCAGATCGCGGCCTGGCTGTGGTTCACCGTGCTGTTCGCCAATTTCGCGGAAGCCGTCGCGGAAGGGCGCGGCAAGGCGCAGGCCGACGCGTTGCGCAAGACGCGCACGGACGCGCGCGCCAAGCTGCTGATCGACCCGGACGGCAGGTCCGGCATGGCGGCGGTGGCGCAGGGCGTCTCGGCGCTCGACCTCAGGATCGGCGACGTCGTTCTGGTCGAGGCGGGCGACCTCGTGCCCGGCGACGGCGAGGTGATCGAGGGCGTCGCTTCGGTCAACGAATCCGCGATCACAGGCGAGTCCGCGCCCGTCATCCGCGAATCCGGCGGCGACCGTTCGGCCGTCACGGGCGGCACCATGGTGCTGTCGGACTGGATCAAGGTGCGCGTCACCGCCGCCCCCGGCTCGACCTTCATCGACCGCATGATCGCGCTGGTGGAGGGCGCGGAGCGGCGCAAGACGCCGAACGAGCTCGCGCTCTCCATCCTGCTGTCGGGCCTGACGATCATCTTCCTCATCGTCTGCTCGACGCTCTGGCCGCTCGCCGCCTATTCCGGCGCGACGCTCTCCGTGACGGTGTTGATCGCCCTG
Source organism: Methylocella sp. (assembly GCF_041905455.1). GTDB lineage: Bacteria > Pseudomonadota > Alphaproteobacteria > Rhizobiales > Beijerinckiaceae > Methylocapsa. The sequence continues at coordinate 101,461 of NZ_JAYRLA010000003.1, read as the reverse complement.
CTGGTCTGCCTGATCCCGACGACGATCGGCGGCCTGCTGTCCGCCATCGGCATCGCCGGCATGGACCGCCTCGTCCGCTTCAACGTCATCGCCACCTCAGGACGCGCCGTCGAGGCCGCCGGCGACGTCGACACGCTGCTGCTCGACAAGACCGGCACGATCACATTCGGCAACCGCATGGCCGACGAATTCCTGCCCGTCCAGGGCGTCCCGGAGCGCGCGCTGGCGGAAGCCGCGCTGATGTCGAGCCTTTGCGACGAGACGCCGGAGGGCCGGTCCGTCGTCGCGCTGGCGCGTTCGCGCTACGGCGTCGAGGCGGTCGAGGCGCCGAAGGACGCGCGGCTCGCGCCGTTCACCGCGCAGACGCGGGTTTCCGGCGTCGACCTCGAGGGGCGCTCGCTGCGCAAGGGCGCGGTCGACGCCATCCTCGCGAAAGCCGGAAAGACGATAGACGACGCGCCGGCGCAGTTCAGGCAGGCGGTGGAGCGCATCGCGCGCGCCGGCGGCACGCCGCTCGCCGTCTGCGAGAACGGTCGGCTTCTCGGCGTCATTCACCTCAAGGACATCGTCAAGCCCGACATCAAGTCGCGCTTTTCGGCGTTGCGCGCCATGGGAATCAAGACCGTCATGGTGACCGGCGACAATCCCATAACCGCGGCGGCGATCGCCTCGGAGGCCGGCGTCGACGATTTTCTCGCGCAGGCGACGCCGGAGGACAAGCTCGCCTTCATCCGCAAGGAGCAGGAGGGCGGCCGCCTGATCGCCATGTGCGGCGACGGCTCCAACGACGCGCCCGCCCTCGCCCAGGCCGACGTCGGCGTCGCCATGCAGACCGGCACGCAGGCCGCGCGCGAGGCGGGCAACATGGTCGACCTCGATTCCGATCCGACCAAGCTCATCGAGATCGTCGAGATCGGCAAGCAGCTGCTGATGACGCGCGGCTCGCTCACCACGTTCTCGATCGCCAACGACGTCGCCAAATATTTCGCGATCATTCCGGCGCTGTTCATCGGCGCCTATCCGCAGCTTCAGGCGCTCAACGTGATGAAGCTCGGCTCGCCCCAGTCGGCGATCCTGTCGGCCGTCATCTTCAACGCGCTGATCATCGTCGCGCTGATCCCGCTGGCGCTGCGCGGCGTGGCGTATCGCCCGATCGGCGCCGCCGCGCTGCTGCGCCGCAATCTGGCGATCTACGGCCTCGGCGGCGTCCTCGCGCCGTTCGTCGGCATAAAGGTCATCGACCTCGCCGTCGCCGCCCTGCATCTGGCCTGAGGACGAAAGCCATGTTCAGCCAAATCCGCCCGGCGATCGTCATGATCGTCCTGTTCACCCTGCTCACCGGGATCGCCTATCCGCTGCTCGTCGCCGGCCTCGCCCGCGTCGCGCTGCGTCCGCAGGCCGACGGCAGCCTGCTCGCGCGGGACGGCGAGATCGTCGGCTCGGCGCTGATCGGCCAGAACTTCACGTCGGACAAATATTTCCACGGCCGCCCGTCGGCCACCGCCGCGCCCGACCCGACGGACGCCGGCAAGACCGTCGAGGCCCCCTACAACGCGGCGAATTCCGGCGGCTCGAACCTTGGGCCGACCTCGCAAAAGCTCGTCGACCGCGTGAAAGCCGGCGTGGCGGCGCTCGGCGGCGGCCCGCACAGGCCGGTCCCGGCCGACGCCGTCACGACCTCCGCCTCCGGGCTCGATCCGCATATCTCGCCGCAGTATGCTCTGTGGCAGGTCGGCCGCGTCGCCGCGGCGCGCGGCCTCAAGGAGGAGAGCGTCAGGCGGCTGGTGGCGCGCAGGATCGAGGCGCCGTTTCTCGGCGTCTTCGGCGAACCGCGCGTCAACGTGCTGACGCTCAACCTCGATCTCGACCGCGGCGCCTGAGTTGAGGATCGATGGCCGGCGCGGACGAGAAGGACCTTCGGCCCGATCCCGACAGCCTGCTCGCGGCCGCGCGGCGGGAGGGCCGCGGCAAGCTCAAGATCTTTCTCGGCGCGGCGCCCGGCGTCGGCAAGACCTACGCCATGCTTTCGGGCGCGCGGCGGCTGCGCTGCGAGGGCGTCGACGTCGTGATCGGCCTCGTCGAAACGCATGGGCGGGCCGAGACCGAGGCTTTGCTCGAGGGGCTCGAGGTCCTGCCGCGCCGCCATGTCGACTACCGCGGCCGCGTCATCGAGGAATTCGACATCGACGCCGCCCTCGCCCGCAAGCCGGCGCTGATCGTCGTCGACGAGCTCGCGCACACGAACGCGCCCGAGAGCCGCCATCCCAAGCGCCATCAGGACGTCGAGGAGCTGCTGCGCGCCGGCGTCGACGTCTGGACCGCGGTCAACATCCAGCATCTCGAAAGCCTCGCCGACGTCGTCTCGCGGATAACCGGCGTGCGCGTGCGCGAGACGACCCCGGACACCGTCCTCGAGAAGGCCGACGAAGTCGTGGTGGTCGACATCACGCCCGCCGAGCTGCTGGAGCGCCTGAAGGAAGGCAAGGTCTACCTGCCCGACAACGCGCGGCGCGCCGCCGAGGGCTTCTTCAGGATCGGCAACATCACCGCGCTGCGCGAGCTCGCGCTGCGCCGCACGGCCGACCGCGTCGACGACCAGATGGTCGAATATCTGCGCCAGAACGCGATCCAGGGCGCATGGCCGACGGCCGAGCGGATCCTCGCATGCGTCGGGCCGGACCCGGCCTCGGAGGCGCTCATAAGATCCGCGAGCCGCATCGCGAGCGGCCTCAACGCGTCGTGGATGGCCGTCGCGCTCGAACGGAGCGCCGCGACGACGGACGAGCCCGAGCTGCGGCGGCTCGAGCAGAACCTGCGGCTCGCCGAGCGGCTCGGCGCGGACTCGCGCAGGATCGCCGCCAATAATATGGCGGACGACCTCCTGCGGCTCGCGCGCCGGGAGAACATCACGCAGATATTCGTCAACCGCGCCCGCGGCGGGCCGTTCGCGCGATGGCGCAGGCGCGACCTCGCGGGCGCGCTGATCCGCGGCGCGTCGGACATCGCGATCCATGTCCTCGCCGGCGAGAACGCGCCGCGGAGACGGCGCCCGCGCAAGCCCGTCGCGCCTTCCGCCTTCGCCGCCGCGGCGGCGACGGTCGTGCTGCTCGTCGCGGCGGCGGTGGGCGTCGGCGAGATCGTCGCGGCCCATCTGCGGCTGCCGAACCTGTCGATGATCTTCCTGACCGCCGTGCTGGGCTCGGCCGTCCTGTTCGGCGCGGCGGCGGCGATCGCGGCGGCGCTGCTCTCCTTCTTCGCCTATAATTTCTTCTTCATTCCGCCGCTCTACACCTTCACGATCGCCGAGCCGCACGAGCTGTTCGCGCTCGTCGTCTTCCTGATCGTCGCGGTGCTGACCGGCGGCCTCGCCGGCCGCGCGCGGGAGGAGGCGTCGGCCGCGCGCAGGCGCGCCGCGACGACGCAGAGCCTCTATGACTTCGCGCGCAAGCTCGCGGGCGTCGCGCGGCTCGACGACGTTCTGTGGACCTTCGTCGCGCAGGTCGCCAACATCCTGAAGTCGCAGGCGATCATCCTGCTGCCGCGCGACGGCGACCTCGAAATCCGCGCCGCCTTTCCGCCGGAGGACGCGATCGCGCCGGCCGAATGGGCGGCGGCGCAATGGGCCCTGAAGCACGGCGAGCCGGCGGGCTGCGGGCTCGACACGCTGCCCAACGCGAAATACCAGTTCCACCCGCTGCGCACGTCGCGCGGCGTCATCGGCGCAGTCGGCGTCGAGCCTCCCGACGGACGCAAGACCTTCGCCGCCGAAGAGGAGCGGATGCTGCTCGCGCTGGGCGACCAGGCCGCGATTTCGATCGAACGCACCCTGCTCGTCGAGGAGGCGGCGAAGACGGCCGCGGCGATGGAGAAGGAGCGCTTGCGCAACGCCCTGCTGTCGTCGCTGTCCCACGATTTGCGCACGCCGCTCGCTTCGGTGCTGGGCTCGGTGACGACGCTACGGCAGTTCGGCGCCAGCCTTTGCGACAGGGACAAGGACGACCTGTTGCTGGCGATCGAGGAGGAGGCGCGCCGGCTCGCGCGTTTCGTCTCCAACCTGTTCGACATGACCCGCGTCGAATCCGGCGCGCTCGACGTCAAGCATGAGCTGGTCGACGTCGAGGACGCCATCGGCGGCGCCGTCTCGCGGGCCCGGAAAGCTTTCCCGGAGCGCAGGATCGACGCCGCCCTGGCCGAGGACCTGCCGCTCGTGCGCGGCGACGGTCCGCTGCTCGAACAGGTCTTCTTCAATCTTCTCGACAACGCCGACAAATACGTCCCCGCGGGCGCGACGACGCGGGTGCGCGCGAGGCGGCGGGGAAACGAGGTCGTCGCCATGGTGGAGGACGACGGGCCGGGCGCGGCGCCGGACAAGCTCGAGATGATCTTCGAGAAATTCTACAGGGGCGAGCCCGGCGACGGGCGCCCGCCCGGGACGGGGCTGGGGCTTGCGATCTGCCGCGGCGTCGTCGAGGCTATGGACGGCTCGATCGTCGCGGAGAGCCCGATCGCGCAGGGGCGGGGCCTTCGCGTCTCCATAACCCTGCCGGCGGCCGACCTCGCCGACGAGCAGGCCGAAAAAGCGCTGGAAGGCTGAACGCCATGGCGCCGACCAGGATTCTCGTCGTCGACGACGAGCCGCAGATCCACCGCTTCCTGAAGCCGAGCCTCGCCGCGGCCGGTTACGAAGCGTTCAGCGCCCTGACGGCCGCCGAGGCGCTGGAGGCGTTCAGGCGTCATGGGGCGGACCTCGTCGTCCTCGACCTCGGCCTGCCCGACTGCGACGGCAAGGAGCTGATCCGCGCGTTCAGGGAGAAGGGCCAGACGCCGATCATCGTGCTGTCGGCGCGCGACCAGGAGGACGAGAAGGTGCAGGCGCTGGACCTCGGCGCCGACGACTACGTCAACAAGCCGTTCGGCGTCGGCGAATTGATGGCGCGCATCCGCACGGCGCTGCGCCGCAACCTCGTCGCCTCTGGCGAGACGGCGGTCTATCGCAGCGGCGACCTCGTCGTCGACACGCTCGCGCACAGCGTCACCCTGAAGGGCGCGCCCGTCAAGCTGACGCCCAAGGAGTTCGACGTCCTGCGGCTGCTCGTGCGGCACGCCGGCCGGGTGCTGACGCACCGCCAGATCCTGACGGAAGTCTGGGGGCCGGCGCATGTCGACGACGCGCAATATCTGCGCGTGTTCGTCAGAAAGCTCCGGCAGAAGCTCGAAGGCGACGGCGCCGGGCCGCGTTTCATCCTGACCGAGCCCGGCGTCGGATATCGCGTCGTCTGGCGGGGACCGTGAGGGATGTTTCGCGACTCAGGGCGCCGACAGCCAATCGCGCGCGCCTTCGAGCGTGCGGAAATCCTCCAGCGCGCGCGCGGACGCCCCGCCGGCGAGGTCCGCCGCCATGGCCGCCAGCGCATGGCCGGGGCCGAGCTCGAGGAAGCGCGTCGCTCCGGCCTCGACGCAGGCCACAAGGCATCCCGCCCAGTCGATCGTCTGCGAAATCTGCCGGCTGAGTTTTTCGCGCGCCTGAGCGGGCGTGAACACGCGGGCGGCGTCGATCCCGCTGAAGAGGCGCACGCCCGCGCGCGGGCGGGCCATGTCCTGCGCGGCCAGCGCCTGCGCGAAGCCCTCGCTCGCCGCCGCCAGGCGCGGCGTGTGCGAGGCGACGGAAACCTTGAGCGCGCCGGCCTTGGCCGCGCCCTCGGCCAGAGCCGCCGCGCATAATTCGGGAAGCGCCACGCGGGCGCCGCCGACGACGAAAGTCAGGCCGGGATTGACGATGGCGACGTTTGCGTCGAAGCGCGCGCAAAGCGCGTCGATTTTCGCGCGAGGAAGGCCTCGCACGAACGAAAGTCCGCCGTCGGCGCCGCCCGCCGCGTCCATGAGCGCGGCGCGGCGCGCGGCGAGCTCGAGCGCCGGCTGCGGCGCCAGCATGCCGGCCAGCGCGCAGGCGGCGAGCTCGCCGATGCTGTATCCGGCGACGGCGAGATCGACGCCCGGGGCCTCAAGCGCCTCGCGCAGCGCCGCGAAGGCGGCGAGCGCCTGCGTCACGCACAGGATCTGGCCGGCGCGGTTGGCGTGCGGCGCGGCTTCGTCGGCCTCCCGCGCGAAGTCGCGCGGATCCTCGCCAAGCGCCTTCGTCGCCGCCGCGAACACAGGCTGCGCCTGCGGCGCGTCCGCGGTCAGCGCGAACATGTCGCGATGCTGCGTTCCCTGCCCCGAGCACAGGATGGCGATCGTCATGACGCCTCCACGGCGCGCACGAACAGGCTGAAGGCGAGGAGATCGGCCGAGCCGCCGGGGCTGAGCCGCCGGCGGACGAAGGCGACATGGACGCGCTCCGCCTCCCGGCGCCAGTCCGGCGCGCCGACGCCGCCGCGCGCCATGAACTCATGCGCCTGCGCCCGCGCGAAAGCGAGGCCGTCCGCGCCGCCGCGATGCAGGAGGTTGGTGTCCTCGACGCGCGCGATCAGCGCGAAGCAGGCGTTCACGCGCGCCGCTTCCGCATCGCCCGGCGCGAGCCGCTCCGCGTGCGCCAGAGCCGGCAGGCCGACGCCATAGACGCTCGGAAAGCCGGCCGCCGCCTCGCCCCGCGCGCCCTGCGCGCCGAAGCGGCGGCGCGCGCGCGTCCCGTGGCTCAGGAGCGCCACGGGACCCTTGACGATCGCCTCGCCGTAGCGCCGCCGCACGGTCGCGCCAAGGCTCTCCGCCGCGGGCGCGGCTGCGGCGGCGCAAAGCAGGCCGAGGCCGAAGATCGCGCCGCGATGGGCGTTGACGCCGCAGGTCGCGGCCATCATCGCCGCCTCCGCGTCGAGGCCGACGACGCGCAATTCGTCCATCCGCGCATGGCGCGCGCCGGCCTTGGCGAGGCGGACGAAGAACGGCTCCAGAGCGTCGGCGCTGGCCCGCAGCGTGTCGGCCGTCATATCGCTATGGCTGCCGTTGTCGACGTGGCTGACGAGGCCGGGCTTGGGAAAGGTCTCGACCTCGCGGCGCAGGCAGTCGGCGGCGAGCGCGCCGAGCGCCTGCGGCGAAAGCGGATGACGCCGCGGCGCCCGGCGCGGAGCGAAGGCGAGGCTCATATGACGACGCTCATGGCGCCGCGCGCCGCAAGAAAGGCGTCGCGCGCGACGAGCCCCGCGCCCTGCATGGATTTGACGAGTATCTGCGGCGCGCCGTCGACAAGCTCGCGCCAGTTCGCGGCGAGGCCGCTTTCGGCGAGGATGATCTCGCCGTCGATCCGCATCGGCGCGCGCGCGGCGATCTCTTCAAGGCCGGCCAAAAGCTGTCGAACGTCGGTCGTCGCGTCCGCGACGAAGATCACGTCGAGGTCGGAGGCGGGGCCGAGATACGCGAGCTCTGTCAGCGCGCTCCAGGCGAGCGAGCCGAAGCAGCGCGGCGCGACGCCCGCGACGGCTCCGGCTTCGAGGAGCGCGCCGATCGCAGCGCCCCAGGCCGGCGGCGCGAAAGCGGCGCAGGCTTCAAGCTCTGGCGGCGGCTCCAGCGCCTCGACGTCGGCGGGCTCGAGCGACAGCGCGAGCCGCGCCTTGCCCTGCGCCGGCGGCAGCGGCAGGCCGGCGGCGATCCGCCCCGCCGCGTCGCAGGGCCCGCGCCGCCGCGCGATCAGCGGGCGCCCCAGCGCCGCCCACTGCGCGACGAGCGGCGCCGGCTCCGCGCCCGAGCGGGCGAGCGCCCGCGCGAAGCCTTCGACGCCGACGCGCAGCAGACCATGGCGGCCCGGCGCGGCGACCGTTCCGAAAGCCGCGGCGTCCTCAGCCATCGGCCAGCGCTTCGACGCGACGGGCGACGTCCTGCGCGCGCGGGCGCCCTCCGCGCTGCGCGCCGAGCTCGTCGCGGACGTCGGCGCCGACCGGCTGCGCGAGCAGCGCCGCGAGCTGCTCCGGCAACGGGCGCGCCGGGTCCCACACCTCGCGCACGGCGCCCGTCCTCGCGAGATTGTCGAGGCCCGGGGCGAACACCGGCGTCGATTTCGCCTTCTCCTGCAGCACCTCGAGCGGCAGCTTGGTGACGCGCGCCATCGAGGGCAGGTCCATCACCTCGGGGTTCGCGCCCGGCAGCGCGACGAGGACGCCGGTCGCGAGCGCGGTGGCGATGAAGGCGCCCGCCGCCGTATGGCCGTAGAGGATTCCGACCGTGCGCACGCCGGAGAGCTCGGCGAGCCTCAGGCATTTGGCGAGATGGGCGAGATATTCGGAAAGGCCGAGCAGTTCGTCGCGCCGGCTCATGCGCTGGCTGTCGCTGTCGATCAGCACGAGCAGCGGCCGCCCGCGCCCCGCCTTTATGATGTCGAGCGTCATGCCCGCGAGGCGGGCCGCGCCTTCGACGCCGAGCGCCGCGCCATTGGCGACGCCGACGACGTCCGCCTCGCCGACGCCCGGGATCGTCCCGGCGCCGGAAATCAGCCCGTCGTCGCCGACGCGCGCGCCGCCGCCCGGAAAGAGGGAGGCGAGAATCTCATCGAGCGTCATGAGCGTCCTCCGCAATTTTTCCGGCGAGCGCGGCGAAGTCCTGCGTCGCGAGCTCGGGGATCGCCGCCGGATCGGGGGCGCCGAGCGCGGCCCAGACGTCGCGAGCCTCGCGCATCGCGCCGAAGCGCGCAAGGCGGCGCTCGAGCCGCGCCTGCTCCTTCTCCATCGTCGCAAGGTCGAAGGGCGGCGGGTCTTTCAGGAGCTCCAGCGCCGCCGCGCGAAAACTTTCCGGCGCATCGTCGCAGAAGGCCTGCGCCGCGCCGATCAGCAGGCGGTGCTTGCCGCCCATCGTGCGCCAGACCAGCGCGCGATCCTTCGAGTCGAACTCCTCGACGCCCTTGTTGGTCTCGATGACCTCCGGCCCCGAGACGCTGAGCCGGCCCTCCTCGGAGATGGCGAGCGCGCCGCAGCAGCCGGCGATCAGCCCGCCGCCGCCGTAGCAGCCCGCCCGCCCGCCGATCAGCCCGACGACGGCGCCGCCGGCGGCGCGGAAGTCGAGGATGGCGCGCATGATCTCGGCGACGGCGAGCTCGCCGGCGTTCGCCTCCTGCAGCCTGACGCCGCCCGTGTCGAACAGGATCAGAACGGCGCGGATTTTTCCTTTGGACGCGCGCGCCGCGCGAAGGAGGCCGACGAGCTTGGCGCCATGGACCTCGCCGAAGGCGCCGCCCATGAAGCGGCCCTCCTGCGCCGCGACGAAGACGTCTTCGCCGGAAAGCCGCGCGCGTCCGACGACCATGCCGTCGTCGAACTGCTTCGGCAGGTCGAAGATGTCGAGATGCGGGCTCGTCTCGCGCGCCTCGGGGCCGATGAATTCGACGAAGGAGCCGTAGTCGACGAGCGCGGCGAGACGGCGGCGCGCGCACACCTCGCTCCAGCTCATGGCGGGCGCCGGCGTTTCGGCGGGGGCGTTCATGGCCGCCCCTCCTCGATCGTCCTGACGCCCTGCGCGAGGCGCAGCGCGACCGTGTCCGGCCGCGCGCCGCCGTCGTTGACGCAAAAGCGCAGCCCGCCCGGAGAATGGCGCTCGACGAAGTCGGCGACGACCGCCGCCCAGACGTCGGAAAAGCCATGGGCGGAGGTCGCTATCTCGACGCGGCATGTGCGCTCGGGCAGCACGCGCTCGACGAGCGCCTCGAGATTGCCGGAGGCGACGACGCCGACGAGCGCCTGCCGGCGCGTCCCGCGCGCCGGCGCGCGCGTCTCATGCTCGAAACAGAGGGTCTCCACGATAAAGTCTCCCCTCACCAGTTGCGGAATTTCGACGGCGGACGGTAAAGGCCGCCCGACCAGCGCGCGAGATCCTTGATCGAGCGCGCGGCGAGCAGGCTGCGGTCGGCGTCGAGCACGTCGACGCCGAGGTCCTCAGGCCGCCGGATCACGCCGCGCGCGCGCAGGCGCTCGACCATTTTTTTGTCGCGGCCGCGCCCAACCGGCGTATAGCCGGCGACGCCCCGCACCGCCTGCTCGCGCTCGTCGGCGTCGCGGCAGAGCAGCAGGTTGGCGATCCCCTCCTCCGTCACGATATGGGTCACGTCGTCGCCGTAGATCATCACCGGCGCGAGGTCGAGCTTGAGCTTTTCGGCCAGCGCCAGCGCGTCGAGCTTTTCGACGAAGGTCGGCGCGTTGCCCTCGCCGAAAGTCTCGCCGATCTGCACGACGAGCTTTCGCCCGCGCCGCAGGGCGGGCGGCGTATCCGGATCGGCCTCGGCGCCGGCCTTGATCCACGGCTGCGCCGGATGCCGGCGCCCGCGCGCGTCGGACCCCATGTTCGGCGCGCCGCCGAAGCCGGCGATGCGCGTCGGCGTGACGGTCGAGGAATGGCCGGCGAGGTCGATCTGCAGCGTCGAGCCGATGAACATGTCGCAGGCGTAGAGGCCGGCGGTCTGGCAGAAGGCGCGGTTCGAACGCAGCGAGCCGTCTGGGCCGGTGAAGAAGACGTCGGAGCGCGCCTCGATGTAGCCGTCCATGCCGACTTCCGAGCCGAAGCAGTGGATCTGCTCCACCCAGCCGCTTTCGATCGCCGGAATCAGCGTCGGATGCGGGTTGAGCGCGAAATGGGTGCACACCTTGCCCTTGAGGCCGAGGCGCTCGGCGAAGGTCGGCAGCAACAGCTCGATCGCCGCGGTGTTGAAGCCGATGCCGTGGTTGAGCCGGCGCACGCCATAGGGCGCGTAGATGCCCTTGATCGCCAGCATGGCGGTCAGGATCTGCGTCTCGGTGATGGCGGCCGGATCGCGGGTGAACAGCGGCTCGACGTAGAACGGCTTCTTCGCGTCCACCACGAAATGCACGCGGTCGCCCGGAATGTCGACGCGCGGCACGCGCTCGACCACCTCGCCCACCTGCGCGACGACGATCCCGTCCTTGAAGGCGGTCGCCTCGACGACGGTCGGCGTGTCCTCGGTGTTGGGCCCGGTGTAGAGATTGCCGTCGCGGTCGGCGCTCACCGCCGCGACGAGCGCGACGTTCGGCGTCAGGTCGATGAAGTAGCGCGCGAACAGCTCGAGATAGGTGTGGACGGCGCCGAGCTCGATCTGGCCGCCGTAGAGCATCCTGGCGATGCGGCCGGCCTGCGGCCCCGAATAGGCGAAGTCGAGCCGTTTCGCGACGCCCGTCTCGAACACGTCGAGATGCTCGGGCAGGACGACGCCGGACTGCACCATGTGCAGGTCATGCAGCTTTTCGGGATCGGCGGCGGCGAGCGCCCTGGCGAGAAGGTCCGCCTGCTTCTGGTTGTCGCCCTCGAGGCAGACGCGGTCGGACGGCCGGATCACCGCCTCGAGCAGCGCCGCGGCGTCGGCCGCGGCGACGATCTTGCCTTTCGCGAACGCGGCGCCCGCGGCGATCCGCGAGGCGCGCGCCTCGCGCTCCAAGTCCCAGCGCCTCATCAGCTCCAGCGCCCCATCTGCGTTCCCCATTTTTCGCCGGCCTCCGGGCGACGCGCGGACTCTTCAAACCATGATTCGCGCGGCGACTGCGGCCATTTGTCTCTTTTGTATACGAAAATTTTCTCTTTGCAATATCCCGCATACACGACGGCGGAAAAATTCGACTCGCGCCATCGCCCGCGCAGCGCCGGGCGCCTGGAGGTCATGCGCCATAACGAGGGAAAATGATGAGACGCCAGAGGAGTTTCGTCAAGCGCGTCGATGTCGGGGGACTCTTTGCGGCGCGCGGCGGACGGAGAGGAATGGCGCGCAGGCGCCTCCCGGTTAAATTTTTTTGTATGCACTATTGCCAATTAACGGGCTTCACGTATACTTGATCTGCCGCCGAAAGAGCGGCTCATTGGAGAAACGCCCCATGCCCCACCGCCTTGCCGGCGGCCGCCGCCGCATCCGATCAGGGAGGGCCGAAGCATGACGATCTTCGGCGTCGCCCTTCTCTCCATCTGCACTCTGGTCGGGGTCTTCCTCGGCGATCTCCTCGGCGTCCTGCTCGGCGTCAAGGCGAACGTCGGCGGCGTCGGCCTCGCCATGATGCTGCTCATCGCCGCCCGCGTTTACCTGCAGAAGTCCGGCGCGCTGAACCACGGCGTCAAGCTCGGCGTCGAGTTCTGGGGGACGATGTACATCCCCATCGTCGTCGCCATGGCCGCGCAGCAGAACGTCGTCGCGGCGCTGAGCGGCGGCCCGCTCGTCGCCATCGTGGCGGCCGCCACCGTCTCCTCCTGCTTCGTCGCCCTCGCCCTGCTCGGGCGCATCGGCCGCGAGCGTCCCTCGGACGTGCACGACCCCGCCGGCGTCGAGCATGGCGGCGAGATCATCTCCGGCGACCTCCTCCCGAACGACCCGACAGGAAAGACCCGCACGCCATGATGCACATGATCGAGCACGTCTTCATCGAGCAGAACCTCGTCGCCGCCTTCGCCGTCGTCGGCGCGGTGATGTGGATCTCGCTCTTCGTCTCGAAGCGGCTGACCGCGGGCCGCATCCACGGCTCGGCCATAGCGATCCTTCTCGGCCTGCTGCTCGCCTATGTCGGCGGCGTCGTCACCGGCGGCAAGAAAGGCCTCGCCGACATCCCGATCTTCGCCGGCGTCGGGCTTATGGGCGGCGCCATGCTGCGCGACTTCGCCATCGTCGCGACCGCCTTCGAGGTCGACGTCGTCGAGGCGCGCAAGGCCGGCCTCCTCGGCGTCTGCGCGCTCGCCATCGGCACCGTGCTGCCGTTCGTCATCGGCGCGTCGATCGCCTGGGTCTACGGCTACCGCGACGCCATCAGCCTGACGACGATCGGCGCCGGGGCCATCACCTATATCGTCGGTCCGGTGACCGGGGCGGCGCTCGGCGCGAGCTCCGTCGTCATCGCCCTGTCGATCGCCACCGGCGTGCTCAAGGCCGTGCTGGTGATGGTGTTCACCCCCATGCTCGCGAAGGTCGTCGGGCTCGACAATCCGCGCTCGGCGATGGCCTTCGGCGGACTGATGGGCACGGTGAGCGGCGTCGCCGGCGGCCTCGCCGCGACCGACCCCAAGCTCGTCCCCTATGGCGCTTTGACGGCGACCTTCCATACTGGCATTGGATGCTTGGTTGGACCGTCCGTTCTCTATCTGGCGGTCCGTGCGCTGGTGGGATGAGCATGACCGACTTTCCGCGGGGCGACCTCAAGGGGAAAGAGCAGGGCCTCCTCTCCGATCAGATCCGCAACGCGCTCGCCGACGAGATCACCGCCGGCGCCTTCGCCGCCGGCGCGGCGCTCGACGAGCAGGATCTCGCCGACCGTTTCGGCGCCTCGCGCACTCCGGTGCGCGAGGCGCTTCGTCAGCTCGCGGCGAACGGCCTCGTCAAGATGCGTCCGCGCCGCGGCGTCGTCGTCGCGCGCATGACGCCCGAGCGGATCATGGACATGTTCGAGACCTGCGCCGAGATCGAGGCGATGTGCGTGCGGCTCGCCACCTACCGCATCACCCCGATCGAGCGCAGCCGGCTCATGGAGCTGCACGACTCCTCGCGCGCCCTCGTCGCGGCGAAGGACGTCGACGGCTACGACGCCTTCAACACGCAGTTCCACGAAGCGATCTACGCCGCGACCCACAACGGCTTCATGGCCGAGCAGGCGATCTCCGTGCGCGCCCGCCTCAAGGCCTTCCGCCGCGCGCAGCTGCGCCACGCCTCGCGCGTCGAGCGCTCGCGCGAGGAGCATGATTCGATCATGACCTCGATCGCGCAGGGCGACGGCGAGGAGGCGGCGCGCCGCATGCGCGCGCACATGATGAACGCCGCCGGCGCCATCGGCGCCTACATCGCCGAGCACGCCAGCGAGTTCTGAAGGCTCCGCTGGGGAAGCCTTCAAGCCTCACATATGGATCGGGCGCTTGTCGGCCGCGAGCGCCGCTTCGCGCACGGCCTCCGAAAGCGTCGGATGGGCGTGGCAGGTGCGCGCGAGATCCTCGGACGAGCCGCCGAACTCCATCAGCACGCAGGCCTCCGCGATGAGCTCGCCCGCCCCCGCGCCGAGAATGTGCACGCCGAGCACCTTGTCGGTTTGCGCGTCGGCGAGGAGCTTCACGAAGCCTTCCGTCTGGCGCATGGCGCGCGCCCGCCCGTTCGCCGTGAAGGGGAACTTGCCAACCTTGTAGGCGACGCCCTTCTCCTTCAGCTCCTCCTCGGTCGCGCCGACGGAGGCGATCTCGGGCGAGGTGTAGACGACGCCCGGAATGACCCCATAGTTCACATGGCCGTGCTGGCCGGCGAGGATCTCGGCGACGGCGATCCCCTCGTCCTCGGCCTTGTGGGCGAGCATCGGCCCGCGCACGACGTCGCCGATGGCGTAGATCCCCGGGACGTTCGTCTGAAACTTCTGGTCGATGACGACGCGGCCGCGCTCCACGGCGACGCCCGCCGCCTCGAGGCCGAGGCCCTCGGTGACCGGACGGCGGCCGATGGCGACGAGCGCGACGTCGGCTTCGAGCGTCAGCGGGGCGCCGCCCGCCGCCGGCTCGATCGTCGCCTTGAGCCGCTCGCCTTTCTCGACGCCGGTCACCTTGTGGCCGAGATGGAAGCTGAAGCCCTGCTTCTGCAGCACCCGCTGGAACTGCTTGGCCGTCTCGCCGTCGATCCCGGGCAGGATGCGGTCGAGGAACTCGACGACGGTGACGTTGGAGCCGAGCCTCGCCCACACCGAGCCGAGCTCGAGGCCGATGACGCCGGCGCCGATCACGAGCAGGTCCTTCGGCGGCGCCTCGAGCGCCAGCGCCCCGGTCGAGGAGACGATGCGCTTCTCGTCGATCTCGACGCCGGGCAGCGGCGCGACGTCCGAGCCTGTGGCGATGACGATGTTCTTCGTCTCCAGCGTCTGCGTCGCGCCGTCCTCGGCCGTGACCGTCACCTTGCCCGGCGCGGCGATCGAGCCCGTCCCGTAGAAGGGCTCGATCTTGTGCTTCTTGAACAGGAAGGCGATGCCGCCGACGTTGGCCGAAACCGTGTCGTCCTTGTGCTTCATCATGGCCGGAAGGTCGAGCTTCGGCGCGTCGACGATCACGCCGAGGGCTTTCAGGCCGTGGCCCGCCTTCTCGAACTCCTCCGAGGCGTAGAGCAGCGCCTTCGACGGGATGCAGCCGATGTTGAGGCAGGTGCCGCCAAACGTCTTCGTCGCGCGCTTCTCGACGACGGCGACCTTCATCCCGAGCTGCGCCGCGCGGATGGCGCAGACATAGCCGCCGGGACCGGTCCCGATGACGACGAGATCATAGGATGACATGGAGCCTCACAAACTGCGCGGGAAAGCCCTGACGGGCGCGGGCGGGAGGAGACGCCGGCCGGACGGCCGGCGCAAGGCGGGACGGACGGCTTTCAGATGTCGAGGACGAGGCGCGCCGGATCCTCGAGCGCCTCCTTGACGCGCACGAGGAAGGTCACCGCCTCCTTGCCGTCGACGATGCGGTGGTCGTAGGAGAGCGCGAGATACATCATCGGGCGGATCTCCACCTTGCCGCCCACGGCCATCGGCCGCTCCTGGATCTTGTGCATGCCGAGGATGCCCGACTGCGGCGCGTTGAGGATCGGCGTCGACATCAGCGAGCCGTAGATGCCGCCGTTGGTGATGGTGAAGGTGCCGCCCTGCATCTCCTCGATCTTGAGCTGGCCCTCGCGGGCGCGCTTGCCGAAGGCGGCGATCTGCTTCTCGATGTCGGCGAGGCCGAGCTGATCGGCGTCGCGCACCACCGGCACGACGAGGCCCTTGTCGGAGCCGACGGCGATGCCGATGTGGTAGTAGTTCTTGTAGACGAGGTCGTCGCCGTCGATCTCGGCGTTGACCGCCGGGATCTCCTTCAACGCGCCGACCACGGCCTTCACGAAGAAGCCCATGAAGCCGAGCTTGGCGCCGTGCTTCTTCTCGAACACGTCCTTGTAGCGCGCGCGCAGGGCCATGACTTCGGTCATGTCGACCTCGTTGAACGTCGTCAGCATGGCCGCGACGTTCTGCGCCTCCTTGAGCCGGCGCGCGATGGTCTGGCGCAGCCGCGTCATGCGCACGCGCTCCTCGCGCGCGGCGTCCGCGGCCGGCGCGGGCGGGCGCGCCTGAGCCGGAGCGGGCGCGGCGGCCGGAGCGGGGCTCGCGAGCTTCGCCAGCACGTCGCCCTTCAGCACCTGCCCGCGCACGCCCGAACCGGCGACGCCCGCCGGATCGAGGCCGCCGTCGGCGGCGATTTTTGCGGCGGCGGGCGAAGGCGCCATGGCCGGGCCGCCGGAGGCGGGGGCGGGCGCCGGGGCCGCGGGCGCGGCCTTCGGAGCCTCGGCGGCGGGGGCGGGCGCCGCGCCCGATTCGCCGATCTGGCCGAGCAGCGCGCCGACGCCCACCGTGTCGCCGTCCTTGGCGACGATCTCGGCGAGCACGCCGGCCGACGGCGCGTTCACTTCGAGCGTGACCTTGTCGGTCTCGAGCTCGAGCAGCGGCTCGTCCGCCTTGACGGGATCGCCGGCCTTCTTGAACCAGCGCCCGATAGTCGCCTCGCTGACCGATTCGCCGAGAGTGGGAACGCGTATCTCGATGGTCATCTCGTCTCGCCCCGCGCCATGCGCCAAGGCCCCGTCGGGGCCGCATCTTCAGGTTGGATGAACGGGACGCCGCCGCAGCGACGGCGCCCGCATTGAGCCGCCCGCGCCCCGTCAGGGCGCGTAAACCTCGTCGAGGAAAGCCTTGAGCTGCGCCTGATGCTTGGACATCAGGCCGGTCGCCGTCGCCGCGGAGGCGGGGCGTCCGGCGTAGCGCGCGCGCTTCGAGACGCCGCCGACCTGGGTCAGAACCCATTCGAGATAGGGCTCGACGAAGGTCCAGGCGCCCATGTTCTTCGGCTCCTCCTGGCACCAGACGACCTCGGCCTGCCTGAAGCGGCCGAGCAGGTTGACGAGCGCCTTGAGAGGGAAGGGGTAGAGCTGCTCGACGCGCAGCAGATAGACGTCGTCGATCCCGCGCTTCTCGCGCTCCTCGAGCAGGTCGTAGTAGACTTTGCCCGTGCACAGCACGACGCGGCGGATCTCGGCGTCCGGCCTGATACGGCATTCCTGCGGGAACTTCTCGGCGTGGTCGCGCAGCACGCGATGGAACGAGGAGCCGATGATGAACTCGTCGAAGCTCGACACGCAGCGCTTGTGGCGCAGCAGCGACTTCGGCGTCATCAGGATCAGCGGCTTGCGGACGTCGCGCCGCAGCTGCCGACGCAGGATATGGAAGTAGTTGGCGGGCGTCGTGCAGTTGGCGACCTGCATGTTGTCCTCGGCGCACATCTGCAGATAGCGCTCGAGGCGGGCCGAGGAATGCTCGGGCCCCTGCCCCTCGTAGCCGTGCGGCAGCAGGCAGACGAGGGCGGACATGCGCAGCCATTTGCGCTCGCCCGACGACACGAACTGGTCGAACACCACCTGCGCGCCGTTGGCGAAGTCGCCGAACTGCCCCTCCCACAGCACCAGCGCGTTCGGCTCGGCGAGCGAGTAGCCGTATTCGAAGCCGAGCACCGCCTCCTCGGAGAGCATCGAGTTGATGACCTCGTAATGCGCCTGCTCGTCGCGGATGTGGTTCAGCGGCGCGTAGCGCGCTTCGGTCGCCTGGTCGTTCAGCACGGAGTGGCGCTGCGAGAAGGTGCCGCGCTCCGAATCCTGGCCCGACAGCCGCACCGGATTGCCCTCGTCGACGAGCGAGCCGAAGGCCAGCGCCTCGGCCATCGCCCAGTCGATCCCCTGGCCCGTCTCGATCATCTTGCGGCGGTTGTCGATGAGGCGCGCGACCGTCTTGTGGACGTGGAAGTCCGGCGGGACCTCGGTGAGCCGCTCGCCGATCTCCCTGAGCCGCGCGGGATCGACGCCCGTGCGCCCGCGCCGCGCGTCCTCCGCGCTCATCAGGGCGGGCTTGATGCCGGCCCAGCGGCCGTCGAGCCAGTCGGCCTTGTTCGGCTGATAGGACTGCCCGGCCTCGAACTCGATCTCGAGGCGATGGCGCCATTGCGCCTGCAGCTTCTCGACCTCGCCCGCCTCGACGACGCCCTCGCCCAGGAGCTTCTCGGCGTAGATGTCGAGGGTCGTGCGGTGCGAGCGGATCTTCTTGTACATGATCGGCTGCGTGAAGCCCGGCTCGTCGCCCTCGTTGTGGCCGAAGCGCCGGTAGCAGAACATGTCGATCACGACCGGCTTGTGGAATTTCTGCCGGAACTCGATGGCGATCTTGGCGGCGTAGACGACCGCCTCCGGGTCGTCGCCGTTCACATGGATGATCGGCGCCTCGATCATCTTCGCCGTGTCGGACGGATAGGGCGAGGAGCGCGAATAGCGCGGCGAGGTGGTGAAGCCGATCTGGTTGTTGACGATGAAATGGATCGAGCCGCCGGTGCGGTAGCCCTTGAGGCCGGACAGGCCAAAGCACTCCGCGATGACGCCCTGGCCGGCGAAGGCGGCGTCGCCGTGCAGCAGCAGCGGCAGCACCTTGGTGCGGTCGACGACGTCGTGATGCTGGTCCTGCTTGGCGCGCACCTTGCCGAGCACCACGGGATCGACGATCTCGAGATGCGACGGATTGGCGGTGAGCGACAGATGCACCGTGTTGCGGTCGAACTCGCGGTCGGAGGACGCGCCGAGATG
Source organism: Methylocella sp. (assembly GCF_041905455.1). Taxonomy (GTDB): domain Bacteria; phylum Pseudomonadota; class Alphaproteobacteria; order Rhizobiales; family Beijerinckiaceae; genus Methylocapsa. The sequence continues at coordinate 82,899 of NZ_JAYRLA010000003.1, read as the reverse complement.
GTATTTGACGTCGCCCGAGCCCTCGACGTCGTCGGGCGAGGCCGAGCCGCCCTTGAACTCGTGGAAGATCGCCCGATGCGGCTTGCCCATCACCTGCGAGAGCACGTTGAGGCGTCCGCGGTGCGGCATCCCGAACACGATCTCGCTCACGCCGAGGGCGCCGCCGCGCTTGATGATCTGCTCGAGCGCGGGCACGAGCGATTCGCCGCCGTCGAGGCCGAAGCGCTTGGTGCCGGTGAATTTGACGTCGAGGAACTTCTCGAAGCCCTCGGCCTCGATCAGCTTGTTGAGGATGGCGCGCTTGCCCTCGCGGGTGAAGGAGATCTCCTTGCCGGGCCCCTCGATGCGCTCCTGCATCCAGGCCTTCTCGGCGGGATCGGAGATATGCATGAACTCGAAGCCGATGGTGTCGCAATAGGTGCGGCGCAGGATCGGCAGCATTTCGCGGATGGTCGCGAATTCGAGCCCGAGCACGCCGTCGAGGAAGATCTTGCGGTCGTAGTCGTTCTCGGTGAAGCCGTAGGTGGCCGGATGCAGCTCCTCGGTGGCGCTCGGGCGCTGCAGCCCGAGCGGGTCGAGGTTGGCGTGCAGATGGCCGCGCATGCGGTAGGCGCGAATCATCATCAGCGCGCGCACCGAATCGCGCGTCGCGCGCTGCACCTCGGCGCCGGAGACGGGCGCGGCCGGGGCGGGCGCCGTCGCCGGAGCGGGAGCGCCCTTGTCTCCTCCCTTGCCGGGAGCGGGCTTTGCCGGGCCCCAGTCGCCGTCGAGCGCCGAGACGAGCTCGCCGTTGGCGGCGATCGGCCAGTTGGGCTTGCGCCAGCGCGGGCCGCGCGCGCCCGTCTCGACGGCGGCGCGGTCGTCGTTCAGCTCCGCGAAGAAGGCCCGCCACTGCGGATCGACCGAATTCGGATCGGCCTCATAGGCGGCCTGCAGCCGCTCCACATAGGCGGCGTTGCCGCCGTAGAGGAAGGACGTTTCGAGGAAAGCGGCGTTGGCCCCGGAGCGGGGCCCGCCCGCCGAGCCCACGCCCGCGCCGTCCGCCCCATCGGCTCCGTTCTGTCGCGCCATGTCCGCTCACCTCCCAATTGAAACGCGCCGGCTGCCTCGCTCCGGAGCGGCGCAGGAAGCGCCGCTCCGCCGTCGGACGCATCAGCGGCCGGGCGCGCCGCAGCGTCGGTCCGGCGCGGCTACGCCGCAATTCATTTCAGCTTGAGCCGACGCCGCGCCCGGCCGCGGCCAGCGCGCCCCAAGCTCCGTCAAATCGTCCCGGGCCATGTTCGACGCCCGCCGCGGGTAGGAAGCGCTCTCCCGCCGGACGCGTCGTCCGGCCGCAGACGCTCCAGCTTCAAACGCCGGGGCCGCGTCCCGCCGGCCGGCGATTCGATCAGGCGGAAACCGCATCCCCAAGGCCGCGTCAATTCGCCGCGGGCTTGAGAGCAGTCTTAGCAAAGGACGCCGCCCCGCGCCATCCCGGATCGGCGCCAAGCGCTGCGTCCGCTCAGGCGCGCAGCAGCTCGGCGAGCGTGCGGCCAAGGCGCGCCGGCGACGGCGAGACCTTGATTCCGGCGCTCTCCATGGCCGCGATCTTGTCCTCGGCGCCGCCCTTGCCGCCCGAGATGATGGCGCCGGCGTGGCCCATGCGCCGCCCGGGCGGCGCGGTGCGTCCGGCGATGAAGCCGACGATCGGCTTCTTGCGCCCGCGCTTCGCCTCGTCCTTGAGGAACTGCGCCGCGTCCTCCTCCGCCCCGCCGCCGATCTCGCCGATCATGACGATCGACTTGGTCGCCTCGTCGGCGAGGAACAGCTCAAGGACGTCGACGAACTCCGCGCCCTTGACCGGATCGCCGCCGATGCCGACGGCGGTCGTCTGGCCGAGCCCCTCGCGCGTCGTCTGGAACACCGCCTCATAGGTCAGCGTGCCCGAGCGCGAGACGACGCCGACGGAGCCGGGGCTGAAGATGTTCGCCGGCATGATGCCGATCTTGCTCTCGCCGGCGGTCACGACGCCGGGGCAGTTCGGCCCGATCAGGGTGGACTTCGAGCCGCACAGGGAGCGCTTCACCCGCACCATGTCGGCGACCGGGATGCCTTCGGTGATGCAGACGATCAGCGGGATCCCGGCGTCGATCGCCTCGCAGATGGCGTCGGCCGCGCCGGGCGGGGGCACATAGATGACGCTGGCGTCGGCGCCGGTCGCCTCCCTCGCCTCCTGCACGGTGTCGAACACCGGCAGGCCGAGATGCTTCGAGCCGCCCTTGCCGGGCGAGATGCCGCCGACGACCCTGGAGCCGTAGGCGATGGACTGCTCGGAATGGAAGGTGCCGTTCGTGCCGGTGAAGCCCTGGCAGATGATCTTGGTGTCTTTTTTCAAAAGGATCGACATCGGCGTCAGGCCTTCTTCACGGCGTCGACGATCTTCTGCGCGGCGTCGTCGAGATCGTCGGCGGGGATGACGTTCAGCCCCGATTGCGACAGGATCTTCTTGCCGAGCTCGACGTTGGTGCCCTCGAGGCGCACGACGAGCGGCACGGCGAGGCCGACCTCCTTGACCGCCGCGACGACGCCCTCGGCGATGACGTCGCATTTCATGATGCCGCCGAAGATGTTGACGAGGATGCCCTTCACCTGCGGATCGGCGGTGATGATCTTGAACGCCGCCTTCACCTTCTCCTTGCTGGCGCCGCCGCCGACGTCGAGGAAGTTCGCGGGCTCGCGGCCGTAGAGCTTGATGATGTCCATCGTCGCCATGGCGAGGCCGGCGCCGTTGACCATGCAGCCGATGTCGCCGTTGAGCGAGATGTAGTTGAGGTCGTGCTTGGAGGCCTCGATCTCCTTCTGGTCCTCCTCCGTCTCGTCGCGCAGGGCGAAGAGGTCGGGATGGCGGAAGAGGGCGTTGGAGTCGAAAGAGACCTTGGCGTCGAGGCAGACGAGGCGCTGGTCCTTCGTCACGATCAGCGGATTGATCTCGAGCATCGCCATGTCGGTCGCGACGAACGCCGTATAAAGCTTCTCGGCGAGCGCCCCGGCCTGCTTGGCGAGATCGCCCGAAAGGCCGAGCGCCTTGGCGAGGCGGCGGCCGTGATGCGGCATGACCCCGGTCGCCGGATCGACGAAGAAGGTGACGATCTTCTCGGGGCTCTTGTGGGCGACCTGCTCGATGTCCATGCCGCCCTCCGTCGAGGCGACGAAGGCGACCCTGCTCGCGCCGCGGTCGACGAGGAGCGAAAGATAGAACTCCTTCTCGATGTCCGAGCCGTCCTCGAGATAAAGGCGGTTGACCTGCTTGCCGGCCGGGCCCGTCTGCACGGTGACGAGGGTGCGCCCGAACATTTCGTCGACGAAGCGGGCGACTTCTTCAGGACTCTTCGCGAGCCGCACGCCGCCCTTTTCGCCGGCCTCGGGCTCCTTGAACCTGCCCTTGCCGCGCCCGCCGGCGTGGATCTGCGACTTCACGACATAGAGCGGGCCCGGCAGTGCGGCGAGGGCCGCCGCGACGCCGGCCTTGTCGAGGATCGGCGCGCCCTTCGACACCGGGACGCCGAACTCCTTCAGGACCGCCTTGGCCTGATATTCATGGATGTTCATGCAGCTAATTTCCTGAGGCGCTTCCGTTTTGCGGCGGACCTTACGCTCCGTCCAAATACGATGGAATAGCGCGAATGGCGCAGTTTGCGGCAAAATTTCGCATTTGCGAATTCGCAGACGCGAACACGCCCGCGGCCGGCCGGTCAGGATGGGCGGCGAGACGGCCGGACGGCGTCCCCGACAGGAAAGAGAGGGCGGCCGGCGCGGGCCCGCCGCGCGCCGGCCGGACCGTCAGCCGGCGAGCGCCGGATTGATCGCCTTGCAGGCCTCGACGAGGCTCTTCACCGAATCGACGGACTTGGCGAACATCGCCTTCTCGGTGGCGTCGAGCTCGACCTCGACCACCTTCTCGACGCCGCCCGCGCCGATCACCACCGGCACGCCGACGTAAAGGCCGGAGACGCCGTATTCGCCGTTGAGCTCGGCCGCGCAGGGCAGAACCCGGCGCTTGTCCTTGAGATAGGACTCGGCCATGGCGATCGCCGAGGCCGCCGGCGCGTAGAAGGCGGAGCCGGTCTTGAGCAGGTTGACGATCTCGCCGCCGCCCTTTCGCGTGCGCTCGACGATGGCGTCGAGACGCTCCTGGCTCGTCCAGCCGATCTTGACGAGGTCGGTCAGCGGAATGCCGGCGACGGTGGAGTAGCGCAGCGAAGGCACCATGTCGTCGCCGTGGCCGCCGAGCACGAAGGCGGTGACGTCCTCGACCGAGACCTTGAACTCCTCGGACAGGAAGTAGCGGAAGCGCGCCGAATCGAGCACGCCGGCCATGCCGACGACCTTTTGCGGCGGCAGGCCCGAGGCCTTCTGCAGCGCCCAGACCATCGCGTCGAGCGGATTGGTGATGCAGATGACGAAGGCGTTCGGCGCGTATTGCTTCACGCCGGCGCCGACCGCGTCCATGACCTTGAGGTTGATGCCGAGCAGGTCGTCGCGGCTCATGCCGGGCTTGCGCGGCACGCCGGCGGTGACGATGACGACGTCCGCGCCCTCGATGTCGGCGTAGGTGTTGGCGCCCTTGAGCGCGGCGTTGAAGCCTTCGACCGGACCCGATTCTGCGAGATCGAGCGCCTTGCCCTGCGGGGTGCCTTCGGCGATGTCGAAGAGCACGACGTCGCCGAGCTCCTTCAGCGCCGCGAGATGGGCGAGCGTGCCGCCGATCTGTCCCGCGCCAATCAATGCGATCTTGCTACGCGCCATGTCCTGTCCACCCTCCGGCGCGCCTGTCGCGGCGCGCTTGCGCACGTCCATGAAAACGGCGCGGACCTTAATGGAATTCCCAAGCCCCCGCCAGCGCGCAGCTTGCTACTTATCGGCTAGACGCGTCTCACGTCTCGACGAGGCCGCTCGCCGCGCCCGACCCCTGCGAGGCGATCGAGCCGTGCGGCAGGTCCATGTAGGCCGAGGAGCGCATCTCCATGAGGCGGGAGACCGTGCGGGCGAATTCGAAGCCCTCGCGCTTGTCGCCGGCGTAGATCTGCGCGGGCTGCGCCGCCGCCGAGGCGAACAGCTTGACGTGCTCCTCGTAGAGCGCGTCGACGAGCAGGATGAAGCGCTTGACGACGTCGCGCCGCTCCGGCGCGACGACCGGCACGTCGTCGACGATCAGCGTATGGAAGGCGCGCGCGATGGCGAGGTAGTCCGTCGCCCCGAGCGGGCGCTCGCACAGCTCGGCGAAGGAGAAGCGCGCGACATTGGCGCGCGCCTCAGGCACCGGCACGGCGCGGCCGAGCACGCGCAGGGCCAGCGGCTTGCCCTCAGGGGCGCCGGTCAGCGTCTCGAAGACGCCGGTCAGCGCGGCCTGCGCCTCGTCGTTGGCCGGAACGTGCCAGCTGGGCCGCCCCTCGAGCTTCTCGCGGCGGTAGTCGCGGCGCGCCGAAAGCTCGACGATCTCCATCTTGGCGGCGATGAGGTCGATGAAGGGCAGGAACAGGGCGCGGTTGAGCCCGTCCTTGTAGAGCTCCGTCGGCTCGACGTTGGAGGTGGCGACGACGACGACGCCGCGCGCGAACAGGGCGCTGAACAGGCGCCCGAGAATCATCGCGTCGGTGATGTCGGTGACGTGGAACTCGTCGAAGCACAGCAGCGAGGCCTTGGCGGCGATGTCGTCGGCGACCGCGGCGATCGGATCGTCGTTCTTCGGCTTTTTCGTCTTCGCCGCCTCGCGCCAGGCGAAGATCGCGGCGTGGACGTCGGCCATGAAGGCGTGGAAATGGGCGCGGCGCTTCCGCGCGGGCGCGACGGCCTCGTAGAAGAGGTCCATCAGCATGGTCTTGCCGCGCCCGACCGAGCCCCAGACGTAGAGGCCGAGCGGGGCCTCGGCGCGCCGGCCGGCGCCGAAGAAGCGCGCGAGGCCGGAGGGCTTGCCCGCAGGTTCGTAGTCCTCGACCTCGGCGCGCAGCCGCTCGAAGCTCTCGAGCGCATGGCGCTGCGCCTCGTCGCCCGAGAGCAGCCCGCCGTCGACGCGCGCCTGATAGCGATCGAGGAGATTGGCGGACAAACCGGGCTTCCCTGGCCTTCCCGACGGAGGTAAGCGGCCGGTTTACGCTAGAGCGTCGCTTTTGGCCAGACCCCATCGCGCGCGTCTCGCGCCGGGAGAGGCCGGCGCAAGGTCGGCGCGCTTTGATGCGGCGGCGTCGCCGCGGGACGCGAGACGCGAGACGCGCGCAAGCGTCGGTCTTAGCGAAGGCTTAACCCAAACGGCGGCATTCTCGCCGCCGCCGGGTCGCCATTTTCTGCTCGCAATCTGGCCCTACGGTCCGGTCTGACGCGAGCTGCGCGCGACGCCGACGCCTTGAGGAGACAGTTTGACGATGAACCCGAAAGGCCGGAAATCCGCCGCGCGAGCCGCCTCCTTCGCCCTCGCCTCCGGCGCCCTCGTTTCGGCTTTTCCGCTTTGCGCCGCGCCCCTTTCCCCTCTTCCATCGGCCGCCCCGGCGCAGGGCTTCGACGGCGCGCGGATCGAACAGGTCGTCACCTTCGGCCGCGACAGCCGCCGCTCGCTCGAGGAGGCCGCGGCCGCGCAGAACGCGCCCGTCGCGGAGCTGCGCCGCAAATTCGCCGCCTCCGGGCTCATCGAATGCGGCGGCGCGCATGGCGCGGGCCAGCTCACCCTGACCGACGATCTCGTCACCACCGCCGCCCATGTCTTCTTCGACGAGCAGGGCGTCCCGCGCGCGAAAACCTGCGTCTTCGTCAACGAGGTCGAGGGCCGCGAAATCCGCACGCCGGTCGAAATGGGCAGCATCGTCGCCGGCAGCCGCGACCCCTACGCCGTCGCCGCGGTGCATGACTGGGCGGTGGCGCGCCTGGCGCGGCCGCTCACCGGCGTCACGCCCTACGGCCTCGCCAGCGGACAGGCGCCCGGCGCGTCGGTCGCCTTCGTCGCCCGCGGCCATATCGACTGGGGCGAGGGCCGCCGCCTCTCCTTCGAGAAATGCGGCTTCAAGGACCAGCTTTCGGTCGGCGAGGAAGGCACGCGCGAATTCTCCTTCGACTGCGAGACCGGCGACGGCGCCTCGGGCGGCGCGGTGATCTTCGGCGACAAGGGCGAGCCTCTGGTCGGCGCCGTGCTCGTCGGCTGGCGCTCCAACAAGCCGTTCCGCGCGGCGCCTTTCTCGCCGACCCATTACAATTTCGCCGTGACGATCGAGGGCGCCTTCAGGAAGGCGGTCGTCGGCGCCGCCGCGAAAGCCTATGTCGCGCGCTGAGTCTTCGCGCGCCGCTCCGCCCCGGCCGGAGGATTTCCGTTTCCGCGCCTCGGAAAAGATCCGCTACGCCGACCAGGACCCTCAGGGCCACGTCAACAACGTGGTGTTCGCGACCTATCTCGAGATCGGCCGCACCTCGATCCTGCCGGCGCTGCTCGAGATCGAGGAGGGCGCCGCCTTCGTCGTGGCGCGGCTCGCCATCGACTATCTCACCGAGCTCGCCTTTCCGGGCGAGGTCTTGATCTGCACCCGTCTCGTCTCCGCCGGGCGCACCTCGCTGAACATCGAGCAGGCGCTGTTCCAGTCCGGCCATTGCGCCGCGACGGCCTTGAGCGTCGTCGTGCTGGTCGAACGGGCGAGCCGGCGCCCGCGCTCCCTGTCGCAGGCGGGCCGCGAATGGATCTCCGCGCGAAGCTGACGCGGACGCGGCGGTCCGCTACCCGACGCCCGAATGATGATGGGCGCCGCCCTCCTGGCGCGGGCGCGGGATGCGCACGCCGCGCTCCTTCATGTCGCGCAGCTTCAGATACATCATCGCCGTCATCAGCGCGTCGTTGAAGGCGTCGTGCTGGTCGAGCGTCGGCAGGTCGAGGTCGCGCAGGATCGCCGCGAAGGAGAGGTCGATCGAGACGCCCGGCGGCGCGTCGCCATATTTGCGCTCGTAATAGAGCTTCGAGACCTCGATCAGCGGATTGGGCAGCTCGAAGCCGAGAAGGCCGAGCAGATATTTGTCGACCATCCTGACGTCGAAATCGACGTAATAGCCGACGAGCGGGCGCCCACCGATGAAATGCAGGAATTCCGGCATGATCTTTTCGATGCGCGCGGCCGCCTCGACGTCGGCCTCGCGCAGCCTGTGCACCTTGATCGCCTCGGCGTTCATGCGCGCCTCCGGCCGCGCCACCGCCTCGAAGCGCTCGCTCGTCAGGATGCGGTCGCCCCTGATCCTGACCGCGGCGATGGTCACGATGTCGTCGCGGCGCGGATCGAGCCCGGTCGTCTCGCAGTCGAAGGCGACCGCCTCGCCCGGCGGCCCGGGACGGAACATGAAGCGGTAGGACTGGTCGCCGATCGAGATCTGGTGGAACAGCCGCTTCAGCGCGCGCGGAATCATGAGAACATGCTCAGATTGAATTTCCGGCGCACCACGTCGCGAAATTGCTTCACGACCTGGAAGGCGTCGCGCAGCAGGTCGCGCTGCAGGCTCGTGAGTTCGGCCGGGCGCACGAGGGCGCTCTGCGCCGAGGTTTTGGCGAGCTCGGCGGCGAGCTGCGCGTCGAGGCGCAGGCTCATGAGGAAATAGAGCGACTGCGTGAGCTCGTCGCCGAGCCGCTTGCTCAGCGCGCCGATCTCGACGAGCTTGGCGATGCGCTCGGCCGTGTTGGTCTCGTAGAGGCCGCGCTCGAGGGCGAGGCTGCGCACGCCGTGCACGATCGGGAAGATGCCGCCCTTCTTGAGGTCGACGGCGTCGCCGCGCCCGTCGAGGGTGAGCAGGTTGTTGAAGAAGCCGATCGGCGCGGGGAAGGCGTCGGTCGCCCGCGCGAAATGCGACAGATAGGCCGAGGAGCCGCGCGCCGCCTCGATCAGCGCCGCCTTGGCCTTTTCGAGCAGCGCAGCGTCGCCGCCGACGGCGACGGCGTCGTAGAAGATCGCGACGTTCATGTGCGCCGTCTCGTCCGGCAGGCTCGTCCAGCGGCGGAACGCGGCGAGATAGTCGTCGAGGGTTTGCGACCAGATCGGATTGCGCACCATGACTTCGCCCGGACAGGGCGCGAAGCCGAACGAATCGAGCGCGCTGGTGAAGGCGGCGCGGAAGGCGTCGAGATCCTCCTGCGGGACCGGCGCCGCGAGGATCAGCGCATTGTCCTGGTCGGTGCGCGCCGTCTGCTCGCCGCGCCCCTCGCTGCCCATCACGATGAGGCAGCCCTCGCGCGCGATGGAGGGCGGCGCGAGGAGCTGGAACACCCGCTCGAACAGGCGCCGGTTGAGGTCCGAGACGATCTCGGCGACGACGGCGATCTTGACGCCCTGCCGGCGCAGCAGCTTCACCTGCGCCCCGATCTCGCGCGCGGCGACGGCGAGGTCCGGCATCCCCTGCGCCCGGTCGATGCGGCCGGCGACGAGCTGGGCGGCGCCGGCGACGAAGCCGAGGATCTCGATGTCCTCGAGGATGCCGACATAGGCGTCGCCGTCGCGCACGACGACGCGGCGCTTGTTGGTCTTGGTCATCAGGATCAGCGCGGCGTAGACGAAATCCTGCCTGTCGAGGGCGACGAGCTCGTAATGCGCGATCGCCCCGACCGGATCCTCGATCTTCATGCCGCGCAGCACCACCGCCTTCGACAGGTTCATGCCGGTGACGACGCCGACGCGCTCGCCGTCGCGCACGAACAGCGCGTTGGAGTCGATGTCGCGCATGAGGCGCCCCGCCGTCTCGATCGAGTCCGAGGCGTCGACGAAATGCGCCGGGCGCAGGTTCATGTCGCCGACGCGCGCGCGCATGAGCGCGCCGACCGCGGCGTCCTCGTCCTCGCGCGCCATGGCGTCGAGCTTGTGCGAGATGTCGAGATAGAAGAAGGCGGCGAAGCGCGGGTTGGCGCGCACGAGCTCCAGCGCCGCCTCGCGCGGCAGGAGGTAGAGCAGCGTCTCCTCCCGGGCGCGGAAATCGTGCTCGCTGGCGCCCTGGATGAGGCCGCGGCTGTCGAAGAAGTCGTTCGCCTCGTAAAGGGCGACGAGCTCCTCGCCCGCGCGCTCCTCGACGACGCCCTTGATCACCACGTAGAGCGCCTGCGCCGGGGCGCCGGCCTTGATGACGTCCTCGCCGGGACGGACATAGGCGACGTCGAGGGCGCGGCGCAGCGTCTGCGCCTCGGCTTCGCTCAGCCGGTCGAAGGGCGGGTTTGAGGCGTCGAAGGCGTTGGGCATCGTGGCGTCGGGATGCGCCGCGCGCCGGAACGGGCGGCTCCCGCCGCGCTGGAAGACGCGCGGCGGGGCGGATTGAAGGCGGGCGCGGGGCCGGGGCCCGTCAGTGCGCCGAAGCGCCGGCGGCGCCGATGCCGGTCTGGCAGCGCACGAACTGCGCGTCGAAGCCGGCGCGGTCGATTTCCGCGCGCTTCGAATGGTCGAGCTTGGAGAACAGCCAGATCGAGACGAAGGCGATGGTCATCGAGAACAGCGCCGGATTGTCGATCGGGAACGGCGCCGAGCCCTTCGGATTGTGCAGCGTCGCCTCCCACACGGCCGGCGAGAGCACGACCATCACGACCGCCGAGATGAGGCCGAGGAAGCCGCCGATCAGCGCCCCGCGCGTGGTGAGGCCGCGCCAGAACATCGACAGCAGCAGCACCGGGAAGTTGCACGAGGCGGCGATGCAGAAGGCGAGGCCGACCATGAAGGCGACGTTCTGCGTCTCGAAGGCGATGCCGAGCCCGATGGCGAGGATGCCGAGGCAGACGGTGGCGATCTTCGACACCCTGATCTCGTCCTGCTCGTTCGCCTTTCCGCCGCGAATCACCGTGGCGTAGAGGTCGTGGCTGATCGCCGAGGCGCCGGCGAGCGCGAGGCCCGACACCACCGCGAGGATGGTCGCGAAGGCCACCGCCGAGATGAAGCCGAGGAACAGGTCGCCGCCGACCGCGTCGGCGAGATGCACCGCCGCCATGTTCGAGCCGCCGCGCAGCGAGGCGAGCGCGCCCTTGGTCGCGACCGTCGCCTGGTCGATGAACTGCGGGTTGGTCAGCACCAGGGTGATCGCGCCGAAGCCGATGATGAAGGTCAGGATGTAGAAATAGCCGATGAAGCCGGTCGCGTAGAACACCGACTTGCGCGCCGCGGTGGCGTCGGAGACGGTGAAGAAGCGCATCAGGATGTGCGGCAGGCCGGCGGTGCCGAAGATCAGCGCGACGCCGAGCGAGATCGCCGCGATCGGGCTCGTGACCAGCTTGCCGGGCGCCATGATGGCGGCGTGGCCGGGATGCACCTCGATCGCTTTTGCGAACATCGCGTTGAGGCTGAAGCCGAAGTGCCACAGCACGGAGAGCGCCATGAAGGTCGCGCCGGACAGCAGCAGGATGGCCTTGATGATCTGCACCCAGGTCGTCGCCAGCATGCCGCCGAAGGTGACGTAGACGATCATCAGGGCGCCGACGATGACGACGGCGATCCAGTAGTCGAGGCCGAACAGGATCTGGATCAGCTTGCCGGCGCCGACCATCTGCGCGATCAGGTAGAAGGCGACGGTGACGAGCGAGCCGCACGCGGCGAGCACGCGGATCTCGGTTTGCGAGAGGCGGAACGAGGCGACGTCGGCGAAGGTGTACTTGCCGAGGTTGCGCAGCGGCTCGGCGATCAGGAACGTGACGATCGGCCAGCCGACGAGGAAGCCGACCGAATAGATGAGGCCGTCGTAGCCCGACATGTAGACGAGCCCGGAGATGCCGAGAAAGGAGGCGGCCGACATGTAGTCGCCGGCGATGGCGATGCCGTTCTGGAAGCCGGTGATGCCGCCGCCCGCTGAATAGAACTGCGCCGCGGACTTGGTCTGCTTGGCCGCCCAGTAAGTGATGCCGAGCGTGAAGCAGACGAAGATCAGGAACATGGAGATGGCCGACCAGTTGGTGGCCTGCTTGTCGCCGCCTTCGACGGCGCCCGCCGCGAGCGCGGCGACGGGAAGGGCGGCGAAGGCCGCCGCGAGGAGATGCTTGCGGAGCGAGCCCATCAGCGCGCCTCCTCGACAATGTCGCGCGTCAGGCTGTCGTAGAGCGCGTTGGCGCGCATCACGTAGATTCCGACGAGGACGAAGGCGGAAAGGATGACGGCGACGCCGATCGGGATGCCGATCGTGACGACGCTCGATCCGATCGGCGTGCCGAGGAAATGCGGCGCATAGGCGATGAGGAGGATGAAGCCGAAGTAGATCGCCAGCATGATCGCCGAGAGCGTCCACCCGAAGGTCGAGCGTCGCCGCACGAGCTCCTGATATTTTGGATTTCGCTGGATAGCTTCGTAGCCCTGAAAAGCCATGAGACGCGCATCCCCCATTCAGCTGCGGCGCATCCGCGCCCTTATTGTGGTTCGCCGCACATTGGCCCAAGCGGCGCAGTTCCGCAATCCTCGGACGGCTTGACATGGCCTTCTTTCCGCTTCTATTTCGTCGCCTTCCCTCGGAGCGGCGAATACGTACGACCTAACGGCTATGTCGTCGCGCGCTTTGGCGCGCCGGTCCATTGTGCCTTGCGCCGGGCCGGCTTATACTTGTTTTACAGGAAAGTAAGTTTCTCGATTTGTGAAACGGAGCGCGAAATGGAGCGAGCTGCAGCCAAATCCGCGAAGCGGCGCGTCGCGGCCGAACCCGAGCCCCCGGCCCTGCCTCCTTCGCCGCCGCAGACGGAGCTTTACACCGACTCCGGCGCGCCGCGCGCGGGCCTCAGGACCCTTGAGGAGGCGATCGGGGCGCAGATCCGCATGCACCGCAAGCGGCTCGACATCACCGGCGGCGAGCTCGCCGGCGCCGCCGGGCTCTCGACGGGCATGCTGTCGAAGATCGAGAACGGCCAGATCTCGCCCTCGCTGGCGACGCTGCAGTCGCTCGGCAGAGCGCTGAACCAGCCGCTCTCCTCCTTCTTCACGCCGTTCGAGGAGCGGCGCGACTGCTCCTTCGTCAAGGCCGGGGCGGGAGCCTCCATCGAGCGCCGCGGCACCAAGGTCGGCCATCATTATCAGCTGCTCGGCCATTCGCTCGGCGGCAACGACGTCACGATCGAGCCCTATCTGATCCGGCTCAGCGAGGAGGCCAAGCCCTATCCGTCCTTCCAGCACGCCGGCGTCGAGCTCATCTATATGCTGAGCGGCAAGGTGCTCTATCGCCACGCCGAGCGCACATACGCCATGGAGCCCGGCGACACGCTGTTCTTCGACGCCGCGGCGCCGCACGGCCCCGAGGAGCTGACGCAGCTGCCGATGACTTATCTCTCGGTCATCATCTATCCTGAGCAGACGAAATAGGCGCGGAGCCGAAAGCGGGATGGGAGCGCCGACATGACGACGCCGGACGTGCGGGTGATCTGCGCCATCGGCCGGCGCGGCCAGCTCGGCCTTGACGGACGCCTGCCCTGGGAGGGAAACCCCGGACGCGAATACAAGGCCGACGTCGCCCGCTTCTTCGACCTGACGCGCGGCCATGCGCTCGTCGCCGGGCCGCGCACCATCGCCTCGTTTCCCGACTGGGCGCGGCCGGAGCGCACGCTGGTCGCCGTCCGCTCGCACGAGGATCCGCAGGAGGTGCTGTCGCGTTTTCCCGGCCGCGTCGTCTTCGTCGGCGGCGGCCCGCCGGTGTGGGCGGCCTACGCCCGCTTCGTGCGGCACTGGGACGTGACCAAGCTGCCCTATGACGGCGAGGCCGACCGCTGGTTCGATCCGGCCTGGATGACGGCGGGCGCCTGACGGGGCGCCGTCTGAAAGGAAAAGGAGCCGCCATGCCCGACCGCAAGATAGCCCTCGTCGCCGGCGCCTCGCGCGGGATCGGCCTCGGCCTCGTCGAGGCCTTCCTCGCGCGCGGCTGGCGCGTGATCGGAACGCAGCGCGGCGCGAGCGCCACGGGGCTCGCCGCCCTGCCGCAGGAGCGTCTCGTCGTCGAGACGCTCGACGTCGCCGACCCCGCGAGCGTCGAGGCGCTGCGGCTGCGCCTGTCGGGCGGACGGCTCGACGCGCTGTTCGTCAACGCCGGCATTCTCGACGAGCCGCAGAAGCCGATCGGCGAGACGGACGCCGCCGTGTTTCTGCGCCTCATGGAGGTCAACGCCTTCGGCGCGCTCAGGGTGGTCGAGGCGCTGCACGCCCTCGCTCCGGACGGCTCCGTCGTCGGCGCCATGTCGTCGGGCCTTGGCAGCCTCGCGCGCAACGAAAGCGGCGGCTACGAGGCCTATCGCGCCTCGAAGGCCGCGCTCAACATGATGATGCGCTCCTTTTCGGCGCGCGCCGGAAAGGGCCGCGCGGCGGTCGTGATCGATCCGGGCTGGGTGCGCACCGACATGGGCGGGAGCGAGGCGCCGCTTTCCGTCGCCGACAGCGCGCCGAAGATCGTCGACGTTCTGATCGGCGAGATGGGCCGCTCCGGCCCGGCGCGCTTTCTCAACTATCGCGGCGAGACCGTGCCGTGGTGAAGGTCAGCTCGCGCGCAGCCCCGCCGCGGTCATAAGGACGCGCAGGAGGAGGGCGACGACGCCGAGCGCGAGCACGCTCAGCGTCCAGATGGCCGCGAGCCAGAGGAGGCGGCGCGCCCACAACCCGGCGCGCGCGCCCGGCGAGCGCTCAATGATAGCCGACCCCGACTTCGACCTTGCCGCGGAACACGTGATAGGACCAAGCGGTGTAGGTCAGGATGATCGGGATGATGAACAGCGCCCCGACGAGCGCGAAGCCGAGGCTCTGCGGCGGGCCGGCGGCGTCATGGATCGAGAGCCCGGGCGGAATGATGTTCGGCCAAAAGCTGATGGCGAGGCCGGTGTAGCCCAGAAAGAGGATCCCGAGCGCCAGCGCGAAGGGCAGCGCGTTGGGCGAGCGTCCGAGGTCGCGCAGCAGCAGCCACGTCGCCGCCAGCACGAGGACGGGCACGGGCGAGAAGAAGACCAGGTTCGGCAGGCTGAACCAGCGCGCCGCCACGGCCGGGTGGGCGAGCGGGGTCCACAGGCTGACGGCGCCGATGAAGGCGAGCAGGATCAGCGTCACGGGGCGGGCGAGCTCGATCATCCGGCGCTGCAGGTCGCCCTCGGTCTTCATGACGAGCCAGGTCGCGCCGAGCAGGGCGTAGGCGACGACGACGCCGGCGCCGGTGAACAGGCTGAAGGGCGAGACCCAGTCGAAGGCGCCGCCCGTGTAGGCCGGCCCCTTGACCTCGAAGCCGCCGATCGCAGCGCCAAGCGCGGCGCCCTGGAAGAAGGCGGCGACATAGGAGCCGACGGCGAAGGCCGAGCCCCAGATCTCGCGCCGCTCGCCGTTCGCCTTGAAGCGAAACTCGAAGGCGACGCCGCGCAGGATGAGGCCGGCCAGCATCATCGCGAGCGGGATGTAGAGCGCGCTGAGCAGGAAGGAATAGACGATCGGGAAGGCGGCGAGCAGTCCGGCGCCGCCGAGCACCAGCCAGGTCTCGTTGCCGTCCCAGATCGGCGCGACGGAGTTGATGATGGCGTCGCGCTCGTCGTGGCCCTTGACGAAGGGATAAAGGATCCCGATCCCGAGGTCGAAGCCGTCCATGACGACGTACATCATGAGGCCGAAGCCGATGATCACGGCCCAGATGAGCGGAAGGTCGATTCCCATGGCGGGCCCTCTTCTGATCTTTGCGGCTAGGCTAGAAGCTCGCGTCGGGGGCGGCCGACATCGGGCGCGCCGGGCGTTCGTCCAGCGGCCCGCCCTCGAGGCCGCCGGTCGGCGGGCCGTCGACGGGGCCAAGGTCCTTCGGCGGATGGCCGACGATCGACAGCAGATAATAGACGCCGGTCCCGAACACGACGCAATAGAGGACGACGAAGATCGACAGCGTCAGGCCCATGACCGGCCCGGAATGGTTCGAGACGGCGTCGGCGGTGCGCATGACGCCGTAGACGACATAGGGCTGGCGCCCGATCTCGGTGGTCAGCCAGCCGGCGAGGAGGGCGACCAGGCCGGACGGGCCCATCAGCAGGGCGAAGCGCTGGAAGACGCGCGATCCGTAAAGGCGTCCTTCGGGGCGCAGCAGCAGCCCCCAGACGGCGAGCGCCAGCATCAAAAGGCCGAGCCCGACCATGACGCGGAAGGTCCAGAACACGACCGTCGAGTTCGGCCGCTCGTTCGGCGGGAAATCGGAAAGGCCCTTGAACTTGCCGTCCCAGTCATGGGCCAGGATGAGGCCGCCGAGGCGCGGGACCTCGATCTTGTAGAGCGTCTCCTCCCTCGCCATGTCCGGCCAGCCGAACAGGATCAGCGGCGTGCCCTGCTCGCCCGGCGCGTCGCGCCAGTGGCCCTCGATGGCGGCGATCTTGGCCGGCTGATGTTCGAGCGTGTTGAGGCCGTGCGCGTCGCCGGCGAAGATCTGGACCGGCGTGACGACGAGCAGCATCCACAGCGCCATCGAGAACATGGTCCGCACGCGCACCGTGTTCTCGCCGCGCAGGAGATGCCAGGCGCCCGCCGCGCCGACGAACAGCGCCGTCGCGAGATAGGCGGCGAGCGTCATGTGGACGAGGCGGTAGGGGAAGGACGGGTTGAAGATCACCTTGAACCAGTCGACGGGGACGACGCGGCCGCCGACGATCTCGTAGCCCTGCGGCGTCTGCATCCAGCTGTTCGAGGCGAGGATCCAGCTCGCCGAAACGAGCGTGCCGAAGGCGACCATCAGCGTCGCGAAGAAATGCAGCTCCGGCCCGACCTTCTTCCAGCCGAACAGCATGACGCCCAGAAAACCCGCCTCGAGGAAGAAGGCGGTCAGCACCTCGTAGGCGAGCAGCGGGCCGGTGACGCCGCCGGCGAAGGCGCTGAAATAGCTCCAGTTGGTGCCGAACTGATAGGCCATGACGATGCCGGACACGACGCCCATGGCGAAGGTGACGGCGAAGATGCGCGACCAGTACAGATAGAGGTCGCGATAGACGCGGTCCTTGCGCCACAGCCACAGGCCCTCGAGCACCGCGAGGTAGCTCGCGAGCCCGATGGTGATCGCCGGAAAGATGATATGGAAGGAGACGGTGAAGCCGAACTGGATGCGGGCGAGGTCGAGGGCGCTCAAACCGAACATTGCGGAACCCTTCCGTTTGACGGTCCGGCCTTGGACGCCGCCTGGCGGCCTCTCGCGGGCCGCTCCTCGCCCATTCTAGCCACGCTTCGCCGCAAGTCGAGAGCCGCGTGGCCTCCCGCGCGTCAGATCCGAGGAGCCCCGCCCTGTCCCTCGCCTTCCTCGCCGATTTTTTCGCCTCCCCGCTCGCGCCGATGTCGGCGCGCCTCGACTGGTCCGACGTCGCCGCGCGGCTCGCCTGCGCCTGCGTCGTCGGGCTCCTGCTCGGCTTCAACCGCGTCGAGAGCGGCAAGGCCGCCGGCGCGCGCACCACGACGATCGTCTGCCTCGCCATGATCGAGGCCAACGCGCTGCTCTCCACGACCGGGCGCGCGGCGGACGGCTTCGCGACGATGGACCCGATGCGCCTGCCGCTCGGCGTGCTGACCGGGGTCGGCTTCATCGGCGCCGGCGCGATCCTGCGCCGCGGCGAATTCATCGTCGGGCTCACCACCGCCGCGATCCTGTGGCTCGCCACCGTCCTCGGCCTGTGCGCCGGCGGCGGGCGGCTCGCGCTCGCGCTCGTCGGATCGGCCGTCGGCCTCGCCGCGCTGCGCGCCCTCGGATGGATCGAGGCGAGGGCGCCGCGCCGCCACGAAGCGCGGCTCGTCGTCGCCATCGCCGCCCCGGGACCGAGCGAGGCGCAGGTGCGCGCGATCCTGGCGCAGGCCGGGCTCGCCGTCGCGGCGAGCTCAACGACCATCGAGCCGGGGCGGCGGCGCTACGACTTCGACCTGATCCAGAGAAGCCGCCCCGGGCGGACGCAGACGCCCGAGGCGATCGAGGCGCTGGCGCATGAGGACGGCGTCGAGCGGCTCGAATGGCGCCGCGGCGGCCTCGCCGTCGACGCCTATTGACGCCTTCCCGGACTATTTCTCGACGAAGGCCTTCTCGACCACGAAGTCGCCCGGCTCGCCCTGGTTGCCCTCCTTGAGGCCGCGCGCGGAGAGCAGCTTGTGCATGTCCTTGATCATCTCGGGGCTGCCGCACATCATGAAGCGGTCGTCGTCGGCGGAAAGCGGCGGCAGGCCGAGGTCGGCGGCGAGCTTGCCCGAGGCGATGAGGTCGGTCACCCGACCCTGGTTGCGGAACGGCTCGCGCGTCACCGCCGGATAATAGAGAAGCTGGCCCGAGACCATCTCCCCCAGAAGCTCGTCCTTCGGCAGCTCCTTCTCGATCCACTCGGCGAAGGCGAGCTCGGCCTTCTCGCGCACGCCGTGGAAGAGGATCACCCTCTCGAAGCGGGCGTAGGTGTCGGGATCCTTGATGATCGACAGGAAGGGCGCGAGGCCCGTGCCGGTGCCGAGCAGGTAGAGATGGCGTCCGTCGGCGAGATTGTCGATGACCAGCGTGCCGGTCGACTTCCGGCCGACGAGCACCGCGTCGCCCGGCTTGACGTGCTGGAGCCGCGAGGTGAGGGGGCCGTTGCGCACCTTGATCGAGAAGAACGCGAGCGTGTCCTCGTAATTGGCGCTCGCCACCGAATAGGCGCGCATCAGCGGCTTGCCCTCGACCTCGAGCCCGATCATGACGAACTCGCCGTTGCGGAAGCGGAAAGCCTGGTCGCGCGTCGTCCTGAAGCTGAAAAGCCGGTCCGTCCAGTGCCGGACCTCCAGCACCTTCTCCTCGGTGTGCTTGCTCATGTCCCCTCTCTTCGCCTCAGAGCTTGCGCGTCAGCTCGGGCACGGCCTCGAACAGGTCGGCGACGAGGCCGATGTCGGCGATCTGGAAGATCGGCGCCTCCTCGTCGGTGTTGATCGCGACGATGACCTTGGAATCCTTCATGCCGGCGAGATGCTGGATCGCCCCGGAGACGCCGATCGCGAGGTAGACCTCGGGCGCGACGACCTTGCCGGTCTGGCCGACCTGATAGTCGTTCGGCGCGTAGCCGGCGTCGACCGCCGCGCGGCTCGCCCCGACCGCCGCCTTCAGCCTGTCGGCGAGCGGCTCGAGCACCTCCCTGAAACGCTCGGCCGAGCCGAGCGCCCGGCCGCCCGTCACCACCACTTTCGCCGAGGTGAGCTCGGGCCGGCTCGAATCGGACAGCGCCTGCGACACGAAGCTCGAAAGGGGCGCGGCCGGCGCGGCGGCCGCCTCGACCGGCTCGATCCTCCCGGCCCCGCCCTCGCGGGACGCCTTCGCGAAGGCCGTGCCGCGCACGGTGACGACGATCTTGGGGTCGGCGCTCTCGACGAGGGCGACCGCGGCGCCGGCGTAGATCGGCCGGGTGAAGCGGCGCTCGCCCTCGACCGACAGGACGTCGGAGATCTGCGCCACGTCGAGAAGGGCGGCGACGCGCGGCGCGACGTTGCGCCCTTCGGACGTCGCCGGCGCGAGGAAGGCGTCATGCGTCGCCATCAGCGCGACGACGAGCGGGGCGAGCGCCTCCGGGAGCTGATGCGCGAGGCTCTCCGCGTCGGCCGCGAACACGGTCGAAACGCCCGCGATCTTCGCCGCCGCCTGCGCGACGCCCTCGATCCCGCGTCCGGCGACGAGCAGATTGACCTCGCCGAGCCTGCTCGCCGCCGTCACCGCCGAAAGCGTCGCGTCGCGGACGGCGCGCCCGTCGTGCTCGACGAGGACCAGCGTCTTCATGGCGTAGCTCCAAGGCTCTTCAGTCTCGCGACCAGCTCGTCCACATTCTTCACCTTCACGCCGGCCTGGCGCGCCGGCGGCTCGCTCACCTTGAGCACCTTGAGGCGCGGCGCGACGTCGACGCCGTAGTCGGCCGGGCTCTTCACGGCGAGCGGCTTGGATTTCGCCTTCATGATGCCGGGCAGCGAGGCGTAGCGCGGCTCGTTGAGGCGCAAATCGGCGGTGACCACGGCCGGCCCCTTAAGCCGCACCGTCTCGAGGCCGCCGTCGATCTCGCGCGTGACGAGGAAATCCTCGCCCTCGACCTCGATCCTGGAGGCGAAGGCGCCCTGCGGCCATCCGAGCAGGGCGGCGAGCATCTGGCCGGTCTGGCCGCAGTCGTCGTCGATCGCCTGCTTGCCGAGCAGGACAAGGCCGGGCTTCTCCTCCTCGACGACCGCCTTGAGGATCCTGGCGACGGCGAGCGGCTCGACCGCCTCGTCGGTCTGCACGAGCACGCCGCGGTCGATTCCGAGCGCCATCGCCGCGCGAATCGTCTCCTGCGCCTTGGCCGGGCCGATCGAGACGGCGACCGCCTCGCCGGCGAGTTTCTTCTCCTTGAGCCGCACGGCTTCCTCGACGGCGATCTCGTCGAAAGGGTTCATGGACATCTTGGAGTTGGCGAGGTCGACCCCGGTTCCGTCCGGCTTGACCCGGACCTTGACGTTATAGTCAAGCACGCGCTTGACCGCGACCAGCACTTTCATCTCATTCTCCCCGGCGCGGCCCGGCCTGCGCCGCGCCTTCGGGCGCGCGCCGCATCCGCCCCCCGCCCGTCCCATGCCGCCTGAAACGGCGCGCGTCAATGCGCTTCGCCGCGCAAGGCCATGCGGCGACGCGCGGACAGGAGCCCGAAGTGACGCCGACCGCCGAACCGGACCCCTCCCTGCGCCGCGCGGTCGCTCTCGTCGCCCTGCTCAACCTCGGCTATTTCGGCGTCGAATTCGCCGTCGCACTCGTCATCGGCTCGGTGTCGCTGTTCGCCGACAGCATCGACTTCCTCGAGGACACGGCGATCAATTTCCTGATCTTCGCCGCGCTGCGCTGGAGCCCGGCGCGGCGCGCGCGCGTCGGCATGGTCCTTGCCGCCATTCTGCTCGTCCCCGCGCTCGCCACCCTCTGGGCCATCGTCGGCAAGCTCTCGAATTTCGTTCCGCCCGCGCCGGCGCCGCTCGCGCTCGCCGGCCTCGGCGCCTTCGCCGTCAATCTGGCCTGCGCCCTTCTGCTCGCCCGCCATCGTCGGGGCGCCGGCAGCCTGACGCGCGCCGCCTTCCTGTCGGCGCGCAACGACGCGCTGGCCAACGCCGCGGTCGTCCTCGCGGGGCTGGCCACCGCTTTCCTGTGGCCCTCGGCCTGGCCCGACCTCCTCGTCGGCGCCGGAATCGCCGCGCTCAACGCCGACGCGGCGCGCGAGGTGTTCGAGGCGGCGCGTGAGGAGCATGCGGCGGCGCGGTCCTGAGCGCGCCGTTGACAGCGCGGGCTTCGTCGCGGGAAAGAAGGGCGCGCGGCATCCGGCGCCAAGACATCGAAGGCGGCCCATGACCGAAACCCTGACGGCGCAAGGCGCGCCCGCGACGTCTCCGGCGCTCGAATGGTTCGAGGCCGGCGTCCTCGGCCTCGTGCAGGGGCTCACCGAATTCCTGCCGATCTCCTCGAGCGCGCATCTGCGCGTCGTCGGCGCGCTGCTGCCGTCCGCCGCCGATCCCGGCGCGGCCTTCACCGCGATCACCCAGATCGGCACCGAGACGGCGGTGCTCATCTATTTCCGCCGCGACATTTTTCGCATTTCTCGCGCGTGGCTCTCGTCGCTGATCGGTCCGCGCGCGGAAA
The DNA here is from genome assembly GCF_041905455.1 of Methylocella sp. GTDB lineage: Bacteria > Pseudomonadota > Alphaproteobacteria > Rhizobiales > Beijerinckiaceae > Methylocapsa. The sequence goes on along the minus strand of NZ_JAYRLA010000003.1, from coordinate 61,335 downwards.
AGGACGCCGCCGACGCGCGACTCGGCTGGCTCGTCATCCTCGGCACATTGCCGATCGCGATCCTCGGCCTCCTGTTCAGGGACGCGATCGAGGGCGGCCTGCGCAACCTCTACGTCACCGCGACGACGCTCGTCGTCTTCGCGCTCGTCCTCGGCCTCGCCGACCGATTCGGCGCGCGAAAGCTCGCCCTCGACCAGATCGGCTGGGGGCGCGGGCTGGCGCTCGGCTTCGCGCAGGCGCTGGCGCTCGTCCCCGGCGTGTCGCGCTCGGGCGGCACGATCAGCGCCGGGCTGATCCTCGGGCTGACGCGCGAGGCGGCGGCGCGCTACTCCTTCCTGCTCGCCGTTCCAGCGGTGCTGGCCTCGGGCTTCTACCAGCTCTGGCGCCATTTCGGACAGTTCGGGCCGATCGGCCCGTGGCCGACGCTGTTCGCCACGCTCGTCGCCTTCGTCGTCGGCTACGCCGTCATCGTCGGCTTCCTGAAGCTCGTCTCGACGCGCAGCTACATGCCCTTCGTGTGGTACCGGCTGGCGCTCGGAGCGCTGCTGTTCGTCCTGCTCGGCGCCGGCGCGCTGCGGCCCTGAGCGGGCGCCGCGCGCTTCGTCAGCCGTCGCGCGGCGCGCCATGGCCGGCGAGAAACATCTCCACCGCCGCCCGCGCATGGCGGCGCGGCTCGCCGCCGGGCAGCGGCGCGCCGAGCAGCAGCGCGCTCGCCTGCGGATAGGAGATCAGCGCGCCGAGGAACAGCCAGGCCGAGCCGTGCGGGTCGGGGCAGTCGAGCTCGCCCCGCCGCGCCGCCTCGCGCAGATAGTCGGCGAGGCGGGCGACCAGCCGCCCCGGCCCCTGGTCAAAGAAGATGCGGCCGAGCTCGGGCTCGCGCGCCGATTCGGCGACGACGAGGCGATAGAGGCGCAGCGAGTCCGGCCTGCCGAGGAACTCGACGAACTCGACGGCGAGTCCGGCCAGCGCCTCGCGCGGGGGGCCGCGCAACGCGTCGTCGGCGTTGAGATAGCGCGCGCAGCGGCGGCGCACGACCTCGGCGAACAGCTCCGCCTTGGTCCCGAAATGACGGTACAGCGTCTCCTTCGAGGCCTCGGCCAGCGCGGCGATGGCGGCCATCGTCGTCTCGGCGTAGCCGCGCTCGAGGAAGGCGGCCTCGGCGACGATCGCGATCTGGTCGCGCCTCCGGTCGCCCCGGGGGATTTTTCGCGTCTGCGGCTCTACGGCGTGAATGGGATCGCCTCCATCGATGGGGTCGGTGATTTGACTCATACTCCGATGCGATATACCCGTACCAGTGAGTTCGGATAAATTTTTGCGCGACGCCCCGCCGGCGGCCCGGCCCGGACGTTCCGCCGCCGCACGGAGTCATCATGGACAAGAGCGCGGAGTTCGACCAGATCGACGAGGCGGCGGAGCAAGAGGCTTACGCGCCGCATGGGCGCGAGGCGAAGCGCGAGGAGGAGCCGCGCGAGGACGCGCAAGACGACGTCGAGGCGCGGACGAAACCTTCGCCCGGAGCGGACGAGGCGCAGCCCGAACCCGCGACGCGCCGGCGCAAGCGCCCGCTCCTTCTCGCCGCGCTGCTCGTCGCCGGCGCGCTGGCCGGCGGCGGCGCCTATCTGCATTTCGCCACGCTCGGGACGGTTTCGACCGACGACGCCTTCACCGACGGGCGGGCGATCACCATCTCCCCGCAGGTCTCCGGGCAGGTCGTGGCGCTCGAGGTCACGGACAACCAGTTCGTGCACAAGGGCGATCCGCTGATCCGCATCGACCCGCGCCGCTACGAGCAGGACCGCGCGGCGGCCGAAGGCGCGCTCGCGATCGCCAAGGCGCAGCTCGAATCGCTGCGGTTCGGCGCCGAGATCGCCCGCAAGAACTTTCCCGCCGCGCTCGATCAGGCCAAGGCGCAGCTCGCCGCGGCGCGGGCGGCCGAGGCCAAGGCCGAGGCCGACTACCAGCGCCAGAAGAGCCTGCCGAAACAGGCGACGACGCAGCAGGAGGTCGACGCCGCGACGGCCGCGCTGCGGCAGGCGCAGGCGCAGGTGGCGCTGGCGCAGGCGCAGCTCGTCGAGGCCGAGCCGGTCCCGCAGCGCATCGGCCAGGCCGACGCCGACGTCAGCCGGCTCACGGGCCAGGTGGGACAGGCGCAGGCGCAGCTCGACCAGGCGGACCTCAACCTCGACTGGACGGTGGTGCGGGCGCCGCAGGACGGCTGGATCACCAAGCGCAACGTCGAGACGGGCGCCTATGTGACGCCCGGCCAGTCGCTGTTCTCGATCGTCTCGCCCGACGTCTGGGTCACCGCCAATTTCAAGGAGACCCAGCTCGCGAGCATCCGCAAGGGCCAGGAGGTCGAGATCGAGGTCGACGCCTATCCGCAGCTCGCGCTCAAGGGCCGCGTCGACAGCGTGCAGCTCGGCTCGGGCTCTAAGTTCACCGCCTTCCCGCCGGAGAACGCCACCGGCAACTTCGTCAAGATCGTGCAGCGCGTGCCGGTCAAGATCGCCATCGAGAGCGGGCTCGATCCGCAGCTGCCGCTGCCGCTCGGCGTCTCCGTCACGCCGCGGGTGCACGTGAAATGAGCGCGGCCGTCGCGGCGCCGGCGCGCGCCGCGGGGAGCGCGCAGGCCGCGCGGGAGGCCGCCGCCCGGGCGGCGCGCGAGGCGGACGAGCACGCGCGCTGGCGCCCGTCGGCCAATCCGTGGGCGATCGCCGTCGTCGTCACCATGGCCGCCTTCATGGAGATCCTCGACACGACGATCGTCAACGTCGCGCTGCCGCACATCGCCGGCAGCTTGTCGTCGAGCGTCAACGAGGCGACCTGGGCGCTGACTTCATACCTCGTCGCCAACGCCATCGTGCTGACGATCTCGGGCTGGCTCTCCTCGGCGATCGGGCGCAAGCTCTATTTCCTGATCTGCATCGTCATGTTCACGGTCTGCTCGTTCCTGTGCGGGATCGCCTCGAGCCTGCCCGAGCTCGTGATCTTCCGTCTGGCGCAGGGCTTCTTCGGCGGCGGCCTGCAGCCGGTGCAGCAGGCGATCATCCTCGACACCTTTCCGCCCGAGAAGCGCGGCGCGGCCTTCGGCGTCACCGCGATCGCGACCATCGTCGCCCCCGTCCTCGGCCCGACGCTCGGCGGCTACGTCACCGACGCCTACGACTGGCGCTGGATTTTCTTCATGAACATCCCCGTCGGCGCGCTCGCCGCCGCGCTGATCTTCGCCCTCGTCGAGGACCCGCCCTGGCTGAAGCGGGCCGCGGCCAAGCACATCGACGTCGTCGGCCTCGCCCTCATCACCCTTGGCCTTGGCGCCCTGCAGGTGATGCTCGACCGCGGCGAGGACGACGACTGGTTCGACTCGGGCTTCATCCAGCTCATGGCCGTCCTCGCCGCCGCCGGGATCGCCGGGGCGATCCTGTGGCTGCGCACGGCGAAGCGTCCGATCGTCAACCTCGAGGTGTTCAGGGACCGCAACTTCGCCATGGGCTGCGTGTGCATCTCGGCCGTCGGCGGCGTGCTCTACGCCGGCGCCGTGGTCATTCCGCAGTTCGCGCAGTCGATCATGGGCTACACCGCGACCTGGTCCGGCCTCATCCTGTCGCCGGGGGGCCTTGCGATCATCGTCATGATCCCGATCATCGGACAGGCGATGCGCCACCTGCAGACGCGGCTCATCATCGCCGCCGGCTTCTTCGTGATGGGCTGCGCCTTCATCTATTCGAGCCGGCTCTCGCCCGACATCGACTTCGGCACGCTCGTCGGGATGCGCGCGGCGCAGACCGTCGGCCTCGCCTTCCTGTTCGTGCCGATCTCGACGATCGCCTACGTCACCCTGCCGCGCTCGCTGAACGGCGACGCGACGGCGTTGTTCTCGATGTTCCGCAACGTGTTCGGCTCGATCGGCATCTCGCTCGCGACCGCCGCGATCACGCAGCGTTCGCAGGTCCATCAGGCGCAGCTGTCGAAATGGGCGAGCCCGTTCCACCAGCCGTTCAACGACCTCGTCGCCTCCTATCAGGCCTCGCTGGTCGCGATGGGCCATACGGCGGCGGCGGCGCATGACGTCGCGGTCGGCATGGTCTACCAGGCCTTCCGCAAGCAGGCGCAGATCCTCGCCTATTCCGACGTCTTCCTCTACGCCGGGTTCGTCGCGCTCTGCGTCGTCCCGTTCTGCTTCTTCCTCACCAAACGCAAGGCGGCGCGCGGCGCCGGCGGAGGACATTGACGTTGGGCGCTCCCCTGACCGCTCCCCTCTCGCGCGCCAGCCTTCTGGCCGTCCTCCTCGCGCTCGGCGGCTGCGATTCCGTCGGGCCGAATTTTTCGCCGCCCGACCCGCAGCTGCCGCGCGCCTCCTTCCGCGGCCCGCCGGCGCCGGGACAGCCCGCTCCGGCGCCGACGCCGGCTCAGGCGCGCGTCGAGGAGAAGCTCGACTCCTGGTGGCTATCCTTCCGCGACCCGACGCTGGCCGCGCTCGCCGAGCGGGCGGCGGACGAGAATCTCGACGTCGCGGAGGCCTCCGCCCGCATCGGGCAGGCGCGGGCGCAGCGCGGCGTCGCTGCGTCGGCGGCGCTGCCCGGGATCAACGGAGACGCCTCCTACCAGCGCGAGCTCTACAGCAAGAACGGCATCCTGAGCCTCGCCGGGCCGGACCTCTCCGCGCCGCCGATCAGCGTCTGGCAGACCGGCTTCGACGCCTCCTGGGAGCTCGACCTCTGGGGCCGGGTGCGCCGGCAGGTCGAGGCCGCGAGCGCCGACGTCGCCGCCGCCGAGGAGCGCCGGCGCGACGTCCTCGTCTCGACGCAGGCCGAGATCGCACGCAATTACGCGGCGCTGCGCGGCGCGCAGCGGCGGGTGGGGATTCTCGAGGCCAATCTGAAAAGCGCCGAGGAAAGCCTCGAGCTGACGCGCACGCGCGCGGCGAAGGGCCTCGTCAGCGACCTCGACGTGCAGAACGCCGCCGCCCTCGTCTCCGGCGTGAAGGCGCAGATTCCGGCCGCGCGCAACGAGATCGACGCCGACGCCAACGCGCTCGCGCTGCTGCTCGGCCAGCCGCCCGGCGCGCTCGCGGCGCAGGTGGCGAAGCCCTCGCGCCTGCGCGCCCCGCCGGTTCCCGCGCTCGGCGTGCCGGGCGAGCTCGCGCGGCGGCGTCCCGACATCCGCGCCGCCGAGGCCGACCTGCACGCCGCGACCGCCGACATCGGCGTCGCCGTCGCCGACTTCTACCCGAGCGTCAAGCTCAACGGCACGGTCGCGCTCAACGCGCTCGACGCCGCCAAGCTGTGGCGCGGAAGCTCGCTGCAATATCAGTTCGGCCCCGCCCTCTCGCTGCCGATCTTCGAGGGCGGCCGGCTCAAGTCGACGCTGGAGCTGCGCGAGGCGCGCCAGCAGGAGACGGCGATCGCCTGGCGCAAGAGCGTGCTCAACGCCTGGCGCGAGGTCGTCGACGCGCTCAACGCCTATGACGCGGAGCGCCGCCGCGGCGTCGAGCTCGCCGCGCAGGTCGATCACGCGCGCCAGGCGCTCGCGATCTCGCGCACGCGCTATGAGGGCGGCGTCGCCGACTTCATCCGCGTGCTCGACGCCCAGCGCACCATGCTCGAGGCGATGGTCGAGCAGGAGCGCAGCGACACCAGCCTCTGCGTCGACGCGATCGCCCTCTACAAGGCGCTCGGCGGCGGCTGGCGGGGACGGTTTCCGCCGGCTCCGCCCGCTCCCGAAGCCTCGCCGATCGAGGCCGCGCTCGCGCCGCTCTAGGGCGTTTTCAGCAAAAGTTGCAGACTTTTGCGTTGAGAAAACGCGTTTAAACAAATAGCTAGAGCGCGTTCGGCGAATTGGATTTCGCTGAACGCGCTCTAGCGCCGGAACCACGAAGGCGCCAAGGTCGTCGCCGCTTAGACGATTGTATTTAGATATATCTTATATCAAAATCCACCCGCGCGGAGCCGACAGGCCGCGCCGATCCTTGCGGCGCCGCGCGGGACGCGGCCGCCGCCACGCTGCGCCATCCGCCGGCGTGGGCGAAGGCGACCGGCTGCTGGATCAAGAGCGTCGCCGACGCCCACGGGAAGCTCTCGGCGCCACCGGCGCTTCGCGACGCAAAAAACCCGCCGACTGAAGACGGCGGGCGAAGTTGGTCGGGGAGAAAGGTCGGGGAAGGCGCGCGGCCCGAGCGGGAGCCGCCGCGCAAGTGCGGGCAAGTGTTTGAAGCGACGGCTTCAGCGCCGGGTTATTCGATGGAGGCGAGGCCAGCCTTCGCCCGGCGCCTTGCCGCTCCGGCGATCGCGCCGGTCATGTCGGCTTCTCATAAGTCAGGCCGTAACGCGAAAAGATCGCCTGCAGCTCGTCGTCCTCGATCATTTTCCCCAGCGCCTCGTCGATCTTCCGCAACGCCGCGGCGTCGGCTCGCCGCAGGCCCATCGCGGCGGAATAGTCGAAGCTCGGATCAAGCGCGACCGACGACTCCGCGCGCAGCGGAAGCGCCGGATCAAGATGCGCCCGCCACTGAAAGGCGTAAAGCGGCAGCAGGCCGCCATCAGCCTCGCCCTTCGCCACGGCGTCGAGAATCTCGTCATTCTCCAGGAATCGGACCCACAGGGAATATCCCTGCTCATTGAGGACATGGCGGGCGAAGGACGTCGCGAGCACCGCGACATGGCCGCTTTTGAACTCGGCCAAATCATGCGCCTGCGCGCGGTCCTTGGGCACGACGAGCGTCGAGCGCACGCGGACATAGGGGATCGTCTGCTTGAGCGGATCGTCCCCTTCGATCGCGACGGCGGGAACGAGGTCGCAGTCCGTCTTGCGGATATACTCCGCCGAGAACAGCCAGGTGTATTCGGCTTCGACGCCGAGGTTGCGGGCCAACGCGTCGCCGATGTCGATGAAAATTCCCTTCGGCTTCGGCCGGGCCGAAGAATAGGGCGGATTGTCTTCCTGCACGCAGATCTTGAGCGCGCCTGAGCTCAGGATTTCCGCCAGCGGACGCGCGAGGCCTGTATTCGCCGAGAGCGACAACGCGGCGAGCCCGGCGAGGGCGAGGCTATTTCGCCGCCGGCTTCGCCTGGAGCGAAAGCACATAAGCCACGAGTTTCCAGATTGTCGGCTCATCGAGCGAATCCTTCCACGTCGGCATGACCAGCGAGCCGCTTCTCTTGCCGTTGGAAATGGTCGTGAAGAGATAATCCTGCGTGAGATCGTCCCGACCGGCGATCGGCCCGGTCTTGCCGCCGCTGCCCGCATTGCCGTGACAGTAGACGCAGGTTTGCGCGAATTGAACCCGCCCCTCTTCGATGATCGCCGGGTCGCCGAGGTTGAACGGCGGCTGCGTTTCGGCTTCCTGCGCCTGCGCGGCGCCGCAAAAGGCGAGCGCGACCGCGGCCAGGCGCGCGGGATCGAAGCGCCGTCATGATCAAGAGTACAGGCATGTTCGATTTCGTCCTCATGGTCGCCGCCGTGCGGCGCAAAGGCGAAGGCTGGAAAAATCGGGCGCGAGCGAGCCGCCCGCGCCCGAGGGCTGGGAAAGTCAGTTGTCCTCGACCGAGAAAGTGATGACCGCCGCGCCGCCCTGCAGCTTGCTGACCGCCGGGAAGGCGCTCGCCATGAAGCCGGGCGCGAGCGATCCCCAGCCGGCGGGCACGGAGATATACTGTTCGCCGTTCACCGCGTAGCTGACGATGCCGGCGCGCACGCCGGAGCCGACGTTGAATTCCCATAGCTCCGCGCCGGAGTCCGCGTCATAGGCGCGGACGAATCCGTGGGCGACGCCGTTGAAGACGAGGCCGCCGCCCGTCGTCAATACGCCGCCGAGTCCGGGGATGTCGTAGGGGATCGACCATTTCAGCTTGCCGGTGAGCGGATCGCGCGCGTCGAGCCTGGCGCTCGCCGGCGCATTCAGCGGCGGGACCGCCTCGAGCTTGGAGACGCCGAGATAGAGGCCGGCGACGCCGATCTTCGAGACGTCCTGCCGCGCCGGGACGAGCGTCTGGCACACCTCCATAGCGTTCGTGTACCAGAGCTTGGTCGTCGGATTGTAGGCGCCCGCGTTCCAGCTGCGCACGCCGAGGAGATAGGGGCAAAGCACCGTCTCCTTTCCTAGCGGGAAGTCGCCGACCTGACCGATCGTCTCGCCTGTTTTCGGATCGATGTCTTTGACCCAGTTGATGTTCTCGGCGAGCCGCCACACGTTGTAGATCCTGCCGTTGCTCTTCTCCATCACGAAGACGAAGCCGCTCTTGCTCAGATGCATGATGAGCTGGCGCCCTTCGTGGTCGATCGCCACCGCTTCATAGGCGGCGTCGTAATCATAGTGATCGCCTGGAACTTCCTGCCGGTGCCATTTGAGGGAGCCGGTCTTGGGGTCGAGGGCGAGCAGGGACGCCGCGGCGTCTCCTGTCGCGTTGTTTTCGCCCACCGGCGTCGCATTCAGGCTTTCCCATTGTTTCCCCCTCTCACTGTCATGGACGGCCCGCGAGCCCGCAGGCGCGCCCCCCTCCGTTCAGGCGCCGAGCGATTTCTTTATGATCGCATTGACCGCTGCGGCCTTCTCCATCTGCACCATGTGTCCGGCGCCCTCGATCACCTGCGCCGTCCAGCCCGCGGGCGGCGGGGCGGCGTGCGAGGCCGGGATGACCTTGTCGGACGCGCCCCAGATCACCGTGACCGGCTTGCCGATCGCCTGCGCCTCCTTCGTCATGACGGCGCTCTGGCGCCCGCCGGCGAAGGCCGCGGAGGAGATCGCCGCGAGCGCCTCGCCGACGCCGTCGAGGCGCTTGTATTTCAGGAGGTCGTCGATCATCTGCCGGCTGACGAGGCCGCCCATCAGGATGACGTTCGGATCGCGCGCCATCTCAAGGTCGAGCGCTTCGTTGACCGCCTGCTTGTAGCTGATCTTGCGAGCCATGCCCGCTCCTCCCCTTTTTTCAGTATGAGACGTAGACGTCGGCCATGAGGTCCTTGGGCGAAGGCTGCGGCGCGGCCTTGGCGCTCGCCTCCTCGCCCGCGTAGAGATGGACGAAGCCCGGGATGTCCCCCTTGGCGAATTCGATGTGCAGCCGCTCCTCGAACTCGCGGATCGTCTTCATCTGGCGGTAGGCTTCGAGCAGCGCCGCCTTGTCGAGCGGATTTGATGCGTCGGTCATGAACGTCTCCCCTGCCGCCTATCTGGTCGCGGCGGCTTGTTGCGGAACTGTGGGCGCGGCGGCCGCGCGCATGAGGCCCTGCGTCGCCGCGTAGGCCATGCAGGCGCCGACGTCGACGCTGCGGAAGGCGTTTTCGCGAAGCGCGATCGCGATCGCGTCGCCGTCCTGGAAACTCACTTCGCGCTCGCCGTCGAAGGCGAGGGTCCCGGCCTTGAGCGCGGGCCGCGCCGTCTCGCCGGGGAGGAGGCGGCTCCAGCCGGCGACCGCGACGGGCGCGACGAGGCCCGGCGCGAGGAGGCGCACGCGCAGGGCCGCCGGCTCGCGGCGCGACACGGGCTCGAGCAGGCCGGCGATCGCCGCCATGCCGATGACGTCGGGGTCGGCGAAGGCGACGTAAAGCTCGCGGAAGGTCTCGACGCGCCAGAGCGCCTTCGCGCCGACGTGGGAGTCGGAGACGACGGCGACGTCGACGAGCGCGACATGCGCCTCGCCGTTGACCTTCGCCTCGAGCAGCTTGTTGGCGCGAAAGGCGACGCCTTCGGGCGCCTGGCCGGTCGCGGCGAGCGCCGTCGCGAGGCCGACCACGGTCGGCTCGCGCAGCTCCGCGAAGGCGTTGTTGGCGCCGGTGGAGATCGCGGCGAGCGGCGTCGTTCCGCAATGGGCGACGACCGCGCGATGGGCGCCGTCGCCGCCGAGCGCCAGGATCGCCGCGACATTGGCGCGGGCCATCATGCGCGCGGCGACATGGGCGTCCTCGACGGCGCTCCTGACCGGCATGTCGAGGACGCTGAGGCGCGGATAGGGAGAGCCGCCGCGGCGCGCGGCGCGGTCGAGCGTGCGCTCGACGCTTTGGACGGGGCCGGCGCGGTCGGGCATCATCAGGACCTCGCCGACGCCGCCGGCGGCAAGGCCCGCGAGCGCGCGCATGACGGCGTTGGCCCGATCGGCGATCTGGACGCCCGACGCCTGCGCGACGACGCGCCGGACGTCGCGCGCCGAAAACGGGTTGGCGATGATGCCGACGACAGGCGTCAAGAGCGTGCTCCCTGCGCCGCATGGAACCCGCGGCCGCAGGACATAGCACAAGCAAGGCGCCAAGCCGCTCGCGACGTTTAATATTGTTTTGAATCAATTAGTTGAAGAATGCGGCCGCGGCCCGCAGATGCCTCGCCTGCGGCGACGCGACGCCACAGGCGAGGCGCGCTCCGCGTCCCGTCGCCTCAGTGCGCGCGCAGGTCCGTTCGCCGGGACGAGGCTTCGTCCAGCCGTTTCAGCTCAACGCGCGAGTTTGAAAAAGGCCGCACAATTTTTTGAGCGAAGGCTCATTTTCGCGCGAAGGCTCAAAATCCGCGCTTTTGCGGCGGCACGAGCCCGAGCCGGCGCATCCGCCGATGCACCGTCGTGCGGTCGACCCCGAGCGCGGGGGCGACGGCCGACACGTTCCAGCGGTGTTCGCGCAGCGTCTCAAGCAGATGGGGGAGCGCGTCCTCGCCGGCCTCGGCGGCCGGCGCCGGCCGTTCCGGCGGGGCGAGCGCGAACGTCGCGGCGGCGAGGAGCGTTTCGGGCAGATCGTCGAGGCTGATCTCGCTCCCCGGGCAGACGGCGCTCGCGTAGTCGAGGCAGTTGACGAGCTCGCGGACGTTGCCCGGCCAGGAATGGGCGCAAAGCGCGGCTCTCGCCTCCTCGCTCAGGCTCAGCGGCTCGCCGCAGGACGAGCGCCGCCGTTCGAGCAGGACGTCGACCAGCCGGCCCACGTCGGCGCGCCGGCGCAGCGGCGGCAGCGTCAGCACGGCGCCGTTGAGGCGGAAGTAGAGATCCTCGCGGAACGCGCCCTCCGTCACGAGCGCGAGGAGGTCGCGGTGCGTCGCGGCGAGCACCCTGAGGAGCCGCGTCTGCGAGGCGCGCGGGCATGTCGCCGATCTCGTCGAGGAACAGCGTGCCGCCGTCGGCCGAGAGCACGAGGCCCTTCTTGCCCTTGCCGCCGGCGCCGGTGAAGGAGCCCGCCTCATGGCCGAACAGCTCGCTTTCGATGAGGCTCTCCGGCAGCGCCGCGCAGTTCACGGCGACGAAGGGCTTGCCGGCGCGCGGCGAGGAGGCGTGCAGCGCCTTGGCGAGATGCTCCTTGCCGACGCCGGTCTCGCCCTGAATGAGGATGCTCATCTGGGTTCCGACGATCTTCGCGGCGCGGCGCAGCGATTCGAGCATCGCGGGATCGCCGGCGCACATTTCGCGCGGCAGCGGCGGCAGCGGCGGCGCCGGCGGGCGGACGCAAGCGAAGCGGATTCAAGTCCGAATGTTTTTCGCCGCCGAATCGGAATAGACTTCGGACAAACCTGGCCCATGCCGCGGTCCCGCGCCTCGCGCGTCCGCGCAGGCGTCCTTGGCGCGGGGAGCCTCATGTGCGGCGCATCACGCTTTTCCTCAAGGGCAACGTCGACGTCTACGACTCGCTGCATTCCTGCCGCCTCGGCGGACGGGTGACGTGGAACGGGCTGAACGAGATTCTGCGTCCGCAGGGCGTTTCGGTCCGCCTGAAGCATGAGACCTCGACCGGCGCGCAGGCCCTGCTCGAAGCAGGCGGCGACGTTCCGGCGGAGCTCGCCGGCTTCGACGCGCCGCTGCGCGCCTATCCGCTCGAAAGCCAGTTCAGCGCGAGGCTCTTCGCATCCGACGCCGACGCCTTCGTCCTCTCGGTCATGCCGGAGATCGCCGCGCGGCTCGTGCGGCACAGGGAAAAGGGCTTCCTGTTCTTTCCCTACGAGGCGGCGAGCTGGCCCGCCCCCCTGCGCGAGCGGCTCGCCCGCGAGTTCGTCGAGGTCCCGCCTTCCACGGTCGAGCAGTCGATGGAGGCGCTCGAAGGCGTCCTCGAACGCCTCGCCGCGCGATCCGACGCGCCGGTCCTCATCTACAACCTCTCCTGCGCAGCGCCGGGCGAGTTCATCCATTGCCATCTGGGGCTCGAGGACGCCTTCTCGACCGTGGCGCGGCGCTTCAACCTCGGGCTGATCGAGCTCTCCGCGCGCAGCGGCGTCTCGATCGTCGACGTCGACGCCGTCCTCGCGCGGGCGGGCGCCGACAGGCTCAAGCTCGACGCGACGCATCTTGCGCCCGAAGGCTGCCGCCTCGTCGCGCAGGAGGTCGCGCGCATCCTCGCCGACCTTGGCGTTCTCGAAGAGGAGCGCGCATGCGCGCGAGCGTGATCCTGCGCTCGCGCGACGAGGCGGCGCGGCTGCGCCTGACCCTCGCTTCGCTCCGGGCGCAGAGCGAGGAGGCCGAAATCGTCGTCGTCAACGACGGATCGGACGACGCGACGGACGACGTGCTGCGCGAGGCGACGCGCCTCGCCCCGCTCGTGCGGATCGACCATGAAAAGGCGCAGGGCCGCTCGCGCGCGGCGAACGCGGGGGCGGCGCGCGCCGGCGGCGACGTCCTGATCTTCCTCGACGGCGACACGCTGGCCGGCCCCGATTTCGTCGCGCGCCATCTCGCCGTCCATCGCCGCCTTGACGGAGCGCTCGCGCGCGGCGAGACGCTGCACCTGCGCCAGACGCGGCTCTTCCGCGATCCCGACGCGCTGACGCCGATGCCCGGCGAGGAGGCGCGCGTTTCGGCGATGAGCGCGGCCGACCTCGCCCGCGCGCGCGTCGGCGTGGACGAGGTCGCCGGCGATTTCGCCTCGATCGAGGCGCGCGCGCAGGAGGGAATCTATCCCGGCGCGGGGCCGCGGCGTCTCTATCAGCTGGAGATGGCCGCGCTGCGCGAGGCGCGGGGCTGCGCGGTCCTGTGGGCGGCCGCCTCGGGCTCGAACCAGTCCGTTCCGCGCGCCGCCTTTCTCGACAGCGGCGGCTTCGACGACGAGCTTTCGATCAACGAGCATCGCGAGCTCGCCCTGCGGCTGACGCAGGCCGGGCTCGCCATGGCGCCGGCGGACGGGGCGCGCTCCTTCCACATGATCCACCGCAGGGGCTGGCGCGACCCGCTCGTCGAGACGGACTGGGAGGCGCGCTTCTACGCGCGCCATCCGCTGCCCGAGGTCGCCCTGCTCGCCGTGCTGTGGGCGAGCCTTGCCGACGCGCCCGCCGTTCCCGCGCCGGCGCGCATCCTCTCCCTGCCGCAGCTCGCGGAGGCGGCGCGGCGCGTGGGCGTCGTGGGCCTCGAGGCGGCGCGGGCGGCGCATCTTTGCGCCTGCGCGGAACAGGGCGCCGCCCTTGGCTAGCCAAAACTTCCTGATCCGCGCCAAGCCGGGCGCGCTGGAACAGGCCGCCTTGCGGCGCGCCGTGACGCGCATGGAGGAAGCGCTCGTCGCCGCAGGGGCGGACGCGCCGCGCTTCGCCTTCGCGCCGCAGGGCGACGCGGCGCCGGACGACGGCGCGCCGCGCGAAATCGTCGTCCTGTCGCTCGCGCAGGACGTCGAGCCGCTTGCGCAGGCCTGGGACCAGACGCAGGCGCGCCTTCGCGCCGAGGTTCCAGCGGGCGCGAAAGCACATGAGTTCTTCTATCTGACGACCGTGTTCCGCTGCGTGCGCGACGAGGCGCCGGAGCTCGCCGCCGCGCGGCGGACGCGCATCCGCCGCCTGAACCTTCTCGCCGCCGAACTGTCGCAGGAGACCGGCGCCTTCGTCGTCGACCTCGACCGGGCGCTCGCCGACGTCGGCGGACGCGCGCTCGACGCCGACTGGCGGCTCGAATCCCCCTTCGCCGTCGAGGCGGCGGCGCGCCGCCTCGCCATGGCGCTCCTCTCCGGCGCCTGCGACGACCTTTTCCCCGCGACGACGCTGGAGGCGGCGCTGGCGCATCTGCAGGCGCTTCCGCCGCCCTGGCCGAGCGAAGGCCCGGCGCGCGCCGTCCCGGCCGGGCTCAACACGCTGTCGATGCGCGTCGGCGGCTTCACCCAGACGGTTCAGACCTTCGGCGAGACGGACGGCCAGGCCGCGCTCTATCTGCGCGCGCTGCTCTCGGGCGCGATCGGCCCGCGCGACGCGCTGGCCCGGCTCAACGCTGCGGTCGCGCGGCGGGGCCTGCGCCAATGCGCCATGCTCGCCTTCGGCGGCGCGGCGCGCCTCGCCGTTCGCCGCCTGCGGCCGAACGGCTCCGCCCGAGGGGGGCGCCCTTGAGCGCGCCGGCCCTGCTGCGGACCATGAAGCTGATCCGCGCCTTCGAGGCGGCCCTCGCCGCGCGGCGCGACCATGGCTTCCAGCTTCTTTCCGCCGGCGAGGAGGCGGTCGCCGCCGGTCTTTGCGCGGCGCTGGAGCCGGGGGACCAGCTCCTGACCGGCGGCCGCTCGATCGGCTTCGCCCTCGCGCGAGGGATCGCGCCGCGCCGTCTGATGGCCGAGCTGCTCGGACGCCGCGACGGGGTGAACGCCGGCCGCGCCGGGCGCGGCCATGTCAACGACAAGGAGAGCGGCTTCTTCGGCGCGCACGCCGTCGTCGGCGGCAATCTCACCGTCGCCGCGGGGCTGGCGCTGTCGCGCCAGCTTTCCGGGGAAGGCGGGATCGTCGCGGTCGTCTTCGGCGACGGCGCCTGCGGCGCGGGCGCGCTGCACGAGGCGCTGAACCTTTCCGCGCTGTGGCGCCTGCCGCTGGCGTTCGTGTGCGACGACAACGGCTATTCGGTCTCGACGCCGCGCGCCGCCGCGCTCGCGGCAAAGCGCCTCGCCGATCTCGCCGCGCCGTTCGGGATACCGTCGCGACGCGTCGACGGCATGGACGTCGAGGCGGTCGCCGACGCCGCGCGCGAGGCCGCGGAAGCCGCCCGCGCCGGCGGACCGTTCTTCCTCGAATGCGCCTCGGCGCGCTTTCTGAGCCACTCGACCACGGCGCGCGAGACGCGGAGCAAGGCGGAGCTCGACGCGCTGCGCGCGCGCTGCCCGATCGCCGCGTATCAGCGCCTTCTCGTCGAACGCGGCGATCTCGACGACGGCGCGCTGGCGGCGCTCGACGCGGAGGTCGCGCGCGAGGTCGCCGAAGCGCTCGCCTTCGCCGACGCCTCCCCGCTGCCGGACCCGCAGGAGGCCCTCGCCGATGTCTGGTGAGCCCCGCGCGCGGCGGCTGTTCTTCCGCGAGGCGATCGCCCGCGCGCTCGCCGAGGAGATGCGCGCCGATGCGCGCGTCCTCGTCGTCGGGCAGGACGTCGGCGCCTTCGGCGGCTCCTACAAGGAGTTCGACGGGCTTTTCGCCGAGTTCGGCCCGGCGCGCGTGCGCGACGCGCCGGTCGCCGAGAACGCCATGATCGGGCTCGGCGTCGGCCTCGCCGCCGGCGGCTTCCGCCCGCTGGTCAGCGTCACCTACATGGATTTCCTGATGCTCGGCCTCGACCCGCTCGTCAATTACGGGGCGAAGCTGCGTTTCAAGTCGGCCGGGCGGATGGGCGCGCCGCTCGTCGTCAAGACCACCGCCGGCGCCAAGGGCCAGGGCGTCGCCCATTCGCAATGCATCGAAGCGTGGCTGATGTCGGTTCCGGGCCTCAAGGTCGTCGCGCCCTCGAACCCGGCCGACGCCTACGGCCTCATGAAGGCGGCGCTGCGCGAGCGCGGACCCGTCGTCTACGTCGACCACAAGAAGCTCTTTCCCGGCGCGGGCGAGGTTCCGCTCGAGGAGGCGCCGACGCCGATCGGCGTCGCCAAAATTCTTCGCGCGGGAACGGACGTCACCCTCGTCTCGCATTCCTACATGGTCCGCATCGCGCTGGAGGCGGCCGAGCGCCTCGCCGAGGCGGGCGTCTCCTGCGAGGTGATCGACCTGCGCAGCCTCGCCCCGCTCGACGTCGAGACGCTGGCCGCGAGCGTCGCCCGCACCGGGGCGCTCTTGACCTTGGAGGAGGGCCAGCTCGCCTGCGGCGTCGGCGCCGAGGTTTTCGCGCGCGTCGGCGAGAGGCTGGGGCCGATCCGCGCCGCGCGCGTCGGCCCCCTGCCCGCGCCCGTCTCCTCCAATCCCGCGCTCGAGGCGGCGGTCGTGCCGGACGCCGCGCGCGTCGTCGCCGCGGCGAAGACGCTTTGCGCGCGCGCTCGCGCAAGAACCGGAGAGCCTGAATGATCTACAAGCTTGTCGTGCCGCGCGTCGGCGAGGACGTCGAGGAGATCCGCGTGCTCGAATGGCATGGCGAGACGGGGCGCAGATTCGCGCCCGGCGAGCTGATCGTCGAGCTCGAGACGCACAAGGCGCTCGTCGAGGTGCGCTGCGGCCAGCCGGGCGTATTGCGCGCGGCGCTCGCGCAGGCCGGGGACTGGGCGAAGCTCGAGACGCCGATCGCCCTGCTGAGCGACGATGAAGGCGAGGCCCTGCCCGCCGATCCCGGGCAGGCCGCCGAGCTCGCCGTGGACTTCACGGTGGACTGAACGCCCGCCCGGCGTCGGCGAGGATGCGCAAGACTTCTCCGCGCAAGAAGCGCTGCAGCTCCTCGCTCTGATGTATCCCGTCGGCGAGATGCCGCGCTCCGCCGATCTCGGCGGCGATGGCGTCGACGTCGAGGACGCCGAGGGCGCCCGCCGCGGCGAGGTCGTCCAGCATGAGGTTCGTCTCCTTGCCGGCGACGAAGGCGAGAGTGCGCCCGAGCGGCGGGTCGAAGGGCGCGTAGCTCAGAATGTCCTCGCGCCCCGAGCTCGACATGCGGTTGACGACGATGAGCCGCGTTCCGGCCGCCGCCTGCGCGAGCTGCGCGTAGTCCCGCGCGATGTCGTCGAGCGTCCTTTCCTGCGGCGCGAAGGCGGCGGAAAGCCAGGCCCTGACCGCCGGGCCGGCGCAGCGCAGGTCGTCGGGCAGGATATAAAGACGGTAGCCGAGCTTCCTGTGGCGCAGCAGCGCGCGCGGCTCGGCGCTCGACGACATCAGCGCGAATCGCGGCGCCCGCCCCGGCGAGAGCCCGCGCGAATCGAAGACGGCGCAGCGCTCGCGCAGCGGGCTCGCGCCAAGCTGCGAAAGGAGCGCGCCGGCGAAGACGAGATCGGCCGGGCTCGGCGCCGGGCGCGCGTCGGCGAAGAAGCCGCGCAGGTCCTGCGCGATCTCCTCCGCCTCGGCCGGAGCGCGCAAAAGCCCGTCGAGCAGCACGGGCGCGCAGGGCGCGAGCGGCTTCTCGAAGACGTGGACGACATGCGCCGGGCCATGTGTCGCCGCGAACAGCTCCAGGAAGGCGGCGCGCCGGCCGCGCATAAAACCCGTGGCGTCGCACAGACCCATGATCGCGAGGACGGGCGCCTGCGCCGCGCCCTCGCCCCAGAAGGCGCGCACGCGCGAATAAAGGCCCGGCAGCAGCGCGGGGCCGGCGTCGACCGGCCAGCCGATCCGCCGTCCGGCGAGGATCATCGCGCGCAGCGGCGCCTCTCCCGCCGCGCCGACGATCCGGCAGACCGTCTCGCCCGCCCGCCAGGGCTCGAACACGCGCTCGTCGAGCAGGCCGCCGGCGCCGGCGTCGTCGAATTCGAGCCGACCGCCGAGCGGGCTCGCGAGGATGGCCTGCGCGACGTCCTCGCCCTCGAAGGCCGCGCGCGCCGCGCCGTCGAGGGAGAGCGAGCAGAAGGCGACCGGCTCGCCCGGCGCGACGAGGCTACCCTCCTCGCGCAGAAGGGCGAGGCCGGAGCGCCCGGCGCCGACGCCGAGCGGGGGAAGGGTCAGCGCGGCGCCCATCGATCCTGTCTCACCGGCCTTGCGCCGACCACATGTCGGGGCGCCACAGAATCGCGGCGGCGCTCGCGCGCAGCGCGCGGGCGGGCGCGCCGTCCGGGTCGTCGCCCGGATCGTCGGCGAACAGGGCGAGCGGCGCGCCGGGCGCGCAGGTTCCCCCGAGCGGCACGAGCAGGCGCACGAGCCGCGCCTTCTCGCGCGTGACCAGCCGGTAATAGGAGATCGGCGGGCAGGCCTGCGAGGCGACGTCGCCGAGATCGACGCTGAGGTCGAGGAGCTTGCCGCCCTGCGGCGCCTCGCCCTCCGTCACATGCACCGCTTCGACGCGGGCCTCGCTCATGTTAGGAATGAGCTTGGGA
The DNA here is from genome assembly GCF_041905455.1 of Methylocella sp. Taxonomy (GTDB): domain Bacteria; phylum Pseudomonadota; class Alphaproteobacteria; order Rhizobiales; family Beijerinckiaceae; genus Methylocapsa. The sequence continues at coordinate 43,212 of NZ_JAYRLA010000003.1, read as the reverse complement.
AGCGCCAGCTCGTACAGCATGTCTTCTCCTGAACCTCGTCTTCCGCGTCTCGCGCCGCAGCGAGCATTGGGCGCCGCATGCGTTTTGTCGATTCCCGGCGGAGCGAGAAAAGGTTCGGCCCGGGGCCCGCCTTCGACGACCGCCGCCGCACGACGGCGCAGGAGCGCGTCGTCGCCATGCTGCGGCTCGGCGGCTTCGCCTTCGCGCCGGATCGGGCGGGCGCCGAACGCGAGGCGCGCGAAGCGCTCGACGGCTGGGCGTCCGACGGCCTGCCCTTCGCGACCGACGCCAGCGGCGCGCGGCGCTTCGATCCGGTCGAGGTCGTTTGTTTTCTGAAGCGGCGCGGGCTTGGCGGACAAGACCCGTTCTTCGCGCGACGCTGGGTCGAAACGGGCCGGCGCCTCGTCGAAAGCCTCGCGCAGGCGCAGGGCGCGCAGATCGAATTCTCGCTGCGCCGGCGCTTCGCGATCCACGCGCCCGCCGGCGCGCGCCTGCGGCTGCGCGCTCCGGCGCCGCTCGAGAGCGTGCACGGGCCGGGAGCGGTCGCCCGCGCCGACGTCGAGGGGCTGGACGAGGCGCGCGTCAAGGCGGGCGAGGGGCGCCTCGAAATCCGCGGCGTCTCGCGCGGCCCGGGCGTCGTCGAGCTCGCCGCGACCTATCTTCTTTCGCGCGAGGCCGCGCCGTCCGCCGATCCGCCGCAGCCCGTCCATCTCGCGTCGCGCGAGGGGCTCGTCTGCGTCGACGCGCAGGTGGCGGAGCTCGCCCGCCGCCTCGCCGGGACGCCGGCGCGCCCTGAAGCGGCGCTCAAGGCCTTCTGGTCCTACATGCTGGACGAGCTTTGCTGCGGCCCTGTCCCCTATGAGCGGATCGACCCGCGCGCGCCCTGCGCTTTCGTCCTGCGTTCGGGCAGGTATGACTGCCAGCTCGGCGCGGCGCTGTTCGTCGCGCTGTGCCGCGCGGTCGGCGTCCCGGCCCGCGTCGTCGGCGGCCACGTCCTTTACGAGAAGGCCCCGACCAATCATTTCTGGGCCGAAGCCTGGCTCGACGGGCGATGGGCTCCGTTCGACTTCCTGTGCTTCGACCTTTCTCTCGGCGGCCGGGACGCGGCGTGGCGCGAGCGCTTCTTCGGTCGCCTCGACGCCCGCCTCATCGCCGAGCGCCGCCCGCTCGAATTCACCGGCGCGCCGGGCGTGACGATCCCGGCCATGTGGCGCGTCCTCCAGACGCCTGAGGCGGACGGCGCGCGCATCGCGCTCGAAGGCGTCGACGGCGCGCCGGTCCTTTCCGACCTCGTCTCCGTCAGGCCGGCGCCGTGAGCCCGAGGGACGCCGGCGCTATGAGCCCGTCACAGCGTGAAGGCCGGGCCGTTGCGTCCGCGCACCTCGATCGCGCCGGGCGCGAATCCGAAGGGCGCGAGCCCTTCCCTCACCTCTTTTTCGCGCCGGCGCAGCAGCCCGCGCGAGATGGAGAGCTCGTCGGCGAGCATCCGGTGATGACCCTCGCTCCAGGTGTTCGCGCCATGGCTCGCGTAGACGTAAAGCCAGGGCTTTTCGGCGACATAGCCGACGGCGCCGCGCGCGATCAGCGCCCTCGCCACGGCGAGGTCTTCGCCGCGCCGCGCCTCCTCGCCCGTCTCGGGGTAGCGCAGCGCCGGCGCGCGGCGCGCCATCAGCGTTCCCGGGTGCCCGCCCGCCGGCGTCGCCTTCCAGTTGGTCCAGGCCATCGCGCCCTCGCGCGGGAAATGCTGCATGACGTCCTGCAGATAGACGGCCTCGCCGTCGCCGCGCGCGAGGGCGTCGAGCTGGGCCGCGAGGCGCGCGGGATGCGAGCGGTCGTCGTCGTCCCACTGGCAGACGATGTCCGCTCCCGCCTCGGCGAGGCTCAGGTTGCGCAGCGCGCCGAGGCTCGGCTCGCCTTCCGGCTCGACGAGGCGGATCGAGGGATCGCCGAGCTCCGCGACGAACGTCCGCACGCGCGCGCGCGCCTCGCCGGCGCGCGGGTCGAGGACGATGACGAGCGACCTCTCTGCATGGGTCTGGCGGCGCCAGTCGGCGACGCTGTTCCGGAGGAAGGCGAAACGCTCGCCGACCGGCAGGCTGACCATCAGGCAGGCGACATGGGCCACTTTCGTCCCCGCTCCGCGCGAAAGGCGTCCTCTTGACGGCCGGCGCCGCGCCGCCCGATCCCGCCGCGCCGACGCGCGGGCTGATCGCCGACGAAGCCGAACGGGTACTTCGCGCCCATGTCCTTGAAAAGTGGTTTCCGGCGGCGATCGATCCGGCCGGCGGCTTCCACCAGAATTTCGCGCCCGACTGGCGCAGGCTCGAGGGCGGGCCGCGCTCCGTCGTGTTTCAGGCGCGCATGACATGGACTGCGGCGGCGGCGAACTCCGAATATCCCGGCGAGACGCTTTTCGCCGAGGCGAACCGCCATGGCCTCGCCTTCCTCGCCGCGCGGTTTTGGGACGAGCGCCGCGGCGGCTTCTTCTTCGCGGCCGGCCCGGACGGCCCCGGCGCGGACGGCGCCAAGCACGCCTACGGCCAGGCCTTCGCGATCTTCGCCGCGTCGGCGAGCCCCGGCGCGGGCGCGCTCGACCTCGCGAGAGATGCTTTCGCATGGCTCGACCATCATGGCCGCGACCCGCGCCATGGCGGCTATTTCGAGCAGTTTTCGCGCGAGGGCGAGCCGATCTTGCGCCGGCGTGGGCGCGACGAGATCGGCGAAACCTACGGCGGAAAATCGCTCAACGTCCATCTCCATCTGCTCGAAGCCTTCAGCGCGCTCCACCGGCGCTGGCCCGACCCGCGCCTGCGCGCGCGCCTCGCCGAACTCCTCGCCCTCCTGCGCGGCGCCGCCGCGTCAGGCGGGCTCGCGACGAGCTTTCGCCGCAACTTCCGCCCGAGGCGCCGGCCGTTGCGCGCTCTGGCGCGAAGCCTCGCGCGCCGCGAGGCGCCGAGCCTGCGCGCCGGGCAATCCTATGGGCACAATCTCGAAGCGGCCTGCCTGATGGACGAGGCCGCGCAGGCGCTCGGCGAGGACGCGGGCGCGGATGGGACGGCGAGGGCGCTGGTCGACCGGGCGCTCGAGGAGGGATGGGACGAGGCGAACGGCGGCTTCCGCCACCTCGGCCCGCCCGGCGCCGACGCGCGCAAGCTGTGGTGGGTTCAGGTCGAGGCGCTGAACGCGCTTTTGCTCATGCACGCGCGCCACGGCGAGGAAACCTCGCGTCACCGCGACGCCTTCCGCCGCGCATGGGACTTTCTCCTCGTGCGCCAGCTCGACGCGCGCCATGGCGGCTTGCATCCTGTCCTCGCGCCGGACGGGCGCCCGCTCGACGCGCCGAAAGGCGACGGCTGGACCGACCCCTACCACCAGACCCGCGCGCTGCTGAACGTCATGCGGACGCTGCGCAAAGCGGACGCTCAGCGCCCCTTGCCGTAAGCCTTGACGAGCCGCTCGCGCTTCAGGCGCGACAGGCGCTCGAGCCAGAAAATTCCGTCGAGCTGGTCGATCTCGTGCTGCAGGCAGACCGACAGGAAGCCCTCCGCCGCCTCCTCGCGCGGCGCGCCGGAGAGGTCCTCGCACGCCACCCTCACCCGCGCGGCGCGTAGAACCTCGGCGCGCGCGCCCGGCATCGAGACGCTGCCCTCGACCCCGCGGATCTTCTCCTGCGACGCCTCGAGGATCGCCGGATTGACGTAAAAGCGCGGCGCGCCGGGCTCGATCTCGATAACGACGAGGCGCGAGAGGACGCCGCAATGGGGCGCCGTGATTCCGACGCCGCCGGCCGCGCGCATCGCCGCGAGCAGGTCCTCGGCGAGGCGGGCGAGCGCGTCGTCGAAGGCTTCGACGGGCGCGGCCTTCCGGCGCAGGCGAGGATCGGGAAAGGCGAGGACGCTAAGGCTCATGCGCGCCATCCCCTACGCGCCGGGTCCTCGCGCGTCAAAGGCGAACCGGCGGCGGGGCGGGGCGTTGCAACGCGAGCGAACAGGGAGCCTCCCATGAAGATCAGCAACGTCGCCGACCTTTTGGTCGAAACGCTCCTCGTCGTCGGCGTCGAGCGCGTCTACGGCGCCGTCGGCGACAGCCTCAACGCCGTGACCGAGGCGATCCGGGCGAGCTCGAAGGCGCGCTGCGCCGCGCGCTCGCCCACGACGGGCCGGCGCTGGCCGACGTCGTCGTCGCGAGGCGGGAGCTCGCGCCGCCGCCCAAAATCGCCGCCGAGCAGGTCAGGGCTTCGGCCTCTATGCGCTGAAGGCGGTGATGAGCGGGCGCGGCGACGAGCTCGTCGACCTCGTCCGCGCCAATCTCCTGCGTTGACCCTGCGCGAAAATTCTTCGCAACCGGAAACGGGGCCGCCGCGTTCTCCAGTTGGACGGCGCAGCGCCGCGCGCAGGGGCGCAGCGGCGCGAGCCGCATGAATGTCGGAGAGTTGGATGGTCAGGGCCGGAATGGCGGCGGCGGCCGCGGTTCTTTTGATGGCGGGCGCGGCGGCGGCGCAGGTGCGCACGATCGGACCCGCCGCGCCGTTGCTGATGAGCGGGCGCAGCGTCGCCGTCACCTCCCTCGCCGCGCCGGCGCGCGAGACGCATGCGACGCCGGCCGCGCCCGCGCAGACGCGCGGAGCGGCGCCGGCCGAAGCGGGCTCGACGGTCCCGCCCGCCGCGCGCTAGCCGCGACCTGCGGGCCGCTCAGGAAAACGTGAAGACGCGGTGGGCGAGGAAGGTCCATAGCGTCAGCACGCCTGTCGTCACGACCTGAGCCGGAAGATAAGGCGCGCCCATCGCGTCGACGAACAGGCGCATCAACCCGTAGTTGAACGCCGCCGCCGCCAGCGCCACGGCTGCGAAGCGCCACAGCGCGCGCCGGTGCGGGGCGTCGGAGCGGAAGGTGTGACGCCGGTTCAGCGCATAGGACAGCGCCGCGCCGGCGAGCGCGCCGGCGAACGAGGCGCGCGGCGGCGCGGCCGAAAGCCCCTCCACGAGGGCGACGAGCACGAAATAGTGCAGCGCGGTCGCCGCCGCGCCGACGCCGACGAAAGATGAAAGCTGGCGCGTCAACTCCTTCATCGCTATACATCGCCTCCCGCCGCAGAGCGCGGCGCGGTTTCGCCCGACGCGGCGACGCGGTCAAGCCGGCCCGCCCTCCAACGGTCGCCGGCCGCAACTCAAGGAGCTCTCCCATGAAGGCGTCTTTCCGGCGGTTCTCCGCCGCCCTCCTCGCCGCCGGCGCCCTCGCCGGCCTCGGCGGCGGCGCGCAGGCGGCCTGGACGCGCGCCGGCGTGCTCGACTGCAACGTCGGCGCGGGCTTCGGCTTCATCATCACCTCGAGCCGGGCGCTTTCCTGCGTGTTCACGCCCCGTCGCGGCCCGGTCGAGCATTACGTCGGCACCGTCCGCCGCTTCGGCCTCGACATCGGCTTCACCAACGGCGGCCGCTTCGTGTGGGCCGTGCTCGCGGCCGGCCGCGCCGTCCCGCCATACGCCCTCTCCGGCGAATTCGTCGGCGCAGGCGCCAACGCCGCCTTCGGCGGCGGCCTCACCGCCAACGCGCTGGTCGGCGTCAACAACCGCTCGATCAGCCTGCAGCCGCTGTCGGTCGGCGTCGAGACCGGCGTCAACCTCTCGGCCGGCGTCGGCGCGCTGCGGCTCGAGGCGGTCGCCAACCCGCGCTGAAGGCCCGCCTTCAGCCCAGGCGCCGCGCGCGGCCGCATATTGCGGGGCGCGGCGCCGCCGCCTAGATTTTGCGGCGCGGCGCTCCGCCGCGCCCCGGAGCCGCCTCATGACCTCGTCCGAGCGAAAGCCCTTCTCCGCCTCCGGCCACGCGCGGCTCATCGTCCTCGGCTCGGGCCCGGCCGGCTACACCGCGGCGATCTACGCCGCGAGGGCCATGCTGGAGCCCACGCTGATCGCCGGCTTCGAGTCCGGCGGCCAGCTCATGATCACCACCGACGTCGAGAACTATCCGGGCTTCGCCGAGCCGATCCAGGGGCCCTGGCTCATGGAGCAGATGCGGCTGCAGGCCGAGAAGGTCGGGACGCGCATGGTCGCCGACCACATCGTGCGCGCCAACCTCTCGCGCCGCCCGTTCCGCCTGTTCGGCGACAGCGGCGCGGCCTACGCCTGCGACAGCCTGATCATCGCGACGGGCGCCAAGGCGAAATGGCTCGGCCTGCCGTCGGAGGACGCGTTCAAGGGCTATGGCGTCTCCGCCTGCGCGACCTGCGACGGTTTCTTCTATCGCGGCAAGGACGTGATCGTCGTCGGCGGCGGCAATTCGGCGGTCGAGGAGGCGCTCTATCTCAGCCATCTCGCCGCGCGCGTGACCGTCGTCCATCGGCGCGACGCCTTCCGCGCCGAGCGCATCCTGCAGGAGCGCCTGTTCGCGAGGCCCAACGTCGAGGTGGTCTGGAACTGCGCCGTCGAGGAGATCCACGGGACGCAGGACCCGCCCGGCGTCACCCATGTCACGCTGAAGGACGTCTCGACCGGCGCCCTGCGTCCGCTCGAGGCGCACGGGCTGTTCGTCGCCATCGGCCACCAGCCGGCCTCCGAGCTGTTCAGGGACCAGCTCGAGATCAAGCCGAACGGCTATATCTTCACCGCCCCGGACTCGACGCGCACGAGCGTCGAGGGCGTGTTCGCCGCCGGCGACGTGACGGACGACGTCTATCGCCAGGCGGTGACGGCCGCCGGCATGGGCTGCATGGCCGCGCTCGAGGCCGAGCGCTTTCTGGCGGCCGAGGCGCATCAGGCGCAGACCGCGCAGCTCTATTGACTTAAGCTCAAGGCGAGGGGGCGCCGGCGTCCCCTCGTTTCGCGGCCCGTCGCTCGAGGCGTCCGCTTTTGCGGAAAGCCCCGAGCTGTTCGGACGGACGCTAATCCGGGATGATGAGAATCTTCTCCCAGAAGTCGCATTTATGCGAAGCGGAGAACTGCGCGTCGGTGATCGCGGTCGAAACCGGGATGTTCTGCGCGAACACCGTCGGCTTGCCGCCCTTGGCGGCGTAGCGCGGCCACGGGCTGTCGCCCTGCCCGTTGGGATTTCCCGTATAGGCGAAGCTCGCCCAGGCTTGCACGAGCTGGTCGGAGAGCCGGCTTTGCAGCCGGTTCAGCTCATGCGGGATCCCCTCGGGGCCGCCATGATAGAGCGGGAAGAGATACTGGATGTCCGCCGTGTGGTAGGCGAGCGCCTGGAAGCCCGGCATCTTCGGGAAGTAGAAGGGCGCCGTGCGGTCCTGGAACTCATAGGCGTAATATTGCGTCTGCGGCCCCAGGATGCGGTCGTAGTGGCGCGCGCGGCAGGCGCCGGGATCGGTCTGCACCGCGTCCAGGGCGAGCTGCGGCGAGGCGTAGGCGTAGAGCGGATATTTCGCCAGAACCTTCTCGACGGTTCCCGCCGGATAGTTCGGCGGCGTGTTGATCGGCCCGGCGGGGCCGCTGTAGGTCGTCTTCACATAGGTCGTGAAGTCGTCCGCCGTGAAGGCGACGCGCGGCTTCTTGAAATACTCCGCGATCCCGAGGCTGAAATTGGCTTCGTCCTGGACGCGCCCGTTCATCATCGGCACATGGGCGAACTGGCCGTTCGACCAGGCCTCCCAGGGCTGGAGCGGAATGACCGCGCCGTCGACGAAGGGGCCGGTGATATAGGGCCCGTTGGCGCTCTGCGTACCCGAGAGCGTCAGCACCTTCGAAGCCGGCAGCGCGCGCAGGCATTTCGCGGTCTTGGTGTCCGCCCCGTCGCCGCATTTGGCGGCGACGCCGAACGCCTTGCCCCGCGTCAGCGCGATATCGGCGGTCGGGATCGTGCTCGGCACGCTGCTTTCGTAGATCGCGCGGTCGAGCAGGCCCTTCGACAGCGGCGAGATGACGTGCATGCCGGTGTCGGAGGCGCCGGCCGACTGGCCGCCCACCGTGACGTTGTTCTTGTCGCCGCCGAAGGCGGCGACGTTGCGCTTCACCCAGTTGAGCGCGAGCTGCTGGTCCATGATCCCGTAATTGCCGAACTTGCCCTTGTTCAGCGCCGGATGGGACAGGAAGCCCATGAGGTTGAGGCGATAGTTCACGGTGACGACGACGAGGCGGCCCTGAACCGCGAGCTTGGTCGCGTCATAATCGTTGCTTTCGCCGTCGACGTTGCCGCCGCCATGGATCCAAAACAGCACCGGCAGCTTGCTTTGCGCCGCCGATTCGACGTTCGGCGAGAACACGTTGAGATAGAGGCAGTCCTCATTGTTGTTCGCCGGGCCGGCGAACACGCCGAGCGTGGTGATCTGGGCGCAGGTCGGGCCGAAGGCGGTCGCCTTCAGGATGGATTTCCAGGCGTCCTTGCGCTTGGGCGGCTCCCAGCGCAGGTCGCCGACAGGAGGCTCGGCGTAGGGAATTCCAAGGAAGACCGCGGCGCCGTTCTTGTAGACGCCCTCGACCGTCCCTTCCTGAGTCACGGCTCTCGGGCCGCTCGCCGCGATCGCGAAGTGGGCCGCGAGCGCCGCTCCCGCCGCGACGACGACGCTGAGCGCGCGTCGTCCCGCCCATGCGCGCCGGGCCTGTTTCGACTCCTGAGACATGTTCCCTCCTCGCCGTCGCTTGGGCGACGGACGAGGGACCATAGGCGGGCGCGCAGGCCGCGCTCTTCCATGAAATTCCGCTCCTTGGCATGAAATGGCTGCGGCGGAGATAATTCATCCTACAGCGCAGCGTCGTAAATTTAGAAAATGAATCAAGAACCTATGCAACTTGCAGGCGATCACTAAGTTTTGACCCCAACGATAAGATGTCAGGGACGAAACGCCATGCACAGGGTGGAGACCTATTCTCCGCGCCATGCGATCGAGCGCCGGCGCGGCTGGGGCGCCGGCTCGATGCTGGTGCGCACGCAAGGCCCGGACGGGCGCTGCGAACGGGACATCTTCCGCCGCGACCTCGCCATAGGCGTCTGCTTCCAGAATCCGGGCAGCGCGGTCAGCTGGCGGCTGGAAGGCGAGCCGGCGCTCGACAAGACATGGCCGCAGGCGGGGGGAACGCACGACATGATCGTGCTGCCGCCGGAACACAAGTTCGAGTGCCGTTGCCAGGGAGCCGGCGAAGGGTTGTGGCTGTTCGTCGAGCCCGACTCCCTCGTTGACGACGCGCGCGTGAAAACCTTCGCTTCGCGCCCGCGCGTCGACGCCTCATGGGCGAGGGATCGCCTCGCCTTCGCGCTCGCGTGCGAATTGCGCAAGGAGAGCGCCAACGGCTTTCCGCGCGGGCCGATGTTTCTGGAAAGCGCCGCCGGCGCCTTCCTCGCGCAGCTCGCCTACGCCTGCCTGCGCGAGGAGCGCGCCGAGCCGCGCCAGCGCCTCTCCGGGCCGCGGCTGCGCCTCGCGCTCGACTATATCGAGGCTCACCTCGACCACAACGTGACGCTCGGCGAGCTCGCCGCCCTCACCCGCCTGACGCCGCGCTATTTCTGCAGCGCCTTTCGCGAGGCGACGGGGCGCCCGCCGCACCAGTTCCAGATCGAGCGCAGGGTGGAGCGGGCCAAGCAGCTCCTGATCGAGGGCGACCTGCCGCTGATCGAGATCGCCTATTGCGTCGGCTTCGCGAGCCAGAGCCATCTCAACGCCTATTTCCGCCGCTTCGTCGGCACGACGCCGGCGCATTTTCGCGCCGAGGGCGGGGCGAAGGCGCCCTGCGAGCGCCGCGCGCGCGCCTGAGCGATCATCTTCGCGTGAAGCTCGTCGCGCGCCTCGCCAGGCGCCGGCGCGGCGTCCATTCTCCTCCTGCGCCACCCGGCGCGGGAGGGCTATCCATGACGAAACTGCGCGTTATTCTGTCCGCCGCCGTCCTTTCGCTCGCCGCCGCGGCGGCGCAGGCCCAGTCGGCCGCCCCCGCCGCCTCGACCGCCCCGCCCAGGGCCGCGGCGCCTGCGCCGGCGGCCGCGCCCGCCAAGGCGAAGCCCGCCGCGCTCCTCGACCTCAATTCGGCGAGCCTTTCCGACCTGCAGGCGCTGCCCGGAATCGGCGACAAGCGCGCCGCCGACATCGTCAAGAACCGGCCTTACAAGGGCAAGGACGAGCTCGTCCAGAAGAAGATCATCCCCGCCGCCGTCTACGACAAGATCAAGGACAAGATCATCGCCAAGCAAAGCTAGGACGCCGGTCCGCCGCCTGGCGCGGCGGCGCCGTTCAACTTGACATGAACATGTGCTAAGCGCGGCGCATCCGCAGCCCGGCCGTCGCCGCGCGCCCGCAGTTCAAGGAAGGCGTCATGTTTCCCAAACCCCAGCCGCAGCTCTTCCCCAACACGCTCGCCTACGAGACGACGCCGATGGTGAAGCCGACGGGCTTTCGCGAATATGACGCCCGCTGGCTGTTCGAGAAAGAGATCAACCTGATGGGCGTGCAGGCGCTCGGGCTCGGGCTCGGGACCTTTCTGCGCGAGGCGGGCGTCAAGCCGGAGATCGTCGTCGGCCACGACTTCCGCTCCTATTCCGCCTCGATCAAGCTCGCCCTCGTCGCCGGGCTGATGGCCGCCGGCGTGAAAGTGCGCGACATCGGCCTCGCCCTCTCGCCGATGGCCTATTTCGCGCAGTTCGCGCTCGACTGCCCGGCGGTCGCCATGGTCACCGCCTCGCACAACGACAACGGCTGGACCGGCGTCAAGATGGGCGCGCAGCGCCCGGTCACCTTCGGCCCCGACGAGATGAGCCGGCTCAAGGAGATCGTGCTGTCCGGCGCCTATGGCGCGGCGCCGGGCGGCGCCTATGAATATGTCGAGGATTTCCCCAAGGTCTACGCCGCCGACCTGCTCGACCGCGCGAAGCTCAAGCGCAGGCTCAAGGTCATCGCCGCCTGCGGCAACGGCACGGCGGGCGCCTTCGCGCCGAAGATCCTCGAGGCGCTCGGCTGCGAGGTGATCCCGCTCGACGACGAGCTCGACTTCACCTTCCCGCGCTACAACCCCAACCCCGAAGACCTCGAGATGCTGCACGCCATCGCCGCGAAAGTGCGCGAGAGCGGCGCCGACGTCGGGCTCGGCTTCGACGGCGACGGCGACCGCTGCGGCGTCGTCGACGAGCGCGGCGAGGAGATCTTCGCCGACAAGATCGGCGTCATGCTGGCGCGCGACCTCTCGACGCTTTATCCGGACGCGACCTTCGTCGTCGACGTCAAGTCGACGGGCCTGTTCGCCTCCGACCCCGAGCTCAAGGCGCGCGGCGTCAAGGCCGACTACTGGAAGACCGGCCATTCCTACATCAAGCGCCGCGTCAGCGACCTCGGCGCCCTCGCCGGCTTCGAGAAGTCCGGCCATTTCTTCTTCAACCGGCCGGTCGGGCGCGGCTATGACGACGGAATCCTGACGGCGATCCACGTCCTCGAGATGCTCGACCGCAACCCGGACAAGTCGATGTCGCAGCTCTACGCCGCGCTGCCCAAGACCTGGGGCTCGCCGACCATGTCGCCGCATTGCGACGACGAGAAGAAATACGGCGTCGTCGAAAAGGTGCTCACCCGCTTCAAGGCGATGCAGGAGAAGGGCGAGCCCTTCACCGGCCAGAAGATCGAGAGCCTCGTCACCGTCAACGGCGTGCGCGTCACGGTCGAGGACGGCACCTGGGGCCTCGTGCGCGCCTCCTCGAACAAGCCCGAGCTCGTCGTCGTCGTCGAGAGCCCGGTTTCGGAAGCCCGCCTGCGCGAAATGTTTTCCGCGCTCGACGCCGTGCTGCGCGAGAACCCCGAGGTCGGCGCCTACAACCAGACGATCTGACGGAACGGGGCGCTCGCGCGCGCCCTCCTCAATCCTTGCCGTTCACGAGGCCGGCCGACCCATGGGCCGCCGGCAGGATCGGCGCGTCGCTCAGGAAGGTCGAGGCGAGGCCCGGCGAATTGGTCGAGGCCGCGTTCCAGATCGTCGGGTTGATCGAGCCCGTCGAGAGCCGGTAGTTGACCGCGCAATTGACGCAGCTTCCGCCCTGGAAGACGACGCCGCTCATCGCGCCCGATCCGCTGTCGACGTAGGAGCCGCCGCCGGCGTTCTGGTAGAAAGTGTAGTGGTTGAAGCCCTCGTTGTAGACGTAGGGAAAGGTGCCCTTGCGCGCGGTGATCTTGTTGGAGCGCGCCTCCGCGCCGAGCACGCTCTTGCCCGCGAAGTCATTGCCCGAGATCATGACGAAGCAGATCGACACATAGGAGGGGAACAGCCCGCTCGCATTCGTCAGCACGTTCCTGTTGATCTCGATGTTGCGCGAGACGTTGAAGAAATCGCGGCCCGGGACGCCCGGCGCCTGCGACGGCGTAAGATAGATGCCGCCATTGTTGACGAGATGGTTGCCGACCGTCGAGACGTTGAGGAAGGCGCCGTGGTACATGGCGATTCCGACCGGATTGCCGCTCATCGAATTGCCGCGGATGATCGCGTTCTCGAAGGCCGGGGCCGAGATCGCGAAGCGGTCGCCCGGCGCGGGCGTCACGTCGAACGGCGGATCGACGGTGAAGGTCGAGCCGTCGAAGCCGGCGATCCTGCGCCACTGGCCGGCGCCGGCGCCGCTGAAGACAATGACCTTCGAGCGCGGATAGACGACGAAGGGACATGAGTCCGGCGGACATTTGACGGCGTCGGCGATGGTCGTCGCGGAGGCCGAGGAGACGACGCCCGAATATTCGCGCGGATTGGGTCCGCCGCCCTCGTTGAGGATGGTTTCGCCGTCGTTGTTGTTCCACAGCAGCGTCCCGTTGGAGACGGCGAAAGTGTTGTTCTGGATGACCACGTTCGTGGCGAAATTGAGCGTCAGCTGGCGGCCCATGACCCGCGAGATGGTTTCGCCGACGCGCACCGGCCGATTGAGGAACGGCCAGGTCATCGTCGCCGCCTCCTTCGGCCCGGCGACGATGACGTCGGCCGCGCTGCGCGTGAAGCGGTTCGCCTCGATGATCGCGTTCTCGACCCTGTTCATCGAGTTCTGGTTCGTCGCGAAGGCGACGCTGTTGTTTCTGAAGACGAGATTGGTTATGTCGCTCAGCAGCAATGGGCCGAGGCCGCCGGTCTTGCTGGCGGGATCGCCGTTGAAGTAGTTGATCTTCTGCGAGAACGTCGAGTTCATGACGGCGATGCGGTCGCCGCGCAAGTTGATCGGCCCGCCCGTGCCGAGGTCCCACACGACCCGCTGGATGAGCACCTTCGACACCGGCTGCGACCATGTGCCAAGGTTGGTCGTGGCGCTCGTCGCGTCGAGATTCTGAAATGCGACGTCGACGATGGCGACCTGGCTCGCGCCCGACGCTATGATGACGCCGCGCGGCCCGTTCGAATAGATGATCTTCGTCGAGCCGGAGCCCGCGCCGCGCAGCGTCACGCCGGAATAAAGGGTGATCTCGTTCGGCCCGGCGTTGTAGACGCCGGCCGGCAGGTAGACGACGCCGCCTGTGCGCGCGGCGAGGCGGCTCGCCTGGTTGATCGCCGCCGCGTCATTGGTCTTGCCGTCGCCCTTCGCCTTGATCTGCAGGGCGGGATCGGTCTTCACATTGTAGACGTGATGATCGGCTTCGACCGAGGTCGGCGAGCCGGCCTTGTAGCGCGGCCCGTCGGCGGCGATGAAGTCATAGGCCCATGGCAGGCCGCTCGCATAAGGGTCGACGCCCGCGGCGTGCCCCTGCGCCGTCGCTTCGCTCTGCGCGCCCGCGGCGTAGCCGTTCGAGACCGCGACCGTGTAGCTGTGGCCGGGAACGACGCCGGCCGGCGGCGTGGCGTAAAGCGCGTAGGCGTCGCTGCCGGAAAGCGTGACGGGCGCCTTGAGCGCGGCGCCCGTCGCCACATCGGTCAGCGTCGCCGTCGGCGCGAGCGTCCCGAGGTAGAGGTTGCGGCCGAACACGCGAAAGCGCGTCCCCGGCGCGATGTCCGGCATGTCGAAATGATGCGCCTCGGGCGCGTTGAGAAACACATGCGGGCTCGAGACCGTCCCGTTCTGCGCCCAGACCTCGTAGACGTCGAGCGCCGCCGTCTTGGGAATTTCGGCGACGATCGTCGAGTCGTCGCCCCTCTTGACGGCGATCTCGACGGCCGCGCCCTGGCGCGAGCCCTTCAGGAACAGGCGCGGGGCCGCGCCGAAGCCCGACCCCTGCAGGCTGAACACGTCGCCGGGCTTGGCCGTGAACGGGCGGTTGACGATCGTCGGCCCCGCCGCGTCGGCGCGGGCGGTTTTGGCCGACGCCGGCCCCGCCGGGGAGAGCGGACAAGCGAGAGAGAAAGCGAGGAGCCCGGCGGCGGCCGGGACCGCCGAGCGCCGGGCGCGCGTCGACTTTGCTTCGAACACTTCGATCCTCCTGAAGAACGGCGCGCCTGCGCGCGCGATATCGCGCGCCGCGACGGCGACGCCTGCCTGGGGAAGATCAGTGGCAAACAGACGTTACGTCAGATGCAGCGCGCGCGCCGCATTCTTAGGGAATATATTGCCTAAACTTGTAGATGAGGGCGTTCGCGACGCAGCGTGACGCGGAACGACGCTGCGTCGGGCGCGGCGAATTCTATCCCCAGAGCTCGCGCGAAGCGGGATGGATCAGCGAGCCCTCGTAGACGAGCCCGTCCGGCCGATCTTTCGCCAGAAGCAGCGGGCCGTCGAGGTCGACGTAGCGCGCCTCCTGCGCCGCGAGCAGCGCCGGGGCCATGGCCAGCGAGCTCGCCACCATGCAGCCGACGAAAAGCTCGAAGCCGAGCGCGCGCGCCTCAAGGGCGCAGGCGAGCAGCTCGGTGAGCCCGCCGGTCTTGTCGAGCTTCAGGTTGACGGCGTCATAGCGCGCGCGCAGCGCGGCGAGCCCGCCGCGCGCATGGGCGCTCTCGTCGGCGCACACCGGCAGCGGCCGCGCGACGCGGCCGAGCAGATCGTCGCGTCCGGCCGGCAGCGGCTGCTCGACGAGCGCGACGCCGGTTTTCGCGCAAAATTCGAGCTTGCGCTCCAGGTCGGCCTCGCTCCAGGCCTCGTTGGCGTCGACGATCAGGCTCGCGTCAGGGGCGGCGGCGCGCACGGCGAGAAGGCGCGCCTCGTCGCCTTCGCCGGCGAGCTTGATCTTGAGCAGCGGCCGGGCCGCCTCGCGCGCGGCGCGCGCCGCCATCTCCTGCGGCGTCCCGACCGAGATCGTATAGGCGGTGGCGAGCGGGCGCGGCGCCGGCAGGCCGGCGAGCTCATGCGCCCTGCGGCCGGAAAGCTTCGCCTCGAGGTCCCACAGCGCGCAGTCGAGGGCGTTGCGCGCGGCGCCCGGCGCGAGCAGCCGCGCCAGCTCCTCGCGCCCCGCCCCGGCCTCGAGCGCGCCGCGGACCCCCTCGATCTGCGCGAGCGCGCTGTCGACGCTCTCGCCGTAACGGGCGTAGGGCGTCGCCTCGCCGCGCCCGCGCGCGCCGCCCTCAAGGATCTCGACGACGACGACCACGGCCTCGGTCTTCGCGCCGCGCGAGATGACGAAGGCGTCCTTCAGGGGAAAGCGCTCGACGGCGCAGTTGAGAACGCGCATAGGGGACGCTCGCCAATCATGGGCGCGCCGCGCCGCAGGCCTTCGACGCCCGCCGCTTAAGGGCGGCCGCCGCCCCGGTCAAGCGCCGTCCCTCGCGGCCTCGACTTCGCCGCCGCGCGTCGCTACATCTTTCGCGTCGCGGCGCGGAGCGTGGTCGATGGAGGTTGCGGAGGGCCCGACGTTCGCGGCCGAGACGGAAGGCGGCGGGACGCGCCTGAAGCTCGCCGGCCACTGGTCGCTCGACGCCTGCGCCGGCGTCGAGGAGGGCTCGCAGGCGCTCGTCAAGGCGGCGGCGGGCGCGAAGACGGCGGTGCTCGACCTTTCCGGCGTGCAGCGGATGGACACCGCCGGAGCGTGGCTGATCGACCGCGCGCGCAGCGAGCTCGACGAAAAGGGCGTCAAGGCGAGCTTCGCCGACGCCCGGCCGGAGGTGGCGCTCCTGCTGAAGGAGGCGCATTTCCGCGATTTCGAGGAGCCGAAGCGCAGGCGCGGCTTCTTCCTGACGGGCCTGCTCGCCGACGTCGGCGAGACGGTCGTCGGCGCCGGCAAGGACCTGCGCCGGGGCGTCGAATTTTTGGGCGAGGTCACCGCCTCGATCGGCTCGAGCCTCGCGCGCCCGCGCGACTTCCGGCTCACCGCGCTCGTCGCCCAGATGGAGAAGATCGCCTTTCGCGGCGCGCCGATCATCATCCTGATCAACTTCCTCGTCGGGGCCATCGTCGCGCAGCAGGGCATCTTCCAGCTGCGCCGCTTCGGCGCGACGATCCTCGTCGTCGACCTGCTCGGCATCCTGATCCTGCGCGAGCTCGGCGTGCTCCTCACCTCGATCATGATCGCCGGCCGCTCGGGCTCGGCGATCACCGCCGAGCTCGGCTCGATGAAGATGCGCGAGGAGATCGACGCGCTGAGCGTGATGGGCGTGCGGCCGGTCGACGCGCTGATCGCGCCGCGCATCCTCGCGCTGATCCTCGCCCTGCCGCTGCTCACCTTCATCGCCGACATGAGCGCGCTCGCCGGCGGAATCCTCGTCGCCTTCCTCTACGGCAACATCACGCCGAAGAGCTTCATCGCCCTGCTGCCCGAGGCGATCGCCCTGCGCACCTTCCTCGCCGGGATCATCAAGGCGCCGTTCATGGGCCTCATCATCGGCCTCATCGCCTGCATGGAGGGCATGGCGGTCGCGGGCTCGGCCGAGTCGCTCGGACGCCAGGTGACCGCCTCGGTGGTGAAGTCGATCTTCATGGTGATCGTGGTCGACGGCCTGTTCGCGGTGTTCTTCGCCGCCATAAGGTTTTAGCGTGGCGCGCTTCTCTCCCGCCTCCCTGCTGCGGTTCGGCCAGAGCCGGCGCGACCGCAAGCCGCGCTCGGCGGCGCCCGAGATCGCCATCAAGGTGCGCGGCCTCGTCGTCGGCTTCGGCGACAAGCTCGTGCTCGACGGGCTCGACCTCGACGTGCGGCGAGGCGAGATCCTGGGCTTCGTCGGCGGCTCGGGCCAGGGCAAGTCGGTGCTGACGCGGGCGATCCTCGGCCTCACCCCGAAGCGCGCGGGAACCATCGAGCTGTTCGGCCAGAATCTCGACACCGCCTCCGACGCCAAGGTCGACGCGCTGCAACGGCGCACCGGCGTGATGTTCCAGGGCGGCGCGCTGTTCTCCTCGCTGACCGTCAAGCAGAACGTGCAGACGCCGATGCGCGAGCATCTGAAGATCTCGCCGCGCCTCGCCGACGACCTCGCCATGCTCAAGATCGAGCTCGTCGGGCTCGACCCCGACGCCGCCGACAAATATCCGTCCGAGCTTTCGGGCGGCATGGTCAAGCGGGCGGCGCTGGCGCGGGCGCTGGCGCTCGACCCGGAGCTCCTTTTTCTCGACGAGCCGACCTCGGGGCTCGACCCGATCGGCGCCGCCGAATTTGACGATCTCATCTCGACGCTGCACAAGACGCTCGGCTTCACCGTGTTCATGGTGACGCACGACCTCGACAGCCTCTATTCGATCTGCGACCGCATCGCCGCGCTCGCCGACAAGAAGGTGATCGCGACGGGGACGATCGAAGACATGCTGGCCGCCGAGCATCCCTGGCTCAGGGCCTATTTCCACGGCAAGCGGGCGCGTCAGCTCGACGCCTCGCAGCTGCGCCGTAAAAAGGCCGACGCCGCGGCCGAGCAGGACTCGTAGGCTTCATGGAGACACGCGCGAACTACGCCCTGATCGGCGCCTTCGTGGTGGCGGTGATCGCCGCCGCCTTCGCCTTCGTGCTGTGGTTCTCGGGCGGCGAGAAGCCCGGCGGCCAGCGCGTCTACAAGGTGATCTTCATGGGCTCCGTCTCCGGCCTCATCCGCGGAGCGCCGGTGCTGTTCAACGGCGTGCGCGTCGGCGACGTCAACAAGATCGACTTTTCGCCCGACAATCCCGGCGAGGTCTTCGCCCTGGTCGAGGTCGACGGGCGCGTGCCGATCCGCGTCGACACCAGGGCGCGGCTCGAGACGACGGGCCTCACCGGCGTCGCCAACATCGCCCTGACCGGCGGCTCGGACACGGCCGCTCCGCTCGAGCCGCCGCCGGGAGGCGGGCCGCCGGTGCTGCGCGCCGAGCGCTCCGACTTCCAGGACCTCGTCGAAAGCGCGCGGCGCATCTCCGCCCAGGCGAGCGCCTTCCTCGAGCGCACCAACAAGCTGCTCGAGGACAATTCCGGCCCGATCAACGACTCCGTGCGCAATGTGCGGAAATTCACCGACGCGCTCGCCGCGAACTCGGACGGGATCAAGGATTTCACCGCGGCCATGGCGGAGGCCGGGCGCGCCGTCAAGCCGCTCGCGGCGCGGCTCGACACGCTCGCCGCCGACTCCGGACGCATCGTCAAGGCGGTCGACCCCGATCAGGTGAAGAAAATCGTCGACAACGCCGCCGACGTCTCCAAGAAGCTCAACGCCGCCGCCGACAAGGTGGACAGCGTGCTCACCAACCTCAACGCCTTCCTCGCCACCGGCGACGACAAGGGCGCCTTCGCGCAGGTCTCGGAGGCGGCGCAGTCGGTGCGCCAGCTCGCCGACAACGTCAACCGCAGCTGGAAGGACATCGGCGCCAATCTGACGCGCTTCTCCAACACCGGGCTGCGCGAATATCAGGCGCTCGCCGCCGACGGACGGCGCACGCTCGAGATCCTGTCGCAGGCGATCCGCTCGATCGAGCAGAACCCGCAGCAGTTCATCTTCGGCAAGCGCCAGCAGATCCCGGACTATTCGGGGCGCTGAGCCGCTATTTGCGCGACTTGCGCGACAGATGCAGGCAGGCGAGCGAGACGAGCGGAAGGGCGAGGTCGACCCAGAACGCCGGGCCGGCGTTGTCGACCGCGAAATTGCGCGCGACGATCATCTGGCGCGCATGGCCGACGCCGTCGCCGGCGAGGAAGATGGCGTTGATCAGCGTCACGGCGGCGCGAAAGCCGAAGCTCGCATAGACGGAGAAGCAGCCGGCGATCCCGAGCGCGAGGTCGGCCATGCCGACCTCGAACTGGAACGGGCTGTCGGCCCAGCCGATGGCGTTCGCCGCGAGCGCCGGCTGAAAAAGATGGAAATAGGCCGACCACAGCCCGCCGAGCCCGATGGGCAGCAGCAGGAGCCAGGACAGCAGCCGGTCGGCGACGGGCTTGCCGCGGTCGAGGGCCGCGGCGACGAAGGCCAGCGCGAACAGGATCGGGCCGACGTTCTCGAAGACGAGCGGCAGGAGGCTCGAAAGGCTCGGCGGACTCACAGGCGCTCCGTCAGACCGGCGGGATCAGCACGGCGGCGCCCGAAAGGCGGCCATGGCGCAGGTCCTCGAGCGCCTCGCTGGCGCGCTCGAGCGGATAGGGAACGGTCGTCGCGCGCGCCGGAATCCGCGGCGCGAGCGCCAGAAACTCCTGCGCGTCGCGGCGGGTGAGATTGGCGACCGAGCGGATGATCCGCTCCTCCCAGAGGTCGGCGTAGGGAAAGCCCGGCACGTCGCTCATATGGATGCCGCCGCAGCAGACGCAGCCGCCGCGCTCGAGCGCCTTCAGCGCGGTCGGGACCAGCGCGCCGACGGGGGCGAAGATCAGCGCCGCGTCGAGCTTTTCGGGCGAGGGCTGGTCCGAGCCGCCGGCGAAGACCGCGCCGCAGCTTCGCGCGAAGTCCTGCGCCGCGAGATCGCCGGGGCTCGTGAAGGCGTAGACCTTGAAGCCGACGTGGCGCGCCGCCTGCGCGACAAGATGGGCGGCGGCGCCGAAGCCGTAGAGCCCGAGGCGCCGGCCGCGCCCTTCGAGCCTCTCCTCGCCCTCGAAGGCGAGGCGCAGGGTGCGGTAGCCGATGAGCCCGGCGCACAGCAGCGGCGCGGCCTCGGCGTCGGAATAGAGGTCCGGCAGGGGAAAGACGTAGCGCGCGTCGGCGCAGGCGTACTGGGCGTAGCCGCCGTCGACGTCGTAGCCGGTGAAGCGGGCCTTCTCGCACAGGTTCTCGCGTCCCGAGCGGCAGAAGCGGCATTCGCCGCAGGTCCAGCCGAGCCAGGGGACGCCGACGCGCGTCCCGAGGGCGGGCGCGGCGACGCCCTCGCCGAGCGCTTCGACGCGGCCGACGATCTCATGGCCGAGCGCGAGCGGCAGCTTGGGCCTGGGCAATTCGCCGTCGAGGATATGCAGGTCGGTGCGGCAGACGGCGCAGGCGAGGACGCGGATGAGGATTTGCCCGGGTCCGGGCCGCGGCGTCTCGATCTCACGCAGGACGAGCGGGCGGCCGGGGCCCTCGAAGATCATCGCCTTCATGTCGCGCTCCCGCCGTTTCAGGCTCAATCCGTCTCGTTCAGGTCGAGGGCGAAGATGCGCCGGATGCGGTCGGCGAAGCGGCGCGCCGAATTGGCCGCGCGGCCGGGCGCCGCCGCCTTCTCGTCATTCTGCTCCAGCGTCCGGTGCAGCGCCAGCGCCGCGCCGAGCGCGCGCGAAAGCTCCGGCCGCTCGCGCAGGATCGGGGCGAGGTCCTGCGCCCCGATCTCATAGACGACGACGCGGGTGATCGCGCGAATGACGCCGCGCGCCGGCTCGCCGAGGAGCAGGCCGCCCTCGCCGAAATAATCCCCGGCGCCGAGGCGCGCGAGCTCATGCTCGCGCTCGCCATGCTTCTGCGTCAGGGCGAGCGCGCCGCTGAGCACGACGCAAAGGGCGTCGGCGACGGCGCCCGCGCCGATGACGACTTCGCCCGGCTCATAGTCGCGCCGGCGCATCTTGGCGGCGAGCGCGGCGCGGTCGCCGTCGGCGAGCGAGGCGAACAACGGCAGGCTTTGCGCGAGCCGGGCCGCGGCGTCGGTCGCGACGTCGGCCTCTGGCGGCGGCGCGCCGTCGCCCGCCTCCGGAGCGAACCGCAGCCCCGCCGCCGCGGCGTGGCGATAGAGGCGGTCGAACATCTCGTTGCGGGCCGCGTCGAGCTGCGCCCGGTCCGGCGCGCGGCCCGTGAGCTCCAGCTCGATCGCCGTGGCGCTGAGCGCCTTGACCGCGACGAGGGGCGCGGGATCGTGCAGGATCAGGTTGCAGCTCTCCAGCGCGTCGCGGGCGATCGCCACGATTTCGGCCGGCGCCATGGTCGGCCGCAGCCGCGCCGCGGCCTTCGCCGCGCGCGAGGGCTCGGGCCAGCTCTGGTTGACGATGCGCGTCTTGGCGACGACGCTGTTGGGAATGATGGCGACGTCATGCGCCGCGGTCAGGAGATGCACGTTCTGCCAGTTGGTCTCGATCACCCGCCCCTCGACGCCGCCCTCGAGCGTGATCCAGTCGCCGATGGCGTAGGAGCGCCCGAGGCTCATGGCGACGCCCGAGAAGACGTCGGAGAGCGTGCTCTGCAGCGCGAGGCCGAGGATGATCGCCACCGCGCCGGAGGTCGCGAAGACGGCGCCGACGGGAATCCTGAACAGCTGGCCGAGAATGGCGAAGCCGACGCACAGATAGACGACGACGCCGATGAGCTGCCGGAACAGCCGGCTTTCGCGCGGCTTGCGCTCGAAGATGACGAAGACGGCGGCGAGCCCGGTCAGGCAGCGGCCGAGGCCGATCCACCACAGGAACGACGCGACGTAGACGGCGAGCCGCCGCGCCGGCTCGACGTCCGACAGGTCGTGCGGCTCGTAGGGGGCGAAGCCATGGCCGACGAGAAGCAGCGTCAGCGCGGCGAACATGCACAGCCGCGCGGCGAGGCGCGAGGGCGCGTCGCCGCGGATGAGAAGGATCGCGACGCCGGCGCCGGCGAGCGCGAGGGCGGCGACGAGCGCCGCGACGGAGAGATGGCTCGCGAGCCCGGACAGCGCCTCGCTCATCGCCGCATGGCTCCATCCCCGCGCCGCCCCGCCGGCGCGCCCGCCTCAGGCGAGTTCGGCCGCGACCGCCGCGCCGGCGTAGGCGACCTGCGCGTCCTGCGGCGACTGCACGCCCGAGACGCCGATGGCGCCGATGATCGAGCCCTGGTTGAACAGCGGCAGGCCGCCCTCGATCGGCGTCGCGCCGGGCAGCGACATCATGACGAGCCGGCCGCCCGCGACCGCCTCCTCGATGCCCTTGGTCGGGCGCTTGAACAGGAAGGCGGTGCGCGCCTTCTCCTGCGAGACGACGATCGAGCCGGGCGGCGCCTCGTCGCCGCGCTGCAGGTAGAGGAGATTGCCGCCCTCGTCGAGAACGGCGATGGTCACGCGCCACTCGTTCTTCCTGGCCTCCGCCTCGGCCGCGGCGGCGATCGCCTTGGCGTCCGCCAGAGTGAGAGCTTTCTTGAGATACATCGTCCGTCCCGCCTCCCCGACATCCGCGTCCCGCAACCTCGAGCGCGGCCTGTGCTTATAGGCGAAGACGCATGCGAATAGAAGCGGCCCCGCCCGCTCAGGCGCCCGCGGGCCGAGGCGCCGCGCCGCGCAAAAACTGCGTCACGGCGGAGGCGACCAGAGCGCGCGCCTCGGCCCGTCCGGGCGGCTTGCGCGCGCCGATCAGGCACTGCTGGCGGATGGTGCCGGTCAGCATGTCGAGGAAATGGTCGGCCGCCCGCGCGCCGTCGGCGACGACGATCCGCCCCTCCGCCTTGCGCGCCTCGAGGAACTGCGCGAGGAAGAGCCGCGCCGCGCCCGGCCCGCGCCGCCAGAAGCGTTCGGCGAGCTTCGGCACGCGCGCCGCCTCGGAGATCATCAGGCGGTGCAGGCTCAGCGCGCGGCGCGAGGTGACGCCGAGAAGATAGCGCTCGCCGATCTCGCTCAGCGCCGCCTCGAGCGGCTGCGGCCCCAGCGCCTCCGGCGCGAGGCCGCGGAAGATCGTTTCGCAGACCTCGACGACGAGCGCCTCGAACAGGCCCTGCTTGCCGCCGAACAGGGCGTAGAGCGTCTGCCGCGAGCCGCCGGAGCGGGCGATCACCTCGTCGATGGTCGCGCCGTCGTAGCCCTTCTCCTCGAAGACCGCCCAGGCGGCGGTCAGGAAGGCCGCGCGGCGCGCCTCGAGGCGCCCGCCCTGCGTCGCGCGCGCGGACGGCCGGGCGCGGGTCCGGGAAGGAGGGGAGGAGGTCGCGGCCGCCCGCGCGTCGCCCATGCCGTTCTTCGCCCAACGAAAAAATGACCTGCGCGGCGCATTGTGCCACACGTTGAACGTACTGTACAATACAGTACGCTTTCTCGTCGTTCGGAGGCGCGGCCGCGCCGGGCCGGATTCGCCCGGGCGGACCGCGCCCCGTCTCGCGCGCGCCGCGCGGCCGCGTCCAGGAGCTTTCGATGGGCCTCACCGCTTTCGCCCTGCGCTACAAGCACACCTTTTACGTGCTGGCGGTGCTGATGCTGTTCCTCGGCGGGACGGCGATCCTCAAGGCCCCGAAGGACATCTTCCCGAACGTCAACATCCCGGTCGTGACGGTGATCTGGCAGTACACCGGCCTGACGCCCGAGGAGATGGAGGCGCGCGTCACCACCTACAGCGAGTTCTCGATCAGCGCCAACGTCAACGACATCAAGAACATGGAGAGCCAGACGCTGGCCGGGATCGCGGTCCAGAAGATCTATTTCCAGCCGAACGTGAACATCGAGCTGGCCATCGCGCAGGTGGTCTCGGCGACCAACTCGATCCGCTCGCTGATGCCGCCGGGCATCAATCCGCCGACCATCGTGCGCTTCAACGCCTCCTCCGTGCCGGTGCTGCAGCTCTCGCTGAGCTCCGACCGCCTGAACGAGCAGCAGCTTTACGACTACGGCATCTACCAGATTCGCCAGGCGCTGGCGCCGATCGCCGGCGTCACCCTGCCGACGCCCTACGGCGGCAAGTACCGCCAGATCATGATCGACCTCGACCCGGACGCGATGCGCGCGCGCGGGCTCACGCCGAACGACGTCGTCAAGGCGGTCAACGCGCAGGCGCTCACCCTGCCTTCGGGCGACGCCAAGCTCGGCGACCAGCAGTTCATCGTCAAGGTCAACGCCAATCCGGCCTCGGTCGAGGAGCTGAACAGCGTCCCGGTCAAGAAGGACGGCGGCGCGACGGTCTTCCTGTCCGACGTCGCCCATGTGCGCGACGGATGGGCGGTGCAGCAGAACATCGTGCGCGCCGAGGGCAAGCGCTCCGTCCTGCTGACCATCATCAAGAACGGCAACGCCTCGACGCTCGACGTCGTCAACAGGGTCAAGGCCGCCCTGCCCGACATCGAGAAGGCGGCGCCGCCCGGCATGCAGGTCAAGCTCCTGTTCGACCAGTCGACCTTCGTCGAGAACGCCATCGAGGGCGTGCTTCACGAAGGCGCCGTCGCGGCCGGCCTCACCGCGCTGATGATCCTGATCTTCCTCGGCTCGTGGCGCTCGACGCTGGTCGTCATGGTGTCGATCCCTCTCTCCATCCTGACCTCGATCGCCGTCTTGACGGCGCTCGGCCAGACGATCAACACGATGACGCTCGGCGGCCTCGCCCTCGCGGTCGGCATCCTCGTCGACGATTCGACGGTGACGATCGAGAACACCCACCGCCTGCTCGAGGAGGGCGTCGACTTCGACCAGGCGGTGCTCGAGGGCGCCGCCGGCATCGCCGTGCCGACGCTGATCTCGACGCTGTCGATCTGCTGCGTCTTCGTCGCGGTGTTCTTCCTCGAGGGGGCGGCGGCCTATCTGTTCGCCCCGCTCGCCATGGCCGTCGTCTTCGCCATGCTCGCCTCCTACGGCATCTCGCGCACGCTGACGCCGATCATGATCAGCCTCCTGATCCGCAAGGAGCACGAGGGAAGGCATGACGCGAAGGACTGGCTGTCGCGCTTCCACGCCCGCTTCAACGCCGGCTTCGACCGCTTCCGCGACTATTACGCCTGGCTGCTCGAGCGGATCATGCGGCGCACGGTCGCGACGCCGCTCGTCGCACTCTGCGTCGTCGGCGCCGCGGCCTTCATGGCGCTCAACGTCGGGCGCGACTTCTTCCCGCGCGTCGACGCCGGGCTGATCCAGATCCACGTGCGCGCGCCCGCGCGCACCCGCATCGAGCGGACCGAGCAGATCTTCCAGGCGATCGAGGACAAGATCCACGAGCTCGTGCCGCCGGAAAACCTCAAGCTCACGCTCGACAACATCGGCCTGCCGGCGCGCGTCTACAATCTCGCCTTCACCGACGGCAGCGCCATCGGCGTCAACGACGGGGTGATCCAGCTCGAGCTCACCGAGCATCGCACGAAGTCCACCGCCGAGATCGTCAAGCTGCTGCGCGCCGAGCTGCCCAAGGCCTTCCCCGACGTGATGTTCTATTTCCAGCCGGCGGATCTCGTGACGCAGGTCCTGAACTTCGGCGTGCCGACGCAGATCGACGTGCAGATCCAGGGCCGCGACCGCGAGAACAACGCCCGCGTCGCCAAGCTCGTCGCGGAGAAGATGCAGGCCGTCCCCGGCCTCGTCGACGTCCATGTCCAGCAGGAGCTCGACGCCCCGCAGCTCTATTACACCATCGACCGCACGCGGGCGCAGCAGCTCGGCCTCAGCGTGCAGGACATCGCCAACAACCTGAACATCAGCCTGTCGTCGTCGCAGCAGGTGTCGCCGAACTTCTGGTCGGACCCCAAGAGCGGCATCCCCTATTACATGCCGGCGCAGACGCCCGAATACCGCATCACGACCAAGAACGACCTCGACAACACGCCGCTTTCGGCCGGGCTCGACGCCTCCGGCTCGCCGATCCCGACCGTGCTCGGCAATCTCGCCTCCGCCGAGCGGCGCAGCGTGCAGTCGGTCATGAACCACTCGAACATCCAGGGCGTCCTCGACGTCTACGCCAGCGTCCAGGACATCGACCTCGGCGCGGCGGAGACGGCGATCCGCAAGATCGTCGAGGAGGTGAAGGGCGAGCTGAAGCCCGGCAACCGCATCCTCGTGCGCGGCCAGATCGAGAGCATGGATTCGGCCTTCGGCAACCTGACCATCGGCCTCATCTTCGCGGCGGTGTTCGTGTATCTCCTGATGGTCGTGAACTACCAGAGCTTCGTCGATCCCTTCGCCGTCATCCTCGCCCTGCCGGGCGCGGGCGCGGGCATCATCCTCATGCTGTTCGTGACCGGCACCAGCTTCAGCGTGCCTTCGCTCATGGGCGCGATCATGGCGGTCGGCGTCGCCTCGGCGAACTCGATCCTGCTCGTGACCTTCGCGCGCGAGCAGCGCCAGGCCGGCATGAGCCCGTTCGAGGCGGCGCTCTCGGCCGGCGAGACCCGGCTGCGGCCGGTGCTGATGACGGCGGCGGCGATGATCGTCGGCATGGCGCCGATGGCCATCGGCGCGCCGGGCTCCGAGCAGAACGCCGTCCTGGCGCGGGCGGTGATCGGCGGCGTCTTCGTCGGCACCCTGACGACGCTGCTGTTCGTGCCCTATCTCTATTCCATCATCGGCCGCTTCGAGAAGGAAGAGCCGCATGAGGGCGAACGGCGTTCGTCGCACGGCCCGAACGCGCATTTCAGACACGTCGACCTGCAAGGATCGCTGACATGACCACCTCAAGCGCCGACGTCGGCCAGGAACTCGAGGCGCCGCCGCAAGGCGATTCCGCCCGCGCGCCCGGACCCGATCCGGCGCTCGAGAAGCGCCGGCGCCGCCTCGCCCGCGTCCTCGGCCTCGCGGCGCTGCTCGCCGCCGCCGGGCTCGTCGCCTTCGGCGTGACGGCGAAGGGCAAGCGCGGCGCCGACGCGAAGGCCGTCATGGAGGCGCGCCGTTCGTTCACGCCGACGGTGCGCGTCGTCACGGCGAAGGAATCCGACGCGCCGCGCGTCGTCCAGCTCACCGGCAACATCGCCGCGTTCGAAAGCGCGACCATCTACGCGCGCGCGACCGGCTATATCGGCGAGCGGCGCGTCGACATCGGCTCCCGGGTCAAGAAGGGCGACGTGCTGGCGGTGATCGCCGCTCCCGACCTCGACCAGCAGCTGGCGCAGGCGACGGCCACGCTGCAGCAGCAACGCGCCGCGGTCATGCAGGCCAAGGCCAACGCCGACCTCGGCCGCATCACCGACCAGCGCACCTCGCAGCTCGTCGCCAAGGGATGGTCGAGCGCGCAGCAGGGCGACACCGACAGGCTCACCCTCGAAGGCCGGGTCGCCGCGCTCGCGGTCGCCGAGGCCAACGTCGCGGCGCAGGAGGCCGCGGTCAGCCGGCTGCAGCGGCTCGCCGACTATGAGCGCGTCGTCGCGCCCTTCGACGGCGTCGTCACCGGAAGGCTGATCGACGTCGGCAGCCTCGTCACCGCCGACGCCGCGAGCGGCACCTCGTTGTTCACCATCGCCCGCGACGACGTCCTGCGCGTGCAGGTCTTCGTGCCGCAGTCCGCGTCGGTCGGGATCGCCGACGGCGACATCGCCGACGTGAGCGTCGCCGAACGGCCGGGCCGGGTGTTCAAGGGCAAGGTGTCGCGCAACGCCGAGGCGCTCGCGCCCGGCACCAGGACCCTGCTCACCGAGGTCGACATCGAAAACAAGGACGGCGCGCTGTCGCCCGGCATGTATTCGATCGTCAAGCTCAAGGCGCGCCGGCCGGCGCCGGTGTTCGTCGTCCCGTCGCAGGCGGTGATCTTCGACCGCGGCGGCATGCAGGTGGCCGTCGTGAAGGACGACGGCGCGCTCGAGATGCGCAAGATCGGCGTCGCGCTCGACAACGGCGCGACGCTCGACGTCGAGCAGGGGCTGAAGGCCGGCGACCGCATCGTCATAAGCCCTCCGGCCAACGTCGCCAACGGCATGAAGGTCGAGGTCGCGCCGGAGGCCTGAGCGCCGGCGCGCATAGTTGACTCAAATTATCGGGTAAAATAGAGCCGGTCTCTCCCGGGCGCCCGCCCGCCCAGCCCGCCCGAGGGACCGATGCAGCCCACATTCCCGTCACGCGCCGCAAGGGGCCTCGCGCTCGCCGCGGCCCTCATCGCCGCCCTCGTCGCGCCGGCCTTCGCCGCGCAGAAAGTCAGGATCGGCTACATCCCGGTGCTCGGCTCGGCGCAGCTCTTCGTCGTCGACGGAAAGGGCTGGGCGAAGGAGGAAGGGCTCGAGATCGAGGCGGTCCGCTTCGGCTCCGGGCCGCAGGCGATGCAGGCGCTCGCCGCCGGCCAGCTCGACGCCTATCTCGCCGGCGTGCTGCCGCTGCTCGTCGCCCGCTCGAAGGGGGTGGACGTCAAGGTGATCGCCGCCGCCGCGATCGAGGAGCTTCAGCTCGTCGGGCGCGGGCCGCTCGCCGAGGCCGCCGCCGCGGCGGGCGGCGACATGAAGGCCGCCTTCGCCGCCTTCGCGAAGGCGCAGGGGCGCAAGCCCAAGCTCGCCGCCCAGCCGGCGGGCTCGGTGCCGGACACGCTGCTGCGCTACTGGCTCGACCAGTCCGGGATCGATCCGCAAAGCGTCGAGATCGCCGGCATCGACATCGACGCCGCGCAGCAGGCGTTTCTGGCGGGCTCGGTCGACGCCGCGGTGCTGCGCGAGCCGGCCGTCACCGTCGTGCTGGAGCGGGTCAAGGACTCCAGGATCCTCGTCACCGGCCATCAGTTCATGCCCGACCAGCCGGGCTCGGCGCTCGCCCTCTACAAGCCGGGCTCGCCCGAGGCGAAGGCGCTCGGCGAGAAGCTCGTGCGCCTTCATCTGCGCGCGACCGCGCTGCTCGAGGAGCGTCCGGCCGAGGCCGCGCCCTTCGTGCTCGCGGCGCTCGGCTCGGGCATCCTGACCGAGGCGCAGATCACGAGCGCGCTCAAAGGGGCGCGCGGCGCCTTCGTCGCCGATCCGGCGCGCATCGTCGACGGGGTGGCGAAGCTGCAGGACTTCCAGCTGAAGCTGGGCGTCGTGCGCAAGGCGACGCCGGTCGCCGAGCTGTTCGACCTCGACCTCTACCGGCGCGCCGCGCAATGACGCATCCTGCGTCGGCGCGCCGCCCGCCGGCGCGCCTCGCGGGCGCGCGCGCGCTCGGCCCGCATCTGCTCGCCGCGCTCGGCCTCCTGCTGTTCTTCGCCTTCTGGGAGGCGGCGGGGCGGCTCAACCCCACGCTGTCCGCCCTCATCCCGCTGCCGAGCCAACTGCCGCAGGCCTTCGCCGACGAAGCCGCCGGGGGGTTCTGGTTCGTCGCCGTGAAGCACAGCCTGTCGCATTACCTCGTCGGCGTCGCCATCGGCACGGTTCTTGGCGTCGCCTTCGGCCTCGTCTGCGGCGTGCTGCCCTGGTTCGAGGCGCTGTTCTCGGGGATCGTGCGGCTTTTGCGCCCCATCCCCGGCCTCGCCTGGGTGCCTTTCGCCATCCTGTGGTTCGGCCTCACTCCGGCGGCGGCGGCCTTCGTCATCGCCATCGCCGTGTTCTGGCTCAATTTCTACGCCGCCTTCGGCGCGGTGCAGGCGATCGACCCGGGGCTGTTCGAGGTCGCGCGCGCCTTCGGCCATGGCGGGTTCCTCGGCCGGCTGTTCAAGATCGCCCTGCCGGCGTCGGCGCCGGGCGTGCTCGCCGGCGCGCGCGCCGGGCTCGGCCAGGCGTGGATGTCGGTCGTCGCCGCCGAGCTGTTCGGCGTGCCGGGCGTCGGCGCGCGCATGATGCAGGCGGCGAGCCTGCTCGCGACCGACCTCGTCGTCGTCTACATGCTGACCATGGCGCTGCTCTACGCGGCGACCGACGTGCTGTTCCTCGGGATCAGGCGGAGGCTGCTCGCATGGCTCCCATAGCGCGGCTCAGCGACGTCGGCCTCGCCTACGGCTCGGGCGAGGCGCGCGTGCGCATCCTCGAGAACTGCAGCCTGACGCTCGAGCGCGGCGAGTTCGTCGCCCTGCTCGGCCCCTCCGGCGTCGGCAAGTCGACGCTCCTGCGCGTGCTCATGGGGCTGCATCCGCCAAGCTCCGGCGAGGTCTTCGTCGACATTCCCGACGCGCCCGGACGGCGTAGGATGGCGCTCGTCTTTCAGGACGCGCGGCTGCTGCCGTGGCGGCGCGTCGGCGCCAACGTCGCCTTCGGCCTCGAAGGCCTGCGCCTCTCCCGCGCCGAGATCCTCGCGCGCTCCAGGGCCGCGCTCGAGCTCGTCGGCCTCGGCGCGCAGGCGCGGCGCTGGCCGCACCAGCTCTCCGGCGGCCAGCGCCAGCGCGTCGGCCTCGCCCGCGCGCTGGCCGTCGAGCCCGAGCTTCTCCTGATGGACGAGCCCTTCGGCGCGCTCGACGCCATAACGCGGGCCGACCTGCAGGACGAGCTCGCGCGGCTGCGCGCCGCGACGGGCAAGACCGTGCTGTTCGTCACCCACGACATCGACGAGGCGGTCTATCTCGCCGACCGCATTGTGCTGCTCGCCGGCTCGCCCGCCCGCGTCATGGGCGAATTCGCCGCCGAGCCCGCGCCGCGCCGGCGCGGCGACCCGCACGCCGCGCTCCTCTCGGCGACGATCAGGGCGAGGCTCGAAGGCGCCGCCGACATCGTCGACTTCGAGATATGAGCGCCGGCGAGGCGTCCTGGCCTACTCCTCGTCGAGCGCGAAGCCGACCTTGAGCTTGACCTGGAAGTGATGGACCTTGCCGTCCTCGATATGGCCGCGCGTCTCGACCAGCTCGAACCAGCGCAGCCGGCGCAGCGTCCCGCTGGCGCGCTCGATCGCCCGCTTGACGGCGTCGTCGATCGACTCGGCCGAGGAGCCGACGAGCTCGACGACCTTGTAGACATGGTTCGACATCGCTGATCCTCTTTTTTCTCGTTGCGCGCAGCGTCTGCGCCGCGACAGGCGACCATGAGGACGCGCCGGCGTCAAATTCTTCGATTGCCGCCGGCCCCGCGCCCCGTCATTCTGCCGCCGCCGCAGGACTTCGCCCGCAACAGGGCGCGATGAGACGAGGGCGCGATGAGACATGATTCCGCCCTCGGCTGGACCCTGCCGCGCGAGGAGGGCCTCGGCCTCGTCCGCCGCGCCGGCGCCGACGGGCTCGAGATCGCCGTCCTGCCCAATGGCGCGCTGTTCTCGATCGTCCGCCATGGCGCCGGCGCGCCGGTCATGGTCAACCAGATCCTCGGCTCCCCCATCGGCGGCGGCCTCGCCGGGCCGATCCTGCGCGTTGCGGGGCAGGCGCCGATCGAGGCCTGCGGCGCGCGCGCCGCGCGCTTCGGCGCCGACGCCGCGGGCTTCGTCTGGGAGGGGGAGGCGCACGGCCTTTTCTGGCGCGCGCGCCTCGCCCCGGCGCCGTCCGCGCCGGCCTGGGTCTGGCGGCTCGAGATCGACAATCGAGGGCCGTCCCCGCGCGCGCTCGACGCGCTGCTCATACAGGACCTGGGGCTCGGGCCGCGCGGCTTCCTCATGGGCAACGAGGCCTACGCCTCGCAATACGTCGACCATTTCATCGCCGACCATCCACGCTTCGGCCCCGTCGTCATGAGCCGGCAGAACCTCGCGCAGGACGGCGCCCATCCGCTCGTCCTGCACGGCTGCCTCGACGGCGCCGCGGGCTTTTCGACGGACGGCAAGGAGCTTTTCGGCCCCGCCGCGCGCGACGGCGGACGCTTCTCCAAACGCTACGGCGAGGCGCTGTCCAGCCGGCGGCTGCAGCACGAGATGGCCTGCGTCGGCCTCGCCGCGCGCCCGCTCCGGCTGGAGCCCGGCGAGCGGACGCAAATCCGCTGGTTCGGCCTGTTCGTCCCCGACCAGCCCGCCGCCTCGAGCGCCGCCGACCTTGAAAGGCTCGAGGCGGTCGAATGGCCGCGCGCATGGCCCGCCCCCGCCATGGCGACGCCGCGCCGCAGCCTCGTCGAGCGCGCCGGGCCCCTCGCCGCAGACGCGCTGGACGACGCCGCGATCGACGCGGATTATCCCGCGCGCTTCGCGCAGGAGCGCGCGAAAGGACGGCTGAACTCCTTCTTCGTCGACGAAGGCGGCGGCCTCAACCGCCATGTCGTCGCGCGCGAGAAGGAGCTCGCCGTCACCCGCCGTCACGGCGCCATCCTGCGCACCGGGGCGGCGCTGCCGCCGGACGACGCCACGATGTGCGCGACCGCCTGGGCGCATGGCGTGTTCGCCGCCCAGCTCACGCTCGGCAACACCTCGTTCCACAAGCTGTTCTCGGTCTCGCGCGACCCCTACAACGCGACGCGGGCGAGCGGCCTGCGCCTCATCGTCGAGATCGACGGACGCTGGCGCCTGCTCGGCGTCCCCTCGCTGTTCGAGAACGGCCTCTCCGACTGCCGCTGGATTTATCGGCTCGGCGCGGAGACGATCACCGTCGCGCTCGAGGCGAGCGGCGCCGATCCCGTCATGGTTCTCCGCGTTTCGTGCGGGCCGACTGCGCGCCGCTTCATCGCCTTCGGCCAGCTCGTGCTCGGCGAGCGCGAATATGAGCACGCCGGCCGCGTCGAGATCGACGCGGCGCGCAAGCGCGCGACGCTGCGGCCGGGAGCCGATTTCCTGTGGGGCCAGCATTATCCGCAGGCCCGCCTCGACCTCGTCGCCCTGACGCCGGACGAGATCGAGGCGATCGGCGGGCAGGGCCTGCTCTACGACGAGCCCGGCGCGGACGGCGGCGGCTACATCGTCCTGCGCACGCGCGAGACATGCGGCTTCGCCTTCGCCATAACCGGCGATCTCAATGATTTCGAGCAGGCAGGCGCGCTCGCCGCCCGCGCGGCGCAGGGCCTTTCGCGCGAGGACGCGCTCGATCCCGCGCGAAAATTCTGGCGCGGCCTCACGCGCGGCGCGAAAATCGAGGGAGACGAGGCGGCGTCGGCGCTGTTCCCGTGGCTCGTCCAGAACGCGCTCATCCATCTCTCCGTCCCGCACGGGCTCGAGCAATACACCGGCGCCGCCTGGGGCGTGCGCGACGTCTGCCAGGGGCCGCTCGAGCTGCTGCTGGCGCTGCGTCATGACGCGCCCGCGCGCGACATCCTGCGCGTCGTCTTCGAGCAGCAGTACGAGGACACGGCCGACTGGCCGCAATGGTTCATGCTGGCGCCCTATGGCGCGATCCAGGACCGCTCCAGCCATGGCGACGTCATCGTCTGGCCGCTGAAGGCGGTCTGCGACTATGTCGAGGCGACCGGCGATTGCGCGATCCTCGACGAGGAGCTGCGCTGGCGCGACCGGAAAACCCTCGAGCGCACGGCGCGCGCCGAGCCGCTGCGCGTCCATCTCGCCCGGCTCATTGACGCGGCGCGGGCGCGCTTCCTGCCGGGAACGCATCTCATCCGCTACGGCGAGGGCGACTGGAACGATTCGCTGCAGCCGGCCGACCCGCGCCTGCGCGACCGCATGGTCTCCTCCTGGACCGCCGCCCTGCTCTTCCAGCAGCTACTGCGCTACGCGGCGATCTGCGAAAGGAGCGGGCGCGCCGATGAGGCGGACGGGCTGCGCGCGCTCGCGCAGGAGATGAGGCGAGATTTCCGCGCGCTGCTGCTGCGCGAAAAAATCGTCGCCGGCTACGGAATTTTCG
This sequence comes from Methylocella sp., assembly GCF_041905455.1. GTDB lineage: Bacteria > Pseudomonadota > Alphaproteobacteria > Rhizobiales > Beijerinckiaceae > Methylocapsa. Next base: position 9,861 of record NZ_JAYRLA010000003.1, on the reverse strand, counting down.
GCGCCGCTGGCGAGCCGCCCGAGCTGCTGCTGCATCCGTCCGACCGGCGCACGGGCCTGAAGCTCTCCCTGCTCGCCATCGAGCGGGCGATCGCCGCCGGCCTCTTCACCGAAGAAGAGAGCGAGGCGCATCTTTCGCTCATCCGCGAAAACCTGCTCTACCCCGACGGCGCGCGGCTGATGGATCGCCCCGTCGCCTATCGCGGCGGTCCGGAGACGCTGTTCCGCCGCGCCGAATCGGCGAGCTTCTTCGGCCGCGAGATCGGCCTCATGTATACGCACGAGCATCTGCGCTACGCCGAGCTGCTCGCCCTGCGCGGCGAGCGCGCGGCGTTCCTTGAAGCGCTCGCCGCGGTCAATCCGGTCTGCGTCGCCGACAAGGTCGAGGCCGCCCTGCCGCGCCAGCGCAACGCCTTCTTCTCCTCGAGCGACGCGGCCTTTCCCGACCGCGCCAGCGCCAGCGCCGACTGGGACGCGCTGCGCGCCGGGCTCGTCGGCGTCGAGGGCGGATGGCGCGTCTATTCGAGCGGGCCGGGCATCTTCGTCAACCTGCTGGTCGCCCAAGCCTTCGGGCGCAGGCGCGACTTCGGGCGCGAGACGCGCGAGGAGGCTTTCGGGCCGCGCCTCTCCTGGGATCTCGACACGTCGAGCTGAGCGCCGCCGGCGTCACGCCGGCGGCGCGCAAGGCGCTGGGGTTCAGCGGTCGAATCCGGCCTCGTCGCAGCGCCCGTCCTCGATCTTCCACTCGACGGGATCGCACGGGCTTTCGTCGGTTTCGCACATCTTCTGGCAGACGCGGCCGGGCTCGGCCTCCTCCGTCCCGTCATAGGCTTCGGGATCGTCGGATTCGGGCGGCGGCAGGACGCCCGAGACGGGCGGGCGGCCGTCGCGCCCATATTGCGCGCTCGCCGGCGCGCCGGCGAGGATGGGAAGAAGCGCGAGCGTCGAGATCGTAAGACGCAAGGTCGCGAGGCGCGGGTTCGCAAGGCGCATGTCAGGCTTCCGTTTCTGCTGCGGACTTCGCGGCGCGCGCGTCCGGCGGGGGTCCGTCGGCGGGCGTCGGCGGCTGCGGGGCGCGGCCGCGCAGCCGGTCGAGCCGCTCGCCGATCGCGCGGGCGACGACATAGAAGGTCGGCGTGAAGAGAAGGCCGAACAGGGTGACGCCGAGCATGCCGGCGAACACCGCCGTGCCGAGCGCCTGGCGCATCTCCGCGCCCGCGCCCTGCGCCCGCGCGAGCGGCAGCACGCCGAAGACGAAGGCGAAGGAGGTCATCAGGATCGGCCGCAGCCGCGTGCGCGCCGCCGAGACCGCCGCCTCAGCCCGGCTCATGCCTTCGTCCTCCGCCTGCTTGGCGAATTCGACGATCAGGATGGCGTTCTTGGCGGCGAGGCCGACCAGCACGACGAGGCCGATGTCGACGAGGATGTTGCGGTCGAAGTCGCGGAAGGTGACCCCGATCATCGCCGCCAGAATGCACATCGGCACGATCAGGATGACGGCGAGCGGCAGCAGCCAGCTCTCGTAGAGCGCGGCGAGCAGCAGGAAGACGAACACCACGGCGAGGCCGAAGGCGAGCATCGCCGTGTTGCCGGCGAGCTTCTCCTGCAGCGCGATCTCGGTCCATTCGAAGCCGAAGCCCTGCGGCAGCGCCTGCCTGGCGAGCGCCTCGATCGCCGCGATGCCCTGCCCCGACGAGAAGCCGCGCGCGAGCGCGACCTGCACTTCCGCCGCCGGATAGAGGTTGTAGCGGGTGACCCTGAACGGCCCCGTCGTATCGTTGAGGCTCGCCACCGAGCCGATCGGCACCATGTCCCCGGCGGCGTTGCGGGTCTTCAGGTTGGCGACGTCGCGGGTCGTCAGGCGGAACGGATTGTCGGCCTGCGCGGTGACCTGGTAGGTGCGGCCGAGCAGGTTGAAATCGTTGATGTAGGCCGAGCCCATATAGATCGACAGCGCGCCGAAGACGCGGCTGATCGGCACGCCGAGCAGCTCGGCCTTGGTGCGGTCGACGTCGGCGAAGATCTGCGGCGTCTTGGTGTTGAACAGGGTGAAGGCCTGAGTGAACGTGGGGTTCTGGTGGATCGCCCCGACGAGGCCCCAGGTCGCGCCCTCGAGCGCCGGCAGGCCTCGTCCGGCGCGGTCCTGCACATAGCCCTTGAGCCCGCCGCCGGTGCCGATGCCGGGCACCGAAGGCGGCTCCAGCACGAAGGCGAAGGCCTCGGTGATGACGGACAGCTCGCGGCGCACGTCGGCGAGGATCTTCGCCGAGGTGAGGCCCGCCTTCACGCGTTCGTCGAACGGCTTCAGGCTGAGGAAGATGACGCCGGTGTTGGTGGCGTTGGTGAAGGTCGCGCCGTCGAAGCCGGCGAACACCACCGAATGCTGAACCCCCTCCTGCTTGAGGATGATGTCGGTCGCCCGCCGCAGCACGCGGTCGGTGCGGTCGAGCGAGGCGCCCGGCGGCAGCTGGAAGGCGGCGATCAGATAGCCGCGGTCGAGCGGCGGAATGAGGCCGGTCGGCGTCTTGTTGAGGAGGTCGAAGGCGAGATAGATGAGCCCGGCGTAGACGAGGAGCACGACGACGCTGAGCCGGATCAGCCGCGCGGTGAGCGCGCCGTAGAACGCGCCGAGCTTCTCGAAGACGTAGTTGAAGCCGGCGAAGAACCAGCGCAGCGGCGCGCCGAGCGCGTGCAGGAGGCCATGCGGCTCGCGTCCCTCGCGCCCCTTGAGCAGGATCGCCGCGAGGGCCGGCGAGAGGGTCAGCGAGACGAAGGCCGAGATCAGCGTCGCGCTCGCGATGGTGATCGCGAACTGACGGTAGAAGGCGCCCTGCAGCCCGGTGATGAAGGCGGTCGGGATGAACACCGCGCACAAGACCAGCGCGATGGCGACGAGGGCGCCGCCGACCTCGTCCATGGTTTTGTGCGCCGCCTCCTTCGGGCTCATCCCGTGCTCGAGGTAGCGCTCGACGTTCTCGACGACGACGATGGCGTCGTCGACGACAATGCCGATGGCGAGCACAAGGCCGAACAGCGAGAGCGTGTTGAAGCTGAGGCCCGCGCCGCTCATGAACAGGAAGCAGCCGATCAGCGAGACGGGGATGGCGATGACCGGAATGACCGCCGCCCGCCAGGTCTGCAGGAAGACGATGACGACGAGCACGACGAGAGCCATCGCCTCGTAGAGCGTGTGCACCACCTCGTCGACCGACTGCTGGATGAACTCGGTCGGATTGTAGACGACCTCATAGTCGACGCCCGGCGGAAAATCCTTCTTCGCCTCCTCCATGGCGGCGCGCACGGCGGCGGCGGTGGCGAGCGCGTTCGAGCCCGGCCGCTGGAACACCACCATGGCGGTGGCGACGTCGTGGTCGAGATAGGCGTTGACCGTGTAGTCCTGCGCGCCGAGCTCGACGCGGGCGACGTCGCGCACCCGCACATAGCCCTCGGGCCCGGCGCGGATGACGATGTCCTCGAACTGGGAGACGTCGGCGAGGCGCCCGAGCGTCTGCACCGAGAGCTGGAAGGCGCCGTTCGAGGACACCGGCGGCTGGTTCACCGCGCCGGCGGCGACCTGCAGGTTCGCCGCCTGCAGCGCCGCCACCACCTCCTCGGCGGTGAGGCCGCGCGCCGCGACCTTGGCCGGATCGAGCCAGATGCGCATGGCGTAGTCGCGCGCGCCGAACACTTCGACGCGGCCGACGCCGTCGACGCGGGCGATGCGGTCCTTGAGGTAGAGCGTCGCGTAGTTCGAGATGTACTGCTGCGAGCGGGAGGCGTCGGGCGAGACGAGATGCACGACCATCATCAGGTCGGGCGAGGCCTTCTGCACCGTGACGCCCTGGCGCTGCACCGCCTCGGGCAGGCGCGGCGTCACGATGGCGACGCGGTTCTGCACCAGCACCTGCGCCTTGTCGACGTCGGCGCCGGGCTTGAAGGTGACGTCGATCGACAGCCGCCCGTCGCCGGTCGACTGCGACGTGATGTAGAGCATGTCGTCGACGCCGTTGACCTGCTGCTCGATCGGCGTCGCGACGGTCTCGGCGATCACCTCGGCCGAGGCGCCCGGATAGGTCGTCGAGATGTTGACCGTCGGCGGCGCGATCTCCGGATATTCGGAGACCGGCAGCGCGCGCTGGGCGATCGCCCCGGCGATGGTCAGGATGATCGAGAGGACCGCCGCGAAGATCGGCCGCTCGATGAAGAAATGAGTGAAGCGCATCAGTTGGTCTGCGCCGGCTGCGGGAAGACGATCTCGCCGGGCTTCGGGTCGACCAGCGCGCCCGGCCGCACGAAGGGATTGGCGACGCCGGCGATGATCACGCGGTCGGCGGGGTCGAGCCCGCCGAGCACGACGCGCAGCCCTTCGTGCAGCGGGCCGAGCGTGACCCGCCGCGGGACGACCTTGTTGTCGGGGCCGACGACGAGGACGATCTTGCTCGCCTGGTCGGAGACGATCACGTCGTCGGGCACGAGCAGCGCCTTGACGTCGCCGCCGAACAGGCGCAGCCGGCCGAACGCGCCCGGCAGCAGGAACAGGTCCTTGTTGTCGAGCTTGGCGCGGCCGCGGATGGTGCCCGAGCGCGCGTTGAGCTGGTTGTCGACGAAGTCCATCCTGCCGTTGTGGGCGTGGCTCCAGTCCGGCTCGTCGGCGAGGCGCACCATCACCGGATTGGCGAATTCGCGCGAGGACGGGCGCTCGTTGGCGGTGGCGAGGCGGGCGTAGCGGATGTAGTCCGCCTCCGAGGCGTCGAAGACGAAATGGATCGGGTCGAGCGTGACGATGGTGGTGAGCAGGCTCGCGCCCGACTGGCCGCCCTGCACGAGATTGCCGACGTCGACGCGATGGTCGGAGACGCGCCCTTCGATCGGCGCGCGCACCTGCGTCCATTCGAGGTTGAGCTCGGCGTTATGCAGCGCCGCCTCGGCGGAGAGCTGCTGCGCCCTGGCGATATCGAGCGCCGACTTGCGCTGGTCGACGTCGCGGCCGGTGATCGCCCGGCTCTCGACGAGCTGCTGGGCGCGCGCGACGTCGCTCGTCGCCACCTCGACCTGCGCCCGCGCCTTGACGACGTCGGCGCGCGCGCTGTCGAGCGCGTTCTGGTAAGGGCGCGGGTCGATGGTGAACAGCAGGTCGCCGACCTTGACGAGCTGGCCGTCGGTGAAATGGATCGAATCGACGGCGCCGGAGACGCGCGGGCGCACCTCGACCTGCTGCAGCGGCTCGAAGCGGCCGGTGTATTCGTCCCAGCGCGGAACGGTGCGCGCGAGCGGCGGGGCGACCGTCACCTGCGGCGGCGGCGGCCCCGGCGGCGCGTCCTTGTGGTCCTCCGCGAAAGCGCGCGGCCCGACGGCGAAAACAAGAACGGCGGCGAGGACGGCGCCGCGCGCGAGGCCCGCGGCCGAAGAAAGCGTGAGCATGAACCCCTCCACGCGCGATGAGGCCCCGCCCAGGCGCCCGCCGACCCGCGTCCGCGCATGTGCGAAGGAGTTTCGTCCCGGCCGGCGCGATTCGCACGACCGAGGAAAGCTGCGCGGCGGCGCTCGTCGTCGCCGGCCGGAGGCCGCGACGCGGGCGCATGACGCGCCGCGCCATGTCAAAACAGGATTGGCCGCGAAACGCAAGTCGGCCAACGCGGCGCGCCTCAGGCGAGGGCGCCCGCGGCCCTGGCCTTGTCCGTCCGCGCCGCCCCCCATGCGCGCGCGAGCAGGCCGGCGAGGGCGCGCAGCCGCCGCGCGTCGAATTCGCGCGCGTCCCCGTCCCCGGCGCGCCCGTAGAGCGCCGCGTCGAGCGCCGCGAGCTCCTGCGCCAGGCGCGGATCGCGGCAGGCGCGCGAAAAGCGCGCCGGATCGAGCCGCGCGAGGGCGAGCGCCTGCGCCTTCACCCCCCGCGCGTCGCCCCGGCGCGCGGCGCGGCGCGCCCGCGCGAGGAGGCCGCGCGCCGGGCTTGTCCATTCGGCGACGCGCTCGCCGATCCCCTCGGCCGAGAGGATCGCCGCGGCGAGCGCCAGCGCCCACAAGGCGCCGACCAGCGCCGCGGCGAGGAGGCGCCGTCCGGCGCCGTCCGCGCCCGGCCTCTCGTCCCGCCGCGCGCGCCGGTTCGGATCGAGGAAGGCCACCGTGCGGCCGGCGACCGAGGCCTCCCGCATGCGCCGCTCGGCGGTGTCGAACCAGGGCACGCGGACCGGCGGCATGGCCGCGGCGTCGGCGGACACCGGACGGATGTCGTAGCGATAGACCGCCCGCGCCGAGAGTCCGTCCTGCGTCGCGATGGTCTGGCGCTCGACGGGCGCGGCGAAGACGATGACGCCCGGGGCGCGCATGTTCGGGGCGGGCGGCAGGCGGTCGGCGGTGAGCCCCTGCGCCTCGATCGTCAGCGTGCGGCGCGTCGTGTCGTTGAGGCCGAGCCGGTCCGGCGCCGGGTCCCAGCTGTCGGTGAGCGTCACCGAGCGCGCCGGCAGCCAGAAGTCGTCCGGCTTGCCGACGCCCTCGTGCGGGCGCGCCTCGACGACGACGGGAGCCGAGGAGAAGGATGCGTCGTGACGGCTGTTGTCGGGCTCGATCAGCTCGACCTTGCGGGTGAACGGGCCGATCGTCAGCGCGCCCGCCTCGCGCGGAAAAATCGCGATCCTGCGCTCCATCCCGCGCGCCGGAACGCCGTCGAGGTCGGCCGCGACCTCGACGTCGCGGCCGAACTGGCGCCAGTCGAAATTGATGAGCTCGGGCTGCTGGATCTCGTGCCGGGCGACGGGAGCGCCGATGACGGAGCGCAGGCGCAGGACCAGCATCTCGCCGACATATGGATTTTTCGGTCCCTCGACGACCGCCTCGGTGAGCGCGGGCGGCGGCTGGACCCGCTGCTGCGCGAGGGCCGGGAGAGAAAGGGCGAGCAGGAAGACGAGGAACGCGCCGCGCCTAGTCATCGTCGCCTCCCGCCTGCGGCCCCTGCGCCTTGCGGCGGGCCTGCTCGGCGCGGATGTGCAGCTTGAGCCAGGCGCCCGGATCGTCGTCGAGGGCGTCGAGCCAGCCGCGCGTCGGCTGCACGGCGTGCGCGTTCAGCGTGCGGCGCGCCGAGAGGTCGCGCGCGGCCATCATTTTGGTGATGTCCGCCATCATGCCCCCGCTCGCCCCCTGTCCGCCGGCGGCGCCGGCCGTTCCGCTCGCTCCGCTCTGCGCATCGGGCGCGGCCGCGTCGGAGACGCCGGACTGAGGCGCCGCGCCGCGCCCCTGCGCGCCGGTCGACTTCGACTGGATGGTCCCGACGAGGCCGCTCCCCGAGCTTCTGGCGTCGCTGAGCTCGGAGGCCGAGCGCGGCCCATGGATGCGCTTCGTCGCGTCGCCGCCGGCCGTTCCGCCCCGCCGCGCCTCGGCGCCGCCGGCGGCCAGAGCCGCGACGATCTCGCGGTTGGCGGCGGCGTCCTCGTCGGCGGGATCGAAGGCGAGCGCCTCGTCATAGGCCGTCAGCGCCTGCGCGAAGCGGCCCTGCCGGGCGAGCGCGTTGGCGCGGTTGTAGGCGTTCCGCGGCGCGGAGCCGAACGCCTCCTCCGCCTCGCGCCAGCGCCCCGCCTCATAGAGCGCCGCGCCGCGCCAGGCGGGATCTTCGAGCGCCTTCGCCGCCGTCGAGGGCAGCCCGAGCGCGAGCAGCGCCCGCCCCGGCGCGTCGGCGCCGCCGAGGACGAGCGCCGCGGCCGGGGCGGCGAGGAGGAGGGCGAGGACGAGCCGCCTCATCGCGCTCCCCGCCGCAGCGCGAGGAGCAGGAAGAGGCCGGCCGCCGGCAGGACGAAGGGGCCGAGGTCGCGCCAGAACAGCGCGGCGGCGCGCGCGTCGCCGAGGCGGCGGATGGCCCGCCCGGCGACGGCGTCGAGGACCGGACGCGGCGCGGCGGCGTCGGCCGCGGCCCCGCCCCCTGCGGCGGCGAGCCTGCCCAGCGCCGCGCGGCGCGCGCCGGCGTCCGTCTCCGCGTCGCGCGCGTCGGCGGCGAGGAACAGCGCGTGCACGGCGAGCCCCTGCGCGCGCAGCGCCCGCGCCTCGGCGAGCGCCGCCTCGTCGAGGCCGGCGCCGGACGAGATCAGCGTGACGTCGCCGGCGGAAAGGTCCATGGCCTTCGCGATCCGGCGGGCGAGCGCCAGCGCCTTGTCGGGCCGCGCGCCGGCGTCGGGCACGGTCTCGCCGTCATAGGCGAAGATCAGCGAGCCGACGGCGGCGGAATCGTCGGTGGCCGGAGCGGCGAGATAGGCGTCCCCGGCGTAGAGCACGAGGCCGGCCTGGCGCGAGGCGCCCGCCTCGAGCGCGAGCTGCGCGGCCGCGCGCGACTGGCGCAGCTGAGCGAGCGAAGTGGCCTGCGCGGACAGATCGACGAGGATCAGATTGGCGTCGAGGTTGCGATGGCGCTCGGCGCCGGAGGCGCGCAGCGCCGGGCCGGCCAGCGCCAGCGCGAGGCAGGCGAGCGCCGCGCTCGCCGGATCGGGCGCGAAGCGCCGCGCCCCGCGCCGCGCCGCGCGCTCCGACCGGCGCGCCATGACGGCGAGCAGTCCCGGGTCGGCGGCGCGCTCCCAGTCGCCGAAGCCGGCGCGCCGGCGCGCCGCCAAAGCCATGAGCGCGATCAACGGCAGGGCGGCGAGCCACCAGGGCCGCAGCAGGGCGAAATCGCCATAGGAGATCATGACGGGGCGAAGCCCGCGCCGCGCCCGCGCGTAAGCGCGAAGGCCGCCGTCGCGAGGAAGGCGAACGCCGCCGGCCAGGGCCAGAGCGCGCGTCGCTCGACGCCGGCGGAGACGCCCGCCTCGCCGACGACCAGCGCCTCGATCGCCCGCGAGGCGGCCTCGAGGCCCGCCGTGTCCTTCGCGCGAAAGGCCTCGCCGCCGCCGATCGCCGCGAGCTTTTGCAGCGCCTCGAAGTCGACCGGATCGCCGAGGCCGTTGAAGGTCTTCGTGTCGATGACGCCCATGCCGATCGTATAGACGCGCACGCCGAGCGCCGCCGCGAGCCTCGCCACCTCGTTGGGGTCGGTCGTGCCGGCGTCGTTGGAGCCGTCGGAGAGGAGCACGATGACGCGCGAGGGCGCGCTCGACTGCGACAGCCGGCGCAGCGCGAGGCCGAGCCCCTCGCCGATCGCCGTCGAATGGCCGACGATGCCGAGCGGCGTGTCGCGCAGCGTGCGCGCCACGGCGTCGACGTCGAAGCTCAGGGGGGCGGCGGCGTAGGCCTTTTCGGCGAAGACGACGAGGCCGACGCGGTCGCCGGCGCGCCGCGCGATCAGCTCCGCGCCGACCTTCTTCAGCGCGTCGACGCGGCTCGCGGGCCTGCCGTCGATCTCGAAATCCTCCACCGCCATGCTGCCCGAGAGATCGAGCGTGAACATGATGTCGCGCCCCGAAACCGGCGTCGCCGGGGCGGCCGAAAGGCTGCGCGGCCCGGCGAGCGCGACGACGAGGGCGGCCCAGGCGAGCGCGGCGAGGATTTTTGCGGGGGCGACGGTTCGCCTTGCGCCCGCGCCGGCCGCGCCCGAAAAGCGTTCGGCCAGCGCGCGCGGCGTCAGGATCGCGCCCGCCGGCGCGCGCCGCGCGCGGGGAAGCCGGCGCGCGAGCAGCGGCAGCAGCAGCGGCGCCGGCAGGGCGAGGAAGGCGAGCGGCGCGGCGAAGTCGAAGCCGGCGAGGGCGGTGGAAAGGCTCATCGGAGCGCTCCCCGCAGCGCCTCCGCCGGGACGCGCGCGATCAATCTTTCGAGCGCCCGTTCGATTTCATCGAGCGTCGACGGCGCGGGCGGCGGCCGGCGGTAGAGCGCCTCGCCGAGCGCGCGGCCCTCCCCGGCGGTGAAGAACGAAGACTTGAGAGCGCGGTCGAGCGGCTCGAGCGAGGCCGCG
>NZ_JAYRLA010000035.1:0-4982 GCF_041905455.1 Methylocella sp. | reverse complement strand
TTTCGCGCCGAAGCGCTCCTCTTCGCGCGTGCGCCCGGCGTGCTTGCGATGGCCGAAAATCTCGACGATGGCCCACTCCCATGCGGCCTCGTCGCCCGGCGCGGAAACCTCGACTCGCTCGTCCATATTCTTCTCCTTCAAAACGGGATGTCGTCGTCGATGACGTCGCCAGCGGCGCGGCGCGGCGGCGGATCGCCCATCGACATGCGGCGATCATCGTGCTGGGCGGCGGGGCGGGTCGAGGTCTTGCCGTAGCTGTCCTCGCCGGCGGCGGCGCGCGCGTCGCCGAGCAGCGCGATGTCGCCGCCAAAGCGCGGCAGCACGATCTCCGTGACCCTGCGCTGATTCCCGTCGCGGTCCGCGTATTCGCGCGTGCGAATCTGGCCCTCGACGTAGGCCTGCGAGCCTTTCTTGAGATATTGCTCGGCGACGCGAGCTCGTCGAGCAGCGCGAGGAGCCCGCCAAGCTCCTCCTCCGACAGGAAGGTCGGCCGCAGGGCCTTGAGCCCGGCGGGGCGGACGACGGCGAGGCCGGACCCGGTTTCGGCGAGGACGGCGGCGTCTTCGGGCAAGCCGGCAGCGGCCGCCGGAACGATGTCGTTCGGCATGGTGATGATCCTGATGATGGGGATGAAGCGGGCGACGGCGGGCCGCCCGTCAGGGATTGCGGCTCAGAAGTTCCAGCAGCGCGCGCCGCGGGCGGCGGCGATCTGGCGAGCCTCCTGCCGGCCGGAGACGACGATCTCCTCGAGGACCGTGCGTCGGCCGCCGGCGATCTCCTCGATCTGCAGCGTCTTGCGGGTGCGATGCACGCTGTAGGAGGCGGCGAGCACGGCAAGGGAGGAAGGAAGAGGAAGCATCGGCGTTCCTCCCTCAGGCCGCGGCGGCGAGCGCAGGACGCGCCGCCTTGATCCGAATGACGGTCGAGACGACCGCCGTCTCGAAGTGCGAGGCCGCCTCGCCGAGGAAGGCGCGCACGGCCTTGGCGTCGAGCCGGCCGGCGATCTGCTCGGAGGCCGTGACGGTGAAGGCCTCGCCGGCGGCTTCCCTCAGGCCGCGCACCTTGAACTCGTCTTTCAGCGCCTTCAGCTCGGCCTCAGCGGCCTTCAGGATCGCGTCGATCCGGCCGATCTCGTCGGCGAGCGCGGCGTCGGAAAGATTGTGGAAGCGGGAGGGATGGGTGATGCTGGGCATAGCCTTGGCGACCTTCCTACGAGGTGGCTGGGGTTAGGGCCGGGTCGGAGGCTGCAACCTCTTGCCCGGCTCGCTATTTTATGGCACACATAAATAGCGATGTCAAATACTGTCTCACAGAAAAAACGAGGACGGCCGGCGACAGGAGCCACGCCTCGCGTCGGCGTTCGCTTTTCAGAAGACATTATCACCGCGATCGACGACTGGGCTTTAGGGCAACCAGACCCGAAGCCAACACGCTCCGACGCCATCCGAATCGCCGTTCAGGACTGGCTGCGCTCGAAAGGCTACCTGAAGTGACGAGCGCTGCGGCGTAAGCGGTCTTTCCCTTGCTGACCGGTCACCTTCTGCGGCCGTCCGCCTTGCTTCAGCTCCAGCACAGCTTAAGATAGCGCCCATTCTTTTTCGAAATGGGGTTGCGCCTAAATGATTCGACTCGTGAAGCTCGTTTTTGCAGGCTCATTCGGCTTGATCTGTGCCGGCTGCGTCAGCACGCAGGAAATGCCGCTGGCGCCCAACGTCGTCCGACTCGACACGCGAGCGTCGGGCCTCTTGTTCGCCGGGCAGGCCGCGCCGCAGACCATGCGTCGCGCAGCCGAGGCGACGATAAGAGCCGGCTACACGCATTTTCGCCTCGAGCAGGCGCAGACCGCGCAAGGCGCACAGTATATGGGCTCGACCTATTCCGGATCGGCGCGGGCCTACGGCTACGGGAATTATGCGACTGTGACGGGCGAGGGGTTTTCGAGCCCGATCTATGCGCCAACGTCCAGCGTCGGCGTCACGGTCGTGATGTTCCGCGCCGGCGAGCCCGGCGCCGCCGGCGCGTTCAACGCCGCGCAAGTGCTGCAGCAATATCGAAGCTGACGGAAAAGCCATGAGCGCTCCGCCCGCGCGCGCAATTCGCCTCGGCGGCTGGTGGCGGCTCTGGATCGTGTTCACCGCCGCGTGGGCCGCATTCATCATTTGGGTGAACCATGAGGAGGTTGGTCGGGCCTTTCGCGCTCGGGCATTCTCCCAGCCCGCTCCAATGATTGCGGCGGCTGAAGTAATGCCGACCTTCCGCCTGACCATGCCCGGCGGCGAGGAATATGAGGTCGACGCGCCGGACGCGGACGCGGCCATCGGCGCCGTGACGCAGGCGCACGGGCAGCGTATGCAGCCGGCTGCCGAAGACCCGTGGGCGGAGTTCAGGGTGGCCCCATCCCAATCCGCGAGCGCGCGCCCACCGAAGGCACATGGGCAGGCCGCGCCTGCGCCTGCTGCAGCGAGTGCCGACAAAGCGAACACGCAAGAAGGCATGTTCGACGACCTCATCCCGGTGAAAAAGGTTGACCCTTATGCCGCGTTTTCGGCGCAGGTAGACGCGTCTCCAGCAACAGCGCTGTCGGATGCAAGCCGGCTCTGGACTATTGCGGTGGTCATGGCTGTGCCGCCCCTCGCCTTCCTCGCCATCGGTCTTACTGGCGCCTGGGTGATCGCCGGCTTCCGGCAGGGCCGCGTCGGATAGGGTGCGCCATGTTCGCAGCGGCCCGCAGCGATCGCAGGGGTATGAGTCGGCTGGAGCTTTTCGTGTCTGGAAAGCTCATAAAACCGTTTATATCCAACGACTTATACGAGAGAGTCAGAAGCCCGCCCAATTGGGGGCGCTCCGCCAGCGAGCTGGTTTCCTCCGGGTGCGCATTATTGTGCGCACTTATGCTTGATGCTCCTTTGTCAATGCGTATAATAATACGTATATAAAGGGACGGGCATGACGGCGATCGAGACCAACACGAAGAAGATCGTCAGCCGCCTCCAGCGCGAGGGCTGGACTGTCGAGCACGGCAAAGAGCACGACATTCTTCGCCACCCGGCGCAGCCAGCCGCGCGCATCGTCGTCCCTCGCCACCGCGAGCTTTCGATCGGCGTGGCGCGAGATATCGCGAAGCGGGCAGGATGGTGAGGGCGGACCATGACGATGTATGTTGGAATTCTCGACGGCGACGCCGATGTCTGGGGCGTCCGCATTCCGGATTGCCCTGGCGCCTATGGCGGCGGAGCGACGCCGGAAGCCGCCCTGACGAGCGCCATCTCCGGCCTGACGGCCTGGGCCGATTCAATGCGAAAAGACGGCCGCGCGCTTCCCGCCGCCAGAACGCTGGCCCAGATCGCGGCGTCCGACGACGCTCCGGCGGCCAACGAAGCGGCGGTGATCGTGCCGCTGCTGCTCGACGCGGGGCGCTCCGTCAGGGCGAACGTCACGATCGACGCGGGCTTGCTCGAGGCCATCGACGCCGAGGCGGCGCGACGCGGCGTGACGCGCTCGGCGTTTCTCGCCAGCGCTGCGCGAGATAAAATCGAAGGGCGCGCGTGAGGCGCCGCGAGCTCGAGGCGGCGAAGCCGGATGCGGAACATCTCGAAGAGCTGAAAAAGCTCGAGAAAGAGGCCGCCAAGCTGCCGAAGGGCGAAGGCAAGCGATGAGTCGCCGTCCCGCGCGCTTCACGCAGGCGGACGTCGAGAAAGCCTTGCGCGCCGCCCTCAAGATGGACCCGCCGTGGATCGTCGAGATCGCGCCAGACGGGACCATCCGTCTTGTTCCCGCCCCGGCTGCTCCCGCCATCGCGATGCAGGATGTCGATCCGGCGACCGCCGCCCTCAATAAATGGCGGGCAGGCCGTGCGTCTCAGGCTTAAGGGCGTCAAGACCGTCAGGAACCTACCTGCCCGCGCGCACCTCGTTCGGGACGAGGGCGTCGGAGGTTGAACTCTCGACCTCTCCCTTACCAAGGGAGCGCTCCACTGGCCAGATAGCGCGCCAGGTTCAGAGGGGACCGCACCGCGGTCATAGTTGTTTCGTACATCATCTCCTATAAGCAAAGTAGAGTGTCGCTTTCTACACTCGTCGACACAAGCCGACTGATCTTTTCGCAAGCAAAGCTGACTGCTACCAAGCGTTGATGGCGGACGGACTACACAACTCATTTTCCGCCTGAAGCGAGACGCAAGATGTATGACTATATCAATCCTATCGATGCGCCCTACTACGCCGTAGGCGATTTCAACTTCTCGACGCTGACCGGCACGGCCGACAACGCGGCCATCCAGGCGGCGATGAACGCCGCCGTGGCGCAGGGAAAAATCCTCCGCATTACGCGGGTTCATCGCCTCGCGCAGACGAACGTGGCGGGTGCACAGGGCGCGGCGGGCGATATAAGAATCCCCGAAGGCCTTATCATGGTCTGCGATCCCGGATGTGGTTTCGCCTATGACAGCTACATTCTGCCGGCGTTTTGGAAACAGGGGACGGGCCGTTACTGGGCATGGTACTTGTCCATCTACTTCTTCGGGACGATCCCGAGCACAGTTACTCCGCCCTACACACTGTACAACACAGCCTACAGCAATTTCAGCAACAATCTCACGGGGCGGTCCTCGATTCCGACGACCGTGTGTGAGACCTTCGGCGGTTATGACGCCCCCGGAACGGCGCTCTTCCTCCTCGGGGGAGATATTCGTCTGTACCGCCCGCGCTTCATTTCGCTAGTCGCGGAGGGGACGGCGCTGGAGTCGCGGAAGTACATCCCGTGCTGCATCTTCCTTCTCGACGCCGCAGACGGGACGCCGCCGACCGGAGGCATATACGACGCGGAATTCGATGGCTACCACATGGGTATTGCCGGTACTAAGAGCGCCTAACAAAACCGTCTCAAGGCCCTGAAGCAAATGATAGCGGCGGCGAGGACGATAAAGGCGCGGTAGAGGTCGGCGTGTCGCTCATAGCGGACGACGAGGCGACGGAACTGATTGA
>NZ_JAYRLA010000024.1:0-40047 GCF_041905455.1 Methylocella sp. | reverse complement strand
ATCCGGGCTCAGATCGGGTACAAACGCCGCCCTGGCGCGTGCGGAGGCAAGTCGTCGCTGGCTGTCGACAACACGCTCGATCGCCGGTTTGACGTCGAGGCGCCGGACAAGGCCTGGGTGACGGACATCACCTACATCCGCACGCACGAAGGCTTCGCCTACCTGGCGGTCGTGCTCGATCTCTTCTCGCGCCGCATCGTCGGATGGTCGATGCAAGCGCGCCAGACGACCAATGTCGCCCTTCAGGCGCTGCTGGCTGCCGTCTGGCGACGCAAGCCGAAGGGCCGCGTGCTGGTGCATTCCGATCAAGGCAGCCAGTTCACGAGCATGGAGTGGACTTCGTTCCTGAAGCACCACGATCTGGAGCCCTCGATGAGTCGGCGCGGCAACTGCCACGACAACGCGGTGGCCGAGAGCTTCTTCAACCTGCTCAAGCGCGAGCGGATCCGGCGCAAGGTCTACCGCATGCGGGATGAAGCGCGAGCCGACGTGTTCGGCTACATCGAGATGTTCTACAATCCGACCCGCAAGCACGCGCGGAACGGGATGCTGTCGCCCGCCGAGTTCGAACGGCAGCACAAAATGCAAGCCGAGGGCGTCTAAAAAACTCGGGGCGGTTCACCAAGCTTTCAAACGGCGGCCTGCGGCCTTGGGCTCACCCTGACGGCGCCCGGCGCTGACGGCTGATCGCCTCGGCCCGCGACCGTTCACTCTCGCAATGGTCCTCCCACGCGGTCAACGTCGCCAGGAGAGGCGGGACCGTGCGGATCGCATACCTTTTGGGGTCGAGCCCTTTCTTCACCTGCGTCCATCGCAGCGGCGTCGACGCCGGTGCGATGGGCCTCGCGCGCGGCGACAGCGGCGCGACGGCGGTCGCGAGCCGGTCGTCGCGCCGCTGTCGAGGAAGATGCGGCCGCTTCGCTGAGCCTTGGTCATGGCGACGAGATATCGGTCAGGGGAATCCTGCGCCATCCCTTCGATCCCAACCAGTTCGTCGACCGCTGCGGGGAGGCTCTGAAGCAATTGATCAGGACAAGAAGAAGAACCGCGCGCCCGCCAAGGTCGCCGAACCCGAGGACACCAACGTGGTCGACCTCATGTCGGCGTTGCGGGCCTGCCTTGGCGCCAAGGGCAAGTCGGCGCCGAAGGCGGAGCTTCCAGCGCAGCAAGGGCGCGCGAATGCGAATCGCGCCCGCGCCGTTATTCAGCCGGCGTTATTTCTGTTCTTTTTTGTTGTGCGGACTTTTTTGAGGCGGACCATTCTTCGACCCGACCGGTCCCTCGACGCCGGCGCCGCCGCCGACGGAGCTTCCCTGATCCTTTTGGACCGCGGTGTGAGGCGTGACGTTCTTGCCGCTCGCCGGTCCGGAGGCGTCTCCCGCCGCGCCGGCGTTTTGCGCGTAGGCCGCGCCGCAGAGCGCTGTCACGGAGATTATGGCGACCCCAAGCATTCGAATGTTCATGGAAACCATCCCTGTTTTATGACGACCGCGATAATTCGCTAAGGCTGCTATGGTTGCCTCAAGGATTCATGCCCACGCCCCGGAGCCGAAGGCGTCCGAGCGCAAAAGCCCGAGGCCGAGCTGCGCCGGCGTCGGGCTCGGATTTCGCGGCGGCGCGAGCGCCGCCGACGCCCTGCTGATGCGCAAGGCGGAGATCGCCGTCGGTCGGCTGTCGGCATGAGATTAGGGGCGTGTGGTCGGCGCGCGACGCGCCTCGTGCGCAAAACCATGCGCGCTCGCCCCCAGCGCCAAAAAAGAAAAACATTCTCCCGGGTCGGTGTTAGTCAACGCCCGGCTCACGATGACGCGCCGCAGCGCCGCGTGATGAGGAGAATTGAAATGACAGACGAAGTCGAGGTTCGCCGCACGCTGAGCGAGCCCGCCGCCCGGCAGCTCGCCAACGCGACTAAGACGCGCGCGCAATGGGGCGGAATCACGCCGCGCTGGCTGGTGTCCTTCCTGCCGTGGGTCCCTGTAGAAGCCGGCATCTATCGCCTGAACCGGGTGAAGGACCTCGACGAGGAGGGCGACGTCGAGTGCAGCCCGAGCCGCGAGCGTGACGCCGACCTGCCGGAAACCTTCGTCGACTACGACGCCACGCCCCGCGAGTATTTCCTCAACGCGGTCACGACGATCCTCGACGTGCAGTCGCGCGTCACCGACCTCTACAACCAGCCCTATGACCAGATTCAGGAGCAGCTTCGCCTGTTGATCGAGAAGGTCAAGGAGAAGCAGGAAAGCGAGCTCATCAACAATCAGGAATACGGCCTTCTCACGAACGCTGCGCCGAACATGCGCATCGGCGTCCGCGACAGACGGCCGACTCCCGACGATCTCGACGAACTGATCTCGCTGGTGTGGAAGGAGCCCGCCTTCTTCCTCGCCCATCCCAAGGCGATCGCGGCGTTCGGGCGCGAATGCACGCGTCGCGGCGTTCCGCCGCCGACCATCAACCTGTTCGGCACGCCTTTCCTGACATGGCGCGGCCTGCCGCTCGTCCCGAGCGACAAACTGCGCATCGAGAACGGCAAGACGAAAATCCTTCTCCTTCGTACTGGCGAGCGCAAGCAGGGCGTCGTCGGCCTGTTCCAGCCGGGCGTTCCCGGCGAGGTCGCGCCGAGCCTTTCGGTCCGCTTCATGGGAATCAACCGCAAGGCCATCGCGTCTTACCTGATCTCGCTCTACTGCTCGTCGGCGATCCTCACTCCCGACGCGCTGGGCGTGCTCGAAGACGTCGAGGTCGATCTCTATCATGTCTACGCCTGACCTTCGCCGCACGGGCGCGCCAGCTTCGGCCGTCCCGGCCTCGCCGCCTCCCCAATGGGGCGGCGCGGCGCCGTCCGTTCCCGATCCGCAGACCATCGCGCTCATCGCCAACGCGCTGTTCAAGGCCCCGCCCGGAGCTCCGGTCGAGCCTCTCGGCGCCGCGCCGCAAGCCGACGCCTCGCCATCGTCGCCCCTCCCTGACGGCGGCGCGGCGCCTGTCCTCGACGGCGCGCTTTTCGCGGCGACGATCGCGCCCGCCCATGGCGCGGCCCAAGTCGGCGCGCCGCCCTATGCGCCGATCCAGCCCGCGCATATGTCTTCTCCCGGCTTCCCCTCCGGCGGCCAGCCCTCGTCGACGCCGACGCCCGCGCCGCCTTCGGCCGCCTACGCGCTCGTCCCGTCGTCCATCGGCGCGCCAGACCCCATTCCGGCGACGCGGCCTTCAGGCTACGGCGGAAGCTCCGAGGCCGTCCCGAGCGAATATGATTTCGCCGCCCTGCCCGCCTCGCTCGGCGACGCGACGGCGCTGACGCGGCCGGAGCTCTCCGGCGCGGGCTACGCGCCCGCCGGCGCCGCGCCGGAAGGCGAGGCTCCCTATTTTCTGCGCGCCCGCGACGACGCGCCGATCGCCGCTGACGCGCGCCGCGAGCCGCATGGCGCGACGGCCGGTCCGGCGCAGCCCTTCACGGCGCCGACGCGGCCCGAGCACACGCGCGACGGTTTCCCGCATGACGGCCGCGCGCCGGAAGGCGAAGCGCCTTATTTCCTCGAAAGGCGCGATGGCCCGGCGCCGGCCGGCGCGGCCCAGAACGCTCCGGGAGCAGGCGGCGCGGCCATCGACACGACGCGCGATCCGCGCCTTCGCGAGCCGGCCGACGCCAGATTGCGAGCGTCCTCCGTCGAGGCTACGTCCGACCGTCCTCCGCAGCCCGCAGCCCCCAACGTCCCTCCAAATCCTGGCGGATTTGGCGTGACGCCCTCCGCCTTCTCGGCGCCCTTCGGGTTTCCTAACGCGCCGGCGCCGAATCTTTCCGCATTCGCGCCGGCGAGCGGGATCGCCGGCGTTCCGTCGAGCGCAGAGTCTTTCGCGGAGGCTCCGCCCTCCCCCCTGCCTGAGGCGACTGCGAGCGGCCTGCACGTCGTCCATCCCGTCGCGCATGAGGCGCGCCCCGAGATCGCTCCGGCCGTGGGCGGCAAGAGGCTGTTCGACGCCGCCTCGCTGCGGCGCGATTTTCCGATCCTGCGCCAGTATGTGCACGGAAAGCCGCTGATCTGGCTCGACAACGCCGCGACCACGCAGAAGCCGCAGGCCGTCATCGATCGCGTCTCGGCCTTCTACGAGAACGAGAACTCCAACATCCACCGCGCGGCGCACGCGCTCGCGGCGCGCGCGACCGACGCCTATGAGGCGGCGCGCGAGAAGACGCGGCGCTTCCTCAACGCCTCCTCGACGAACGAGATCATCTTCGTGCGCGGCACGACGGAGGGGATCAACCTCATCGCCCAGGCGTGGGGCCGCCGCAACGTCAAGGCGGGCGACGAGATCCTGATCACCTGGCTCGAGCACCACGCCAACATCGTGCCGTGGCAGATGCTGTGCGCGGAGACCGGCGCGACGCTGAAGGTCGCGCCGGTGGACGACAAGGGCGACGTGCGCCTCGACGAATACGAGCGGCTGCTTTCGCGCCGCACCCGCATCGTCTCCTTCGCCATGGTGGCCAACGCCATCGGCACGGTGACGCCGGCGAAGGCGATGATCGAGATGGCGCACCGGCTCGGCGCCTGCGTGATCGCCGACGCCGCGCAGGCGGTCTCGCACATGCCCGTCGACGTGCAGGCCCTCGACTGCGACTTCCTCGTGTTCTCCGGCCACAAGGTGTTCGGGCCGACCGGCATTGGCGTCGTCTACGGCAAGCCGGCCGCGCTCGAGGCCATGCCGCCGTGGCAGGGCGGCGGCAACATGATCGCCGACGTGACCTTCGAGAAGACGATCTACCAGCCCCCGCCGGGGCGCTTCGAGGCCGGCACCGGCAACATCGCCGACGCCGTGGGGCTCGGGGCGGCGTTCGACTATCTCGACACGATCGGCATGGCCAACATCGCCGCCTACGAGCATGAGCTCATCGCCTACGCCACCGAGGGCCTGCGCGACATCCCGGGGCTGCGCCTCGTCGGCTGCGCCGACGAAAGGGCCGGCGCGCTGTCCTTCGTGCTCGACGGCTGCCGCAGCGAGGATGTCGGCAAGGCGCTTGACCGCGAGGGGATCGCCGTGCGCTCGGGCCATCACTGCGCGCAGCCGATCCTGCGCCGCTTCGGCTACGAGACGACGGTGCGTCCGTCCTTCGCGCTCTACAACACGCGCGACGACATCGACGCGCTGGTCGCCGCGGTGCGCCGCGTCTCGGTCAACGAGCGCTTCCGCGCCCGCTGAATACGATCGCGCGCCAGCGATCGGCCGAAAAATAAAAAGGGCGTCGGCCAACAGGCCGGCGCCCTTCGCTTTCGAGGGCTCCGGCGGCGTGCGCCGGAGCCTTTTTCGCGCTCAGTAGTGGAGGTCGAAGCGGTCGAACTCCATGATCCTGGTCCAGACCTTGACGAAGGCGTCGACGAAGGCGGGAGCCGAATCTTCGGCCGCGAAGGCCTCGGAGAGCGCGCGCAGCTGCGAGTTCGAGCCGAACACCAGATCGACGCGCGTGCCGGCGAGCTTGTTCTCGCCGGTGGCGCGGTCGCTCGCGACGAACACGCCATCCTCCTCGTCGGACGCCGTCCACTTCATGGTCGCGCTGGTCTTGAGCAGGTTGACGAAGAAGTCGTTGGTCAGCGTCTCGGGCCGGTCAGTGAACATGCCGTGCTTCGAATCTCCGTAGTTGGCGCCGAGCGCGCGCAGGCCGCCGACGAGCACGGTCATCTCCGGCGCCGTGAGGCCGAGGATATGGGCGCGGTCGACGAGCATCTCCTCCGCCGAGGCGTAGGGACGCGGGCCGACATAGTTGCGGAAGCCGTCGGCCCGCGGCTCGAGCGGCTCGAACGAGGCGGCGTCGGTCTGCTCCTGCGAGGCGTCTGTCCGGCCGGGGGTGAAGGGAACCTTCACGTCATGGCCGGCCTTCTTCGCCGCGGCCTCGACGGCGGCGGCGCCGCCGAGGACGATGAGGTCGGCGAGCGAAACCTTCTTGCCGCCGCCGGCGGAGGCGTTGAAGTCCTGCTGGACCTTCTCGAGCGCCGCGAGCGCTTTGGCGAGCTCGGCCGGCTCGTTCACCTCCCAATCCTTCTGCGGGGCGAGACGGATGCGCGCGCCATTGGCGCCGCCGCGCTTGTCGGTGG
The DNA here is from genome assembly GCF_041905455.1 of Methylocella sp. Lineage (GTDB taxonomy): Bacteria > Pseudomonadota > Alphaproteobacteria > Rhizobiales > Beijerinckiaceae > Methylocapsa. The sequence goes on along the minus strand of NZ_JAYRLA010000024.1, from coordinate 33,958 downwards.
CGCGGAAGCTCGACGCCGAGGCGAAGGCGGTCTTGACGAGGCGCGAGATCGAAAGCCCCGAGTCGAGCAGCTTCGCCTTGAGCGCGGCGACGTCGGCGTCGTCGATCAGCGGATGGTCGACCGGCGGCAGCGGGTCCTGCCAGATGCGCGGCTGCGCCGGCGCCTCGGGTCCGAGCAGGCGGCTGTGCGGGCCCATGTCGCGATGGGTGAGCTTGTACCAGGCCTCGGCGAAGGCCTCGGCGAGCTCCGCGGGATGCTCGTAGAAGCGGCGCGAGATCTTCTCATAGGCCGGATCGAAGCGCAGCGAGAGATCGGTCGTGAGCATCGAGGGCGCATAGCGCTTTCCCGGGTCGTGCGCGTCCGGCACCGTGTCCCACGCGACCGGATTGGCCGGCGTCCACTGATGCGCGCCGGCCGGGCTCTTCGTCAGCACCCAGTCATATTCGAACAGGTTCTTGAAGAAGTAATGGCTCCATCTCGTCGGCGTCTGGCTCCAGGTGACCTCGATCCCGCTGGTGATCGTGTCGCCCGCATTGCCCGAGCCGAAGCTGTTGGCCCAGCCGAGGCCCTGCATCTCAAGCGGCGCGCCTTCCGGCTCGGGGCCGACATATTCGTCGGGCACGGCGGCGCCGTGAGTCTTGCCGAAGGTGTGGCCGCCGGCGATGAGCGCGACGGTCTCCTCGTCGTTCATGGCCATGCGGGCGAAGGTCTCGCGGATGTCGCGCGCCGCCGCGACCGGATCGGGCACGCCGTTCGGACCTTCCGGATTGACGTAGATGAGGCCCATCTGGGTCGCCGCCAGCGGATTGGCGAGGTCGCGCTCGCCGCTGTAGCGCTTGTCGCCGCCGAGCCATTCGCGCTCGGGGCCCCAGTTGACGTCGTTCTGCGGCTCCCACACGTCCTTGCGGCCGCCGCCGAAGCCGGCCGTTTTGAGGCCCATCGATTCGAGCGCGCAATTGCCGGCGTAGACGAGCAGGTCGGCCCAGGAGAGCTTGCGGCCGTATTTCTGCTTGATCGGCCACAGCAGCAGGCGCGCCTTGTCGAGGTTGGCGTTGTCCGGCCAGCTGTTCAGCGGCGCGAAGCGCTGCGCGCCGGCGCCCGCCCCGCCGCGGCCGTCGCCGACGCGATAGGTGCCGGCGGCGTGCCAGGCCATGCGAATGAACAGCGGCCCGTAGTGGCCGAAGTCGGCCGGCCACCAGGGTTTCGAGTCGGTCATCAGGGCGAACAGGTCGGCCTTGACGGCGGCGAGGTCGAGCGTCTTGAACTCGGCGACGTAATCGAAGTCGGCGCCCATCGGGTCGCCGGCGGGCGGGTTCTGGTGCAGGACGGAAAGATCAAGCTGGTTCGGCCACCATAGACGGTTGGTCATCTCGAACAGCACGGCGTGGCCTTCCACTTTGCCGCCGTCCATCGGGCATTTGGCTTCGACGTTCATCGTTCCTCCACATGCGATCTGGGCTTTGCGCCCGATGCTGGAACGATTTCATTCCGGCGAAGCGCTGTCCAATCGTTTAAAGTCCCCGCCCCGATCGGTTCAGCCGATTTTTTCTGCGCCGGAAACCGAGGCAGTTTAACGTGAGCCCGAATTTCGGGCGAGATGAAGTCCAGCCTTTCCGGGGAAGCGGCGCGTATTTTCGCGGCCGGCGAAAAGGAAGCCTCGATGAAACTGCTCGCCGTCGCGCTCGGCCTCTGCCTCGCGCTCGCTGGATGCGCCGCGAGCTACCATCCCTACGGCTGGCCGGCCGGAGGCGTCCCCGCCAACGACGCGCGCGGCGACGACGCCTCGAAATGAACGCGGCGAAGCGAATCACGCGGAAACGATTGCGCGGTTGACGAAATCTCCGTTTATGTGGCGCTGCGGCGCGCCGGCGCGTCCGCGCTTCGTCCCGCGTCTCAAAGGCCGCATCGAGCCCTTCACCGAAATGAGCCGGCGCATCATCAGCCGCGGGGAACGACCTCCCCGTCTTCCCGCGCCGCGCCGCCCGCGGGCGTTTGCGTTCGTCATCCTCGCCCTTGCGTACGCGTCGGCGAGCGCGGCGCCCTGCGTCGCGCAGGTCCTCCATGCCGCGCAGGCTCAGGGCGGCGCCAGGACGAAGGCTCCACCGACGCCGCCCCTGCCCCCTTCCCGGCCGCAGGAGCTGTCCGTCGCGCCGCCCGCCTGCGCCAACGGGTGCGCCGTCGCACCGCCTGCGCCCGCTCCTGCGACGATCGACCAGAACGTCGACGACGGGCGCGCGTTTCGTCCGCTGCCCGCGGCGAGCCGCGCGCGGATGCGCGCCTGCGGCGACGAGTGGCGCAAGCTGAAGCTCGAGGGCGCGGCGCGCGACAGGAACTGGCGGGACTTCGCGGACGTGTGCCTGCGCCAGTAGGCGCGCCGGCGGCGCATGCCGGAGGTGGTGCGGGCGGTCGGACTCGAACCGACATATCCGTGAGGACGGCGGATTTTGAGTCCGCTGCGTCTACCAGTTCCGCCACGCCCGCGCGAAGCGCATGAGCGATGCGTTAGCTCATTAGACGCTCCGCCGCAACGCCCACCGCCACGCCAGGGCTTTTGGCCGAGCGTGCGCCGGCGCACTTATCTCCCGCCACAGCGGCGCGATGATTTTCGCGTGAACGCGCAAGGCGCGCCGCCGAGGGGAAGAGAGATGAACAACGCCGCGATCGTCGCCGTCACGAGCCTCGCCCTGGTCGCCGGCTCCGTCGGACTTGAAGCGGCGCGACGCAAACCCGCCGCCGCGCCGTCCGTCGCGAGCGTCGCCGCGCCGACGCAGTCCGCTACGTCGACGGACGTGGGCGTCGGGGCCGTCGCGCCGGCCGCGGCCGAAACGGAGGAGGCCCCTCCCTCGCGTGCGGTGATCTTCCCCGTCGCGAGCGAAGCCGCCTGGACGAAGACCGCGGCGGCGGAGCTCCCACAGGAGCCTGCGCCCGTCCGCGACGCCGCGCCGCCTCCAGCGCCGTCGGAGCACGCCGACGCGCTCTCCGCGCCCGGAACGAGTGAGGCCGCCGCGCCGGCGCCCGAAGCGACGAAGGACGCGTCGGCGCAGCCGCGCGCTCCCGAAGCGTCCGCGCCGCAGCCAAAATCCGTCGAGCGGCGGGGGGCTGCGCCCGCCGACGAGCCGCGCGTCGTCCGACCTGCTCCCGCGGCGCGCTCGCACGTCGCCTTAAGGGCTCCCGCGCCGCGCGAAGCCGTCGAGGCGCGGCCGCGGCGAATCCGCCCGACGCGCGAGCCGGAGACGGCGCGCGCCGAGCCGTTCCACACCATCTACGCCGCCCGCTGGCCCGGCGCGCCCGCGCAGGGCGCGCTCGCCCAGCCGACGCGCTTTTCAGGGGTCTTCGCCGGCTGCCGCTATCGCGGCGTCGTCTCTCCCGAGGGATACCGCATCGAGAGCGCCTGCTGAGTCGATCCGCCCCGCGGCGAAAGAAAGGCGCCCCTCGCGGGGGGCCTGCCTCGAGCCGGGCGGGCCAGGCTCAGCGCCAGTCGCGAATGTCGACGAAATGGCCGGCGACGCCCGCCGCCGCGGCCATCGCCGGCGACACCAGATGGGTGCGCCCCTTGAAGCCCTGCCGTCCCTCGAAATTGCGATTCGAGGTCGAGGCGCAGCGCTCGCCCGGCGCGAGCCGGTCCGGGTTCATGGCGAGGCACATCGAGCAGCCGGGCTCGCGCCATTCGAATCCCGCCTCGATGAACACGGCGTCGAGGCCTTCGGCCTCCGCCTGCTCCTTCACGAGACCGGAGCCCGGAACGACCATGCCGTTGACATGCGCGGCGATGCGCTTGCCGGCGACGACGGCCGCCGCGGCGCGCAGGTCCTCGATGCGGCCGTTGGTGCAGGAGCCGATGAACACGCGGTCGATGGCGATGTCGGTGATCTTCTCGCCGCCCTTGAGCCCCATGTAGTCGAGCGCCCTCGCGATCGAGGCGCGCTTGGCTTCGGTCGCGCCGGATTCGACGCGCGGCACCTCGCCGTTGACCGTCGCGACGTCCTCAGGCGAAGTGCCCCAGGTGACGATAGGCGGCAGGCGCGCCGCGTCGAGGCGCACCTCGCGATCGAAATGCGCGCCCTCGTCGGAGCGCAGCGTGCGCCAATAGGCGACCGCCTTCTCCCAGGCGGCGCCCCTGGGGGCCATCGGCCGCCCTTCGAGGAAGGCGAAGGTCTTCTCGTCGGGCGCGACGAGGCCGGCGCGCGCCCCGCCTTCGATGCTCATGTTGCAGACCGTCATGCGGCCTTCCATCGACAGGGCGCGGATCGCCTCGCCGCCATATTCGATGACATGGCCGGTGCCGCCCGCCGTGCCGATCTCGCCGATGATGGCGAGGATGATGTCCTTGGCGCCCACGCCCGCCGGCGCGACGCCGTCGACGGTGACGCGCATGTTCTTCGCCTTGGCCTGGATCAGCGTCTGGGTGGCGAGCACATGCTCGACCTCGGAGGTGCCGATGCCATGGGCGAGCGCCCCGAACGCGCCGTGGGTCGAGGTGTGGCTGTCGCCGCACACGATCGTCGCGCCCGGCAGCGTGAAGCCCTGCTCCGGCCCGATGATATGGACGACGCCCTGACGGCGGTCATGCTCGTTGAAATACTGAACCCCGAACTCCCGCGCGTTGGCCGCGAGCTGCTCGACCTGGGCCCTGCTTTCGGGATCGACGATCGGCTGGCTGCGGTCGGTCGTCGGCACGTTGTGGTCGACGACGGCGAGCGTCTTTTGCGGCGCGCGCAGCTTGCGGCCCGCGGCGCGCAGCCCCTCGAAGGCCTGAGGGCTCGTCACCTCATGGACGAGATGGCGGTCGATGTAGATGAGGCAGGACCCGTCGGGAGACTGCTGAACCAGATGGTCATCCCAGATCTTGTCGTAGAGCGTGCGCGGCTTGGCCATGTGTCCTGTCCATGATGCGCCGTCCCGGCGCTTGCCTGCTTGCGGCGCGCCGTCGCGGCGCTGGCGCAAAATAAATTCGTGCTGCGACGCCGTTTGCCCCTCGCAAGGCGTCTGGCGGGGACGTAGGGTACGCCCGCCCCGGATACAAGCGCGGAGAAGACGATGCGCCCCCCAGTCGCGCCCTATCTCACCGTCTCGCCCGCGCTTGCGGCGATCGCCTATTACACCGCCGTGTTCGGCGCGAAGCAGAAGGCGATCATGCCGGCTTTCGACGGGCTTCGCATCATGCATTGCGAGCTCACGATCAACGGCGGCGCGGTGATGCTCGCCGACGCCTTCCCTGAGCTCGGCCACACCCGGATTGCGGTGCCGGGCGAGCTGGTGACCGCCTCCGTCAGCCTTGAGTTCGAGCAGGCGGACATGGTCGACGACGTTTTCGCCAAGGCGACCTCTCTCGGCGGCAAGCCGGAGACGAGCCCGACGAAAAGCTTCTGGGGAACGCGCTTCGCGACGTTCCGCGACCCGTTCGGCCACCGCTGGCTCCTGAACGGCCCGCTTCGATAGGCGGCGCGTCGGCCCGGAAAGCGCCTGAGGCTTCGGGCCGACGCGAAGCCAAGCCTTACTCAGCCGGCGCGGCGCCCTTCTTGCCGGCCTTGGCCTCCTTCTTGGCGGCCTCGCGCTGCGCCTTCTGGGCCGGCGACTCCATCTTCTCGGCGATGCGGGCGGACTTGCCGCGACGGTCGCGCAGATAATAGAGCTTGGCGCGGCGGACCTTGCCGCGGCGCACGACCTTGATCGAATCGATGTTCGGCGAATAGATCGGGAAGACGCGCTCGACGCCCTCGCCATAGGAAATCTTGCGGACGGTCACGCTCTCGTTGAGGCCGCCGCCGTTGCGGGCGATGCACACGCCCTCATAGGCCTGCACGCGGGTGCGGTCGCCTTCCTTGACCTTGACGTTCACGACGACCGTGTCGCCGGGCTGGAAGTCGGGGATGGTCTTGCCGAGCCTGGCGATCTGCTCGGCCTCGAGCTCTTCGATGATGTTGGCCATGTTCAAACCCTGCCGTTTCGCCGTCGGGCGGCGAGCGTTTCGGAACGCTGTTTTGAGTTGAGGCGCAGCCTCTTACACCAGCGCTCGGGATTTGTCGAGTTTCGCCGCCAAAGCGGCGCTCACGTCGCGACGCCTTCGACCGCCGCCCAGATCAGCGCGAGGTCCTGCGGCCGCGACAGGCGATGGTCGCCGTCCTTCACCAGCGTCAGCGCGACGGGATCGCCGGCCAGATGCTCGACGAGCTCCAGCGCGTGCGCGGGCGGGACGTCCTCGTCGCGCAGCCCCTGCAGCACGTGGACCGGGCAATGGGCGCGGACCGCGCCGCCGAGGAGGCGATGGCGCTCTCCTTCCTCGATGAAGGCGCGCGAGACAGGATAAGGTCCGTCGCCATAGCGCGAGGGACGCATGAAGACGCCGGTCCGCTCCAGCGTTTCGCGCTCGGCCGCGCTCATCGCGTCGAAGATCAGCCGTCGCGTCATGTCGACGGCCGGCGCGATCAGCACGAGGCCCGCGAGGCGGTCGGCCTCGCCCCGCGCCGCGAGCGTCCGCGCGACCAGAAGCGCGAGCCAGCCGCCCATCGAGGAGCCGACGAGGATCTGCGGCCCTTCCGTCAGCCGCTCAAGGGCGGCGAGGCTCTCCTCCAGCCAGCGCCCGATGGCTCCATCCTCGAAGGCGCCGCCCGATTCGCCGTGGCCCGAATAGTCGAAGCACAGGAAGGCGCGCCCCGCCGCCGCGGCCTTCGCCGCGAGAAAGCTCGCCTTTTCGCCGCGCATCGTCGAGCGGAAGCCGCCGAGAAACACAAGGCCCAGCGAGACCGCGCCCGGCGCGCGCAGGAAGGCGATCCGGCGCTCGCCCGCGCCCTGCCCCACGCGCAGAAATTCCGGCGCCGCGAGAAATTCTTCAGATTTTACTTTTACCATCAGGCTTCGCCGCAAGCGCCGAACGCAGTTTCGTGAGATGTCATCCGACTATCGCTCAATCTTCCGCGGCGGCGCGGCGCATCCGCTCTCCGGCGCGACCGTGCTGCAGATCGCGCCCGACCTCGAGGACAACGCGCTGGCGCGGGCGACGATCGAGATCGCCGCGGCGCTGACACGGATCGGCGCGCAGCCGCTCGTCGCCGCGTCCGGCGGCGCGCTGGTCAGCGAGCTGCAGGCGCGCGGCGGCCTCTTTGCGCCCTTTCCCGCCGACGCCGCCAATCCTCTCAGCATGGCGATCAACGTTCGCCGACTCAAGCGGATGATCCGCGCCGAGCGCGTCGACCTCGTCCATGCGCGCGTGCGCGCCGCAGCCTGGCCGGCCTATGGCGCGACCCGCCTCACGCGCACGCCCTTCGTCACCTCCTACCTCAGCGCCTACGCCCGCGGCGGGCCGCTCGCGCTGCGCTACAGCTCGGTCATGGCGCGCGGCGACGCGATCATCCTCCCCTCGAACGAGGCGGCGCGCGAACTGGCGCGGCTGCACCCCGCCGCGGCGGGCAAGGCGCATGTCGTTCCGGGCGGCGTCGACGCCCGCGTCTTCTCGCCAAGGGCCGTCGCGCCGCACCGGGTGCAGGCGGTGCGGCGCCTGTGGGACGCGCCCGCCGACGCCCGGATCGCGCTCGCGCCCGCGCCCGGCCTGACCGTCGCCAAGCGCGCGCTCGAGGCGTTCCGAAGGCTGGCCGACGCCCCCGACGCCGGCCTCGCCGGCACGCGGCTCGTCATCGCCGTCGACGACGCGACGCAGGTTAAGGCGTTCGAGGCGGCGATCACAGCCGCGGGGCTCGGACAGGTCGCGCGCGCCGCGCCTTTGGGCGACGATCGTCCTGCGGCGCTGCTCGCCGCCTCCTGCGTCGCGCTCGCCGCGCCCGAAGCCGATCTCCTCGGCGCCTTCGCGCTCGAGGCGCAGGCGATGGGAGCGGCCGTCGTCGCCGTCGCCGCCGGCGCGGCCGGGGAGCGCCTGCTCGCGCCGCCCGACGTCGAGCCGGAGCGCCGCACCGGCTGGCGCGTCGAGGGCGAGGATCCGGAGGCGTTCGCGGCGGCGTTGCGGGAGGCGCTGGCGCTGGGGGCGAGCGCGCGCGACCGGCTCTCCTTGCGCGCGCGCGCCCATGTCGAGGCGGAGTATTCCATGGAGCGGCTGTGGAGCCTGACGCTCGACGCCTACGCCTCCGCCCTCGCCCTGCATGTGGCGGCGCGATCGCCGGCGCGTTGACGACGGTTCGCAAGCCGAAGACGACGGAAGTTCGACGCGTCGGCGGCCGACGCATTGACTTTGCCGTAAGTTCGCCCGATCTGTATCAATTCAGCCGGGACCCGCCGCCGAGTCGTCGGACGTTCGGTCATGTTCAATGTTCGTGAAGGAGACAAGCCATTCGCCGACCCATGAAAGCGCCTCCGGTCCCGCAGAAGGAAGGGCCACGCACCAATCGTGAAATCCGCGCTCGTGATGTTCAGTTGATCGACGCCGAAGGGCAGAATCGCGGCGTCGTCGATTTGTTGGCCGCCCTCCAGACGGCCGAGGAAGCGGGCCTCGATCTCGTCGAGATCGTGCCGACCGCCAACCCGCCGGTCTGCAAGATTCTCGATTACGGAAAATTCCGCTTCCTCGAGCAGAAAAAGTCGTCCGAGGCGCGCAAGAAGCAGAAGATCGTCGAGATCAAGGAAATCAAGCTTCGTCCCGGCATCGACGAGCATGACTACGACACCAAGATGAAGGCCGTGCGGCGCTTCTTCGAGGAAGGCGACAAGGTCAAGGTCACCCTGCGCTTTCGCGGCCGCGAGATGGCCCATCAGGACATCGGTTTCCGACTCCTCGAACGCGTGAAGCACGAGACCGGCATGCTCGCCAAGGTCGAGGCCGAGCCGTCGATGGAAGGGCGCCAGATGGTCATGGTGCTCGCGCCGAAATGATCTGAGCTTCCGGCCTCGGGCTCAGGGCCGGGGCTCGGCCGCCGCAGGAAGCTCGTCGACGTGCGCCGTCGCCGCGAGATGGGCGAAAGTTTCGACCACTTTCTCATAGACGGCGCGCTTGAACGGAATGACGAGCCCGCACAGCTCGTCGATCGAGGCCCAGCGCCAGGCGTCGAATTCGGGCCTGTGCCCGCCCGCCGGCTCGTCGATGTCGACCTCGTCGTCCTCGCCCTCGAAGCGGAACGCGAACCATTTCTGTCGCTGGCCCTGGAAGCGGCCCTTCCAGGACTTGCGCGCGTAATCTTCCGGCAGATCATAGCGCAGCCAGTCCGGCGCCTCGGCGAGCAGCCGCGCCGAAGACACGTTGGTCTCTTCCTGAAGCTCGCGCAGGGCCGCCCGCAACGGCGCCTCGCCGGGATCGATGCCGCCCTGCGGCATCTGCCATTCATAGCCCGTGCGCGGCGCGTCATGTGTTTTTTTCGGGCGGCGGCGGCCGATGAAGACGAGGCCGTCGCGATTGAGAAGCATGATTCCGACGCAAGGACGATAATTGCCGGTCTGCGTCATCATGCGCCTCGCTGCCTTCAACCGCGAACGAAGCGCCTGCAACGCGCGGCGAACATCTGTTTTCGATCTTGCAAGGGGCGACGCGCAATCCGCCGCGCAGTAGGCCACGCCGCCGGCGCAAGACGCGCCGGGCGCGACGCCCCGTAGAGAGAGTCTAGTTCGGAACCTTCTTCGGCTCGGCGTCGGGCGGCGTCGGCGTCTTGCTCGAGGTCTTGACCCCGCGCAGGATGTCGCGCGCCGCGGCAAGCTGCTTGTCGTCCTTCGGATCCGGCGGAACATAGGCCTGCGAGCCGCCCTTCTCGTCGTCGCCGTTCTTGAGGTGGCCCTTGAGCGAGGCCTCGCCCTTGGTGTCGTCCTTGCCCTTGAGCTCGTCCGGCACGTCCTGCAGCACCTGGACGTCGGGATCGATGCCCTTCGCCTGGATCGACCGTCCCGACGGCGTGTAGTAGCGGGCCGTCGTCAGGCGCACCGCACCGTTGCTCTGGCCGAGCGGGATGATCGTCTGGACCGAGCCCTTGCCGAAGGAGCGGGTGCCGATGATCGTCGCGCGCTTGTGGTCCTGCAGCGCGCCGGCGACGATCTCGGAGGCCGAGGCCGAGCCGCCGTTGATCAGCACGACGAGAGGCTTGCCCTTGGAGATGTCGCCCGGATGGGCGTTGTAGCGCATCGTCTCGTCGGCGTTGCGCCCGCGCGTCGAGACGATCTCGCCGCGGTCGAGGAAGGCGTTGGAGACGGCGATCGACTGGTCGAGCAGGCCGCCCGGATTGTTGCGCAGGTCGAGGATGTAGCCCTTGAACTTATCGGCCGGAATGTCGCTCTGGAACTTCTTGATGGCCGCGGCGACGCCTTCGCCGGTCTGCTCGTTGAACTGGGTGATGCGGATATAGCCGATGTCGCCGTCCTCGACGTGCGAACGCACGGATTTGATCTGGATGACGGCGCGCGTCAGCTTGATGTCCTGCGCCTCCTTGTTGGGGCCGCGCAGCACCTTCAGCGTCACCTGCGTGTTCGGCGCGCCGCGCATCTTGTCGACGGCCTGGTTGAGGGTCAGCCCCTGGACCGGCTCGCCGTCGATCGCGGTGATGACGTCGCCCGACAGGATGCCGCCGCGCGAGGCCGGCGTGTCGTCGATCGGCGTGACGACCTTGATGAGGCCGTCCTCCTGCGTCACCTCGATGCCGAGGCCGCCGAACTCGCCGCGCGTCTGCACCTGCATGTCGCGGAAGCTCTTGGCGTCCATGTAGCTCGAATGCGGATCGAGCGAGGACAGCATTCCGTTGATCGCCGATTCGACGAGCTTCTGCTCGTCCGGCTTCTCGACGTAGTCGGAGCGGATCTTCTCGAAGACGTCGCCGAACAGGTTGAGGTTGCGATAGGTGTCGGAGGCGGCCGCGCGGGCGACGCTCTCCGAGATGAATCTCGTCTGCGTGCCGACGGTGGCGATCGACCCGCCGATCACGGCGCCGAGCAGAACAAGTGACGCTTTCCGCATTATCCGCGAACCCTTTGCAGCTCCGGCTTCGCCCACCATGGGCTAGGGTCGATCGCCACCCCGTCTTTCCGGAATTCTATGTAGAGAATGGGTTGGGCCGCGCCAATCGCAATGGCCGCCGCCGTCTTGGCCGCCCCGTCCCCCATCGTCGCAACGGGCTCGCCCGCCGCCACGAACTGGCCGACATTCACGTTGATCCGGTCCATTCCGGCAAGGATCACATAATAGCCCTGCCCCGCGTTGATGATCAAGACTTGCCCATAGCTGCGATAGGGGCCGGCGTAGGCCGCCCATCCGTCGGTCGGCGAGACCACCACCGCCTTCGGGCGCGCCGCGATCAGCGTCCCCTTCTCGACGCCGCCGAAGCCGTCCGGAGAGCCGAAGCCGCGCTGCGTCGTCCCCGCCACCGGCGTCGGCAACATGCCCTTCAGATTGGCGAAGGCGGTCGCCGGCGCGAGTCGGGCGGGGTCCTTGAAAGGCGCGGCCGCGAGCTTCTTCTGCGCCTCGGGCGAGGCCGCCTCCGCCGCCTTGCGCGCTTCGTCCGCCTGGCGCGCGGCCTCCGCCGCGCGGGCCGCGGCGGCGACGTCGCTCTCCATTTTCGCGATCAAATCCTTGAGGCTCGCCGCCTGCCGCGCCAGCTCGGCGGCGCGGGCGTTCTCCGCGCCGAGCGCCTGCTGCGCCGCGGAGAGCGCCGACTGGCGCGCGTCGATCAGCGCCGAGAGCCGCTCCCGGTCCTGCCCGAGCCGCGCGCGGTCGGCGGCGAGCGCCTCCTTCTCGGCGGCGATCGACTGGCGCAGCCGCGTCAGGTCGGAAAGGTCGGCGGCGAGCGCCTCGGTCTCGGCGCGCATGTCGGGCAGCACCGCGCCGAGCAGCATCGAGGCGCGCAGGGCGGACAAAAGGTCGTCCGGCGAGACGAGCAGCGCCGGCGGCGGCTTGCGGCCCATGCGCTGCAGGGCGGCCAGCACCTCGGCGATCAGGGCGCGGCGGCTCGCGAGCGAACGGCGGATCGCCTCCTCGCTGCCGGACAGGGTGTCGAGGCGTTGCTCGGCTTCGGCGATCCTGCGGTCGCGCTCGTCGATCTTCGCGGCGAGATCGACCAGCGCCGAGGTGAGCCGCGCGCGGTCGGCGCCGAGGGCGGCGACCTCCGCCTCGATCTTCGCCTTCTGCTCCTGCGTCGCGCCGAGCGTGTCCTCCATGCCGCGCAGCTCGAGCCGGCGTCCGCCGAGCTCCTCCGCCCGCGGCGGCGGCGACGGCGCTTCGGCCGCGTTCTGGGCGCGCGCGCCGGCGCCGGCGGCGGCGGCCAGCGCGCAAGCGAACGCAGTTGTGATCAGGACCGCCTTCAAGGAGCCGCCTTCGACGACGCGTCGACGAAGGCTCCTATCCGTCGGATTTGCAGCTTTTCCAAGATCGCGGCTCAGTCGCGATGATAAGGATGGCCGGACAGAATGGTCATCGCCCGATAGATCTGCTCGGCGGCGAGGATGCGCGCGATCTGGTGAGGGAACGTCATCGGCCCGAACGAGAGCACGAGGCCCGTCGCGCCGCGCGCCTCGTCGGAAAGGCCGTCGGCGCCGCCGATGAGGAAAGTCGCGGCCGCCGCGCCGCAATCGCGCCGCGCGCCGAGCCAATGCGCGAAGGCGCGGCTGCCCAGAAGGCTTCCCCTTTCGTCGAAGGCGACGATCTCCCCGGCCGCCGCGGCGAGCGCGGCCTTTCCCTCCGCCGTCTTGCGAGCGTCGGCGTCGTGCGCGCGGCTCTCGTCAAGCTCGCGAAGCTCGAGGCGGGCGAAGCCGAGCGGGCGTCCCGTCGCCGCGGCGCGGTCGAGGTAGCGGGCGGCGAGCTCCCTCTCCGCGCCGGCCTTCGCCTTGCCGACGCACAGCAGGAGAAGCCGCATGAAGCGCTTTCAGCCGGCGCGCAGTTCGCCCGGCCGGCCGACGCCCCAGAGCTTCTCGAGATTGTAGAACTGGCGCACCTCGGGACGGAAAATATGCGCGATGAGGTCGCCGCCGTCGATGAGCACCCAGTCGCCCGCCTGCTGCCCTTCGACGCGGAGCGTCGCTCCGGCCTCCTTCAGAGCGGCGATGGCGCGCTCCGCCAGCGCCCCGACATGCGTGTTGGAGCGGCCGGTGGCGATCACCATGACGTCGGCGAGCGAAGTTTTTCCGTGCAGATCGATGGAGACGACGTCCTCGGCCTTGCCATCGTCGAGCGCCGCCAAGATAGTCCGCACGAGCGTTCCGGCGGGCGGCCTTGAGCGGCCGGGAGCCGGGGAAGGCGGCGCAGCCGCCTCGACAGTGGTCGTGGGTATCAGTTTGCGATCCTCTTGCCGCGTTCGGCGCCGTCGCCTGACGCGACGTTAAAGATGGCTTAACTCACCAAAATTTGCAACCTGCGGCGCCCAGCGGGGCCGCGACTTTTCAAGACCTTCCGCATGACCAGCCTCCAAGCGCGCCAGTTCTGGACGCTCATCGCCAACAGCCCGAAACTTTTCGAACTGCCGCTCGACATGCGGCGGCGGGCGGCCGAACGGTCGGAGTCGATGACCGACGAGCCGCGCGGCGTCGCCTTTTCGCCCTCGCGCCCACCCAAGGGCCCGATCGGCCTCATGGCCGAGCCGGCCGAGGCGCGCGAGGGCGCGGCGATTCTCTATTTCCATGGCGGCGGCTACGTTTGCGGCTCGCCCGCCTCGCGCCGCAAGACGCTCGGCCACCTCGCCGACGCCGCGCGCGCGCGCGCCTTCGCCCCCGCCTATCGGCTCGCGCCCGAGCATCGCTTTCCGGCGGCGGTCGAGGACGCGCTGCGGGCCTACGAGCAGCTTCTTCGCACCGGCGTAGACCCGGCGCGCGTCGTCGTCGCGGGAGATTCGGCAGGCGGCGGCCTCGCGCTCGCCGCGGCGCTCGCCGCCCGCGAGAAAGGGCTGCCGACCTGCGCCGGCCTCGCCCTCATCTCGCCATGGACGGATCTGAGCCTGCGCGGCGAAAGCTACGAAAGCCGCGCCGCGGACGACCTCACCTGCGCGCGGCATACCCTCGAGCCGATGGCGCAGGCCTATCTCGACGGCGCCGACGCGCGCGACCCGTTCGCCTCGCCGCTCTACGCCGACCTCGCCGGCCTGCCCCCGATCTTCGTCGTCTGCGGCGCCGACGAGGTGCTGCTCGACGACTCGCTCATGCTGCTGCGGCGGGCGGCGCATTGCCGCGTCGACGCCAGCGTCAGCGTCGTCGCCGGCATGCAGCACGTCTTTCCGATCTGGGCGGGCCTGATCCCGGAGGCGGACGAGGCGATCGCCGCCATCGCCGACTTCATCCTCGCCAGAACCAGCTGAGCCAGCCGCTCACGCGCCCCGGCGCGCGGCGGCGAGCATGCGCTCGCATTCCTCTAGGTCGCGGGCCGCGGCGCGCAACCGCTCGACGGCCTCGAGCGGCAGCGCAAGGCTCGGCGTCGGCGAGAAGAGATCGCCGGGCTGGGGCCTGCCTTCGGCGGGGGCCTCGACGTCATAGGGCTCGCCGGCCTCCGCCAGCATCATCATCGCGCCGTCGTCGGCGGGCTCGGACGCCGCCTCCCCGCCCATCGCCGCGACGGCCCGCGCGCCGCGCTCCTTCAGGATGCGCTGGACGCCGCGGATGGTGTAGCCCTCGCTGTAGAGAAGGCGCCGGATGGCGCGCAGAATCTCGACGTCGCCCGGCCGGTAGAAGCGCCGGCCCCCGGCCCGCTTCATCGGCCGGATCTGCGGGAAACGCGTCTCCCAGAAGCGCAGCACATGCTGCGGCAGGTCGAGCTCGGCGGCGACCTCGCTGATCGTACGGAAGGCGCCGGCGCTCTTATCCATGGCGCGGCCGGAACGCGGTCAGCGGGCGGCTCACGGCTCGTCCTCGTCCAGCGGCGCCTGACCGTTGACGTGCGCCTTGAGCACGCTCGAAGGCTTGAAGACCAGCACGCGGCGCTGCGTGATGGGGACCTCGATCCCGGTCTTCGGATTGCGTCCGACGCGCTCGGACTTCGAGCGCACGACGAAGGAGCCGAAGGACGACAGCTTCACCGTCTCGCCTTCGGCGAGCGCCTCGGCGAGCTCGTTCAGCACCATCTGCACCAGCGCGGCCGATTCCTTGCGCGAAAGCCCGACGCAGCGATAGACCGCCTCGGCCAGATCGACTCGCGTGACCGTCCGCCCCGGCGCGGATTTTTCAAATCCTTCAACCATGCGTCGCGCCGAAGCTCCCTCCAGCCTTTCCACGGCGGATATGGCTGTCACTTTCGTCATCCTGCAATCTCGCTTCGTTCGGGCGGCCGACGTCGCCGAATGAGGGCCGCCGGCCAAAAAGGCCGTCGGGACCGCAGGCCAGATTCCTCTGAGCCGGTCGGCCGCCCGCGCGAGCGCCGGAAGCCGAACCGCGGGGAGAATAGACAAGGCGAACGGGATGTCCACCGTCTCGGTCAATTCGACTCAGTCAAAGACCGCGAAAAAGCCCTGAATATTGAATTCGACAAATCTGGCGCCGAGAGGCGGAAGAATGGCCCAAGCCTAAACCACACAGAAGTTGAATCAAGCGCGGGTTTCGCCCGATGGCGGCGCCGAGCGCTACCAGCGGATCAGCGCCGAGCCCCAGGTGAATCCGCCGCCCATCGCCTCGATCATGACGAGGTCGCCGCGCTTGATGCGCCCGTCGTCGCGCGCGACGCTGAGGGCGAGCGGTATCGACGCCGCCGAGGTGTTGGCGTGCAAGTCGACCGTCGTCACCACCTTGGCGGCGTCGATGCCGAGCTTCTCGGCCGAAGCGTCGATGATGCGCCGATTCGCCTGATGGGGAACGAACCAGTCGAGATCGGCGGCGCTCGTCCCGCTCGCCGCGAAAGCGTCGTTGACGACGTCGGCGACCATGCCGACGGCGTGGCGGAACACGTCGCGGCCCGCCATGCGCAGGTGGCCCGTCGTCTGGGTCGTCGAAGGGCCGCCGTCGACGAACAGCTTGTCGCGGTGGCGCCCGTCCGAGCGCAGGTGCGAGGTCAGCACGCCGCGCCCGTTCGCCTCCTCGGCCGGCAGCGCCTCGAGGACGAGCGCCGCCGCGCCGTCGCCGAACAGCACGCAGGTCGTGCGGTCGGTCCAGTCGAGCAGGCGCGAGAAGGTTTCGGCGCCGATCACCAGCGCGCGCCGGTGCGAGCCCGAGCGCAGGAACTTGTCGGCCGTCGCCACGGCGAAGACGAAGCCCGAGCAGACCGCCTGCAGGTCGAAGGCCGCGCCATGGGTCATCCCGAGCGCCGCCTGGATCTGCGTCGCGACGGAGGGGAAGGTGTAGTCGGGCGACGAGGTGGCGACGACGACGAGGTCGATGTCGGCCGGCCCTAGGCCGGCGTCGGCGAGCGCGGCCTGCGCCGCGCCGAGACCGAGCGTCGAGGTGGTCTCGCCCTCGCCCGCGACATGGCGCTGCCTGATGCCGGTGCGCTGGACGATCCATTCGTCGCTGGTGTCGAGGACCTTGGCGAGGTCGGCGTTGCTGACGACGCGCCTCGGCAGGCGGGAGCCGAGCCCCGCCACGACCGAGCGCAGTCCTGCGTCGGATGCGTGTGTCAAACCTTGGAGTCCATATGGCTGCGCGCCGGCTCGTCCGCCGCGGGCTGCGGCGCCGCCCGCGCGACGTCGAGCGCGGAGCGGATCCGTCCGAGGAGCTGATGGCGCGCGATGCGCCAGGCGATCTCGACGGCGTTGGAGGTTCCGACCGCGTCGGAGTGGCCGTGGCTCTTGATGACCACGCCGTCGAGGCCGAGGAACACGCCGCCGTTGACGTTGCGCGGGTCCATCTTCGCCTTGAGCGCGGCGAGCCCCTTGCGCGCCAGCAAATAGGCGATCTTGGAGAAAACGTCGCCGCTCAGCGCCTCGCGCAGATATTGCCCCATCTGGCTCGCCGTGCCCTCGGCGGTCTTGAGCGCGATGTTGCCGGAGAAGCCTTCCGTGACGACGACGTCGGCGGCGCCGCGGCCGATGTCGCCGCCCTCGACGAAGCCGACGTAGGCGAGGTCCGGAAGCGGCGCCTCGCGCAGAAGGCGGGAGGCCGCCCTGACCTCGTCGACGCCCTTGATCTCCTCCGAGCCGATGTTGAGCAGCCCGACGGTCGGACGCTCCACGTCGAGCACGGCGCGCGCCATGGCGGCGCCCATGATCGCGAGATTGACGAGATGGCGGGCGTCCGCGCCGATCGAGGCGCCGACGTCGAGCACGATGGATTTTCCGCGCAGCGTCGGCCACATGGCGGCGATGGCCGGCCGCTCGACGCCCGGCATGGTGTGGAGGCAGGTCTTGGCCATGGCCATCAGGGCGCCGGTGTTGCCGGCCGAAACGGCGATGTCCGCCTCGCCCTTCTTGACCGATTCGATGGCGAGCCACATCGAGGAGGTGCGCCGGCCGGAGCGCAGCGCCTGCGCCGGCTTGTCGTCCATGCGCACCGCGACGTCGGTGTGCGCGACGTGCGAGGCGCGCGCCAGCGCCGGCGCGGCGTCGAGGAACGGGCGCATCCGCGCCTCGTCGCCGAACAGCAGGAAGGAAGCGTCGAGGCCGCGTTCGAGCGCGCGCGCGGCGCCGGGCAGCATCACCTGCGGCCCGAAATCGCCTCCCATCGCGTCGATGGCTATGCGCACCGTCTTCGTCATCGCGCCGCGATCAACTCCGGGAACGTCGGGAACCCGCCCGCGCGATGAGGGCGACGCGCCGATCCGGGCGTTCCAATATAGGATAAAGGGCGCATGTCATAGTGGCGCAAACACAACGCGCGCGAAATCGCGGCCGGCGATCGCGCGTCACTCCTTCTTGAGGCTCCCGAGCGCGGCGAAAGGCGAGGCGCCCGCGTTCGTCCCGCCGTCCCCGGCCGGATCGAAGGCCGCGCCCGGCCGGCGCGGATAGGGATCGAGGGCGAGCACGAAGAACTCCTCGACCAGCGCGCCGACGTCGATCTCGCCGTTCACGATCGGGTCGAAGTCCGCCTCGACCTCCGCCTCGCGCGCAGTCTCCTCGCGCCGGCCCCTGCCCGGCGCCGGGCGGCGCTCCGGCTCCTCCCGCGCGGCGAAATCCGCCTCGATCTCCGTCTCGAGCGCGGAGTCGAAGGGCTCGAGCGTCACGACGCAAACCTGCGTGAGCCGCGCGGCGAGCCGCCCCGTCACCCGCGCCTTGCGCTCGCCGTCCGGCGCGATCAGGAGATCGGCGACGAGGCTTTCGAGCCCGGCGAGCCCGTCGGCGGCGGCGATGGCGGCGCGCTCCGCCGCCGTCGCCTCCACCCTCAGCGCGAGCCCCTGCGCCGGCGCGTCGGCGAGCTTCACCGGACGCGGCATGTGCGGCCCCTCCTCGCGGGGCGCCTCGTGCGGACGGTCGTCGGACGTCATGGTCTCGCCTCCTGCGAAGGATCGGTCATCGCTCGACCTCGAGCGGGTCGGGGAACGGCGGTCGCCCCGCGAGAAACGCCTCAAGCGGGGCGCCCGCGAGCGAAGCCTCCGCCCGCTCGACATAGCGCGCGAGACGGCCGGCGTCGCCGCCCCCGCCATACACATTCCGTTTCAGCGCCTCCTCGAGCCCGCCGTCCCGGAGCGTCGCCTCATAGGCGAGGCTGCGGCCGAGGAACGCCTCGGCGAGCGTCTTCATGCGCTTGGGCACGGACGGATCGCCGACGCCCATTTCGCGCAGCGCGCCGTCGAAATGGGCGAACACGGCGTTGACGAGATCCTGGGCGAGCTCCGGCGCCGGCGCCGGCATGGCGTTGAGCCGCCGCAACACGAGGAAGGCGTGCAGGGCGAGCAGCTCGAAGCGGCCGTCGAGCGTGTCGGGCGCGCCGTAGTCGAGATAGAGCGAAGGGGCGCGGGCGCGCTCGACGACGGCGGCGTAAAGGCGCTCGACGGCCCGGCGGTTGGCCGCGTCGCCCGAAAACCAGGAAATGAGCTTCGCCAGCATGCGAGCGATGGTCCGATCAAGGTTCGGCGGGTCTTCACGCGGGCTTAACCCGCGCGTGGCACTTAAGGCGACGTCGAGCGCCCCGCCTTGCTTTTACCAAAGGCTGCCGCTAGAGCGCTTTTCGGGCGAGCCGGTTTCGCCTTCCACGGGCCGCGCGGGTTTTATCCGCCTTTTCGCGTCGGCCGCAACCTCCGCCGGAGAGTCGAAACGATGATGCTGGCCTTCGCCGACGACAAACGCGCCGCCGCAGCCGCGCGGGGGGCGGACGGCCCGCGCCGCAGATCCGTCCGCCTTGCGCTCGCCGCGGCGCTGTGCGTCGGCCTCGGCGGCTGCCTCGGCTACGAAGGCAAGGTGATCCACGGTTTCCAGGGTGACGAGCGCCTCTACGACCAGGTGCGCGTCGGCTCGTCCGCCGAACAGGTGCTGACGTTGCTCGGCACGCCGACGACGACCTCGACGGTCGGCGGCGACGCCTGGTATTACGTGACGCAGGTGACCGACCGCTCCTTCGCCTTCCAGACGCCCGCCGTCGTCGACCAGCACATCTTCGCGGTCTATTTCGACAAGAACAAGAAGGTCGTGCGGATCGCCAACTACGGCCTGCAGGACGGCAAGGTGTTCGACTTCGTCTCGCGCACGACGCCGACGGCCGGCGCCGAGTCGACCTTCCTCAAGGGCATGTTCCTGAACCTGATGCGCTTCCAGTAGGAAGCGCGAAAATTCCCGAACGCGAAAAGCCGCCCCGAAGGGCGGCTTTTTTTGCGCCGGCGCGGCGGCGTTCGCCGCGCCGGAAAACGCCCGATCAGCGCGCGAGAAACGCGAGCAGCAGCAGCGCGACGATGTTGGTGATCTTGATCGCCGGATTGACCGCGGGCCCCGCGGTGTCCTTGTAGGGGTCGCCGACCGTATCGCCGGTGACGGAGGCCTTGTGCGCCTCTCCGCCCTTGAAATGCTTGACGCCGGCCTTGTCGGTGAAGCCGTCCTCGAAGCTCTTCTTGGCGTTGTCCCAGGCGCCGCCGCCGGAGGTCATCGAGATCGCCACGAACAGCCCGTTGACGATGACGCCGAGCAGCGAGGCGCCGAGCGCGGCGAAGGCCGAGGCCTTCGAGCCCGAGATCAGCAATACGCCGAAATAGACGATGAGCGGAGCGAGCACCGGCAGCAGCGAGGGAATGATCATCTCGCGGATCGCGGCCCTCGTCAGCATGTCGACCGCGCGGCCGTAGTCGGGCCGCTCGGTCCCCTGCATGATTCCCGGCTTTTCGTGGAACTGGCGGCGCACCTCCTCGACGACCGAGCCCGCCGCGCGGCCGACCGCGGTCATCGCGATGCCGCCGAAGAGATAGGGCACGAGGCCGCCGAAGATCAGCCCGGCGACGACGTAAGGATTGGAGATGTCGAAGGACACCTCGCCCATGCCGCGGAAGTAGGAGAACTGCTCCGGGTTGGCCGAGAAATAATGCAGGTCGTGGCTGTAGGCGGCGAACAGGACGAGCGCGCCGAGGCCCGCGGAGCCGATGGCGTAGCCCTTGGTCACCGCCTTGGTGGTGTTGCCGACCGCGTCGAGCGCGTCGGTCGACTGGCGCACCTCCTTCGGCAGGCCGGCCATCTCGGCGATGCCGCCGGCGTTGTCGGTGACCGGGCCGAAGGCGTCCAGCGCCACGATCATGCCGGCGATGCCGAGCATGGTGGTCACCGCGATCGCCGTGCCGAACAGGCCGGCGAGCTGGCTCGTGGCGATGATGCCGCCGATGATGACGAGCGCCGGCAGCGCCGTCGATTCGAGCGAGACGGCGAGGCCCTGGATGACGTTGGTGCCGTGGCCGGTCACGGACGCCTGCGCGATCGAGACGACCGGGCGCTTGCCGGTGCCGGTGTAATATTCGGTGATGACGACGATGCAGCCCGTCACGATCAGGCCGACGACGCCGCACAGGAACAGGCTGAAGCCGCTCACGGCGTGGCCGTCGGCCGTGCCGATCTCGCCCCAGCCGACGCTGAGGGTGACGGCGAGCGCGAGGCCGGCGACGGACAGGACGCCGGCGGCGATCAGCCCCTTGTAGAGCGCTCCCATGATCGAGCCCGAGGGGCCGAGCTTGACGAAATAGGTTCCGGCGATCGAGGTCACGACGCAGGCCGCGCAGATCGCGAGCGGCAGCAGCATCGCGCCGTAGAGCGAAGGCTGGCCGACGAAGAAGATCGCGGCGAGCACCATGGTGGCGACGACGGTGACGGCGTAGGTCTCGAACAGGTCGGCGGCCATGCCGGCGCAGTCGCCGACGTTGTCGCCGACGTTGTCGGCGATGGTCGCCGGGTTGCGCGGATCGTCCTCGGGGATGCCCGCCTCGACCTTGCCGACGAGGTCGGCGCCGACGTCCGCGCCCTTGGTGAAGATGCCGCCGCCAAGGCGCGCGAAGATCGAGATCAGCGAGGCGCCGAAGCCGAGCGCGACCAGCGCGTCGATCACCGGACGGCTGTTCGGCGCATGGCCGAGCGGCACGGTCAGGATGAAGAAATAGACGGCGACGCCGAGCAGCGCGAGGCCGGCGACGAGCATGCCGGTGACCGCGCCCGCCTTGAACGAGACGTCGAGCCCGTCGGCGAGCGAGGTCGACGCGGCCTGCGCGGTGCGCACGTTGGCGCGAACCGAGACGTTCATGCCGACGAAGCCGGCCGCGCCCGACAGCGCCGCGCCGATCAGGAAGCCGATGGCGATCTCGGCGCCGAGCAGAAACCAGAAGGCCGCGAAGATCGCCGCGCCGACCACGGCGATGGTGAGGTACTGGCGCTTGAGATAGGCCTGCGCGCCCTCTGCGATCGCCCCGGCGATCTCCTGCATCCGCGCCGTTCCGGCGCTCGCGGCCATGAGCCTCGACGACGTCACGTAGCCGTACGCGATCGCCGCGAGCCCTGCGAGAATGACGAGCCAAATGCCCATGCAGTTTCCACCTTTGCCTTTGTTCTGAACTTAATTGGAGCGCGGCGCAGGCTCGAGCCCGAAATCCGCAGGCCCTCTCCGAAAGCGCGCGCCATTATAGAAAGGGCGGCCACACGCGCAATCGGCTGAATCAAATCGTCATCTCATCGAAATGGAGAAGATTTTTCCAAAAAATCAAATAGTTTTCAGAAATGGCCCCAGGACGTGCGCCCGAGCGCGAGCGTCCGCCCGGCCTCATCGAGAAATCGGGGCCGCGCCTCTTCCGTCCGCGCCGTCCCGATTCGGGTCAGCGCGACGCCGGACGCGGCGGCCTGCGCGCGGAGCCTCTCCGCATCCTCCGGCGCGGCCGCGCAAAGGATTTCATAGTCGTCGCCGCCGGCGAGCGCGGCCTCGATCAGGCCGGGCTCGAGCGCCAGCGCGCGCCGCGCCGGCGCGCTCAGCGGCACGTCGGCGAGCGCGACGTCGGCGGCGAGCCCGGTCAGGCGCAGCATCTTGGCGAGGTCGCCGGCGAGGCCGTCCGAAATGTCCATAGCGGCGCGCGCATGTTCGCGCAGCGCCGCGCGCAGCGCTAAACGCGGCTGCGGCAGAAGATAGCGGTCCATGAGGAAGGCCGCGTCCGCCGCGTCGAGCGCCTCGATCCAGCGCAGATCGTCCGGCGCGCTCAGCCGCAGCCGCAGGCCGAGCGCGGCGTCGCCGATCGTCCCCGAGACGAACAGCGCGTCGCCCGCGACGACGGCGCCGCGCCGGATCATGTCCTCGCCCCCGGCCGCGCCGAACGCGGTGATCGAGAGAGTCAGCGGCCCCGGCGTCGCCACGGTGTCGCCGCCAAGCAGCGGACAGCCGTAGCTGCGCGCGTCTTCGCCGAGCCCGCGCGCGAAGGCGGCGAGAAAGGCTTCGTCGGGCGGGCCGGGAAGCGCGAGCCCGAGGAGGAAGCCGAGCGGCTCGGCGCCCTTGGCCGCGAGGTCGGAGAGATTGACCCGCAGCGCCTTGCGCGCGATCGCGGCCGGCGGATCGTCGGCGAAGAAATGCACGCCGGCGACCAGCATGTCCTTGGTGAGGACGAGACGGGCGCCGGGCGGCGGGGCGAGGAGCGCGGCGTCGTCGCCCAGCCCTAGGCCCGCGGGACCCGCGAGCGGCGCGAAATAGCGGGCGATGAGGTCGTCCTCGGAAAGCGCCAGCGTCCCGCCCTTCCCTATCGCGGCCGCTCGAACTCCTCGGCGCGCAGGCGGCGGGCGAGCGCGTCGAGCACGGCGTTGACCATGCCGGCCTCCTCCCGCTCGAAGAACGCGCCGGCGACGTCGACATATTCCTTGATGGCGACGCGCGCAGGCACGTCGCGGCGCGCCTTGAGCTCATAGGCGCCGGCGCGCAGGATGGCGCGCAGCACGGCGTCGATGCGCGCGAGCGGCCAGCCCTCGACCAGCGCATGGTCGACGACGCGGTCGATCGGCCCCTGGTCGGCCTGGACGCCCGCGACGATCTCCTCGAAGAAGGCGGCGTCGGCGGCCTTGTAGCGCTCGCCCTCGATCTCCTCGCCGAGCCAGAAGGACTCGAATTCGGCGACGGTCTCCTTGAGGCCCTTCCCGGCGACGTCCATCTGGTAGAGCGCCTGCACGGCGGCGAGGCGCGCCGCCGACCGTCCCGCGATCCCGCCGCTCATCGCGCCGTCTCCAGCCGGCGCTTCAGGGCGTGCAGCGCCAGCGCGGCGCGCGCCGCGTCGCCGCCCTTGTCGCCGCGCGCAGGGTCCGCCCGCTCGAGCGCCTGGTCCTCGTTCTCGACGGTGAGCACGCCGTTGCCGAGCGCCGCGCCACGCTCGAGTCCGAGCAAGGTCAGGGCGCGCGCGCTCTCGTTGGAGACGATCTCGAAATGATAGGTCTCGCCGCGTATGACGCAGCCGAGCGCGACCGCGCCGGCGTAGGGCGAACACGCCTCCTGCGCCGCGTCGAGCGCGATCTTCATCGCCGGCGCGATCTCGAGCGCGCCCGGCACGCCGACGATCTCGACGCTCGCCCCGGCGCGCTCGAACGCGGCGCGCGCGCCGGCGAGCATCATCGCGCCGATCGTCTCATAATAGCGTGCCTCGACGATGAGGAACCGCGCGCCGTCGGCGCGTTCGGATGGGGCGTCTGCGCGCCGCGAATGGGCCATGGAGGTTTGCGAGCCGGCGTTGAAGCGCCTTAAGGCGCGATGCGCCTTGCAGTATCAAGGCGGCGCGGCGCCGGCAAGGCCGCGACGGAGCGAGGCGACGCGATGAGGGAGGAAACAGACAAAGCGCGAGCGGACGCGCTCGATCAGGAGGAAGTCTTCGCCTTTCTCGCCGACCCGGCGACGCATGGGCTTCAGGGCGAAGTCGGACGTGTTGACACGCATGGCGCGGCGTTGTTCCTCGCCGGCTGCGACGTCTACAAGGCGAAGCGCGCGGTGCGCTTCCCGTTCATGGATTTCTCGACGCTCGAAAAGCGCCGCGCAGCCTGCGAAGCGGAGATCGCGTTCAACCGGCCGAACGCGCCGCAGCTTTATCTCGGCGTCGTCCCGGTCACGCGCACGAACGGGCGGCTTCGGCTCGGCGGCGACGGCGAGGTCGTCGAATGGACGGCGCATCTCGCCCGCTTCGACGAGGACGCGGGGCTGGACCGGATCGCGGCGCGCGGCGAGCTCGATCCGCCGCTCGCCCGTCGCCTCGGCGAGACGATCGCCCGCGCGCATCACGCGGCGCCGGTCCGGCGCGAGAGCGGCGCCGTCGACAGGCTCCGTCGCGTCATCGAGGAGATGGCCGACGGGCTCGTCGCCGCCTCGGACCATTTCGGCGCGAAGGCGGCGCGCGACTACGGCGAAGACCTTCGCGCCGCCTTTTCGCGCGTGGCGCCGCTGCTGTCGCGGCGTGAGGCGCGCGGGCGCGTGCGCCGCTGCCACGGCGATCTGCATCTCGCCAACATCGTCCTCATCAACGGGGAGCCGACGCTGTTCGACGCGCTCGAATTCGACGAGACGCTCGCTACGATCGACGTTCTCTACGATCTCGCCTTCGCGCTGATGGACCTGTGGACGCGAGGGTTGCCCCAGCAGGCGAACGCCCTGATGAACGCCTGTCTCTCCGCCGGCGACGACATGGAGGGCGACATCGAGGGCCTCGCCGCCCTGCCCCTTTTCATGAGCCTGCGCGCGGCGATCAGGGCGCGCGTCGCGACGCTCGAGCCCGATCCAAAGATCGAAACGCTTCGATCGGCGCTCGCCCTTTTCGAGGCCGCGCGCGCTTTCCTCGCACCCTGCGGGGCGCGGCTCGTCGCCGTCGGAGGACTGTCGGGAACGGGCAAGACGCGTCTCGGCGCGGCGATCGCCCACGCGATCGGCGCGACGCCCGGCGCCGTCCACCTGCGCAGCGACGTCGAACGCAAGCGTCTTCACGGCGCGCGCGAGCTCGACCGCCTGCCCCCCGAAGCCTACGGCCCCGAGCAATCGGCGCGGGTCTACGCGCGCCTCATGAGCCTCGCCTCCATTGCGCTCCGCGCCGGACGCGGCGTCATCGTCGACGCCGCGTTCCTGAAGGAGCGGGAGCGGACCGACGCGCAGGCGCTGGACCGCTCGGCGCGGTTCGACGGACTGTGGCTCGAGGCGCCGCTCGCAGAAAGGCTCACGCGCGTCGCGCGCCGAAGGGACGACGCCTCGGACGCGACGGAGGAGGTGGCGCGCGCGCAGGAAACCTATGTCGAGGACGCGACGTCATGGACACGCCTCGACGCGGGCGAGCCGCCGCAAATCGTGGCGCGAAGAGCGCTGGAGATCCTGTCGAACGACCAGCCGACTCAAGCCGTCCCGCCGCCTGCCGGGCGCGGCGAGGCGTAGCGCCAACCGTCGAATCCGCTCCTCGCTCCGCTCGCGGTCAGGCTGGCTTCGGCGCATCGGCCAGAGCGGCCTTCCCGCGGCGCGTCGCGGTTTTGGCGGCGGGGGCCTTGGCCGGCTTCGACGCCGCGGTCTTGGCGGCGGGCTTCTTCGCCGGAGCCTTCGCAGCGGCCTTCGGCGCGGCGGGTTTCGCCGTCGCAGCCTTCGCGGCGGTCTTCTTGACTGCCGCGGTCTTGGCGGCCGGAGCCGCCGCCGCGGACGCCTTGGCCGCAGAAGTCTTGGCTGCTGAAGTCCTGGCTGCCGAAGTCCTGGCTGCCGAAGTCCTGGCCGTGGAAGCCTTCGCCGTGGCGGTCTTGGCGGCGGCGCTCCGTCCGGCCCTCGTCGTCTTCGGCGCCGCCTTCGGCGCGTCCTTTTTCACAGCCGGCTTGACGGCGGCTTTCGCGGCGGCCTTCGGCGCCTTCGCGGCCGTCTTCGGCGCGGCGGGTTTCGCCGGCTTGGCTGCGGGCGTCCTGGTTACAGGCGTCTTGGCGGCGGGCGTCTTGGCGGCGGGCGTCTTGGCCTCGCTCGCGGCGGCCGCCTTCGACGCGGCGGCCTTCTTCGGCGCGGCCGTCTTCACAGCCGTCTTCTTTTCAGGCGTCTTCTTGACGGTCGCCTTGACCATGTCGCAGTCCCTCCGAAACGTCGTCCGTCGGCGCTGCGCCGACCAGAGGCGTCAACAGGGTAGCGACGTCGCCCGCCTTCGCAAGTGGCGCCGCCTCGCGAGGCCGTTTGCGACGTCCGCGTGACGCGGCGAAAGCGGCGGTCCGCGCCGCGCCGACGGCCGCCCCAAAGCCATTTGAAGTATAGTCATCATAAAACGGAAGCTCTCCCGCCGTCCGCGCCCCGCCGGCGCTTCAGCCGCGCGCAGATTCGCGCGCCTTTTCTAAAGTCGTTGTTTTCACGGCTTCTCCTGTTTTGGAGCCGTTTTTTCGCGCGCTTGCGCGCTCGCGCGCCTCAGCCCGAAAACGGATTGGGCGCGCAAGCGCCGACGCAGCCTCGCGCACATCCGCGCATGCGCTTCGGCCGGCGCCGCGCGGCCGAAAAAAATTTTTACGAACAACCGGATGCGGACCGATTTCGGCGCTTCGCCGGCCTCGCGCGCAGAGCCTCGCGCGCGAATCAACGCGCCGACGGAGCCAGTAGCTGACGGGCGTCAGATGCCGAGCTTCGCCTTGAGCTCGTCGTTGACGGCCTGCGGATTGGCCTTGCCGCCGGTCTGCTTCATCACCTGCCCGACGAACCAGCCGAGCATGGACGGCTTGGCCTTGGCCTGCGCGACCTTGTCCGGATTGGCGGCGATGATCGCGTCGACGGCGGCGGCGATCGCGCCCGTGTCGGTCACCTGCTTCAGCCCGCGCGCCTCGACGAGCGCGCGCGGGTCGGCGTCCTTCTCCTCGTCGATGAGGAGCGCGAGCACGTCCTTGGCGATCTTGCCGGAGATCGTTCCGTCGGCGATGAGGTCGACGAGCGAGGCGATCTGCTCCGGCTTCAGATGCGTCTGCGCGACGCCGAGGCCCTGCGAGTTGGCGTAGGCGGCGACGTCGCCCATGATCCAGTTGGCGACGATCTTCGGATCGCGCTTGCCGCCTGCGAACGTGACCGCCACCTCGTAATAATCCGCCGTGTCGCGATCGGCGACGAGCACGCCGGCGTCATAGGCCGGCAGCCCGTAGTCGCGCATGAAGCGCTCCTTCTTGGCGTCGGGAAGCTCGGGCAGGCCGGCGGCCAGCGCGTCGACATAGGCCTGGTCGAACTCGAGCGGCAGCAGGTCGGGGTCTGGGAAATAGCGGTAGTCGTGCGCCTCCTCCTTGGAGCGCATCGAGCGCGTCTCGCCCTTGCCCGGATCGAACAGGCGCGTCTCCTGCGCGACCGTCCCGCCGTCCTCGATGACGCCGATCTGGCGGCGCGCCTCGGCCTCGATCGCCTGGCCGATGAAGCGGATCGAGTTGACGTTCTTGATCTCGC
This sequence comes from Methylocella sp., assembly GCF_041905455.1. Classification (GTDB taxonomy): domain Bacteria; phylum Pseudomonadota; class Alphaproteobacteria; order Rhizobiales; family Beijerinckiaceae; genus Methylocapsa. The sequence continues at coordinate 6,373 of NZ_JAYRLA010000024.1, read as the reverse complement.
AGCGCGTGCCGAGCGGCGCGCCGGGGCGACGCACGGACACGTTCACATCCGCGCGCAGCGAGCCCTGCTCCATGTTGCCGTCGCACGAGCCGATGTAGCGCAGGATGGTGCGCAGCTTCGAGACGTAAGCGCGCGCCTCGTCGGCCGAACGCATGTCGGGCTTCGACACGATCTCCATCAGCGCGACGCCGGAGCGGTTGAGGTCGACGAGCGTGTCGTTGGCGAACTGGTCGTGCAGCGACTTGCCGGCGTCCTGCTCGAGGTGCAGGCGCTCGATGCCGACGGTGATCTGCTCGGTCGGCGAGACGTCGACCGTGACGATTCCCTCGCCGACGATCGGGCTCTTGTACTGCGAGATCTGATAGCCCTGCGGCAGGTCCGGGTAGAAGTAGTTCTTGCGGTCGAACACCGAGCGCAGATTGATCTGCGCCTTGAGCCCGAGCCCCGTGCGCACCGCCTGCGCCACGCACTCCTCGTTGATGACGGGCAACATGCCGGGCATGGCCGCGTCGACGAGCGAGACATGCTCGTTGGGCTCACCGCCGTATTCGGCCGAGGCCCCCGAGAACAGTTTTGAGCGCGAGGTGACCTGCGCATGGATCTCCATGCCGACGACGACCTCGAAATCGCCGGTCGCGCCCTTGATGAGCTTCGAGGGTTTCGTATGCGTGGTCATGTCCGCTCCGCCTCCTCAGGCCCACCACGTCGACGGCGCGCCGATCTTCGGCGCGGCCTTCTCGATGACGCTCGCCGCGGCGAACAGCGTCTCCTCGTCGAACGGCCGGCCGATCAGCTGCAGCCCGAGCGGCAGGCCTTCCGACGACAGCCCCGCCGGCACGGAAAGCCCCGGCAGGCCGGCCATGTTCACCGTCACCGTGAACACGTCGTTGAGATACATCTCGACCGGATCGCCCGAGCCCTTCTCGCCGAAGCCGAAGGCGGCCGACGGCGTCGCCGGCGTCAGGATCGCGTCGACGCCGTCGGCGTAGGCGCGCTCGAAGTCCTGCCTGATCAGCGTGCGGATCTTTTGCGCGCGCACGTAATAGGCGTCGTAGTAGCCGGCGGAGAGGACATAGGCGCCGATCATGATGCGCCGGCGCACCTCGCGGCCGAAGCCCGCCGCGCGCGTCGCCTCATACATGCCGACGATGTCTTTTTCCGGCGCGCGCAGCCCGTAGCGCACGCCGTCGTAGCGCGCGAGATTCGACGAGGCTTCCGCGGGCGCGACGATGTAATAGGCGGGCAGCGCGTAGCGCGTATGCGGCAGGGAGATGTCGACGACGCTCGCGCCGGCGTCCTTCAGCCATGCGACGCCCTGGCTCCACAGCGCGTCGATCTCGGCCGGCACGCCCTCGACGCGATATTCGCGCGGCACGCCGATCTTGAGGCCCTTCACGCCGCGCGACAGCGCCGCCTCATAATCCGGCGCCGGCGCGTCGACGCTGGTCGTGTCCCTGGGATCGTGACCGGCCATCGAGCGCAGCAGGATCGCGGCGTCCCGCACGGTGCGCGCGATCGGCCCCGCCTGGTCGAGCGAGGAAGCGAACGCGACGATGCCCCAGCGCGAGCAGCGCCCATAGGTCGGCTTGACCCCGACCGTGCCGGTGAAGGCGGCGGGCTGGCGGATCGAGCCGCCCGTGTCCGTCGCCGTCGCGCCAAAGCACAGGCGCGCGGCGACCGCCGCCGCCGAGCCGCCGGACGAGCCTCCGGGCACGATCTTCACGTCCGAGCCCTTGCGCCGCCATGGCGAGACGACCGGGCCGAAGTAGGACGTCTCGTTCGACGAGCCCATGGCGAATTCGTCGAGGTTGAGCTTGCCCAGCATCACCGCGCCGTCGCGCCACAGATTGGCGCTGACCGTCGATTCATAGGCCGGCTTGAAGCCCTCGAGGATATGGCTCGCGGCGGTCGTCTCGACGCCTTTCGTGCAATATAAATCCTTGATCCCGAGCGGCACGCCTTCGAGCGGCCCGCCCTCCCCGCGCGCCAGGCGTTCGTCGGAGGCTTTCGCCATCTCGAGCGCCTGCTCGGGCGTCTCCCTGATATAGGCGTTGAGGACGCGCGCCGCCTCCATCGCCGCGATCTGCTCCCGCGCGAGCTCGATCGCCGAGAATTCACGTTTGACGAGCGCGTCGCGCGCCTGCGCGAGGGTGAGGTCGATGAGCCTGGTCAAAGTCCGATCCGTAAGTCCTGTGGCGCTTGGCGCGGGAAGTGCGAGGCCGCCTATTCGACGACCTTCGGCACCTTGAAGAAGTGGTCTTCGCGCTCCGGCGCGTTGGCGAGGATCGCGTCGGCGATCCCGCCGTCGGTGACGACGTCCTCGCGCTTCTTCATCGGCATGGGCATGACCGAGGTCATCGGCTCGACGCCCTCGACGTCGACGGCCGACAGCTCCTCGACGAAGCGCAGGATGGCGTTGAGCTCGTCCTGCAGGTGCGGCACGTCCTCGTCGGCGACCCTGATGCGGGCGAGATGGGCGATGCGGCGCACCGTCGCCTGATCGACGGACATGGGATTTCCTTCGCAATTCGCGTGAAGACGCAGCCTATAGCGCCGCCCGCGCGGTCGGGCAATGCAGGCGGCGCCGGAGCGTCTCCTATGCGCCAGAATGAGTATTTTCGCGACTGCGCCGTCATGTTTTTGCGCCGGCGCGAAACGAGGCTATGATAGTGCGTCGCACAATGGGATATTCGTCTTGAAGCAGGAAATTTTGACCGAGGCGCCCTCCGCCGGATCTCGCCTCGCCCCCATCCTGTTCGTCCATGGCGCCTATTGCGGCGCCTGGATCTGGGCCGAGCATTTCCTGGACTATTTCGCGAGGCAGGGACATCCGACCTACGCCGTCTCCCTGCGCGGGCATGGCCTGAGCGAGGGCGACCTGTCGCGCGCGACCTTCGACAACTATGTCGACGACGTCGCCCGCGTGGCGGCGGCGATCGACGGCGAGCCGATCGTCGTCGGCCATTCCATGGGCGGCCTCGTCGCCCAGCATTACGCCGCCCGCAGCGACGGCAAGGCGCGGGCGCTCGTCGCCGTCTCCTCCGCGCCGCCTTCGGGCCTGCGCTCCTCCGCCCTGCACATGACCATGTTCGCGCCGGACGTGCTGTTCCAGCTCGCCCTGCTGCAGAGCCTCGGGCCGCGCATGGCCTCTCCTGCGGTCATCGCCCGCGCGCTGTTCTCGCCGCAGTCGGCGCCCGCCCTCGCCGGCAAGATCGTCGAGCGCCTGCAGCGCGAATCGCCGATTGCGAGCGCCGAGCTGTTCGCGCCGCCGTCGCTCGAAGCGGCGACGCGCAAGACGCAGCTTCCCACCCTCTCGATCGGCGGCGACGCCGACGTCTTCCTTCCACGTTCGGCGTTCCAGGAGATCGCCGACGCCTGGCGCGGCGACCTCGAAATCCTCGCCGGCGCGCCGCACGCCGTGATGCTCGATCCGTTGTGGCGCGACGTCGCCGCGGCGCGCATTCTCGCCTGGCTGCGCAAGCGCGTCAGAAGCTAGATGCGCATGTCGGCGCCGATCGCCGGCGTCTCGACGCGGACGCCGCTCCCGGCCATCGCCGCGACGAAGGCGTCGGGCGTCTGGTCGAGCAGGTCGAAGGTCCCGTAGTGGCAGGGGACGACCGTCTCGAAATGAAAGAAGCGCCGCGCCGCCAGCGCCGCCGTCTTCGCGCCCATGGTGAAGCGGTCGCCGATGGGCAGGATCCCGATCTTCGGCGCGTAGATTTCGTCGATCAGCGCCATGTCCGAGAAGACGTCCGTGTCGCCCATATGCAGCAGGGTCGGCCCCTCCTTCGGCGTGATCACAAGGCCGTTGGGATTGCCGAGATAGATCGAGCGTCCGCTCTCCGTCGTCCCTGAGGAATGCAGCGCCTGGGTGAAGGAGACCTTGAACGCGCCGCAGTCGATCGTCCCGCCGGTGTTGCCCGGATTGACGTTCTGCGCGCCCTGCTCTTGCAGATACATGCAGACCTCGAAATTCGAGACCACCTGCGCGCCCGTCTCGCGGGCGATCTGCGGCGCGTCGCCGATGTGGTCGTCGTGGCCGTGCGTCAGCAGAATATGCGTCACGCCGCGGGCCGCCTCCTCGAGGCTTCCCGAAAACTTCGGATTGCCGGAGAGGAACGGGTCGATGAGCGCCACCGCGCCCGGCAGCTCGACGCGGAACGCCGAATGTCCCAGCCATGTCAGTTTCATGTCGTCTCCACTCCCGCCCTGGCGCGGGCCGCCGTCCCTTCGGTCGCGCCGCGGCCCGCCGCATGACATAACGCGCGCGCCGGCGGTTGTCCCGGCGCCGGAGGACAGGATGGCCGAAATCATCGAGATCGCCGAACTCGCCGCCCGCCTGCCGCCGCGCGTGCGGCTCATCGGCGTCGACCTCGGAACGAAGACCATCGGCCTCGCCCTCTCGGACGTCGAGCGCCGCATCGCGAGCCCGCTCGAGACGATTCGCCGCGTCAAGTTCACGAAGGACGCCGAACGTCTCGTCGCGCTCGTCCGGAAATTCGAGGTCGGCGCGCTCGTGCTGGGGCTGCCGCTCAACATGGACGGTTCGTCCGGCCCGCGCGTGCAGGCGACGCGCGCCTTCGCGGGCAACCTTGGAGCCCTCGTGGACCTGCCCATCACCTATTGGGACGAGCGGCTCTCGACCGCCGCGGTCACGCGCTCGCTGATCGAGCAGGACGTCTCGCGCGGCAAGCGCGCGGAGGTCGTCGACAAACTCGCGGCCGCCTACATCCTGCAGGGAGCGCTCGACAGGCTCGCCCGCCTCGCGCAGGGCTGAAGCGCGCTCAGCCTTTCGTTTCGGCCCGCCCGACGCGGCTGCGCGCGCGACCGTAGAAGAAGTAGACGCCAAGGCCGACGGCGAGCCACACGACGAAGCGGATCCAGGTGTCGAGCGGCAGGCCCGACATCAGATAAAACGCCGAAGTCGCGCCGAGCGGCGCCGTGACGGCGACGAGCGGCGCGCGGAACGGGCGCTCGAGGTCGGGCTGCGTCGCGCGCAGGTAGAGGACGCCGGCGCAGACGATGGCGAAGGCGAACAGCGTGCCGATGCTGACGAGCTCGCCGACGAGGCCGATCGGCAGGAAGCCGGCGAGGACCGCGACGAGCGCGCCGGTGGCGAGCGTGGTGTAGAGCGGGGTGCGCAGGCGCGGCTGCACATAGGCCGCGGCCTGCGGCAGCAGTCCGTCGCGCGCCATGGCGTAGAGGATGCGCGTCTGGCCGAGCATCAGCACGAGCACGACGGAGGTCAGCCCGAGGATCGCGCCGAGCTTGACGAGCGTGGCGAGCCAGCCGAGGCCGAGCGCGTCGACGCCGAGCGCGATCGGATCGGGCACGCCGAGCTGGTCGAAGGGAACGACGCCGGTGAGCACGACGCTGACCAGCACATACAGCACCGTGCACAGGGCGAGCGAGCCGAGAATGCCGTAGGGCATGTCGCGTTGCGGATTCTTCGCCTCCTGCGCGGCGGTGGAGACGGCGTCGAAGCCGATGTAGGCGAAAAAGACCACGGCGGCGCCGCGCACGACGCCGCTCCAGCCATATTGTCCGGGTCCGGCCGCAGGCGGAATGAAGGCGCCGTCGGGATTCGCCTCGGCGATCCAGTTGGTCGAGGAGACCGACGAGAAGCCGGCGAGGATGAAGACGAGGATGATCGCCAGCTTGACGACGACGAAGACGTTGTTGGCCTTCGCCGATTCGCTCACCCCGACCGCGAGGAGCGCGGTCAGCGCGACGACGATGGCGACCGCCGGCGCGTTGACGAGGGCGCCGGTATGGCTCCACTCCTGCGTCGCGGCGTCGAAGGCGAGCGGCGCCGAAGCGTAGGCGGCCGGAAGCTCGACGCCGAAGTCGCGCAGGAAGCTCGTCACATAGCCGGACCAGCCGATCGCCACGGTCGTCGCGCCGAAGGCGTATTCGAGCAGGAGGTCCCAGCCGATGATCCAGGCGACGAACTCCCCGAGCGTGGCGTAGGCGTAGGTGTAGGCGCTGCCCGCCACGGGCACGATCGAGGCCATTTCGGCGTAGCACAGGCCCGCCAGCGCGCAGACGATTCCGGCGAGCACGAAGGACAGGCTGATCGCCGGGCCGGCGTAGGCGGCGGCGGCGTGGCCGGTCAGCACGAAGATGCCGGCGCCGATGATGCAGCCGACGCCGAGCGAGACGAGGCTCATCAGGGACAGGCTGCGGCGCAGGGCGTGCGCGTCGCCAAGGCCCTCGCCCCGCGACTCGGCCTGTAGCGAGGCGATCGACTTAGAGCGCCTAACAAAACCGTCTCAAGGCCCTGAAGCAAATGATAGCGGCGGCGAGGACGATAAAGGCGCGGTAGAGGTCGGCGTGTCGCTCATAGCGGACGACGAGGCGACGGAACTGATTG
>NZ_JAYRLA010000023.1:0-40886 GCF_041905455.1 Methylocella sp. | reverse complement strand
CGACTACATCGAGATGTTCTACAATCCGACCCGCAAGCACGCGCGGAACGGGATGCTGTCGCCCGCCGAGTTCGAACGGCAGCACAAAATGCAAGCCGAGGGCGTCTAAAAAACTCGGGGCGGTTCACTTGGAAGGCATGGCGACGACGTCCTCTTGACGTCCCCAATATGCCAAATCATCGTACTTGCGTCAAGGGGATAATCCCCAACGAAAAAAGCCGCAAACCTTAAGCGGCTTTTTTTGGGTTAACGCCTTTGCGCCTCAAGCCGCCTTCGGCTCCTTCGCGCCGTAAAGCGTCACGTAGAACACCGGCAGCACCAGCAACGTCAAAAGGGTCGCGACGAACAGGCCGCCCATGATGGCGAAGGCCATCGGCCCCCAGAACACCGTCGGCGCGATCGGGATCATGCCGAGCACCGTCGAGATCGCCGTCAGCATGATCGGCCGGAAGCGCGACATCGAGGCGTCGATCACCGAGGTCCAGATATCCTTGCCGAGCGTCCGGTTGGTCTCGATCTCGTCGATCAGGATGACCGCGTTGCGCGCGATCATGCCGACGAGCGCGAGAATGCCGAGGATCGCCACGAAGCCGAGCGGCCGGCCGAAGATCAGCAGCGCGAACACCACGCCGATCATGCCGAAGGGCACGATGGCGACGACGAGGAACACCCGGCCGAAGCTCTGCAACTGCGCCATCAGGAAGAACAGCATCAGCATCAGCGCGAGCGGCAGCATGGCGAAGACCGAGGCCTGCGACTGCGCGCTCTCCTCCACCGTGCCGCCGACCTCGATGCGGTAGCGGTCGGGCAGCTCCTTCATCACCTTCTCGACCGCCGGCGCCAGCGCCTGCGTCGCGGTCTCCGGCAGGAAGCCCGGCGTCGGCTCGGCGCGAACCGTGAGCGTCGGAACGCGGTCGCGCCGCCACAGGATCGGCTGCTCCTGCTCGAACTCGAAGGTCGCGACCTGGGAGAGCGGCACCGTGCGCCCGTCGGCGACGGGAAGCTGCAGGCCGCGCAGCGTCGTCAGCGAGGCGCGCTGCTCGTCGAGCGCGCGCGCGACGACGGGGATCAGATAGATGTCGTCGCGCACCTGCGTCACCGGCAGGCCGGTCATCACCGCGTTGAGGGTGGTGGCGAGCGCCTGCGTGCTGAGGCCGACGAGCCGCGCCTGGTCCTGGTCGATCCTGATGCGCAGCTGGCGCGCCGGCTCCATCCAGTCGAAGTTGACGTCGCGCACGGCTGGGCTGGCGCCGATCGCCGAGGCGAGCTTGAGCGAGATCGCCCGCACCTCCTCGATGTCCGGCCCGCTGACGCGGTACTGCACCGGCCAGCCGACGGGTGGGCCGAGCTCGAGCGGCGAGACGCGGGAGACGACGCCGGGGACCTCGTCCTTGAGATAGGCCTCGATCTTCCTGTGCAGCCGCTCGCGCGCCGGAACGTCCTTGGCCACCACCACCGCCTGCGAGAAGAAGTCGTTGGCGAGCTGCACGTCGAGCGGGAGATAGAAACGGATCGCGCCGCGCCCGACATAGAGGCTCCAGCGGTCGACGTCCGGGTCGCCCTTGAGCAGCGCGTCGAGCTTGTCGGCGACTCTCTCGCTCGCGAAGATCGAGGCGTTCTGCGGCAGCGCCATGTCGACGACGAGCTCCGGCCGGTCCGAGGCCGGAAAGAACTGGCGCTGCACATAGGGCAGAGCGAGCCCGGCCGCGAACAGGCAGCCGAGCGCCGCGGCGATCGAGAGCCAGCGCACGCGCATCATCGCGACGAGGACGCCACGGAAAGCGCGCATGACCGGGCCGGGCGCCGCCGGCGGCGCGTCGGCCTCCGGCTTCTTCAGGAACCAGACGCCGAGCAGCGGGGCGAACAGCACCGCCACGAACCAGGACACGATGAGCGCGATCGCCACCACGGCGAAGATCGAGAAGGTGTATTCGCCCGCCGACGAGCGCGCGAAGCCTATCGGCACGAAGCCGGCGATGGTGACGAAGGTGCCGGTCAGCATCGGAAAGGCGAGCGTCTTGTAGGCGAAGCTCGCCGCCTGCTCCTTCGAATCGCCGGCGGCGATGCGGGTCGTCATCGCGTCGATCGAGGTCATCGCGCTGTCGACGAGCAGGCTCAGCGAGATGATCAGCGCGCCGAGCGAGATGCGCTGCAGGTCGATGCCGCAGATCTTCATGATCGGGAAGACGACGGCGATGGTCAGCGGGATGGTCAGCGCCACCACCGCGCCGGGACGCAGGCCGAGGCTGATGACGCTGACCGCCATGATGATGGCGATCGCCTGCCACAGCGACTCCATGAACTCGCCGATGGCGTGGTCGACCACCTGCGGCTGGTTCGAGACGAGCTTGACGTCGACGCCGATCGGCAGGTCGGCGGTCGCCTTGTCGAGCTCGGCCTTGAGGTTGCGGCCGAGCGCCAGCACGTCGCCGCCGTCGCGCATGGCGATGGCGAGGCCGATCGCCTCCTTGCCGTTCACCCGGAACATCGGCTGCGGCGGATCGGCGTAGCCGCGCCGCACCTGCGCGATGTCGCGCAGGCGGACGAGCCGGCCGTTCGACAGGAAATTGACGTCGAGCAGGTCCTGCTCCGAGGCGAAGGCGCCGGAGGCGCGCAGGAGCAGCGTCTCCTCGCCGGTCTGGATCTCGCCGGCCGGCGCCACGGCGTTCTGCGCCCTGAGCGCGGCGATCAGGGCGGCGCGGTCGATGCCGAGCCCGGCGAGGGTCTTCGTCGAGAATTCGACGAAGATGCGCTCCTCCTGGTCGCCGAGGAGCTCGATCTTCGAGACGTCGGGTGCGGCGAGCAGCCGCGAGCGCACCTCCTCCACGTAGTCGCGCAGCTCGCGATGGGTGAAGCCGTCGGCGGTGAAGCCGTAGATCACGCCGAAGGTGTCGCCGAAGTCGTCGTTGAAGCCCGGCCCCACCACCCCTTGCGGCAGGCTCGCGCGGATGTCGCCGACGTTCTCGCGCACGCGGCGCCAGATGTTCGGCACGTCCTTGGGCGACGTGTCGCCGCGCAGATGGACGAAGATCGTCGACAGCCCGGGCTTGGTGTAGCTGTTCAGATAGTCGAGGCCCTGCGTCTCCTGCAGCTTGCGCTCGATGCGCTCGGTGACCTGCTTCGTGGTCTCCTCGAGGCTCGCGCCGGGCCAGCCCGCCTGCACCACCATGGCGCGGAAGGTGAAGGGCGGATCCTCGTTGCGGCCGAGGTCGACGAAGGCGAAAATCCCGGCCGCCGTCGCGACGACCATCAGGAAGATGACGAAGGAGCGGCTGCGCAGCGCCCAGTCGGAGAGATTGAGGCCCATCCTACGAGCCCGCTCCGACGAGGCGGACCTTCTGGCCCGGATGCAGCGCCTGCACGCCGGCGGTCACCACGATCTCGCCCGCGCCGATCCCGTCGGCGACGAGCACGGAGGCCGGATCGAACCGCGCCACCTCGACGTTGCGCAGCGCGACCGTCGAGGTTTGCGGATCGACGATCCACACCGCCGGCTGGTCGTTGAGGCGGGTCAGCGCGCTCGCCGGCACGCTCACGCCGGCCTCGCCCTCGAGTCGGACGTGGCCCGTCACCGTCTCGCCGAGGCGCATCGCCTCGGGCGGATCGATCAGCCCGACCCTGATGCGGAAGGTGCGCGTCACCGGATCGGCCTGCGGATCGATCACCCGCACGCGGCCGGTCGCCGAGACGGAGGCGTCGTCCGTGAGGTTCACCGTCACGGTCGAGCCGGAGGACGCGCCGCGCAGCAGCGAGGCGGGAGCGTCGAAGACGGCGTCGCGGCCGTCGTCGCGGGCGATCTGGAAGATGATCTGCCCCGGCTGGACCACCTCTCCGGCCTCGGCGAGGCGCCGCGTGACCGCGCCCGTCACATTGGCGCGCAGCTCGGTGTAGCTCAGCCGGTCCTCGGCGAGCTGGAGCTGGGCCCTGGAGTCGTCGACGGCCGCCGTGGCGCTGCGCTGCTCCTGCTCCGCCTGGTCGAACTGCGCGCGCGTCGTGAAGCCGCGCTGCATGAGATGGCTCTGGCGGTCGTAGGCGTTGCGCGCCTGGACGAGGCGCGCCTCCGCCGCGGAGAGGGCGGCGCGCGCCGAGCGCAGCGCGTTCTGCTCGTCCTGCGGATCGAGCCGCGCGAGAAGCTTGTCGGGCGTCACCCGGTCGCCGACGCCGACGAAGCGTTCGAGGATGCGCCCGCCGATGCGGAAGCCGACCCCCGCCTCCTTCTCGGCCAGGATCTGACCGGTGAGGGTGGCCGTCTCGCCGGCTTCGCCTTTCTCCGCCGTGATCGTGCGCACCGGGCGCGGGCGCTCCGCCTGCTCCTTCTCGGGCTCGCGGCAGCCGGAAACCAGAAGCGCGCCGCACAAGGCCGCGAGCGTCGCGAGCTTCGTCGCGCGCGCTTTCCCTGCCCCGGCTGCGCGCTGCGACGCGGCGCCCTCTTGGCGAATGATCAAGCTGCATCTCCTGACGGACGTGGACGAGCGCGCCGGACGCCGCCGGCGTCACGCATTAGGCTTAAAATCTTCCACGCCGCAAGCGGCCAAAGCGTGGCCGCGCGAAAAGCCGCCCGCCGCGCAGTCCGGCAGTTGCGGGGCAGCCTGAATTGCGATTGGATGCCGCGCCCGGACGGGCCCGTCCGGGCGCGGGGAAAGGAGCGCAATGACTCTTCTTACAGCGTCCGGCCTCATGAGCGTCACGCTGGCGATCGTCATTTTCTTCATCGGCGCCGGCGTCAACCGCGTCGCGCCGCCGCTGCAGCGCTGGAACATCCCCAAGGCCGTGACGGGAGGGCTGCTTGCCGCCCTCGTCACATTCGCGCTCTATGAGCTCGCAGGCGTCGAGGTCGTCTTCACGCTCGGCGCGCGCGACGTCCTCCTCCTCTATTTCTTCACCGGCATCGGACTCAACGCGCGCCTTTCGGACCTCATCTCGGGCGGGCGCCCGCTCCTCATCCTGCTTGGCGTCACGCTCGTCTATCTCATCCTGCAGAACGCGATCGCGGCCGGCGCGGTCCGGGCGCTCGGCCTGCCCGAGGGAGCGACCGCGCTCATCGGGTCGGTTTCGCTGATTGGCGGCCATGGCACGACGATCGCGTGGGCGCCGATCATCCGGGAGCGCTTCGGGCTCGAGAACGCGCTCGAGATCGGCATAGCCTCGGCGACGCTCGGCCTCGTCATCGCGAGCCTGATCGGCGGGCCGGTGGCGAGCGTGCTGATCAAGCGCTTCGCCTTGAGCGGCCCCAAAGGCGAGGCCCCCGTCGTCGGCTTCGCCGAGGGCGGGCGACGCGAGCCCGACATCGATCACGTCAGCTTCCTGCGCGCCCTGCTCGTCCTCAACGTCGCGATCCTGATCGGCTCGCTCGGCCATGACGCGCTTGAGCAATTCGGCGTGAGGATGCCGCGCTTCGTCGTGTGCCTGATCGTCGCCATCGTTCTGACCAACGTGGTTCCCGCGCTGCTGCCGCGCGTCGAATGGCCCTCGCGCACGCCTGCGCTCGCGCTGATCTCCGACGTCTCGCTCAACGTCTTTCTCGTCATGTCGCTGATGAGCATGCAGCTATGGACGCTCGGCGGCCTCGGCCCGGCGCTCGCCGTCGCGCTGGCGGCCCAGACCGTCGTCGCCGTCCTCTACATGCTGTTCGTGGTGTTCCCGGCGATGGGGAAAACCTATGAGGCCGCGGTGATCGCGGCGGGCTTCGGCGGGATCAGCCTTGGCGCGACGCCGACCGCGATCGCCAACATGACCGCCGTCGCCAGCGCCCACGGCGACGCGCCGCGGGCCTTCATCATCCTGCCGCTCGTCTCGGCCTTCTTCATCGACATCGCCAACGCCGGCGCGATCGGCTTCCTGACGCGCTGAGAAGATGGCGAGCCCTAGCCTCCCGTCACGCTCATGTGGCGCGACACGGCCGGCGGCGCCGCGCGCCGCTCGATCATGAAGTCGTGACCTTTCGGCTTGCGCGCGATCGCCCGATCGATCGCCTGCAGGAGAAGCTCGTCCGACGACGAGGCCCGCAACGGCGCGCGCAGGTCGACGGCGTCCTCCTGCCCGAGGCACATGTACAGCGTGCCGGTGCAGGTGACGCGCACGCGGTTGCACGATTCGCAGAAATTATGCGTGTGCGGGGTGATGAGGCCGAGCCGCCCGCCAGTCTCCTCGACATGCAGATAGCGGGCGGGGCCGCCGGTGCGGTGAGCGAGCGGGCGCAGGGTGAAGCGCCGCGCGAGGCCGCGCTCCACCTCGGCGAGCGACACGAACTGCTCGGCGCGCTCGGCCTCGATCCGGCCGAGCGGCATCACCTCGATCAGCGTGAGGTCGGCGCCGCGCCCATGAGCCCAGCGCAACATCGTCTCGATTTCATGGTCGTTGACGCCCTTGAGCGCGACCATGTTGATCTTGAGCGCGAGGCCGGCCGCCTGCGCCGCGTCCGCGCCGCGCAGCACCTGCGCGAGATCGCCCCGCCGCGTGACCGTCTTGAAGGTCGCGGCGTCCAGCGTGTCGAGCGACAGGTTGATCCGGCGCACGCCGCACGCGGCCAGCTCCGCCGCATGGCTTTCGAGCTGCGAGCCGTTGGTCGTGAGCGTCAGCTCGTCAAGCGCGCCCGACTCGAGATGACGCGACAGCGCCCTGAACAGCCCCATGACGCCGCGCCGCACCAGCGGCTCGCCGCCAGTGATCCGCAGCTTGCGCACCCCGCGCGAGACGAAGGCGGAGCAGAGCCGGTCGAGCTCCTCGAAAGTCAGGATCTCGCGCTTGGGCAGAAAATCCATGTCTTCGGACATGCAGTAGACGCAGCGCATGTCGCAACGGTCCGTCACCGAAACGCGCACATAGCTGACCATGCGGCCGAACGGATCGATGAGGGACGACGCGGGGGCTCCGCCCATGGATTGCGCCGCAATCGGCGTGACGACGGTCATTTCGCGCTTGCGCCCGGGACTCTTCAAGGATTTAGAACCTATATAGGGCGCAACGCGCGCAAGGAAATAAAGTTTTGGAAGCGACGCAGGGGACTGGCCATCGGCCGACCGAGATCAGGCTCAAGGACAAGGGCCGCGTCCTCGACGTGACGTTCGAGGACGGGCGCCGGTTCGCGCTCGGCGCGGAATATCTGCGCGTCATGAGCCCGAGCGCGGAGGTGCAGGGGCATTCGGAGAAGGACCGCGTCACCATCGGCGGCAAGCGCGGCTGCGCGATGATCGAGGTCGCGCCGGTCGGCTCCTACGCCGTGCGCCTCGGCTTCGACGACATGCACAGCACGGGCATCTTCACCTGGGACTATCTTTATGACCTCGGCGCCAATTTCGCGCAGAGATGGCGCGCCTATGAGGAGGAGCTGGCCGCCAAGGGGCTCGACCGCGATCGTCCGGGCCAGAAGTGACGGGCCGGCGCGAGGAAGCCGGCGCGGCGGACAAGGGAGCTGACGTCGACCGGGCGCGGCGGCGCGGCCGCCGTCCGCGCGTCGGCGCTCGAGGCGAACGACGACGGCCCGGGTGCGGATTGCGCTCACGTTTCCCGACCTGCTCGGACGAGCTCGAGCGAGAACGCCGTGACCGGCTCGACAGCTCGAGCGACGGCGAAATTTAACGAAGGCCGCCCGCCTGGCCTGAGGCCGGAACGTCTCTCGCCGACGCCGCGGATTTGCCGCATCGCCGACAGGCCGTTAACCTGCGCCCGCGACGCGTCCCGCGCCGCCATCGAACGACGTCGCCCATGCCCTTCCCGCTTCCGCTGTCGATCGCGATCTATTTCGTCATCTGGTTCGTCGTGCTGTTCGCGGTGCTTCCGTTCGGGATCTCCTCGCAGCGCGAAGCGGGCGACGTCGCGCGCGGCACCGACCCCGGCGCGCCCGCCTCGCCCGGCCTCCTCGCCAAGGCGCTCTGGACGACGGCGATCTCGGCGGCGGTCTTCGTCGCGCTTTCGATCTTCGTCCAATATGTGAAGCTCTGACCCGACGATGTCGCTTCGGCTCCCGCTCTATTGACGCTCGCAGGCGATTGAGGCTACTTCACCCTCGCTCCAGGGGAGCGCGTAGCTCAGTCGGTAGAGCATCTGACTTTTAATCAGAGGGTCCTGGGTTCGAGTCCCAGCGCGCTCACCATAAAATCAACGACTTAGCGTATGCATCTGGCTCTCGCCATCCGCTTGGTAAGCGTACGGTAAGCGCGCGACATCAACTCACGTCCTCCGCCGTTTCGCGCATGGCCCTGTCGAGCGCGGCGATCTCGCGTCGGGCCGCGATCGCTTCAGCGGTGAACAGACCGTGCCGGCAGGCTCCGTTGGCGCTACCTTTCGGCGCGCCCGGCGACAGTCCGCCATGGATCCTGCTGCGCCCATTCTTCATCGCCGGCGCTTGGCAGGGCGAACCCGACCGCGTCCGGGCGAGGCGGCGCGAGTTCAGGTGCGTCGCCTGGACGCGTCGCCTCGATTCGCCTGTCACGGCATGGTGACCAACCGGCGTTCCTCCAGCCTCTGGCCGTAAAGGCGCCAGACGCCTAGCATACGCGAGCGCCCCGAGGCGACGATGAACGGGAGGTCGCCCCTCATGTCGGACAGCCTGAAATTCGGGATCGACGTGGCTGAGCTTCGTCCGACGCAGATGACGGTCGGGCTGCGGGAGGTCGAGATCAAGCGGCGAGAATGGCGCGACGCCGACAAGGAGGAGCGCTCGCGGATCTTGCGTCGTCATGTCGTTCCCGCGGTCGTCGGCCCCAAGGACACGCCCTATATCGTCGATCATCATCATTTCGTCCGTGCGCTGCTTGAGGAAGACGCCGGCCGCATCGCCGTTTACGTGATCGCCGACCTTTCTCCATTGCCCAAGGACGAATTCTGGATCTTTCTGGACAATAGCGCATGGTGCCACGCCTACGACCGGCGCGGGCGTCGGCGCGAGCTTGGCGACATACCCAAACGCATGGCCGACCTCGTCGACGATCCCTACCGCAGCCTGGTCGGCGCGCTCATCCGGCAGGGCGGATGTGCGAAAAGCGACAAGCCCTTCTTCGAGTTTTTGTGGGCCGACTTTCTGCGCCGGCGCATCGACGAGAATGTGGTCGAGAAGAACTTCGACAAGGCGCTCGCCGAAGCGCTTCTTTTGGCGAAGAGCGACAAGGCGAAAAGTCTGCCTGGCTGGTCGGGGGTCAGCGCGCAGGCCGAATAAGCTTCGCGCATATCTCGCGGCATCGATCGTGATGCGGTCAAATTCCGGACCAGCCTGGGTCTCGCCGCGTCGCTTGCGCCCTCGACGCCGCTTATTTTCGTCGGCGCCGATGAAGTCGTCCCGGATCTTCTTGATCTCCCATGCGATCTGCATGAGCTCGCGTAGCTCGCAACAGTTCGGGCCGCCGCGCGCCATGGCGTGGATCTGGCCCGGTCTCCGCTGACAAGCGTGGAGCGAGCTTCGGTTATCGCGCCGGGCGATGGCGTGCGCAGGGCGACGGGCTCAGGCTCGTCGACGTGAAAATTCATCCCGAGACGAATTCAGCATGGCGCGGAGCCGCGCAAACATATCCTACTAGGAATGTTTGTTTATTTGAGATAAACAGCCGTATCAACGGCAAGAGCGTCGGCCGGCTGCGGCCGCGCATCGAAACATGCGGGATCAGGCATGAGCACGAAGATTGGAATTCGCGTCGGAGAAGCGCTTGTCGCGGGCGGGCCGCCGGGAACGGCGGCGGAGCCGGAAGTCGTCATCGGCGATCTCGACGGCCCGTTCGGATCGGCTTTCGCCAATCTGCTCGGAAATCAGGTCGTCGGCCACACGCGCGTCCTCGCCCTGCTCAACACCGACGTGATGGTCCGCCCGGCCACCCTGTGCGTGAGCAAGGTGACCGTGAAGGACTCGCGCTACACGAACATCCTCATGGGCACCGTCCAGTATGCGACGGCGATGGGCGTTCTCGACGCGGTGCGCAACGGCGACATCCCTCTCGCCAAGGTCAATGACGTCGGGATCATCATATCGCTCTGGCTGAACCCTTCGATCGTCGACGTCGAGAAGCTCGACCACAAGGTTCTCTTCGACATTCATCGCGAGGCGACGACGCGCGCGATTCACAAAGCCATGACGAACGAGCCGTCCATAGAGTGGCTTCTGGAAAATCAGGAGAAAATCGTCCACAAATATTTCGAGCGCGCGCTCGAAGGAAAATTGTGAGCGCGATCAGTCGTCGTTGACGAGCACGGCCTCCTCTGGCCGGTCGCGTTCCCGGACGTAAAAGGTCCGTCCCGCCGATTCCTTCCGCGGCGGGGCCGCGGCCGGCCGCAAGAGCCAGATCCCGGATCGCAGCTCCTTCGTCGCCGAAACGGCGCCGGCTGCGTCCGGATGGCGGAAATTGAGCCGGCGGCGCGATAAGAGCCAGCAACGCATGCCGGGCGTGGACGCGTGCAGGACCGTGTTCATGGCGATGAAGGCGGAAGCGGATACGCGGCCGACTAATTTCTCTGAACGAATAAATATTTCTCCAGATTGACGTGTTTTGAGGCCAAGCTTACGCTCCGAAGGCGCTTTCAAAAGGAGAATTCTAATGGAAAAGCGGAAGGAAACGCAGGTTCTCGTGTCGTTGGACCCCCAGGGAAGCCAGAGCGGGAAGGAAATTCGCGGGCCAGCGACGCTCGGCGAGATCGTCGAGGGATCGTGCGAACAGGTTCTCGACGTCTTCATGACCAGCGAAAAGGGCAATTTCCTCGCCGGCGTCTGGACCTGCACGCCGGGAAAGATGAAGCTCACGGATTATCCGTTCAACGAAATGGCCGTCGTCATCGAGGGCCGGATCATCGTGACGGACGAGGACACCGGCCAGACGAAGGAGTTCGGACCGGGAGACGGGCTCGCCATTCGCAAGGGATTCCGCGGCGTGTGGACCATGCCGGAAAAGGTCCTCAAGCGTTTCGCGGCGGAAATCCCCGCATAGGCTGTCCAAGGCGCGCCGCAGGCGGCCCTCAGTCTGACGCGATCGGCCTTTGAGGCGCCTGTTCCCGCGCCTATGCTGGCGCGGATGGCGCACGTCTAGCGCCGCGGCGGGGAACGCTCATGGGACCGAGGACCGACGACCGCTTCCACGCGTCGCGCCGCAGCTTTCTGCGCGCCCTCGCCTCCCTCGCCTTATGGCCCGCCGCGGGCGCGGCGGCCGGCGCGGCCGGCCGCGTCGAAAGCCTCATCGGCGCCTGCCTCGCCGAAGCCGGCGGCGCCCCTCGCCCGCTCGCCGAAGGATCGGAAATTTTCGTCGGCGACCTCGTCAGCGCCGGCGAGAACGCGCGGCTCGCCATGCTTCTTGGAGCGGACACCCACGTGCGGCTCGGCGCCCGCACGCGGCTGAAGATCGACCGCTTCCTCGTCTCGGCCGGCGGCGAGCTGCGCTTCGACTCGGGGCCGCTCGTGATCGACCGAGACGAAGGGGCGCCGCCGCTGCCGCTGCGCGCCCGCTCTCCTTACGGGATGATCGCGCTGCGCGGCACACGCGTCTTCGCCGGCCCGAGCAACGGCCGCTTCGGCGTCTTCGTCGCGCGCGGCGTCGTCGATTTCACGGCCGGAGGAAAGACCGTGCGCCTGACGACCGGAGAAGGATCGGACGTGCGCCGCCCGGGCGATCCGCCTTCGCCGCCGGCGCGCTGGTCGGAGACGCGCGCGATCGAGGCGCTGCAAAGCGTCTACTGAGCCTTTTCCTTGAAGTCCGCCGGCGCCGCCGGCTCGTAAAGGTCGAGCGGCGCGCTGCGGCCGCGGATCGGCAGGCGCCCGGTCCAGCGCAGCAGGCCGGCGGGCAGGCGCGCGGCGGCTTCCGGGCCGACGCAGATCGTCGTGCCGAGCGTCTTGTTGGCCTGCTCCAGCCGCGCGGCGGTGTTGATCGCCGTTCCGTGCGCGGTGTAGTCGAGCTTGCGCCTGCCGCCGACGTCGCCGACGATCGCCGGCCCGGTCTCGATCCCGATGCGGGTGCGCCCGAGGCCGAGCGCCTTCGCCTGCGGCGTGAGCCGGAAGGCGGCGCAGGCTCTGGCCACGGCGAGGGCGCACTCGACCGCGCGGCGCGGATGGTCGTCGAGGTCGAGCGGCGCGTTGAACAGGGCGTGCGCCGAATCGCCGATGATCTTGTCGACCATGCCGCCATGCTCGACGACAAGGTCACAGACCATCTGGAAGTAGGCGTCGAGCAGCGCGATGAGCTCGCGCGGGGCGGCGCGCTCGCTCATCGCCGTGAAGCCTTCGATGTCGGTGAACATCGCCGTGACCTCGCGCGCTTCGCCGGCGAGGCGCAGCGCGCCGGGCGCGGCGAGGATGCGGGCGACGACCTGCGGCGCGAGATGCTGCTCGAAGCGGTCGCGCAGGCGCCGCTCGCGTCGCTCGGCGACGGCGGCGGCGGCGAGCGCCGAAGCGGCGAAGGCGAGCGCGGCGAGCGCCGGCGGGCCGGCGGGATCGATCAGGACGCCGGCGAAGCGCAGCGCCGCCATGCAGCCCGCGACCCAGAGAATGGCGAGGCCGGCGAGTGCGGCGAGCCCGAGCGAGGGCGCGAGCAGCGCGCCGGCGACGGCGGCCATGAGGCCCGTCGCCAGCGCGCCGGCGATTTCCGCGTTCGGCGCCCAGCGCGGGCGGATCGGCGCGGCGCCCGAGAGCAGCCCGGCGACGGCGTCGGCTTCGATCTCGACGCTCGGCGCCGCGGGCGAGGCGGCCGTGCGGCGGAACGCGCCGGCTTCGGGCGCGCTTGAGCCGACGAGCGCCACGGCGCCCTCGATTGCGCCGGGCGCGAGGCCGCCGTCGAGAACGCTCGCGGCCGACAGCGCGCGGGCGCGCCAGGCCTCCGGCCCGGTGGCGAAGAAGCGCAAGGCGGCGTCGGGGCCGAGCGGAACGGAGAGATCGCCGAGGCGCAGCCGCTCGGGCGGCCCCTCGAGGATCAGCGTCGAGGCGCCGCGCGCGACCCGCGCGACCTCGGCGGCGAAACCCGGCAGCGGCGCCCCGCCGGCAAGCGCCAGCAGCGGCGCGCGGCGCAGCGTCCCGTCGGCGTCGTTCTCGAAAGCGATCAGCCCGACGCCGGCGGCGTGGGCCGCGAGCGCCGCGACGGGAGCGGCGACCCCCTCGCCGCGCCAGATGTCCGGCAGCCGCGGCGCGCCGCGCGCAAGGAGCGGGACGGTCTCGCCGGCGGGCGCGCTCCCGAACACTGCGCCGAGGACGACCGGCGCGCGCGCGAGCGCCCGGGCGAGCTCCGCGTCGCCGTCCGGCAGCTCGGCGGCGATGGCGGCGAGATCGGCGCGCCCGGTCTGCGCCGCGAGGCGACGCGCGATCGCAGCTTCCGAGCGGCGGTCCTCGCCCTCGAGGAGCATATCGAGGCCGATCACGGCGGGGGAACCCGCCGCCAGCGCTTCGACGAGGCGCGCCAGCAGCGTCCGGCTCCACGGCCAGGGGCCGAACCGCGCGAGCGTCGCGTCGTCGATGTCGACGACGACGATTCTTTCGGCCGGAGCGGGCGGCGGGACGAGCGACAGGGCGAGATCCAGCGCGCTCTCGCGCAGCGCGGCGCGCGCCTTGCCGGCGTCGAGCGTCCAGAGGCCGCCGGCGACGGCGAGGACCAGCGCGCCGGCGGCGAGCGCGGCCCGAACGAAAGGCTGGCGCGTCATCTGCTGGCCCCCGTCGCTTCGCCGGCGCTTTTTCCGCATTGTTCCTTGTGGAACTGCGCCGGCGCCGGTCGGCGCGAATGATGGGGCCCTCGCAACCGAACGCAAGGGACTTGCATCATGAACGCCTTCTCCTCCGCCCTCGCCGCCGCGCTGGCTCTCGCCGCCGCCCTTCCCGCCGCGTCTTCGCCCGCCGCCGCCGCGCCGGAGCGCGATTCGATCACCTTTCCGATGGTCGTCTCCGCCGGCGCCGCCGCCTGCCTCAAGGACGCGCGCGCCACGGTGATCGTCTCCTCCGTCGGCCCTTATGAGAACCTGACCGTGCTGGCGCGCGGCCTGCCGCCGAACACCGAATTCGACCTGTTCACGATCCAGATTCCTGGCGCGCCGTTCGGCGTGTCCTGGTACGTCGGCGACATGAAGAGCGACGGCTTCGGCGTCGCCGTCGGCGACTTCGCCGGCCGCTTCAGCTCCGAGACCTTCGTCGTCTCGCCCGACGTCACGCAGCCGCCGTGGATCCACCCCGGCGACGCGCGGGTCGGGATCAAGACCGCGCCGATCCACACCTATCATCTCGGCCTGTGGTTCAATTCGCCGAAGGACGCGAAGAACGCGGGCTGCCCGGACGCGGTGACGCCGTTCAACGGCGAGCACAACGCCGGCGTTCAGGTGCTCAACACCTCGACCTTCCCGAACCTCAGGGGGCCGCTGCTGCAGTTGCGCTGAGCGCGGACGGGAAGGCGCGCGGGCGGGTTTGATTGACGCCCGCCGGCGCGCCAAGATTTGCGCGCGGGAGCGCGAAAAAGAGCTTTGCGCGCGGGAGCGCGAGATGGCCGAGCCGCCCGATCTGTCCGCCTTCGCCCTGTTCGGCCGGCTCGATCCGGCCGACGCGGCGGCGCTCGCCCCGCTCCTGCGCCGGCGCGCCTTCTGCGCCGGCCGCGTCCTGTTCCAGCGCGGCGATCCCTCGAACGAGGCGCTGTTCGTCGCCCGCGGCCGCCTGCGCGTCTCGGTGTCCTCGACCGAGGGGCGCGAGGTCGCCTTCCGCGTCGCCGGCCCCGGCGAGACCATCGGCGAGATCGGCGTCCTCGACGGACGCCCGCGCAGCGCCGACGTCTGCGCGCTCAGCGACGGCGAGGCGCTGGCGCTTTCGGCCGCCGACCTCGCGCGCCTTCTCGCGGCCCGCCCTTCGCTGGCGCTCGGCGTCGTGGCCTTCCTGTGCGCGCGCCTGCGCGAAGCCAGCGAGCAGCTCGAATCCGTCGCCCTCAAGACCGTCGAGGCGCGGCTCGCGCGCCTTCTTCTGCGCCTCGCCGAAGCCTCCGGCCCCGCCGGCGGGCGGGCGCGGCTCGCGCTGCGGATGACCCAGAGCGAAGTCGCCGCGCTGATCGGCGCGAGCCGCCCGAAGACGAGCCTCGCCTTCGGCGCGCTCGTGGCGCGCGGGGCGCTGCGGCGGGAGGGCAAGGCGCTCGACTGCCGCCTCGCGGCGCTGCGCGAGATCGCCGACGCCTGAGCCGAGGCTGCGCCGTCAGGCCGCCTTGAATCGGCCTTCCAATGCGGGGGCGATCCCGTCTATGAACCCTCGCCCGCCAATTCCTTGAAGGACGCCAGCCGACATGACAGCCGCCGACCGCATCGTCAGGACCATCGCCGCCGACATCTCCGCGCGGCCGGAGCAGGCGCGGGCGGCGATCGAGCTCATCGATTCGGGCGCGACCGTCCCCTTCATCGCGCGCTACCGCAAGGAGGCGACCGGCGGCCTCGACGACGGCCAGCTCCGCCTGCTCGAGGAACGCCTGACCTATCTGCGCGAGCTCGAGGCGCGCCGCGCGGCGGTGCTCGACTCGATCAGGACGCAAGGCAAGGCGACCGCCGAGCTCGAGGCGAAGATCGAGGCCGCCGCCAGCAAGGCCGAGCTCGAGGACATCTACCTGCCCTACCGGCCCAAGCGCCGCACCAAGGCCGAGATCGCCCGCGAGCGCGGCCTCGGGCCGCTCGCGCAGGCGATCATCGAGGATCGTTCGTCTGCGCCGGCCGAGCTCGCGCTAGGCTTCCTCAGCGCCGAGATCGCCGACGCCAAGGCCGCGCAGGACGGCGCCCGCGACATCCTCGCCGAAGGCTTCGCCGAGAACGCCGATCTCGTCGGAGAGCTGCGCGCCTACATGCAAGACAAGGCCGTGCTGCGCGCGCGCCTCGTCGAGGGCAAGGCGGAGGCCGGCGCGAAATTCTCCGATTATTTCGACCATGCCGAGCGCTTTTCCGGCGTCGCCGGCCACCGTGCGCTGGCCATGCTGCGCGGGCGCAACGAGGACGTGCTCACCCTCGACATCGAAGTCGACGCCGACAGCGAGGGGCCGTTCAAGCCGACCGAACTGATCGTCGCCCGCCATTACGCGATCAGGCCGCAGGACGGTCCGGCCGACGCCTTCCTGATGGAGGTCGCACGTTTCGCCTGGCGCGCCAAGCTCTCGCTGCATCTCTCGCTCGACCTCATGAACGCCCTGCGCGAGCGCGCCGAGGCCGAGGCCATCGAGGTTTTCGCGCGCAACCTGAAAGACCTGCTGCTCGCGGCGCCGGCCGGGGCCAAGGCCACCATGGGGCTTGATCCGGGCATCCGCACCGGCGTCAAGGTCGCCGTCGTCGACGCGACCGGCAAGCTGCTCGAAACCTCGACCGTCTATCCGTTCCAGCCGCGCAACGACGTGCGCGGCGCGCAGGCCGAGCTCTCGCGCCTCATGCGCGCGCACAAGGTCGAGCTCGTCGCCATCGGCAACGGCACGGCGAGCCGCGAGACGGAGAAGCTCGTCGCCGAGCTTCTCGACGCCCTGCCCGCGCCGAAGCCGCTGAAGGTGATCGTCAGCGAGGCCGGCGCCTCGGTCTATTCGGCGTCGGCGCAGGCGGCGGCGGAGATGCCGGACCTCGACGTGTCGCTGCGCGGGGCGGCCTCGATCGCCCGCCGGCTGCAGGACCCGCTCGCCGAGCTCGTGAAGATCGAGCCGAAGGCCATCGGGGTCGGGCAATATCAGCACGACGTCAATCAGGCGAAGCTCGCCAAAGCGCTCGACGCCGTGGTCGAGGACGCGGTCAACGCCGTCGGCGTCGACCTCAACACCGCATCGGCGCCGCTTCTGGCGCGCGTCTCAGGGCTCGGCGCCTCGCTCGCGCAGGCGATCGTGCTGCATCGCGAGCAGCGCGGCCCGTTCGCCAGCCGCAAGGCGCTGCTTGAGGTCGCGCGCCTCGGACCGCGCGCCTTCGAGCTCTCCGCCGGCTTCCTGCGCATCCGCGACGGCGACGAGCCGCTCGACGCCTGCGGCGTGCATCCTGAAGCCTATGGCGTCGCGCGCAAGATCATCAAGGCCTGCGGGCGCGACCTGCGCGCGCTGATGGGCGACGCCAGGACTTTGAAGGCGCTCGATCCGGCGAAATTCGCCGACGAGCGCTTCGGCCTGCCGACCGTGCGCGACATCCTGATCGAGCTCGAGAAGCCCGGCCGCGACCCGCGCCCCGAGTTCAGGACCGCGAGTTTCGCAGAGGGGATCGACGACATATCCGACCTCAAGCCCGGCATGACGCTGGAGGGGACGGTCACCAACGTCGCCAATTTCGGCGCTTTCGTCGACGTCGGCGTGCATCAGGACGGGCTCGTCCATGTCTCCCAGCTCGCCGACCGCTTCGTGAAGGATCCGGCCGAGGTGGTGAAGGCCGGCCAGGTGGTGAAGGTGCGGGTGCTGGAAGTCGACCTCAAGCGCAAGCGCATCTCGCTGACCATGCGCAAGGACGGCGCCGCGCCGGCGCGGGCGCAGGAGACGCGCTTTGCTCCCGCCGCGCGCGACGAACGCCGCCCGAAGACCGAGCAACGCGCCGGCGGCGACGGCGCGCTGGCCGCCGCGCTCGCCGAAGCCATGCGGCGGCGCTGAGCCGGCGTTCTTCGTTCGAACAACAGGGCGCCGCGAAAATCGCGGCGCTCCGCAACTCGCGCCCCTCGCGCTTTTTTGACGATTTTGCCGCGCAAATGCGTCCGGGAGCACATCGGCGCAAGGCTCAGCGACTATATTTGGCGCAGATCTTCATCGTTTCGAAATCTCGCGGTTCGAACCTTGAAGCGCAACGATGCGCGACGCCGGGTCTCAGCGTCGCAACACAAGGCGGGCGCCATGGACACGGCTGTAGACTTTCGTCCCGAGGACGACGTCCTCGCCCCTCCCCACGCCGCGACGGCGGCCTTCGATCTCCCCGCCCCCCGCACGCGGCGCGAGCACGACCTGCTTGGCGAGCTTGAAATCCCCTCCGACGCCTACTGGGGCGTCCACACGCTGCGCGCCGTCGAGAATTTCCCGATCTCGGGCGTGCCGATCGGGCACTTCCCCGAGCTCGTGCGCGCGCTCGTCCTCGTCAAGCAGGCGGCGGCCCGCGCCAACCGGCGCCTCGGCCATCTCGAGCCCGCCCGCGCCGACGCCATCGAACGCGCCTGCCGCAAGATCCTCACTGAGCCCGCCTTCGCGCGCGAATTCGTCGTCGACGCCGTGCAGGGCGGCGCGGGCACCTCGACCAACATGAACGCCAACGAGGTCATCGCCAACGTCGCCCTTGAGCTGACCGGCCGGCCGCGCGGCGACTACCGGGCCATCCATCCGCTCGACGACGTCAACATGGCGCAGTCGACCAACGACGCCTATCCCACCGCCCTGCGGCTCTCGGCGATCTTCGCCGCGCGCGGCCTGTCGGCGGCGCTGCAGGACCTCGCCTTCGCCTTCAAGGCCAAGGCGGTCGAATTCGCCGACGTCCTGAAGATCGGCCGCACGCAATTGCAGGACGCGGTGCCAATGACGCTCGGCCAGGAGTTCGACGCCTTCGGCGTCACCATCGGCGAGGACGTCGACCGGCTCGCGGAGGCCGCCAACCTCTTGCGCGAGGTCAATCTGGGCGCCACCGCCATCGGCACCGGCGTCAACGCCGATCCGCGCTACGCCTCGCTCGCGGTGGCCGAGCTCGCGCGCCTGTCAGGCGAACGCCTCACCCTCGCCGCCAATCTGATCGAGGCGACCTCCGACATGGGGGCCTTCGTCTTCTTCTCCGGCGTCCTGAAGCGGATCGCCGTCAAGCTCTCGAAGATCTGCAACGACTTGCGGCTTCTCTCCTCCGGCCCGCGCGCGGGCTTTTCCGAAATCCGCCTGCCGGCGGCGCAGGCGGGCTCCTCGATCATGCCCGGCAAGATCAATCCGGTGATCCCGGAGGTCGTCAGCCAGGTCGCCTATCTCGTCATTGGCCACGACCTCACCGTCACGATGTGCGCGGAAGGCGGCCAGCTCCAGCTCAACGCCTTCGAGCCGACCATCGGCTATTCGATCCTCACCTCGCTGCGCATGTTGACCAACGCGGTGGAGACGCTCAACCAGCGCTGCGTCGCCGGGATCGAGGCCGACCGCAAGCGCTGCCTCGAGCTCGTCGAGAACAGCATCGGCCTCGTCACGGCGCTCGCTCCGATGCTCGGCTATGAGGCCTGCTCGCATATCGCGCGCCGCGCGCTCGCGGAGAACCGCCGCGTCGCGGACGTCGTCCTCGAAGAAGGATTGATGAGCGAAGCGCAGCTCGCCGAGCTTCTCGGCGTCGAGAACATGACCCGGCCGACGCGCATGGCCTCGCCCTCGTTCGATCCCAAAGCCTGAGCCCGCCTCTCGCGCGCCGCGTCATATAGCCTTAATGATACAGCTCTCGCTGTCCGCCGCTCCGGCGGACAGCGACGGAGCCGTGTTTCGAAGATGGATTTTCATAGTCGGGGCGAAGAACGGGGCCGGCTTCGCGCGGCGCCCGTTTTATGGCTTGCGCCCGTCTTCGCGGGCGCCCTCGCCGTCGCCATGGGCGCCTCGCAGGCGACCGACCGCTGTCCGGGCTATTCCTCCTGTCCCGCCGTCTACTTTCCGGACGTCCTTGCGGAAAACGCCGACGCCCTCGCCGTGCGCCGAGCCAACGCCATCGAAAAAAGAAACGCGCTTCTGCGCTTCGACGAAGCGAGGCCGGGCGCCGAAAGAAAAGCCCTGCTCGGGGCCATACTTGTCCATGACGAGACGCTTTCGGTCGAAAAGAACCAGGCCTGCGCGTCGTGCCATGCGTCCTACGCGGGCTTTTCCGGGCCGGTCGCGCTCATCAACAAAAAGACCGCGGCGAACCCCGGCTCCGTCGCCATGCGCGCCGGCCTGCGCAAGCCGATGAGCCTCGCCTACGCGACCTATGCTCCGGTCCTCGCCTACAACAACGCCGCCTCCGCCTTCGTCGGCGGCAATTTCTGGGACATGCGCGCGACGGGGCTCGTCACCGGCTCGGCGAGCGCCGACCAGGCGCAGGCGCCCTTCACCTCGCCTTTCGAGATGGCCATGCCCGATCCGGCCTGCGTCGTCTATCGCGTGGCGCGCGGCGCCTATCGCGCGAAATTCGAGGAGGTCTGGGGCGGAAACGCCTTCGCCGTCCGCTGGCCGGCCGGAACGGCGACGGCGTGCGCGCGGCCCAATTCGAGCGCCGACGCCGACCCGCGCGCTCTGGTCCTCGCGGCCGTCGACCGCAAGCAGGCGCAGGCGACGTTCAAGAACATCGCCTTGTCGATCGCCGCCTATGAAGCCTCGTCCGACGCCAGCCCCTTCAGCTCGAAATTCGACGCCGTGCAGGCCGGCAAGGCGAAATTCACGCCCGCGGAGCGGGCGGGCTTCGCGCTGTTCACGGGCGGCAGGGCGAAATGCTCGAACTGCCACACCGCCGCGGGAAAGCCGGTCCTGTTCACCAACTTCCAGGCCTTCAACATCGGGACGCCGCGCAACCCCGACATTCCTTACCTTTCCGAGAACCGGCCCGACGGCTTCGGCTATGTCGCCAATTCGGACGGCGGCGCCTTCGTCGATCTTGGCCTCGGCGGCTTCCTCGCCTCGTCCGCAGTCGTCAACAGCGCGTGGAAGGCGCAAGCCTCTTTCTACAAGGGCGCGTTCCGCACGCCGACGCTGCGCAACGTCGACAAACGTCCGCGTCCGGCCTTTGCGAAAAGCTACGCCCACAACGGCTATTTCCCGAGCCTCAAGGCGCTCGTCCACTTCTACAACACGCGCGGCATTCTCGACCGATGCCCCGACGGGCTGCAGCGCTACGGCGACACGAACGGCTCGAAGACCGTCGGCTACAACTGCTGGCCGGCTTCCGAGATCCCCGCGACGGTCAACTGGCAGTTCACCGGCCGGCTCGGCCTGAGCGATCTCGAGGAATCCCAGATCGTCGCCTTTCTGCGCACGCTGTCCGACGGTTACGATCCGTCGAGCGAGGCGGGCGAGTGAGGCGGACGGCGAGCCCGCCCGCCGCCGCGTTCAAAGCCCCTTCACGAACCGCGCGACGGCGCGCGACAGGCGCGAAATCTCCTTGAGCTGCTCGATCAGCTCGTTCGCGAGGCGGAAGTTCAGCACATCCGCTTCGTCATTGAGACGCGCCTTCTGCAGCACGTCGCGCCGCGTCGCGGCGGCGAGATCGTCAAGCTTCGCCTTCGCTTCGATCAGGCGCTCCGCCCTCTCCTCGTCGGGCTCGGCGATCAGCGCCACGGCCTCGTCGAGCCCGGCGAAGACGGTCTCGGCGAAGCGCGACGTCGTCTCGTCGCGCAGATGGACAAGGTCCGCCCCGCCCTCGAGCCGCCGTTTCGTCGCTGAGACGAGATTGGTCCTGGCGACGTCGCTGACCGCGTCGAGGCTTGCGGCGATCTGGGCGAGATCGAGCATCCGCTCCGCGTCGCGCTCGGAATGCTCCTCCTGCGTCGCCCGGCCGATATAGGAGAGAATCGCCGCGCCGAGCCGTTCGGCGTCCTTGTCCCTTTCAAGCAGGGCGGCGATGTCGTCGAGCCCGCCCTCGACCGCGACGGTCCCGCCGCGCCTGGCGAGGGCGGCCACCTGCCCGCCGTAGCGCGCGAGCTCGAGCCGCGCCCTCTCGATGGCGAGGCTCGGGGCGAGCAGCGCCTCCTCGTCGAGATAGATCGGCGAAAAATCAGGCTTCGGCGGCTGCGGCCGCGACGGCGCCAGAATTTGCGCGAGCCGCGCGAGCGGCCCCGTGAACCAGATGAGCGCGAGCGCGCTCGCCACGCTGAAGACGGTATGGGCGTTGGCGACCTGCCGCGGCGTCTCGGCGGCGAGGCGGGCGACGCCGGAAAGCTCGGGCGCGCTCGGCGAAATATGGCGAACGAAATCGGCGTATTGCGGGATGATGAAAACGAGCAGCAGCACGCCGAAGACGTTGAACAGCAAATGCACGATGCCGACCTGCAGCGCCTCCGGCGGCTTGCCTATGGCCGCGAGCAGCGCCGTGCCGCAGGTGCCGACGTTGGCGCCGAGAATGAGGGCGATGCCGGACTCGAGCGGCATCAGCCCCTGCGCGCCTAGCGCGATGATGATCGCGAGCGTCGCCGCCGAGCTCTGCACCACCGCCGTGAAGATCGCGCCGACGGCGACGCCGACGAGCGGCGAGCGCATCTCCTGCATGGCGTCGATGAACGGCTGGAACGTGCGCAGCGGGCGGGTGGCGTCGCCCATGAACTGGATGCCCAGAAACAGAAGGCCGAAGCCAAGAAGGATCCCGCCAAGCCGGCGCAGCTGCTCGCGCCGCGCGAAGGCGTGGGCGAGGAAGCCCAGCGCCAGCATGAACGGCGTCAGGACCGACATGTCGAAGGCGATGAGCTGCGCCGTGAAGGTCGAGCCGATGTTCGCCCCCATGATCATGGGGACGGTCTGCGCCAGCGTCATCAGCCCGGCAGAGACGAAGCCGACCATCAGCACGGTGGTGATGGTCGAGGAGTTCAGGAGCGCGGTCACCGCCGCGCCGGCGAGGAGGCCGCGGAAGCGATTGGCGCTGAGCCTGCCCAGAACGTCCTGCAACCGCGCGCCGGCCATAGCCTTGAGGCCGTCGGTCATCAGCTGAAGGCCGAACAGGAACAAAGCGAGGCCGCCGACGAGCAGCCCGGACATATGAATCAGATTGAGCTCGCCCAACTTTCGCACGCTCCCAGCTTCGCGCGCGCCGCCGCCTCGCGCACGGCGCGGCTCGCCCCGCGGGCAGATCAGGCTATCGCCGCGCCCACGTCAAGCGCGGCGGCCTTCGCCGGCGCTCGCCTGCGTCCCGCGCGAGCCTCGCTCCATTGAGAATTCGGGCGCCCGTTGATAGGCTCGCGCGCCGAATGGCGGCGGTGGAGATGGAGCTCGAGCGATCTCCTGCGCCTCGCCATGAGCGGCCCTTTCGGCCTCGTCGGCCCACCCGCTCGTCCGCCTGACGAAAGGACATTGAACGTGAATTTTCTGACCGCGCCGATTCCCCCTTCCTTCGCGCCTCCCCTCCTGTCCATATTCCGCGTCGTCGTCGGCCTCCTGTTCATGTCGCACGGGCTCGTCAAGCTGTTCGGCTTTCCGGCTGGCGCGGCGCCCGGCCAGGCGGCGCTGTTCAGCCTGTTCGGCCTCGCCGGCGTGCTCGAAGCGTTCGGCGGCCTCGCCGTCGTCCTCGGCCTGTTCACCCGCCCCGCCGCCTTCATTCTGTCGGGCCAGATGGCGGTCGCCTATTTCATGGTTCACGCGCCGAAGAGCTTCTTCCCGATCCTCAACGGCGGCGAGGAGGCGATCCTCTACTGCTTCGCCTTCCTTTATCTCGCTGCGGCCGGCGCCGGTCCGTGGAGCCTCGACGCCAGACGCGACGCCTGACCTTGCGAGCGTCCGAAGCGACATGCCGCTGAAAGTCAGAAGCGCGGCGCCGCGGGACGAAGCCTCCGCCGACTTCCGCCGCGCGCGCCAGCTCCGACGTCCTGGTCGGCGAGGCTAGACGCCGGCGCG
Source organism: Methylocella sp. (assembly GCF_041905455.1). Lineage (GTDB taxonomy): Bacteria > Pseudomonadota > Alphaproteobacteria > Rhizobiales > Beijerinckiaceae > Methylocapsa. The sequence goes on along the minus strand of NZ_JAYRLA010000023.1, from coordinate 17,466 downwards.
CTTACGGCGACGAGAACCGCGCGGAAGGGCTCAACAAGCTGGCGAATCGACGCTAGTGTCGCCGCGAAGGCTTCGAACAGCCTGAAAGCCCGAACGCGCCGGAAGCCTGCTCCACAGGCGCCGCGGCGGAAAGCGCTCCGCTCGCGCCTTCGTGGCTTCACGAATTCCTTTCCGGCGCGACGGCGAGCCGCCGGACGCCTTGGGCCGAACGCCGGGAGATAAAGCCATGCCTCGCGCCAAATTCGCCTGCGTCGCCGCCGTTCTGGCGCCGGCGCTCGTCGCGTCGCCCGCCGTCCGGGCGCAGGAGGGCGCGCCGGTGAGCGTCGTTCCGGCGGCCTTGAAGCCGGTCTCGGACGCGAAGGAGTTCGTCGGCCGCGTCGAGGCGCCGGAGCACGTGGAGATACGCGCCCGGGTGAAGGGCATGCTCGAGGGCGTGCTGTTCAAGGAAGGCGAGACGGTGAAGGAAGGCCAGCCGCTCTACGCCATCGAGAAGCCGCTGTTCGAGGCCGACGTGCAGCAGGCCAAAGGCGACCTCGAGCGCGCCAAGGCTTCGGTGGCGCTGGCGAAGATCGAGCTCGGCCGCGCCGAAGAGCTTCTGGCCCGCAACTCCGGCACGGTCGTGGCGCGCGACAAAGCCGTGGCGGAGGAGGAGACCTCGGGCGGCGCGCTTCTTTCGGCGCAGGCCGCGCTCGACACCGCGCGCATCAATCTCGGCTATACCGACATCGCCTCGCCGATCGCCGGCCGCATAGGCCGCACCGCCGTCACCCGCGGCCATATCGTCGGGCCTGACAGCGGCGCGCTCGCGACGGTCGTCAGCCAGGACCCCATGTATGTGGTCTTTCCGGTGAGCCAGCGCGATTTTCTCGAGGCGCAGAAGAAAGAGGGGAAGCTGAACCTCGACAAGGTCGAGGTGCGCGTCAAATTCTCGGACGGCTCCGTCTACGGCGAAACGGGCCGGATCAATTTCGTCGACGTGTCCGTGAACCGCGGCGCCGATACAGTGATCGTGCGCGCCGACGTGCCGAACCCGGCCGGCAAGCTGATCGACGGCCAGCTCGTGCGCGTCGAGCTGACGGGCGAAACGCCGGAGGAGCGCGTCGTCATCCCGCAGGCCGCGCTCATCGCCGATCAGGGCGGCGTCTATGTTTTCGCGGTCGAGGACGGAAAGGCGGTCATGCGCCGGGTGAAGACCGGCGCGACGCAAGGGGCCGACATCGTGGTGACGGAGGGCCTGAAGGCCGGCGAGCCGGTGGTCGTCGACGGCTTCGAGAGCCTCAAGCCAGGCGCGCCCGTGCGCGCCGTCCCCGCGCCCGGCCTCAAGAGCTGAGCCGATGATTTCGTCCGTCTTCGTCGACAGGCCGCGGCTCGCCATCGTCATTTCGATCGTCACCGTGATCGCCGGCCTGCTTTCGATGCTGGCCATTCCGGTGGCGCAATATCCGGACATCATCCCGCCGCAGGTGTCGGTGACGACCTCCTATCCCGGCGCCTCCGCCGAGATCGTCGATTCGACCGTCGCCCAGCCGATCGAGGCGCAGGTGGTCGGCGTCGACAAGCTCATGTACATGAAGAGCGTCTCCGGCGACGACGGGTCCTACACGCTGACCGGCTCCTTCGAGCTCGGGACCAACCCTGACATCAACACCGTCAACATGAACAACCGCGTCCAGACGGCGCTCTCGAAGCTGCCGGAGGACGTGAAGCGACAGGGCGTGACGGTCAAGAAGAAGTCCTCGGCGCTGCTCGGCGTGCTCGCCGTCTACTCGCCGGGCAAAACCTATGATCCGCTCTACATCTCCAATTACGTCACCATCAACATCCTCGACGAGTTGAAGAGCATTCCGGGCGTCGGCGACGCCTCGCTGTGGGGCCCGCAGGACTACGCCATGCGCGCCTGGATCAAGACCGACCGGCTGACCGGCCTCGGCCTCACCACGCAGGACGTCGTCTCCGCGATCCGCGCGCAGAACGTGCAGGCGGCGGTCGGCCGGATCGGCGCGCGGCCGATCTCCGACGACCAGCAACTCCAGCTCAACCTGCGCACCAAAGGCCGGCTGTCCAGCGTCGAGGAGTTCGAGAAGATCATCCTGCGCACCAACCCGGACGGCTCGACGCTGCGGCTCGGCGACGTCGCCCGGCTCGAGCTCGGCGCGGCCAACCTCGACCGCGAGACGCTGTTCAACGGCGGGCCTGCGGCGGTGCTGGCGCTCTATCAGTCGCCCGGCGCCAACGCCATCGCGACGGTAAACGCCATCCGCGCGCGCATGGACGAGCTGGCCAAGGCGTTTCCAGCGGACCTCGCCTGGAAGGTGACCTACGATCCGACGACATTCGTCACCGAAACCATGCACGAGGTGCAGAAGACGCTGTTTGAGGCGTTCATCCTGGTGGTGCTCGTCGTCTACCTGTTCCTCGGCAGCGTTCGCGCGACGCTGATTCCGACGCTCGCCGTGCCGGTGAGCCTCATCGGCGTCTTCATCGTGCTGAACGCCATAGGCTATTCGGCCAATACGGTGTCTCTGCTCGCCATCGTGCTCGCCATCGGCATCGTCGTCGACGACGCCATCGTCGTCGTCGAGAACGTCGAGCGCGTGATGGAGGAGCATCCCGAGCTCACGCCCGCCGAGGCGACGAAAAAGGCCATGGCGGAGATCACGGCGCCGATCATCGCCATCACTCTGGTGCTGCTCTCGGTCTTCGTGCCCGTGGCCTTCATTCCCGGCATCTCGGGCGAATTGTTCCGCCAGTTCGCGGTGACGGTGGCGGTCGCGATGCTGCTGTCGGCGATCAATGCGCTGACGCTGTCGCCCGCGCTGTGCGCCATCCTGCTCAAGCCTTCGCACGGACCAAAGAGAGGGCCGATCGGCTATGTCATGCGCGCCATCGACCGCGTGCGCGACGCCTATGGCGCGGCCGTGGCGCGCATTGTCCGCTTCTCCGTCATTGGCCTCGTCTGCGTGTTCGTCGCCTCGGGGGGCGTCTACGCGCTCGCCAAATTGACGCCCACCGGCTTCCTGCCGGAGGACGACCAGGGCGCGTTCTTCGTCGTCGTGCAGCTGCCGGGCGGCGCCTCGGTCGGGCGCACGACGCAGGTGATCCGCAAGGCGGAGGCGCTCCTCAAGGAGGAGCATGCGGTCGAAGACTACACCTCCGTCGTCGGCCTCAACTTCATCGACAACTACTCGCAGCCCAACGCCGCCTTCATCGTCGTGACGCTGAAGCCGTTCGAGGAGCGCAAGGGCGTGGAGAACGGGGCGAACGCGATCATCGCGCGGCTCGGCAAGAAGATGCGGCAGATTTCCGGCGGCTCGGTGACGCCGCTGGCGCCGCCGCCGATCGTCGGTCTCGGCACGGGCGGCGGCTTCGCCTTCGTGCTGCAGGACCTGCGCGCCGGCGATCCCAAGGCGCTGGCGCAGGTGTTGCGCGGCCTGATCGTCGCCGCCAACCAGGACGCGAGGCTGACGCGCGTCTTCTCGACCTATACGGCGACGAATCCGTCCATCGTGCTCGACATCGACCGGGACAGGGCGCAGGTTCTCGGCGTGCCGCTCAACGACGTGTTCCAGGCGCTCCAGACCTCGCTCGGCGGCCTCTATATCAACGACATGAATCTCTTTGGCCGCACATGGCAGGTGCAGGCGCAGGCCGAGGCCGAGGATCGCAAGACCGTCGACGACATCTACCAGATCCATGTGCGCAACGATAAGGGCGAGATGATCCCGCTGCGCTCGATCGTCGAGGCGCGGGCGGACATCGGGCCGCCGGCGCTCATCCGCTACAACAACAAGCGCGCCGTGACCGTGCAGGGCTCTCCGGCGCCGGGCGTCTCGTCCGGCCAGGCGCTGGCGGCCATGGACCAGGTCGCGGCGAAAACGCTGCCGCAAGGATTCTCGGGCGCCTGGACCGACACTTCGTTCCAGGAGAAGCGCGCGGAAGGCAAGACGGGGATCATCCTCGCCTTCGCCGTGCTGTTCGCCTTCCTGTTCCTCGTCGCGCTCTACGAAAGCTGGTCAATTCCCGTCCCCGTCCTGCTCTCGGTGACGGTCGGCATGGTCGGCGCCTTCGCCGCGATCCTGATCGGACGGCTCACGCTCGACCTCTACGCCCAGATCGGCATGATCGTGCTCATCGGCCTGGCGGCGAAGAACGGCATCCTCATCGTCGAATTCGCCAAGGAGCAACGCGAGCGCGGCGTCGACCTGTTCAAGGCCGCGACGGAGGGCTCCCGCCTGCGGTTCCGTCCGGTGATGATGACCTCGCTCGCCTTCATCCTCGGACTGTTTCCGCTGGTGGTGGCGACCGGAGCGGCGCAGATTGCGCGGCGCAACGTCGGCGCGCCCGTGTTCGGCGGCATGATCGCGGCCTCCTTCCTCGGGATTTTTGTGATCCCGCCGCTTTACGTCCTCTTTCAGGGCCTGCGTGAAAAACTGCGCCCCGGCGCAAGGCCGCGAGCCGGCGTCCCGCCCGCTGCGTGAGCGGGCCCGTCCCATCCGAGCGCAAAGCCCACTTCAAGCCAGCAGGTGACGCGATGACCGAGAAATCAACCGACGCCAACGCCACGCTCGGCGACGAGACGTTCATGACGGCGGACGACCTCAAGGCCTATATGAGGGAGCTCGAGCGCGCCAGGGCCTCGAAGGAGTTCGCGGTCATGGAAGGCGCCGACAAGGCGCGCGCGGAGCTCGAACGGACTTTGAGCAAGCCGGTTGAGCTCACTGCGGAAAAGATCCACGAGATCACGGCCGCGCTGCAGATGAAGATGCGTCTCGCGGCGCAGCGCGGCGAAACCGAGATCATGGTCATGCGCTTTCCCAACAGCCTGTGCACGGACAGGGGCCGCGCGATCAACTACGCCGAGGAAGGCTGGCCGGACACGCTCACCGGGCGTCCGAAGCAGGCGTATGAGTTCTGGCGCGACCACCTGAAGCCCAGTCATTATCGGCTCAAGGCCATGATCATCGACTGGCCGAACGGCATGCCCGGCGACGTCGGATTCTTTCTCAGCTGGGCCTGACGCTCTCTAGGAGCGCCTCGAAGAAAGGAGACGGGCGCTCGCCAGACGGCGGGCGACGCGAAAAAGGCGGCCGGTCGGCCGCCTTTGCTCTCACATCGCCGCAATGGCGACGAACCCGCGACGCCTATTTGGCTTTCTTCGCGATGACAGCCATCAGCTTGTCGTTCATGTGGGAGAGGCAATATTTTGTGACGACCTTTGTGTTGCGCTCCACGTAACGCGGGTCGATTTTCGTGATATTCTTGCTTGAGTTGAAATATCCGCTCAGCCATGATTGCGCGACGGCGCGCCTGTCGTCGCCCAAGCCCTTGAACTGCTTGCAGGTGATGAGCGACATATCCACTTCTAGCGGACCGCCGACGCCCTGCTTGGCGTTGGGAACAGCGCGCTCGAGGCCGTTGAAAACCGACTCTTTGGGGTTCGTCCCGCACCATTTCTTGACGTTTTCGACATTCTGCTCGAAACCGTCAAAGTTGATGGTGGAATTATTGTGCTTCTGATTGAACCATCCGCTCATCCACGCCGCAAAACCGTGCGAAACTTCCGGCGGCATGGCGAGATAGTCTTCACAAGTTACTTTCGTGACGTCGTATGTGACTTGCGCATGCGCCACGGGAGCGTAAAGCGCGCCGGCGCACAACGAAAGTCCGACGATCGCGGACTTCAAGAAGGCGTTTCCTGATTTCATGGCTTGTTTTCCATTATTGCGAGGATTGGAGCAGGAGAGTTTTCGACGACCGGCGCTGCGAAGCGGCCGGCGATTCGACGGCGACGCCGGCTCACGCTTACGCCCGTTCCGAAGCTTTCCAGTCCGAGCGCGCACGACGTCGGAGGGCTCAGTCGGGAGACTGCGCTCGGCGAAGGTCGCGGGCGAGGAGATGAATTAGACATGGAGAGAGCGATACTAAAGCATGACGGGATAATTTCCGCGTCGAAGATGTCCTCAAGTTAAGCGGCGCCGTGGCGGTTTCTTTTAAACCGGCCACATTGGGAATTCCAGCGCATTTCGTCACGAAGCCATGTCGACGCGCGCCGCCATGGCGTTCCCCGCTCGCGACGCGCATCCTGATCGTGAGGCGCCGCCTTCCGAAGTGCGTCGCCGTCAAAGATGCGGCCTCCAGAGATCACGAACGAGGCTGCGCTCAAGCGAAAATGCGTTACGGTCGCCAAGCCGCCGCGATGATTTTCCCCAGGATCGGCGATATGGCGTTGTCCGAAACAAAAATATGAGGGCGACAGGCCTCTGGCATGGAAGAATTGGACGTTTCAGCCGAAGCCGCGCGCGCGGCGCTGCGGCGAATCCTCGAATCGCCCTGCTTCGACGCCTCGGAGCGTAACCGGAGGTTCTTGACGCATATCGTCGAGGAGACGCTGGTCGGAGACGATCTCAACGGAGCGCTGGAGGCGCTCGAGATGGAACGAACCCTCAATCCGAACGACGCCACGATCCTCGCCGATCTCGGCCGGCGCCATGCGATGCCGGCGCGATGGGACGAGGCGGCCCCCCTGCTCGGCGAAGCCTACGCCTGCAATCGGCTCCCACCCGACGGCTGCGCGGAAGCCCTCGCCTCGGGAGCCGCCCATGGCGGCGGGGACTGAGCCGTGCCATCGGGCGGCGCGCCATCATCCAGAAAGATCTTCGCGAGCTTCGCCGGCTACCGGATGTCGTGGCTTACGGCCGATCTTGCGGCCGGCCTCGCCATCGCGGCGGTCGGCTTGCCGAGCGCCATCGCCTACCCGGCGATCGCCGGCCTGCCGCCTCAAACTGGTCTTTACGCCTCCATCGCGCCGCTCGTCGCCTACGCGATCTTCGGCCCGTCGCGTCAACTGATCGTCGGTCCTGACGCGGCGACAATCACGGTGATGGCCGCAGTTCTCGGCGCCATGCCGGCTCTTCCCGTCGCCGACCGCGCCTCGGTCTCCGCGCTGCTCGCCCTCGTCGTCGGCGGATATTATTTCGGAGCCCGCCTGCTCGGCCTCGGCGTGCTCTCGACCTTTCTTTCGCGTCCCATTCTGCTCGGTTTCTTCGCCGGCATCTCGCTGTCCATTCTCGTCGGACAACTCAAGCGCGTCACCGGCGTGGACATCGAGGCGGACGGCCTGATCCCGCCCGTCGCCGAGCTTCTCGCCAAGGCGGGGCAAATCCACTGGCTCTCGCTTGCGCTCGCGCTCGCGATGTTCGGCGTGCAACAGGGCGCGCAATCTCTGCGCCTGCCCGTCCCCGGCCCGGTCATCGTCGTGGTTCTCTCCGTCGTCCTTTCGGCGCTGCTCGATCTCCGCGGCCTCGGCGTGGCGGTCGTCGGCGACATTCCCTCCAGCGTTCCGACCCTGTCGCTTCCGCGCGCCGCCGGCGCCGGCCTGGACGAGATCCTTCTCGGCTCCGCGGCCATTTTCCTCGTCAGCTTCGCCGCCGGCGTCGTGACGGCGCGCAGCTTCGGCGAGCGCGGCGGCTATCCGGTCGATCCCGACCGGGAGATGATCGGCTTCGGCGCCGCCAACATCGCCGCCGGGCTTTTTTCCGCTTTCCCGATCACCGCCTCCGATTCACGCACGGCGGTGAACGCCAGCGTCGGAGGCCGCTCGCAGCTCGCCGGCGCCGCCGCCGCCGCCACGCTTCTGCTCGTCATCATCTATCTGCAGCCGGCGCTCGCTATCCTGCCGATCCCGGCCCTTGGCGCCATCCTGATCGCCGCCGCCCTCAGCCTCATCGACGTCGCGGCGCTGCGCGAAATCTGGCGCATCAGCCGCGTCGAATTCGCTTTCGCCATGATCGCGCTGTTCGCGCCGATCAGCCTCGGCGTTCTGAACGGCGTGCTCGTGGCCGTCGGCGCGACCTTCGCCTACCTGCTGCACAAGATGATGTATCCACGCGACGCGCTGCTCGGGCGCGTTCCCGGCCGTGAGGGCTTCTACAAGCTGCACCGGCGTCCGGACGCGCGCGGCGTTCCGGGCATGACGATCGTGCTCATCCAGGGCGATCTGTTGTTTTTCAACGCCGACCATGAGCACGCTCGCCTTACGGCGATCGCCGACGCGGCGCCGTCCGACGTCCGCTGGCTGCTGATCGACGCCAGCGCCGTCACCCAGGTCGACTCGACGGCGGCGGCCATGCTTCACGAGGCGCGCGACGAGCTCGAGGCGCGCGGAGTGGCCCTTGGCTTCGCCGAGCTGCACGCGGATGTGTACAGCCTCCTCGACCGCGCCGGGCTCATCGCCGCGATCGGCCGGGACATGATCTTCGAAGACCTCGACGACGCCTTGCGCGCCTTCGAAATAAAAAACAATGAGGGACGCCATGAGCAGGAAGCGCAAGAAGATCGAGCGCTTCGGAAAACTGGCGACGTCCAGTCAGGACGAAGCGAAGAAAGTCCGCGACAAGGCTTATGAAAAGGAGCTGCGCCGCCTTCAGGCGGAGCTCGCGAACCTGCAGGCCTGGTGAAAGATTCGGGCGCCCGCATCATCGTCTTCGATGGTCGCGACGCTGCTGGCGAAGGCGGGCTGATCAGGCGTCTCATCGAACGGTCGGCCTGCGGGCATTTCGTCGTCGCTCTTCCCGCGCCGTCCGGCCGCCAGAAGACGCAGATCCACATGCAGCGCTACGTCGAGCGGCCGCCTGCGGCCGGGGAGGCCGTGATCTTCGACCGCAGCTGGCGCGACAGGCCGGGCGTCGAGCGCGTCATGGGATATTGCCCGGATCACGTCGCGCAACAGCTCCTGCAGAAGAGTCTCCACCTCGAAGCGCTTCTGACCGAAGCCGGCGTCACGCCGCTGAAATGCTTCCTGACGGTGAGCGAGGACAAGCAGGACCGCCGCTTCGTCAAGCGCATCGAAGATCCCGCGCAACGGTGGAAGCTGTCGCCAACGAGCCTCGGCTCCTACCGGCGCCGGCGGGACTACACCAGGGTCTTCGAGACGTCACATCGACGCCGGACTTCCACGCAATCGTCGACGAGCGACGCCTGCGCAATCCGCGCTGGCGTCGCTTGCGTCACCCTTTCTCCTTCTCCCCGCGCAGGCGGCGGACGAGCACAGGCAGATAGACGGCGAGCAGGATGAGCGCGACGATCAGCACGATCATCGCCATGGCCTGAAAGATCGAGAAGCGCACCGTCCCATCCGGGAGAAAGAGGCTCGAGACGGCGCCGGACAGGAACCGGAGCGCGCTGGCGGCCAGATCGTACATGGGAAAGCCTCGGAGCCTCGGCTTGGCGCCTACGAACGGCGCCTGCGGCCTGCGCCGCATTATCGAAGCGCTCGCCCCCTCTCGCAAGCCCTGCGTCGCTCAGTTTTAGATGTTTAGTCCCGGCATTTGCTGGTGGGGGTTGACTGTGAGCTGTGGAGCTCGCTTGTTCAACGCTCGCAAATGAACTCGTAACGCGTGAGGCTGCGCAATGTCTTGAGCCGGCGAGCAAAGTCGTACTTTTGCGGTTGCTCATGAGTTTCGTGGTAGAATTTGGAGTGACTCGGTTCCTTGGACGGTTCACGGCGTGGTCGGGTTAGGTCAGCTCATGGTTCAGTCTTTCGTATTCGATTGGCGAGAGATGGGCTGACGCGGAATGGCGACGTGACGTGTTGTGGAAGCTCTCGATGAACTGGAAGACAGCCATTCCGGCCTTGTTGTGCGAGCGGAGCCGATGGCGATCGGGCAGTTCGCATTCGAGCGCGGCGAAGAAGCTCTCGCACATCGCATGGTCATAAGCATCGCCGCCGATCCGGTCGACGGCCGCACGCCGGCGTCTTTGCAGCGGACGCCAAAAGCCCGCGACGCGCATTGCGATCCCTGATCGCTATGATGGATGACGCTATGTGGCTTCCGGGCGGCGAACGCCATGTCAAGCGCGTCCAGCGCGATACGGGTCTTGAGATCGGCCGAAAAGGACCATCCGGCGATCCGGCGCGATCTGGCGTCCATGACGACGGCCAGAAGCAGAAAGCGGAGCTCGTCCAGAACGGTGGATTGGCGCATTCGAGTGTTCCTCGCAACCTCTTCGTTCAGGTGTTGCGACGACCGTTTGAATGCGCCTGTCATACCGTGACGGGCGTGATGGCGCGGCATCCCAGCCAGCGCGCCGGCCGCTCGCGCAAGGAGTTGCTGGCGCGACCGCGCCCCTTCGCGCAACCGCGCGAGGCGCGCCGCCTCGAGCACAATGATGGCGACGGCGAGCTATACGAGCGGCGCGCGGACGGCGCGCGACATCGCCCGCGATCCGCTGCGCAGCAGCTCGGCCGACTATGACGCCGCGCTCGCCCTGCAGGCGCGGCTCGCCGCCCCCGAGCATCGGCTGCGCCTGCAGACCCTCGTCGACGCGCTCACGGCGCTCGGGCGCGGTCTCGACGAGCCCGTAGCATGTCGCTGATTTCGTCATAGCCGGCGCAGAAGAAGGCGGTGACGAACCAGGCGAGGAAGACGAGGAAGACCAGCACGCTCGGCGGCGGCAGGTCCGGCGCCGCCATCCACAAGGCCGCGGCCATGCCGCCGCCGACGATCGCGAAGGACAAGGCCATCGGCGAGTTCTTCAAACGCGCGGCGGGGTTTGGGGCGAGGGCGGTCATTCCGATGGCGGCGGGACGATAAGCCTATTCTTCCAGGGGCTCGTCGTCTTCGTTTGCAGACGGGGTTTCGAACCTAAAGCTCACCTGCGCATCTTCGGGCGGCAGTTCAAGGTCAGTGATGCCTTTCACTTCGAAGCGAGAGCCTGCAGCCTTTCTGATGTGATCATCGTCGGAGTAAATCACCGTTGCCGACTCGACCGCGGCAATAGCAACGATTTGCGCATCAAATTTCGCCTTGCCCTTTGCTGCGCTGGCATGGCGCGCGTTTCCATCCTGCGGTGCCGGACAGCGCGCAACGTCGTCCAAATGCAAGCGGTCGACGCCGTCATGCGATGCGACTGACGGTGCCGAAGTTCGATGATTCGCAGCGCGGCCGCTGTGCCGTCCCGCCGGTGGGCTTTCAAACACGCGCGTCGCGCGCGCCTGGATGTGCGCCGGCTTTTGGCCGCGTGACCGCGATCAGCGCGAACACCGCGACGAGCAGCAGCAGAGACGCGTGGAATCGGCCGAAAGCGAAACCGCCGACCGCGACAGGCTTGTCGATCAGGTCGCCGACCGTCGCGCCGAGCGGCCGCGTCAATACGAAGGCCGCCCAGAACAGGCCGACGCGCGAAACGCCGGTCATATAATAGAAGCCGGCGACCACGGCGAGCGCGGCGAGGAAGACGACCGCCCCGCCGCCGTATCCGAGGCCGTTCGTGTCGGCCGTCCAGTCGCCGAGCGCCGTTCCGAGCGTCTGCGAGAACAGGATCGTGACCCAGTAGAACCCCTCGGCGCGCGGCGTCGCGATCGTGTTGACGTCGACCGTGCCTTCGACGCGCCGCCACAGCGCGAGTGAGGCGAGGAGCAATGCGAGCAGAATGAGCGATCCGCCGAGATAGCCGATCCCGAGCGAGCGCAAAAGTCGGCGACCGTCGCGCCGAGCGTCGTCGTCGCGATGATCGTCAGCCAGTAGAGATAGGCGTTGAAGCGCCGCGCCCTGATCTGCGCGACGACCAGCGCCGCGAAAATGACGGCGAAGATGGCGGTGCTGGCGAGATAGCCGAGATCGAGCGACATGCTGAGCGCGTCGCCGCCGGTCTCGCCGAGCGTCGTCGCGAGAATCTTGATGATCCAGAAACCGAGGGTCGGCTCGGGGACCTTGCTTCGCGCGGGCGCATGATCGATCGCGTCCATTTCCTAGGCGCCGGACCCATAACGGTTTCGCGTAAGGCGGATTTGTGATTCACCGTCTCCGAATAGGAGACGGTGAATGATTCGCGAAGGGTTTTGGCTGACAGATGATCAGTTTGCGCGTCTTTCGCCGCTGCTTCCAAGCGACACGCGCGGCAAGCCGCGCGTCGACGACCGGCGGGTGATCAGCGGCATCGTGCATGTGCTGAAATCGGGCGGCCGCTGGGTCGACGCGCCGCCGCAGCATGGTCCGCGCAAGACGCTCTACAACCGCTTCGTGCGCCGGGCTGCGAAAGGCGTGTGGGTCGAGATCTTCCATGCTCTCGCCGCGGCCGGCGGACCGCCGGCGCAAGTGTTGATCGACAGCTCCGCGGTCAAAGCCCACCGCTGCGCCTCGGGCGGCAAAGGGGGGGAGCGCCGTCAGGCAATCGGCCGGTCACGCGGCGGCGGAACCACCAAAATCCACGCCCTGACCGACGCCTTATGCCGGCCCCTCGCCTTCATGCTGACGGGCGGCAACGTCGCCGATTGCGCCGCGGCCGCGCTGCTCTTGCAACAAATGCCGGCCGCCTCGATCCTGCACGCCGACAAAGGTTGCGACAGCAACGCCATCCGCCGCCAGGTCGAGGAGCGCGGCGCCATGCCGAACATTTCGCCAAAGGCGAACCGCAAATGGAAGAATTGCTTCCCGCCGTTCCTCTATCGCAACCGCAACGCCATCGAGCGCATGTTCGGCAGGCTGAAGGATTTCAGCCGCATCGCCACGCGCTACGACCGCCTCTCAGTCAATTATCTCGCCGCCGTCTGCCTCACGGCAACCGTCTCATACTGGCTATGAGTCCGGAGCCTATGTTGAGAACTCATACAATTTATTGATTCACTGGCATCTTCTCGCCATGATTTGGGTCTTTTGGAGGCGTGTCATGGCGAAGAGCCTGTTCTGGCTGTCGGAGGCTGCGTGGAAGGCGCTCGAGCCGCATCTGCCGCGCGGCAAGCCGGGCAAGCCGCGCGTCGACGATCGCACGGTCATCTCCGGCATCCTGCATGTGTTGAAGACGGGATGCCGCTGGCGCGACGTTCCGCCCGCCTATGGGCCGCCGACGACCATCTACAACCGCTACAATCGCTGGTCGCAGCGCCGCATCTGGCATCGCATCTTCGAGAAGATGGCGGCGACCGGCCCGGTTCCTGACGAGCTTTCAATCGACTCAAGCCACGTCAAGGCGCACCGCTCGGCGAGCGGCGCAAAAAGGGGGAGTTCGCCGAGGCGATCGGCCGTTCGCGCGGCGCAAGAACGAGCAAGATCCATTGCGTGGCCGATGATCGCGGCCGACCGGTCGCTTTCGCGCTGACGCCCGGAAACGTCGCCGACGTCTCGATGGCGGCTCCCCTGCTCGAAACTGTCGAAGCGCCGAAACGGCTGCTCGCCGACAAGGCCTATGACGCCGACAGCCTGCGCAAATGGCTCAAACAACGGAAGGTCAGACCGGTCATCCCTTCCACCGCAACTCGGCGCGCGCCTTACCCGTTCAACGCCAAGGCCTACAAGCGCAGAAACGTCATCGAACGCCTGTTTTGCAGGCTGAAAAACCGGCGACGCATCGCCACACGATACGATCGGATCGCCGCCAATTACCTCCCCGCAATCGCCCTCGTAGCCGCCGTCATCTCATGGACTTGAGTGAGGCCCCTAAATATCTCGCCAAGAAGGACGGCGAGTTCAGGAACGAAAAGCACCGCAAGCAATGGCGAAGCACGCTTGACACCTATGCTGCGCCTGAGTGTGGGCAATTCACGAATGTTCCGTGAGGAATCCGACGAAGTTTCCCGCCGCATTGACGAAGCGAGCGGCGTTCCCGGCACCATGCCCACACACAACCACGGGCGGACAGTCCCGGCGCACCGTTTGGGATGGAAGGAATGATTTAAGATTGGCCGGGGGCGTTGTGGTTGGCACTGCCTCGCCCCGGCCGATAGCGACGACGTATGCCCTGCGGTCGTCGCTTCCTTGCCCGCCAGCCCGCAAAGCTGGCGGACTTTTTGCTTCGGCGTCGGGCAGCACAACAGGTAAGTTTTGCACCTATTTGGGCTTGCCGGACCACATGCGAAATTCAAACGGTTCGTCCGGTCGATTGGGCTTCCTGCCAAGGTCTTCGCGAATAGCGAATATAAGGGCAGTCAATAGTTCGTCGTGACGATCCAAGGTTTTGCCGGTGTTCGAATCGGCCGTTTCGTCAAGGTAGCCGCGAAGGGCAACCAACACAGCGGGCGAGCCGACAAGGAATATGTCGTTGGCAGCATCGGCGAAGGTAATCCGTTCTGCATCTGTAGGCTTCGGACCAACTATCGCACTTAGCGCCGTCATGAACCGCTTGTAATGCGTGAGCTTCACCGCCCGCCATTCGGCTTCACGGTCTTTCGCCTTGGTCAGATAAGATGTGATCGCAGCAGCGACGATGCTGCCCACAACCGTAATAATCGCGACGACGATTGTTCCGTTCATTGAAACTTCCGTCGTCTAAAGGCCTCAACGTCCTGCGCGGTGAGCTTGAACCATTCGCCGTTGGCCCGACGATCATCGAAGCGACGATGCCAGTAAGCTTCAATACCGGGCGGATCGTCGGTTCGGATCGTGTGAAACAGTTCGGCCTTGTCGGGCAAGGCGATGGTGATTTGCTTGAAGCGCCGTTCCGCGTCGTCGCTGCGGCCGATCTTATAGAAGTCGCCGGACTTAATGAGATACACGAAGCCTTCGACCGGCTTAGATGAAGGTTTCCGCAGCAATGCGTCGTTGCTTTGTTCAGGCAACATCGCAGCAACGTCGTATAGAGCCGCATCGGCCGCTACATGCTTGGCAAGGGCGGCGATCATGTCGGATCGACGCCCGAAATTGTTTTGGATCACTTTCGGATGCGGGATTGAAGGATCGGTTCGCCGCAGCATCTCCATTTCAGAGTTCGTCGGCAAACGCCCATAGTGGCGGCAAGCTGCAATTACCCCCGAAAGGATTGCATTCGTGTCGGACCTTCCCGTCCAATCGTTCGGCTGGAACCCCGCTTCCGTTAGCGCATCGCCCCATCGCGCCCAAAACCGACCGCGCCATTGATGTTCAGCAATGCCCGTCTCTTTGGCGAACAGCTTTTGCCCCGGAGCCTGCCCGCCATTTGCCGAAGCTAACCGTCGAATCTCTTGAAGAATGAAATCCCGCATTCAGATAACGTAGACAGCCTTCCTATCGGGCGGAACAGCAATTCGGCCGTTCACGTCCGCGTGATCGCAGCGGCCGCGCGAGTTGCTAAGTGTGGGCAAAAGCCCCGATCCTACCGCCCGATTTGCTGTAGTAGATCGTTAGTAGGTTTTCTGAAATTCGGAAAAATACAACAAAATCAATGCGTAATGGCGGAAGAGGTGGGATTCGAACCCACGGACGGGTCGCCCCGTCGCCGGTTTTCAAGACCGGTTCCTTAAACCGCTCGGACACTCTTCCCCGGCGCCGCGGCCATCCGCCCTTTATATCGCTTCGCTCGAGAATGAAAACGCCTGGCGACCCTGCGCGGAGCGTTCCGGATTTTGCAAATGGCGCATGCGCGCCGCCGTTAACGCGACGCTAAGCATGTTTCGACAACCTTTAGTAAACGTTACGCCCTATCCGAAGCTGCGCGGACCGCCGCGCGCCGTCCTGCTCTCGACCCGCTTCTGGAGGAAGACATATGCTCCGCAAAGCGCTTCTGACGACTTTCGCGGCCGCTTGGGCGGGCGCCGCCGTCGCGGCGGACGCGCCCTATGACGCAGCCCCGGCCTATGCGCCGACGCCGATCTTCAGCTGGACCGGGTTTTATCTCGGCGGGCAGATCGGCTACGCTTGGGCGACGAACACGCTGGCGAGTTATGGGCCTTATTACTCATACTCCGGCGTCAACTACAGCCCGAACGGCGTCGTGGGCGGCGCCCATGTCGGCTACAACTATCAGATGAACCAGTTCGTGCTGGGCCTCGAAGGCGACGTCGAGGGCAGCGGCGTCTCGCAAAGCTACGGCTTCGGCCCGACGCTGCACCGGGCCTCGATCCCGGTTCAGGGAACGATCCGCGGCCGCTTCGGCTTCGCGCTCGACCGAGCGTTGCTCTACGTCACGGGCGGCGCGGCCTTCGCCGGCGTCGACACGTCCTATCAGTCCTGGATGGGCTACGATTCGCTGTCGCGCTCCAGCGCCGGGTGGACCATCGGCGGCGGCCTCGAATATGCGATCACGCCTGAATGGTCGGCGCGCGCGGAATATCGCTATACGGACCTCGGCTCCTTCACGGATTACGTCTCAGCCCCCGGGCCCGGCTCGAGCGTGACCAACCATCTGACGTCGCACACCGTGAGGCTCGGCTTCAGCTATCGTTTCGCGTCGCCGATCTTCGGGCGCTGATCCGTCGCGCAAATTGGCTTCGCCGCGCGCGCTTCGTTGCCGGCAAGCCACACCTTCAGATAATTACGCCGCGAAATTGACGTTTTTGCAGCGGTCCGCGTTGGTCGGGCTGTCTAATCCGGGTAATCTGACGCAATAGGAGGTATCATAATGCTGCGTCGAGTGCTTTTCGCTTCCGCCGGCGCCGTCGCGCTGGTCGGTTCCGCGTTTGCAGCCGACCTGCCGTCGCGCGCTCCGCCGCCGGTCTACGTGCCGCCGGCCCCCATCTTCACTTGGACCGGCGTCTACGCCGGCGGCCAGGTCGGCTATGCGTTCGCCAAGCAGAACGCCAATTACGGCGATTCCGTCGGCGGCTACTCGTCGTTCTCGCAGAATACGGACGGCGTGATCGGCGGCGCGCATGTCGGCTATAATTTGCAGCTCAACCAGTTCGTCGTCGGCCTCGAAGGCTCGGTCGACGGCACGAGCATCGGCCAAAATGCGCATCTCGGCCTGTTCGGCGGCGCAGACCCGGCCGTCAGCTATAGTGTCAGCAGCGACGTCCAGGGCTCGATCCGCGGCCGCGTCGGCTACGCCTGGGACCGCGTGCTGATCTACGCCACCGGCGGCGTCGCCTTCGCCAGCACGAAGATCAACGTGTCTACGCCGTTCACCTATGACAGCGCCAGCAACAGCCGCGTCGGCTGGACGGTCGGAGGCGGCGTCGAATACGCCGTGACCAACAACTGGTCGATCCGCGCCGAGTACCGCTATTCGGACTTCGGCCATCCGACTTTCTATCCGACGAACCTCTCCGCCATCGAGCCGGGCATCTATTTCCAGCGCCAGCTGAAACAGAATCAGGTGCAGGCCGGCTTCAGCTACAAGTTCGACCTCGCGCCGCCCCCGGCGCCAGTCGTCGCCAAATATTGAACAAAAACTTAACATACGCGATGTCAAGCGCCCTCGCGCCCTCGAAGCCCGACGGAATCCGTCGGGCTTTTTCTTTAAGAAAGTAGTAATAACTTCACGTTGTGTAACTAAATCTTGAAAACCAATGTGGCATTTGCGCCACTGCCGCGAACTTAGGGCGCGGCGCGCCCCTCAACCAGCCCCAGAACTCTTGCGTCGGCCTCGGAAACGGCTAGTTTTCGGGAGCTTTAGATCTAAAGGAGAAAGCAATGCTTCGTTCCATCCTCCTGGCTTCGGCGGGCGCCATCGCTCTCGCCGGAAGCGCCATGGCGGCGGATCTGCCGTCGCGGGCTCCGCCGCCGGTCTACGTGCCGCCGGCGCCCATCTTCACCTGGACCGGCGTCTACATCGGCGGCC
>NZ_JAYRLA010000022.1:0-46406 GCF_041905455.1 Methylocella sp. | reverse complement strand
CTCCACTGAGCCTCGTTCAGCTCATAGCGTCGCACGCCCATCGATGCGCTCCGAATCAAAAAAATCCGCAGCCCATTGATTCCGCGCCAAACGCAAAAATGAATCCCGAATGTCGATTGGTCCTAGATCGCCTCGAGCAGCGCTTCGGCGCTCGAGGCCTCGGCCTTGCCGGGGCTCGTCTCGACGTTGACGACGCGCACCACGCCGTCGTCGACCAGCATGGCGTAGCGCTGCGACCTGACCCCCAGGCCGCGCTCGGTGAGGTCGAGCGGCAGGCCAACCGCCCGCGCGAAATCGCCGTTGCCGTCGGCGAGGAAAAGGAGCCGTCCGCCCGTCCCGGTGTCCTTGGCCCAGGCGGTCATCACGAACACGTCGTTGACCGAGACGACGGCGACGGCGTCGACGTTCTTCGCCTTGAAGGCGTCGAGGCGGTCGGCGAAGCCCGGCAGATGGACGTTGCTGCAGGTCGGGGTGAAGGCGCCCGGCACGCCGATGAGCGCGACGCGGCGTCCCTTGAAGATTTCGTCGGTCGTTCGCACGGCCGGGCCGTCCGGCGTCATGACGGCGAAATTGGCCTTGGGCAGCCTGTCGCCCGGCTTGATGCTCATTGCGTTTCCTCCCCCTCGCGATCCGGCGCGCCGTCGGCCACGGCCCGTCGCGCGTCAAGCTCGACCGTGAACTCGTAGGCCTGCGGACCGGAGAGGGTCAAGACGACGCTGGCGTGGCGCGCGCCCTCCGGCTGCTCCGTCTGGACGATGAGGAACTCGCCGGGCGCGTCGCCCGGACGCGTCTCGAAGAACCAGCCGGGCGGCGCCTCGGCGAAAAGATCGGCGGGCGCGGACGGCTCCGCGCCGTCGCGCAGCCGCAGCCGCCAGGTCGGCCGCGCCGCGCCGGGCTCGCGCGTCATGCTCACCTTGCGCGCGCTCTCGCCCGCGGCGAGCGGGCGCGGGGTCTTCGCCTGCGCGGCGAGAAGCCTTTCCTCGTGCTCGCCCGGCGCGCCGCCGGCGGCGACGCGGGGAAGCGCGAGGGTGAGCCTGGCCGTGACGGGGACGCAGATCTTGCCGCACACGGCGTAATTCATGGAGAGCGCGAGCTTCGCCGGCTTGCCGGGATCCTTGAGGCGAAGGTCGAGCGGAAACACGACGTCGTCGCGATAGCCGAAGACGTTGAGGCCGTCCTCGAGGAAGCGGGTCGGGACCGGGTAGCGGACGCTGGCCTTGTCGACGTTCTCCGACGCTGAAAAATCGAACTCGGGCGGCGCCCCGGCGTCTCCGGGCGTGCGCCAGTAGGTCAAGACGTCGGGATCGAGGCGGATCTCGACGCCCGCGCGCCAGCCGTCGGCCGAGGGCGCGGCGATGAGGCGCGCCGAGGATATCCTGAGCCGCGTCCAGCCGCTGTCGAGCTCTTGCGCGCAGGCCGGCGCAAACGCCGGCGCGGCGGCGAGGCCGGCCGCGAGAAAGCCGCCGAGGCGGGCGCGGCGCGAGGCGCGTTTCACAAGCTGGAAAGACATTTGCATCAGGATTTGACGTAAGATGGCGCCGGAAGGCCTCGCGCGAGGCAGACACGGTATTTTGCAAGTTGCGGCGCCGCAACTTACATTGAGGTGAATGAAAAAAGGCATCGGGGGCGGCGCATGTGGATGGAGCGAAACGTGCGTGTCTGATCAGCGTTGGAAGTCTTTCCAGCAGAATGTGGCGGAAAACATGGGATCGAAAATGTCTCGCGGCGATGGCGCAGGGGGCTCGGGCTCCTACCTCGACGGACAGCTCCTCGTCGCCATGCCGGGAATGGCCGACAACCGTTTCGCGCGCTCCGTGATCTACCTGTGCGCGCATTCCGAGGAGGGGGCGATGGGCATCGTCGTCAACCGCCCGGCGCGCAAGGTGACGTTTTCCGACCTTCTCGTGCAGCTCGACGTGATCAAGGCCGAGGAGACGATCCAGCTGCCGGCGACGGCCGGCGCGGTGCAGGTGCTCAAGGGCGGCCCCGTCGAGACCGGCCGCGGCTTCGTGCTTCACTCCAATGATTTCTTCATCGACAATTCGACGCTGCCGATCGATTCGCGCGTCTCGCTGACCGCGACGATCGACATATTGCGCGCCATCGCCCGCGGCGCGGGGCCCGACCGCGCGCTGCTCGCGCTCGGCTACTCCGGCTGGTCGGCGGGCCAGCTCGAGGCGGAGATGCAGGACAACGGCTGGCTCAACATCCCCGCCGATCCGTCGCTGATCTTCGACGAGGCGCTCGGTTCGAAATATGAGCGGGCGCTGCGCATGGTCGGGATCGATCCGGCGCGGCTGTCCTCGGACCTCGGCCACGCCTGAGGCGCCGGACTAAAGATCTGGCGGGCGGGCGCGCAGGCTCAGGCCGCGACGCTCGCCGCGCCGACGAGCTTCCTCGCCTCGTCGGCGCTGATCGGATGGCCGAAGG
The DNA here is from genome assembly GCF_041905455.1 of Methylocella sp. GTDB lineage: Bacteria > Pseudomonadota > Alphaproteobacteria > Rhizobiales > Beijerinckiaceae > Methylocapsa. The sequence continues at coordinate 43,976 of NZ_JAYRLA010000022.1, read as the reverse complement.
CGAACCCCTGGGCGTATTCGCAGCCGAGCTGCGAGAGTTCGATCGCGTCGGATTCGTCCTCGACGCCTTCGGCCACCACGTCCATGCCGAGGTCATGCGCCAGCGCCACGATCGAGCGCAGGATGATCGGCCGCGCGCCCGAGCCGTTGCGTCCGACGAAGGAGCGGTCGATCTTCAGCGTGTCGAAGGGGAAGCGCTGGAGATAGGCGAGGGAGGAGAAGCCGGTTCCGAAATCGTCGAGGGCGAGCCCGGCGCCGAGCTCGCGGATGCGCGTCAGCATCTGCGCGGCGAGCTCCGGGTTCTCCATGACGAGGCTTTCGGTCAGCTCGAGCTTCAGCGATCCAGGCGCGACCTCGACGCGCGACAGCGCCGACTTGACGTCGCCGATGAGGTCGTGGCGCAGAAGCTGGCGCGAGGAGACGTTGACGCTGACGAAAAGCGGCGGATCGACGTCGAGCGCCCGCTGCCAGACGGAGAGTTCGCTCGCCGCGCGCTTGAGCGCGAACAGGCCGAGATCAATGATCGTCCCGGTCTCCTCGGCGACGGGGATGAACTCGGCCGGGCCGAGCCTGCCCTCGCGCGGATGGTCCCAGCGCAGCAGCGCCTCGAAGCCGGCCACCGTGCGGTCCTCGAGCCGCACGATCGGCTGGAAGAAGAGCTTCATCTCGCCCCGCTCCAGCGCCCGCCGCAGGTCGGCGGCGAGGCCGACGCGGTCGGAGCGCAGCGCGCGCATCGTCGCGCGGAACGTCTCGACGCGCCCGCCGCCGAGCCGTTTCGCGTGGCGCATGGCGATCTCGGCGTCCTTCACCATGTCCTCGCGCCGGGCGTGCAGCTGGGGATCGTAGAAGGCGACGCCGATCGAGGTCGAGAGCGGGATCTCGCGGTCGGAGAAGGCGACCGGCGTCGAGGAGACGCGCAGCGCGGCCGAGGCGAGCTCGGCGATGCGGCTCTGCTCCTTCTCGGAGACGATCAGGGCGACGAATTCGTCGCCCTGCAGGCGCGCGAGCGTGTCCTGCGGCTTCAGCACGCGCGAAAGGCGCCGGGCGAGGGCGATCAGGATCGAATCCCCGGCCGGAAAGCCGGCGCTGGCGTTGATCTCTTTGAACCGGTCGACGTCGAGGCACATCACCGCCGGGCGCAGGTTCGGGTCGGCCTCGGCGAGCGCCAGCGCGGCGCCGAGGCGGTCGTGGAACAGCTCGCGGTTGGGCAGGCCGGTCAGCGAATCATGCACGGCGTCGTGCAGCAGCCGCTCCTCGGCTGCCTTCGCCTCGGTGACGTCGGCGAGCGTGCCGACGACGCGCAGCGCCTCGCCGTCGGCGCCGACCACCGGCCGCGCCCTGAGACGGAACCAGTGATATTGCCCGTCCGCCGCGCGCAGGCGAAAATCCTGGTTGATGCGCCCGCGCCGCTGCTCCAGCATGGCGTCGAGGCTCGCCCGGTAGCGGTCGCGCTCGGAGGGGTGCAGCACGTCGAACCAGGTCGAGGCGGGGCCCTCGAGCGCGCCGCGCGGCAGGCCGAGCTGCGCCTCGATCTCCGGGCTCACATAGATGCGGTCGGCCGCGACGTCCCAGTCGAAGATGACGTCGCCGCCGCCCGCCAGCGCCAGCGCCTTGCGCTCGGAGTCGGAGACCGCGCCATGGGCGAGGCCGGAGCCGACGAAGGCGTTCTGCATGATGGTGAAGCCGATCAGCATCACGATCAGCACGAGGCCGCCGATGAGGGCCGGCGAGACGAGGTCGTTGGTGAGCGCGCCGGTGACGGCGAAGGCCGCGCCGACGATCCAGGCGAGCAGCAGGAACCAGGTCGGGATCAGCATCACCGCCCGGTCGTAGCCGTGGATCGCGAGATAGAGCACGAGCACGAAGCCGACGGCGCCGACGGCGGCGATGGAGATGCGCGCGACGCCCGCCGCGACCGGCGCGTCGTAGACGGCGAGGCCGACGAGGGCGGCGAGGAAGAGGAGCCAGATCGCCGCCACATGCGAGGCGCGCACGTGCCAGCGGTTGAGGTTGAGGTATGCGAACAGGAAGACGAGCAGGGTCGCGGCGAGGATCGACTCCGTGCCGGCGCGCCAGATGCGGTCGCTCGCGCCCTCGCCGCCGAAGATGCGGCTCCAGAAGCCGAAGTCGATGCACACGTAGATGAGCACCGTCCAGGCGAGCGCCGCCGCGGCGGGGAAGATCACCGCGCCGCGCACCACGAAGACGATGGTCAGGAACAGCGCGAGCAGGCCGGCGACGCCGATGACGATGCCCTTGTAAAGGGCGAGGCTGGTCTGGCGGTCCTTGTAGGCGTCGGGCTCCCACAGGTGCAGCTGCGGCAGGTTCGGGGTGCGCAGCTCGGCGACGTAGGTGACGGTCGCGCCGGGGTCGAGGGTCAGCCGGAACACGTCGGCGTCCTCGCTGTCCTCGCGCTCGGGCGGGTAGCCCTGGCTCGCGGTGATCGCCGAGATGCGCGTGGCGCCGAGGTCGGGCCAGATCACGCCCGAGCCGACGAGACGGAAGTGCGGCGCGACGATCAGCCGCTCGATCTGCTCGCCGGTGTCGTTCGAAAGCGCGAAGACGATCCAGTTCGGCCGCGTGCCTTCCTCGCGCGCGCGCACCTCGATGCGGCGCACGATGCCGTCGGCGCCCGGCGCCGTCGCCACCAGCAGGCGGTCGCCGGCCGAAGAATAGCTCTCCACCGATTTGGTGAGGTCGATCACGCGCGCGTCGAGCGGCGTGCGCACGGCCTCGATCGCCCGCGCGGCGGGGGCGAGGAGGCAGGCCAGCAGCGCCAGCGCCAGCGCGAGCGACGCGCGAGGGAGCTTGCGTCTCACGGCTGCGCGGGGCGGAGGGGCGGAATGGAGTCGGTTTCGACGAGGCCGTAGAGCAGATGGTCCTCCCAAACGCCGTTGATGCGCAGATACGCCCGCGCGTAGCCCTCGCGCATGAAGCCGACGCGCTCGAGCAGGCGCATCGACGGCTCGTTGTGCGGCAGGCAGGAGGCCTCGACGCGGTGCAGCCGCAGCCCGCCGAAGGCGAAGGCGATCGTCGCGCGCACGGCCCTCGTCATGAAGCCGCGGTTGGCGTGCGGCGCGCCGATCCAGTAGCCGAGGGTCGCCGCCTGCACCACGCCGCGCCGCACCTGGCCGAGCGTCAGCCCGCCGAGCAGCACGTCGTCGTCGCGGAAGACGAGGAAGGCGAAGGATTCGCTCGCCTCCATCTCCTGCTGGTGGCGGCGCACGCGGCGCCGGAAGGCGGTCCGCGTCAGATCGTCGGCCGGCCAGGTCGGCTCCCAGGGGATGAGGAAGTCGCGGCTCACGTCGCGCAGATGCGCCCACGCCTCGTAGTCGCGCAGCTCGGGCGGACGCAGATAGACGCCTTCGCCGCGCAGGAGCTGTCCGGATTCGGGATTGGGGCCGATGCGGAAGAGAGCCATGGCGATGCCTTGATTGTCAGCCGGCGCCGACGCGCTCGGCGACGCGGTCGGGCGCGAACACTTTGGCGACGGGGCCGATGGCGGCGACGGTGGGCTTCGAGCGCAGGGCGCGCGCGCCGGCGGCGCGGATCGCGGCGATGTCGAGCCCGTCGATCGCGGCGACGATCTCCTCGCGCGTCAGCACGCGGCCGAAGGCCATCACCTGCCGCGCGATCTGCTCGCAGCGCTGCGCCGGCGATTCGAGGGCGGTGAGCAGCGAGACCTTCATCTGCGCCTTGGCGCGGCGCGCCTCGGCTTCCGAAAGGGCTTGCGCCGCCTCGGCGAGGCAGTCGAGGGCGACGGGCGTGAGCTCGGCGACGTCCTTCGCGCCGGTGGCGGCGTAGAAGCCGAACAGGCCGGCGTCGGAATAGCCCCAGTGGAAGGCGTGGATGGCGTAGGCGAGGCCGCGCGTCTCGCGCACCTCCTGGAACAGGCGCGAGGACATGCCGCCGCCGACCGCGTTGGCGAACACCTGCAGCGCGTAGAAGTCGGGGTCGTCGTAGGCGAGGCCCTCGAAGCCGATGACGATATGCGCCTGCTCGAGCCGCCGCTTGAGGCGGATCTCGCCGCCGTGGTAGACGGCCGCCGGCGCGCGGTCCCGCGCGCCCCTGGGCGGCAGCTTGCCGAACAGCTCCTGCGCCGCCGCGCAGACGCGCTCGTGGTCGACCGCGCCGGCGGCGCCGACGACCGTCGCCGGGCTCGCGTAATGGCGCCCGAGATAGTCGCCGATGGCGTCGCGCGAAAAACTGGCGATGCGCTCGGGCGTGCCGAGGATCGGCCGGCCGATCGCCTGGCCCGGAAATGCGGCGGCGCTGAACAGGTCGAACACGAGGTCGTCGGGCGTGTCCTCGACGGCGCCGATCTCCTGCAGGATCACGCCCTTTTCGCGCTCGAGCTCGTCCTTGTCGAAGGCGCTCTCGGTCAGGATGTCGGCGAGGATGTCGAGCGCGAGCGGCGCGTCGGCGGCGAGCACATGGGCGTAATAGGCGGTGTGCTCGGTCGAGGTCGCGGCGTTGAGGTCGCCGCCGGCGGCCTCGATCTCCTCGGCGATGGCGCGCGCGGAACGCCGGCGCGTCCCCTTGAAGGCCATGTGCTCGAGCAGGTGCGACAGGCCGTGCTCGCCCGCGCTTTCGTGGCGCGAGCCGGCGGCGACCCACACGCCGAGCGAGGCGGTCTCGAGATGCGGCATGGCGTCGGTGACGACGCGCAACCCCGAGGGCAGGGTGTCGACGCGCGCGCTCACGAGGCCGCCTGCGCGGAGGCATGCGCGACCGACGCGCGCGAGGCGGCGCGAACGAAGCGCTCGATCTCGCGCTGGTCGTTGGGCAGGATCGTCACGCGCTCGTCGGCGTCCATCAGACGGCGCATGTGCGCCGGCAGGGGAGGGCGAATCCCGATCGCCGCCTCGATGGCGTCGGGGAATTTCGCGGCGTGCGCGGTGCCGAGGGCGATGAGCGGAACCTGCGTTCCACGGGCCTGCGCCTCCCGCCGCGCGGCGGCGACGCCGACCGCCGTATGCGGATCGACGACATAGGCGCTCTCGGCGTAGACGCGGGCGATCTCGGCGGTCGTCTGCGCCTCGTCGACGCTGAAGGCGTCGAACTCGGCGCGGATCGCTTCGAGCGGGCCAGGATCGAGCGCGAAGGCGCGCGACTGCGCGAGCTGCGCCATCTTGCGCCTGACCGCGGCGGCGTCGCGTCCGTGCGCCTCGAACAGCAGCCGCTCGAAATTCGACGAGACCTGAATGTCCATCGAGGGCGACTGGGTGGCGAGCGACACGCCGATCTCGTAGGCGCCGCAGGACAGCGCGCGCGGCAGGATGTCGTTGGCGTTGGTGGCGATGACCAGCCGCTCGACCGGCAGGCCCATGCGCTTGGCTATCCAGCCGGCGAAGACGTCGCCGAAATTGCCGGTCGGCACGACGAAGGAGGCCGCGCGCCCCGGCGCGCCGAGCGCGACGGCGCTCGTGAAATAATAGACGGTCTGGGCGAGGACGCGGGCGAAGTTGATGGAGTTGACGCCGGCGAGGCCGGTCTCCTCGCGCAGCGCCCGGTTCGCGAACAGCGCCTTGACCGCGCCCTGGGCGTCGTCGAACGAGCCTTCGAGCGCGACGACATGGACGTTGGCGGCGCCCGAGGTCGTCATCTGGCGGCGCTGCACCTCCGACACGCGCCCGTGCGGATAGAGAATCACGACGTCGACCTGCGAGAGGCCGGCGAACGCCTCGATCGCGGCGGCGCCCGTGTCGCCCGAGGTCGCGCCGACGATCGTCGCGCGCTGGCCGCGCGCCTTCAGCGCATGGTCGACGAGCCGCGCGAGCAGCTGCATCGCAAGGTCCTTGAAGGCGAGCGTCGGGCCGTGGAACAGCTCGAGCGTGAACAGGCCGGGTTCGAGCTGGACGAGCGGCGCGACGGCGCCGTGGCGGAACGAGGCGTAGGCGTCCTCGATCATCGCGCGCAGCGCGCCGCGCTCGATCTCGTCCTCGACGAAGGGGGCGATCACCGCCTCGGCGACCTCGGCGTAGGGGCGGCCGGAAAAGCGCGCGATCGCCCGCGCGTCGAGGCGCGGATAGCTCTCGGGCAGGTAGAGGCCGCCGTCCGGGGCGAGCCCGTGCAGCAGCGTCTGCATGAAGGAGAGAGGCGCGGCCTCGCCGCGCGTGGAGACATATTTCAAGGCGAAAATCCAGGATCCCGCCGCGTCGGCGGCCGTTCAAGCTAGCATAATCGCGAGAGCGCGGCAGCCTCGCCGCCGGCTCCCGCCGCGGTGCGGGCGAAGACGCGTTCGCCCAAGCACAAACAGCAGATTATGGCGCAAATGCGCGGGCCGCGCCGCTCATCCGCCGGGCTCGCGCGCGGCGCGCCAGGCGTAGGCCGCGAAGACGCCGAGGAGCGCGGCGGCGAGGCCGAACCAGGTCAGCGCGTAGGACAGGTGGTTGTTGGGAAAGGCGATCGCCGTCTCGCCGCCGGACGGCGCGCCGGGCGCCGCCGGCGCGCCCCGGTCGGCGTCGACGATGAAGGGCGCGGCGCGCGCGAGGTCGAAACGCGCCGCGACGGACGCCGGATCGCGGCTGAAGAAATTTCCGCGCGCGGGGTCGTCGGCCGGAGTGAAGAGGTTGCGCGGCTCGGGGGCGCGCATCAGCCCGACGATCGGCTCGGGCGCCTGCGCCTGAGGCTCGGGCCGCCGCGCGCGGTCCTTGAGCGCCTCCGGGACGAAGCCGCGGTTGACGACGACATAGGCGCCGGAGGGCAGGCGCGCCGGCGTCAGGACGAGATAGCCGGGCTCGTGCGCCGGGCCGCCGGCGGGGCGGAAGACGAGCGCCTCCCTGCCGCGCTCGAGCGTCGCGTCGAAGCGCACGTGGCGATATTCGTAGGCCTGCGGGTCGAGCCGCGTCCAGTCGGCCTCCGGCGGCAGGGGGGCGGGCGGGGCGCCGGCGCGCGCCTCGATCTGCGCGATGAGGCCTTCCTTCCAGGCGAGGCGGCGCAGCTGCCAGACGCCGAGCGCGCAGAGGAGCGCGACGCCGGCGAGGGTCGCCGCCGCCGGCGCCATGAGCCGTCGGGGGAGCCTCAAGGCGCGATGCGTCCCTGCTCGGCCTTGGTGCGATATTGCTGGGCGACCAGAAGCCCCTTGGCCGGACGCAGCAGCCCGACGCAGACGATCGCCGTCAGCGGCAGGAACAGCACGAGGTGGACCCAGAACGGCGGCTCGTAGGCGAGCTCGGTCCAGAACGCCGCGCCGAGCACGAGGAAGCCGCCGAGGAGGCAGACGAAAACGGCGGGGCCGTCCGCCGCGTCGGCGAAGCTGAAGTCGAGGCCGCACGCCTCGCAGCGCGGGGCGAGGGCGAGGAGGCCCTTGAACATATGGCCTTTTCCGCATCTGGGGCAGCGCCCCCCGAGCCCCGCCGCCAGGACGGAGGGGGAAGCGGCGTTCTGCGTCATGATCGTCCCTCCGGCGCGCCGGTCCGGTCGCCGGCGGGCCTTCTGTATCATGTCGCGGCGCGCCGCGCATGCGCGGCCGGCGGCGGAGAACATGGCGAAATTGTAGCGCGCGCAGGCTTTTTTCCGGCTGCATTGTGTCGAAAGCGTCTTTATGATAGCTTTCCAGCGTCGATCGGAGCTGAGGAGAAAGTTGTGATCGATGATTGGCTCCGCCCGCCGGTAGACGCTTGGCGCAGATTGCGGCGCGCATTTGATTTGGCGCAATTTCACCTTTCGCGCGCATGAGGCGGACGAGGCCGCCTGAGCGCTAGACTTCAATATCGGGGCGAGTTGGCGCGGCGGCGCGTTCGCGACATTGTGTGCGCGTGGCGCGCTCCCATGTCTTGATCTGGATCGCGCAGCTGCGCTTACGTCGCGAGGCGAAAATCACATGACGGCCCAGTGCGCAAGAGTGGTTCCGAGCGTCTGCGAGACCCTTCGCGGGAGTCTTGGCGGCCCGTCCGCGCGCCGTCGGCGGCGCGTCGCGGGGGAGCGGCGTAGCGGCGCAGGAGGGGCCGGACGGCCGGCTTCCCGATCGCATTCGACGGTTTTAGCGATAATCTTGAAAGCATGATCGTTCTTCGCGGCGATTGTCGGAGCGGACGCCCGCTCGAATGGAGTATCCGATGACCGACCGCCCCGCGGCTTTCGAGGACGGGCGCGCCGCGCGCTACGACCGCGCTCGCGCGATTCCCTCCTATTTCGCGGACGCGGCGCGGGAGTTCGCCGATCGTCCCGCGGTGCTCTACGGGACGGACGGCGTCCTCACCTTCGCCGAGCTCGACCGCCTGTCCGACGCCTGCGCGCGTCGCCTCGCCGCCGCGGGCGCGCGCCCCGGCGCGTTCGTCGGCCTCGCCCTGCCGCGCTCGCCCGAGGCGATCGTCGGCATGCTCGGCATCCTCAAGGCGGGCGCGGCCTTCGCGCCGCTCGACCCGGCCCAGCCGGCCGAACATCTCGCCTTCATCGCGGCGGAGACCGCGCCGGCCGCCGTGCTCTGCGCGCCCGCCGACCTCGCCCGCGCCGTTCCCTGGAGCGCGCCGAGCCTTGCGCTCGACGTGACGGCGCCTTTCGACGACGCCGGCGCCGCGCCGCTCTCCGTCGCGGGAACGGGCGAGGATCCCGCCTACGTCATGTACACGTCAGGCACCACCGGCCGGCCCAAGGGCGTCGTCGTCCCGCACCGCGGGGTGACGCGGCTCGCGTTCGGAAGTTTCGCCGATCTCGGCCCCGGCGACGTCGCGCTGCAGTTCGCCCCGCTCGCCTTCGACGCCTCGACCTTCGAGATCTGGTGCGCGCTGCTCAACGGCGCCGCCGTCGCGATCCTCGCCGACGAGCATCCGAGCTTTTCCGACCTTGGCGCCGCGATCGCGCGCTGCGGCGTCACCGCCGCCTGGCTGACCGCGAGCCTGTTCCACGCCGTCGTCGACCGCCAGATCGAGGTCCTGAAGCCGCTGCGCCTGCTGCTCGCCGGCGGCGACGTGCTCTCGCCGCGCCATGTGCGCAAGGCGCTCGACGCGCTGCCGGGCTGCCGCCTCGTCAACGGCTACGGCCCGACCGAGAACACCACCTTCACCTGCTGCTACGAGATTCCGCGCGACTTCGATCCTTCGGCGCCCGTGCCGATCGGCCGCGCCATCGACCATACGAGCGTCCATGTCCTCGGCCCGGACCTGCGGCCGGTCGCCGACGGCGAGGAGGGCGAGCTGTTCGCCGGCGGCGAAGGCGTCGCGCTGCGCTATCTCGACCGGCCCGAGCTCACCGCCGAGAAATTCCCGCAAGACCCGTTCAGCGGCGAGCCGGGACGGCTCATGTACCGCACCGGCGACCTCGTGCGGCGCCGGCCGGACGGGATCGTCGCATTCGTCGGCCGCGTCGACCGGCAGGTGAAGATTCGCGGCAAGCGCGTCGAGCTCGACGAGGTGGAGGCGCTGCTGCGCCGCCTGCCCGCGGTCGCCGACGCCTGCGCCCTTGTGCGCCAGCGCACGGACGGCGAGCGCCAGATCGTGGCCTATGTCTGCGCGCGCGAAGGCGGAGCGATCGAGCCTGCGGCGCTGCGGCGGACCATGCTTGAAACCTCCCCCGACTTCCTCGTTCCAGCCCTCGTCGTCGTCCTGCCCGAGCTGCCGCGCACGCAGAACGGCAAGGTCGACCGCGCGGCGCTGCCCGAGCCGGCGCTTCCCGAGCCCGCGCAAGCCGCGCCGGCGCCGTCCGCGTCGGCTTCGGACGCCGGCTTCGAGGAGCGGCTGGCGGCGATCTGGGCGCGCGTCCTCAAGAGCGGGCCGGTCGGCTGGGACGCCAATTTCTTCGACCTTGGCGGCGCGTCCCTCGACGTCATGGCCCTTCAGGAAGAAATACGCGCTTCATTCGGGATCGACGCGCCGATGACCGACCTTTTCCAGTTCACCACCGTCCGCTCGCTCGCCGCGCATCTGCGCCGCCTCGGCGAGCGCGGCGGCGGCGGCGCGGCCGGGGACAGGCTGGCGATCGACGATTTCGCCGCGCGCAAGGCGCGTCAGGCGGAGGCGCTGAAGCGCGCGGCCCGCCGCCGCGCGGCCCCGGCGTCCTGAGGGCCGGGCGATGAAACAGGACATCGACGGGCCCGCGCCGACCGGCTTCGCGGTGATCGGCATGGCGGCGCGCTATCCCGGCGCGCCGGACGTCGCCGCCTTCTGGCGCAACCTCGTCGGCGGCGTCGAATCGATCAGCCGCTTCTCGCCCGCCGAGCTCGAGGACAGCTTCGACGCGGCGACGCGGGCCGGCCCCGACTATGTGCCGGCGCGCTCGATCCTCGAGGGCGTCGAGGAGTTCGACGCCGCCTTCTTCGCGATGCACGCGCGCGAGGCGGAGCTGACCGACCCGCAGCATCGCGTGCTGCTCGAATGCGCTTACGCGGCGCTCGAGGACGCCGGCTACGACCCGGCCGCCTATCAGGGCGCGATCGGCGCCTTCGCCGGCTGCTCGATGAGCAGCTACTTCCTGCGCAACGTGCTGCGCGACCGCGCCGCCGTGGAGCGCTTCACCAGCGACTACCAGGTCGGCAGCTACGCCGAGCTGATGGGCGCGCTGCCCGACGTCTTCGCCACGCGCCTCTCCTACAAGCTGGGCCTGCGCGGCCCGGCGATGACGGTGCAGACCGCCTGCTCGACCTCGCTCGTCGCCGTCGCCGAGGCCTGCAAGAGCCTCGCGCTCTATGAATCCGACATGGCGCTCGCCGGCGGCGTGTCGATCACCCTGCCGCAAAAACGCGGCTATCTCGCGCTCGAGGGCGCGATGGTCTCGCCGAGCGGCCATGTGCGCACTTTCGACGCCGGCGCCGACGGCACGGTGTTCGGCTCCGGCGCCGGCGTCGTGCTCCTGAAGCGCGTCGAGGAGGCGATCGCCGACGGCGACCATATCTACGCGGTGATCCGCGGCGCGGCGCTCAACAACGACGGCGCGCAGCGCGCCGGCTTCACCGCGCCGAGCTCGGCCGGCCAGTCCGAGGCGATCCTCGCCGCCCTCGCCAACGCCGAGGTCGAGGCGCGCTCCATCTCCTATGTCGAGTGCCACGGCACTGCGACGCCGCTCGGCGACCCGATCGAGGTCGCGGGACTGACCCGCGCCTTCCGCGCGACGACCGACGACGTCGGCTTCTGCGCGCTCGGCTCGGTCAAGCCGAACATCGGCCACACCGACGCCGCCGCGGGCGTCGCCGGCGTCATCAAGACGGCGCTGGCGCTGCAGGCGAAGCGCCTGCCGGGCCTGCTGCATTACCGTTCGCCCAATCCGCAGATCGACTTTTCGACGAGCCCCTTCTACGTCGACGCCGACTGGCGCGACTGGCCGCGCGGGGAGGAGCCGCGCCGCGCCGGCGTCAGCGCCTTCGGCGTCGGCGGCACCAACGCCCACGCCATTCTCGAGGAGGCGCCGCCGCTCGCCTCCGGGCCTTCCGCGCGCGGCGCGCAAATCCTCTGCCTTTCGGCGCGCAGCCCGGCCGCGCTCGCCAGGGCGCGCGAAAATCTCGCCGCGCGTCTTGAGGCCGATCCCGACCTGCCGCTCGCCGACGTCGCCTATACGCTGGCGCTCGGCCGGCGCGCCTTCCCCTTCCGCGCCGCGCTCGCGGCGTCCGACGCGGCCGCGGCGGCGGCCGGCCTGCGCTCGGGCGCGGGGCTCGCCAGGGGCGAGGCGAAGCGGGCGCGCGCGCTCGCCTTCATGTTCCCCGGCCAGGGCGCGCAATATCCGGGCATGGGGCAGGGCCTCTACGAGACCGAGCCCGTTTTCCGCGACGCGATGCGCGCGAGCGCGGAGATCCTGCGGCCGATCCTGAACGCGGATCTGTGCGCGCTGCTTTACGGCGGCGAGGGCGAGCGGCTCGACGCCGACGCGCTGCGCGAGACGCGCTACGCCCAGCCGGCGCTGTTCTCCGTCGGCTACGCGCTCGCCGCGCTGTGGCGCAGCTTCGGCGTCGCGCCGCAGATGACGATCGGCCACAGCGTCGGCGAATTCGTCGGCGCCTGCCTCGCCGGCGTGTTCTCGCAGGAGGACGCGCTGCGCCTGATCGCCGAGCGCGGGCGGCTGATGCAGGAGATGCCGACCGGCGCGATGACCGCCGTGCGCCTGTCCGAAGAAGCGCTCGCCCCGCATCTTGGCGGCGACCTCGCGCTCGCCGCCGTCAACGGGCCGAAGCTCTGCGTCGCCGCCGGCCCCGAGGACGCCGTGGCGGCGCTTGAGGCGAAGCTCGCCGCGCAGGGCGCGCAGACGCGCCGCCTGCACACCTCGCACGCCTTCCACTCGCCGATGATGGAGCCCGCCGCGGCGGCGCTGCGCGCGAGCGTCGCCGGCATGCGCCTCAATCCGCCGAGCCTGCCGGTCGTCTCCTCGACGACGGGCGGCTGGCTGACGCCCGAGCAGGCCGTCTCGCCCGACTATTGGGCCCGCCATTGCCGCGAGCCGGTGCGCTTCTTCGACGGCCTCAGGACGCTGCTCGCCTCGGCGCCCGACCTGATCCTGATCGAGGCCGGCCCCGGCCGAACCCTCTCGACGCTCGCCCGGCAGGGCGGGGCGGGCAGCGCGCCGGAAGCGGTTCTGGCCTCGCTCCCCGACGCGTCGCGCGAAACCTCCGACGCCGAAGCCTTCGCCGGCGCCGCCGGCCAGCTCTGGTGCGCCGGCGGCGGCCTCGACTGGAGCGCCGTCTACGCCTGCGAACGTCGTCGGCGCGTCTCGCTGCCCACTTATCCTTATGAGCGCGTGCGCCATTGGCTCGACGCGCCGCCTCTTGCGCAGGGAGCGGCTTCGCTCCCCGCGCCGCCCGACGCGACGCCCGCGCCAGCGCCGCATGTTCCCGAAAGCCTTTCAGCGATGGCAGGTTCAATGTCGATCACCGAAGCCCCGGCCGCACCCTCTGGACAAGGCGACGCCCTGCGCCGGCGGATCGTCGATCTGTTCGAGAATCTGTCGGGCGAGTCGCTCGCCGACGCCCCGGCCGACGCGAGCTTCCTTGAGCTCGGCTTCGATTCGCTGTTCCTCAGCCAGGTCACGCAGCAGCTGCAGCGCGACTTCAAGGTGAAGCTGACCTTCCGCCAGCTGCTCGGCGATCTTTCGACCATCCCGGCGCTCGCCGCCCATATCGAGGCGACGCTGCCGCCGGAGGCGCGCGCCGCGCTCGCACCTGCGTCCGTCCCCACGCCCGCCCTTGCGCCCGTCGCGCAGCCGGCGGCCGCGGCCCCGACGCCGGCCTTCGCCGCTCCCGCTTTCTCCGCGCCGGCCTTCGCGAACTCCGGGACGCCCGCGGTCGGCGGCGGCGTCGAGCAGATCATCCGCGACCAGCTCGAGGCGATGAGCCGGCTGATGGCGCAGCAGCTCGCCGCTCTTGGCGGCGCGCCCGCGCCCGCGCTCGTCCAGCAGCCCGCGCCCGCCGCGATTCAGGCGCCGGCGCCCGTCCCGCTTCAGGCGCCCGCTCCCGCGGCCGCGCCCGCCGCGGACGAGCCGGTTTCGCGCTTCGACAGGCTCGCCGCCGCCCGCTCGGCGCCGGCCGCCGAGATGAACGAGACGCAGGAGCGCGCGCTCGCCGAGCTCGTCGCGCGCTTCAACGCGCGCTCGCCGACCTCGAAGCGGATGACCGCGCAATATCGCCCCGAGCTCGCCGATCCGCGCGCCGCCGCCGGCTTTCGCCCCGAGTGGAAGGACCTCGTCTATCCGGTGGTCTCCGACGCGGCGCAGGGCTCGCGCATCTACGACGTCGACGGCAACGCCTATGTCGATCTCGTCAACGGCTACGGCCAGACCTTCTTCGGCCACGCCGCGCCCTTCGTCGTCGAGGCGGTCTCAGAGCAGCTGAAGAAGGGCTTCGCCATCGGCCCGCAATCGCATCTCGCCGGCGAGGTGGCCAAGCTCTTCGGCGAGATGACCGGCAACGAGCGCGTCACCTTCTGCAACACCGGCTCGGAGGCGGTGATGGCGGCGATGCGCGTCGCCCGCACGGTGACCGCGCGCGAAACCATCGTGATGTTCACCGGCGACTATCACGGCCAGTTCGACGAGGTGCTGGTCAAGGGTTCTCTGCGCGGAGGCGTCGCGCGGTCGGCGCCGGCGGCGGCGGGCATCCCGAAGGACTCGGTCGACAACATGGTGGTGCTGCCCTATGGCGCGCCCGACTCGCTCGAATGGATCAGGGCGCACGCCGACGAACTGGCCGCCGTGCTGGTCGAGCCGGTGCAGAGCCGCCATCCGGCGCTGCGCCCGGTCGAATTCCTGAAGGAGATCCGCGCCATCACCGAGAAGTCGGGCGCTGCGCTGATCTTCGACGAGGTGGTCACCGGCTTCCGCGTGCATACCGGCGGCATGCAGCATGTGTTCGGCATCCGCGCCGACCTCGCCACCTACGGCAAGGTCGTCGGCGGCGGCCTGCCGGTCGGCATCCTCGCCGGCGCGGCGCGCTTCATGGACGCGCTCGACGGCGGCCAGTGGGCCTATGGCGACGACTCCTATCCCGAAGCGGCGATGACCTTCTTCGCCGGCACCTTCGTGCGCCATCCGCTCGTCATGGCGGCGGTGTGGGCCGTGCTCAACCATCTGAAGGCGGCGGGGCCGACGCTGCAGGAGGGGGTGAGCGCGCGCGCGGCGGGGCTCGTCGAGCGCCTCAACGCCTTCCTGCGCAAGCGCGGCCTCGACTTCACGATCGAGGGCTACGCGAGCTGGTTCTTCTTCGACCTCGGCAAGCTGTCGCGCTATTCGGGCCTTCTCTATCCGCACATGCTGGAGCGCGGCGTCTATATCCAGGAGCATTACCCATGCTTCCTGACGACGGCGCACACCGACGCGGACGTCGAGGCGATCGCGCGCGCCTTCGAGGACAGCGTCGTCGCCATGCAGAAGGCGGACTTCCTGCCGGCCCCTCCCGGCATGGGGCCGGAGCCCGAGACCGACGGTCCGCTGACCGAGGCGCAGACCGAGGTCTGGCTCTCGGCGCAGCTCTCGGACGAAGCCTCCTGCGCGTTCAATGAATCCGTGTCGCTGCGGCTTTCGGGCTCGCTCGACCGCGCCGCGCTCGAAGGCGCGCTGAACAAGGTGATCGCGCGTCATGACGCGCTGCGCGCGAGTTTCAGCCCGGACGGCATGCGCATGCGCGTCGAGCCCGAGCTGAAGCTCGCGCTCGAGGTCGAGGACCTGTCCTCGGGCGGGCCGGACGCGGCGGAGGCGGCCTGGCGCGACATCCTCGCGCAGGACGCGCGCACGCCGTTCGACCTCGTCGCCGGCCCCGTGATCCGCGCCCGACTGGCGAAGCTCGCGCCCGACCTCCATGTGCTGGCGCTGACCGCGCATCACATCGTCTGCGACGGCTGGTCGTTCAACGTCGTCATCGGCGAACTGACCGCGCTCCATGAGGAGGCCGTCGCCGGAACGCCCGCGAACCTGCCGGCGCCGCTCTCGTTCCTGCGCTACGGCGCCGAGGAGCGCGCGCGCCAGAAGCGCGAGGGCGCGGCGGTCGAGGCCTTCTGGCTGCCGCAGTTCACGCCGCCGCCGCCGCCGCTCGACCTGCCGACGGACCGCCCGCGCCCGCCGCAGAAGAGCTTCGCCGGCGCGACGCTCACGCGCCGCATCGAGCCGGAGTTGACGCAGCGCTTCCGCAAGGCGATGGCCAAGCAGGGCTGCACCCTGTTCGCCGCGCTGCTCGCCGCCTATGAGGTCCTGCTCGCGCGGCTCGCCGGCCAGAACGAGATCGTCGTCGGCATACCGGCGGCGGGCCAGCAGCTCGTCGAGAGCGAGGGCGCGCTCGTCGGCCATTGCGTCAACTTCCTGCCGCTGCGCGCGCGCTGGGCCGACGGCGCGACCATGGCCGAGGAGCTCAAGGCGGCGCGCCAGCGCGTGCTCGCCGCGCAGGACCATCAGAGCTTCACGCTCGGCACGCTGGTGCGCAAGATGGACCGCCCGCCTGAGGCCGGTCGCCGCCCGCTCGTCGAGGTTCAGTTCAACCTCGAAAAGCTCGGCGACCGCATCAGCCTGACGGGCCTCGAGGTCGAGGCGAGGTCGAACCCGAAGGCCGCCGTCGTCTTCGACCTGTTCTTCAACTGCACGGAGCAGGACGGCGGGCTGCGCGTCGACGTCGACTATTCGACCGACCTCTTCGACGCGGCGACGATCGAGCGCTGGATCGGCCATTTCCGCACGCTCGTCGGCGCGGTCGCCGACGACGCCGAGCGGCCGATCGCCGCCCTGCCGCTGCTCTCGACGTCCGAGCGCGACTGGCTGGTCCACGGCCTCAACGACAAGGCCGCGCCGGACCTTGACCTGCGCCCGATCCATGAGCTCGTCGCCGCGCAGGCGGCGCGCACGCCGGACGCGGTCGCGGCGCGTCATGGCGAGAAATCGCTGACCTACGCCGAGCTCGACGCGAGGGCGAACCGCCTCGCCAACCATCTCAAGACCGTCGTCAAGACGCCCGACGCGCGGATCGGCGTCGCCGCCGAGCGCTCGCTCGACATGCTCGTCGCGCTGGTCGCCGTCATGAAGACCGGCTGCGCCTATGTCCCGCTCGACCCCGGGCATCCGGCCGCGCGGCTGCGGCTCATCCTCGACAACGCCGACGTCGCGGCGATCGTCAGCGACGAGAACGCCTTCATGGGGGCGATCGGCTCGGGCGTTCCGGTCGTGCGGCTCGACGCCGACGCGGCGGCGATCGCCGCCGCCTCCGCCAGCGCGCCGCAGGCGCCCTCCGACGCCGCGCGCCCCTGCTACGTGATCTTCACCTCGGGATCGACGGGCGTGCCGAAAGGCGTCGAGATCGCCCACCGCTCGGTCGCGAACCTCCTCTGGTCCATCGCCCATACGCTCAAGGCCGGCCCGAGCGACGTCCTTGTCGCCGGAACGACGATCTCCTTCGACATCGCCGCGCTCGAGCTCTACATGCCGCTGATCACCGGCGGCTGCGTGATCATCGCGAGCCGCGACGACGTGCGCGGCGGCTTCGGCTTCGCCGGCCTCATCGGGCGGCCGGAGACGACCATCGTCCAGGCGACGCCCTCGCTCTGGCGCATGCTGCTGGAGGCGGGCTTCTCGCCGCGGCCCGGCCTGCGCATGCTGTGCGGCGGCGAAGCGTTGCCGCGCGACCTCGCCGACGCGTTGCTGGCGAACGGCGGCGAGCTGTGGAACGTCTACGGCCCGACCGAGACGACCATCTGGTCTTCGATCGGCCCCGTCGCGCCTTCGCCCGCGCCGGTCACGATCGGCGAGCCCGTCGCCAACACCGGCCTCTATGTGCTCGACGCCAACCGGCGGATCGTCCCCCCTAGCGTCGTCGGCGACCTCTACATCGGCGGCCTCGGCCTCGCCATCGGCTATTTCCGCCGTCCCGAGCTCGACCGGGCCGCCTTCTTCGACGTCGTCCTCGACGAGGGCGCGCCGCCGCAGCGGCTCTATCGCACGGGCGACCTCGCCCGGCGCCTGTCGGACGGGCGGCTCGAGGCGCTCGGGCGCGCCGATTCGCAGGTCAAGCTGCGCGGCTTCCGCATCGAGCTCGAGGAGATCGAGGCGGTGATGCGCGCCTGTCCGCGCGTCTCGGCCTGCGCCGCGGCGATCAAGGCCCCGGCGCAGGGCGCGCCCCGCCTCGTCGGCTATTACGTCTCCGCCGAGCCCGTCGCCGACGGCGAGCTTTCGGGCTTCGCCGCGCAGAAGCTGCCGGACTACATGGTCCCGGCGCTGTGGATGCGGCTGCCGGCGCTGCCGATGACGCCGAACGGCAAGCTCGATCGCAAGGCGCTGCCCTCGCCCGAATGGAGCACGGGCGAAAAGGCGCGCGAAATCGTCGCGCCGCGCACGCCGATGGAGGAGAAGCTGGCGGCGATCTGGCGGGAGGTGCTGCAGATCGACGACATCGGCGTGAACGACAATATTTTCGCCCTGGGCGCCGATTCCATTCATCTTTTCCGGATCGCAGCCCGTATGATGGCGCAGGGCGCGCCTCTCGAGGCGCGTCACCTCATGCGCTTTCCGACCATAGCCGAGCTGGCGAAGGCCGCGGAAGCCGAGGAGGCGGCGTCGGCCGGCGAGGCCGGAAAGGCGGCGGCGCCGTCCCTGCGCAGCTTCAGGCGCGGCGCGCCGGCCAGGGAGGGACAGGTGAGGGAAACGTCCGGGTGACACGTCAGGCGAACGACATCACGATCGAGCGCGACGACGCGCAGGCGTCCCTGGACGGCTCGGGCGAAAGTCTGATCTTTCCCTGCTCGTCGTCGCAGAATCGCTGCTGGTTCATCAACGCGCTCAACCCGGGCAATCCCGCGCTGAACGTCGCTTTGCGCTGGGAGGCGATCGGGCGCCTCTCGCCGACGACCGCCGAGCAGGCGTTTCAAGAGATCGTCGACCGGCACGAGATCCTGCGCTCGCGCTTCTTCGAGCGCGACGGCGAGGCGATGCAGGAGGCGCCGCCCTCGCTCGCCTTCAAGCTGGCGGTGATCGACCTCTCCATGCTGGAGCCGGCGGAGCAGGAGCGCGAGGCGCTGAAGCTCGGCGAGCGCGAGGCGCACGCCTCCTTCGACCTGTCGCAGGCGCCGCCGATCCGCGCGACCTATCTGCGCCTGTCGCAGGAGCGCGCCATCCTGCTCGTCACCGTGCATCAGATCGCCTTCGACGGCTGGTCGATCCGCGTCCTCGCCCATGAGTTCGGCGCGATCGCCGAGGCGATCAACGCCGGCCGGGCGGCGGACCTGCCGCCGCCGCCGCTCCAGTACGGCGATTTCTGCCTCTGGCAGAAGGAATATTTCGCGAGCGGCACGTTCGAGGCCGAAACCGACTACTGGAGGACGCAGCTCGCCGACGCGCCCTATTTCGAGGTTCCGCCCGACCATCGCAAGCCGCCGCGTCCGACCTACAAGGGCGTCATCATCGCGCAGACCCTGCCGAAGGAGCTCGGGGACCGCCTCGAGGAGACCGCGCGGCGCGCCAACGTCACCCTGTTCAGCCTCGGCTGCGCGGCGCTTGGCGCGGCGCTGAACCGCTACGCCGGGCAGGACGACGTCATTTTCGGGACGCAGATCGCCGGCCGGGACGATCCCGACCTCGAAAACCTCATCGGCATGTTCATCAACAATCTGGTGATGCGCTTCGACGCCTCGGGCGATCCGAGCTTCGAGACCTTTCTGCGCCGGGTCAACGAGACCGTGCAGGGCGCGCTCATCAACCAGCGCGTGCCCTTCGACAAGCTCGTCGAGATTCTCAATCCGCCGCGCGACCCCTCGCGCACGCCGCTCATCTCGGTCAATTTCACCGTGCTGCGCGACGTCATGGACCACAGGAGCTACGGCGACTTCACCCTGCTCGGCCGGCCCTCGCTTTCGGCCGGCTCGCTCTACGACCTCATCTTCTTCCTCGTGCACTGGCCGGACGGCTGGCGCATGGCGATGGAGTACAACCCCGACCTGTTCGAGGCCGAGACCGCGCGGGGCCTGCTCGATTTCCTGATCAGGACCTTCGAATTCGCGGTCCAGCGTCCGACGGACAGGCTCTCGGCGCTGACGCCGCCGGCGCGCGAGACGCTGGAGGCGGCGCGCGACCGCGCGGGCCTCGCCGCGATCGAGGGCGCGCTCGCCCGCCATCCCGACGTCGCCGAGGCGGTCGCCGTCCTGCCGCCCGAACGAGAGAAGCCCTACGCCTTCGTCGCGCCGCGCGCGGGCGTGCGCGTTCCGCTCGAGACCCTGCCGCGGACGCTGTCCGGCTTCCTCGACGAAACCCTCGATCCGAGCGTCGCGCGCCCTGACGGGGTGAGCGTGCTGCTCGCGCTGCCGCGGACCGGCCGGGGCGCGCTCGATCCGAGCCGCCTGCCGGAGCCGCCCGCGCCCGCGCGCGCGCTCGTCGCAACCGCGCAGGCCGAGCGGCTTCCCGACGCCGACGCGGAGAAGCGCCTCGCGGCGATCTGGCGCGAGTTGCTCCATGTCGAGCGGATCGAGCCGCAGTCCAATTTCTTCGACCTCGGCGGCCATTCGCTGCTCAGCATCCGGCTGATGGCGCGCATAGCCGAGGAGTTCGGGGTCAAGCTCGACCCGCTCACCCTGTTCCAGGCGCCGACGCTGCGCGCCTTCGCCGCGCGCCTGCCGGGACGCGGGACGGTCGAGGAGGCCCCGCCGCCCGCGGCGGCGCTCGCGCGCATCCAGCCGGACGGCGACAAGACCCCGGTCATCGTCATCAACAATTCGATCCTCTACTACAAGCTCGCGCAGCGGATCGGCCCCGGCCGTCCTGTGTTCGGCATTCCGCTGATCGTGCCGCCGGGCGACGGGCCGCCGCCCGTCCGCACGCTCAACGAGATCGCGAAAGACTATGTCGCGATGATCCGCGAGGCGCAGCCGCGCGGACCCTACGTCCTGTGCGGCTTCTGCATCGGCGGCGCGCTCGCCTACGAATGCGCGCAGCAGCTCGCCGCCGCCGGCGAGGAGACGCCGCTGCTGATCCTCGCCGACCTGTGGGTGCCGGGCTACCTCGCCCGCATGCCGCTCTACCGGAAGATCGCCTATCACCTCAACTATCGCACGCGCTCGCTCGTCCATCGCGTCGGCATCGTCGTCAAGGGACAGGCCTCGCTCGCGGAGATGCTGTCGAGCTTCACGCTGGTGCGCAAGACGCGCATCCTCGACTTCGCCGTGTCGCTCGGGCTGATCGACGGCGCGAAGCTGGCGCGCAAGGTCATCGGGCGTCAGGAATGGGAGTTCCTGATCTCGCTCGAGCGCGCGCGCGACGCCTATGAGACGAAGCCGATCGACGCCGACGCGCTGCTGCTCAAGAGCGGGGAGATCGTCACGACCTTCGCCGACGCGCAGATGGGTTGGGGCAAATACGTCAAGGGACGCCTGATCATCCATGACGTTCCCGGCTGGCATCAGGAAATCTTCGACGACAGGGGCTCGGAGGTGATCGCCGGCTATCTGCGCCCGTTGCTCGAGGAGATCGACCGCCGGCGCGCCGTCGGGACCATCGCCGAAACCGTCTGACCTCCTGACGCCATGCAAAGCCTCGTCGATCTGCGCCTCGACCAGCTTTTCAGCCGCTTCGGCTTCCTGTTCGGCGCGGCGCTGCTCGCTTTGGGGCTGATCGGCCTGGTCTTTCTGCTGCGATGGAGCCACGCCTCCCGCCCGGTCTTGGGCGTCTCGCTCGCCGTCGCCGCGGCGGCGGCGATTCTCGGCGCGGCGCTGTTCGCGCCGGCGGCGGGCCGCGTCGGCAGGGCGCTCCAGCGCGTCGTCGCGAATCCGGGGCCGCCGGCGCCCTCGGGCCCGTTTCCAACGCGCGCGCTCGACGTTCTCCTTCCGCCGCGCGAGGGCGCCGGCGCGCCGATCCGCGTGCGCCTGTTCATCCCCGCCGCGGCGCCCGCAGGGGAGGAGCAATCGCTTTCCTGCGCCGACCTCGGCGGCTTGCGGCTCGCCGATCCCGCTCCCGCCCGGGCGTTCCAGCTGCTGGTCTATACGCCGGGGCTGCTCTCGGTCGCGACCGATTCGGCCTCGACGGCGGCGCAGCTCGCGAGCCGCGGCTATGTCGTGGCGGCGCTCGACGATCCCGGCCACGACGCGCCGACGGACCCGGCGCATCCCTTCTTCGATTTCTCCTCCGACGAGGCCTTCGCGCAGATGGTCGCGCGCTCGACCGCCAAGTCGCAGGCGGACGCGCGGCGCGCGCAAGAGGCGCTCGACCGGCTCACGGCCTGCGCCAGCGGGGCGTTCGCCGAGCGCGTCGATTTCGCGCGCGTCGGGGCTTACGGCTTCTCCTTCGGCGGCTCGGTCGCGGCGACGCTGGCGCTGCTCGATCCGCGCGTCGTCGCCGCCGCCAATCTCTCCGGGTTCGTGTTCGGGCCGGCGCGCGACGCCGCCCAAAAGCCCTATCTCGTGCTGCTTGAGGACGAGCCGCTCCCGACGCAGGCTGATTTCGCCTCGGCTGCAGCCGAGCGGCGCATCTACAAGACGGCGCAGGCCGAGTTCCTCGACGCGCAGGCGAAGCGGCTCGCCGCGCCCGACGCTTACGGCTTCATACTGCGCGGCACGACGCACGCCAATTTCAACGATTCGATCTTTTCGCGCGCCGACGCGAAATACTGGCCGTTCGCCGATCCGCAGCAGGCGCAGGCGAACGTCGTCGCCTACCTTTGCGCCTTCTTCGGCCATTATCTGCGCGGCGAGCCGCCGGGACTCCTGACCGCCGCGCCGGGGAAGGAAATCGTCGCCCTCAAGGGGCGTCCAGACTGGCGGACATGGGAGTGAGGCTCACATGAAAGGACGGCCGTTTCGAGGTCGCCCTTTCCCATGCCGCGTGCGCCGGACGTCGTCGACAGTTCTCATACGCGCGGCGGCGAGACGGGAGCCGGGCTAAAACCTTTGCGTGATCCCGGCGAGGATCGTGCGGCGCAGACCGAACTGCGGCGCGCCGACGCCCACGCCCGTGCCGTTGCGGATCTGGTAGCTCGCGTCGGCGAGATTCAACATGTCGAGCCGCGCCTCCGTCCCGGCGCCAAGCCCGAGATCGAGCTTCTGCACGACGCTGGCGTTGACCACGGCGTATTCCGGAAGCGAGCCGCCGTTCGGCACGTCGTTCGCGTCGGACCGCAGGCCGCTTTGCACGATGAGGTCGAAAGCGACGCGCGTCGCGTATTTCGTTCCCCGATTGAAGGTGTAGGCGGCGCCGGCGGACGCGGTCCACGTCTGGTCGTGATCGAGATGGATCGAATTCTGCTGGATGTAGGCGAGATCGTCGGGATCGAAATTGAACTGCGCGGAATCGATCGCCTTGCCGACCGCCCTCGAATAGGCGGCGTTGGCGTAGATCGACCAGGCGTCGACGTCATAGTTGGCGGTGAACTCGACGCCCTGCACGCGGGCCCAGCGATAATTGAAAGCCGAAAGAATGATCGGCGCGCCGAACTGGCCTTCGTCGATGAGGTTGGTCGCGCGCTTGTAGTAGGCGTCGAGGCCGACCGAAAATCCCGGCGCGACCGTCTGCTGGATTCCGATGTCGAAATAGTGCGATCGTTCCGACCGCACGTTGTCGTCCCGCAAGATCGCCGGCGCGGCGGTGGTTCCGGCGAACAGGCCGACGCTGGTCGGCGAGACGAGTTCGAAGGGCGGCGGCGTGAAATAGCGTGAATAGCCCGCGTGGATCGTCGTCGAGTCGGTGGGCTTCCACACTGCGTTGACGCGCGGGCTCAGCTGCGTCTGATTGGCGTATTCGTTCACGCCGTCGAAGCGCAGGCCGTAGTTGAGCGTGAAGCTCGGCAGGATCCGCCATTCGTCCTGAAGATAGACGCCGTAGAGGCCGCCGGTCCTGCCGCCATTGTCGACGACGCCGATCGGCTGCTCGGAAGTCTGGGCGCCGTCGGCGTCGACGGGCAGCACGTTCGAAAAAGTGTTGAAGCTCGTATGTTCGAGCTGGCCGAGGACGCCCCCGCGCAGCGTGTGGCTGTCGTTGACGCGCCAGGCCGCGTCGGTCTGGACGCCGCCTGCGAGGTTCGAGCGGGCGGCGTATTGCGCGACGCCGTTGAACAGCAGGTCGCCGAGCGGATCGGGCGTGAACGAAAGGTTGCTGTTGCGCACGAAGCCCGAGATCTGCACGTCGGCGTCGCCGATCCGCTTTTGCAGCGAGAGGACGCCGAATTGCGTGTTCTCGATCTGGGTTTCATTGAGAATGCTGCTGTTGAATGTGCTGACGCCGTTGACGGAGAGGCCAAGCTGCGGCGTCTGGCCCGGATTGTTCGGGATCTGGAAATTACCGTTGAAGGCCCCGCCGAACACGCTGACGCGCGTGTCCGGATCGAGAATCGCGTTCATGATCGCGAAGCCATGCCACTGCTCGGTCCGGTCATGCAGGGCGTTGAAGCTCGCGTCCGGATTCTCGACGCCGCGCTCATTGCGCAGAAAGTCGCCGGCGACGTACCAGTCGACGTTGTTGTAGCGCCCGCCATATTCGAGGCTCGGCTGCGCCCATCCGAAGGTTCCGCCATAGCCGCTCAGCGCGACGCCGGGATTGGTGAGGCCGGTCTTCGTCTGGATGTCGAGCACGCCGGCGGTCTGGAACCCGTATTGCGCCGGCAGCGCGCCGGTGATGAGCGTCATGTTGCGGGCGAAGCGGGTCTCCAGCGCCTGACCGAACACCGAAAGCCCTTCGGGAAGCTGCACGCCATTGATTCTGAACTGCACGTTGGCGTGGTCGCCGCGCACGTGGACCTGGCCGAAACTGTCCTGGGCGACGCCAGGCGCCTGCAGCAACACCTGATTGAGCGGCGCGTTCTCGCCCTGCGGGATCGTCTGGAGCGCCTGCTGGCTGAAAAAATAGGAGCTCGCGCCGAGGCTCGGCTGGATCTGCAGCCGCGCCGCGTCGAGCTCCTGCGAAATCACGTCGATCGAATCGAGCGTGATCGGCGCCTCCGCGTTGGAGGCGCCGGACGCGCCGGCGCAAAGCGCCGGTCCGACGGGCGTAAGAGCCGTGGCGAGGAGGATCAATTTGCGGAGGGACACGAGGTTGTTCTCCCGGCTCTGCGGCGCCGTCGGGTATGATACGTTATAACATAACATTCAATTCCAACAAGCGCGCCGCGGCTCTTGACGCCGACCCTCGCCGAGCCGATAGCCGTGGCGAGGACGGGCTCCGGCGCCCCGCCGCGGCGCCAATCGACGCTCTCGCCTTTCCGGCGCGGGTCTTCGCGGGCGACGACGCGCGCAAATCGCGCCCGGACGCAGATCAAACGACGGATGACGACATGGGCTTCAAATGCGGCATCGTCGGCCTGCCGAACGTCGGCAAGTCGACCCTCTTCAACGCGCTGACGCAGACGGCGGCGGCGCAGGCGGCGAATTATCCGTTCTGCACCATCGAGCCGAACGTCGGCGACGTCGCCGTTCCCGATCCGCGGCTCGAGATTCTGGCGAAGATCGCCGGCTCGAAGGAGATCATCCCGACGCGGCTCACCTTCGTCGACATCGCCGGCCTCGTGCGCGGCGCCTCGAAGGGCGAGGGGCTCGGCAACCAGTTCCTCGCCAACATCCGCGAATGCGACGCCATCGCTCACGTCGTGCGCTGCTTCCAGGACGACGACGTGACCCATGTCGAGGGCCGGATCGAGCCGGTCGCCGACATCGAGACGATCGAGACCGAGCTGATGCTCGCCGACCTCGACAGCCTCGAGAAGCGCCTGCCGACGCTCGAGAAGAGGGCCAAGGGCGCCGACAAGGAGGCGAAGGAGACGCTCGACCTCGTGCGGCGCTGCCTCGTCCTGCTGCGCGAAGGGCGCCCGGCGCGCCTCGTCGAGACGCGGCCCGAGGAAGCGAGGCTCTTCGCCTCGCTCGGCCTCCTCTCGTCGAAGCCGGTGCTCTACGTGTGCAACGTCGAGGAGGCTTCGGCCGCCGAGGGCGACGCGTTCTCGGGCGCCGTCGCGGCGCGCGCGGCCGAGGAGGGCGCGGCGGCGGTCGTCGTCTCGGCCAAGATCGAAAGCGAGATCGCCGTGCTGCCTTCGGGCGAACAGAAGGACTATCTCGAGGCGGTCGGCCTCGACGAGCCGGGGCTCAACCGGGTGATCCGCGCCGGCTATGGCCTCCTGCGGCTCATCACCTATTTCACGGTCGGCCCGAAGGAGACGCGCGCCTGGACGATCGAGGCTGGCATACGCGCGCCGCAGGCGGCCGGCGTCATCCACACCGATTTCGAAAAGGGCTTCATCCGCGCCGAAACCATCGCCTATGATGATTACGTCGGCGCCGGCGGCGAGGCCGGCGCGCGCGAGGTCGGCAAGTTCCGGCTGGAAGGCAAGGATTATGTCGTCGCCGACGGGGACGTGCTGCATTTCCGCTTCGCCAACTGAGGCGCGCGCGCCGTGAGCGGCGCCGCGGCCGCCGGGAAGCCGCCGGTCTTCGACGCGGATTTTCTGCGCGCGTTCGACGCGCTGCTGCGCTGGCGGCGCGACGTGCGCCGGTTCCGGCCCGATGCCGTCGATCCGCGGCTTATCGAAAGGCTCGCGCAGGCGGCGGCGCTCGCTCCGTCCGTCGGCAATAGCCAGCCCTGGCGCTTCGTGCTCGTCGAGAGCGCGGCGCGGCGGGAGGCGGCGCTCGCGAGCTTCCTGCGCTGCAACGCCGCGGCGCTCAAAGCTTACGAGGGCGAGCGGGCGAAGCTCTACGCGAGTCTGAAGCTCGCCGGGCTCAGGGAGGCGCCCGTCCATCTCGCCGTCTTCTGCGACCACGAGACCGCCGCCGGCCACGGCCTCGGCCGGGCGACCATGCCGGAAACGCTCGATTATTCGGCGGTGGCCGCCGTCCACACGCTCTGGCTCGCGGCGCGCGCGCATGGCCTTGGCGTCGGCTGGGTCTCGATCCTCGATCCCGCCGAGATCGCCGCCGCGCTCGACGTTCCGCAGGCGTGGCGGCTCATCGCCTATCTCTGCGTCGGCTATCCGCAGGAGGAGCACGAGGATCCCGAGCTCGAGCGGGCGGGCTGGCAGGCGCGCTGCGGCGTCGCGTTCGACCGGCGCTGATCCGCCGGGCGTCGCGCCCGCGCGAAACAAATTCTTCCGCCGGCGCGTAAAGGGCTGCGGCGGCCGGCCCCGGCCGTCGGCAACCGGAGAAAGATCATGTCGAAGCGCTTAATCGCCGCCGTCGTCCTCGGCGCGGCCCTGTCGTGCGCCGCCGCCGGCGCGCAAGCGAAGATGATGGAGGTCGACGTGATGAAGACGCAGGAGGTGACCTTCCCCGACGGCACGAAGGGGACGGTCTACGTCGTCAAGATGAACGGCCACATGATGGTCGCCCTGCCGGACGACAAGACGCCGGACGTGCTGCGCCAGCAACTGTTCACGGTCGGCAAGTAGGCGGCGGACGACGCCCCTAGTTGTCGAGGAAGCTGCGCAGCTTGCGCGAGCGCGAGGGGTGCTTCAGCTTGCGCAGCGCCTTCGCCTCGATCTGGCGGATGCGCTCGCGCGTCACCGAGAACTGCTGGCCGACCTCCTCCAGCGTGTGGTCGGTGTTCATGCCGATGCCGAAGCGCATGCGCAGCACGCGCTCCTCGCGCGGCGTGAGCGAGGCGAGGACGCGCGTCGTCGTCTCGCGCAGGTTGGACTGGATCGCGGCGTCGATCGGCAGCACCGCGTTCTTGTCCTCGATGAAGTCGCCAAGGTGCGAATCCTCCTCGTCGCCGATCGGCGTCTCGAGCGAGATCGGCTCCTTGGCGATCTTCAGCACCTTGCGCACCTTCTCGAGCGGCATGGCGAGCTTCTCGGCGAGCTCCTCGGGGGTCGGCTCGCGGCCGATCTCATGCAGCATCTGGCGCGAGGTGCGCACGATCTTGTTGATCGTCTCGATCATGTGCACCGGGATGCGGATGGTGCGGGCCTGATCGGCGATCGAGCGGGTGATCGCCTGCCGGATCCACCAGGTGGCGTAGGTCGAGAACTTGTAGCCGCGGCGGTACTCGAACTTGTCGACCGCCTTCATGAGGCCGATGTTGCCCTCCTGGATGAGGTCGAGGAACTGCAGCCCGCGGTTGGTGTATTTCTTGGCGATCGAGATGACGAGGCGCAGGTTCGCCTCGACCATCTCCTTCTTGGCCTGACGGGCTTCGCGCTCGCCCTTCTGGACCATGTGGACGATCTTGCGGAATTCCTGGATCTCGAGGCTCGTTTCGGTGGCGAGCGCATGGATCTCGCCGAGCAGGTCCTTGATCTGGTCCTTGGCGTTGGCGACGAAGTCCTTCCAGCCGCGCCCGCCGAGCTTCGACACGCGCAGGAGCCATTTCGGGTCGAGCTCGGAGTTCTGGTAGTTGCGCAGGAAATCCTCGCGCGCGACGCCGCTCGCCTCGGCGAGGCGCAGCAGCCTGGTCTCGAGGCCGATGAGGCGCTTGTTGATGTCGTAGAGCTGCTCGACCAGCGACTCGATGCGGTTGGCGTTGAGCGAGAGCGACTTGACGTCGGCGACGATCTCCTTCTTGAGCGTCTTGTACTTGCGCTCCTGCGAGGGCGTCAGCGTCTCGTTCTTGAGCTTGTTCTCGACGTTCTGCTCCTGCAGCCGGCGCAGCTTCTTGTAGGCGTCGGCGACGCGGTCGAAGGTCTCGAGCACCTTGGGCTTGAGCTCGGCCTCCATGGCGGAGAGCGACACGGAGTTCTCCATGTCGTCCTCCTCCTCGAAGGCGTCTTCGGGGACCGGGGCCTCGCCGCCGTCCTCGCCGGCCGGACGCAGGCGCGCGGGCGGGTTGAGCGGCGCCGTCGCGGGCGCGGAATCGCCGTCCGGCTCGCCCTCGCCGAGCGGAATCTTCGGCGCGTTGCGTCCCTCAGGCCCCGCGTAGGTCGCCTCGAGGTCGATGATCTCGCGCAGCAGGACCTTCGAGTCGTTGAGCTCGTCGCGCCAGATGATGATCGCCTGGAAGGTGAGCGGGCTTTCGCACAGGCCCGCGATCATCGCCTCGCGGCCGGCCTCGATGCGCTTGGCTATGGCGATCTCGCCCTCGCGCGAGAGCAGCTCGACCGAGCCCATCTCGCGCAGATACATGCGCACGGGATCGTCGGTGCGGTCGGCGGGCTCGGAGGAGCGCGCCGCGACGGGCTTGGCGGTCGGCGCCTCGACGAGCTCGCCGCCCTCGGGCTCCTCCTCCTCGGCGCCGCCTTCCTCGCTCTCGGCCTCGTCCTGCTCCTCGTTCTCGACGACGTTGATGCCCATGTCGTTGAGCATGGCGAGGACGTCCTCGATCTGGTCGGCGTTGACTTCTTCTGAGGGAAGCACCGCGTTCAGCTCGGAATGAGTCACGAAGCCGCGCTTCCTCGCGGCCTTGATCATCCGCTTGACGGCGGCGTCGGAAAG
Organism: Methylocella sp.; assembly: GCF_041905455.1. Classification (GTDB taxonomy): domain Bacteria; phylum Pseudomonadota; class Alphaproteobacteria; order Rhizobiales; family Beijerinckiaceae; genus Methylocapsa. Next base: position 15,265 of record NZ_JAYRLA010000022.1, on the reverse strand, counting down.
ATCGAGCAGGGGGCTGTCGGCCGTCTCCACGGCCGCGCCTTCCGTTTCGGTCTTTTCGGAATCCCTTTTCGCCATTATCGTCTCCGCATTCGAGGACGTTCGGCCGGCGCGGACGGGCTGAGCCGTCCGGGCGGGCCTTCGACGGCGCGCCGCCCGTAGGGGCGGACGGACGGCGCAGGGGCCCGACGGACCTGACGTTCCTCAAGAACCTTCATTTAAGGCGCCGCGTCTTAAACAAAACGTTCGGCGCGCCTCGCTGCGTTTCAAAGACCGCGTTTATTTTGGACCGCGTTTATTTTGGCGCCGCCCAAGCGTCGCCGACAGACCGCGCCAAGCCGACTTCGGGGAAAGCCGGCGGCCTTCACCCTTCCAGCGCCCGTCTCCAGGCGCCCGCTCGATCGGCGCTCGGCCTCCCCGCCATCCGGCCGAGGGATCCAGGGGCGCGAACCGTTCCCGCAAGCGCGGACCAGCGCCTCGCGCACGTCGAAAGGCGCCCGAAAGCCGGCGCAGCTTCCGAGAGCCTGCTCTTCTACATGAAACATTTCGACGAAGTCAAAGGAGGCCGCCGTCAAAGCCCCCCGCTCCGCCGGCCGGACGGGACGCCGAAGCCCTCGACGCTCGCCTCGAGCCCGCCCCGCGCGCGCAATTGCTCCTGCAGGTCCCTGAACCGCGCCCAGTTGGCCTCGGTCGGCGCCGCCTCGAACGCGCGTCTCGCGTCAGCGAGGTCTTTATTTAGGGCGGCCGCGCGCCTGTGCAAGATGGCCTGGTCGAGGACTTTTTCGGCGTCGGCCTCCGCGGCGTCGGGGCGCGCGTACCAGTGCGAGGCGAGGCCGGCGAGCGCCTCGCAGCGGGCGAGCGCGGGGGCGAGGCCGCGCGCCTCGATTTTCGCGCGCAACGCCTGCGCCGCCATGCCCGCGCCGGCCGCATCGAGCGCGAGATCGCGCAGGGCGGCGCCTTCGGGCCATGAAAACTCGAGCGCGGCGACCTCCTCGATGCGCCGCTCGACCAGCGCCGGGTGGTTGACGAGGATCAGGAGGATCAGCGCGTCGCCGGCGCCGGGGCCCGAGCCCTGCGGCTGCATCAGCGCGGAGGCGGAAAGGCTCGGCCCCGCGACGATCGGTCCCGCCGGCCGCTCCCGCCCGCCGGCGCCCCGGCCGCCCGCGCGCGCGCCGGGGCGCGGCTCGCTCCGGGACGGCGCGAAAAGGGCGTTGCGGCGGGCTCTGAAGGCGTCGCGATAGTGCCGGCGCAGCCGCTCGTCGCGGATCTGCGCGGTGATCGCCTCGAGCCGGCCCTCGAAGGCGGCGCGCCGCTCGGGCGTCGAAAGGTCGCTCGCCTCGCTCTCGCGCGTCCAGACCGCGTCGACGAGCGGCAGGGCGCGCGAAAGCGTCTCCTCCAGCGCCTCGCGCCCCGACGCGCGCAAGAGGTCGTCGGGGTCCTGGCCGTCGGGCAGGAAGGCGAATCTGAAGCTGCGCTCCGGCCCGATCAAAGGAAGAGCCATGTCGATCGCGCGCCAGGCCGCCTTGCGTCCGGCGCGGTCGCCGTCGAAGCACAGGATCGGCTCCTCGCTCATGCGCCAGGCGAGTTCGGCCTGCTCCGCCGTCAGCGCCGTGCCGAGCGGCGCCGCCGCCTCGCCGACGCCCGCCTGCGCGAGCGCCACGACGTCGACATAGCCCTCGACCACGACGAGGCGGCCCGCCTGATGGGCGGCGAGCCGGGCGAGGTGATGGTTGAAAAGGACGCTTCCCTTGTGGAAGAGCGGCGTTTCCGGCGAGTTCAGATATTTCGGCTGGACGGCGTCCTCGAGCGCCCGGCCGCCGAAGGCGATCGGCCGGCCCGAGCGGTCGCAGATCGGGAAGATCAGCCGGTTGCGGAAACGGTCGTAGGGGACGGCGACGTCCTCGCCATGGACGAGCAGCCCCGCCTCGATCATCGCCTCGCGCGTCGCGCCCTTCGCGGCGAGATGGTCGCGCAGGGCGAATTTGTCGGCCGGCGCGTAGCCGAGGCCGAAGCGCGCCTGCGCCTCCTCGCCGAGGCCCCGCCGCGCCAGATAGTCGCGCGCCTTCGCCCCGCCGCGCGCCGAAAGCTGCGCCCGGAAGAAGGCGGCGGCGCCGGCGAGGACCTCGCGCAGGCCGACCCGCCGCTTCTCCTGCTCCAGCGCCTCGGGGCTCGCGCGCGGCGGCTGCAGCCCGGCCTCCGCGGCGAGGCGCTCGACCGCCTCGGGGAAGGAGAGCCCCTCGGTGAGCTCGAGGAAGTTGAAGATGTCGCCGTTCTGGCCGGAGGAGAAGTCGAACCAGGCCATCTTCTGGTCGTTGACGAAGAAGGACGGGGTCTTTTCGGCCGAGAACGGCGAGAGGCCCTTCCATTCGCGTCCCGCCTTCACGAGCCGCACGCGCCGGCGCACGACCTCCGAAACCGGAAGCCGCGCCTTGACGTCGTCGAGGAACTGGGGCGGAAAGCGCATGGGCGGACGGGGTTGAGGACGCCTCCGCCATTATATCCGGGGCCGGCGCGCCGGCGAAGCGCGGCCGGAAGGAAAATGGCGAGGGATCCCATTCCGCGAACCAGCGGAGCGTCCCGCGCCGATTGACCGCAAGCCGCCGGACTTGCGACAAGCTCTTGGGGCCGACAAGCTCCTGGGGCGCCGCACGGCGCATGAACGACCCGAAGGCCTATCGATGAGCGTGAGCGCGAGATTTTTCGACATGAAGCGGGCCGGCGCGCCGATCGCCGTGCTCACCGCCTATGACGCGCCGACGGCGCGGCTCGAGGCGGAGGCCGGCGTCGACATCCTGCTCGTCGGCGACAGCGTCGGCGTCAACGTCCTCGGCTACGCCAGCGAGCGCGAGGTGAGCCTCGCCGACATGGTCCATCACGTCGGCGCCGTGCGGCGCGGCGCGCCGCGGTCCGTCGTCATCGGGGATTTGCCGTTCCGCACCTACGAGACGCCGGCCGAGGCGCTCGCGAGCGCCCGCGCGCTCGTCGCCGCGGGGGCCGATATCGTGAAGTTCGAGGGCGCGCGGCCGGACGTCGCCGGGACGCTGCGCGGCGAAGGAATCGAGACGTGCGGCCATCTCGGCCTCGAGCCGCAGACCCATCTGGCGCCGCGGGTCAAGGGCCGCGCCGCGCCCGACGCGCTGAAGCTGCTCGAGGACGCGCGCGCGCTCGACGCCGCCGGCGTCTCGCTGCTGGTGCTCGAGATGATCCCGCAGGAGGTCGCGCGCGAGGTGACGCGGGCGATCCGCGCGCCGACCATCGGCATCGGCGCGGGCGGCGGCACGGACGGGCAGGTGCTGGTCGTGACCGACCTGCTCGGCGTCGGCGAGCGCGAGTTCCGCCACAACCGGCGCTACCAGCGCTTCGGCCCGCTCGCCCTCGACGCCTTCCGCGCCTATGTGCATGACGTCGGCCGGCGCGATTTTCCCTGCGAGGAGAACGCCGCGCATATGGCGCCCGAGGAGCTCGAGGCCTTCCTCGCGCAGGCGCGCGGGCTCAGCCGAGCCGCGCCTTGACCTTGGCGCTCGCCTTGCCGAAATCCATGCGGCCGGCGTAGGCGCCCTTCAGCGCGGCGACGACCTTGCCCATGTCCCTGATCGAGGCGGCGCCGGTCGAGGCGATGGCCGCCTCGATCGCCGCCTCGACCTCGGCCTCGCCGAGCGGGCTCGGCAGGAAGCTCTCGATCACCACGATCTCGCCCGCCTCCTTGTCGGCGAGGTCGGCGCGCCCGGCCTTCTCGTAGATCTCGAGCGACTCGCGCCGGCTCTTCACCATCTTCTGAAGCAGGGCGAGGATGTCGTCCTCGCCGACCTGCCTGCCGGCGCCGCGGGCCTCGATGTCCTTGTCCTTGAGCGCCGCCGTGATCATGCGGATGGCGTCGACGCGGGCGCGGTCGCCGGCCTTCATCGCGGCCTTGAGCTCGCTCGTGAATTTTTCGCGCATGGCGGTCCTGCCTGGATGGAATTGACGCGGGGCGGCCGCGCCTCTAGCTTCGCGCCGCTGAAAGCCCCACATCGAAGACGGATGTTTCAAGACCGCGAGCCGGCCTGCGGCCCCGCGGCGAGCGCATGGATGTAACGCCGGCATGAGCGTGGATCAAGACAAACCCTCGGACGCGCAGCCGTCCTGGCCGCTCGCGCGGCCGACCGCCCTGCTCGTCCTCGCGGACGGGACCGTGCTCGAGGGGCAAGGCCTCGGCGCGCAGGGCGAAGCGGTCGGCGAGGTCTGCTTCAACACCGCGATCACCGGCTATCAGGAGATCCTGACCGACCCGTCCTACGCCGGGCAGATCGTCACCTTCACCTTTCCGCACGTCGGCAACGTCGGCGCGAACGAGGAGGACGTCGAGACGAGCAATCCGGCCGCAGGCGCCGGCGTGCGCGGGGCGATCGTCCACGCGCCGATCACCGACCCGTCGAACTTCCGCTCGACGCGGCATTTCGACGGCTGGCTGAAGGCGCGGGGAATCATCGGCCTTTGCGGCCTCGACACGCGCGCCCTGACCGCGCTGATCCGCGAGAGCGGCATGCCCAACGCCGTGATCGCCCATTCGCCGGACGGCTCCTTCGACGTCGAGAGGCTGAAGGGCGAGGCGGCGCGCTGGCCGGGCATCGACGGCATGGACCTCGTGCCGAGCGTCGCCTCGACGCGCGCCTACGAATGGCGCGGCGCGCCCTGGCGTCCGGGCGAGGGCTACGGCGAGACGAAAGGCGGGCGCTTCAAGGTTGTGGCCATCGACTATGGGGTGAAGAGCAACATCCTGCGCCTGCTCACTGAAGCCGGCTGCGACGTCGTCGTCGCGCCGGCGACGTCGAGCGCCGACGAGATTCTGGCGCAAAAGCCTGACGGGGTGTTCCTCTCGAACGGTCCGGGCGATCCGGCCGAGACCGGCAAATACGCCGTGCCGGTGATCCGGGCCCTGCTCGACAGGAAGACGCCGACCTTCGGCATCTGCCTCGGCCACCAGATGCTGGCGCTGGCGCTCGGCGCGAAGACGGTGAAGATGCGCCAGGGCCATCACGGCGCCAATCATCCGGTCAAGGACTTCGCCACCGGCAAGGTCGAGATCGTCTCGATGAACCACGGCTTCGCCGTCGATCCGGCGACCTTGCCCGACAACGCGCGCGAGACCCACCGTTCGCTGTTCGACGGCTCGAACTGCGGCATCGAGCTCACGGACCGCCCGGCCTTCTCGGTGCAGCACCATCCCGAGGCCTCGCCCGGCCCGCGCGACAGCCATTACCTGTTCCGCCGCTTCGCCGACATGATGGCGCGAGCTGAGCGCTGAACCGCGCGCGCGGCGCGCGTCCTTGCGCCGCCGCGCACGCCTCACGCGGCGTCGCCATTTATTAATTCATTGATGCGTTACTTTATTTCCGACGCCAGCCGCCCTAGCTTATCCTTACGCGTCAGGTCATCCCGCGCCGATGGCCGCCCCGGCGAAAGCGAGCGGGCGGCGTCCGAGAGTCTTAATGTCCCTCGCCAGCGACATGTCGTATTCCGTTCCGGCTTCCTCGCCGTCGGCCGCCGTCGATCGGGACGCGATCGCCGAAATCTTCGCGCAGATCGCCTGCGAAGCGGGCGTCGCCGTGATGTCCGTCTACGCCTCCGGCTGCGCCGTGCGGGTCAAGCCGGACCAGAGCCTCGTCTGCGACGCCGACGAATACGCCGAGGCGATCATCCTCAAGCGCCTCGGCGAGCTGCTGCCGCAGTTTCCCGTCCTCGCCGAGGAAGCCGCGGCGGCGGGCAAGCGGACCGTCGACGGCGACGCCTTCATCCTCGTCGATCCGGTCGACGGCACGCGCGAATTTCTCGAGCGCAACGGCGAGTTCACCATCAATATCGCGCTCGTCGTCGACGGCGCGCCTGTCGCCGGCGTCGTCTACGCGCCGGCGCTCGGACGCATGTGGGTCGCCGGGCGCGCCGCCGCCTCCTGCCTCGTCGAGCCCGGCGCGCCGCCGCCGCCGCCGCAGGAGCGCCGCAGCATCCACGTCCGCCGCGCTCCGGGGCAGGGCCTGACGGCGCTCGCGAGCCGCTCCCACAGCGATCCGCGGACGGAGGCCTTTCTCGCCGCACTGCCCCTGCGCGAACGGCGCAACGTCGGCTCCTCGCTGAAGTTCTGCAGGCTCGCGGAAGGCGACGCCGACGTCTATCCGCGCTTCAGCCAGACCATGGAATGGGACACCGCGGCGGGCGACGCCGTTCTGCGCGCCGCCGGCGGCGTGGTGATCGGCGAGGACGACCGCCCGCTGCGATACGGCAAGGCCGGGCTGCAGTTCAGGAACGGCCCCTTCGTCGCGTGGGGCGATCCGAACGCCGTTCGCGCCTGAGCCGCGTCGCGGACCGCCCGTCGGTCCGTCGATCGCGCAATTTTGATTCGTCTCCAACTTGTCGTTAATTCAAGCTGATGGACGCGCGCGCGTCACGCGGCGGGACGACGCCTTGACGTTGTCGCGGCTCCGCAACAAAGATTACGTCTGCGAGCCTTCAAGTGCTCGTGGACGACGTTGATGAATAAATTATTTCGTTACTTTTACTCGCGTCTGCATCTGATGCGGGAGCTGCAAATTCGCGGCGTCTCTATTCTTCTTGTTTCGGTTCAAAATCGAAGTCATGTCGAGCATTTCGTTGAGCATCTCTCGCACAGAAAGACAACCGACCTGTTAAGCCGGATGATTTTCGGATATAGGCGCATATTCTCAAATCTTGAGTCGGCGGAAGCGGCTGCGAAACCTTACGAGGACGGCGGGCATGAGGCGCTTGAAGCGCTGCATCTGGAATTGTCCAACGCCGCCAGGCCGAGTGATTTCGCAATCCTTTTCCATCTGGCGCAGTTTCCGCTAGACCATCTGACGATTTTTGACCTCGGCGGCAGTCTTGGCAATCTTTACTATTGCTATGCGCGCTATCTGCATTTCGGATCTGACGTGAAATGGATCGTCTTCGACCTGCCGACGACGGTCGCCAAAGGCAGGACGCTCGCGCAAACGCGTGGCGCGACGCAGCTGGAGTTCTGCGACAGCTTCGAATGCGCCTCGGGCGCCGACGTGCTGCTCGCCTCCGGGTCGTTGCATTATTTTCCGACGCCGCTGCCGACGATGATCGGCGGGCTTGCGGCCAAGCCGCGCTACGTGCTGATCAACCGCACGCCCTTCGTCGACGCGCCGACGGCCGCGACGGTCCAGGACGCCGGACCGATCCGCGTGGCCTGCATGCTGTACAACGTCGACGAGACGATCGCGCAATTCGAACGGATCGGCTATCGGCTCGTCGATCAATGGAGGACTCCGGAGCTCTGGCTCGGCGTGCCGCTTCATCCCGAGTACAGCATGAAAAGCTACAGGGGATTGATGTTCGAGCTCGCCGCGCAGGCGCAGGCCGGCGGCGCGACGGAGCCGCTCGCCGCGGCGTGAACGCCGTTCCGCGTCAGGCGCAATGAATCATTAACCAAGACGGGACAATGCTGCGCAGGCCCGCGCCGCGCCGACGCAGGCCGCCGCAGCGAGGGAGCCCGCCCATGCACGCCATCGCCACGCCGCCCGCCGGCGCGACATCCGCTCACGCCCGCGCGCGTCTTTCGCCTCGCCGGGCGTTGCTCGCCGCGGCGCTCGCCTGCGTCATGACGGCCGCCGCCGGCGCGGCCCGCGCGCAGGAGCGCCCCGCCGAATTCAATCCCGACGAGATCGTCACGAGCGGCCACAAATTCTTCGGCGCGATCTCGCGCGGGCTCGCCGAGGCGATCGAATCGGCGACGCGCAAATGGGGCAGGCCGAACGGCTACATCCTGGGGCAGGAGGCGAGCGGGGCCTTCATCGGCGGGCTGCGCTATGGCGAGGGCGTGCTCTACACGCGCAACGCCGGCCAGCTCAAGGTGTTCTGGCAGGGCCCCTCGCTCGGCTTCGACGCCGGCGCCGACGGGGCGCGGACCATGATGCTCGTCTACAACCTGCCCTCGACCAGCGCCATCTTCAACCGCTTCGGCGGCGTCGCCGGCTCGGCCTATCTCGTCGGCGGCTTCGGCCTCACCGCCCTCGCCCTGGACGACATCGTCGTCGTGCCGATCCGCTCGGGCGTCGGGGCGCGGCTCGGGGTCAACGTGTCCTATCTGAAGTTCACGCCGACCTCGACGTGGAACCCGTTCTGAGCGCTCAAGGCAGGTCGCGGGCGGCGGCGAGCGCCGCCTCGGCGTGGCCCTTCGTCTTCACCTTGCGCCAGATCGCGGCGATCCGGCCGTCGGCGCCGATCAGGAAGGTCGAGCGCTCGACGCCCATATAGGCGCGCCCGTACATGTTCTTCTCGACCCAGACGCCGTAGGCGGAGAGCGTCTCCTTGCCCTCGTCGCTCGCGAGGCGCAGCGAGAGGCCGTGCTTGCCCTTGAATTTTGCGTGAGAGGCCGGCCCGTCCGCGGAGACGCCGAGCACGCGCGCGCCGGCCTTCGCGAAGTCGGGCGCCAGCCGGTCGAAGTCCTGCGCCTCGAGCGTGCAGCCCGACGTGTCGTCCTTCGGATAGAAATAGAGCACGAGCTTGCTTCCGCGGTAGTCTTCGAGCGCGGCGAGGCCGCCGGCGTCGTCCGGCAGGACGAAGCCGGGCGCGGCGTCGCCGGGCGCGAGCGCGCTCACGCCGCCTTCCTTTCGTCGCATTGGGCCGCCAACGATGCCCCTCCTGTCCAGACGAAATCGATCCGCGAGCGCGTCCTTGCCGCATGAAGGCCTTGCCGAAAGCCAAGCCGCTCCGCCGCCCCGCCCGCGCGCGCGGCGGCTCAGGTGACGGCGGACGCCTTCGGCGACGCGCGGCCGCCCGCTGGGCGGGCTCGACATCGCTTCTATAATCGGCTGACTTCGAGACTCCAAGGTTCAGCTTCGGGAAAGGGCCGCGGGCGGTTGAGCCTCGAGCGCGAGGAAAGTCCGGCGCAAGAGTCCGGACATGCGGCCGGCGATCTGGACGCGGCGACGTTGCGGCTCTCGCGCGGCGGGCGCCGGCGGCGCCGGGTCGCGCGCGCCTGCGGCTATGCGCTCGCCGCCGTCGCGGTCTTTATCCTCGTCGGCGCCGCCCTTCTGATCGCCCGGCTCGAACGCGGGCCGATGACCATCGAGGCGCTCGGCCCCTCGATCGCGGCGGCGCTGGAGCAGCGCTTCGGCCATGGCTACCGCTTCGCCATCGGCCAGACGTCGATGCTGCGGCGCGGCTCCTCCCCGACCCTCGGCGCCGACGGGCTGTCGATCGCGGACGCGGCCGGGCGCACCCTGCTCAGCGCGCCGCGCGCCGAGGTGTCCATCGCCCTGCTGCCGCTCGTCCTCGGCAAGGTGGCGCCCAGCCGGCTCGACGTCTACGACGTCGAGCTGCGTCTCGCCCTGCTGCCGGACGGCTCGATCGCCCAGCTCGCCGACGCGCGGCGCGAGGAGGCGGGAGGCGAGGCGCGCGAGGCCGTCGCGCTGACGCCGCCGCTCGCGCAGTCGCTGAACGCCGAACGGGCGCCCGGCGAGGCGCCGCTGGCGCCGGCCGCCGCGTCCGACAAGCCGCGCTCCCTGCTCGTCAAGCAGATGTCGCGCGCCCTGCGCCTCGTCGTCGACGCGCTGACGAGCCCCGACAGCCAGATCGCCGCGCTCGACCATGTCGCCATCAAGCGCGGGCGCATCGCCATCGACGACCGCACGACCGGCCAGACCATCGTCTTCGACGGGGTCGACCTCGCCTTCGACAAGACGCGGGGCGGCCGGACCTTCTCGCTGTCGGTCGAGGGGCCGAACGGCCGCTGGACCGCGCAGGGGACGGCGAGCGGCGCGCCGGGGGCGGCGCGGCGGCTGACGGCCTCGCTCGAGAACCTGTCGATCGACGAGCTGCTCGTCGCGGCGGGCGTGCGTTCGCTCGGCGTCGACTTCGACATGAAGATGTCGGGCGAGGCGAGGATCGGGCTGCGTCCGGACGGCGTCCTGTCGGAGGCGGCGGCGACCTTCCGCTTCGGCGACGGCTATCTGCGCTTCGACGACCCCGGCGACGAGCCGCTCGCCGTCGATTCGCTCGCCGGCGGCGCACATTGGGACGGCGCGCGCCGGCGCCTCGTGATCGAGCCGGTCCGGCTCGTCGCCGGAGGCTCGCACGGCGCGCTCGCCGGCGAGATCGCGCCTCCCGAACATGAGGGCGATCCGTGGGCGGTGCGGCTCGACGCGGCCGAGCCGCTCGTCGCCGCGCCCGAGCGTCCCGGCCAGAAGCCCGTCACGCTCGACGAGGTCGCCCTGTCGGCGCGGCTGCTGCTCGGCGAGAAGAAATTCGCGATCGACCGCCTGCGCCTCGCCGGGCCGCAGGCCGGCTTCGACCTCGCCGGAGACGTCGGCTGGACGGGGGAGCCGCGCCTGCGCCTTTCCGCCTCGCTCGAGCCGACGCCGATCTCGACCGTCACCCGGCTGTGGCCTTCCTTCATCTGCCCGCCGGCGCGCAACTATCTTCTCGACCACGTGCCGCAGGGGATCGTGCAGTCGGGCGCGCTGCGGCTCGACTTCCTGGCCTCCGACCTCGACGCCATGCGCAACGAGCACGCCCCGCCCGACGAGAAGCTGCAGATCGACTTCGTCGTCTCGGACGGAACGGTCGAATATCTCGACGGGGCGCCGCCGCTGACCAACGTTTCAGGCGCCGGACGGGTGACTGGCCGCACGTCGAGGTTCACGACGAGCGCTCCGGCCACGGTCGAGGCGGGCGACGGGCGCGTCCTCACGGCGGCGCCGGGCGGCTTCTTCGCCATCGCCAATTCCGAGCTGCGGCCGATCCCGGCGACGATCCAGGCGGACGTCGCCGGAAGCGTCGAGGCGGTCAACGACTTCCTCGCGCGCGAGGCGCTGAAGCCCTACGCCCGCCTGCCGCTCGATCCCTCGAGCCTGCGCGGCGACGTTTCGGGGCGCGTCGAAATCGGCCTGCGCCTCGGGCCGGACATGGGCCCGCGCGACACGACGCTCAAGGTCAACGCCGCGCTCGCCAATTTCAGCGCCGCCAACCTCCTCGGCCACGAACCGCTCGAGGCGGCGACGCTGCAGCTCTCCGTCGATCCGTCCGGGCTCAAGGCGAGCGGGCAGGGACGCATGTTCGGCGCGCCGGCGACGCTCGAGCTGACGCAGCTCGCCGGCAGGCCGGCGATGGGGACGATCAGGACGACGATCGACGACGCGGCGCGCGCCCGCCCGGGGTCCGTGTCGATCCCCGGCGTCACCGGCCCGATCGGCGCCTCGATCGCGGCGCAGCTCGGGTCCGGGCCGGGGCTCAAGGCCGACGTCGAGCTCGACCTGACGCGCGCGGCGATCGACTGGCCGGGCGCCCTGAAGCCGGCCGGGCGTCCGGGCAAGGCGAAGTTCGCGTTCCTGGCCGGCGAGACGTCGAACGTGCTCGACCAGATCGTCTTCGACGCCGGGCCGCTCCAGGCGCGCGGGCAGATCGAGCTCGGCGCCGACCAGACCGTGCAATTCGCCAGATTTCCGCAGGTCCGCTTCTCGACGGGCGACGAGGCGCGCCTCGACGCGATGCGCGTCGGCGACACGATGAAGGTGATGCTGCGCGCCCAGACGCTCGACGCGCGCCCGTTCCTCAGGACCCTGCTCGCCTCGACCGGCGGCGCCGACGCGGCGCCGGGGCAGCCGAACGCCTCCGCCATCGGCCCGATCCGCGACATCGACGTCGACGCCCGCGCGGGCGTCCTCACCGGCCACAACAAGCAGGCGCTGACCGGCTTCGAGATGCGCATGCTGAAGCGCGGCGCGGAGGTGAAGCAGCTCGCCTTCGCCGGCCGCTTCGGCCGCGAAACCCTCTCCGGCAACGTCGCCGATCCGGGGCAAGGTCCCGGCCAGCTCACCATCCTCACCGACGACGCCGGCTCGCTGTTCCAGTTCGTCGACCTCTACCGCCACATGGAGGGCGGCCGGATGCGCGCCGACGTCGTGCTCGGCGACCAGCCCGCGGGCTCGATGTCGGTGCAGAACTTCGTGCTGCGCGACGAGCCGGCGCTGCGCCGCATCGTCGCCGAAAGCGCCTCCTCGGCCGACGCCGCGGGGAAGCTGCGCAACCTCGACGCCGGGGCGATGGCCTTCAACCACCTCCAGATGCGCTTCTCGCGCGAGGGGACGCGGCTCGTGTTCAGCGACGGCGTCCTCAACGGCGACGCGATCGGCCTCACCGTCGAGGGCTGGCTCGACGTCGCGCGCGACGGCGTCGACGTGAAGGGCACCTTCGTGCCGGCCTACGCCGTCAACAACCTGTTCTCGAAGATTCCCGTCGTCGGCGCGATCCTCGGCGGCTCGGCCAACGAGGGGCTGATCGGCGTCAACTACCGCCTCGAGGGCAGGATCAGCCAGCCCTCGCTCAGCATCAACCCGCTGTCGGCCATCGCGCCCGGCATCTTCCGGCAGATCTTCGGCGTCGGCGACCACACGGCGCCGCCCGCAGCGCAATAGAGCGCGATCAGCAAAATCCAATTCGCTGAACGCGCTCTAACTATTTGTTTAAACGCATTTTATCGACGCAAAAGTCTGCAACTTTTGCTGAAAACGCTCTAGCGGACTCCGCGGGACTTCAGTCGTCCGACGCGTCGCGGTTCTTGCCGACGAGCGCCTTGGCGTGGCCCTGCCGCACGTTCTGGACGAGCCAGCGGCGCATCCACTGCGCGACGTCGATGTTGTTGCGGTCCTGCATCAGCATGTGGCTGTTGCCCTTGAAGCCGAGCTTCGGCAGCTCGGCCAGGAATGCGACGCCGCCGGCGGCGCGCAGCTGGTTCACGAAGGTCCGGCAGGCTTCGAGAATCGGCGGCCAGAATTTGCCCGAGATCGCCGATCCGTCGAGATGGTCGCCGAACACGACGAGCGTCGGGATCTTCGAGAGCGTCTTGATCTGCGCGGCGTTCATCGCCGGGCACTGCCCCTCGATCGAGACGATCCCCTTGACGCCCGCGCTGTTGACGAGCGCCGCCTGCTCCGGGAAGAAGCCCGATTCCGAATGGCCGACGAGGACGGCGCCGCCGGCGAGGATCGCGAGATCGGCGAGGTTCCCATAGGTCGGATTGGGCGTCGGCAGGGTGGCGTTGAGGTCGGGAATGACCTGGTTGCCGAAATCGCTCAGCGATTCGACGGGAAACTGCTCGTCGGCGAAGGGCGTCGGATAGGACGGGCCGAAGCGGAACAGGTCCCAGGCGGACGCCCGTCCGAAGGTGAAGATGGGCGGCAGCGCGCTCGCCGGCTTGAGGCCGAGCCGCACCTCGTTGATCGTCGTCGCGTCGAAGCCGGAGCGCGCGCGCGAGGACTGGTCGGTGAGATAGACCGTGTGCCCCTTGCGCACGAAATACTCCGCCCAGCCCATGCGTCCGTCGGGCGTGTCCTCCCAGGTCTTGGAGCTGAGGCAGCAGCCGTGGGTCAGGACGATCGGAACGTTCCGGGCGTTGCCGCGCGGCGCCTGGAACTCGACGTACATCTGGTTGACCTTGATCTCGTCGGTGTTCGAGTAGCCGAGCTGGCCGGCCGGGTCGCCGGTCATCGCGTCGGTGCGCTCGACCTCGCCGCCGACGAAGAAGCTGCCCTGGTCCTTCAGCGTCAGCGGACCCTTGAGGTCGTCCGCGCCCGCGCCGAGCGGCGCGAATGCGAGGGCTGCGGCGGCCAAGGCGCCGAATCGACGTGCGTGCTGGTTCATGCGTCCTCCCCGGCGCCCGTCCGGGCGCTCTTTTTTGCGGCCGCGCCGTCACGCCGGCGCGGCGAGGGGAAGGAGGATAGGCGCGGCGATCACGGAGATTCTTCCATGATCTTCCGATCTTTAAACGAAACTTGCGGGCGCGGCGGTCAGACCGGCTTCAGCAGCACGTGGCGCTTCCTGCCGAGCGAGAGCTTGACGACGCCGCCCTGCGCGTCCGCGGGCCCGATCATCGCGCGCTCGTCGGCGACCGCCGCGTCGTTCACCTTGAGCCCGCCGCCCTTGATCTGGCGCCTCGCCTCGCCGGTCGAGGCGACGAGCCCGGCCTTGACGAAGGCCGACAGCACGCCGAGCCCGGCCGCGATCTCGCCGGCGTCGATCTCGACGCTCGGCAGATTGTCCGAGAGCGCGCCTTCCTCGAAGGTTTTCCGCGCGGCCTCGAGAGCGGCCTGCGCCGCCGCCTCGCCATGGGCCATGGCGGTCGCCCGCGTCGCCAGAATTTTCTTCGCCTCGTTGACCTCGGCGCCGCCGAGCGCCTCGAGCCGGGCGATCTCCTCGATCGGCAGCTCGGTGAACAGCTTGAGGAAGCGGCCGACGTCGGCGTCGTCGCAATTGCGCCAGAACTGCCAGTATTCGAAGGCCGGCAGCATCGCCGCGTTGAGCCAGACCGCGCCCTGCGCCGTCTTGCCCATCTTCGCGCCGGAGGCGGTGGTCAGCAGCGGCGAGGTCAGCGCGTAGAGCTGCTCGCCGCCCATGCGCCGGCCGAGGTCGAGGCCGGTGATGATGTTGCCCCACTGGTCGGAGCCGCCCATCTGCAGCACGCAGCCGAGGCGCCGGTTGAGCTCGACGAAATCATAACCCTGCAGGCACATGTAGTTGAACTCGAGGAAGGACATCTCCTGGTCGCGCTCGAGGCGCAGCTTGACGGAGTCCATCGCCATCATGCGGTTGACGGAGAAGTGCCGCCCCACCTCGCGCAGGAAATCCACGTAGTTGAGCCTGAGCAGCCAGTCGGCGTTGTCGACCATCAGCGCGTCGCCCGGCCCCTCGCCGAAGTCGAGGAACTTCGAGAACACCTGCTGGATGCCCGCCTTGTTCTCCTCGATCGTCTCGGGGGTGAGGATCTTGCGGCTCTCGTCGCGCCCGGTCGGATCGCCGATGCGGGTGGTGCCGCCGCCCATCAGGGCGACCGGCTTGCCGCCGGTCTTCTGCAGCCAGCGCAGCATCATGATCTGCACGAGCGAGCCAACGTGCAGCGAGGGCGCCGTGCAGTCGAAGCCGATATAGGCGACGAGCCGTCCAGCCTTCGCCCTGTCGTCGATCCCGGCGAGGTCCGAGCACTGGTGCACGAAGCCGCGCGCGAGCAGCGTCTGAAGGAAGTCTGAGGCGGGGCGGAAGCTGTCGGACATGGTCGATCCTGCCGGCGGGGGGAGGCGTCTTTCGCGAAGGCGACCTCTTACCGGCAAAGAACGCGCGAGCGCAACGCCGGCCGTCTAGGACCAATCGACATTCAGGGTTCATTTTTGCGTTTGGCGCGGAATCAATGGGCTGCGGATTTTTTTGATTCGGAGCGCATCGATGGGCGTGCGACGCTATGAGCTGAACGAGGCTCAGT
>NZ_JAYRLA010000021.1:0-47902 GCF_041905455.1 Methylocella sp. | reverse complement strand
GCGAGCCCGGTCAGGAGGGAATAGAGGTGCGATTTCCGCCCAGAGGGCGTCGGGCAGCAGCTTCTTGGCCATCCCTCACGGTCAACCAAACATGGTTAACAAAGGGTTTTGTTAGGGCCTCTTAGTCTGCGACCGGGGCCGCTTTTTACAGCGTCCATCAATCATTTGCGTGGAAGATAGAAACCGGCATTGGCCGCTATCTGCTCGACGACCTCCGCGCAGGCTCTTTGCCCGGCGGCGCGCATGAGTTTGACTTCGACAATCGCTTTTAGGGATAGGACGCCAAAGTCGGCGGGCGGGTACTTGTGACCCACAGAAGGCAGGTTGGCAAGTGGGGCTTGAGCAATGACGTCTGTCCCGGCGCATCGACGCGCCCTCAATCGCTTACGGTGCGGGGCGCGGCCGCCCTCGGAAAAGACATTGGGGTCGACTCGACGTTCAGCGGTCAAGAAAGCGGCCACAAAGCCGGCGCAGAATCATTGGACAGTCACCGCAACACAATGATATATTTATGATATGCGCGACAGAAAACAGGACGGTGAGCCGGACATAAAGGCGGCCAAAGCCCTGACGGACCTCGCGATCGAGTTCGCCGCCCACGCGGCGGGCTTTCGGTGCCGCCTGCCCGACGGCGTCGCGCTGGACGCCCGGGCTGTCACCAGAGCAGGGCGCGCCGTAAGCCCAAAGGCACCTGTGCTTCGCCTGTGCTAGAATTGTGCCTTTCAACATTCATGTATTTGAAATAATGCGATTTTTCCCAGCCTTCAAAGCTGGCCATGGGGGTTCGTTTCCTCTCACTCATTCCATGAGTCAAATCAAGGACTTAGCCGTGGAATTCAACCCGCAAACACCTCAAAAACCACGCTTTTCGCCTTCAATTTCGCGTCCGGTATAACTCGCCAAAATCCGCCATTCTCCGGAATGGGCTGTTCAGCCTGCGCTAAAATTTTCGTTGCAATTCCCGCGCCGCTGCACTTTTCCACTCGGAAGCCATGGGATGATGGCTCATGCTGAGGCTTGGACCAGCCAGCCCGCTCCGAGCCTCGCAGGTATCCAGATGGCCATCACGGGAATATTCTCGACGACCACCGGCCCGTTCGTGCCCCTTGTGAGATTAAGGTTGTGAATTTGGATCGTGACTTTATCCGAGCCGTGGATGTGACGATCGCCAGGATAGACACTCCCCTGCGTCGGCCCTCTTGACGGGTTCGCGCCTTGGAACAGCTGCGATGTGATACGGCCATCTTCGCTCGCGCCGCGTTCGCGTGGCTGGCCGCCGCTCATCCGCACCACCGTGCATCGCTCGCCGCCATTCCGATCGAGACCACGGCTAATCTGCAGAAGCGCGCCAATGTAGTTCTGAGAGTCACGCAGCTCTGCCAAACGGAACTCTACCAGCAGATCCCGGAGGACATCGGACAAGGCGAGATCATCAGCAACTTTGTGACGCTGTATGGCTGTCCGATCTAAATGCCCATCCATATCAACGAACTGATGCCGCACCAGGAATGCTTCGATCAACTGACGATTTGCAATGAGGAGTTCGGCAGGGCCGTTGACATACTTGGGATCAAACCACGAGTCCGAGAACGTGCCGCGCATATAGTCGAGATCTAGGACGCTCGATCGAGTTGGACGCAGGTTGGGGGACAGGATGAACGCTCGCTTCCACTCACCCAGCGGCCTCCCGGTGCGCTCGTAGTCCTCGAGCTGAGTCCGAATCTCCTCCTCGTGCTCGACATAGTCATGAAACGCCTGCCGGCCCCCCGCTTCCAGGTAGATCCGACAATAGCCCAGGTAGCCCTGCTTGTACCCAAAGAAACGACCGCGCTGCTGGACCGTGTCGGCGTTGCCGACCCCAACGCTTCTTGGCATGTATGTAACCACGAGCCCTTCCACGGTGAACCCACGATCCATCGCCTGTCCGCCGACGAGCACCCATCCAAGGCAATTCTGCCATCGGATCGTTGGCGTCTTGCCTGGAACCGCATTGACTTCCATCACGGTCGCGTTTCGAAAAGCTCTGAGCAGCTCCGCCGTGACGGCATCGAATGTCGGCAGATCGTTCGCTGTGGTCGCAAGGTCATCATAAGCCGCGGCGAACTCGGCCAGCAGATCACGCCGATCTGGATCGGCTTCGTCCAGCTCGAGCGTGCGCTGCCAAGTGTTGAAGGCACCCTGGACCCAGTTGAAGAACTCCTGATGCGAGTCAGTCCTATGAGACGGATGCACGAGCATCGAACGGTTGCCTGTATCGCCATGACGGATGAGGTGGCTTGCGATCCCGACCATGAAAAGGCGCAATGCCTCGAGAAGCGAACCAGGTGGCTCCGTCAGCACATTCGTTGGGGTGGGCACCTCGCCCGGCGGAATCTGCCTCACATGCGAGTTGCGCAAGGCGACAAAGAAGTCCCTCCCGCCGACGTAGCCGGCTCCGGGCTCAAGGACCTCGACGAAGCGAGGCGACAGCAGGTCGATGATGTTGATCAGCAGTGGAGCCTGTGGCGTCGCCGTATATTGCAGGAAAGTGTGATGCGGGATCTCTGCGCGAAGCTCCATGATCCTAGTGTAGGTCGTTGTCTGCTCGCCGTTGTTGACCTTTGCGTTTAGGCTAGCCTGATCTGCTTCGTCGTCGATGATAAGCACCGGGCGGCCACCAAGCTCGAGGTTCGCCAACATCGCGCGAAGCTGCGCGAGCCAGCTGTGATGCTTCATCACCGTGATGAGCACGGTCTTCTTGTCGTCATCGGGCACCGACGCATCTGCCCAGTCCGCCAAAACGCCTTTGATAGCGTTCAGCATGCTGGCTTGGTGGGTTTCCTTCTGAAGGGGAAAGAGCTGCCAGCGACGATCGGGCCGTGTGCTCAGCCGCAAATCCCTTTGGAGCCGCGTCGTGGACTGATTGAAGAGCGGGATCGTCGTGCCGGCGATCACGATGACGATGGGATAAAGATTGTCGCGCGCCAGCGCCGCCACCGTGGTGAACGAGAGCGTCTTACCGCTTTGCACATATCCAATCACAAGGCCCGTTTCCTGGCCAGCGGGAGACGTTGGCGGAACGCATTTCGACAGGATCGACCTACCGGATGCGATGATATTGTCGTGACTATCTGCCGGCGCCGACGAGGAACGTAGCAGCTCCCTAGTCTCCTCGCCGACATGTGGCGCCCACGCCGCGCCGACAGATAGGGTAGAAATATTGGGAATAACCGAATTCATATCGCCCTGCATCATGGCTGAGATAGAGAATCGCGTAGGAGATCGTTGACATTTCTCCGAATCGTTCCCGCCTGGTTTATACCCGATTCTCGCGCTAGCACCTCGGCAAGTCCTATCGCTGCGGCGGTCCTCAGAAGGGATTCGATCGCAGAGCTGTCGACACCCGAGAAGCGCACCATGAAGGGATGCGCCAGCGATAGACGCAGACGCAGCAACCTGGGTGCTCCATCGCTCGTCGGCCGGCTGGTGTCACTGATTGAGAGCCATTCGCCGATGCTGGGATCGTCGTTGAGCTCGATGACAATTCGCCAGGCGATACCATGAAAGCGGATATCAAGCTCTCGCTCTGCCAGACTTCCCTGCTGCGGCAGCTCTTCGAGGGGAGGCGCGCTCACCGGCGGCTTCTCGGCAATCGCTTCCGCGACTGGCTCCAGTGTCCGCTCGAGGGCTGACGCGGTATGATCAACCGCCTGCCGCGCCGCGGTCTGCACAGCCGCTCTTGAGGCGCGGGCCCTGTAGCCGTTCGCTTGGTGGATAAGAGGAAGGTCGTCAGAGTCCAGACGCTCCAATAGAAGTTCTAGAAACGGCTGCTCATTCTCGTCCCAGCGGATTCCGTCTTTGGTCTGCGCGACCTCGAAGCCGGTCAGATGCAGCTCGCCGAAGAGGCGCTGATAGCAGTAGCTATTGGGCTTACCAAAGATATACTCGGGTCGGTAGCCTTCATCCGCGCTTCCCTGAATCAAGCGCGATCGGCGGAAGAGCGCGAACCCCGCGCTCGACACGCTGGCGGTTTCTCGGATCGCAGCGAACCCGTCGACGGACATGCCTTGCCCGAGATCAAAATTGATGTCCTTGCGCCATAAGATTGGGGCGGCATCTGGAGTGCGAAAGTACGGCGCCGTGAGTGTCCTGGGGTCCGAGTAGATAAGCGCGTCGCCATTCACGACGAGCTGCATCTGTTTCCGCCGTAGGAAGACCCGGAAAATGTCCGTCAAGTGCTCCTTGATCTTTCCGACGGTGCGCCCGATCGGCGGCCGGTGGAGTTCTTCAAGCACCACCTCCGTGAAGTGCGCGTCTGGCGCAACCGCGCGCTCCTCCACGACGAGCTCGGCGATGTCGTCCCTGACAATGCGGTCGATATCGAACCTGACTGTTCTTTCGATCGGCTCGTCGAGGGCGCTCGTGCGAACATGCCATCGAGGCGAGAACCAGCAGGCTGCACTCTTCATTCCCATCCCGAATTCGGAAAGGCCCGAGCTATTGGTAGGAATCGCAGCAGGACGGAACGCTCGCTTATATTGCGCTTCGGCGATCCCGCCTGCGTTGTCCCGGATAGTGATGCGGTTCGCGCCAGTCGCCTCGATGTCGATCCTCACGACTAGCGAACCCGCTGGCGGCGTCAGACTTTGCAGCTTATCCTCATTGTCAAGATAGCTCTGCAACGCGTTGTCGACGAATTCTGCTAGGGCAAACCAGGGCCGGTAATTGAGGTGGCGGAGCACTGACAGGATGCTCACTCCTGGCCGAATATTGACCGCGCTAACGGACATCGCCGTTACCTATCGAGGCAGCAGAAATCCTAATATCATAGGCGACGCCATTGGATCGAAGGGAAGCATCTTGGGTGATCATCTCACGAGCGCGGAGCGAAGCGCGCATATGAGGAAAATTCGAAAGATAGACACCAAGCCGGAGCTTGTTGTGCGTCGCGCGGCTCATGCGTCCGGGTTGCGGTTTCGGCTTCATCGATGTGACCTGCCGGGATCGCCAGATCTGATTTTTCCCAGCCGACAAGTAGCGGTATTTGTGCATGGCTGCTTTTGGCACCAGCATGAAGGCTGCCGGCTTAGCCGGCAACCGAAGAGCCGGTTAGAATACTGGCTGCCGAAGTTGCGAAGAAACCAAGAGCGCGACGCGCGCGCTGCAACGCTCCTTATGGATCTGGGATGGAGAGTCGTGACAGTTTGGGAGTGCGAGACGGCTGATCCTACGATCGTGCAGCAGCGGTTACGAGAGATAGCGGATCGTGCCATGGTCATGCAGCCTTAAACTTGCGTAGCGCGTCGCGTTTCGCCCGGGCGCCGGCGGCAGCGCCGGGTCCAAGCCCGGTACCTGGATGATCGGCGTGTGTTCCTACCAGCTCGTGAAAGGCTGGTGGCACAGGCCGCACGGCCGTCCGACGGGGCGCTGTCTCACTCTTCGGCACGGCAAGCGTCGGTGATTTGCTTGTGTCGAGTTTCGCGCCGAAGAACTGCTTCTTGATCTCACATGCCAGTACCTCAGCTAACAATGACGGAACCGCATTTCCGACCATGCGTTGCATCTCGCTGCGGCTTGCATCACACTTCACGTTCTGGGGAAATGTCTGCAATCGGAATAGCTCTGTCGCAGACAATCTACGATTCGACCAATGAAATGGGCCGCTCGCGGAGCCAGATTGCGATTGGATTGTCCAAGAAGGTCGGTCCTTCGCGAGCTTCAAAAGGAAAGTCCAGTACCGAGTGCGCCAGCCAAACAACGGCATCCCACCGCCTCTGTTGGTGTGCCACAAGTAGTTTTCACCTTCAGGTATTGAGGGCAGCAAGCCTGCCCATTTCCCTTTCATCCGTAAGCTGTCGTCACTTGAGCTGGGGATATCCCCGATGGCATCCCAACAGGTCGTATATAACGGTAACCTAACATCATCGTCTGTGCCTGAAGCGTTTCGATGGGTCGGATTTGGAAAGATAAAATCCCTGCCGTCCTCAGCACCAACAAGGAATACTCGCTCTCTAATCTGGGGTACGCCATAGTCTGCTGAATTGAGCTTCGCCCAATGCACTCTATATCGTGACCCAAATGTGCTGTTTACGCGCGTTATTCCTGTAAGGACGCGATCTAAGCCACCAGAATGACCGCGCGCGGCGAAGCCAGGCACATTCTCCAGTAAGAAAGCCTTCGGCCGTGTCAGCGCGATCACTTGCAGAAAAGCGTTCAAGGTCCTTGAGCGGGGATCATCGAGCCCGCTCGCCCCATCCTCCCGCCAGTAGGCGGCCTTTGAGAAAGGCTGGCAGGGCGGTCCCGCAATCACAATGTCGAGTGGACCTGCGTCCTTGATGATTGTGGACGAACAAATATCGACGGCTCGACGCGGGTCGAGGTTCGTTTCCAGCACATCCCACTTGCGATTCAGCCGAATCGTGGCCGCCACAGTCGTATTTGCTTCAACCGCCGCGATTGTCGTGAAGCCTGCTGCTTCGAAGCCGAAATCTAACCCTCCAATGCCCGTGAACAAACTCAGCGCCTTCAGCACCTCAGCGCCCCCTTGCCGTATAAAACGCTTCCAACCTTCATCGTCTCCTAAAGATCGTTCAGGATGCGTTCAAGTGGAGTTCGCGCAGAGCGCTCGGACTCGGCCACTGTCCGCAATGCCAAGATTGAAAAGAACCGAATCGGTCACGACGGCCTCCGTTGTTTCAGTTTAGCACGACCAAAAAGCGCGGAAGGCGTAGAGCCCGACCTTTCTCTGAAATCGGCCCGACCTGCCAGGCTCATGGAAATGCCTGAGCGGCGGCACCTCGCTTTGACCCGCCTGTGACCAGAAGTCCGCGCCCGGAAGCGCGTACGTTGGAAAAAACGGCGACGGCGCCGTTTGTCGACGTGACGCGGGACGATGAGCGAGGCGCGGAGATCGGGCAGGAAGGCGATGCCGGCGGGCGCGGCCCGACGGCTCGAAACCCGCGCGCTCGATCCGAAGCTTGTGGAGTTCGTCAAAGCGCTTGCTCGCGCCGCCGCGCGGGAGGATCATCGCCGCGCGGCCGAGGCGGCCTTGCCCCGGTCCGAGCGGGATCAATCCTGATGCGCACCGCCATCTATGCGCGCTTCTCGACCGAGCTCCAACACGAGCGCTCCATCGAAGACCAGGTCGCGCTCTGCCGCGCGCACTCCGAAAAGAACGGCCTCGACATCGTCGCCCTCTATGACGACCGGGCCCGCTCCGGCGCTTCAATCTTCGGCCGCGAAGGCCTGATGCGCATGATGGATGCGGCCAGGGACGGCGCCTTCGAGGTGATCCTCGTCGAGGCGCTCGACCGCTTGTCGCGCGATCAGGAGGACCTCGCCGGCATCTGGAAGCGGTTCAACTTCCTGGGGATCGAGCTTCGCGCCGTACACGACGGCAAGGCCGACCAGATTCAGATCGGCATTCGCGGCCTTGTCGGCGCGCTCTATCTTCAGGACCTCGCCCATAAGGTCCGCCGCGGCATGGCCGGCGTCGTCCGCGACGGCCGACACGCCGGCGGACGTGCTTACGGCTATCGCCCGGTAGCCGTAAGCACGGCGAGCTCGAGATCGTCGAGGCCGAGGCGGCCGTGGTGCGCCGCATCTTTTCAGCCTACGCCGACGGCGCGACGCCGCGGGCGATCGCCGGCGAGCTCAATCGCGAGGGCATTCCGCCGCCGCGGGGGGCGCGCTGGAACGCCTCGACGATCAATGGTTCGGCGCAGCGGCGCAACGGGTTGCCGCACAATGAGATCTATGTCGGGCGAATCGTCTGCAACCGCGTCGGCATGGTGCGCGACCCGTCGACCGGCCGACGCGTCTTCCGGCCAAAGCCGCCGGAGGCGTGGCGCATCGCCGAGGCGCCGCATCTGCGGATCGTCGACGAGGATGTTTTCGAGATGGTGAATCGTCGCCGCCAGAGCCGCACGGGCGATCCGCGCAGCCACCGCACGCCCAGGCGGCTGCTCTCGGGCCTGCTCAATGCGGCGCCTGCGGCGGAGGAATGTCGGTCCACGACAAGGACAAGACGGGCAAGACGCGCATTCGCTGCTCGACGGCGCGCGAGAGCGGCTCCTGCGGCCACGGCCGGCTCTATTACCTCGAGGCGATCGAGACGCTCGTTCTCGATGGTTTGCGTGAAGAGCTGGATGGAAGGACTGAATGAGATTGGCCGGGGCGTTGCGGTTGGCACTGCCTTCCCCCGGCCGATAGCGGCGTGTCGTTCCTACCCATGATCGGGCACGCCGTTTCCTAGCCCGCCAGCCGCCCCGCTGGCGGGTTTTTTGTCTGTTCCGTATTTCGTCCAAAAACGTTCCTGGAAGAAGTTGACACGTCGTCATATCGTCCGTATTTATCCTATAAACCTCGCACGGAATGATGGCAGGATATGACAAACGTTTTTAGAACGCCTCAGAAGGCAACAAACCGCCGCAAACTTTTTGAGCTAGGGGAACGCGCGCTTGAGCAAGCGGGCTGGCGCATCGAGCGCATCCAAGGCATCGGCAAGTCTAGCGTTCGTAGGATCGTGAAAGGGGCCGAACAGCACACGGTTTCCATTCGCACGACGCAAGACACATGGATTGCCTTCCCACGGAACGACGACGACAGCGGATGGGTCACGCTGGACGACGTGGATTACGTCGTAGCCGTCACCGTTGATGATAAGGACAGTCCGAAGCGCGGCTTGGTCTACATGGTGGACGGCGACGAAATGCGGGAACGTTTCGACCGCGCTTATCGTGCAAGGATGGATGCGGGGCATAGCATCCCCCTTGGGCGCGGCGTTTGGGTTTCGATGTTCGTTGCCGAAGACCCCGACGCGCCGTCTTCGATTGGTGGCGGCATTGCGCTTGGCAAGCGGCCCCTTCTTAGCGTGAAGTTAGGTGACGTGGACGGCGAAGCGGTCGCCGAACCTTTGGTTCAAGCTTCTACGCCGCACCATGCAGCACCATTGACCATCGCAGAGGCGAAGCGACGTTTGGCGCAATCGCTTGGCGTTGACCCCGAGAAGGTCAAGATTGTGATTGAAGCGTGAGTCGTAGCAATGGGCCGGTAACGGCCCGCTCGGTCTTCCGCTCGGCGTGGGTAATGTGTGGGTAGATTTTCAGTTACGCCGAATTTCTCAATAAAATCAATTGTATATGGTAGCGGAGGTCCGCTACAGCCAATCCCCCCAATCGGATTGTGCCGACTTTATGTTCGTCTGTTAAATATCGCCTTGGACTTACCCGCCGATACGACAAAACTCTTGATGTTTTACTTTGTTTTCTCTACAGCATCAAGTCATTTTTTAAGGTCATATCCAAGCAACCAAAATCAATTGCTTACTTTTTATTGCATATTACATACCAATGATTCTTTGCGATCAACACCTAGTGCCAAAGCCACTAATGCGAGCTGCGACATTCGTCGCATTTGGTCTCGACAAAATCACGTCATCGGTCGCCATCGTTCATCTTGACTTATGTTCCAATTAGTCATACATAATCGCGTTTCTAAGATCGGTTGAGGCGTCCAATGCGTCTGCACCTCGTTCTTTGGTTTGTAATTTGCACGTCCACGATCATCACTGAGGCTGAAGCAAAGAAGTATTGGTATTGCGCACGCATAACTGAGCGCCTTAGTGTTCGTTGCGAAAGTTGCTGGACGTGGATTGGCGGGGAGGCCGGTCGTGCAGCATGCACGATTAAATACGGCGGTGGCGTAAATACTCGATATGGCAAGTGTGATGAAGATCGAAATCGCTGGCGCTGCACGCGGTAGCTTAGCCTCATAGAAAACTACATTAAAGCCTTCAACAGGCACTCAGATAACGTGTTGGCCATGGGAGGCTATTATGAGGCTAGTACGGGTATTTATAATTGTCTGTGCTATTATATTCACATCTTTCACAGCTGAGGCTAAAATATCACTTAATCCCGAGAAGTCTATATCAAAACTAATCCAAGAATTTAGAGCTGCCATCCAAAGCATAATTTCAACTGCTAGCTGGGAGTTTCAAGTTTCTACAGCACAGGCTGTAAATAACTCAAATATTTTACTTAGAAACGTTGAAGAGACATACGCTGATACAGTGGATAAGACTGTCAAAGATTTAAGTAACATTGAGAAGGACGCTTTTGAGAGGTTAGCCTCTCTGCTAGACGAATTGGAGACTGGTGCCGATAGAGTTCTGGACAGACCGCTGTCTGCCATCGAAGATATTACGGCGCTGGTAGCTGATAATGTATTCGGCAATAAGCCGATTGTTACAAGATTTAGTCCAAATTATATTGGTCCCGCTCTTTCTACAGACGTTGTCCGAGTTGCGATTGGTGGATTGAGGCTGCATACCGCTGAGTTTGCCAAGCCAAAGTTGGAATTGGCTGGAGAAATTTTTCATGGCGCATCTACGGACAGATCGATCACTTTTGACCTTCCTCGCGACATATTTGGTAAGTTGGCTGATCGACCCGCCTACTCCACCATGAAGCTTACTCTTGAAGGCAAGTCAGAAACATTTGCAAAAAGATGGTTGAATATTCCACAAATTGTTGAATATCAACTGAGCATGATTGTTTTGCCTGAGAAGATTGGAGATTTTTTTATCTCAGGTGCAGTATCTTTGGAGGGTACAATAAGAGAAGACTTTGTCCCGAAGCCTCCTCATCTTACTGCAACGGGCGGCCCTGGAATGGGCACTCCGGAAGGTCACTGCTACCATGCGCCTGAGGGAACAGAGTTTGACCTGAGCACGGCGCGGCCGGAATGGATCGAGCGCTACGGCGCAGAGCCTGGCGGCGGGGCAGGGAAATTGAATCCCTATGTCAACATCGGTCAAGTTATCTTTGATCCGCGATACGCCATCGATAAGAAAATGATCTGCCTTCTTGTAACCGCAGGTACTGGCTGCAAGGGTTGTCCTGCAAGGTCAGTAGGTAAAATTGTTGCGCAAACTGTTAGAAAGTATACGACTGAGAGGCCATTTGCGGACAGATTAACTGACCTTAAATGGGATGATGCTGAAATAAAGCTTGATAGCGACATTCAAGGTCATACGTTGAATATTTCAATATTCGGAGGACCGCGCAGATCGATCTCGCTGGACAAGTCTGTTTCAATCTCACCGTTCGTTCGCTTGGAGGTGAGTAACGCCGCAAAAAAAGCCTTCATCCAGCCTATTGTTCCGGCGCGTTGATGGCTTGATACGTTGCAGTGTTCGATCATTACGCGGAATGTTGCCACTGGCGGCGGCGGTCTGGTCCGGCTCGATGTGGAAGCCCTTTTTTACCCGGAAAGCAATTCCGGTCGCTCGACAGGCGGTATGGTTTTCATAAGGGCGCGAAAAATGCCGTCCATGCAGCGCCCAGCCCATTGCCCAACGGCGATTTCGCAGCTCCCTGCGGCCCGGTAGTGTCTGTATCTCTTGTTCTGTGACTCTCGTGTCGCCCCTGGATTTCCGGGCGGTTCTGGCCAATCCTGCCGGTGATGGCGCGGAAACAGCGGCGCTAGAAGCCTGACGACCAGGCCGACGCACATGCGCGACCGGTGGCCGGTCATGACATGCACCTGTATGTAGCCCTCCCGCTCAAGCTGCCGCAGATAGCGCTGCACCGTCCGACCACAGCGGCCCATCCCGCGCGCGAGATAGCTGACGGTGATTTCCAGAGACCGGCCTGCGCGGTTGGCGCGATAGGCCGTCTCCATGATCTTGCGGGCGCATCGGCGCGCGCCGTCCGTCAGATTGCGGTCGTCCTCGATCCGCGCGGCGGTCGCCGGAACGAACGCGCCCGAGTCCTTCGGCGGCGTGTGGCGCGGGCGTTCGGCAGCGCCAGGCAGATGGCAATGGCGCAGAGATCGCTGCCGCCGGGCCTCCCGGTCGGCAAGGAAGTGACTGTATTCGCTTGCAGGGATCGTCGGAAGCGCGGATGCGACAATGGCGCGGGCGCGCAGGGCGGTCCTCGCCATGTCCATCAGTTCTGATTCGGTCGGTAGACAGGTTTGCAGCATGGTATTTCCTCGAATGCAGTTGAGGAAAACCCGCAGAAAACAAAGGCGCACGACCGCACCGAAAGAAGTTCTTGCCTTCTCTCGTGAAGTGCGGGATATTCAAACTGTCAGATTTGATTGGTGCTTCCCGCACTGATGCAGTGTAAGGCCCGCTTCGGCGGGCTTTCTCTTTTTTATTTCATGGATAAATGTGAAGTTGTGGGCGCATAACGCGTCTATTGTGCCTGAATAACCTTGTAACGATCAAGGCGCACGTCGAAACGCGCACTGAGCGCGGCTTTCGCCGGACGCGATCCCTCCGGCGAAGACGGTGGCTGCCCGAATCTTCATGATCCGCGTCACGGTTTCGGCTTCGGCGGGAGTGGCGGCTCCGGGACGCGGGTGCGCTCCATCCGCCGCGCCGGTCCCTGCCACTGCGCCGGATGGCGTTTGTAGCCGCCTTCCTGCTTCCGCCACTTTTCGGCCCTCGCCTTGATCGGCGCCATGGCGGCCCGGTACTCGGCGCCGCGCTCTTTCCGGGCGTGCTTTTGGGCGGCACGTTCCGCCGCCTGCTGGCCTTTCAGGTCGGCGCAGAAGGCCAGATAGCGTTCGCGCAGCTTCGACAGGCTGGCGTCATGCGTCTGGCCGTGCGTGTGTCGGATATGCCTGATTTCGGCGCGCTGCGCCTGGCCCAGCTCGCGGCGCTCCCGCTGCTGGGCCAGGTCGAGGCCGTTCTTTCTTTCCCGGCCGCTCAATGCGACGTAAAGCAGCGTCATGGCGTCGATCCCGACCGCCGTGCGTGCGCCTTTGTCCTCTTCCTGCCTGCGCAGTTCGCGCACCGTCTGGAAAGCGTTCCAGATGTTGCCGAGCAGCGTCCCCTCCCGGCGATAGAAGGCGTGGCGTTCCTCGCGATGCGCCTGCTTTTGCGCTTCCCACTGCGCAGCGTGCTTCAGCCCGGCCGCGACGATGGCGCGCGTCGTCGTCTGGTCGCGGAAATCCGCAAGCTTGGCCTTGCCGGTCTCGTAGAGCTTTTTCGCATCGGCCCACGCGTGCGCGTGGGCGGCCTTCATATCCCGGTCGCGCTGCTCGAGCTGAGCGTATTTCGCGCGCTGCTCGGCGCGGATGAAATCCGCCGACAGGCTGTCATTGCCGGTCGTGCGGTCGGCCTCGAACTGGTGGCGGGGCTTCCGCGACCCGTCCACCTGTTCGCCCGCCGCACGCTTTGCGGCGTTCTCCTCCCGCTTCGGGCTGTAGGTCTGCCCGTGCCTGCGCTGATATTCGAGCGCCCATTTCGAGAGAATTTTGGCGCTGTTGCCGTCGTCAGCCGCAACGCCGTTCTCGGGGTTCACGCGGTTGACGATGATATGCACATGGGCGTGCGGCGTGTCGTTGTGCGACACGATCAGCGCCTGGCAATGCCCCATGCCGAGGCGGTCCAGGGTTTCGCGCGCGCATTCAAGCTGGTGCTCCCGCGTCGGCTTCTCGTCGGGGTGCCAGGTCAGCGCATAGGTGAAAACCGGCCGTGTCGTCCGCTTCGACGCTTTCAGCCCCGCCGCCTTTTTCAGCTCGGGGGCTGATATGGCGGTATGCGCCATCATGCGCCATGCGCGGTCCGGGTCGGCCGTCGGCAGATTGACGGTCTCAACCCAGGCCGCGCGCTCCGTCGTCGTGCGCGCCGCCTCGCCCTCCTGCCGCTTGTCGTGCAGATAGTAGGCGGCTGCGCCCTTAAACGACCGGCCGGTTGTCTGGACGACGGGATTCATAGAGCCGGTCCAGCTCGCCGTTGATGCGCGCGATCAGGTCGGACAGGTCGGGCGGCGCGGCGCGGCCTGCGTTCATGTGCTTCGCGATCTGGTTGAGGTTGTTGCCGAGACGGATCAGCGCGGTCGCGACGTTCGCCAGCGGTATCTGCTGCGCGGCGGCAACCGGCATGCGGTAATCGAGCGCGCGGCGGCGCATGAACTCGGACGGGGAGATTCCGAGAGCGGCGGCGGCCTGCTCTACCCGCACGCGCTCGGCCAGCGTCAGACGGGGATTTGGACCCGCCAGCAGCAGCTCGCCCGCTTCTTTCCTCGGTCGCGCCATGCATCACGTCCGCCGCACGTATGGCCCGGAATTGGGCCGCCCTCTTGCCTCGCAGAGCCAGGTTTTGCACAGCAAAAACACATCTGGCTATGCCTCTTCCGAGACATAAGGCTACCAGATTGCGGTTAAAACGGGATTAAGGCGCTGTATAACGCAGTCGTTATGAAAACGCTACCATTACTATACTTGGGGCGCTACCGTTCCCCCCATTGCGCGAATCCGGATTGAAGGCGATCAGGCGGCTTCCGGGCGGTTGCGGACAGCATGCCCGAGTATGCGGCTCCACAGACTCGGAACGGGTGAAACGGTCGGCGGCGTGACCGGAGCGGGCGTGACAACAGGCTGGTGGGTGAGCGCCAGCCGCTCCGCCTGCCTTGCCCACCGGTCGCGGTCGGTTTCAAGGTCGCCGATGCGCCGGTCCTTCTCGGCTAGCAGAGCTTTCAGGCCGTCGAGCTGCGCGGCAAGGGCGTTACTGTCCGTTCCGCCGGGGGTTACGGATTGTTCCGTTTTTCCGGGCGCAACGGGTTCCGCAACGGTTACGGGCGGATAGACCCGGTGAAGCTCCGCCGGCTCGATCCGCCAGTCTCCTGCCTCGCCCTTCACGGCGGAAATCCGGCCGTTCCTGATAGCGCGATGAATGGATGTCTTGCTCACGCCGGTTGCCTGCGCGGCGGTTCCGAGGGTGTAAGTCATAGGGTTACGTTTCCTTCCAAAATTGTCGTGTGAAACAGTTACAGTAACAACAGCGTGATTATCCTCCGGCCGTTGCTTTGCTGCAATATCAACGTCTGAAATAACCCCGCAAAATATTGGTGATTTAACGTAAGAACGGCGTCCGGCGATGTCTTACAGGCAAACCCAGCCACAGATGCCGGTATGGCTCGAAGATATTTTCATCACCATCAAGGACGTTTACGAGTGGATCGCGTGGTTCACGCTGGTCTTCCTCGCGCAACAGGTCGTTCCGTTTCTCTTCAGCTATACGCCGTCGAGCTGGCCGCCGCTGGCGCGCTATGCCCTGACGGCGTTTTATTTCGGGCTGCCGTTCATCCTTCTGAGCCGCAAGGTGATGCGCCGAATCCTGCGCCTGATCCTGGGCGCGCCGGTCATCTTCGGACAGGCTCGCTTCGCCAGCTACCGCGAGCTGCGCCGCGCCGGGCTGCTGCGGCCGGGCGGGCGCTTCATGGGGCAGTTCGTGCGGGGGTGGTTCCGCCGCCGAGCCCATGACATCAGCCTGCACGGCGAAGGCCATGTGCTGACGATTGCGGCGCAGGGCGGCGGCAAGACGACCGGCCTGATCATCCCGACGCTACTCACCTACACGACAGGCCCGGTCGTGGTGACGGACCCGAAAGGGGCGATCACGGCACAGACGCGGCGCTGGCGCGCGTCGCTCGGCCGCGTCGTCGTCCTCAACCCCTGGCGTGACGAGCTGGCGGCCGATCCGTCCTTCGGCCTCGATCTCGGCGATGACGGGTTCAATCCGCTGCAAGGGGTGAACGCGACTCAGGACGGCATGGCAGTGGCGCGCACGGTCGCGGCGCTGCTCTCGCCGGACCGGCCGGGCGAACAGAGCTATTGGACCAGCGAAGCCCGGTCCCTGCTCGAATGGGGGATGCTCTGGCTGGCCGTCCACCGCCCGAAAGCGTGCACGCTGCCGCGCCTGCATGATCTGCTGTTCAACACCGGCGAGCTGGTGAAGATCATGGAAGCCTGCACGACGACAGTGCGCGACGGGCCGGGGATCGGCGCGCTGAAGAAAGGCGCGGGAAAATTTTACGGCATGATCGACACGGGGGCAGGGGCGCAGCTCTCCGGCATCATCGGCATGGCGACGGCCGAGCTGGCGATCTATGACGAGGATACCCGTTTGGCCGCCCATGTCAGCCGCGACGGCTTTCGCCTCGCGGACCTGAAGGCCGGGGGGCCGCTGACCGTGTTCGTCATCTGCCCGCCGGATCACCTGGTCGGCGATGATCGCAAATGGCTCAACCTCATCCTCTCGATGATCTGCCAGCAGGTCGGCAAGCCCGGCCGCGCCGTCGAGACCGTGCTGTTGATGGATGAATTTCCGGCGCTCGGCTATCTGCCGAACCTGGCCGGGGCGCTCGAACAGTTCCGCGAAGCGGGCTTACGCGCGCACCTGATCGCGCAAAACCCCGGCCAGATCATCACCATCTACGGCGCGGACGGCCTGCGGCGCTTCTGGGGGGCCTGCGAAAACAAGCAATTTTTCAGGATGACGGACCCGCAACAGTCGGCCGAGCTGTCGGCCTGGATCGGCGAACGCCAGACCAAGAATTACAGCTACAATCCGAAAGGCGACGAGTCGGAGTCCTATATCGGTGTCCCCCTGATCCGGCCGGACGAGCTGCTGCGCATGGGGCCTGACCGGCAGATCATCCTGCGCGCTGGGTTGCGCCCGATCGCGGCGCACACGCTGCCGTTCTTCAAGCGGCCGGAATGGGGTAGGCTAGTCGATCCCAATCCCTACAGGGGGCAGTCATGACGGCCGAGACGCCCGCGGTCGAAACGCCCGACGCCGCGCCTGCAAAGCCTGCCTGGTGGCGGCGGGTGCTGGCGTTCGTCATCGAGATGCTGATGGCGGGCTATACCCTGGGAATGATCGTGCTCGCCGGTCTCGGCATGATCGATATCATCAGCAAGCTGGAACCAGCGCCCGCCGATCCCGACATGGCGGGATCGGTGGCGATGGCTCCGGTTGCGGTGCTCGCCGTCCTGGTCTGGCTGTTCGCCGTGAAAGGCGTGAAGGCGTGGCTCTACAAACCGCGAGGGCGGAAACATGCCTAAAGTCGAGATCGAGATCACCGACGAACAGGCGGCGCGCGCGAAAGAGCTGGCGGATTATTTCAAGCAGACGCACGACCAATTTCTGCGCGACGTTTTCAAGGGCGGCATTGAGCAAGCCGAAACGCTAAAAGAATTACGTGATGATCCCGAACCGATGTTCGAGCGCAAGCCAAGCGCCGACCCGCACGAGATGGATGATGACATTCCCTTCTGAGACATTCCCTACTGACCAGCTGGCGTCACTCCATCCTGATCTTTTGGTCGAGCTGCAAGCCCGGCTGTTCATCGCGGTCTATTCCGTACCGCTGCAAGAGCGGGATGGTGTGCTCGGCCGCACGCTGTTCGATCTGACGATAGAAACGGGAATTCCGGTCGAGACGCTGGCGGCCGTCGCGGCCACGCTTCTGCCCGTGCTGAAACTCCCAAGCGACAAGCCGCCGCCTCCCACCGCCTCGCGCGGCCGCCCGGTCATCCCTCGGCCTAGTCGCCCTGCGGGATCAACCCCGCGCATGACAGTCGCCGAATTGCAGGCCCTCGCTAATCGGCTGGTCGTCAGAGGGCGCTAATTGGTCAACGCGATATAGTCCCAACCGCGCGTCGCACCGTTGCAGATATAAAGACGGTTGTTGGTGGTATCGATGCTTTGCCTGCCGCGCTCGGCGTTGTTGTCGCAATCGGCGGCGGGCGGCGCTCCGGCGTTGTTATCCTCGAACTGCACGTATTTTCCATCCGGGACATGAAACGCCGACTCCGGTGCCGCGACGGTAATACCGATGCGGGCATTGCCCGCCGCCAGGTTGGTCCCGTAAATGGTATTGCCGATGCTGAGGAAATTGCTGGTGCCGGCGGCCGGTGCATCCACTGTATTGTTAGTGCCGATCAGAATATTATTGCTGCCTGTTGCCAGCGTTGTGCTGCCGACGCTGTTACCTATGGCAGTATTATTAGCGCCGCTTGTCAAACTAACCAGCGCGTCAGCGCCGACCGCCGTATTCCCCGAGTTTGTGGCTGAAGAGAGAGTATATTTACCAACTGCAGTGTTGCTGTCGCCCGTGGAATTGGTGAACATCGCACCCGCGCCGAGCGCCGTATTATATCGCCCTGACGTATTGTTAAAAAGCGTTCCGGACCCAAGCGCTGCATTGTCCGCGCCCGTGTTGTTCGTGAGAGTGTTTGCGCCGACAGCCGTATTTCCAAACGCGGTCGTATTACTGCGCAGCGCCTGCTGCCCCACTGCCGTATTGCTGCCGCCGGTTGTGTTGTATGCAAGGGCGTCCACGCCGATTGCCGTATTGGATGCGCCGGTCGTATTACTATAAAGTGCACTATAACCCACTGCGGTCAGGTTGCTTGCCGTTGTATTTGATCGCAAAGCCTGTACGCCAAGTGCTGTATTACCGGTGCCGGTTGTATTGTCGCTGAGCGCGTAAAACCCGATCGTCGTGTTGTTTGCGCCGGTTGTGTTATCTTGCAGCGCTGTAAAGCCGACCGCCGTGTTTGCGCCGCCGCTCGTGTTTTCTCTCAAGGCGTAGTAGCCTAGGGCGGTATTATTTTGTCCGTCAACATTGTTATAAAGCGCCATGTGGCCGACGGCCGTGTTGTTCCCGCCCGTTAAATTCGATCTGAGCGCGCTCCGGCCCAGCGCCGTATTACCGGTGCCGGTGGTATTGCCGGTAAGCGCGTAATAGCCGATGGCCGTATTGTCCGTGCCAGTCGTATTATCGCGCTGAGCGGCAAAGCCGACGGCCGTGTTGTTCTCGCCCGTTAAATTTAATCCGAGCGCACTCCGGCCCAGTGCCGTGTTGTAGGCACCGCTTGTATTGGCGCTAAGCGCGTTGTATCCTACGCCTGTATTGCTGGCACCAACCGAGTTCTGCAATACTTGGTAACCGAATCCGACATTGGTGGAAGAGAAGATCACCTGCGACTGCCAGACGGACGACTGGCATCGCAAGTTATAATACATCCCTGAATTTTCAGGCCCGCCACTCCATCGAACGGCGTTAGCGGCAATTCCCGCGCATGAGCTTCCCGGTGTTGGCTCCTGAGCCGCGATTGGCCCAGCGGCGATGAGCGCCAGAGCAAAGACTGCAACGCCGATTTTCATGGCGCGGTCTCCCTCTGGTCTGCGTATGCATCGAAACCTTTGCTGCCGTAGTCCGCCATTGACGCGCCGTAGTGGATTCCGGCGCGGACGTGCAGGCCGGAGGCGTCAAGAAAAGCCGCCTCTCTGCCCTGAACGATAAACCGGATGACGCCGTTTTCGTCGTCGGACTCGACTCGGGTCTGCGGCAGCGCGTTTGCCGCTGTTGCGGGCTGTTCCTGTGCCATAACGGCCGAACTTAGAAGCAACGCGGCTAGAAACGCAAATAGTATAATCCGCATTAAACCGGTCCTTTCTACGCGAATACCGTAGCATTGATACTTATACGTCGAAAGACTGTAAATCAGCTTAAGCACAGCGAAAGACGCCCTCATTTCCAGAGCGCGTAAAATGGAACATTTGTGAGCGGTGTTTTTCACCCTCGCCAACCCGCTGAAAACAAAGGGGCTGGACCGCTCAAAACCCTGCGCTTATAATGCTGCCATGAAAATCGGCTATGCGCGCGTCTCGACCGACGAACAGAACCTGGACCCGCAACTGCATGCGCTGGCGCAGGCGGGCTGCGAGTCCGTGTTCGAGGATCGCGGCGTCTCCGGGGCCAGCTCACAGCGGCCGGGCCTCCTGGCGGCGCTGGCGGCGGCCAAAGAAGGCGATACACTCGTTGTATGGCGCATCGACCGGCTCGGCCGATCCACGCTGCACCTGTTGCAGCTCCTTGACCATTTGCGCGGCCGGGGCGTCGGCTTTCTCTCGATCATGGACGGGATCGACACGACGACGGCGGCGGGCCGCATGGCGTTCACGATGATCGGCACGATTGCCGAGTTCGAGCGCAGCATGATTTCCGAGCGGACCAGGGCGGGCATTGCGACCGCACGGCGGCGGGGAAAAAGGATCGGCCGCCCGCCGAAAGTGACGCCCGACCAACTCGATTACGCCCGCGAGAGGATCGAGGCCGGAGAGGGCCGCGCGGCTGTCGCCCGCAAGCTCGGGATTGACCCGTCATCGCTACGTCGGCTGTTGAATGCCCCGCCTGGCGGTACGGGCGCGATTTGAGCCGAGTCGGCGTCTCGGGTGTACCCTTGCCTTCCGGACCGAAAACCGCCTGTACGGGCCTTAAAACGCGAAAGATTATTGCTGGGTGTCGTTGAGGCTAAGACGGACCTTGATGCGGTCAACGTCCAGTTCGAGCGCCGCCATGCTGCGCTCCTGGCGCAAGACGTCGCCGCGCAATGCATGGACTTCGGTGCGAAGTGCATGCACGCTGCCCTGAAGATCGCGGATGTTGTCTTTCATCTCGCCGACATCTCCGCGTATGGCGCGAAGGTGATCCAGTATCAAATCATGCGGCTCAGGTTTCTTTGTCGTCATATGTCGAATTATAACAGAATACCTATCCCGAGAACAGGTACCGCGTCCGCCTTTGGCTGCCGACAACGCTAGCGCGCCGTCTATTCACGGGCTAAAGTGATTTTAACATTCTGCTGATACAGTGGCGGCATGGCAAAACGCCGTGGATTTACTGCGCGTCCTGCACCGAAAAAGCCGACTGACGCCATAGAGGGATCGGCGGCGGTGCTGACGTATGCGATCAAGCTGTTCGACCGCGAGGACGGCCGCGCGGCCGACTGGCCCTTGCTGGCCGACGCGCTTTTTCGCGCTGCGTTCAAGGCGCTCGATGAAATCCCCGGCGACCCGCGCGCGGAGTCGCTCCTGCGGCGCGTTCATGCCGGGGCGTATAACCGGCTGGTCGGCAATGCCGACGACTCCGGAACGATCATGGGGCCGGACAACACGGATGCGCCCATGCCGGACACGCGGCCCGTGCCGTCGCTCGAACACGAACCCTAGACGGCCGCCAATAGAGGCTTTCAGGGAACCCCAAGCAGCCGGACGTCTGCGATGAAACTTTCCAGGGTCTGGAGATGGGGCTGCACCGACTTCGGAAACGCCGTCACCAGCGGCATCGGAACCACGAGCTGAACGCCCGCGCCGGTCATTTCGCGGAACTGGCTTTCGGACACGCCTTCCTGAAGAGTCAGCAGATGCTTGACCGGTATCCGGTCCGCCTCGTTCAGGATCTGACGCCAGCGATCCTTGCATGTCGTCTTCACGGCCAGCATTCGCAGCCTCGCATCGGGAAAATGCCGGTCTTTGTAGGCGGGCTGTGACGGAAACAGGAAGTCGGGCCGCTTGCCCGGCTCCGACTCCGGCTGGTGGGCAAAGTCGTCGCCTTCGCGCAGGCGTTCCTCAATGAAAATTTCCCGCGTGTGCAGCTCAAGCGAACGGCCGGAACGCGCCTTGCGCCTTTGCAGGATCGTCTGCGCCCGCGCGATGAAGTCATCCACATTCGTAAATCCGGCGGTTATCGCCGGAAGCTCGACAGCCTCTTCTACGCTGCGAAAAATCTGGAACTCGCATTCTCGCCTGCGGATCAGCCGATGATCCGGATCACGCCCCGCATCGGGCCTAAGCTCGACTGTCTTGCGGATGATCTCCACTCCCGACGGGAACCGCGTCAGCCACGCCGGGGGAATTTCCGAAGGCTCAAGCCAGCAGCTGGCGCGCGGCGCGGGCGCTGGCGGGAAGAGGCTGGGCAGGGTCGAGCTTACCGGCGACCAGATTGCCCATTTGCCGGGTTCGACCGGGCCGATCCGGTCTTCGACAAGCTCTTCCTCGGTTTCGTGGCGGCATACCCACACATGGCATTCCGTGGCCGCGCCGCTCCCGTCGAGCGCAAACGCGAACACTGTCAGCGATCCGGTGCTGTCCGGGTCGAGAAGCGCCGAACTGGCCCCGCCAAAGCCGGTCAGCCGCGCCTCGTTCCGGCCGCCTGTCGGATTCTCGTGGAACTTGTTGTTGTAGTAGATCGCCCTGACCTGGCGATGATCGGCATGCGAGTCGATGTAGAGATCAAACCTGGTGTCGGGGTTCTTGATGTCCCTGCGATTGATCGCCGGGAAAATGCCGAAAAGAAATTCTTTCGGAATGTAGGGGCCGGCCTGATGCGTGCCGTTCGCCAGCGTGTCGTTGCCTGTGAGGCGCTTGACGTACCAGATGAATGACGGGCCGGTGAACTCGTCCAGCCAGTCGGTAAAGTCAGCAAGCGGCACGTCGTTTCCCCCTGATCTCTCCCGTGCGGCGCTCGGACCGCAGCCAGTCCGCCAGCTCGTCGAGCACCAGTTCCGAAGATCGGCGCTCACGTCCTTTCAGCGCGCATTCCCAGACGGTCATGACGCGCCAGCCGGTCGCCAGAAGGTCGGCCACAGCTTTGCCGTCCCTGTTGCGGTTGCCTTCGATCTTCTGCCGCCAGAATTCGATCCGCGAGGCGGGCCACCTGAACAGATGACAGTCGTGGCCATGCCAGAAACAGCCGTGAACAAAGATCGCGGCGCGCCTTCCCGGAAAGACGAGATCGGGACGGCCGGGCAGCGTCCGCGCGTGCAGGCGAAACCGGAAACCTCTCGCATGAATTCCCCGGCGGATGAGGATTTCGGGCCTGGTGTCCTTGCCCCGGATACCGGCCATCATCCGGCTGCGCGTTGCGGGATCGACATTATCAGCCAATGAGGGGCAACCGGCGCTGAAGGTGTCCGGGACCGACGGCCGCTTCAGCCCCGATCCACGGCGCAATATGACGGCCGACCGCCTCGACCACAGGGACGACGACGGCGTTGCCAAACTGCTTGTAGGCCTGCGTGTCCGAAACCGGGATCACGAACCGGCTTTCGCCCGGCCTGTCAAAGCCCATAAGCCTTGCGCACTCGCGAGGCGTGAGCCGCCGGGGATTGCGGCGGCCCTGCTGCACGAGAATTTCCGAACCGTCCTTGTAGTACCTGGCGGAAAGCGTGCGCGCGACGTGCTGCGGCCCGACCAGCCCGAACCCGAAGCCGTTGCCCATCTCGCGGTGCTTGTCGGCATAGTCCCGGAGATAGCGCCAGAGATGATCCGTCAGCGTGTATTTCTCGGCAACGCGGCCATTCGGGCCTGTGGTGAAAGGCTTTTCTGCCGTCTCGCTGCCGTCCTCCGGATGAAAAATGCTTCCGAGGCGGGGACCGTTCAGCGGGTCCGGCAGGGAAAAATCTGCAAAGGTGAAATCATTGGGCTCGCGGAAGCCGACAATAAAGATGCGTTCACGGTGCTGCGGAACCCATGATCTGGCGTCGATCACCTTCCAGTGCACCTGATAACCGAGTTCCTCGGTCAGCGTACGGCGGATGATATCGAACGTGCGGCCCTTGTCGTGATTGACGAGGTTTTTCACGTTCTCAAGCACAAACGCCCTCGGCTGGTGGTGCTCGATGATCCTGGCGACATCAAAGAACAGCGTCCCCTGCGCCTCGCATCGAAAACCATGCGGGCGCTTGAGCGCGTTCTTTTTCGAAACGCCTGCAATCGAAAATGGCTGGCAGGGAAAGCCTGCCAGCAACACGTCGTGCTGCGGAATGTCCTTGGCGGCAATCTTCGTGATGTCGCCGTATACTTCATGATCACAGACATAATTGGCCTTGTAGGTGGCCTGAGAATACCGGTCCCATTCGCTGGTAAAGACACATCTGCCGCCCAGAGGCTCGAAGCCCCGCCGCAGGCCGCCGATGCCTGCAAACAGATCGACAAAACTGAACAGCGGCCGGGTTTCCGGCTGGCGGTGTCCGGTCCTTACCTTTTCCTGGAGAACGCGAAGCGCCGCTTTCCTAGGGGATGCCTCGCCGTTTTCCCACCGGTACAGGGTCCGGATGGAGAAACCGACCTCACCCGCAAGCTGCTCGATTGAAATGCCCGCCCGCTCCCGAAGCTTTGAAAACTCTGACTGGTGAATCGGTCGCATGCGGCCCCTCTGGGTAGATTGTTGCCATTGTGGCAGGCCGCCGCCCAATCAACAAGAACAAAAAGCGAAAATTCGCGGCTTTGTTCACCCCTTGAGCTTGTCGCGGCAAGTCAGGCCGCACGGGACCGATCCGCCTTCAGACCTGGTGCCATTCCCTTGGTGAGATGAAGCCCTGACATTCCCCCGGAGCCGACGCATCCCGCGCAGCACGAAAGCGGGAATCTGTCACCCGAAGGGCCGCAGCGAAGCGCAGGACGGCGAAGCCGTTGACGGGTTTCCGCGTCGTGCTTTGCTCGCTGTTCGTGATTTGATGAAGCTTTACGCCTGTCTAAATCCGCCGCCCACGAATTGTTTATCTTGCCAGCCCTTCAATGCGCGTCGAGCATCGTGTATATAGCGGCCCAAAGTCAGTTCCCGAAGCTCTAGACTGGCTGGAAGCGGCCAGAGGAAGGGGGCCGTGTCCAGCAATACGCCGGTTGCAAGTCTGACGACGCCTGTGGTCGCGGGAAACCGCGCAAACGACAATCGACCCGGAGGCCGGTCTGCTGGCCTCGATCCAAAAATCCTTGAATTCGTGCGGACTCTTGCACGCGCCGCCGCGCGGGCGGATCATCAGGCTTTCATCGACCGCGCCGGACAACCGGCCGCCGGGAAAGGCGAGTGACATGCGCGCCGCGATCTACGCCCGTTTTTCTTCCGAACTGCAAAGCGAACGGTCGGTTGACGATCAGGTGGCGCTCTGCCGCGCGTTCGCGCTCAAGAGCGGCCTTGAGGTCGTCGCCGTCTATGACGACCGGGCGCGTTCCGGCGCGTCGATCTTCGGACGTGACGGTCTCATGCGCATGATGGACGCCGCGCGGGATCGCGCCTTCGACGTGCTGATCGTCGAAGCGCTTGACCGTCTGTCGCGCGATCAGGAAGACCTTGCGGGCATCTGGAAGCGGCTGAAATTTCTCGGCGTCGATGTCCTTGCCGTTCATGACGGCAAGGCCGACCAAATCCAGATCGGCATTCGCGGTCTGGTCGGCGCGCTCTACCTTCAGGACCTCGCGCACAAGGTGCGGCGCGGCCTCTCGGGCGTGGTGCGCGGCGGGAAGCATCCCGGAGGGCGCGCCTATGGCTATCGCGCCGTACCCGGAAAACCGGGCGAGCTGGAAATCGTCGCCGCCGAGGCGGAGATCATCCGGGAGATATTTGCCGCCTATGTCGGCGGCAGGACGCCG
Source organism: Methylocella sp. (assembly GCF_041905455.1). Classification (GTDB taxonomy): domain Bacteria; phylum Pseudomonadota; class Alphaproteobacteria; order Rhizobiales; family Beijerinckiaceae; genus Methylocapsa. The sequence goes on along the minus strand of NZ_JAYRLA010000021.1, from coordinate 22,905 downwards.
CGCGAGATCGCGGCGTCGCTGAACGGCCGGAAGGTGCCGCCGCCGCGCGGCGGGCACTGGATGGCGTCCACGATCAACGGTTCGCTGGCGCGCCATAACGGGCTGATCCTGAACGAGCTGTATGCCGGGCGCATCGTCTGGAACAAGGTGCGGATGATCAAGAATCCGGACACGGGCAAGCGCGTGTCGCGGCCGAACCCGCCTTCCGAGTGGCAGGCGATTGACGCGCCGCATCTGCGCATCGTCGATCAGGACATCTACGAGAAGGCGGTCGCCACGAAACTGGAGCGCGGCGGTCCGAAGCCGCACCAGAAACGGACGCCCCGGCGTCCGCTGTCCGGCCTTCTGCGGTGCGGGCATTGCGGTGCCGGAATGTCCATGAAGGACAGGCGCAACAACCGCGTCCGCATCCAGTGCACGCAGATGAAGGAAGGCGGTGCCTGCGATCACCGGCGCGCCTATGACCTTGAGACCGTCGAGCGGACGGTGTTCGACGGTCTGAAAGCGAACCTGACTGACCCGGCGCTGATTGCCGAATACGTCCGGACGTATAACGACGAGCGCAAGCGCCTCGCCGCGAGTCTGAATGTCAGCCGCGCGCGCATAGAGCGCCGCATCGGACAGGTGACGCGCGAGATTGACCGCCTGATCGACTCCTATGCGAAGGGCTTCAGCGAAGACGAGGAAATGAAACTTCGGCTGCCGCCGCTGCGCGCGGAACGGCAAAAGCTTGAAAGCGATCTTGCCTGTGCCGAGAAGCCGCCGGAGATGGTCAGCCTGCACCCGGCCGCGATCCTGCGGTACCGGCAACAGGTCGAGAACCTGAACCAGGCGCTGAGCGCCGAAACGCTGGGCGACGATCAGGAACCGGTGCGGGCGCTGCGCGAGCTGGTGGCCGCAATCATCGTTCACCCGACGCAGACAGGCGAACGCCTCAATATCGAGGTGCGCGGCCGTCTCGCGGCGCTCATCGGTCACGATGTGTTCCCGCAGGCGCGCATGTGGGGGGGAACGTTGGTAGCGGAGGAGGGACTCGAACCCCCGACACAAGGATTATGATTCCTCTGCTCTAGCCGGCTGAGCTACTCCGCCCCGACGCCTTGCGGCGCGATGCGCGGCTTGGATAGGCGCAAGGGGCGTCAGGTGTCAAGCGGACGACGAAGCGTCGAGCGACGGGCCCGCGCCGGCATGGGCTGCTCCGCATGCGCCACGCTTGGGCGGGCGCGCGAGGCGGAAAGCGTCCTCGCGCGTCCTGTCCGCGTCAGGCGGCCGGAAGCACCTGGACGACGCGGCGGGTGCCCGGATGCACGATCACGACCTGATTGTTCACGACCGTGAACAGCGTGCGGGGATCGCCGTACTGCTCCGGCACGCGATAGAGCGGAACGCCCTTGGGGATACGCATGCCGACCGCCACCGGGCCGGAATAGGAATGCGTCGGAATCCCGTACTGATGGACGTAGGTCTGCAGGCTCGGCCAATGCGCCGGGGCGACGCCGGTCAGGATCTGGGCGCCGCCGCCGACGACGCCGCCGACCACCTGCGCTCCGCCGGCGACGCCGCCGACGAGCGCTCCGCCGGCGCCGCCGATCAGGCCGCCGATCGGACCGCCGGAGCGCTCTCCTTCGCTCCAGCCGTACTGCATGCCGGAAATGGGGTCGTCGGCGAACGCCGCGACGGGAGCGAGCAGCGGCAGCAGAGCGCCGAGCATAGTGAGCTTCGAGGTCATTGGTGAGGAATCCCCTGGCGGATTGAATCTGGCGGATCGGGCGACGGACGCCGCTCGAGGGCGACGGACGGTCGCCGCTTCGCCTCGCGCCCGCCGGCGGCGGGCTTGCGCCGGCGGGCGAAGCGCGGCGAACCCTTCTGGTCAAGCATGAATTCACATGCGCTTCAAGCGCGCGGGCCGACTTTCGCGCTCACGCGAACTTGACGAATCGGGCTGCAACGTCGCCGGCTTTGGTGTAATCAGGCTCGCGGCCGAGACGGCGGCGCGACGGGAGAACGGGCGGTGAGCGCAGATCCCTACGAGGTTTTGGGCGTCCCCCGCTCAGCGACGTCCGACGAGATCCGCAAGGCCTACCGCAAGCTCGCCAAGGCGCATCACCCGGACCTCAATCCGGGCGACAAGGCCGCCGAGGAGCGCTTCAAGGCGGCCGCCTCCGCTTACGATATTTTGAACGATCCGGAGAAGCGCCGGCGCTTCGACGCGGGCGAAATCGACGCCTCCGGCGCCGAGCGCCCGCAGCATCAATACTACCGCTCCTACGCCGGCGGGCCGCAGGGCGAGCCCTACGCCAGCGACGCCGGCTACGCCGATTTCCTCGACGACGAGGCGCTGGCGAGCATCCTGCGCGGCGCGCGCCGGCGCGGCCCCTTGCGCGGGCGCGACGTCGGCTACCGGCTGCGGGTCGACTTTCTCACCGCGGTCAACGGCGGCTCGGCCCGCGTCATGCTGCCCGACGGGCGCTCGATCGAGGTCGCCGTCCCGCCGGGGACCGAGGACGGCCGCACGCTGCGGCTGAAAGGGGAGGGCGAGCCCGGCCGCGACGGCGGCGAGCCCGGCGACGCGCTCGTCGAGATCGAGGTCGCGCCGCACAAGTTCTTCACGCGCGAGGGCGACGACATCCATCTCACCCTGCCGGTGAGCCTCGCCGAGGCCGTGCTCGGCAGCGAGGTTCCGGTGCCAACCCCGACCGGGGCAGTGAGCATGAAGCTGCCGAAGGGCGCGAACTCAGGGACGAAGCTGCGGCTGCGCGGCAAGGGCGCCGCGCGTCGCGAGGGCGGGCGGGGCGACGAATATGTGACGCTCTCGATCGCCCTGCCCGACAAGCCTGACGCGGACCTCGAGGCGTTCGTCTCCGGCTGGGCCGGCGCGGGCTATGATCCGCGCGGCAAGCTCGGACTCTAACGTATTTTCAGAAGAAGTCGCACACTTTTGCGTTGAGGAAAAACGCGTTTAAACAAATGGTTGAAGCGCGTTCTGCGAACAGGGAAGCTCGGAGCGCGTCCTAGGCCGCCGGCGTGCGGGCGCATGAAGGCGGCGAAGACGGAGGAAGCGATGATCGAACGGCGGGAGTTCCTGGTCCGCGCGCGCATCGAGGCGGCGACGCTCGAAGCCTATATCGCCGAGCGGTGGGTCAGCCCGCCGCGGCCGGACGGCGAGGAGACGTTCTCGGAGGGCGACCTCGCGCGCGCGCAGCTGATCGGCGAGCTCAGGGCGGACCTTGGCGTCAACGACGAGGGAATCGACGTGATCCTGCATCTCATCGACCAGATGCACGGGTTGCGCCGGGCGCTCGGCGAGGCGCTGGCGCAGGCCGGCCGAACGCCCGCGAGCGGCCGGCGATGAGCGCGGCGCGGAGGCTGCGCATCCTCGTCGCCGAGGATTGCGAGGCCGGCGCGCCGCTCGCGCTGGCGACGGCGCGCATCCGCCCCCAGGCCGTGCTCGAGGAGGCGGCCAACGCCGACGAGGCGCTCGGCGCGGTGGCGCAGGGGGCGGTCGACCTCGCGCTGATCGACTTCGGCCGTCCCGGCGCGGACGGGCTCGAGCTCGCCGCGCTGATCCGGCGCGCGCGGAGCGACATTCCTCTCGCCGTCATCTGCTCGCAGGATGACGCCTGGACGCGGGCGCGCGCGCTCGACGTCGCCTTCATCCCGCGGCCGGCGACCGAGGAGGCGCTCGCCGCCTTCCTCGCGCGCGCCGAGCTGCGGCTGACCTCCTGACGTCCGGGCTGGCTCCCGATGGCCGTCGCCTCCCGTCAGCCTCACGTCGCCGTCATCGGCGCCGGCCCCGCCGGTCTGATGGCCGCCGAGGCGGCGGCGACGCGCGGGGCGCGCGTCACCGTCCACGACCGCATGGCCGCGCCCGGCCGCAAGTTCCTGCTCGCCGGCCGCGGCGGCCTCAACCTCACCCACAGCGAGGATTTCGAGATCCTGCTCGCGCGCTACGGCGCGGCGCGCGAGCGCCTGCGCGCGGCGCTCGAGGCCTTCCCGCCGACCGCGCTGCGGCGATGGAGCGAGGAGCTCGGGCAGCCGACCTTCGTCGGCACGAGCGGACGCGTCTTTCCCTCGGCCTTCAAGGCCTCGCCGCTGCTGCGCGCGTGGCGAAGACGCCTCGACGCGCAGGGCGTCGTCCTGCGCGGACGCGAGTTCTGGCGCGGCTTCGACGACGGCGCGCTGCTGTTCGAGGGGCCGCAGGGCGCGGCGCGCGTCGCCGTCGACGCCGTCGTGCTGGCGCTCGGCGGGGCGAGCTGGCCGCGGCTCGGATCGGACGGGGGATGGCTCGCGCCGCTGCGCGAGGCGGGAATCGAGACGCGGCCGCTGCGGCCCGCCAATTGCGGCTTCCTCGTCGACTGGTCCGCGCATTTCCGCGACCTGTTCGAGGGCGAGCCGCTGAAGGGCGTCGCCGTCATGTTCGAGGGCGCAGCCGCGCGCGGCGACGTCGTGGTGACCCGCGCCGGGCTCGAAGGCGGGGCGCTCTACGCGCTTTCGGCGCCGCTGCGCGAGGCCGTCGCGGCGAACGGTTTCGCCATGCTCGAGATCGCGCTGAAGCCCGATGCGGCGCAGGAGGAGCTGACGCGCCGCATCGCGTCCCGCGACCGCAAGCAATCCTTCGGCGCCTTCGCGCGCAAGAGCCTGCGGCTTTCCCCCGTCGCCGCCGGCCTCCTGCAGGAGGCCGCGCGCAGACAGGGCGGCGCGCCCCTCGGCGAGCGCGACGCCGCCTATCTCGCGCGCCTCGTCAACGCGGTCCCGGTGCGCCTGTCGGGCGCCGCGCCGCTCGAGCGGGCGATCTCGACCGCCGGCGGCGTCGCTTTCGAGGAGGTCGACGACGCCTTCATGCTGCGAAAGCTTCCGGGCGTGTTCGTCGCCGGCGAGATGCTCGACTGGGAGGCGCCGACCGGAGGCTATCTTTTGCAGGCCTGCTTCGCCACCGGCGCCGTCGCCGGCCGCGGCGCCGCCGCGTGGGCCGGCGCCGCGGCGCGCGGCTGAGCCGGGACGCCTCGTCAGGCCGCGGCGGATCCGGCCGCCTCGCGCCGGTAGGGATCGGCCGGGTAGACGCCCAGAATTTTCACCTCGGAGCAGAAGAAGGCGAGCTCCTCCAGCGCGCGGGCGAGCGCGGGATCCTCGGGGTGGCCGTCGACGTCGGCGAGGAACTGCGTCGCCGCGAACGCCCCGCCGATCATGTAGCTCTCGAGCTTGCTCATGTTGACGCCGTTGGTGGCGAAGCCGCCGAGCGCCTTGTACAGCGCCGCCGGCACGTTGCGCACGCGGAACACGAAGGTCGTGATGGTCGGGCCGTTTCCTGGAGGAGGGTGGGCCGGCTCTCGCGCGAGAATGACGAAGCGCGTCGTGTTGCCGGGCTCGTCGCCGGCGTCGCGGGCGAGGACGTCGAGCCCGTAGATCTCCCCGGCGCGGGCGGTGGCGAGCGCCGCCCTGTCCCGCAGGCCCCACTCGGCGACCTCGCGCGCCGCGCCGGCCGTGTCGGCGGCGACGTGAGCGGCCGCCCGCAGCCCGCGGATGAGCTTGCGGCACTGCCCCAGGGCGTGGACGTGGCTGTAAATCGCGCGCACGTCCTCGAGCCGCGCGCCCCTGACGCCGAGGAGATGGAAGCGGATCGGCAGGAAATGCTCGCCGACGATATGCAGGTTGGCGGAGGGCAGGAGATGGTGGATGTCGGCGACGCGCCCGGCGATCGAGTTCTCGATCGGGATCATGCCGAGCTCGGCGCGTCCGTCGCCGATCGCCCCGAGCGCGTCCTCGAAGGTGTCGCAGGGCAGGCGCGCATGGCCGGGGAAGCGCTCCTCGCAGGCCATCTCGGAATTGGCGCCGGGCTCGCCCTGATAGGCGATGGTCTTGGCTGACATCGACAAAGGTTTCCTCACGCTTTCGCGGCCCGCTCTATGGCACGGCGAGCGCCGCTCGGGAAGGCGCGGGCGGGCGGCGCGATTTGCGAAGGCGCGCCGCTTCGCAAATCCTGTTGTGGGAAGCCCCGACGAGCGGATAACCTGCGCGCCGGTCAAGCTCGGACGCGATCCCCAGATCGGTCAAGACAGGCAAATTACGGGAGAAGACGCCTTTGTTCACCTTCGAAGCCAACAAGATCGCGGGCGCAGTCCTTGGCTCGCTGCTGCTCGCCATGGGCCTTGGCGTCATCGGCCAGATGATTTTCTCGCACTCGCATCTCAAGACTCCGGGCTACGCTCTCCCCGTCCCGGTCGAGACGGCGGCGCATGAAGGCGGCGAGGCGCCGGCCGCGGCCGCGCCGCTGCCCGAGCGGCTGGCGAAGTCGGATCCGGCCAAGGGGCAGGGCCTGACCAAGGCCTGCCAGGCTTGCCACAGCTTCGAGAAGGGCGGCGCCGCCAAGGCGGGCCCGCCGCTCTTTGGCGTCGTCGACCGGGCGAAGGGCTCGATCGCCGGCTTCGGCTATTCGGACGGCATGAAGGCCAAGGGCGGCGAGTGGACCTTCGACGACCTCGACCACTTCATCGCCTCGCCCAAGACTTTCGTCGCCGGCACCAAGATGTCCTTCGCCGGCGAGCCTGATCCGCAGAAGCGCGCGGACATCATCAATTATCTCCACACCTTGTCCGACAGCCCCGTCCCGCTGCCGGCGAAATAGGAGCCGTCGCGGGCGCTCCGCGCGCTTCGCGTTAAATTCTCTCCACGACACGCGCTTTTTACCCTCGGGCAGGCGGGCGCGGCGCATCCTTGCGCGCCCCGCCGCGCCCGCGGCGGGGGGTTTCCATTCGCGCGCGGTCTGCTTAGGCTCCCTGCGCCGCCTGAACGAGGGACGCTCCTTGCCTTTCTCCCTGCCCTTCACGCGTCGCCTGCTCTTGCGCCGGGCGGCGCTCGCCCCGGCCGCGCTCGGCCTCGCCGCGCCGCAGCTCGCGGGCTTCGACGCTTTCGCCGACGCGGGCGCGGATGCCGCGCCGAAGGGGAGAGCGCCCGACGCGGAGCGCGAGACGCATGGGCTCTCGATCTTCGGCGACCTCGCCCTGCCGCCGGACTTTCCGCATTTCGCCTACGTCGATCCGAACGCTCCCAAGGGCGGCGAGATCTCGCTGCAGGTCAGCTCGACGTCCGGCAACCAGAACTTCACGACCTTCAACACGCTGAACATCTTCATCCTGAAGGGCGACGGCGCGGCCGGCATGGGCCTCGTCTTCGACACGCTGATGACCGGCAACGCCGACGAGCCGGATTCGCTCTACGGCCTCGTCGCGCGCGCCGTGCGCGTCTCGCCCGACCGCTCGACCTACCGCTTCCTCCTGCGCAGGGAGGCGCGCTTCCACGACGGCTCGCCCTTGAGCGCGCAGGACGTCGCCTTCTCGCTCAACATCCTGAAGGACAAGGGCCATCCTTCGATCCGCCAGGCGCTGCGCGACCTCGACGCCGCCGAGGCGGAGGCCGACGACGTGGTGATGGTCAGGCTCAAGGCGCAGAGGAGCCGCGAGGCGCCGCTCATCGTCGCCGGCCAGCCGATCTTCTCGAAAGCCTATTATGCGGCGCATGAGTTCGACCAGACGACGCTCGAGCCTCCGCTGGGGTCGGGCGCCTACAAGGTCGGCCGCTTCGATCAGGGCCGCTATATTGTCTTCGAGCGCGTCCCCGACTATTGGGGCGCGAGCCTGCCGGTGAACGTCGGCCAGTCCAATTTCGACCGCGTGCGCTTCGAATATTTCGCCGACCGCAAGGTCGCCTTCGAGGGCTTCAAGGCCGGGACCTTCACCTTCCGCGAGGAGTTCACCTCGGCCGTCTGGGCGACCGGCTATGATTTCGCCGCCGTCAAGGACGGGCGCGTCAGGCGCGAGAGCCTGCCCGACGAGTCGCCGATGGGCACGCAGGGCTGGTTCTTCAACATGCGCCGCGACAAGTTCAAGGACGAGCGCGTGCGCGAGGGGCTCGGCCTCGCCTTCGACTTCGAATGGACCAACCGCAACATCATGTATGGGGTCTATTCGCGCACCGTCTCCTTCTTCCAGAACTCGCCCTTCGCCGCCTCGGGGCTTCCCTCGCCGCAGGAGCTCGCGCTGCTCGAGCCCTTTCGCGCCGAGCTCGATCCGAAGGTGTTCGGCGAGGCGGCGACGCCGCCCGTCTCCGACGGCTCCGGGCAGGACCGCGCCCTGCTGCGCCAGGCCAACGAGCTGTTCACGGCGGCGGGCTGCAAGCGCCAGGGCGCGAGCCTGCTGCTGCCGGACGGCAAGCCCTTCGAGATCGAGTTCCTCGACTTCGACGGCGCGCTCGAGCCGCACACCGCGCCCTTCATCAAGAACCTGCGCCTGCTCGGGATCGAGGCGCGCTACCGCATCGTCGACGCCGCCCAGTACAAGCGCCGGCTCGACGATTTCGACTTCGACGTCGTGACCTCGCGCTTCGGCCTTGGCCTTGCGCCGGGCGAGGGGATGCGCGCGACCTTCGGCTCGCAGAGCGCCGACCTGCCCGGCTCGCGCAACATCTCGGGGATCAGGAGCAAGGTCGTCGACGCGCTGATCGAGAAGGCGCTCGTGGTCGAGACGCGCGAGGAGCTCGTCGAAATCTGCCGCGCCATCGACCGCATCCTGCGCGCCATGCATCCATGGGTCCCGATGTGGAACAAGCCGAACCATCTCGTCGCCTTCTGGGACGTGTTCGGCCGGCCGGAGCGCGGCCCGCGCTACGAGATGGGCGTCGTGAACAACTGGTGGATCGACGCCGGCAAGGCGGCGGCCATGAAATTCCCCGGCCGGTGACGCGCGATGCTGGCCTATGTCGCGCGCCGCGTCCTGCTCATGATTCCGACCCTTTTCGGGATCCTGCTCATCTCCTTCGTCATCGTGCAGTTCGCTCCGGGCGGCCCGGTCGAGCGCATCCTCGCGCAATTGCAGGGGCTCGACGCCGGGGCGACGGCGAATTTCGGCGGGGGAGGGGGCGCCGCCGAGAGCGCCGCGGCGGCTGGGGATTTTTCGGCGAAATACCGCGGCGCGCAGGGGCTCGACCCGAAATTCATCGCCGAGCTCGAAAAGCAGTTCGGCTTCGACAAGCCGGCCTATGAGCGCTTCTTCATGATGCTGAAGAACTACGCGCTGTTCGATTTCGGCCGCTCCTACTTTCGCGACGCGCCGGTCATCGACCTCATCAAGGAGAAGCTGCCGGTCTCGATCTCGCTCGGCCTGTGGATGACGCTGATGTCCTACGCCATCTCGATCCCGCTCGGGGTGCGCAAGGCGGTGTCGGACGGCTCCCGCTTCGACGTGTGGACTTCGGCGCTGGTCATCGTCGGCTACGCCATCCCGGGCTTCCTGTTCGCCATCCTCTTGATCGTGCTGTTCGCCGGCGGCTCGTTCTGGCAGATCTTTCCGCTGCGCGGCCTGACCTCCGAAAATTTCGACCAGCTCTCGCTCGTCGGCAAGGTCAGGGACTATTTCTGGCACATCACCCTGCCGGTCGCCGCGCTGACGCTCGGCGCCTTCGCCACCCAGACCTTCCTCACCAAGAACTCGTTCCTCGACGAGATACGCAAGCAATATGTGCTGACGGCGCGCATGAAGGGCCTCACCGAGCGGCGCGTGCTCTACGGCCACGTCTTCCGCAACGCCATGATGATCGTCGTCGCCGGCTTTCCGGGCGCCTTCGTCGCCGCCTTCCTCAGCGGCTCGCTGCTCATCGAGACGATCTTCTCGCTCGACGGGCTCGGGCTTCTCTCCTTCGAGTCGATCGTCAACCGCGACTATCCGGTGGTGTTCGCCAACCTCTACATCATGGCGCTGATCGGCCTGTTCGTGAACCTCGCCTCGGACCTCACCTATATGTGGATCGATCCGCGCATCGATTTCTCGACGCGGGAGGCGTGATGGACGCGCCGGTCCTCGAAGCGCAGGCGACGGCGCCGGTCGTGCGGGAGGCCAAGCGCGGCCTCTCGCCGATCAACCGGCGCCGCCTCGCCCTGTTCAGGGCGCACCGGCGCGGCTACTGGTCGTTCTGGATCTTCATGACCCTGTTCGTCCTGTCGCTGTTCGCCGAAGTCATCGCCAACGACCGGCCGATCTTCGTGATGTACAAGGGCGAAGCCCTGTTCCCGATCCTGCGCGACTATCCGGAGGAGAAGTTCGGCGGCTTCCTGGCGCGCACCGACTATCGCGACGAGACCATCGCGAGCGAGATCAAGGCCAACGGCTTCATCGTCTGGCCGCCGATCCGCTTCTCCTACCGCACCATCAACCGGCAATTGCCGACGCCCGCGCCCTCGCCGCCGACCTGGATGCTGAGCAAGGCGCAGTGCCTCGCCGCCTCGAAGCGCTTCAGCAAGACCGATCCCGACGGCGGCTGCAGGGCGATCGAATGGAACTGGCTCGGCACCGACGACCAGGGCCGCGACGTGCTGGCGAGGCTCATCTACGGCTTCCGGCTGTCGCTGCTGTTCGGGCTGACGCTGTCGGCCGTCTCCTCGATCGTCGGCGTCGCGGCCGGCGCGCTGCAGGGCTATTACGGCGGCTGGACCGACCTCGTCGCGCAGCGTTTCATCGAGGTGTGGTCGTCGCTGCCGCAGCTCTATCTCCTCATCATCATCTCCTCGATCATCACGCCGAGCTTCTTCGTGCTGCTCGGCATCCTGCTCCTGTTCTCCTGGGTGTCGCTCGTCCATGTCGTGCGCGCCGAATGCCTGCGCACGCGCAACTTCGAATATGTCAACGCCGCGCGGGCGCTCGGCCTCTCCGATCCGGCGATCATCCTGAAGCACGTCCTGCCCAACGCCACGGTGGCGACGCTGACTTTCCTGCCCTTCGTGCTGAACGGATCGATCACCACGCTGACGGCGCTCGATTTTCTCGGCTTCGGCCTGCCGCCCGGCTCGCCCTCGCTCGGCGAGCTTCTGCTGCAGGGCAAGTCGAACCTTCAGGCGCCGTGGCTCGGCCTCACCGGCTTCGTCGTCATCGCGCTCATGCTCTCGCTGCTGGTGTTCATCGGCGAGGCGGTGCGCGACGCCTTCGATCCGAGGAAGGCGCTGCGCTAGCGCCGGCCGTTCGCGAGGCGCTTCTGCGTCCGGCGCTTTTGTGCGAAGGTCCTTCCGGGAGGATCGAGGCGATGCCGCTGCGCTCGCAACTGTTCCGCAACGACGCGAGGCTGCGGGGCTGCCTCGCCGAGGATCGCTGGCATGTGACGCAGGGCTGCGCCGGCGATTACGTGCACCGCATCCAGATCGCCCTCATCGAGATCGACGGCGCGCGCATCGCATCCGGCGAACTCGCCGCCAAGCTCTATGGCCCCTCCACCGCCGCCGCGGCGCTCGGCTTCAAGCAGGCGCGCGACATCGTCAACCGCTCCTATCAGTCGCAGGCCGACGACATCGTCGGCAAGATGACGATCGCCGCGCTCGACGACGAAATGCTCGAGCGTGAGCGCGGACGAAAGATCATGGTTTCGGGCTGCGTCTGCTGCTTCCACAAGGACGACGACCGCAACGCCTGAAGGACGATCGCCGGGGAGGGCGGACGATGCCGACGCCATGGACAGCCGCCGTAAAGGCCGCGGGGCGGCTTTCGATTTTCCCGACGCCCAATGTCGCCAAGGGCGCCTGGGGCAAGGTCTTCGCCAAGGCCATGGCGGACGTCAACGCCCTTTCGGCGAAGCATTCGCTCGGCGTCGTCTTCGTTCTCGCGACGAGCCCGCCGGACCCGAGCGGCGTCGGCGGCGCCGACGTCCAGTTCGACACGATCAACGGGACGGCCAGCTTCACGGCGTTCAACCAGTCCTTCAGCGACAAGCTGAGCGGCGACGCCATGGAGGGCCACACCAATCTCGTGAAGCAGGTCTTCGGCTCGAACGCGACGGTCGCCAAGGCCTTCACCTATGTGCCGGCGACGCCGAAGATCGGCGGAGCGAAGGGACGCCTGCTCGGCGATCCCGGCAGGCTGGTGATCGCGGCGCATGAGCTGATCCACGCCCTCGGACTCGACAATTCGGACCATAGCTCCCTCTCCAGCGCCGATCTCTTCAGCAGCCCGATGGAGGCGCAGCAGGGGACGGCGCCGGCCGCGGACACATTGCATCCGTGGGGGTTGACGGCGCCGGTCATGCCGCCCATCGTCCTCGCCGGCCCAACGATCACGCTGATCCAGAACAACTGGTGAGCCTTTATTGCCGGAACGCCCCACGGCCGACGTCCCGCTCCTCGACGTTCAGGACCTCTCCGTCGCCTTCCGCTCCGGCGACGCGCTGACGAGCGCCGTCGGCGGCGTCTCCTTTTCGCTGGCGCGCGGGCGCGCCCTCGCGCTCGTCGGCGAATCGGGCTCGGGCAAATCCGTGACCGCGCTCTCGCTCGTGCGCCTGCTGCCGCAGGGGGCGCAGATCGCGGGACGCGCGCTGTTCGACGGCGAGGACCTGCTGAGCCTGCCCGCGCCGCGCCTTCGCGCGATCCGCGGCGCGCGGATCACCATGGTCTTCCAGGAGCCGATGACCTCGCTCAATCCGCTGCATACGATCGAGCGGCAGATCGGCGAGATCCTCGAGCTGCACGGCGCGCGCGGGGCGGACAGGATCCGCGCCCGCGTCGTCGAGCTGCTCGAGGAGGTCGGCATCCCCGACCCGGCCGAGCGGCTCTCCTCCTATCCGCACCAGCTCTCCGGCGGCCAGCGCCAGCGCGTCATGATCGCCATGGCGCTGGCGAACCGGCCTGACCTGCTCATCGCCGACGAGCCGACGACCGCCCTCGACGTGACCGTGCAGGCGCAGATCCTCGAGCTTCTGAAAAGCCTTCAGGCCCGCCACGGCATGGCGATGCTGTTCATCACCCACGACCTCAACATCGTGCGCAGGATCGCCGACGACGTCGCGGTGATGCGCAAGGGCGCGATCGTCGAGGCGGGGCCGGTCGGCGAGGTGTTCGCCCATCCGCGCGACGCCTACACGAAGGCGCTGCTCTCCGCAGAGCCCAGGGGGGCGCCGCCGCCGTTCGACCCCGAGGCGCGGCCGATCCTCGAGGCGCGGGACGTCAGGGTGTGGTTCCCGATCCGGCGCGGCTTCTTCCGCCGCACGGTCGGCCATGTGAAGGCGGTCGACGGGGTGAGCGTCGCCATCCGCGAGGGACAGACGGTCGGCGTCGTCGGCGAGTCGGGGTCGGGCAAGACGACGCTCGGCCTCGCGCTGCTGCGGCTGATCCGCTCGCAAGGTCCGATCGTGTTCATGGGGAACCGCATCGACGGGCTGCGCCAGAAGGAGCTGCGCCCGCGCCGGCGCGACATGCAGATCGTCTTCCAGGACCCATACGGCTCGCTGTCGCCGCGCCTGCCGATCGTCGACATCGTCGCCGAAGGGCTTTCCGTGCAGAGAAGACGTCTTTCCTACGAGGAGAAGCGCGAGATCGTCGCCCGCGCGCTCGAGGCCGCCGGCCTCGATCCGGCGGCGATGGACCGCTATCCGCACGAGTTCTCGGGGGGCCAGCGCCAGCGCGTGGCCATCGCCCGGGCCATGGCGCTCGAGCCCAAATTCGTCGTCCTCGACGAGCCGACGTCGGCCCTCGACATGTCCGTGCAGGCGCAGATCGTCGACCTTCTGCGCGATCTGCAGCGGGAGCGCGGCCTCGCCTATATGTTCATCAGCCACGACCTGCGCGTGGTGCGCGCGCTCTCGACCGAGATCATGGTGATGCGCGCCGGCCGGCTCGTCGAGCAGGGGCCCGCCGCGCGCCTGCTCGCCGACCCGCAAAGCGACTACACGCGGGCCCTGTTCGCCGCCGCCTTCGACATGAAGGCTGAGGCCGGCGCCGAGCTCGCCACGTAAGGCCAGCCAAAACCTCACTTTGTCGCGAGGACGCCGCGCCGCGGCCGCCGGCGAGCCAAAGCTTCGCCATGTTCAGCGCCAAGATTTGGCGGCGACAGGGAGGCGCGTCCCGGACTTCGCAACGATTTCGCCGCTTGGGCGTTTGACGAGGCAAGGATCAGGCCAGAAGAGGAGACAAGCCCGACCATGGTTAACCTCGACCTTCTCTACAAGCCGGTCTTCGCCAGGGCCGGCGAGTCTGTCGGCAGGTTGATCGTCGCGTCGAACAGGGTTCCGGCTCCCTCCAACGGCGCGCCCGCCGCGGGCGGCCTCGCGGTCGCGCTCCAGTCGGCGCTGCACGTTCGGGGCGGCGTCTGGTTCGGCTGGTCGGGCAAGACCGCGGCCGACGCCGAATCGCGCGAGACGCAGAAGAGGACGCAGGGGCCGATCACCTTCGCCGTCAGCGACCTCACGCGGCGCGACGTCGAGGACTATTACCACGGCTTCGCCAACCGCGTGCTCTGGCCGATCTGCCATTACCGGCTCGACCTCGCCCATATGAGCGAGCGGCACGCCGAGGGCTATTTCCGCGTCAACGAATTCTTCGCGCGCCGCCTCATGAAGCTGCTGCGCCCCGACGACATCGTCTGGGTGCATGACTATCACATGATCCCGCTGGCGGACGAGCTGCGCAAGCTCGGCGCGAAGAACCGGATCGGCTATTTCCACCACATCCCCTGGCCGGCGCCGGCGACGGCGGCGGCGACGCCGCATTACCGGCGGCTGCTGCGCGCCTTCAGCGCCTATGACGTCGCAGGGTTCCAGACCCGGCCCGACGCCGACAATTTCCGCGACTGCCTGATCGAGGCGGGCGCCGCCCGCGTCCTCGCCGACGGGCGGATCGAGGCCTTCGGACGCGCCTTCGAGGTCGAGGCGTTCCCCATCTCGATCGATCCGGAGGCCTTCGCGCTCGAGGCGAGGCTCGCCGAGCGCAACGCCCTCGTCAAGCGCGTGCGCGCGAGCCTCGAGGGCCGCGACCTCGTCATCGGCGTCGACCGGCTCGACTATTCCAAGGGGATCACGCATCGGCTGGAGGCCTTCGGGGCTTTTCTCGAGGCCTGCCCGGAGGCGGCGAAGGCGCGCGTCACCATGCTGCAGATCACGCCCAAGTCGCGCTCGGAGGTGCCCGAATACGCCCGCATCGAGCGCGAGGTGGCGGAGGCCGTCGGCGCGCTCAACGGCCGCTTCGGCGACCTTGACTGGACGCCGCTGCGCTACATCAACAAGCCGATGGGCCAGTCGGCGCTCGCCGGCCTCTACCGGCTCGCCAGGGTCGGCCTCGTCACGCCGCTGCGCGACGGCATGAACCTCGTCGCCAAGGAATTCGTCGCGGCGCAGTCGCCGGAGGATCCGGGCGTGCTGGTGCTTTCGCAATTCGCCGGCGCCGCGCAGGAGATGAAGGCCGCGCTCATCGTCAACCCCTACGACGTCAAGGCGACCGCGGCGGCGATCGCGCGGGCGGTGGCGATGCCGCTCGAGGAGCGGCGGGAGCGCTGGCGCGAGCTGATGGGCGCGCTGCGCGACAACAGCATCGACCATTGGGCGGCGCGCTGCCTCTCCGCCATCGCCGGCGAGGACGAGGCCGAGGTCGAGAGCTCGTTGCATCCGGCGGGCTCGATCGTCCGCTCCGGGACGATCGCCGACGCCGAGCCGTGGTTCTGCGCGCAGGACCTTGGCTCCGCGCGCCCGAAGCCGGCGCGGCCCAACTGACGCCGGCCGGGTCCCTCAAGGCGACGATTTCTTGATCGCCGCCGTCTTGATTCCGCTCTTTCCTTCGTCCCATCCTCGGCGCCCGGGATCCTTCCCGGGCGCTGCGCCGTTCAAGGCTGCGGGGCGCGGCCGCGCGGCCCGTCCGTCGACGCAATCCCGAAAGAGCGAGCTTCATGATCGACCGCAGCGACGTGCGCTGGTACCGCGACGCCATCATCTACCAGCTTCACGTCAAATCCTTCTTCGACAGCGACAACGACGGCGTCGGCGACTTCGCCGGGCTGACGCAGAAGCTCGACTATGTGAAGGATCTCGGCGCCACCGCCATCTGGCTGATGCCCTTCTATCCGTCGCCGCTGCGCGACGACGGCTACGACATCTCGAACTATCGCGACATCAACGCCGCCTACGGGAGCCTGCGCGACTTCAAGGCCTTCGTGCGCGAGGCGCACCAGCGCGGCCTCAGGGTGATCATCGAGCTCGTCGTCAACCACACCTCGGACCAGCATCCGTGGTTCCAGCGCGCGCGGGCGGCGAAGCCGGGCTCGGCGGCGCGCAACTTCTACGTCTGGTCGGGCACCGACCAGAAGTACAAGGACGTCCCGATCATCTTCTGCGACATCGAGAAGTCGAACTGGAGCTACGACGAAGTCGCCGGCGCCTATTACTGGCACCGCTTCTACGCGCACCAGCCCGACCTCAACTACGACAATCCGAAGGTGATCGAGGCGGTCCTCGACGTGATGCGCTTCTGGCTCGACATGGGCGTCGACGGCCTGCGGCTCGACGCCGTGCCCTATCTCGTCGAGCGCGACGGCACGCCTTGCGAGAACCTGCCCGAGACGCACGCCATCATCAGGAAGATCCGGGCGGCGATCGACGCCGACTATCCCGACCGCATGCTGCTCGCCGAGGCCAACGTCTGGCCGGAGGAGGCGCGCGAATATTTCGGCGACGGCGACGAGTGCCACATGGCGTTCAATTTCCCGCTGATGCCGCGCATCTACATGGCGCTGGCGCAGGAGGACCGCCATCCGATCACCGACATCCTGCGCCAGACGCCCGACCTGCCGGAAGGCGGCCAGTGGGCGATCTTCCTGCGCAACCATGACGAGATGACCCTCGCCATGGTCACCGACAAGGAGCGCGACTACCTCTGGTCGTTCTACGCCGCCGACAAGCGCGCGCGCATCAACCTCGGCATCAGGCGCCGCCTCGCGCCGCTGCTCGAGAAGGACCGCCGCAAGATCGAGCTCCTGAACTCGCTCCTGTTCTCGATGCCGGGCACGCCGGTCGTCTATTACGGCGACGAGATCGGCATGGGCGACAACATCTATCTCGGCGACCGCGACGGCGTGCGCACCCCCATGCAATGGTCGGTCGACCGCAACGGCGGCTTCAGCCGCGCCGACCCGGCGAGGCTGTTCCTGCCGGCGATCCAGGATCCCGTCTACGGCTTCTACGCGGTCAACGTCGAGGCGCAGCTTGCGAGCCCGTCGAGCCTGCTCACCTGGACGCGGCGGATGATCGCCGTGCGCCGTTCGACCGCCGCCTTCGGGCGCGGGACGCTGCGCTTCCTCTATCCCGCCAACCGCAAGACGCTCGCCTATCTGCGCGAGAGCGAGGACGAGCGCATCCTGTGCGTCGTCAACGTCTCGCGCGCGCCGCAGGCGGTCGAGCTCGACCTCTCCGAATTCCGCGGCGCGCAGCCGGTCGAGATGACGGCCGGCTCGGAGTTCCCGCCGATCGGCGAGCTCCCCTACATGCTGACGCTGCCGGCCTACGGCTTCTACTGGTTCCGCCTCGAGCCCCTGCCGCAGGAGCGCGGGCGCCTCGAGAGCCCGCCCGAGCTGTTCACCCTCGTCGCCGTCGGGCCGATCGAGACGATCTTCTCGGGCCGCGAGCTGACCGCCTTCGAGCGGGACGTCGCGCCGCAGTTCCTGCGCTCGCGGCGCTGGTTTCCGGCGGGCCTTGGGCGCTTCACGGTCGCGCTCGCCGACAGCGCCGTCCTCGTCGGCGACGGCGACGGCGAGGAGCGCCGCCATCTCCTCGCCCTGCTCGACGTGAAGGATCAGGCGGGCGAGAGGGCGGCCTATTTCACCCCGCTCGCGGCCGAGCGCGAGGGCGGCGATGGCGCGCCGCCCCCTCTCGCCGCGGCGGCCAAGCTGCGCCGCGGCGCCCAGATGGGCCTGCTCTATGACGCCGAAAGCTGCCCGCCGTTCGCCCGCGCCATGCTCGAGGCGTTCCGGGCCGAAGCGCGGATCGCCACCCGGCGCGGCGGCGAGATCGTCTTTTCGCCGTTCGACGCCGCCGCGCCCGAGCTCGCCGTCGCGGCGCACGAGGTCGAGGAGCTCGCGGCGGCGCGCGGCCATTCGACGCTCGTGCTCGACAAGCAGCTGTCGCTGAAGATCGTCCGCAGGCTCGAGGACGGCGAGCGGCCGGACCTGCGCGTGCGGCGCTTCCTCACTCAGGAGGGGCGCTTCCCCAACACGCCGCGCCTGCTCGGCGTCGCCTGGCGCGTCGGCCCTGACGGGACGCGCCAGGCGCTCGCCTCGCTCGAAACCTTCACGCGTTGCCAGGGCGACGCCTGGACCTGGACGCTCGACGCCCTGAAGCGCATCCTCGAGGCGCACGCCTTCTCGCCCGCGAGCCCCGACGCCGAGGCCTCGCCCGAGACGCCGAGCTTTTCGACCTACATGCCGCACATGCAGCGTCTTGGCCTTCGCACCGCGCAGATGCATCAGGCGCTGGCCAGCCCGACGACGGACGCGGCGCTCGCCGCCGAGCCGCTGACCCAGGACGACCTTCGCGCCGACGTCGGGAGCCTGCGCGCCGCGGCGGAGCGCGTGTTCGACCGATACGAGGAGGCGAGCGGCGACGGCGGCGGATCGGAGGCCGAACGGCTGCTCGACCGCCGCGAGGAGATGTTCGCGCTCCTTGCGGCGCTCGACGCCGCGCCGCCGGTCGGAGCGAGCAAGATCTGCGCGCATGGCGACTACCGGCTCGCCCATGCGCTGGTGGTCAAGGACGACGTCATCATCGTCGGCTTCAGGGGCGGCGCGCCGGGGCCGGGCGGAACGCGCGTCAAGGCCTCGCCGCTGCGCGACGTCGCGACCATGATCGTGTCCTTCGCCAAGGTGGTGGCGGCGGCGGAGCGGGCCGTCGCGACCCTCGTGCCCGACCCGGTCGCCGCGTCCGAACGGCTCGCCGAGAACCTCGTGCAGTTCTCCGAGATCTTCGTCGACTCCTACATGAGCGCCGTGCGCGGCGGCCCCGCCGCCGTGGAGGACAGGGACACGCGCCGCCGGCTCCTGGTCCTGCACATGATCGGCGCGGCCTTCGAGGACGTCGAGGCGCCGGACACGGACGAGGAGAAGCTCGCGACCGCGGCGAAATCGCTCAACGCCATCCTCGACCGCGCGGCGCGCATGATTTAGGCCGACGCGTTGACGCGGCCGCGCCCGGCCTCTATAAGCGCGGCTTCCGATTTGACGCGCCCGGGCCTGCCTGCGGCGTTCGGCGAAGCTCGTCCAGGACCTTTATCAAGATGGCGAACACCCCGTCGGCCAAGAAGGCCGTCCGCAAGATCGCGCGGCGCACCGCCGTGAACAAGTCGCGCCGCAGCCAGATGCGCACCTATGTGCGCAAGGTCGAGGAGGCGATCGCCTCCGGCGACAAGGACGCCGCCTTCAGCGCGCTGCGCGCCGCCGAGCCGCTGGTGATGCGCGCCGCCCAGAAGGGCATCGTCCACAAGAACGCCGCCTCGCGCAAGGTTTCGCGCCTCAGCGCCCGCGTGAGCGCCCTCGGCAAGTAGCCGAATCCGACGTTTCAGCGACGGCCCCGAGCCCGGCGAAAGCCGGGCTTTTCGCGTTCGCGCCGCGCTTGCGTCGATCGCTTGCGTTCGCGTCGTGACGCGTTCCGCACAGTCATTCGCCATGATTCACAACGACTTGTAGACAAAGCGCGCGGCCGCCCGCGGCGCGCGCGGGGGAAGGGGAGTTTTCCCCGTGATTCAGGTCGGGCTTCGGATTCTTTTAAACCGTCTGCGGCATCTTCGCCGCGTCTGCGGCCGAGAGCGTGGAATCAGGCTCTTAGTGACAGTTTTTCGACGTTTTTACGTTTCGCGGCGGCGCTTGCGCCCGCGGCGCGGAAATTTCGGACGGCGGGCGGCTTGCGGCCGGTCCTTCCTATGCTAGAGTCAAATCCGCTCGACGGCGGCGGGGGCCAAGTGCTCGGCCTGTTGTTTCGACTCGCTTTTCGCAAAAACGACAATGAGTCGGCGTAACGACAAGGCGGCCATCTTGTTCCAAAGTCGGCGAACTTTTTCTTCATAATAGGAGCGCATGCTTTTAGTTCGCGCAACTTCGCGCGGGCGCGCGAAGTCCTGCCTCTATAAGTATAGCGCTATAATTTCGCCGGCCGCGGGCGTCCGCGGCGGCGCCGCGAGAGGGGAGAAACAGGTCATGGGTCGACGCAGAGCACAAGAGCCGCAAGGCGCCTCCGGCCCGGCGACCGACCTTGGCGCGCCCTCCGCCACGACGGCGCCTCCCGACCGCCTCTAGACGGCGCACCCCTTTTCCCACCGACCAGCCGTCGCCGCGCCGCGTCGCCGCGGCGCGAAGCGTCCGTATCGCTTAGAAGAAGGCCGATGCTCACTTTGCGCACCTTTCAGGACCATTCCCAAGATCGCGGCGACGGCGAGGCCTGGATGCGCGTCCGACGCCGCCTGAGGGCCGACGTCGGCGAAGACGTCTATTCCTCGTGGTTCGGTCGTCTCGAGCTCGAAACGGTCGAGGACGGCGTCGCGTCGCTGTCGGTGCCGACGCGCTTCCTGAAAAGCTGGATCCAGTCGCATTACGCGGAGAAGCTCCTCGCCGCGCTCGCCGCCGAATTGCCACAGGTGCGCACGCTCGCGCTCGCGGTGCGCTCCTCGAACCGTCCGCAGGGCGCGGCGCCCGAGGCGGAGGAGGAGGCGCGCCCCGCGGCGCCCGCGCAAAAGCCCGCCCCGCGCGCGCCGGAGGCCCCGCGCAAGGCGCAAGCCGAGGCCGAAACCGACATCCTCGCCGGCTCCCCGCTCGATCCGCGGCTGACCTTCTCCACCTTCGCCGCGGGCCGCTCCAACCAGCTCGCGCTCGCCGCCGCCCAGCGCGTCGCCGCCGCGACGCCCGAGGAGCGCCTCACCTACAATCCGCTCTACCTCCACGCCGCGGTCGGCCTCGGCAAGACGCATCTCCTGCAGGCCGCCGCGCATGACGCGCAGTCGCTCGGGCGCCGCGTCGTCTATCTCACCGCCGAGCGCTTCATGTACGGCTTCGTCTCGGCGCTGAAGGCGCAGACGGCGATCGCCTTCAAGGAGAAGCTGCGCGGCATCGACATCCTCGTCATCGACGACATCCAGTTCCTGCAGGGCAAGTCGATCCAGCAGGAGTTCTGCCACACGCTGAACGCGCTGATCGACGCGCATCGGCAGATCGTCATCGCCGCCGACCGGCCGCCGTCCGAGCTCGAAAGCCTCGACGAGCGCGTGCGCTCGCGCCTCGCCGGCGGATTGTGCGTCGAGATCGGCGGCCTCGACGAGGCGCTGCGCGTGCGCATCCTCGAGGGGCGCATCGCCGCGGCGCGGCGCGCCAACCCCGCCTTCGACGTGCCGCAGGACGTGACCGCCTTCGTCGCCAGAACCATCCAGACCAACGGCCGCGACCTCGACGGCGCCGTCAACCGCCTGCTCGCCCACGCCTCGCTCAGCGGCGCGCCGCTCGAGGTCTCGACCGCCGAGCTCGCCATCCGCGACCTCGTGCGCTCGCATGAGCCCAAGCGCGTGCGGATCGAGGACATCCAGAAGCTCGTCGCCAGCCATTTCAACGTCAGCCGCGCCGACATCCTGTCCTCGCGGCGCACGGCCAACGTCGTGCGGCCGCGCCAGATCGCCATGTATCTCGCGAAGTCCCTGACCCTGCGCTCGCTGCCCGAGATCGGCCGGCGCTTCGGCGGGCGCGACCACACGACGGTGCTGCACGCCGTGCGCAAGATCGACGGCCTCGCGTCCAAGGACGCCGCGCTCACCGAGGAGCTCGAGCTCCTGAAGCGCATGCTGATGGAGTGACGCCTTTCTGCTAGGCTGCGCCGATGAGCGCTCCGCCAATCCGCATCCTCGGCGTCGATCCCGGCCTTCGCAACATGGGCTGGGGCGTGATCGAGGCGCAGGGCTCGCGGCTCGCCTTCCTCGCCTGCGGCAGCCTGCGCTCGCGCTCCGACCTCAGCCTCGCCGAGCGGCTGCGGACCCTCCACGAGGGGCTCGCGCGCGTCATCGCGGAGCTGCGCCCGCACGAGGCGGCGGTCGAGGAGACCTTCGTCAACGCCGATCCGCAGTCGGCGCTGAAGCTCGGCCAGGCGCGCGGGGTCGCGCTGCTCGCCCCCGCGCTCGCCGGCCTGCCGGTCGCCGAATACGCCGCCAACCTCATCAAGAAGACGGTGACCGGCAACGGCCACGCCGAGAAGCCGCAGATCGGCCTCATGGTGAAGTTCCTGCTGCCGAGAAGCGACGCCGGCACGCCCGACGCCGCCGACGCGCTCGCCGTCGCGCTGACCCATGCGCGGCTGCGCGCGAGCCGCGCGCTGGCGCAGGCGGCTGCCGCCAGAGCGCGATGAGGCCGCGATGATCGCAAGGCTCAGGGGCCTCATAGACGCCAAGGGCGAGGACCACGTCGTCCTCGACGTGCAGGGCGTCGGCTACCTCGTCCATTGCTCGCCGCGCGTCCTGCAGGCGCTGCCGGGGCGCGGCGAGGCGGCCGCGCTGCATGTCGAGACGCAGATGCGCGAGGACCAGATCCGCCTCTACGGCTTCCTCGGCGAGGCCGAGCGCGACTGGTTCCGCCTGCTGCAGTCGGTGCAGGGGGTGGGCGCGCGCGTCGCGCTCGCCATCGGCGGGGCGCTCGGCGCGGACGAGCTCGCCGCGGCCGTCGCGGCGCAGGACAGGGCGGCGCTTTCGCGCGCGCCGGGCGTCGGCGCCAAGCTCGCCGCCCGCATCGTCGCCGAGCTGAAGGACAGGGCGCCGGCCTCGGGCGCGCCGCTCGCGGGGCTCTCGGAGGCGTCCGGCGCGGGCGCGCCGCAGGGCGGGGCGGCGGCCGACGCGCTCTCGGCGCTGGTCAATCTCGGCTACGCCCGCGCGCAGGCCTCGTCGGCGGTCGCGGCCTCGCTCAAGGCGCTGGGGCCGGAGGCGGGCGCCGGCGAGCTCATCCGGCGCGGGCTGAAGGAGCTCGCGCAGAACCTCTCCTAGGACCAATCGACATTCAGGGTTCATTTTTGCGTTTGGCGCGGAATCAATGGGCTGCGGATTTTTTTGATTCGGAGCGCATCGATGGGCGTGCGACGCTATGAGCTGAACGAGGCTCAGTGGAG
>NZ_JAYRLA010000020.1:0-49984 GCF_041905455.1 Methylocella sp. | reverse complement strand
GGGCGAGCCCGGTCAGGAGGGAATAGAGGTGCGATTTCCGCCCAGAGGGCGTCGGGCAGCAGCTTCTTGGCCATCCCTCACGGTCAACCAAACATGGTTAACAAAGGGTTTTGTTAGGGCCTCTTATTCGCGCGCCCAAATCACGCAGTTCTACGCAGACGCGCTCAAGGGGAAATTCCCTGAGCAGCAGCGTCGGGCGATCGAAGAGGACATCTTCGCCGCGCAGCGTGAGGGGCGCATCCGGTAACTCGTATGCAGGCGCCACGCCGATGGCAATCTACCCCCTTGCCGGTGCAGGGACGGTTCCTCCGATCTATCCTGCCGGCTCCACCAACGTCGACTATTCGGCCGCAGGGTTCATCCCTGAAATCTGGTCGAGCAAGTTGATCGAGCGTTTTTATCCGTCAACCGTCCTCGCTGCGATCAGCAACACGGATTGAAATCGTAGTCCGTGTAAAATCCGGTGAATTGCTGGAAAGCTAAGTCCTTTCAAGGATATGCCAATCAGCAGCCAAGCCACGCATGTAGGCATGGGTTCGTCTATGCCGAGGGGTGTGGAAGGTTCAGAGACTAGACGGTGACGAAAGAATAAGCCGTCCACGAGCGCCGGACGCTCTTCGGAGCGATGATATAGTCCGACCTGCCGGGAAACCGGCAGAAGTGGTGGATAAAGAGCCGCCACGGTAACACGCCCTGTACGAGGGCGAGATCAAGAACTTCGGCGACCGCATCGCGATCCGCACGAAGCCGACCGTCACGATGAAGAAGTACCTGATCAGCGGCGATCTTGAGCTGGATCGTCCGGTCGGCGGCAAGGTGTCGCTGAACATCGACCAGGGCTATTACTTCGCCTTCATCCTCGACGACATCATCGAAAAACAGAGCGACATCAACAATATGTCGCTCTGGGCCGACGACGCCGCTCAGCAGATGAAGATCAGCATCGACACCGATGTGCTTCAATCGCTGATTGGACAGGCGAACGCCAATAACCGCGGTCCGGCGGCCGGAGCGATCTCTCACAACCTTAATCTCGGCGTAAGCGGCGCTCCGCTTGCGTCCGTGAGCCGCGATCCTGACGTTGGCGAGATTGAGGTTATCGACATCATCCTGCGCGCGGGCCTCGCGCTCGACGAGCAGAATGTGCCCGAGCAGGGCCGCTGGATCGTCATGCCGACGTGGATGACGACGCAGATCAAGCGTTCCGAGCTGCGGCAGGTCTACCTGTCGGGCGACGGCGTAACGATGCTGCGCAATGGCCGCCTCGGCATGGTTGATCGCTTCACGCTCTACGCCAGCAACCTGTTGCCGCATGGAACGGTCGGCGGGTTGGCGGACGGCGAGTTCGCCGTCTACGCCGGCCACTCGCACGCGCTGACCTTCGCCTCGCAGATCACCAAGGTCGAGACGATGCGCTCCGAGCGCACTTTCGGCGACATTCTGCGCGGGCTTCAGGTCTACGGCCACAAGGTGCTCGACGGCAAGGCGCTCGTCGAGGCGATCGTCACTCAGGCCGGCGCCTAAGCGCCCCTCTGAACATGTCCGTCAGGACGTGCAGGTGGGGGCGTGACCAATCCTAGTCACGCAGGAGTGGTTGCGCCCCCGCGTTATAGTGGGAGGGGCGGATGGGGCTGGACACGGCCGCCGATTATGTCGCCGGCGCGCGCAATCTGTTGCAGGACAGGGTTGAGCCGCATCGCTTCGGCACGGATCAGCTTGTCGAGGCGCTAAACTACGCGTTCGGCGAAATCGCTCGCATGCGCCCCGACATGCTGCTGGAGGGGCGCTACACGGTGCGCCTGCGGCGGCGCGAGCTTTTCGAGCCGCTGTCAGCGCCGCGGTTCCACGCCGACGACTTGAGCGCGCAGGCCGTGCCTTTGCCGCTCCAGTACCGGCTGGCGGTGCTCTATTTCGTCGCCGGCTATGTCCAGCTCTACGACGACGAGCAGACGCAGGATGAGCGCGCCAGTGCGCTCGTCGCGAAATTCGAGCAACAGCTCACGGCGGTGAAGGCATGAGCGTCCTTTCCGCCCAGATCAGGCTCGTGGACTTGGCGCGCGACCGTCTGCCCGGTGCGCTCGATGGCATGATCTTGCGCGAGCTGTTTATGACGGTGCGCGAATTCTTCATGCGTTCGGACGCATGGACGCACATCATTTCTTTCTGCGCCTGCCCGCGCCAGCACAAATACAAAATTTCGCCGGCGGCGGAGGAAGGCGACGCCTTCGTAAATAGGCTGTTGTGGGTCGAGGGGCTACGGCCATGTTCCGACAAGACCGGCGGCGGGCTGGCATGCGCCGCCACTATGCCGCAGCCTGGCGCGCCGTTCGCCACGATTGAAATTCGCAACCCGCCATCTGCGCCGGAGAAGTGGCACGCGCATGTGGCGTTGACGGTAGTCGATCCGACCGACCACGACGGTTTTCCCCGTGTGCCGGACTGGCTATTCGACAAGCATATGGGCGCGCTGCTCGACGGGTTGCTGGCGCGAATGATGACGCAGCCCGCGAAGCCTTACTCCAATGCGGCGATGGCGCAGTACCACGGTCGACGGTTCGAGAACGGCGTCAATCTGGCTCGTACCGAGACGCGGCATGGCACGCTCGCCAGCGGTCAGCGCTGGTCCTTCCCTCGATCTTTCCAGGTGCGCTCACAGCGCGCATGGGGGTGGTGATGACCTCGACCGCCGCGCCGCGCAATAGCCAGTATCTCTACGTCTCCGATGCGCAGGGCGCGCTCGGCGTCTTCCGACAGGAGTACGCGGAGCAACACGTCTACACATTTGACTACAGCGAATGGCTGGCGCCGGGCGAGACGCTTGTCTCGGCTGCGCATGGAATGTTTCCGATCACCGCGCCGGCGATGCTGCTTGACAAGCTCACCATCGACGAGACGGCGACAAAAGTGTCGTTCCGGCTCGGGCGCGGCGTCGGCGGCGCAACCTATCGGGTGTGGATCGACGTCGTGACCAGCAATGGTCAATCCAAGCAGGATTGGATTTCGGTCATGAGCAGCGAATTTTATGGCGGCGCTGGCTGTGGCTGCGGTCCGCTGCCCACTGATGTCGTTCAGAAGCTCTTGAACGCCGCGGCGTTGGCGGTCCCCCCGCCGTCCCGGAACAAGCAGCTCCCGAACAATCATCGCCGCCGGCGCAACCCGCCATAGTCACAGCTCCGCCGGAGGCCCCGCCTGCCGCCGAAGCGCCTACGGTCACGGTCAGGGAGGCGGCGCCGGCGCAGACCGCACCCGAACAAACGACTCCAGAACTGCCCGAGACGCTGCGCATCCAGCAGCAGGCGGCGCAGGCGGGCCAGCGCGCGGCAGTGCTTTATCCTGCCGGCACGAACGCTCCGAGGACCCCTCCCGAGGGTCTTAAGCGCATGCCGCTGAAAGATGGCAGGGTTGTTGATTACAATCCTGCTCTGACGAAGGCGAAGGAGATCGTCGCCGCGGATAAAGCCGGCAAGCTCAACGAGCTGCTGGAGATGGGGCCGGTTTCCAAACAGGAGGCCGCTGCGCGTGTCGCGCAGGGCGAGACGCCGGTCGCCGTGACCGAGCGCACGCCGGACGGCGTCGAGGTCAAAGCCGCCGCCGGCACGGAGGAGACCGCTCCGGCGCAGGTCGCCGCGTTGGAGGAGGCGAAGCTGCCGGGTAGCGCCGTGCAGGTCGAGGACCCGCGTCAGGTGATCCAGGCTCGCGAGCAGGGCGCGACGTCTGAGGAATCAGCGCCGGCGCGCGTTCCACGCGTGCTTGAAGATAAATCACCAGAGGCGCAGGCGGCGCGGGAGCAGGCGAAAGCGAATATCAGGGCGGTCGTAGGGGGCGAAGAGGAAGCGCCTGTCGGCAAGAAACGGTCCGAGGACGAGCGCTCCGCCCGCGCCGGCAACAATGAGAAAGCGCTCGCTGTCGTCGGCGAGTTCCCACCCGGCCGCGGCGACGCGACCACCATCGACGGGCGTGCGCAGGGCGCGGCGCAGGCGCGCAAAGATATCCTGGCGCGCGTCAAAGCGATGCTGGCGCGCGCAAAGGAGCGCGGCGTCGAGATTCCGGCGTCGATCCGCGACAATACGGACGCCGCGATGAACCATAACGAGGCGGCGGTCTTGCTGGCGGAAGCGCGCGCTATCGCGGGCGCTTGGCCCGCTGAGCGTCGACGTGCATCATCGGCTGGGTCTTGGCGACCTCTTGACGTTCGGGGAGCCGGAGGGGGATCGGCCGGATAGTCTCCGAAACTGGCTTCTGGGGGAAATCGCCGGCGCGCCGGCGGGGCTGTTGGTCGATACGGTCGACGGCGCGCAGTCATTGTTCAAGGGCGATCTCGAGAAAGCATTTGAGAAGCTGTTCCCGGCTAAGGCGGTCGCCGACCTAGCGAAGACGTACCGATTGGCGACGGAAGGCAAAACCGGCAGGGGAGGCGAGCCAGGCATGGCGCCGTTGTCGCCAGTCGAGGCCGGCGTGCAGGCGTTCGGGTTCAAGCCGGGGCGCGTCGCGCAGTATGATACGGCGGCATGGGGGGCGCGCAAGGCGCTGCGCGAGGAGGGCAAGGGGCGGCGCGAAGCGCTCGACGCCTATTCGGCGGCGACGACGTCCGCCGAGCGGGCGCGGGCGATGAAGTTGGTGTCCGCCTACAATGAAGGGAAGTCTCCCGACGAGAAGATCACCAGCAAGCAGCTCGCCGGCGCGCGCCGTCGACGCGAGGAGGCGGGACGACTCGGCGGCAGCATGCTCGGCCAGCGCGTCACCGACCGCAATCGGGCGATCCTGAAGCAGTTCTCGGAAACCTACGGCGTGCAGTAACCAGCGAAGGTCAGCGCAATGGCTTTGAGCAAAGAAGAATTGAACCGCCGGCACGCTGCGCGCCAGAGCGTTTATCAGGCGAGCCCGGAGCAGAAGAAAATCCGCGCCGAGCGAAACGCCGCTCGGGCGGAGATGAAGAAGAAACTCGGCGCGGCGGCGATCGCCGGCAAGGATATCGACCACAAACACCCGATCAGGAACGGCGGCGGCAATTCAGCCGGTAATCTGCGCGTGCGCTCGGAGAAGGCGAACCGGAGCTGGCGGAAGGGGAAGAAGGGTTACGATTAATTTTTTATAAGGGTGCCGGCAATAGCCGGAACTGGGGCTTCAGTCGTTCGCGATGCATGCACTCAGCATGCCGCATGTACGCCGGGCACTCGTTTTTGTGCATATCCAGCAATGACCAAAACGAATAAGCGAAGCTGGCGAAGATGAGTATCTCAATAAAGGCTTTGCGCCTCGCCGCTTTTTGTTCTTTGTTTTCTGGTGTTGGGACGGCCGTTTTATTGCGTCTGCTTTCAATCCCGGCGTCGCCAGCTTCGTCGCTCGGTTCTCGTGAAAGGGCGCGTGCAAGTATGAGTGCGGATGTGACGGTGAGGATTGGGAGCAGGATACCTACGCCAATGAGCGTGCTCTCCGGGCTGACGTGGTTAAATAGCAGAACTGTCGAAATAATCGTAGCGATCCAAAGTAAAAGTACAAGTGCAAACCCGCGCATCACGCCGCTTCCTCTTTCTCGACCTGCTCCAGCGCCCAGGCGACGGCCTCGCGACCGCCAGATTTGCGGCCAATGCACACGTCGCGACCGCGGCCCCATTTCACGACGACGCGCCAGCAAGTGCTGAGACTATAAGAATAGTGGCGGCCACCCCAAGTCGAAAATAGTTCAGAATGTATATCCGCCTGAGGCATGGCGCTGATCAGCTCGACGAGCTTCGTCACGTCGCGCTCACCATACCCATAATCCTTCTTGCGATCCGACACGATGATGTAGCGTTGTGGGTTTTTGAGGGCGTACTCCAGCACATGCCGCACGATGCGCTGCTCGAATTCGCTTGGCATCACGCCGCTTCCTCCTGCCGAGCCAGCTCGACCGCCTGCGCAATGAGCTTCATCCCTTCTGGAGAGTCGGCCGTGCAGACCTCGCGGCCCTTTCCCCACTCGATCGTGTACTCGGGGGTAGGAGCTGTGCGTTCATAGAGAACATACCTACCATCTTTCCTTCTTGGGAAAACGAGAAAACTACCTCCGGGGTCCGGCAAAAGAGAAGCGAGCGCTTCGTCGGCGTCGCAAATTTCGCACAGCACTCCGTCTTGTTTAGAGAATACTGTCAGTTGCTGGTCACCATCCTGCAAGATCAGCTCCAGCACATGCCGCACGATGCGCTGCTCGAATTCGCTCCGCATGTGACCTCCTCTAGTTACTTACTCCTGATATTGGGTCTCGGCGCACAAAAGAAAAGCCCCTCCCGAGCTATAGCCAGGGGAGGGGCTTTCCCGCTTGCGCGCGGCCCGGAAAAGGGGCGGGCGGGGCGCTAGCGCCGCTTGCCACGGTCCGATTATACTAGCGCGCGATTTAGTTGAGTGCAATCTATATTTAATCAGAACGCGATGTGCTTTTCAAGCACAGTGCCGGCGGCGGCGATCGTGTAAATAGGTTCAGTTGCGGTCGCATAGCGCGTGCCGGCGCCCATGAAGTCGAGCCCGCTTCGCATGTGCAGAAGCTTTGTCGCGGCGCTAGTGAACGCCGGCACCGGCATGCCACGCTTCGTCAACCAATCATCGAACGCGCCTTTGGCGATGCGGACATGTTTCGTCTGCTTGGCGATGCGCACGGTGATGGTCTTAAGTCGGTCGAGCGTGTGTTCGTGGAACACCTTTACCGCCGGGGCGCTCGCGCCGCTTGCCAGCACGTCTGTGACCAGCGTGTGTTCCGCCCGCTGCTCGCCGAGGAACTGGCCTAGCAACGCAATGACGTTGGTGGCTTTGGTGAGATCGTTCGGCGCCAGCGACAGGTCTTGGCGCATGCGGGTCCATTCGGTATGCAGGAAGCGTCGCAGCGCCAGCTCGTCGATCGCCGCGAACCCAAGCTGATTGGCGAGACGCGCGCCAACGGTTAACGTCGCGACGGCGGCGAGCCAGAACCGCTCCTCGGTCAGCGGCGACATGAGCGTTTGCCAGTTCGCCATCACCTTGGCGACATAGTCGTCGACATCGACGATGTGCTCCCCGAGCCATTTCGCATAGCGTCACGTCGTCCTCGGGCTCCGGCTCGTCTTCCTGAAACTGCGGCCGCCAGTCTTCGGCGGCTTGCGGCCGCTCCTCTTGCGGATGCTCGTCGGTCTCGTCATAGGCCTGGAAAGCTTCCGCGGGCGCGTCGCTCGTCTCCTCGCCGGGCGCGATATACAGTTCGCCGGTGTCCTCATAGATCAACTCGCCGTCGTCGTTGTAGGCGAGCGTCCGCTCGGGGACGTTTTCGGCGTCAATGGTTCCCTGAACGGGCGTCTCTTCGACAGCAGCGCGAGCGGCTTTGTTGCGGCGTGACATGACTGCTCCTGAGTTTTGGGCTTTAGGGGACGGCCTCAACTGGCCATAGGTGTTCACGGCGCGGCAAGCGGGCGGATAATGCCACGCCGTTGTTTGCCGATCCACAGAATAGTTTCGTTATGTTGCGCTTATTATTTCTTTATACTTGCTGCGCCAGCGCGGCGCGGCATGGGCGCGACGGGCGATGCGGGCTCAATGCCCGAAATAACGCAGCAGGCCGGACGCGGTGAAGATCGCGAGGACGAAGAGGATGAGCCGGGGAGCGAGCGCAGATGGCCCTCGAACCCCTTAAGCTGACCCTCGAACCCCTCGAAGCGCCCCTTCAGATATGCGATGTCGGCGCGCATGGCTTTGAGGTCCGACTTGATCTCGGCCATATCGCTTTCAAGCCGTGACACGCGCGCCTCCACAGGCGGCAGCGTGCCTCCGCCTGCGGCGGATTGCAAGGGTAGTTTCATGTTCCCGCCTCCGATCGGTTGCGTCGGGCGATGCGGCGCGCCACTTTACGCGCCACGTCCGCTCGCGCCACGGCGCGGGCCAGCGCCTCCCGCTCAGCCGGCGAGCGCGGCTTAGGCGCAAGCCAGCGCCGTGACGGCTCCAGCGCCGGCAGCTCAGGCGCGAGCCAGCGCATCTTGCGCTTGCGCTTGAGCGCGTTCAGCTTGCGCATGCTCGCGCGCCGCGCCTCGCGCTGCGCGCCAGTGATCGGGCGATTACCCGGCATGGCATTGTTCCTGCGTCGGCGCCTGAAGCGCCATGAGAAGCGCGTCGTCGAGCGCCTTGTCACACGCCTTCTGCGCCATGCGCAACGCGGTCGCCACAGCGTCCATATCCCTCATGACGCTAATCGAGATATCGTGAACCCGCCTGACCATCTCCAGCGGCGGCAGGGCGCCGGCATGCTCAAAGCGGACGGCGGCGGCCATATGGACGCATTGATGAATGCTAATCACCGCTCGCTCCATACGAACAATCGCGACGCGCAACCGCTGCCGCGCTTCGGCGTCATCTTTCTGATAATCATTCACCCGGACCTCCTTACAACTCGACCGCCGGCGCGACCATCGCGTGTTACATTATGATCGACATACATTAATAGTATTGTCGGCATAATGTGTTATGGGGTGAGCCTACGCAGCATATCGTCGAGGTCGTCGCCGCCATCCGGCTCCGATGAGTCTTCGTCGTCATGAGGGTCGATCTCGCCAAGGACGACGGCGCGCACCCACTTCCAGCGCTCAAACATCTCGGGCGGGTTCGTGCCGTCATGCATGTTCCGTTCAAGGAACGGCAGCTCACGCATGAAGCGATCTTTGAAGCGCTTGAAAAATGTGATCGCGCCGAGACGATAAGGCGCGCTGCGGAAAACGATCCAGAAAGACGTCCACACTTCAGGGTCCGGCGGAGAGCCGTCCGCCTGCCTTGTCGCGGCGCCGCGCGCAAGCGCAATGGCGAGCGCCAGATTTTCCTCGTTCCCTTCCTCCGGCGGCCAGGGCATCTGCGCAGGCCCGAATTCGCCGGGCGCGGCAGGATGCATGATCCAGTCGGCGGGGTCGAGGTCGGCAGGCTTGACGGGCGGCAGCGGCGTAGATTTTGGCGCTTTGGCGGGCGCAGGCGCGCTGGAGACAGCGCAAACCGAACCGTTGACGGTTCGTGTGGTAATCAACCTTCGCCCACCATATCGGTTGCGCATGTAGTCATCAAGATCACCACGCCGCCAGAAGTCGCCGCGGCCAATACGCTCCGGGACCGGCAGCCTGTATTTTTCGCACTTGCGCCATCCGATGAATGTCGCGCGCGAGACTTTGCAGTGTCGCGCGGCCATTTCAGTCACGAGAAGGTCATTTTCATCATCATTCATAGCCGACACTTTCAATTATTTCGCACCATAAATGTGCTGTAGTAATTTATACGTCAATAAATAAAGCGCTTACATTTACATTTCAGCGCTTCAGCCCGGCCAAACGGCGTTGGTCGGTCTGATCCTTCATTGATGGCTCATTGAGTACTCAATGAGGGCTCAATGAGGGCTCAATGAGTACTCAAAAACTAATCAAGAAAAAACGAAACTAAACAATTTACAAGTAATTGCTAAAGAAATGCTAAAGGGAATTCGTTCCTGACCTCTTTCTGCATAGATCGGCAGGGAATAGCTCAAAACGAAAACACTAATGAAAAGAATATGATAGCGTGACCTTTAAGGTCTCTTTAGGTTTGGCGGTTTTAGAGGTGTGTGTAAGGGTATATGAAATGGGCCGTAAGGCCCACAAGAAAAAAGCCTAACACACTCCTATTTTTCTCTATTCTAAGTATAGTATAAAGAATTTATAAATATATAGGGGTAACCCATTGAAAAAACAGCGATTGCCGCGCTGGAACGTACCGCGCCCAAAGTGCGAAATCGCACAAAATCGCACTGCACCATCGAAATGCACATACTTTGTTCTCGTTAAGTTCCACCGTCAATGTAACCACCATGTAACCATCGCCCCAAATTGCCTTATTTGGTGCCAAATCCACATGATTTCGCCACAATTCATGCTGCGTCGCCGAAGGCGCGCGGAAGCGCCCGCCGCGGGCAGCCCGCGGCGGGTTTGTTGTGGTGTGGTGTGGTGTGGTGTTGCTTTTATAACAGCACTACAGGCGCGCGAAAGCGCCCGGCACGGTCTCCCATGCCGGGTTGAGCGGTCAGGCGAATTTGGCGCGAAAGTTGGCGGCGCAGGGCGCGGGATTGAAACCCGGCCCTTTGGTCGCCTTGGCGGTCTTGCGGTGAAGCTCGCCAACGCCGCGCGCCTTGCCGGGCTTGACCTTGGTCGCCAGCGCGGCGACGGCTTCAGCGCCGCCGAACTCGGCGAGCGCCTTCTCAATGCCGGCGCGACGCTCGCGCTCAAGCATGTATTCGCGATCGCGGCGAAGCTGATGAACGCTCCGGCGAACGTCCGACACCGTGAGCGGCGTATGCCCGCTCTCGCCGCCGCGAACCTTGTCGCGAGCGGCGCGGGCGAGCGATGAAGCAAAGCCCATCGTTTTTCTCCGAATTGCATACGCTAGGCGGCGCAACCTTTGACGGTTGCGCGGCGCAGCGAACGCGGGGCTTATTCATGCCGGTTTACTCGCCGGGCTGTTCGCCCGGTCCGCCTAGCGGCACTATTCGCCCTGCCCACGGCGACGCGTAGAGGCGTCGCGCCCGTCCCGCTCCTCGCGAGGTCATCCTCATAGGTCCGCGTCATCTCCCAGCGAGCGTGCTCCAGCTTTGCTAGAGCCGGCACAAGCGCAGGGCTGCCGTCGGACCGTAGACGGGGGCAGACGATGGCGACGCCTGTTCCCGTCTATCCCGGTCAGGCGCTGTCGGGGGCCGGCATTCCGGCGGGAGCGATCGTGCTTTCCGTCACGCCCGGCGGCCAATCCGGCGTTCTCGTCAACAGCCCCGATCAATCCGGCGCGAATTATCCGGCTTCGATCACCATGAGCGCGCCGGCGACCGCTGATGGATCGGGCGTCACGATCACCGCGGCGTCAGCATGAGCGACGATCCGGTCAAGGCCGCGCTCGACGCGGGGCTCACCTTGCCGCCGCCGGGCTGGTCGGCGCGGGCGAAAGCGGAATGGCCGAACCTGCCCGAGTGCCTGCGCGCGGACATTGCCCGGCGCGAGATCGAGATGGACGCCGGGATGCGACGCTATGCCGGGCTCGGCAAATATGTCGAGAAGGCCGAGCGCAACGGCACGACCCTCGGCGTCGAGCTCGCCGGCATGCGGCAGCTTGAAAAGATCATCCGGCGTCTTCTGGAGGATCCCGTAGGCGGCCTGAATTTGCTCTGCTGGCGCTATGGCTATGATCCGGAGGAGGTCGCGAACGAGTTTCTGCGCCGCTCCGGCGAACCGGACAAGGAGGACGCCTGATGTCGCTGCCTCCGCCCGCCTATGTCGCCGCCTTTCGCTCGGCGCCGGCGTGCGCGCCGGAGGC
Source organism: Methylocella sp. (assembly GCF_041905455.1). Lineage (GTDB taxonomy): Bacteria > Pseudomonadota > Alphaproteobacteria > Rhizobiales > Beijerinckiaceae > Methylocapsa. The sequence goes on along the minus strand of NZ_JAYRLA010000020.1, from coordinate 38,678 downwards.
GCTCAGGCGCGAGAGCGTCGAGAGGATCGCCAAGCTTCTGCCGCGGCTCGCGGTCGAGAACGATCAGGAGCTTTTGCAGGCGGCGCGGCGCATCGCGCGTGAACTCGAGGCGAGCCAGATCGAGCAGCGCAACATCGCCGTCGGCAACGCCATCCGGGAGGCGACGGCGCAGGCGATCGCCTCGGGCCAGAAAATCAACCCCGTGCAGGTGCAGAAGATCATCACCGATTACGATGGCGCGCACCACATCTCGGACCCGGTGACGGGGCAGGATTTGACCCAGAGCTATGTTCTGCCCGAGTTCCAGGGCGGCGCGAACATGCCGATGGCGGCCGGGCATGAGCAGATCATCAACGGCATCAAGGTGCGGAGGGTCAAATAATGCCGACCTTCCACATGACCATGCCCGGCGGCGAGGAATATGAGGTCGACGCGCCGGACGAGACTGCGGCGATCGGCGCGCTCTCTCAGATGCACGCCCAGCCCGCTCCAGCCGCGCCGGCCGCCGATCATGGCGGCGTCATGGGGATGCTGGAAAGCGGCGCGCGGGCGCTGAATATGGGATTGCCGTTCTCCGACCGGCTCGTCGCCGCCGAGAAGACATGGCTTCCGGGCCTCAACAACGGCCAGAGCTATGATGCCAATCTGGCGGCCGAGCGCGCGGCGCGCGCGCAGCTGACGCGCGAGCACCCGATTGTCGCGGGGGCGGGGGCGGCGCTCGGCGGCCTCGCGGTTCCCTTCGGCGCGGCCAGAGTCGCCGCGCAGGCGGCGTCGCTGGGCGCCAAGGCGCTGGCCGCCGCGCTCGGCGGCGCCGGCGTCGGCGCCGCGCAGGGCCTGTCCGACGCGCCCGACTGGAGCGACGCGCGCGGGACGCTCGCCAGCGAGGCGAGAGGAGCCGGATTCGGCTTCGGCCTCGGCGGGGCCATGCCGCTTGTCGCGGCAGGGATCGGCAGGGGCTATTCGGCGCTCGCCGACGCGCTGTCGAGCCGGAACGGGCCGATCTCGAACGCGGCGAACCAGCATCTTCTCGCGGCGCTTCAGGCCGACGGCGCGCAGCAGGTCCAGTCCGAGCTGCGCCGCCTCGGCGGCGACGCGATGCTCGCCGACGCCGGACCGGCGCTGCTCGGCAAGGCGCAGGGCGCGGCGCTCAATTCGGACGAGGGGCGCTCGGTCCTGGCGCGCGCGCTCTCCGAACGCAACGCCGCCGCCAACCAGCGCCTTCAGAGCGACTTCAATCGCGCGCTCGGACCGGCCGAGGACCCCCAGCTCGCCACCAACGCCATCCTCGCGCATCGCGGCGACGTCGACGCGCGGAGCTATCCGCAGGCGCTCGGCGCCGCGCCGCCGGTCGATACGAGCGGCGTGCTGGCGCGTCTCGGGCAGATGATCACGGGTTCCGAGGGAATGGAGCGCCGCGCGCTCACGTCGCTGCGCGACGCCCTGATGGAGAATGGCCCGACGGGCGCGCTCGTCCCCAAGAGCGCGGCGCTCAACCTGCACAAGATCAAGGGCGAGCTCGACAACGTGATCCAGTATGACGCGCCCGGCCTCGGCGTCCCCGCCGGCGCGGTGGCGCGGCAGCAGGGCGCGCTGCGGCAGATGCGCGGTGAGTTGAACGCGGCGCTTGAGGCGCAGGTTCCGGGCTACGCAGCGGCGAACCGCGACAGCGCGGCGCTCGCCCGGCGGGCCGAGGCGGTCGGCGAGGGAACGTCGCTTCTCGACAGCGGCAAGACGGCGATGACGCCGGAGGCGCTCAACCTGCGCTATGGCGCGATGGAGCCGGGCGAACGCGCGGCGCTGGCGAAGGGAGCGCGCGGCGAGATCGAGCGCCTGCTCGACACGCGGGCGAACGATCTCGTCGCCGGCAGGAACATCATCAAGGGCGAGGGCGACTGGAACCGGGCGCGGCTCGGGACGGTGTTCGGCCTCAATCGCACGGGCGAAGTCATCGACGCGGTGGACCGCGAGGCGAAGTTCCGCGACACCTTCAACAAGGTGGTCGAGAATTCGCAGACAGCCCAGCGGCAGGCGGCGATGCGGGCGATGAAGCCGGACCCGTCGAGCGAGACGCCGTTCTTCAATCCCAACTCTACGCTCACCGGCATGGCCTCGACGCTCCTTGTCAAGAAGCCGGTGCAGGCTCTCTACAATGCCGTCGTCAGGCAGGATCCGACGCAGAGCTATGGGGAGATCGCCCGTATCCTGGCGGCGCGGGGAGGGCAACGGGACCGCTATGTGTCAGCGCTCGCGGACGCTCTCGCTCGCCAGCAAGAAAACCGGTCCGCGGGACGGCGGTTCGGAAACAGCGTCGGGCTCGCCGCGGCCTTGGCGGCGAGCGGGGCGGAAAGGATCGCCTCCAACAAGGAGCGAAGCGACCGCGCTCCGGCTCTTGATCCGCGCCCCGACGCGCCGCCGCCCGATCCCGCCGACCTTACGGCGCTGGCTGCGTCGCTGTCGGCGCGGAGGTATGATCGGAGGAGGTAGGGGCGCGCAGGCGGCGCTCAGAACCAGTGGAAGCCCTTCGCCATCAGGCCGGCGAGGCCGAGAGCGACGGCGATAAGCGCCCCAAACAGAAGACGAAAGTTCTTCTCGTCCTGGCTCCGAAGGCCGGCTATGTCGCCCCTGATTTCGCGCACGTCCTTGCGCACCTCGGCGATGTCGTCGCGGATGTGCTGAACACTGTTTTCGAGAACGGCGACGCGCGCTTCCATGCCGTCAAATGTGCCGCCGCCGCCGCCCGATTTCAAGGCGGCCGTCGCCTGCGTGTCTGCGTCGTCGATCATAGCTGCAAGCCTATCACGGTTTCCCCTCCGGCGCGTCCTTCCTCAGCCTCACCCCCTGGCCGCCGCCGTTCTCGGCGATGAACTCGACGCCCGCCGCCTCGAGGGCGGAGCGGACGGCCGAAACGTTGTTTGGCATTCCCGTGGCCGGCCCCGCGGCAGCCTCCATGCGCCGAAGCGTTTGGATTGAAATGCTCGAAAGCGCAGCGACGCTAGCTTGATCCATGCCGAGCAAGGCTCGCGCGGCGGAAAGCTGCCTTCCGGTCACATGAGATATTTTACTCAATTTAAGATATTTCTCTTGACCGAAAGGGATTGAGATATTTATCTCATACCGTCTGTTTCCGATCAAGGGAAGATAACCATGCCGAACGTCACCGTTCCGGCGGCCGCTACCGGCTTGCCTGACATTGACACCATTAGAGACTTGGCCAGCGACACCGACGATCTGGTCGTGTGCCTTGAAGTAATCGAGATGATCTTCACCGGACACATGCCAGAGCTTAAGCGACGCGGCTGCCACATCACGCGGTCTCTCTCCGTCCTCAAAATCGCGCGCATCGCGGCGAGCAAGATCGCAAATCGCGCTGATCGCGCTCACCTCGCTATGCTGGAGGCGACTGACCATGGCTGAGAACAAAACCGCCGCCTCCCGCCGCCGCTTCTTGCGCACCGGAGGTCTCGCCGCGCTGTTCGGTTTCGCCTCCGCTGCGACGGTCACCCACGCGGCGCAGCACGGCGCGTCCGTCTCTCCTGCGCTCGCCGACCTGATCGAAAAGCACCGGGCGGCCGCGCTGGCGATCGGCGCCGGCGCAGCATGTTAACGTTCGCGACTGGCCCGGAGGATCGACGATGGCCTCAGACAACGAAAAGCGCGCGATTGCATGGCTTCGCGATGAGAACCAGATCCAACGCGTCACGCGAGAAGAGCGAAGCGGCAAGAAGTCCGTCGAGGAAAACGACGTCTCCGGCGGGCTGCAAGCCCTGCTGGGCATTCTTCGAGGCAACGCGCCCTTAACCCCCGACCTGAGGCAGGCGCTTGCTTTCGCGCTCGATCCGCAAGGCTCGTCTCTGTTGCAGTTGAAAAAGCGGTTGAGACGACGCCCAGGCCGGCCGGAGAAGCACGACACGACCAAGGGCGCGGTGAAGGCGGCAATCGAGGAAATCTACATTCCTAAGCTCGTCGCCGAAACCAAGAAAAGCATCAGGCCTCGCATAAGGGCGGCCGGCGTCGATCAGGCGAGGGAAGATATTCAAGCGCAGGCCGTCAAAAAAGTTGGCGAGATGGAGGGGATGGCGAAAACGAAAGTTACGGGACTAATGCGGAAAAACCGTCTTAAGCTCATGAAAAATAATAAGAAATAATTCCCGTAGTTTTGCGGACGCGGCTTTAGACGCGCTGTGATTTATGGGCATAATCCAAAGCCATCCAATTCAATCCGGGTGGCAGCATGGCTAATTTGGAAGAGGCGCGGCAATTCCTCAACAGGAGGGACGCCGGCGAATATCTGACGCAGAAGTTCGGCTTCGGCTCGTACAACACCTTGATGAAGCTCGCCGTCATCGGCGGCGGCCCGCCGTTCGCGAGGGCCGGCGCGCGCGTCACGCTCTACAGGCCGGAAGACCTCGACAGCTGGGCTTTGTCGAGGATCAGCCCGGCGCGGGCGTCGACCTCGGAGGCTACGGAATAACATGACCCACAAAGCAGCGAAGCCGGCCGCGTGTGGCGCGCGGACCGGCTCCGGGATTGTTCTGCTCGGCAGCTGGAACAGCCCGGAAAATAGCCTCAACCGCCTCGAACTGCAAGCGGGCTTTCTCGCCCGCCGCTACGCCCTGCCGCTCAGCCGCGCCAAGCTTGTCGCCGAGTTGGCCTTTGACGGTAGGCGCGCATGAGCGCCTCGGTGTTGGTCAAGGGCACGTTGTTTCGCGCCCCCGAGAGCCGCATTTCCAAGGCGGGCAACGCCTTTGTGATGGCGACGCTGAAGGAGCGCGCCGGAACGGAGTTTCGCTTCTGGAAAATCTTCGCCTTTGGCGAGACGGCCTGCGCCGAGCTCGAGCGACTGGGCGACGGCGACGCCCTCAGCGTTCAAGGCGGTTTCGAGGCGAAGATCTACGAGAAGGACGGCAAGGCGAGCGTCTCACTGTCGGTCACGGCCGACCATGTGCTCGCCTTGCACCAGCCGCCGAAGAAGCGCGAGCCGAAGGTCCCGCGTGATCGCGGCTCCGGTCGCCCGCCGAAGGATTACGACCCGTCCTCGAGCTGGCAGGCGCCGACCGGACCGTCCGGCCCCGACGACGAAATTCCGTTTTAGGAGGCGCGCATGGACAACAGAGTAGCTGCGCGTCTCCTTGGCGGCGAACCGCTCGGCCGGCATGACGTGTTGTGTCCCGGCCCGCAGCATGGGCCCGCCGATCGGAGCCTGCATGTCACCTTGACGGGCGACGGCTCCTTCAGGACGCATTCCTATTGCGGCGATCCCTGGCAGGACTGCAAGGATCACGTCCGCGTGCGCCTTCGCCTCTCGCGCGACCTACAGGCGCGGTCGCGCCCCGTAGATCGGGCGCCACGCTCGGCGGGGCCCGATCCCGACGACGCCGAGCGCACCAAACGCGCGCTCGAACTCTGGAACGCGGCTCGCGACCCGCGTGGAACCATCGTCGAGCGCTACCTCGCGTCGCGCAAGCTCGTCCTGCCGGCCGGCGCCGACGAATGGGTGCGCTTCCATCCGGCCTGCCCGTGGCGCGACGGCGGCGAAACCCTGCGCGTCCCGGCGGCGGTCCTGCTGTTTCGCGACGTCGAGACCAACGCGCCGCGCGCCGTTCACCGCGTCCGCCTCACGCCGAGCGGCGAGAAGGTCGGGCGCATGATGCTTGGGCCAGCCGAAGCGCCCTGGCCGCAAGCGCGGCGTGCCGAACAAGCTGACCCGGCCGATGAAGGAGCTCGCCGCCAGGCACGGCGCGGAGGCGGTGAACAAGCTCGTCTGGCTGATGCGCCGCGGCGCCGACGAGCGCACCCAGCTGGCGGCGGCGCGCGAGCTGCTGGACCGCGGCTTCGGCAAGCCGGCGCAGGCGATCGGCGCGCATATCGGCGGCGGCCCGGTCCTGGTGCGATTCGAGACGACCTATGAGGCCGCGCCGGCCGAGCTGAAGGACGTGACGCCCTCTAGGGCCGCCCCGCTGCTCGAAGGCGTCGACGTGCTCGCGATCGACACGGGCGTGCCGCGGGCGGAGGAGACGCCGGATCAGTTCATCTGGCCGCGCCGCGGAGGCGGAATTTGAGCCGCGCGCTTACCGTACGCTTACCGGAGCGGGGAAGCTTACCGGCGACGCGCGCTAAGCCCTTGATTTGATGGTGGGCGCACAAGGGCTCGAACCTTGGACCCGCTGATTAAGAGTCAGCTGCTCTACCAACTGAGCTATGCGCCCATCAAACCCCGCGCGGAAGGTCGGGCCATCCGCTTCGGAGGCGTTCGTTTAGCAAACCGGCTTCATGCTGTCCAGAGCCAAAGCCGGTCCGCGCCACTGTTTTGCGTCTTCGCCAACGTCTTGTTTTCATAAGTCTTGCCGAGCGTGTCCGCTCAGCTCGCGAGGGCGTCGTGGCCTTTCGCGCGCCGCATCGTCAGCTTGTTGAGCGAGGCCACATAGGCCTTGGCCGAGGCGACGAGCGTGTCGGGATCGGCGCCCTTGGCCGTGACCGTCTTGCCGTCCTCCGACAGACGCACCGAAACTTCCGCCTGCGCGTCGGTGCCTTTGGTGACGGCGTGGACCTGATAGAGCTCCAGCGTCGCGCCATGCGGCACGAGAGCCTGGATGGCGTTGAAGATGGCGTCGACCGGACCGTTGCCGGTCGCCTGGTGCGTGTTCTCCTCGCCGTCGATGGCGAGCGTCAGCACCGCCGACTGAGGCCCCCTGGTGCCGGCGAAGACAGTGAGGTCGACGAGCTTGATGCGGTCATGGGCGTGGACGATCTCGTCGTCGACGAGGGCGATCAGGTCTTCGTCGTAGACCACCTTCTTGCGGTCGGCGAGATTCTTGAACCGCGCGAAGGCGTCGGCCAGCGCATTGTCGGCGAGCTCGTAGCCGAGCTCGCGCAGCTTGTCCTTGAAGGCGTGGCGGCCGGAATGCTTGCCCATCACCAGCGAGGTCTTGGTGACGCCGACGCTCGCCGGCGTCATGATCTCGTAAGTCTGCGCGTTCTTCAGCACGCCGTCCTGATGGATGCCGCTCTCATGGGCGAAGGCGTTGCGGCCGACGATCGCCTTGTTCGACTGCACCGGAGAGGAGGCCACCGCCGCCACCAGCTTCGAGGCGCGGTTCAGATAGGTCGCGTCGATCCCGGTGCGGAAGGGCAGGGAGTCGCCGCGCGTCCTCATCGCCATCACCACTTCCTCGAGCGGCGCGTTGCCGGCGCGCTCGCCGAGGCCGTTGATGGTGCATTCGACCTGGCGCGCGCCGCCGGCGACGCCGGCCAGCGAATTGGCGACCGCAAGGCCGAGATCGTCGTGGCAATGCACCGAGAAGACGACCTTGTCTGCTCCCGACACGCGTTCGCGCACCTGTCGGAACATCGCCTCATATTCGTGCGGCAGGGCGTAGCCGACCGTGTCGGGCAGGTTGATCGTCGTCGCGCCGGCGCGGATCGCCGCCTCGACGCAGCGGCAGAGATAGTCGATCGGCGTGCGGGTCGCGTCCATCGCCGACCATTCGACGTCGTCGACGAGGTTGCGCGCCTGCGTCACCGTGCGGGCGATGATCTCGAGGACCTGATCCTCGCTCTTGTTCATCTGGTGGCGCAGATGGATCGGGGAGGTGGAGACGAAGGTGTGGATGCGCGGGCGCCGCGCCTTGCGCACCGCCTCGCCGCAGCGGGCGATGTCGGCCTCGATGGCCCGCGCGAGGCCGGCGACGCCGGCGTTGCGGGCGCGTTCGGCGATCGCCGCGACGGCCTCGAAATCGCCCTCCGAGGCGATCGGAAAGCCGGCCTCGATGATGTCGACGCCCATCTGGTCGAGGATTTCAGCGACCTGCAGCTTGTCTTCGAGATGCATGGTCGCGCCGGGCGACTGCTCTCCGTCGCGCAGGGTGGTGTCGAAGATGACGACGGATTCGGAATTGGAGCGCGCGTCGTCGCGCGGGGCGGCGGATTCGGTCATGACGTTTCGGTTCCGGAAGAATTAAAGAGCGGCTTCTGTGCGGCGGCGCGTCCCCTGAGCGCCCAGGCGAAACGCCCGGCCGGCCCTCAGGGGCGGATAAGCAGAAGCGTCTCGGCGTCGAGCCAAGCTCCGCCCGTCGCGCCCGGAAGGGCCGCGCAGCCAACATGCTGAATGGCGGACTCGAACGTCACATGCGGCTCGACAATATAAACCGATCGAAAATTAAGCGAACGACGCGGCGAAGACAAGGCTTTTCGCGTCCCAACGCCTCACGCCTCGCCGCGCAAGAGCCTGCGCGCCGCCTGCGCGTCCTCGGCGATCTGCGCCTTCAGCGCGTCAAGCGAAGGAAACTTGCGCTCCCCGCGCAGCCATTCGACGAAGAACACCTCGACCGCCTCGCCGTAGAGGTCGCCGTCGAAATCGAACACATGGATTTCGAGCAGCGGCGCGCCGTCGCCGACCGTCGGCCGGCGGCCGTAATTGGCGACGCCGTCATGCGTCTTTCCGTCGATCAGGATGCGCACGGCGTAGACGCCCTCGCGTAGCCGGAAGGCCGGACCCGGCGCGAGATTGGCGGTGGGAAAGCCGATCGTGCGCCCGAGCTGCTGTCCTGGCAGGACTTGCGCGGCGATGGAGTAGGGGCGCCCGAGCAGGCGCGCGGCCTGCGCGACGTCGCCCGCCTCGAGCGCCGCGCGCGTCGCGCTGGAGGAGGCCGGCGCATTTCGTCCGCCCTCGACGTTGACGCGCTCGACGACCTCGACGCGAAAGCCCCGCCGCGCGCCCTCCTCGCACAGCGTCTGCGCCCCGCCCGCGCGTTCCGCGCCGAAGCGGAAGTCATAGCCGACGACGACCCCGCCGACGGCGACGCGGCGAACCAGCACGTCCTCGACGAAGGCCTGAGGATCCAGCGCCGCCAGCGCCTCGTTGAATTCGACGACGATCATGCCGTCGACGCCGAGCCGCTCGAACTCGCGCGCCTTCGACTCCATGGAGCCGAGCCGGAAGATCGCGTGGCGCCCGCGAAAGAACTCCGCCGGATGCGGCTCGAAGGTCAGCGCGGCGCAGGGACGCCCGAGCTCGGCCGCGAGCGCCTTCGCGCGGCGGATCACCTCGACATGGCCGCGGTGCACCCCGTCGAAATTGCCGATGGCGACGACCGCTCCTTCGAGCCCTGAAGGCGGGCTTTGCGGATCGAGCGCGAGGACGAAGCTCCTTGCGGGCGCGGAGGCGCTCAAGGGGCGCTCCGCCGGCGCCAACGCGGCTGTCGCTGAACACGCATCATCGTTCCTGCGTTCTCGCCTGCGCCCTCGTGGCGCGCGGCGCCGCGAACCTGCCGCGCCGCCGCGGCGCCGTCAAGCGCGCCGCCTCACCAGGCGAGGGCGGGCGTCGCGGCGCTCGGCCGCAGCCCCGAATCCTCCACGAACTGCCGCAGCGCGGCCTCGTCGAGGGCGGCGTCCTCGTCCTCGCTCAGGTGCAGTTCGGCGCGATGAATGCCCGAGGTGACGAGCAGTCCGTCGAGGCCGTTCTTCGCCGCTCCGGCGATGTCCGTGCGCATGGCGTCGCCGACTGCGAGGACGCGCGAACGCTCGACCGCGCCCCCCCGCGCCTCCGCCCCCAGGGCGAGGGCGCGCTCGTAGATCGGCGCGAAGGGCTTGCCGGCCTGGATCACGCGGCCGCCGATCCGCTCATAGCGCTCGGCGATCGCGCCGGCGCACCAGGACAGCGCGCCGTCGACCTCGACGACGATGTCGGGATTGGCGCAGATGAAGTCGAGGCCGCGCGCGCGGGCGCGCTTCAGCCGCTCGTCGTAGTCCGGCGGCGTCTCGTGGTAGAAGTCGATGAAGCCGGTGCACAGGATGAAGTCGGCCGTCTCGATCGGCGCCTCGCGCGGCCGCTCCCCGCACAGCGCTTCGACCTCGTCGAACAGCCCCGTCTCCTGCGCCGCGCCGATGTGGAACAGGCTCAGGCCGCGCCGCTCCATGAGCAGCGCCACGGTGACGTCGCCCGACGAGACGACGGCGTCGTAGGCCGCGCGCGGGACGCGCAGATAGTCGAGCTGGCCGCGCACGATGCGGCTCGGCGCGGGGGAGTTGGTGATGAGGACGACCGTTCCGCCGCCGGCCCTGAAGCGCGACAGGGCGTCGGCGGCCTCGACGTAGGCGCGTGCGCCGTTGTGCACGACGCCCCAGACGTCTGAGAGGATCAGGTCGTAGCGGGGCGCAATTTCGCGCAGGCCCTGCAGAAGATGAGGCACGCTCGCTCCAGACGTGAGGGAGAAGGGCTCACGCGTCCCGCGCGCCGCCCCGTTCACCATGTCGGGACCGGGATGGGAAATGCAACCCCGGCGCCGTGGCGACTTATACAAACGCGTGATGACATATCTCAATTATCGCGCCAAGCGGGATGGCGCCGCGTGCGCGAGTCTCCGGAAACAAAAACCGCTTTTCGCGCGCGCCTCTGCGCGGCGACGCTCGGCGCGCTGTCGGCGCTGACGGCGACCGGCGCCCGCTGCGGCGCCTGGCTCATGCCGCCGGGCGAGGGCCAGCTCATCGCCGGGGCGGCGTTCTCGGGCTCGACGCGCGCCTTCGACAGCCGCGGCCGGCTCGTGCCGGTGCCCGACTATCAGAAATTCGAGCTCGGCGCCTATCTCGAATATGGATTGACGGATCGGGTGACGCTCGTCGCCGCTCCGGCCTACGACCGCGTCCGCCAGCCGGCGCCGCTGCCTTCGACGAGCGGCCTCGGCGAGAGCGGGGCCGGCGCGCGCTTCGGGATCTTCGAGGCGAACGGCTTCGTCGCCTCCGCGCAGGCGACGCTCCTGACCTCGGGCCTTTCCTTCAACGGCGCGCTCGCCTCGCCGCGGCGCGCCGCCTCGCTCGACCTGCGCGGTCTCGCCGGCTATGGATTCGCGCTCGGCGCCATGCCGGCCTTCGTCGGCGCAGAGGCCGGCTACCGCTTCTACGCACAGGGTCAGCCGGGCGGCTGGCGTTTCGATTTCGCCCTCGGCGTCCGCCCGGTCGAAAAGCTTCTGGTCCTCATGCAGGGATTTGGCGAATTGCAGACCGAAGGCTCCGCGAGCTTTCCGAGCTCGGCCTGGGAGAAGCTCCAGCTCAGCCTCGTCTATGAATTCGCCGCGCGCTGGTCCGTGCAGCTCGGCGGGTTCTTCACCGTCGCCGGCCGCAACGCCGGCCGCGAGCTCGGGCCGGTCGCCGCCCTATGGTGGAGATTTTGAGCGCGCCGGTCGGCGTCGTGCTCGCGGGCGGCCTCGCGAGCCGCCTCGGCGGCGGCGACAAGGCGCTGCAGGAGATCGGCGGGACCTCGATCCTCTCCCGCGTGATCGAGGCCCTTTCGCCGCAGTGCGCCGGGACGATCCTCAACGCCAATGGCGATCCGGCGCGCTTCGGGAGCTTCGGCCTGCCCGTCGTCGCCGACGGGCGCGCGGAAAGCCTCGGCCCGCTCGCCGGGATCCTGGCCGGCCTCGACTGGATCGCCGCTGAGCGGCCGGGCGTCGAGGATGCGCTGTTCGCGCCGGGCGACGCGCCTTTCCTGCCCTGCGATCTCGCCGCGCGCCTCGCCGCCGCGCGCCGCGAGGCGGGGGCCGAGATCGCCTGCGCGCGCTCGGGCGGCCGAACCCATCATGTCGTCGCGCTCTGGCCCGTCTCGTCGCGCTCCGATCTGCGCGCGGCGCTTGACGGCGAAGGCCTGCGCGGGGTCGGCGCCTTTCTCGCGCGAAGGCTTTGCGCCTTCGCCGAGTGGCCGGCCGAGCCGCTGGACCCCTTCTTCAACGTCAACGCGCCGGAAGATCTGCGCCGCGCCCGCGAGATCGCCGAAAGGCGCGGCTGACCGCCTTCCGCGATGCAGAAGCGTCATGTAAACAGGGCGGCCCGAATTTCAGGAGACCGCGCCATGGCCGCCCCCGTTGAAAATGTCGACATCGACGACCTGAAGCGCGGCCTCGCCGACGGTTCGATTCTTCTCGTCGACGTGCGCGAGCCCGATGAATACGCCGCCGGCCACATTCCGGGCGCGACGCTCAATCCTCTGCGGAGCTTCGATCCGGCGAGGCTTCCGGCGGCGGCGCCCGGCAAGCGCGTCGTGCTGTCGTGCCGTTCCGGCAAGCGCTCGCTCGCCGCGCTCGATCTCGCGCAAAGGGAAGGCCGGGGCGACGTGACGGCGCATTTTCCCGGCGGCTTCCTCGAATGGGCCCAGAGCGGCGAGACCGTCGAGCGCTGAGCCCGCCGCCGCTCGCGTGAAGCGGCGGCCGTAGATCGCCGCCGGCGGAAGCTTGCCGGGGCGGACGCAAGCGCGACATGACGCCGCGATCCTGATCGGACGCCGGTCCGTCCGGCGACGATCGGCGTTGCGCGCACGCCGCAGGTTCTGGCGTCTCCTGCCGTCGCGCTCGTCGACGTCGAGCCTGCGGCGTCCGGTCGTGGAGACGCAGGGATTCATGTGGCTGGACGCCCCAAAGCGGCGTCGCTCTCCCGCGCAGTCGATCCCCCCGCCTGTTCCAACACGGTCAAGATTGGCCGCGGAGAGGCGAGCTCATCCATCCATATTTTGTCATAATCTCTTATTAATCGCGCCGCTTCCGAAATGTTCGAGGAGGCGTGCAGTTGAGATTTTCTTGGGTCGCCGCAGTTAGCCTTTGCATGATGTCTCCGGCTTCGATCGTCTACGCTGACTCGCTCGCCGGAATCACTGACGTGATCGCCATCAAGGCGTCTTATTATTCATCGGGGAAAATCACCGCCTCGGGCGAGGCTTTCGATCCCGACGGCTTCACCGCCGCGAGCCGCACCATGCCGTTCGGCACGCGCCTCGAAGTGCGCAATCCCGCCACGGGCCGGGTCATCATCGTGCGGATCAACGACCGGGGGCCGTTCGTCAAGGGGCGCGACCTCGATCTCGCGCGCGGCGCGGCGCTGGCGCTCGGCATGATCGAGGCGGGGGTGGTCTCCCTCAAGGTCGCGCGCGCCGACGCTCCGGCGGCCACGAAAATAGCCGAGAAGTAGACAAGAAAGGACGCGGCGGCGCGGTCTTCCCGCGATCGGGCGCGCGACCTGCGCGGCGCTCTCAAGCGCGCTCTTGCCGCTGCGGCGCGACGTTGCTAGATAGGCGGCTTAAACCCGCTTTTCTCCGCCGTTCCGGCGCCGGTCCGCCGCAAGCGGCTCTCCCGGCGCGAAGCACGAGCCTTCGCGTCAGGGAGTTCGGCGGAGGGGAGCATGTTTACCTCTAGCCCCCGGCGCCCCCTGCGCGAGACGCGCAGGCCTTACGGAGACCACATGTCATCAATTTCAACCTACGCGCCGTCGCGCGAGGATTTCGCCGCGCTCCTCGACGAGAGCTACGGCCGTAGCGAAGCCTTCGAGGGCTCGGTCGTCAAGGGGACGGTCGTCGCAATCGAAAAGGACGTCGCCGTCGTCGACCTCGGCCTCAAGACCGAGGGCCGCGTCGCCCTCAAGGAATTCCAGGGGCCGAACCGCGAGGGCGCGCCGCAGGTCGGCGACGTCGTCGAGGTCTATCTCGAGCGCATCGAGAACGCGCTCGGCGAGGCGGTCATCTCGCGCGACAAGGCGCGCCGCGAGGAGAGCTGGGTCAAGCTCGAGAAGGCCTTCGAGAAGCAGGAGAAGGTCGAGGGCGTCATCTTCAACCAGGTCAAGGGCGGCTTCACCGTCGACCTCGACGGCGCCGTGGCCTTCCTGCCGCGCAGCCAGGTGGACATCCGCCCGATCCGCGACGTCACCCCGCTGATGGGCGTGCCGCAGCCGTTCCAGATCCTCAAGATGGACCGCCGCCGCGGCAACATCGTCGTCTCGCGCCGCACCGTGCTTGAAGAGTCGCGCGCCGAGCAGCGCCACGAGATCGTCGCCAATCTCGAAGAGGGGCAGGTGATCGAGGGCATGGTGAAGAACATCACCGACTACGGCGCCTTCGTCGACCTCGGCGGCATCGACGGCCTGCTGCACGTCACCGACATCGCCTGGCGGCGCGTCAACCATCCGACCGAGGTGCTGAGCATCGGCCAGACGGTCCGCGTCAAGATCATCAAGATCAACCACGAGACGCACCGCATCTCGCTCGGCATGAAGCAGCTGCTCGACGATCCGTGGCAGGGCATCGAGGCGAAATATCCGGTCGAGGCCCGCTTCCGCGGCCGCGTGACCAACATCACCGACTACGGCGCCTTCGTCGAGCTCGAGCCCGGCATCGAAGGCCTGATCCACGTCTCGGAGATGTCCTGGACCAAGAAGAACGTCCATCCCGGCAAGATCGTCGCGACGAGCCAGGAGGTCGACGTCCAGGTGCTCGAGGTCGATCCGGTCAAGCGCCGCATCTCGCTCGGCCTCAAGCAGACTCTCGCCAATCCGTGGGAGTCCTTCGCCGAGAAGTACCCGATCGGCTCCGAGGTCGAGGGCGAGGTCAAGAACAAGACCGAGTTCGGCCTGTTCATCGGCCTCGACGGCGACGTCGACGGCATGGTCCACCTCTCCGACCTCGACTGGAAGCGTCCGGGCGAGCAGGCGATCGAGGACTACAAGAAGGGCGACGTCGTCCGCGCCAAGGTGCTCGACGTCGACATCGACAAGGAGCGCATCTCGCTCGGCGTGAAGCAGCTCGACGGCGAGTCGACCAAATCGTCCGAGCCGCGCGCTCCGGGCGAGGCCGGCGACGACCTCAAGAAGGGCGCCGTCGTCACCTGCGAGATCATGGACGTGAAGGACGGCGGCCTCGACGTGCGCGTCGTCGGCACCGACTACACCGCCTTCATCAAGCGCAGCGAGCTCGCGCGCGACCGCGCCGACCAGCGCCCCGAGCGCTTCGCCGTCGGCGAGAAGGTCGACGCCCGCGTCACCCAGTTCGAACGCCGCGCCCGCAAGGTGTCGGTCTCGATCAAGGCGCTCGAGGTCGCCGAGGAGAAGGAGGCGATCGCCCAGTACGGCTCGGCCGACTCCGGCGCCTCGCTCGGCGACATTCTCGGCGCGGCCCTCAAGGCGCGCGAGAAGGGCGGCAAGGCCGAAGACTGACGCATATTCCACCCCGCGACGCGCGGGGCGGCCCAATAATTCCGGCCCGCGCGAAAACTCGCGCGGGCCTTTGTTTTGAGGGGACGAGGAATGAGCGCGAGCGGCCCGCGCCTGTGCGGCATAGGCGTCGATTTCGGCACGACCAACAGCGTCGTCGCGCTCGCCTTCGAGGACGGCGAAGTCGAGAGCCTCGTCTTTCCGAGCGCGCAGGGGCCGACGCCGACGTTCCGCTCGGCGCTCGCCTTCTGGCGCGAGGGGCGAAGGCTCGCCCACGCCTGCGGGCCGCAGGCGCTCGAGCGGGCGCTCGCGCCCGAAGGCGAGCAGCGCTTCATCCAGTCGGTGAAGACCTATCTCGGCAGCCGCGGCTTTTCGGAGACGCGCCTCTACGGCCACCGGCTGACGGTCGAGGAGCTGATCGCCGTGTTCCTGCGCGACCTGCTGGCGCAGGCGCCGCGCGGCGTCGCCGTCCTCGCCGGCCGGCCGGTCGTCTTCGCCGGCGAGAATCCCGACGAGGCGCTCGCCGTCGCGCGGCTGCGCGAGGCCTTCCGCCTCGCCGGCGTCGGCGAGGTCGAGCTCGCTCTCGAGCCGATGGGCGCCGCCTACTGGCGCGCGCGGACGGCGCGGCGCGAGGAAACCGCGCTCGTCGCCGACTTCGGCGGCGGCACCAGCGACTTCTCCGTGCTGCGCCTCTCGCGCGAAAAGGGACGCCTCAAGGCAGCGCCGCTCGGCCATGCGGGCGTCGGCGTCGCCGGCGACAGCTTCGATTACCGCATCATCGAGCACGTCGTCGCGCCGAAGCTCGGCAAGGGCTCGTTCTATCGCTCGTTCGACAAGCGCCTGCCGATCCCCGCCTTCTGGCACGCCGCCTTCGCGCAATGGCACCAGCTCTCCTTCCTCAAGACCCCGCAGACGCTCGCCGAGCTCGATCAGCTGATCAAGACGGCGGAGGAGCCGCAGAAGCTCGGCAAGCTCAGGGTCGTGATCGAGCATGACCTCGCCTTCGAGCTCTATCGCGCGGTCGGCGCGCTGAAGGCGGCGCTGTCGGGCGAGGAGAGCGCGCGCTTCTCCTTTTCGCGCGAGGGGGTGGATATCGAGGCGCAGGTGAGCCGACGCGCGTTCGAAAGCTGGATCGCCGACGACCTCGACCGGATCGGCGCGGCGACGCAGCGCGCGCTCGACGCCTCGGGCCTCGGCGCGGAGGAGATCGACGCCGTGTTCCTCACCGGCGGCACCTCCTACGTGCCGGCCGTGCGGGCGCTGTTCGCGCGCCGCTTCGGCGAGGGGAAAATTCATGTCGGCGACGCCTTCCAGTCGGTGGCCTCCGGCCTCGCGCTGATGGCGACGGACAGGGTGAGGGCTTAGGCGAGGCGCAGCAGGACCGCGCCGCAGGCGATCGCGCCGGCAGCGGCGAGCCGCGCCGGGGTCAGCCGCTCCTTCAGGAAAAAGGCCGAGATCGCCATGGCGAAGACGATCGAGCTTTCGCGCAGCGCCGCGACGGCCGCGACCGGCGCCTGCGTCATGGCCTGAAGCACGAGCGCATAGGCGGCGGCGTTGGCCGCGCCGCCGGCGAGCCCCTTGTTCCAGCGGCTGCGCAAATGCCGCCAGAAGGCTTCGCCGCGCCGCCGCATGGCCAGCGCGACGACCGGCGCGCCGCTGAGAAGAAGCGTCCACAGCGTATAGGCGACGGGCGAGCCCGAGACGCGCGCGCCCGCGCCGTCGACCAGCGTATAGCTCGCGATGACCGCCGCGTTGAGGAAGGCGAGCGCGGTCGGCGCGCTTCCGCGCCGCGCCGCCGAGGCGGCGAGGCCGAGGACGCCGCCGCTCGTCAGCGCCACGCCGGCCCATCCCAGCGCCGACATTCGTTCGCCCAAGAGAAGCGCGCCGCCGAGCGCGGTCAACAGCGGCGCGGAGCCGCGCATGAGCGGGTAGGAGACGCTCATCTCGCCGCGCGCGTAGATCGCGCCGACGAGTAGCATGTAAAAGACGTGGATGACGCCCGACGCGCCGAGGAAGCCGAAAGAGGCCGGCGCGGGCGCGGCGAGGAAGGGCAGGGCGGCGAGCGCCGCGACTCCCGCGCCGCCGGCGACGAACGCGGCGTCGAGGCTGCGGTCGGCGCTCGAGCGGATCAGCGCGTTCCAGCTGGCGTGCAGCAGCGCCGCCAGGAGGACGAGCGCCATGGTGTGCGCCGGCAATGCGCCTCCCGTCGCGCGCCAGGGAGCCGAGCCCGCGCGCCAAGCCCAAAACCTAGTGGAAGACGACCTTCAGGATCTCGTAGCTCTTGCCGCCGCCGGGCGTGTTCACCTCGACGCTGTCGCCGACCTTCTTGCCGATCAGCGCGCGGGCGGTGGGGGAGGTGATCGACACGCGGCCGGACTTCACGTCGGCCTCGGCCTCGCCGACGATCTGGTAGGTCTTCTCCTCCTCGGTGTCCTCGTCGACGAGGGTGACGGTCGCGCCGAACATCACGGTCGAGCCGGAGAGTTTCGAGACGTCGATGACTTCGGCGCGCGACAGCTTGTCCTCGAGCTCGGCGATGCGGCCTTCGTTGAGCGACTGGGCCTCCTTCGCCGAGTGATATTCGGCGTTCTCCGACAGGTCGCCATGGCTGCGCGCCTCGGCGATCGCCTGGATGATCCGGGGCCGTTCGATCTGCTGCAGCCGCTTCAGCTCGCTTTCGAGGGCGAGATGGCCCGCCGCCGTCATCGGAACCTTGTCCATATCCGTCTTCGCATCCTTGGTCCGGGCGTCCGCCCGCCGGGCGGAGCGCCTTCGTCGCGCCGACTTTCGCGGCGGGCTTAAATGACGCGCAAGCCGGGGGCGGAGCGCCACCGGCTTGCGCGAACCGTCTGGAAATCGGTCGTCCTTAAGAGACACCTTCGCGCGCGCCGCCGCAAGTGGCAGGCGCGCCAGCGTAAAGGTTAAGCCCAAATAGTCCGCTATCCGAAATAATCCTGGAGAGCGCGGACTTCGAGGTCGCCGGCGAGATAGGCCTTGACCCCCTCGGCGGCGGCGATCGCGCCGGCGAGCGTCGTGTAATAGGGCACCTTGTGCAGCAGCGCCGCCCGGCGCAGCGAGCGCGAGTCGGCGAGCGCCTGCTTGCCCTCGGTGGTGTTCAGCACGAGCTGCACGCCGCCGTTCTTGATCGCGTCGACGACATGCGGGCGCCCTTCCGACACCTTGTTGATCCGCTGCGCCGGCACGCCTTCGCCGGCGAGGTAGCGCGCCGTGCCGCCGGTCGCCAGGATCTTGAAGCCGAGGCCGGCGAGCAGCTTGATCGCGCCGAGCACGCGCGCCTTGTCGTCGTCGCGCACCGAGACGAAGACGGCGCCGGAGGTCGGCACCTTGGTGCCGCCGCCGAGCTGGCTCTTGGCGAAGGCGACGGCGAAGGAGCGGTCGAGGCCCATGACCTCGCCGGTCGAGCGCATCTCCGGGCCGAGCACGGTGTCGACGCCGGGAAAGCGCGCGAAGGGGAAGACGCTCTCCTTGACGCCGACATGGTCGAGCGCGGGCGCGGCGAGGCCGAAGCTCGAAAGGCTCTCGCCGGCCATGATCCGCGCGGCGATCCCGGCGATGGGCAGGCCGACCACCTTGGCGACGAAGGGCACGGTGCGGGCGGCGCGCGGATTGACCTCGAGCACGAAGATCTCGCCGTCCTTCAGCGCGTACTGGACGTTCATCAGGCCGCCGACCTCGAGGGCGAGGGCGAGCTCGCGCGTCTGCCGCTCGAGCTCGGCGATCGTCTGCGCGGAGAGCGAGCGCGGCGGCAGCGAGCAGGCGCTGTCGCCCGAGTGGATGCCGGCCTCCTCGATATGCTCCATGACGCCGCAGACGAACACGTCGCGGCCGTCGCAAAGCGCGTCGACGTCGACCTCGACGGCGTCGGAGAGGTAGCGGTCGAACAGCAGCGGGTTCTTGCCGAGCACCGTGTTGATCTGCCCGGTCTTGTCGTTGGGGTAGCGCGCCTTGACGTCCGCGGGCACGAGGCCCGGCAGCACGCCGAGAAGATAATCGTCGAATTCGGCGTGGTCGCGGATGATCGCCATCGCCCGTCCGCCCAGCACGTAGGAGGGGCGCACGACGAGCGGCAGGCCGAGGTCGGCGGCGACCATGCGCGACTGCTCGACCGAATAGGCGATGCCGTTCATCGGCTGCTTGAGGCCGATCTTGTCGAGCAGCCGCTTGAAGCGGTCGCGATCCTCGGCGAGGTCGATCGAATCGACGCTGGTGCCGAGAATGGGCACGCCGGCCTTCTGCAGGGCGCTGGCGAGCTTCAGCGGCGTCTGGCCGCCGAACTGCACGATCACGCCCCTGAGCGTCCCGGCCTCCCGCTCCCTGGCGATGACCTCGAGCACGTCCTCGGCGGTCAGCGGCTCGAAATACAGGCGGTCGGAGGTGTCGTAGTCGGTCGAGACGGTCTCGGGATTGCAGTTGACCATGATCGTCTCGATCCCGCGCTCGCGCAGGGCGAAGGAGGCGTGGCAGCAGCAATAGTCGAACTCGATGCCCTGGCCGATGCGGTTCGGGCCGCCGCCGAGGATGACGACCTTCTCGCGCTGCGAAGGGCGCGCCTCGTCGGCGGGCGCGCCGGCGAAAGGCGGCGCGTAGGTCGAATACATGTAGGCCGTGGGGGAGGCGAACTCGGCCGCGCAGGTGTCGATGCGCTTGTAGACCGGGCGCACGCCGAGTTTCTGGCGCAACTTGCCGACGGCGGCCGCGCTCTGGGGCGTCAGCGCGCCAAGACGCGCGTCGGAGAAGCCGGCCGCCTTCAGCATCCTCAGATTTTCGGCGTCCTGCGGCAGGCCGCGCTGGCGCACGAGGGCCTCGAGGTCGAGGATCTCCCGGATGCGTTCGATGAACCACGGGTCGATGCGGCAGGCTTCGTGGATCTCCTGCGGGGTCATGCCGTGGCGCAGCGCCTGCGCGACGACGAGCAGGCGGTCGGGCGTCGGCACGCCGAGCGCGGCGCGCAGGGCGTTCATGTCGTCGCCAAGGCCGAGCCCGTCGATCTCGATCTCGTCGAGCCCGTCGAGTCCGGTGTCGAGCGAGCGCAGCGCCTTCTGCAGGCTCTCGGCGAAGGTGCGCCCGATGGCCATGGATTCGCCGACCGACTTCATCGCCGTGGTCAGCACATTGTCGGCGCCGGGAAATTTCTCGAAGGCGAAGCGCGGGATCTTGGTCACCACGTAGTCGATCGAGGGCTCGAACGAGGCCGGCGTCGCGCCGCCGGTGATGTCGTTCGCTATCTCGTCGAGGGTGAAGCCGACCGCGAGCTTGGCGGCGACCTTGGCGATCGGGAAGCCGGTCGCCTTGGAGGCCAGCGCGGAGGAGCGCGAGACGCGCGGATTCATCTCGATCACGATCATGCGGCCGTCGACCGGATTGATCGCGAACTGCACGTTGGAGCCGCCCGTCTCGACGCCGATCTCGCGCAGCACGGCGAGCGAGGCGTCGCGCATCACCTGATATTCCTTGTCGGTCAGGGTCAGCGCCGGCGCGACGGTGATGGAGTCGCCGGTATGGACGCCCATCGGGTCGATGTTCTCGATGGAGCAGACGATGATGCAGTTGTCCGCGCGGTCGCGGACGACCTCCATCTCGTATTCCTTCCAGCCGAGCACGCTCTCCTCGACCAGAACCTCGCTCGTCGGCGAGGCGTCGATGCCGCGCTCGATGATGTCGATGAATTCGGCCTTGTTGTAGGCGATGCCGCCGCCGGTGCCGCCCATGGTGAAGGAGGGGCGGATGATCGCCGGCAGGCCGATATCGTCGAGGACGGCGAGCGCCTGCGACAGCGTCTTGATCTGGTGCGAGCGCGGCGTCGAAAGGCCGATCCGGGTCATCGCCTCGCGGAACAGCTCGCGGTCTTCGGCCTTGTCGATCGCCTCCGCCGAGGCGCCGATCATCTCGACGTCATATTGCTCCAGCACCCCCATCTTCTTGAGCGAGAGCGCGCAGTTCAGCGCCGTCTGGCCGCCCATGGTCGGCAAAAGCGCGAAGCCGCCGGGAGAGGCGTAGCGCTCCTTGGCGATGATCTTGGCGACGACCTCGGGAACGATCGGCTCGATGTAGGTGCGGTCGGCCATGTCCGGGTCGGTCATGATCGTCGCCGGGTTCGAATTCACGAGGACGATGCGGTAGCCTTCCTCGCGCAGCGCCTTGCACGCCTGCGTCCCCGAATAATCGAACTCGCAGGCCTGTCCGATGATGATCGGCCCCGCGCCGATGATGAGGATCGTCGAGATGTCGGTGCGCTTCGGCATGAAAGGGTCCCAGTCGCGCGGGGTTGAAGCTAGGGCCTGAGCGCGCCGCGCGCCGACGCCGTGGGCGGCTCGAACCGGAGCCGCCCACGCGGCGATCGAACGCGGCGCGGAGCAAGGATCGCGCCGGGCCGCACGCGCGCGAGGGCGCGGGCGGGCGGGCGCGGCCACAGGTGTCTAGACCAGAACCCCTCTCGTCTCAACCCGTCGCGGGGCTTGCAATGCGTCGCGAAGTGTGGCGTTCTTAATTACATAAAATCTATAGACTGAATTATCATGATGCCGCCCAAAATCGACGCCACCGATCGCCGCATCCTGCGCCTCATCCAGCAGGACGCCGCCCGTCCCATCCACGAGATCGCCGCCGCCGTCGGCCTTTCGCAGACGCCGTGCTGGAAAAGGCTCCAGCGGCTCGAGGCCGCCGGGGTGATCCGGCGCCGCATCGCGCTGCTCGACCCGGTCAAGCTTGGCCTCGGCGTGACCGTTTTCGTCACCGTGCGGCTGGCCGAGCATTCCGCCCAAATCCTCGCCGACTTCGGCGCCGCCCTCTCCGACATGGAGGAGGTGATGGAGTTCTACCGCATGGCGGGAGACGTCGACTACGCGCTGCGGGTCGTCGCCGCCGACGCCGCGGCGTTCGACGCGTTCTACAAGCGCCTCGTCGCCCTCGCGCCGTTGCGCGAAGTCACCTCGCGCTTCGTGCTGGAAACGATTAAGTCGGAGACGGCCTTTCCGATCGCCGGATAGGACCGGACGAAGGGGACAGGCGCGGATGGGCGAGCCGAACGCGACGCGCGAGGAGGACGGCCGCGCCGGATTCGATCTTCCGGTCGTCGATCTGCGGCGCGCCGCGGCGGCTGGGGAGGCGCGCGAAGCTTTCCTGCGGGAGCTGCGCGAGGCGGCGCGCGGCTTCGGCTTCTTCTATCTGACCGGCCATGGCGTCGCGGGCGGCGAAGCGCTCGCCGGCGGCGCTCAAAGACAGGCCTTGGCGAGCAGGTCGGGCGGATAGCGCTCGCCCGCCGCGGCGTCGGCGGGGATCGCCTGCTCGAGCGCGGCGACGTCCTGCTCGCTGAGCGCGACGTCGAGCGCCTCGACGTTCTCTTCGAGGCGCGCGAGGCGCCGCGTGCCGGGGATGGGGATCGCGCCCTTCGCCAGCACATAGGCCAGCGCGAGCTGCGACGGGCTGCAGCCCTTGGCCTTGGCCAGTTGCGCGAGACGGTCGACGAGCTCGAGATTGCGGGCCGAAAAACGCGGATGCGTCGCAGGCCGGTCGCCGGCGATCCCGGCGGACGAAGGCGCGGCGCTCGTCAGCAGGCCGCGCCCGAGCGGCGAACAGGCGACGAAGGCGATCCCGAGCTCGCGCGTCGTCTCGAGCGTCTCCTGCGCCTCGACGCGATAGAGCAGGGAGAACTCCGTCTGCGCCGCGCTCACCGGAAACACTTTTTGCGCGCGGCGGATCGTCTCCGGCCGCGCCTCCGAGAGCCCTATATGGCGGACCTTGCCTTTCCGCACGAGCTGGCCCATGGCGTCGACCGTCTCGTCGATCGGCACGTCGGGATCGACGCGGTGCTGATAGTAAAGGTCGATATGATCGAGCTTGAGCCGGGCGAGGCTCGCGTCGCAGGCCCTGAACACATAATCCGGGCGGCCGTTGATCAAAAGCGCGTCGCCCTCGCCGCGCACATAGCCGAATTTGGTGGCGACGAACGCCTCGCCGCGCCGACCGGCGAGCGCCGCGCCGACCAGCGTCTCGTTACGGCCCCAGCCATACATGTCGGCGGTGTCGAGAAAGGTCACGCCCCTGTCGAGCGCCGACCGGATGAGCTTCACGCCTTCGGCGTCGTCGTTCGCGCCATAGGCGCCTGACAAAGACATGCAGCCGAGGCCGAGCGCGCTGACCTGCGGTCCGCCCGCGCCGAGCGGGACATATCTGGAGATGCGTTCCATGGGAGGCCTCCGGACGGCTTGCGCCGCCATATTGACGGATTCGCCAATTCCCTGTCCATGTCGGCCTGACGGATCGGGGGCGGAGCATGGACGAGGCGTTGACGCGCGAGGCGCCGGCGGCGCGCACGGGGGGCGAGACGGGAGCCGCGGCGCCGGCCCTGAGCCTGCCGCGCGTCTGCGTCGTGATCGTCAACTACAACTATGGCCGTTTTCTCGAGGCCTGCGTCGGCTCGGCGCTGGCGCAGACCTATCCCGACGTCGAATGCGTCGTCGTCGACAACGCCTCGACCGACGAGACGCCGCAGGTTCTCGCCCGCATCGAGGCCGGCCGGCGCGGCGTGAAGATCATCCGCCGCGCCGCCAACGACGGGCAGACTCCGGCGGCCCTCGACGGGCTGCGCGCCTCGGACGCGCCTTATGTCATCTTCGTCGACGCCGACGACCTTCTGCTGCCGCACTGCGTAGCGACCCACGTCTTCGTGCATCTTTCGCTACGCGTGCATGTCGGCTTCTCGTCGGGGGACATGCTGCAGGCCTCGGGACGCGAGGTGGTGCTCGGCTCCGAGGAGGCTTTCGGACGCGTCGTCGCCGGGCGGCGCGGGCGCGAGCCGCAGCGCCTGCGCGCCTACCGCCAGCGCGCCGGAGCGATGTTTTCGCAGGACTGGCCGGGCGAGGACGTCGACCGCTCGATCCTCGCCCGCCTGCGTTTCGTCGAGCCGATGACCAACGAATGGGTATGGTCGCCGACTTCCGGCAACTGCTTCCGCCGCGACGCGCTCGAACTCTTTCTCGACCAGCCGGCCCTCAAGACGTTGCGCACCGGAACGGACCTTTATTTCTGCCTCGGCGTCAACGCGGTCTGCGGCAGCGTGCTGATCGACGACGCGCTCGCCGTCTACCGGCTGCACGGCGGCAACGTCTTCTCCAAGCGCCCGCAACTGCGCAACGTGCTCTCCTACCAGCCGGGCGGGTCGGGCGACTCGAACGACCGCGCCAAGGCGATCCTGATCGACCACCTGATCGACCATGCGCGCTTCTTCATCGAGCGCGGCTGGACGCCCTTCGACTTCGCCCGGCTCCTGCGGCGGATGGACTGCTCCGATCCCGACGCGACGGCCGCGACGCCGCGCTGGTCGGCGCGCTCGCGCGTCGCGACGCGGTTGCTGGCGCGCTATCCCGCCGCCGCCGCCGCGCTCGGCGAGCCGATCGCGCGCGGGCTGTTGTTCATCAGCGGCGCGCCCCTGTCGAAAGCGCTGCGTCCGCGACCCTGAACGGGTGGATTCTCATTCCCGCCCGCAGGCTTTAGGCTGCGCGGCGGCGAGGCTCTTCAGGATAGTTCGGGAAGCGGCATGGCGGGGCGGCTCAGAATCTGCGCAGGCGTTTTTTTCGCGCTTCTTTCGAGCCCGGCCTGCGCGCAGCCGCTCGACGGCGCGACGGCGGCGGCGGCCCTCGCGCTCGTTGGCGGCGGCGCGCTGTTCGCCGGCGCGGCGCTCCTGCGCAAATCGGGTCGCCGCATGGCCTTCGCCTCTGATGCCGCAGCCGCGTCGGAGGACGCGCCGCTGCGCGCGCGGCTCGACGAGGCCGAATTTGCGCTGTGCGGGACCGGGCAGGCCGTCCTCGTCTGGCCCGCCGCCGACGCGCCGCCGCGGGCCCTTGGCGACCTCTCGCTCCTGCCGGGCGAGCCCGCGCGCTTCGAGACCTGGCTCGCGCCGGAATGCGCGCGCGCGCTCGGGGAGGCCGCCGCCGCCTTGCGCGCGGAAGGCCGGAGGTTCAGCCTGACCGTCGCGACGCGCGAAGGACGCAGCCTCGCCGCCGAGGGCGCGCCGGTCCATGGCCTCGCCGCGCTGCGCCTGCGCGACGTCTCCGAAGACCGGCGCGAAGCGCTGCGCCTCAGCCAGCTCGAGGCCGAGGCGCGGGCCGAGCTCAAATCCCTGTGGGCGATGATCGAGGCCTCGCCCGATCCCGCCTGGCTGCGCGGCGCCGACGGCGCCCTCGCCTTCGTCAACGCCGCCTACGCCAGAGCGGTCGAGGCCAGGGACGCCAGGGACGCCGTGGCGCGCGGCCTCGAGCTTCTCGAGAAGCCGGCGCGGGAGGCGAGCCGTGCGGCGCGCGCCGCGGGCGGCGTCTGGCGCGCCCGCGCGCCGGCGGTCGTCGCCGGCGAGCGCCGCCAGTTCGACGTCGTCGAGGCGCCCGCGGGCGAGGCGGGGCAGGGGCTCGCCTCGGCCGGAACCGCCGTCGACGTCAGCGAGCTGCAGGCGGCGCGCGACGCGCTGGCGCGTGAGCGCGAGGCTCATGCGCGCACGCTCGACCAGCTTTCGACCGCCGTCGCCATCTTCGACGGCGGCAAGCGCCTTGTCTTCCACAACGCCGCCTACCGCCAGCTCTGGGGCCTCGACCAGGCCTTCCTCGACGAGCGCCCGAGCGATTCGGAGATCCTCGACCATCTGCGCGCCGCGATGCTCATCCCCGAGCAGGCCGACTACCGCCTGTGGAAAGAGGGCCTCATGGCCGCCTATCGCGCGCTGGAGCCCGAGGAGCAGGCCTGGCACCTGCCGGACGGGCGCACGCTGCGGGTGTTCATCAACCCCAATCCGCAAGGAGGCGTGACCTACCTCTACGACGACCTGACCGAGCGCTTCCGCCTGGAATCCCAGTTCAACGCCGCGATCAGGGTCCAGAGCGAGACGCTCGATGCGCTGAAGGAAGGCGTCGCCGTGTTCGGCAGCGACGGCAGGCTCAAGCTGTTCAATCCCGCCTTCGCCGAGCTGTGGGGGCTCGAACCCGCCATGCTCGGCGGCGAGCCCCATGTCGACCGCGTCGTCGAGCTGTGCGCGCCGCGTTTCGCGCGCCCCGACGACTGGAGCCAGCTGCGCGCCGCCGTCGCCGGCCTCGAGGACAGCCGTCTCGGCTGCGAGACGCGGATGACGCGGGCCGATTCGAGCGTGCTCGACTGCGCCGCCGCGCCGCTGCCGGACGGGGCGACGCTCGTCACCTTCATCGACGCCACCGCCGGCGTGAACGTCGCGCGGGCGCTGACGGAGCGCAACCAGGCGCTCGTCGAGGCCGAACGCCTGCGCAACGACTTCGTCCACCACGTCTCCTACGAGCTGCGCTCGCCGCTCACCAACATCATCGGCTTCGTGCAGCTCCTCGGCGACCCGGCGGTCGGGCCGCTCAACGAGCGCCAGCTCGAATATGTCGGCTACGTCAACGCCTCCTCGACGGCGCTGCTCGCCATCATCAACGACATCCTCGACCTCGCCTCGATCGACGCCGACGCCATGGAGCTCTCGCGCGAGGAGATCGACGCCGGCGAGGCCGCCAGAGCCGCGGCGGACGCCATGCGCGACCGCGCCGCCGAGGCGGGAGTGAGCCTTGAAGTGAAGACGCATGAGCCGCTCGGCGCCTTCGTCGCCGACGGCAAGCGCGTGCGCCAGATCCTGACGAATCTCCTGTCGAACGCGATCGGCTTCTCGCCGGCCGGAGCGGGCGTCGAGCTCGTCGCCCTGCGGCGCGACGGTGAGGTCGTGTTCGAGGTGATCGACCACGGACGCGGCGTGCCGCCCGAAGTGATCGACCATATCTTCGACCGCTTCAGGACCCATGCTTCGGGCTCGCGCCATCGCGGCGTCGGCCTTGGCCTCTCGATCGCCCGCTCCTTCGTCGAGCTGCACGGGGGGAGGATCGCCGTCGATTCGACGCCGGGAGCGGGGACGACGGTCACCTGCTTCTTCCCCGATCCGCGCGACGCGCAGGGCGAAGACCGCGAAAGCGGGCCGCGGTGACCGCATCCCGGCTCCCGCCGTTCGCGGCCGCTCTCATAATTTTGACGCATCGACTTGTTCCCAGAAGAGCGCGGCTCTTCGGGCGGCGCTCTTAAATTCAGGCAGGCGGAGGGGGCGATGGATCTGACGACGCAGGCGGACGCGCCGCAGACGAACGATGCCTCCTGGCTGCGCCGCCTGCCCGACGAGGCCGCGACGGCGCGCCTCGCCGACGAGGTCGCGGAGCTGATCCGCCCCGGCGACCTCGTGACCCTTTCCGGCGAGCTCGGCGCGGGCAAGACCACTTTCGCGCGCGCGCTGATCCGCCGCCTCACCGGCGACCCGGAGCTCGAGGCCCCGAGCCCGACCTTCCTGCTGGTGCAGGTCTATGACGGGATCGAGGCGCCCGTCGTGCACGCCGACCTCTATCGCCTGCAAAAACCCGAGGAGCTCGACGAGCTTGGCTTCGACGACGCCGCCGACGGCGCCTTCGTCATCGTCGAGTGGCCCGAGCGCGGCGGTTCGCGCCTGTCGCAGGACCGGCTCGACCTCAGCTTCGCCCTCGACCCGGAGAGCGGGGACGAAGCGCGCTCCGTCGTCGTCGCCGGCCATGGCGCCTTCGCCGAGCGCCTCGCCCGCTCGCGCGCGCTCGAGACGCTGCTCGCCGCGACGCCCTGGCGCGGGGCGCGGCGCGAGCACATGCAGGGCGACGCCTCGACGCGGCAGTTCGAGCGCCTCGTCCGCGAGGACGGCGGGACGGCGATCCTGATGATCTCGCCGCCGCGCCCGGACGGGCCGCCGGTGCGCTTCGGCAAGCCCTACAGCGCCATCGCCCGGCTCGCCGAGGACGCGCGGCCGTTCGTCGCCATCGACAAGGGCCTGCGAGCCGAGGGGCTGTCGGCGCCGGAGATCTACGCCTTCGATCTCGAAAGCGGCCTCGTCCTGCTCGAGGACCTCGGCGTCGAGGGCGTGCTCGTCGACGGCGCGCCCGACTTCGAGCGCTACGCGCTCGCCGCCGGGGCGCTCGCCAAGCTCCATGCGGCGAAGCCGCCCGAGACGATCGAGATCGCTCCCGGCGACGAATACCAGATCCCGCCCTACGACCTCGACGCCCTGCTGATCGAGGTCGAGCTGTTCATCGACTGGTACGCGCCGGCCCGCGGCGGCAGGCATCTCTCCTCCGGCGCCAAGGCGACGTTCGTCAATCTGTGGAAGAAGGTCCTGTCCTCGTCGCTGACCCTTGAGACGACGTGGACGCTGCGCGACTACCACTCGCCGAACCTTCTCTGGCTGCCGAAGCGCGAGGGGCTCGCCCGCGTCGGCCTCGTCGATTTTCAGGACTGCGTGCTCGGCCATCCGGCCTATGACGTCGTCTCGCTGCTGCAGGACGCGCGCGTCGACGTGTCCGACGCGATGGAGCTGAAGCTGCTCGGCGCCTACGCGCGCTGGCGGCGCGAGGCGGGCCCCTCGTTCGACCTCGCCGAATTCGCCCGGGCCTACGCCGTTCTCGGGGCGCAGCGCGCGACGAAGATCCTGGGCATCTTCGTGCGGCTCGACGCGCGCGACCGCAAGCCGCAATACCTCGCCCATCTGCCGCGCGTGGAGCGCTATCTGCGCAAGAACCTGCGCCATGAAAGCCTCGCCGAGATCAGGACCTGGTGCGAGGCCCACGCGCCGCGGCTCGTCGCCGAGCCCTGAGCGAAGCGTCGTCGCGCGGTCAAACAGGAATGTCATCAGGGAACGGCGGCGCACGCGGCGCGCCGCCGGCGGAAAGGCGGCGATTTCGAGATGGCTCATGAAATTCCGTCGACGGCGATGGTGTTCGCCGCCGGCCTCGGGCGGCGCATGCTGCCGCTGACGCAGACGACGCCGAAGCCGCTGATCAAGGTGGGCGGCAGGTCGATGCTCGACCATATGCTCGACCGCTTCGCCGAGGCCGGCGTGCGCCGCGTCGTGGTCAACGTGCATCACCTCGCCGACCAGATCGAGTCGCATCTTGCGAGCCGCCGCGACCTCGAGGTCATCGTCTCCGACGAGCGCGACGCGCTGCTCGATCAGGGCGGGGGAATCGCGAAGGCCCTGCCGCTGCTGGGCGAGGCGCCCTTCTTCGTCGCCAACACCGACGCGCTGTGGATCGAGGGGCCGAGGCGGAACCTGAGCCGTCTGGCCGAGACGTGGGATCCCGCCGAGATGGACGTCCTGCTGCTCGTCGCCGCGACCGCGACGAGCGTCGGCGTCGACTGGCCGGGCGACGTGTTCATGGACGCCGCCGGCCGCCTCTCCCGCCGACCGGAGCGCGAGGTCGCGCCCTTCGTCTACGCCGGCGTCGGAATCCTGAAGCCCGAGCTGTTCGCCGGCCGAGCCGAGAAGATCTTTCCGCTCGCGCCCTTCTTTTGGGACGCCGCCGGGAAAGGCCGCCTCTACGGCCAGCGGCTCGACGGCGTGTGGCTGCATGTCGGCGAGCCGCATGTGATCGCCGAGGCCGAGCGGGAGCTTGAGCGCAACGTGAGCTGAGATCGTTCGCGTCGGTCTTTGTTCACAGGATGTTCTTGCTCTCGATTGCGGCTTCGGTTACGCTGGCCGAGAGTTGATGGTTGAGATCATCCGATGGTCGTTAGAGTCGCGACGGTGGCGTTTGAAGGCGTCGAGGCCCGCCCCGTCGACGTGCAGGTTCAGATCGCCAACGGCAACGTCGTCTTCGCCGTCGTCGGCCTCGGCGACAAGGCGGTCGCCGAATCGCGCGAGCGGGTGCGCGCCGCGCTCAACGCCTCCGGCCTCGCCCTGCCGGCCAAGCGCATCACCGTCAATCTCGCTCCGGCCGACCTGCCCAAGGAGGGCAGCCATTACGATCTGCCGATCGCGCTCGGCGTCATGGCGGCGATCGGCGCGATCTCGCCCGACGCGCTGCAGAACTACACCGTGCTCGGCGAGCTGGCGCTCGACGGGGCGGTGGCCGCCGTCGCCGGCGTGCTGCCCGCCGCGATCGCCGCCAACGCCCGCGGCCACGGCCTGATCTGCCCGCACGACTGCGGCCCCGAAGCCGCCTGGGCGGGCGAGGATCTCGACGTGCTCGCGCCGCTGTCGCTACTCCAACTCGTCAATCATTTCAAGGGGACGCAGGTCATGGCGCGGCCGCGTCCGGGCGTACGCAAGGCCGGCGACGCGCAACCGGACCTGCGCGACGTCAAGGGGCAGGAGAGCGCCAAGCGGGCGCTCGAGATCGCCGCCGCCGGCGGCCACAATCTGCTCTTCAACGGCCCGCCGGGCGCGGGCAAGTCGATGCTGGCGGCGCGGCTGCCCTCGATCCTGCCGCCGCTCTCGCCCGCCGAGCTGCTCGAAGTCTCGCTCGTCCATTCGGTCGCCGGGGACCTCGCGGGCGGCGCGCTCACCGACCGGCGCCCGTTCCGCGCGCCGCATCATTCGGCGTCGATGGCGGCGCTCGTCGGCGGCGGCGTCAAGGCGCGCCCCGGCGAGGTCTCGCTCGCCCATCACGGCGTGCTGTTCCTCGACGAATTGCCGGAATTCTCGGCGCAGGCGCTCGACAGCCTGCGCCAGCCGCTCGAAACGGGCGAGGTGCTGATCTCGCGGGCGGCGCATCGCACCGTCTATCCGGCGCGGTTCCAGCTCGTCGCGGCGATGAATCCCTGCCGCTGCGGCCACGCCATCGACCCTGGCTTCGCCTGCCAGCGGCAGCCGAACGAGCGCTGCATGGCCCAGTATCAGGCGAAGATATCGGGGCCGCTGCTCGACCGCATCGACCTGCATGTCGAGGCGCCCGCCGTCTCCGCGGCGGATCTGATGCTGCCGGCGCCGGCGGAGGGCTCGCGCGAGGTCGCCGCCCGCGTCGCCGCCGCGCGCACGCTCCAGCGCGCGCGTTACGCGGGCATGGGGCTTTCGGGCGTCGCCTGCAACGCCGCGGCTCCGGTCGCGGTCATCGAGGAGGCGGCGCGGCCCGACTCCTCGGGCCTGCGGCTCGTGCGGGAGGCGTCCGAGCGGCTGCGCCTGTCGGCGCGCGGCTTTCACCGCGTGCTCAAGATCGCGCGCACCATCGCCGACCTCGACGGCGCGGCCGAGGTCGGGAGCGCGCATCTCGCCGAGGCGCTGTCCTATCGCGTCGACGCGACGCGGCTGATGCGCGCGGCCTGACGCCGCGCCCCCGGCCCGCGGCGGCCGCCGGGGTTGAACTGCGGGCCCGTTTACGGGAATCTGGCGCGCCGTCGGAAGCGGCCGAAGAAGGATTGCATGAACGAAGCGCTTTTGAAGGAGGCCGCCGACCTTTCCGCCGCGCGCGTCGCGGCCGCGGCGTTTCGCGGCTGGATCACGAACGTCGCGCTGCCGCTATGGGGCGCAGAGGGGTTCGACAAGCGGCTCGGCCTGTTCGACGAGCGCTTTGATTTCGACGGCCGTCCGATCCGCGACGTTCCGCGTCGCGTGATGACGCAGGCCCGCCAGATCTATGTCTTCTCGCAGGCGGCCGAACTCGGCTGGAGCGCCGACGGCGGCCGGCTCGCCGAGGCCGCCATGGCGTCCCTCGTCCGCCTCTACGGCGCGGACGGCTCGCTCGCGAACGGCGTCGCCTTCTCGGTCGGCGCCGACGGCGCGGTCGCATCCGCGGTCCGCGACTCCTACGCGCACGCCTTCGTGCTTTTCGCGCTCGCCGCGCTCCATCGCCTCAACGGCGATCCCCGCCTGCTCGCCCACGCCGACGACGTCGCCCGCTTCGTCGACGCTTCGCTCACCGACGAAACATACGGCGGGCTCTACGACCGCTTCCCCGTGGACGACCGCGCAAAGCGCCAGAATCCCCTGATGCATCTTCTCGAGGCGTGCCTCGCGCTCGAGGAGGCGGCCCCCGGCCGCGGCTTCCTTGAACGCGCGAAGAAGATCGTCGACCTCTTCCGCGCGCGGCTTTTCGCGGCCGATCCGGGCGTCCTGCTCGAACATTTCGCGCAGGACTGGAGCCCGCATCCCGATCCGGCGAAGGCTGGAATCTTCGAGCCGGGCCATCATTTCGAATGGGTCTGGCTGCTCTCCCAATACGAGCGACTTTCGGGCGAGGGCGTCTTTCCTTTCATCCTGCAGCTTCATCAGAGCGCGCTGCGGCGCGGCGTCGCGGCCGACGGCCTCATCGTCGACGAGATCGACCGCGACATGAGGGTGGCGAAGCCTTCGCATCGCGTCTGGCCGCACGCCGAGGCGGTCAAGGCCGCCGCCGCGATGGCGGACAGGGGCGACGCCGGCGCGCCGCGCTTCGCCGCCGACATGATCGGCGCGCTCACCTCGACGTTCCTCGGCCGGCCCTTCGCCGGCGGCTGGATCGATCATGTTTCGGCGGACGGCGAGCCGATCGTCGCCTTCGCGCCGTCGAGCACGCTCTACCATCTCGCCTTCGCCGCCGTGGAGGCGTCGAAGGCGTTCGAGCCGAAAAGCGCCTGACGCGGCGCGGCGCATGGGAGAAGACGTCGGGCGGGCCTTTCAGCCGCTCGTCGCGACGCCGCCCCTTCGGGCGGCCGATGTCCGACGGACCAACGATCTGGAGCCAGCATTGATGCCCTCGCCTCAGTCCGACCGCGACAGCGCGGCGCAGCC
Organism: Methylocella sp.; assembly: GCF_041905455.1. Taxonomy (GTDB): domain Bacteria; phylum Pseudomonadota; class Alphaproteobacteria; order Rhizobiales; family Beijerinckiaceae; genus Methylocapsa. The sequence continues at coordinate 6,160 of NZ_JAYRLA010000020.1, read as the reverse complement.
CGCCGCCCCCGCCGCCCTTTCCCGGGGCGCGTCGGCAGGGGGCGCGGAGGAGGCCGGCGCCGAGCGCCGCCCGCAGATGATTCCCGTCATCGACCGCTTCTCCCGCTGCAGGGTCGCGGTGATCGGCGACCTGATCCTCGACTGCTACCTGCACGGCGACGTCAGCCGCATCTCCCCTGAGGCGCCGGTGCCGATCGTCCGCTCGCTCAACGAGCGCGTGGTGGCCGGCGGCGCCGCCAACGTCGTCGCCAATCTCGCGACGCTCGGCGCGACCGTCGACGTCGTCGGTCTCACCGGCCTCGATCAGGCGCGCGACGACCTCGTCCGCTGCCTCGAATCGCATGGCAGCGTCGACCTTTCCGGCATGATCGCGGTCGCCGACCGCCCGACGACCCGCAAGCTCAGGGTGCTCGGCGCGCACCAGCAGATCGTGCGCGTCGACCATGAGGACACCACGCCGCACGACCCGGCGGTCGAGGACGCGCTGATCGCCGCGGCCGCCGCCGCCGCGGCGCGCGCCGACGTCGTCGTCCTGTCGGACTACGGCAAGGGCGCGCTGTCCCTGCGCGCGCTGCGCGAGATCATCGACGCCTGCGCCGGCACGGGCAGAAAGGTGCTGGTCGACCCGAAACGGCTGGACTTCTCGGCCTATCGCGGCGCGACCATCCTCACGCCCAACCGCAAGGAGATGACCGCCGCGACGCGCCTGCCTTGCGAGAGCGACGCGCAGGCGCTCAACGCCGCGCTCGTCGCGCAGGAGGCGAGCGAGGCGAACATCCTCCTCACCCGGTCGGAGAAGGGCATGTCCTATTTCCCGCTCTCCGGACCGCCCATCCATATGGCGACGGTCGCGCAGGACGTGTTCGACGTCTCGGGCGCGGGCGACACGGTGATCGCGACGCTCGCCGCCGCGCTGGCCTCCGGCCTTTCGATGCACGATTCGATGAAGCTCGCCAATCACGCGGCGGGCGTCGTCGTCGCCAAGGTGGGCACCGCCTGCGTGACGCCCGAGGAGCTTTCGGCCTCGCTGGCCTCGGAATTCGCCTCGCCCGTCGTCAACGACGGGCGGCACGTCACGCTCGAGGAAGCCGTCGCGCAGCGTTGGGCGTGGGCGAAGGAGAAGCTGACCGTCGGCGTCGCCAATGGTTGCTTCGACCTCCTGCACCCCGGCCACATTTCGCTCATCAAGCAGGCGGCCGCGACCTGCGACCGCCTGATCATGGCGCTGAACTCCGACGCCTCTGTGCGCCGGCTCAAGGGGCCGACCCGGCCGATTCAGGACGAGGAATCGCGCGCCGCCGTCATGGGCGCGCTCAAGGGCGTGTCCGCTGTCGTGCTGTTCGACGAGGACACGCCCTATGAGCTCATCAAGGCGCTGCAGCCCGACGTCCTCGTCAAGGGCGCCGACTATTCGGAGGAGCAGGTGGTCGGCGGCGACATCGTGCGCGCGCGGGGCGGGCGGGTCGTGCTCGCCGGGCTCTCGCCCGGCCAGTCGACGACGAAGCTCGTCAAGAAGGCCGAAGTCACCCACTGAGGCCGCGCGGCGCGCGGCGCCTCAGACCGCCGTCGGAATGAGGCCGCCCTCGACGCGCAGCGCCGCGCCGTTGGTCGCCGCGCCCAGCGGGCTCGCCACGAAAGCGACGAGCGCCGCGACCTCCTCCGGCTCGATCATCCGGCGCAGCAGCGAGGTCGGCCGCATCGCGTCGAAGAATTCCGCCTCGAGCCGATCCACCGGCGCGTCGGGGTCGCGCGCGACGCTCCTGATGAAGTCGAAGACGCCCTCGGAGCGGGTCGGGCCGGGCGGCACGGCGTTGACCGTCACGCCGGTCCCTTTCGTCAGCCCGGCGAGGCCGCGCGACAGCGAGAGCTGGGCGGTCTTGGTCGTCCCGTAATGGATCATCTCGCCGGGAATCATCAGCGAGGATTCGCTCGAGACGAAAATGATCCGCCCCCAACCCCGCGCGAGCATCTTCGGAAAGAAGGCGCGCGACAGCCGCACGCCGCTCAGCACGTTGACCTCGAAGAGGCGCTGCCAGTCGGCGTCGGCGATCTCCTCGAAAGGCTTCGATTCATAAATCCCGAGATTGTTGACGAGGATGTCGACGTCCGGCGCCTCTTCGGCGATCCGCGCGCAGCCCTGCGCCGTTCCGGCGTCGGCGAGGATGGTCGAGACGGCCGCGCCCTCGCGCGCCTGCGCCTTGACCTTGGCCGCCGCGGCGTCGAGCTTTTCGCGCGAGCGGCCGGCGAGGACGACTCCCGCCCCTTCGACGGCGAGCCGCTCCGCGATCGAGAGGCCGATGCCGGCGGTCGCCCCGGTCACCAGCGCCGTCTTGCCCTGAAGTTGCAGATCCATTCGCGCGTCCCTTTCCTGTCGCGTGCGGCTCGCCGCAACGTAAGGGCGCGCGGCCTCTGGCGGCGCCCGTCGTCCGGTCGTAATGCTTTGTCATTCAAGGACAGGATCGAGCGGATCGAGGCTGTGAGCGACGCGCGCGCCTGGGAGATGACAGTGTTCCTGCATGTCTCTCGCGCGGGGAGCTTCAGCGCCGCCGGCCGCGCCGTCGGCATGACGCCGTCCTCGACCGCCAAGCTGGTGTCGCGGATCGAAACGCGGCTCGGCGCGCGCCTTGTCGAGCGCTCGACCCGCCGCCTGCGCCTGACGCCGGAAGGCGAACTCTACCGCACGCGGGCGGAGGAGCTCATCGAAGACCTCGACGCGCTCGACGCCGAGATCGGCGGCGGCGCGGCGTCGCCGCGCGGACTGCTGCGCGTCAGCGCCTCGGTCCCGTTCGGCCGCCATCGCCTGTCGCCGCTCGTGCCATCCTTCGCGCAAGACTATCCATCGATGAAGCTCGAGCTTTCCTTGACCGACGAGGTGGTGGATTTCTACGACGCGCAGTGCGACGTCGCGTTCCGCATCGGCGAGCTCGCAGATTCGGGCCTGACCGCGGCGCGGCTCGGGCGGGCGCGGCGGCGCGTCGTCGCGGCGCCTTCCTATCTCGCGGCCAACGGAACGCCCGTGACGGTCGACGACCTCGCGCGCCACAATTGCCTCGGCTTCAGCTTCCGCCGCGCGGCGGCGGTCTGGCCGCTCAAGAGCGGCGGGCGCCTCGTCGACCGCGAGGTCCGCGGCCGCATCGCCGCCGGCGACGGCGAGACGGTGCGCGAACTCGCCGAGGGACGCCTCGTCAGCGTCCTCGACGAGGCGATGGTCGACGCCGAGGAGGCGCACGCGCTTTATTTCGGCCGCAAGCGTCTGCCGCGCCGCATCCAGGTTTTTCTCGACTTTATGACGCCGCGCCTGCGCGCCGCGCTCGCCGGCTCGGATCGGCGATGAGCGGCGCCGGCGCGTCGGAGCCGCCGCTCGGGCCGGGGCCTTTCGTCATCTCCGTCCAGAGCCAGGTGGCGCATGGCGCGGTGGGGAATTCGGCCGCGCTGTTTCCGATGCAGGCGCTCGGCGCCCGCGTCGTCGCGATCCCGACCGTGCTCCTGTCGAACCATCCGCGCTATCCAAGCGCGCGCGGCCGCGTCCTCGACCCGCAGCTCGTCGCCGATCTCCTGCTCGGGCTCGAGGAGCGCGGCCTCGTCGAGGCGGCGCGCGTGCTGCTGACCGGCTACCTCGGCTCGGCTGAAATCGGCGCCGTCGTCGCCGATTTCGTCGAAAGGGCGCGGGAGCGCAATCCGGCGCTGCTTTATCTGTGCGACCCAGTGATCGGCGACGACGGTCCGGGCGTCTTCGTCGACGGGCGGCTCGTCGAGCTGTTTCGGCGCAGGCTCGTCCCGCTCTGTGGCCTCGCGACGCCCAACCAGTTCGAGCTCGAGATTCTGGCGGACGCGCCGGCTCGGACGCTCGCGGACGCGGAGCGCGCCGCCGCGCGTGTCATGGCGCAGGGGCCGGATCGGCTCGTCGTCACCGGCGCCGCGCTCGCGCAGACGCCGCAAGGCGAGATCGAGACGATCGTCTTCGGAGCAGGAGAGGCGCTGCGCGTCAGCACGCCGCGCCTGCCGCTGCGCCCCAACGGGGCGGGCGATCTGTTCGCGGGGCTGCTCGCCGCCCGTCTCGCGCGCGGCGAGCCGCTGGCGGAGGCCGCGCGTCTCAGCGCCCTCGGCGTCTCCAGGGCCCTTGCGCGCAGCTTCGCCGAGAACGCCTACGAGCTTCGGTTCGACCTTTCCGATCTCTCCCCGGCGTGACGGGCGCATTGCCTTCGCGGCCGCTTCGGGCGAGAAGGCGCGATGGTCGGAGCTGGAACGAACCACACAAGGCCCAATCTCGCCGGCGGGCCGGCGGTGATCCTCGTGCGGCCGCAACTTGCGGTGAACATCGGCATGTGCGCGCGGGCGATGGCCAATTTCGGCCTCTGCGACCTGCGCCTCGTTGCGCCGCGGCAGGGATGGCCGCGCACCGACGGCTATGAGAAGGAGGCCGACGCGGCGGCGGCCGGCGCGGCGCATCTGCTCGAAGCGGCGAAAGTCTTCGACAGCGTCGAGGCCGCCTGCGCCGACCTCCATTTCGTCTACGCGACCACGGCGCGCGAGCGCGGCCAGCACAAGCCGATCGAAACGCCGGAGGAGGCCATGCCGCGCGCCGCGGCGCTCATCGCGCAGGGAGCGAAGGGCGGCTTCATGTTCGGCCCCGAGCGCACCGGCCTCGACAACGACGAGGTCGCCGTCGCCGATCGCGTCGTCACCTTTCCGGTCAATCCGGCCTACGCCTCGCTCAACCTTGCGCAGGCCGTGCTGCTCATCGGCTATGAGTGGATGCGCGCCAGCGGAGGCGGGGCTGCGCCGTTCGCCGCCGATCCCCGCTCGCCGCCTGCGCCGCGCGAGATGGTGCTGTCCTTTTTCGACTATCTCGAGGCCGAGCTGGAGCGCGTCGGCTTCTTCCGGCCGCTCGGCAAGGCGCCGGTGATGCGGCGCAACCTGCGCAACATTTTTCATCGGCTGGAGCTGAGCGCGCAGGACGTGAGCACGCTGCGAGGAATGTTCGTCCGGCTCGTCGAGGGGCAGCGCGTCGGCGCGGCGGAGCGTCGCGCGGCCAAAGACGCCGGCCCCGACGAGGCCGGGGCCTAGGCCGGCGCCATCTTTGCGTCGCGATTTGCGGCGATCAACGGGGCCTTAACCTTCGCGCGGCTCCATGGAGGCGATCCGGCGCCGGACGCGGCCGCTCCGGCGCGGACCATCTGGAAGGTCTTTCCCGCATGGCGCGCGCGCCGAAAATCCTCGTGTTCGATTCCGGGCTCGGCGGGCTGACGGTCTACGCCGAGATCGCGCGGCTGCGGCCGGACGCCGAATATGTCTACGCGGCGGACGAGGCGGGCTTTCCCTATGGCGCGCTGCCCGAATCGGCGCTCGCCCCGCGCGTCGTCGACGTCGTCGGCCGGATGATCGAACTGTTCTCGCCCGACATCGTCGTGGTCGCCTGCAACACCGCCTCGACGCTGGCGCTCGCCGATCTTCGCGCGGCCTTTCCGGGCGCGCCCTTCGTCGGGACGGTGCCGGCGATCAAGCCGGCGGCGGCCCATTCGCGCTCGCGCATGATCTCGGTGCTGGCGACGCCCGGCACGGTGGCGCGCGACTACACGCGCGCGCTGATCGAATCCTACGCCGGCGACTGCAAGGTGACGCTCGTCGGCGCGCGCGGGCTCGCCCGCCTCGCCGAGGATTTCATGCAGGGCGCGGGAGCGCCCGACGCCGACGTTCTGGCGGAGATCGCGCCGGCCTTCGTCGAGGAGGACGGACGGCGCACCGACTGCATCGCGCTCGGCTGCACCCATTATCCGCTGCTGCTGGGCGAGTTCGAGCGGCTCGCGCCCTGGCCGGTCGAGTGGATCGACCCGGCCCCGGCGATCGCCCGGCGCGCCGACCATGTGCTGACGCGCGAGCTCGGCCTGCCGCCTTCCGCCGCGCGGCCGGCCCGGCCGCTCGCCGTCTTCACGGGCGAGCGCGAGCCGAAAGACGCGCTCGCCGCGGCGCTGCGCCGGCGCGGATTCGGCGCGATCCGCCTCGAGCCGATGCCGCTCGTGTTCGCCTGAAGATTTAGAGCCTGTCGTCAATTGAGCCAGATCACGCTGGCTGCGAGATGGACAGCACCGAGGAAAATTCGGGCGGTCTTGTCGTAGCGTGTTGCGATCGCGCGGTATTGCTTGAGTCTGGCGAAGAAGTT
>NZ_JAYRLA010000019.1:0-50603 GCF_041905455.1 Methylocella sp. | reverse complement strand
CCGGCCCGGCTTGAACGGCGCCATGCCGAGGCGGGCGAGCTCGTCGGCGCGCTCGTTCAACTCGTTCCCGGCGTGGCCCTTGACCCAGCGCCATTCGACCTCATGCGGCGCGGCGGCCGCCTCGAGCCGCAGCCAGAGCTCGGCGTTCTTCACCGGCTTCTTGTCGGCGGTGCGCCAGCCGTTGCGCTTCCAGCCGGCGAGCCATGACGTGACGCCGCCTTTCACATAGTTCGAGTCGGTGTGCATCGCGACGCGCGCCGGCCGCGTCAGCGCCTCGAGCGCCATGATCGCCGCCGTCAGCTCCATGCGGTTGTTGGTGGTGAACGGCTCCCCTCCCGAAATCTCCTTGCGGCGGACGCCGCAGGTCATCACCGCGCCCCAGCCGCCAGGACCGGGATTGCCCGAGCAGGCGCCGTCGGTGAAGACGACCACGGGCGCTCCCTCTTTCCGCGCCTCGCTCACGCGCCAAGCCCCAGCTCGCGCGCCCCGCGCACGCGCTGCAAAAATTCGAGCTTGCCGACATATTCGAGCGGATTCTTCGGCGTGACGAGCGCTCCGGGCGGCACGTTCAGCCAGTCGACGAGGCGCGTCAGGGCGAAGCGCAGCGCGGCGCCGCGCGCAAGCGTCGGCAGCGCCGCCGCCTCCTCGCCCGTCAGCGGACGCAGCGCGCGATAGGCCTCGAACATGGCGCGCGCGCGGGAGACGTCGAGGGCGCCGTCCGGCTCGAAGCACCAGGCGTTGAGGCAGATCGCAAGGTCATAGGCGAGAAAGTCGACGCAGGCGAAATAGAAGTCGATCACCCCGGACAGAAGGTCGCCGAGGAACAGGGCGTTGTCGGGAAAGAGGTCGGCGTGGATGATTCCGCGCGGCAGACCCGACGGCCAGTTCGCTTCAAGGAAGGCGAGCTCGGCCGAGATCGCCGCCTTGAGCCCCGGGCGCAAGCCGTCCGCCCGCGCGGCGACCGGCGCGAACAGCGGCCCCCAGGCCTCGACCCCGAGCGCGTTGGCGCGCGCCCCCTTGAAGTCGGCCGCGGCGAGATGGAGCCGCGCCAGCGTCGCGCCGAGCTCGGCGCAGTCGGCGCTCGACGGGCGGTCGCGGCACACGCCCTCGAGGAAGGTGACGATCGCCGCCGGCCGCCCCATCAACCGGCCGAGCGCCGCTCCGGAGCGCATCCGCACGGGCTCCGGGCAGGTGATTTTTCGCGCGGCGAGGTGATTCATGAGGCCGAGGAAGAAGGGCAGGCTCTCTTCGTCCACCCGCTTTTCGTAGAGCGTGAGGATGAAGGCTCCGACCGGCGTGGTGAGCAGGAAATTGGAGTTCTCGACGCCTTCGGCGATGCCCTTCAGCGCGCGCGCCGGACCGATGTCGTACTCGGCGAGGAAGGCGGCGAGGTCGGTCTGCGAGACTTCGGTGTAGACGGCCATGCGAGGTCGATGGGCAGGAGGGGCGCCGGCGCGGCGCTCGGGAAGGCGCGCCGGCGCCTGAGGCGTAGCGTCCGCGGCCGCGTCATGCTGTTAGAGACATGCGCGGGCGAGGTCAATTTGCCTCAAGGCGCGGCTCCCGCATCGTATTGCGACGCAACATAAATTCTTGCCAAATTGCCTCCAATTCATGAATTTCCACCTAAAATCGGCGTGACAATCGCGCGCAGGTCGTTTATCTCGTTTTTGCGCCCAACGCGCGCGTCGCTTTCCTGCGGCGCATTCCTGCGGCGCATTGTCCAAGTCCGGGAGGACGTCGACCACACGGCCGCGCCAGTCGAGGCGGCGTTTGTTCCTGCGTCGAGCGGACGGACACGGGGCGCGGCGAGGATGGATCTAAAGCCGGGCGAAGGCGAGATGCGTCGCATCCTCGCCTTTGCCTGTTGCGCGTCTCTCTCCTGAAACGTCCCGCTCCTGCAACGCTTGCGCCGCGGAATGGCCGCCCCATCGGGCGACGCCTGCGCTCAGCGCGCCGGCGTCGGGGCTGGCGTCCCGCCGGTGCGCCGGTTCAGCGCGCCGGCCTCGTCGTACATCTCGATGCAGGTGAGGATTTCGACATAGCTCGGGATCGGCTCAAGGCCCTGCGCGAGGCAGGTGTCGCGGTTCTCCCGCTTGTAGCGCGACCAGTTGCGCTGCAACGTCGCCCGCGCGTCGTTCTCGTCCTGCATGCAGCCCTGGTAGGCGAGCTTGGCGTCGACGCCGCCGCCGAGATCGGCCGCCGCGCGGCAGGTTTTCGCGACGTCGAACCTCGGCGCCTCGTCCGCCGCGGCCCACGCCGGGGAGCGCGCGCAGGACAGCGCCAGCGCCGCGCCCAATAGGACGACGCCCCGCACGACGCCTTGATGATTCATCCCGTTCTCCCGTGCGCCCCGGCCTGCGGCGAAAATCGCCTGCGCGACGACGGCGGCAATCTGGACCGCGCCGCCGGCGCGCGCAAGGCGCCCGTCTGGCTTAAGGCGCCGTTTCAGGCAAGATGGCGCAAAGACCGCCGAATCGCGCAGCAGACCTGAGGAGAGCGCAAAATGGGAAAGCCGACGGACGCCGAAGCCGAAGCCGCCGTGCGCCTGCTGATCGAATGGGCCGGCGACGATCCGGACCGCGAGGGCCTCGTCGACACGCCGAAGCGCGTCGCGCGCTCGTACAAGGAGCTGTTCTCGGGCTACGACGAAAACCCGCGCGACTATCTCGAGCGCACGTTCGAGGAGGTCGGCGGCTATGACGAGCTCATCGTGCTGCGCGACATCCGCATCGTCAGCTTCTGCGAGCATCACATGCTGCCGGTGATCGGGCGCGCCCATATCGGCTATTTGCCGAACGACCGCGTCGTCGGCATCTCGAAGCTCGCGCGCGTCGTCAACGGCTTCGCGCGCCGCCTGCAGATCCAAGAGAAGCTGACGGCCGAGATCGCCGACGCAATCTCCGACATTCTGCAGCCGCAGGGCGTCGGCGTCGTGATCGAGGCGGAGCATAGCTGCATGTCGCTGCGCGGCGTCAAGACCACCGGGTCGACGCTGACGACGAGCCGCCTGCGCGGCGTGCTGCGCGACGACCTGCGCACGCGCGAGGAGTTCCTGCGGCTGGTGCGCGGCGGCTAACCGGCCCCGCGGGGCGAAGGCGACGAACCCGATAAGACCCCCGGCGAGCGCGAGGGGGCGAGGTCGGAGCGCGCGGCGCGCCAGGCCGCCGCGAGGCCGCCAGGCGCCGTCCGATCTTGCGCGCCGGGGCGAGCGGGAGGATAGTCGAATCGGCCGCCGGACGTTTATGCGGCCAAGACCGCATTTCGACGAAAGCGATTTCCTTTCAAGTTCGATTTCCGGAGGACCCCATGACGTCCGACGCCGCGCCGACGCGCGAATTCCATCTCGGCCTGACCATGTCGGGGGCCATCTCCGCCGGCGCCTACACGGCCGGCGTATTCGATTTCCTCATCCAGGCGCTCGACGAATGGGAGCGCGCGAAGCGGGGCGGGATTCCCGGCCTCGACGCGGCGGCGCTGCCCGATCATTTTCTCGGAATCAAGGTGATCTCGGGCGCCTCGGCGGGAGCGATCACGGGGGCGATCGGCGCCGTCGCCCTGGCCGACGAGGGGCGGACGCCGCGCCTTTTTCCCAACGGCGGGATCCAGTGCTGGCTGCCCAAGCTTTACGAAGCCTGGGTCGAGAAGGTGCAGCTCTGCGCCGACGCCGCCGGCGAAGTCGACTTCCTCTCGACCGGCGACCTCGACGGCGCCTGGCCGAAGCCCGACGAGGATTATTTCGCATCGAGCAAAATCAGGCAGGAGCAGGACAAGAAGGGTCCTCCGGCGATGTCGCTTCTGAATTCGCGCCTGCTCGACGCCATCGCCCATGACGCGCTGAAGGTCGCGGCCGTGCGCGCCCCGCGCGCGTATCTGTCCGAGAACCTGCATCTTTATTTCACGCTGACCAATCTGCGCGGCGTGCCCTACCGCCTCGCCTTCACCGGCGGCGACTATCACATGCTCTCGCATGGCGACCGGGCGCATTTCATCGTGACGGGGCTCGGCGGCTGGAGGACGCAGAGCGTCTTCTGCGACGGCGACCTCGGCGCCGGGCTCGCGGCGGCCTGGCTCGCGCCTCCTCCCCCGCCGGCGCCGCCGGCCTCCGACGCGCAGATCGCCGCGGCCGTCGCGGACGCGGCGGCGAAACGCGACGCCTGGAAGGATTTCACCATATGCGCGCTGGCCTCGGCCGCATTCCCCGTCGGCCTCAGCGCGCGCCACGTTTTCGCGACGACGGCCGACTACGGCGTCGACGCGCAGGGCAGGTTCCGCCGCTATCCGGACGAGGCGCTCGCCGACACGCCGATCATCGAGCCGAACTGGGCGGCGAAGGGCGACTTTCCGTTCATGACGGCGGACGGCGGGACGATCGACAACGACCCGTTCGAATATGCGCGCTTCGGGGTGAAGGCTGACCTCAAGCCGCGCAACGATCCCGATCCCGCAAGCGCCGACCGGGCGGTGATCATGATCTCGCCCTTCGCCGAGCCCAAGCCGCCGCTGGCGCAGGGCATGCCCGCGCCGGATGTCGTCAGCGTCTTCCGGCGCCTGATGCCATCGCTGATCGATCAGGCGCGCTTCAAGCCCGGCGAGCTCGCGCTCGCGCTGAAGCCGGATCATGCGAGCCGCTATCTGATCGCCCCGAGCCGCATCGAGATCGCGCGCGACGCGGCCGGCGACCGCATGCTCGACGAAACGGGAAGAGAAAAAGAGCTGGACGCCCGCTACGCCATCGCCAGCGGGCTTCTCGGCGGCTTCGGCGGCTTCGTCGCGCGCGAGTTCCGCGACCATGACTTCCAGCTCGGCCGGCGCAACTGCCAGCGTTTTCTGCAAACCTATTTCGCGCTTCCCGGCGTCAATCCGCTGATCGCCGCATCGTCCGACGCGGCGAAAACCGCCTTCAGGGCGCTCGCCCTCCCGCAAACGGACGCCGCGCCGCACGCGGCGACGAAAGCCGCGCGCGTCTGCCTCATCCCCCTCGTCGGCTCGGCGCAGGAGGAGGTCGCGGCGCCGCAGTGGCCGCGCATCAGCCAGGACGCCTTCGATCGGCTGCGCCCGCGCATCGCGCGGCGCTACGACAAGACGACGACCGCCCTCATCGAGGCGAACATCACGAACTTCGTCCAATACTGGGCGTTCAGGCTGCTCGCCACCTCCTTTCCACTCATCGGCGCCAAGCGCCTGGCGCTCGACTTCGTGGACGCGGCGATCCTTTCCGACCTCATCCGGCGCGACCAGATCGAAGGCTTCGCCGACGTCCCCTGCCTCGTCGAGACGAAGGACGGAGCGACCCGCGTCGTCCTCGACAGGGACCGGATGCGCGCCATCCTCGCCGCGATCGTCCATCCAAGCAACCAGCCGCGCAGCGCATCCATGGTCCTGAACGACCTCAAGGGCGATCCGGCCTTCGTCTATCAGAGCGTCAAGGACGCGCTCGACCGGCTGACGCAGCCGGACTGCGCAGGGCGGCGCTACGCTATCATGCGCGCCCCATGGCGGGCGTGGGAGGAAGAGCTCTATGCGCTCGCCGCGCGCCCGCCGCGCCTCGGGATCGTCAACGCCTACCGCACGGTTCGCCAGAAGATTCTCGACGGCCTCGCGGCGCGCTTCCCCGGCGCGCGGGCGCGGCGCGAGGAGAGCGGCGCCGCGCCCTGAAGCGGGCGGCGCGCAGCCCGCGCCGATTGACAAACCTTCGCCGCCGCCATTTGCTGGCGGCGTCCGGCTCCTCGCCGGCGCAGCGCCAGACGGCGCCAACGGCCAGGGCTGACATGGCGATCGCGTCCATCCCCACGCAGAAGGGGGCCGCCCCGCGCAGCATGACGCGCGACGAGAAGAGGCTGATCTTCGCCTCCGGCCTCGGCACGGTCTTCGAATGGTACGACTTCTACCTCTATCTGACGCTCGCCGGCGTCATGGGCCCGCATTTCTTCGGCCACTTGCCGGCGTGGAAGGCCGAGCTCTTCATCCTCCTCGCCGCCGTCTGCAGCTTTCTGGTGCGCCCGGTCGGCGCGCTTGTCTTCGGCCGGCTCGGCGACCTCGTCGGCCGCAAATACACATTCCTGCTGACCATCCTGATCATGGGCGGCGCGACCTTCCTCGTCGGCCTGCTGCCCGGCTACGCGTTCATCGGAACGGCCGCGCCCACGTTGCTCATCGTCGCGCGGCTGCTGCAGGGCCTCGCCATCGGCGGCGAATACGGCGGGGCGGCGGTGTTCGTCGCCGAGCATGCGCCGGAAGGGCGGCGCGGGCTGTTCACCTCCTTCATCCAGGCCACGGCGACGCTCGGCCTGTTCGTCTCGATCGTCGTCGTGCTGACGACGCGCTGGCTCTTCGGCGAGGCCGCCTTCGCGAGCTTCGGCTGGCGCGCGCCGTTCCTTTTGTCGGCGGGCCTGCTCGGCCTCTCGCTGTTCATCCGCCTCAGCCTCAATGAATCGCCCGTGTTCGCGCGCATGAAGGCGGAGGGGCGCGCCTCGCGCCGGCCGCTGCGCGACGCCTTCGGAAACTGGCGCAATCTGCGTCGCGTGCTCGTCGCGCTGTTCGGCCTCACCATGGGCCAGGGCGTCGTCTGGTACGCGGGCCAAGTCTATGCGCTGAGCTACATGCAGTCGACGCTGCGGGTCGACGCCTTCACCGCGATGGTCCTGATGGCCTGGGCGATGGCCCTCGCCAGCGGATTCTTCGTGGCGTTCGGCGTCGCCTCGGACCACATTGGCCGCAAGCCGATCCTGATGTTCGGCTGCCTCGCCTTCGCCCTTGGCGCTGCGCCGGTGTTCGCGCAAATCGCCGAGATCGCCAATCCGGCGCTGGCCCACGCCCATCGGGCCGTCGCCGTCACGGTCGTCGCCGATCCCGCGGGCTGCGGCGAATTGCTGAGCCTCGCCGACGCCAAGCGGCCCACCACCTCCTGCGACGTGGCGCGCGAGCTCCTGTCGAGCCATTCGGTCGAGTTCCGGCGCGTCGCCGGTCCGCCCGGCGTTCCCGCCGTCGTCAGGATCGCCGCCAGGCAGCCCGACGCGAAGGAAAAGCCGGTGGAGATCGCCGCCTTCGACGCCGCGGCGGTCGAAGACCCGCCGGCGGCCCGCGCGGCGCTCCTCGACAAGATCTTCGCCGCGCTGGAGGCGGCCGGCTATCCGCCGCTAGACGCGCAGACGGCCGTCCGCGTCGCCCATCCATTCGACGTGCTGCGGGCGCAGCCCGCCGAGATCATCGGGCTTTTATTCCTGCTCGTCCTGTTCGTGGCGATGGTCTACGGGCCGCTCGCCGCCGCCCTCGTCGAGATGTTCCCCGCGCGCGTGCGCTACACGTCGGTGTCGCTGCCCTACCACATCGGCAACGGCTGGTTCGGCGGCGTGACCCCGGCGGTCGCCTTCGCGATCATGGCGCACACCGGAAATCTTCTGTCCGGCCTGTGGTATCCGATCGCCGTCGCGGCGACGACCTTCGTCATCGGCGTCTTTCTGCTGCCCGACTCCAGGGCCCCGGACTCGAAGGACGCCGGCGCCGAGGCGGCCTGAGGCCGCCGCGCCGCGACGCTACTGGCAGACGCGCACCCGGTGGTAGACGTAGGCGTAGCCGTTCCAAACCGCCTGCGGCTCAAGCCAGCAGCGCGGCGGAGGCGGCGGCGGATAATAGGCCGGGCCGTAATAGGGCGGCGGAGGCGGCGGATAGGCGTTCTGGCTCGCGATCGCGCTCCCGGCGATGGCTCCCAGCGCGAGGCCGCCGATCATCCCCGCCGCGACGGCGCCGGCGTCGTCGGCCGCCGCCGGCGCGCTCGTCGCCGCCATCGCGCCGGCGGAGAGGCCCGCCGCAAGCGCCGCGCTCAGCGCCTTCGTTCTGAAACCCTGCATCAGCTCCTCCATGGCGCCGCCGACGAACGGCCTTCAAGATCAACGCCGGACGCGAAACGCGCAGGCTCGCTCGAGCGCGCCCGCATTCGCCTGCGGCGCTTTTCGCGCCCGTTTCCGGCGAGATTAGGTCGAAGGCGCTAAGAAATCGTAGCGCGCCGGAAACGTGCGGCTGCGCGTCAGAACCCTTTCTCGATGCGGGCGTAGACCTGTTCGGCGAAGGCGTAGAGCTGCGCCCCCATGAACGGGGCGCCGAGCGCCAGGGCGACGAAGACGGCGACGATCTTGGGGACGAAAGTGAGCGTCGTCTCCTGGATCTGCGTCAACGCCTGCAGCAGCGCGATCACGAGGCCGACGATCATCGCGGCGGCGACGGCGGGGCCGCAGCCGACGAGGATCGTCCAGATCGCCGCGCGCAGGATCTCGAGGGCGTCGGCCTCGTTCATGCGATGCTGATCGTGACGCCGGAGCCGAGCGCGATCTTCGAGCCGTTGGCGAGCGTCGCGACCGCGGCCCCGCCCTCGCCGGTCGTCACCGCGACGATGATCCCCGAGATCGATCCGTCGGCCGACGTCGCCGTGCGCCCGATCAGCGTCCCGGCCTGCGTGGCGATCAGCGAGTCGAGCGAGGAATTGGTCTTGATCTGCTGCTCGACCGCCGAGAAGGAGGCGAGCTGGCTCATGTACTGCGTCGGATCGGTCGGGCTCGTCGGATCCTGGTTCTTGAGCTGGGTGACGAGCAGGTTGAGATACTGGTTGTAGTCCACCGTGGCCGAAGCCTTGGCCGAATTCGTGCTGACGGCCGAGGCCGACGCGGAAAGTGCGCTTACGGCGCTGATCGACATCTGTGGCTCCCATGTGGTTCAGGCGGCCTGCGTCGGCTTGGCGGGCAGGACGCCGCGAAGAATTTCGTCCTCGAGGCTGAACAGGGCGCGGATCGCCTTCAGCGCCTCGAACGCGCGGTCGGCGTCGACGAGGCCCTCGACGGCGCGCAGCCCCGCGGCGAGCGGCGCGTCTTTCGAGATCGACAGCAGGCTGCGCATGGACTGGTCGAACATGTCGCGGGCGGCTTCGCCGCCGGTCGGGTTCATCAGCATGATCTGGACGATGAAATAGAGCTGACGCAGCGGCGTCGTCGCGTCCTCGACCTTCATGACATGCGCTTCGAGAAGGAAGGTCACGTCGTTCATGAGCTCCAGCGACACCTTGCGGTCGACGCGCAGGACGGCGCCGTTGACGTAGATCTTCTCTCCGGCCCTCAGGGAGACATGCATGGCCGATCCCTATTTCAACCCGTCGCGGATCATGGCGCAAACCTCGACGAGGCCGCCAAAGCTCGACGATCGGCCGGCCCGGAGGTCGTCCGCCTGGCGCAGCACCCAGATGCCGATCGACACGAGGTCGCCGCGCAGCGTTTCGGGCAGATCATTGTCGGGGCTCGTCAGGTCGTCGAGCAGAACCCTCCACAATCTACACAGGAAATCGATCGCCCGCGCCGACTCCGGCGAGCCTGGCCCGGCCGCCTCGGCGAGCCTCATCAGCTCGATCGCGCGGCCGAAGGCGAGGCGCTCCCGCTCGCGGCATTCGCCGGGCGCGGTCTCGAGGGTTTCCGCATAGCTTGCCTGATACATGACCGTCCGCATGTTGAGGCCGCGCCGTCCCGCGCCGGATGGCGCGCGACGTCGCGCGCGCTACAGATATTTGACGAGGCTCAGATCCTGCAGCTGCGAGGTCAGGGCGTAGGCGGTTTCGATTCCGGTCTGCAGCTCGCTGACCCGCGTCTGCGCCGCATAGACGTCGACGTTCTCGAGATCGCCGATCTGACTCGTCAATATGTCCTTCTGGCTGCTCAGCAGCGAGTTGGCTGACGTCGTCGTCGCCTGCGCGACGCCGAGCCTCGCCTGAACGTCCGTCAACGCCGACATGCCGGCGGCGATCAACGTGCGGGCCTTCGCGACCACGACATTGTAGGCGTCCGCGCCCATGTTCTGCGCGCCGAGGTCGGCGAGCATCGTGTAGGCCTGCGCCAGATTCCTGAAAGCGGTTTCGTTGGCCGTCGCCGAGGTCGAGACCGTGCGGCCGGGCGAGATCGCGCTCGTGATCTCCTCGTTCGAGGCCGACGACCAATCGGCGCTCCATGAGGCGCCCTGAAAGAGGCTCGCGAACGGACCGTCGAGAAAGGCGGCCATGTCGCTCGCGCCGATCGTCGAGACGGAGGCGTCGGTCTGGCTCATGCCGAACGCCATGGAGAACGCCCCGTCCACAGCGGCCTTGTTCGTCGCGCCGGACGCATAGTAATCCGCGACCGGCGCCTGCGCGGTGTTGATTCCGCCAAACAGCGCGTCGCCGTTCATCGTCGAGTTGAGCGCGCTGATCAGGCCCTTGAGCTTGTCGACGGCGGAATCCTTGATCGTCTCCGCGTTGGTCGTCGAATTGTTCGTCGACAACAGCTGGTCGAGCATGGACTGCGCCGACGAGCTGATCGCGTCGAGCTGCGTCTGGGCGAGGCTCATCCGCGAGAGCGCCGCCGCATTCGCGTCCGAGTACGCCGCAAGCTGCGACGTCTGCGCCTGCAGCGAGAGGCTTCGGCCCGTCTCGCCGGCGAGGTGAAGGCCCATGTCGGCGCGCTTGCCCGTCACTTCGATCTGGGCGGAGGCGAGTTCGGCCTGCTGCGTCAGGACCGTCCGCCGCAGCGAGGCCGAGATGGATTGCGTCGAGATGTAGGAGCTCATGACGGGCGGCCTATATGCCGTTCAACAGCGCGTTGAACATGTCGTTAATGGCGGAGAGCATCTTGGCGGAGGCGGAGAAGGATTGCTCGAGGTCGAGCATCTTCGACATTTCGTCGTTGATGTTGACGCCCATGTCGTTGGACAGCGCCGTCGAGGCCGCGCTCGCCACGGCGTCCTGATAGCTCGAGGCGTCGGTCGCAGACGCATATTTCGACTCGATCCAGCTCGCCGAGGCCGAGGCGTAGGCGCCGAGCGTCGCCGAGGTCGACAGGCCGCCGGCGGAGGAGAAGCTCTGCACGCCGGCGAGCTTGCCCCGAAGCTCGACAAGGCGCGCCGCGAAGCTCGCCGCGCCCGTCGTGTTGTAGTCGTAGGCGCCCGCGCCGCCGTCGGCGATCCCGCCGTCGCGCAACAGGAAGGCGTTCCCGCCCTGGCTCGGATCGACGGCGGGATTGACGACGATCTGCGCGGCGAGGCCGCTCGCGCTCGTCGGCATGGCGTTCGCGCCGGAGGTCGTGAAAAGCCCCGGCAGATCGGGGCCGGCGCCCGATTGCGCGCTTTCCTTGAACGTCTGGACGAGCGCCAGCGCCATGCCGTCGAGCTGCGCCTGATAGGTCGGCGCCTCCAGGTCGCGCAGGCTCGCGAGCCCGGCGATCTCCCCCGTCGCGAGAGGCATCGGCGAAGAGGCGCCGGTGACGGCGACGCCGTCGACATAGACCGCCTTGCCGACTGTCGAGGCCGTGTAGGATTGCGTCGCCTCGAAGGCGACCGTCCTCGCGCGCCCGCCTTGAAAAAGGACGACGCCGCTGTCCGTGTAGACCGACATGTCGCCGTCGCCCGCGACGCTCGTCGTCACGCCGATCTTGGCGGAGAGCTGCTTGACGATCTCGTCGCGCTGGTCCTCGAGATCGGTGACGTCGCGCGAGGCGGCGAGGCCCGACATGATCCGCGCGTTCAGCGGCTCGAGCTTGCCGAGCAGATTGTTGACCGACGCGACGTCGGCGGCGATCTGGTCGTCGGCGTCCTGGCGGACCTGCTGCGTTTCGGCCGCGGCCTGATTGAGGCCTTGCGCCAGCGTGACCGCCGCCGAGACGACCCCCGCCGCCGCGCTGGCGTCGCTCGGCGAACCCTCGTAGGTCTGCAGCGCGGTCGAGAGGGCGCTGATCAGGGCGGAGGGCG
Source organism: Methylocella sp. (assembly GCF_041905455.1). Classification (GTDB taxonomy): domain Bacteria; phylum Pseudomonadota; class Alphaproteobacteria; order Rhizobiales; family Beijerinckiaceae; genus Methylocapsa. Next base: position 38,852 of record NZ_JAYRLA010000019.1, on the reverse strand, counting down.
AATTCGCCGAATCGGAGTCGCTCGACACGTCGCCGAGCGTCTGCGACAACCGCTTGAGGCCGGCGGTCAGCGCGTCCTGCCCCGCGCTCGCCGCCGTCGACGACAACAGCTTCTCGAACACCGCCTGCGCGGAGGCGCGGGTGATCGAAGTCACCTGCGACCCGTAGCCCGTCGAGACGACATTGGCGGTCTTGCGCGAGAAATAGGATGTGTCCGACGCGCCCGAGATATTGCGCGACAGGGTCGCGATCCCGGTCGTCACGGCGGCGAGGCCGGACTGCGTGGCGGAAGCGGCGGTCGAGAGGCTCATCGCGGCGGCTCCGGACGTGCGCGGGTCACTTCAACATGTTGTTGAGCTGCTGAAGAAGCTCGGAGCCGGTCTGGAACACCTTCGAGTTCGATTCATAGGCGCGCTGCGCCACGATCATGTCGGTCAGCTGCGTGGCGAGATCCACCGTCGAAGCCTCGAGCTGCTGCGACTGGATCGACCCGAAGCCGTTCGAGCCCGCCTCGCCGACGGCGATCTCGCCGGAGTACTGGTTCTGCGCGAACACGTCGCCGGTGAGGGGCGTGAGATTGTCCGGGCTCGTCACCGTGCCGAGCGGAATGGTGTAGGCGACTTTCTGCGCGCCGTTGGCGTAGACGTAGGACAGCGCGCCGTTCGTTCCGATCGCGACGCTCTGGATGGCGCTTGGGGCGCCGCCGTTGGTCGACGGCTTCGCCGAGAAGTCCGTGGCGAGCTGGGTCGATCCCGAAAGGTCGAGCGTCAGGCTCTGGCCGCCCGGCACGGTCAGGATGGTCGTAGCCGGCGTCGTCGTCAGAGAGCCGTCGGCCGCGCTGAAGGTGAGAGTCTGTGTCGACAGAGCCGCGGACGAATAGGGAAAGCCGCCGCCCGAGCTCGCGGCCGACGCGTCGTAGACGCTCATCTCCCAGGTGTTCGCGCCGGTCTTCGCGTAGTAGACGTCGAGCGTCTTCGCGGCGCCGAGATTGTCGTAGGTCACCATGGACGTCTTGGACGTGTAGACGGAGCCGGCGACGTTCGCGCTCGGCGGCGAGCCGGAGATGGCGGTCGCGCTCGCGTTGAGGTTGACCTTGAGCGTTCCCGTCGTCGAGGGAACCGCCTTGAGCCCCTCCCCCGCCACATTGACCGGCTCAAGCGCGGCGAGCCCCGAGTCGCCCGTCGCGCCGGACGCCGCGCTGTAGCCCATCAGCGTGAAGCCGGCGGAATTGACGAGATTGCCTTTCGCGTCGGGCTGGAAATCGCCGGCGCGCGTCAGGAAGATCGCCCCGCTCGAGTCGCTGACCAGAAAGTAGCCGGAGCCCTGCACGGCGAGATCGGTCGTCGACGACGCGGATTGCAGCGCGCCCTGCTCCGAGATGTCGTAGCGCACGCGCGTCGTGACGCCCGAAGCCTCGTAGCTCCAGCGGCCGCGCTGGTTGAGCAGGCTCATGAATTCCGTCTCGGCCTGCTTGTAGCCCGTCGTGTCGGCGTTGGCGATGTTGTCGGACACGGTCGCGAGCTTCACGGATTGCGCGTTCATGCCGGACACGCTGGCGTTCAGGGCGGTCAGAAGACTCATGGGGAATGCTCCATCGACGTTGCGCGATCCTAGGAGCGCCATCCTTGCGCGTGGCTGTCCGCGATTTTCCGCCGCCGACCGGGCGCGGCGCCGGCCACGTTTCAGCCTGCGAGCGGACGGCGCGCGCGCCCGCGCGAAGCCTGCCCGCCAGTCGTTGGGATGATCCGCCTCGACTTGAAGACGCAAGGCCAGGCGCCTGACGGAGGAGGCGGCGCCCCGGCGGAGAACGCGGCGGTCAGACCGCGCCTTCGAGCCGATAGCCGAGGTAGCGCACCGAATCGATCGGATCGTAGCCGAGCTGGCGCCGCAGCTTCTTGCGCAGCTTGCTGATGTGGCTTTCGACCACGTTCTCCTCGACGTTTTCGTCGTAGATGCCGTAGATCGAATTGAAGATCTGCGACTTGGTCACGCGCCGGCCGCGATTTTCGACGAGATATTCGAGGATGCGCCGCTCCCTCCGCGGCAGGGCGAGCGTGCGGCCGTGAAGCTCCGGATCGCGCCCGTCGGCGAACACGCGCAGATCGCCGATCGACACGTAATCGGCGTCCTTCTCCCGCCGGCGCCGGATCGCTCCGACGCGCGCCAGAATCTCGCGCACGTGGATCGGCTTGCGCACCACGTCGTCGACGCCGGCGGCGAAGAGGTCGAGCGTCTGCTCAAGGCATGGCGCGTCGTTCATCGCGATGAGCGGAGCGCGGGACCTCTCCCGGATCATGCGCGGATAATGCGACCGCTCATGACAGTCGCCGAGAAGAAACGCCTCGACGGCGTCGATGTCGTTGTCGCCGACCGTTGCAACCCAATCGCGAAAGTCGTCGGGCCGGAAGGACGCCGACGCGACGCCCTCGCTGACGAAACGGCTGGCGTAACCTGAAGTGACAATCTCACGTTCATCAACGATGACAAGCACTTGAGCCCCCTCAAATAACTCTGTATATTAACTGAGTGTTAATGAAAGTTCGTTATTCGTCAATCAAATTCGCGCGTGTCGCGCGCAAATTTCGCAATAAAATGCAATTTTACAACCATTGGTTGTATAGAGCGATTTTCGGACCCGGCGGACTTCGCCCCTTCAGCGGCAAAACGCCTTCGCGCCCTCGGTCCAGGCGCCGAATCCCGAACGCACCATGTTCGCCGCGACCTGGCAGACGTAACGTTTCTGCGCCGGAACATTGCCGGGACCGGCGTGGTAGCGCGCCGCCGCCAGCGTCCAGCTTCCCTCCTGCTCGTGAAGCCGCTTGAGGAAGCGGGCGCCGTAGTCGACGTTCTCATGCGCCCCGAACATCTCGCCGATCGAGGCGAACTGCGCGCCATGAAAATGATGGTTGATCTGCATGCAGCCGACGTCGATCAGCCGCGCGCCCTCGCTTTTCGCCGCCGCGAATCGGCGAAGGGCGTCCTCGAAGGTCGGCGCCAGATAGGGCCGGCCCTCGATGTTGAGCGCGAACGGATGGAGCGCGCCGCCATCGCCCGACTCCGTCATCGCCACTGCGTAGAGTACGCTGAGCGGCACGTCATATTTACGCGAGGCCTGCGCCATCTCCCGCTCGCACGCGCCGAGAGCGGACGCGGCGGCGGCCCTCGCGGCGTCAAAGATACAGATCGCCGCCAGCAGCGCCGTCGCCGCCGCGCCGCTGCGCCGCGCCCGTTTGTTCCTCGCCGGAGGGCCGGCGGCGCCGCTCTCCTGCGCCCGCGTCGCCGCCCGGCGCCTCGCCCCCAGTCTGCGCGAAATCGGCGTGTCGAGAGTCCTGAGCATGCGTCGAAGCGGTCCCGGCCTGGAGCGCCGGCGCGGCGCCCTCCAGCGTTTTGACGACGAGATGATCTACGACATATCCTGAGCCGCGCAGCTTGCGCGCGAGTTGCGCCGCGTCGCCATGGATGAGCTTGGCGGCGTCCGCCTGCGCGGCCTCGATCTCGACGTCGAGCCGGCCCGCGGAGAGGCGCAGCCTGATCGTGATCCTGCCGAGCGCCTCGGGCTCGAGCTGCAGGTCGAGGCTTCGCGCCACCCCATAGGCGCCCGGTCGCGGCTGCGCCGGCGACGCCGACGCAGCCTCTTCGGCCGCCGCGGGCGCCGGGGCCGGGACGGACGGGCCGCCCGTCATCGTCGAAGCTTCCGCGGCGATCGCCTCGCCGATCGAGAGCGCGTCCTTGAGCGTCGCGCCGGCCGGAGGAAGATGCGTGCGCCTGTCGAGCACGACAGCCTTGACCTCGATGGAAGGCGCGCGCCTTTGCTCCGGCGCCCTGGCGGCCTTGCCGACTGCGGCGGGCGACGACGCAGAGCTCTCGCCGGGCGGCTGGCGCAACGCTCCGACGCCGGCTGGCGCCGCCCCCGGCGGCGCAGGAGCGCTCCCTTGCGCCGGCTGCGCCGGATTCGCGAGGGGAATCGCCGCGGCGGCTGCGGACACGGGAGAGGCGCCGAGAGCTGAGAGCTCCGCGACGGTTCGCGCAGCCATTTCGCGATGCGCCATCCCGGGATCGTCGGCGGCGCGCCGCGTTTCGTCTTCATCCAAGGCTTGGCGCGGCGCGCCGGAAAGACGCGCACGCTCCGCCTCCGCGGGCCGCGTCCGCCCGTGAAGAAGCCCGACTTTCTCCGCCTGCCCGGTCGAGCGCGCAGGGACGGGCGGTCCTCCGCCAGACGCCTGCGCCGCATCGCCGGACGCGGGCTCGCGCACAGCGGTCCGCGCGACCACCGCGCCGCGCCCATGCGCCGCGAGAGGCGCATCCCCGGCTTGCGCGCCCTCCCCTTGCGCGGCCTCGCCGCTCACCCGTCCGAGCGCCGCCTGCAGATCGGCGAGGCCGGCGACGCGGACCGTCCGCTCGGCCGTCCCTGCGCCGTCATAGGCCTCGGCGTTCCGCGCCGCCCGGTCGCCGAGCTCGGCGATCAAGGCGTCGAACGGCGCCGCGCCGCGCCGGTCCGCCGCCGATTCGTCCTTCGTCGTCCGCGCCGCCGCGCCGTCCACCCCGCGCAGGCTGGAGCTGGCCGCGGACGCTGCGACCGTCGTCATGGCCGTGCTCCCTTCAGTAGCCCCGCCGTCTGCGACAGGGAGAGCTCCGCGGCGCCGATCAGCTTCGAGGCCGGCGAGTCGTCCGACGCGGCGCCTTGCGCCTCGTCGCGCTCCGACGCTCGCGGTTGCGAACTCATCTGGCTGGCGAGGCGGATGACGAAGGCGCGCAGGGCGCGGTCGTCGCGGCCGAGCTTCGCGTCGTCGGCCGCGGCGAGATCGGCCGCGCCTTCCTCGAAGTCGCCGCCGACGATTTTCGCCGCCCCCGCGTAGAGGCGCGCGCGCGCCCCGGCCGCGCCGTCCCTGGCGACGTCCAGCGCCTTTTCGGCGGCGGCTCGCGCCGAGGCGGCCCGTCCCATCAGGAGGCCGACGCGGGCCATGTTGAGATAGAGATCGACGCGATAGGACTCGTCCATCTCTCCGAGCAGTTCGGCGAGGCGGCTGCGCCGCTCCGGCTCGTCGGCGAGGCCGAAGCGCGCGACCGCCGCCGCGAAGCTGCGGCGGAAGTCCTCCGCGTAAAGCGATCTGGCGTAGCGGCGGAAATACTGACTCGAGGCGGAGACGAAGCGGCTGAAGTCCGAAGCGGCGTAGGCGAGCACCACCGAGCGCCGCAACGCGGTCTCCTCGACGAGCCCGCCGGGGGCGAGAACGCGCGCCTGGTCGAGAAGGCGCGCGGCGCCCGCGGGATCGGTCTTCGCGGTCAGCGCCGCCTTGGCCAGGGCCAGAAGGCCCGCGACCGACGGCGGCGCCGCGAGGGGGTCGACCTTGCCGAGCAGGTCGCGCGCCTCGTCTTCGCGCCCCTCGGCGTAGGCGAGCGCGCCGACGGCGAGATCGGTCTGATCCTGAGGCGCGACGCCCGACTGCAGGATGCGGCGCATCACCCGCGGCTGGCCGCCGCCGAGCGTATAGGCGACCGCGGCCTGAAGGTTGCGCGGCTGCGCGTAGAGTTGCGGATCGAAGGCGCGGAACTCGTCCGCGAGCCGGGCGATCAGCGCGGGCAGCCGCGCCTTCGCGCCCGCGTCGCCCATCGCGAGCCGGTCCTGCGTCTCGCCGAGCGCGCGGATCAGATCGCTCGGCCTTCCCGCGCGGACGGACGCCGGCGCGTCCGTCGTCTGGCATCGGCCCGGAGCCGCGGCGAGGCACGACAGCGCGAGCAGGACGATCGCATTTCTGCGCCTTTTCACGGCTTCTCCTTTCGCACGAGAATTTCGATGCGGCGGTTCGTGGGCGCGAGCGGATCGGCGGGAACCTTCAGGCGCCGGTCGGCGTAGCCCTCGATCCGCTCGACGCGCTTGTCGTCGAGCCCGCCGCGCACGAGCATGTAATGCGCCATATGGGCGCGCGCGGCGGAGAGCCGCCAGTTGTCGTAGTCGCCGCTCTTGTAGGGGCGCGCGTCGGTGTGGCCGCGCAGGACGAGCGCGCCGGGACGCTCCTTGAGGAGCGCGCCGACCACGCCCATCGCCTTGATCGTCTGCGGCTCCGGAACGGCCGAACCGACCTTGAACATCGCGAAATTACGGTCGTCCGTCAGGCTGACGAGCAGGCCCTCGCCTGTCGCCTCGACGTCGACGCGCGGCGCCTGCGCGCCCAGCGCGGCGAGCTTTCCGGCGATCTCCGCCTTGAGGGCGCCCGCATGGTCTTCGCGCGGCTTCGCCTCGGCGCCGGCGCGCCTCGCCTCAAGGGGTCCGGCTTCCGCAGGCGCCGGCTCCGCCGCCTTGCGGTCGGCTTCAGCCGGCGGCTTATCCGGCGCCTGTCCGCTCGCCCGGACGAGCCGCGGCGCGGTCGTGAAGGGATCGAGAAAGGCTTCGGAGTCTTCGGTCGCGGACGCGCCGTCCGGCGCGCGCTCCGCGGCGGCCGGCCGCGGCGCGGGCCCGGGCGCGCTCGCGGCGATTTCCTCGAGCGCGGCGTAAGGGTCGCGGAACAGCGTCGCGTCGCTCACCCCGCGCGCCGCGACGGCGGGCCGCTCCTGCGCCTGCGGCGCCTCGGCGGCGTCGTGGCCCGCCTGCGCGTCCTCCTTCGCCTCGGCTTTCTTCGACGCCGAAGGCGTCTCCGTCTTCTTCGGATCGCGCAATCCCCTTTTCAGGGTCGTCACGTCGACGAGTTTGACCGGATTGAAATATTGCGCGACCGCGTGCTTCGTCTTGTCGCTCGTCGAGCTGATGAGCCATAGCACCAGAAACAGCGCCATCATCGCCGTCATGAAATCCGCGAAGGCGATCTTCCAGGCGCCGCCATGATGGGCGTCCTCATGCGCGGCGCGGCGCTTGACGACGATGATCTCGGAGCGCTCGTTTTCGGCCACGCCTCACTCCGTCGCCTGCGCCAGGCTGCGCCGAAACGCCTCAAACCGCGATTCAATCAGCGTTCGGCCGCAGACGACGCGTGCCTCGGCCGTCGCGTCAGGAACGAAATCCAGGCCGGCGGCGTCCTCGCCGAGCGCAACCCGCAGCGCCTCGAGAAGATCGGCCGGCCCGGACGCCGTAATGAGCGGGCTTCCCCGACGCAAGGCGGCGCGCGCGGCGCCGGAGAGCTCGTCCGCCACGCGCGCGGCGATCGCGGCGTCGAGCGCCGGACGCAGCGACGCAGCGACGCTTTCGCGCAAATCATCCTCGATTCGCGCCAGCGCCGCCTCGAGCCGCGCGGCGAGCCGCTCCCCCTGCTCAAGGACCCATGTCGCGCGCGCCTCGGCGAGCCGGCGCTCGAACGCCTGCTCGCGCGCGAGCAGGGCCGCCTCATGCTCGCGCGCGGCTTCCTCGCGCCCCGCCGCGCGCCCGGCTTCGCGCGCCTCGTCGAGGTCGGCGGCGACGTCTTTCTCCTCAACCGCCTCCTCGGGAAGTTCCGCCGGCGCCGCGGCCTCGGCCGGCGCGCTGCGAAGCGGCGCGCCGAAGCGCGCGAGATAATGGGAGACGGGGCGCGGCCTCACACGAAATCTCCCTGATGCATCCACTGCTTGAGAATGGCGGCGGCCTGCTCTTCGTCGAATTCGACGATCTGCTCGAGCCGTCGTTGCGGCGAACGGCGCGGCGCGCTGGTCAGATCCTCGATCAGATTGACCTCAGGCTGCCCGCTCCAGCCGGGAAGCTGCGGATCGGCCGGCGCCGCTGCGGGCTCGGGAACGGAGAAGCTTTCAAGCGCCGCGAGCTCCGAGGTTTCGGCGGGGGCGGGGCTCGCCATGATCGCCCGCGCGGCGGGACGAAGCCCGAACCAGATGAGCAGCAGCGCGACGACCAGAATGGCGCCGGCGTTGAGCACGTTGCCCGACTGCCTTAGCAGCATCTCGGAAAGCGCCGGCGGCGGCTGCGGTTCGAGGTCGCGGCCGGCGTCGATGAAGTCGACGGCGGAGATCTTGATCGCGTCGCCGCGCGCGAGATTGGCCCCGGCGGCGGAGGCGACGAGCTGGCGCAGCTCCTCGATCTGCCGTTCGAGCGCCTCCGGCGCGGGAGCCCCGCCCGCCGGCGGCGCGAGGCTCGCCCGGTTGACCAGCACGGCGACGGAGATGTTCTCGAGCGCGTAGCCGCCGCTGACGGTGTTGATCGTCTTGGAGGAGACCTCGTAATTCGTCAGCTCCTCGCTCTTCTTCGACTCCTCGCTCGACTGCTTGCCGTCGTCGGCCTTGACGTTCTCCTGCGGCAGGTTGCGCTCGACCGTCGCCGGCGACTGGTTGACGCTGTTCTGCGAGGACTGGTTCTGCTTCGTGACCTTCACCGAGCGCTCGACGCGCTGGTCCGGGTTGTAGATCGTCTCGTTGGTCTGCTTCTTGTCCGTGTTGAGGCGGGCGGCGACGCTGACCTGGAAATTGCGCAGGCCGAGATAGGGCGTCAGCGTCTTGCGAATGTTGCCGACGATCTCCTGCGACACGGTGCGCTCGAGCGTCAGCATGCCGCTCGGCCCGGATTCGGCGAGGTCGGCGCCCGAGGCCAGCAGCACGCCTTCCGTGTTGAGGACCGTCACCTGCTCCATCGGCATTCCGGGCACGGCCGAGGCGACGAGATGGCGAATCGCCCTGGCCGCGCCGACGTCGTCGGCGGACTCCGCGCGGATCACCACCGAGGCGGAGGGCGGCTCGCGCGTGCGCCGGAACGAGCCCTCGTCCGGCATCACCACATGCACGCGCGCGGCCTTGACCCCGCGCATCAGCTGGATCGTGCGGGCGAGCTCGCCTTCGAGCGCCCGCACCCGCGTCACCTCCTGCATGAAGGTGGTGAGGCCGAGCGAGCCGAGCTTGTCGTAAAGCTCGTTGCCGGCGTTCGAGCCGTTGGGCAGACCCTTCTCGGCGAGCAGCATGCGGGCGCGCGCCGTCTCGCCGTAGCGCACGAGGACGGCGTCGCCCTCGGCGTTGACGTCGAACGGCATGTCCGCCTCGCGCAGCGCCGCCGCTATGCGGCCGACGTCCTGGCGGTCGAGGCCGGTGTAGAGCGTCTCGAGCGCCGGCCGGCTGAGGAAATAGCCGGCGAGGCCGGTCATGGCGAAGATCGTGACGCCGATCATCGCGAGGGCCGCGAGCCGCCGCGAGCCGAGCTTGAGCAGGTTCGCCCAGATCTGTTCGACGTTCTTCTGTCCGATCATGCGGCGCCCCAAACGCTATCCTTCGGAGGAGCCTAGCCGTCCGAGCTTGCTTCAGCGTTGCAAATGGAAAGGCCGCGCCCTCACGGACGCGGCCCCTCGCCGGACGAAGCGGATCCCCTTACTGGAAGAGCTTCAGGATCAGCTGCGAGTTCGAGTTCGAGATGCTGAGAGCCTGGATGCCGAGCTGCTGCTGCACCTGCAGGGCGGCGAGCTTGGTCGCGGCCTCGTTCATGTTGGCGTCGACGAGCGAGCCGACGCCGGTCGTCAGCGAGTCGCTGAGATTCGAGATGTAGGTCTGCTGGGTCGACAGGTTGGTGGTCGTCGCGCCGAGTTCGCTCGCCGCGGTGGTCATCGCGCTGATCGCCGCTTCGACGTCCTTCAGCATGTTGGCGATGTCGCCGGCCGTCGCCGTGCTCACGTCGAGGGTGAGGATCGAGGCCGTCGCGTAATTCGTTCCGTTGGCGCCGAGGATGCCCGAGGTCGCGCCGGTCGTGGCGTCGAAGAGCGCCGTCTTGGTCGTGTCGACGCTGAGGAAGCTCACGCCGTTCGTCGTGTCGTAGGACGCCACGAGATTGACCGTTCCGCCGGTCGTCTCGAGGAAGTTGACGCCGTTGAACGTCGACGAGCCGCCGATGCTGATGAGCGAGGCCTGCTGGGAGGCGATGGCCGTCTGGATCTTGGCGAGATCCGCGTCCGCGGAAGAGGCGGAGACGAGATTGTTCTTGATGTTCTGAACCACCGTGATCGCGCTGTTGATGGCGCTCGTCATGGTCGACACGAGCGAGGAGCTCTCGGACAGCGCGTCGGACACCGCGCCGAGCGCGCCGACGTTCGACTTCATCTTGGTCGCGATCGACCAATAGGCGGCGTTGTCGGCGGCGGTGCTGATGCGCAGGCCGGTGGAGATCTGGTTCTCCGTCTTGGAGAGGGATTCCTGCGTCTGCGTCAGGGAGGCGAGCGCCGTCATCGCGGAGGTGTTGGTCAGAAGGCTCGACATGGGATGTCCCTTGGAGTTTGCGTCATCGGGGGGACATACCGGATTTGCGCCGGTACGACAGGGCGGCCTGATGCCTTTAGATGTCTGTGAAAGATCCAACCTGTCGTGACGTCTCTTGTAGCGCCGCAAGCTTGCGCAAGGCTTAAGCCAATCGGCTAAAAAGCCGCGCGACGCGCTTCAGACGTAGGATCTGACGAGGCTGCCGATCAGAAGGTTCCAGCCGTCGACCAGAATGAAGAAAAGGACCTTGACCGGCAGCGCGATCACCGACGGCGGCAGCATCATCATGCCCATCGACATCGTAAGGGTGGAGACGATCATGTCGATGACGAGGAACGGCAGCGCGATCAGGAAGCCGATCTCGAAGCCGCGCCGCAGCTCGGAGATCATGAAGGCGGGAACGAGGCTGCGCAGCTCGCCGGGAGCGGCCGGCGGGCTCTTCGACGCGCCGCCGGCGAGATCCTCGAACAGCTTCAGATCCTTCTCGCGCACATGCGTCAGCATGAACTCGCGGAACGGCTCGACGATCTTGCCGACCGCCTCCTGCTCGGAGATCCTGTTCTCCATCAACGGCCGCAGCCCGTCCTCCCACGACCGCTCGAAGGTCGGCGCCATGACGTAGAAGGTCATGAACAGGGACAGGCTGACGAGGATCAGATTGGCCGGCGTGCTCTGCAAGCCGACGCCCGAACGCAGGAACGACAGCGCGACGACGAAGCGCGTGAAGCTCGTCGTCATGATGAGCAGCCCCGGCGCGACGGACAGCACCGTCAGGAGGCCGACGAGCTGGATGACGCGCCCGCTCGCCGCCTGGCCGCCGGCCGGCAGGAGGGCGTTGAGGTCGACCGCCTGCGCGCGGGCCGCCTCGGGCGCCGCCGCCGCGACGGCCGCAAGCAGGATGATGAAAGCAAGCCGCATCTTCACTGCACCACCAGAGTCTGAAGGACGAGCTCGCGCACGCGCCCGTTCGAGCGCACCGCGGCCCGCTCGTTGAGGTCCTCGCGCAGATGCCGCAGACCGTCCGCGCCTGCGAGCTCCGCGAGCGAAAGCGTGCGCACGAAGCCGAGGACGTCTTCGGCGATCTGCGCCGCGAGGACGTCGGGCCTCGCCTCGCCGGGGCCGTCGATCACGATCGACGCCTGGATGCGCGCCCACGCGGTCGGCGGATCGGCGAGATTGGCGATGATCGGCGGCAGGTCGTAGAGCGCGGCGGTCGGCGCCGGCGCGGGCTTCGCGGCGCTTTCGCCCGCCGCCTGCGCGCGCGTCGCCTCCCGAGCGCGCAGCCATCCGCCGAGGGCGCCGCCGCCCGCCGCCGCGGCGAGCGTCAGCCCGGCGAGCGCGGCGGCGAAGACGGCGAGCGACGGCTCCCGCCGCGGCGGGGACTGCGATTCGATCCGCTCGAGATCCGCGCCCATGACGCTCTCCGGATGTTGCGCTGGCCGCGCGGCCCGTCGGGCCGGAGGCTCTAGAGCGGCTTGAAGCGGTCGAACAGCTGCTGGCCCCAGGCCGGCTGCTGCACTTCCATGATCCGGCCGCGGCCGCCGTAGGAGATGCGCGCCTCCGCGATCCTGTCGTAGGAGATGGCGTTCTCCTTCGAGATGTCGCGCGGGCGCACGATGCCGGCGACGTTGAGCAGGCGCAGCTCAAAATTTACCCGCACCTCCTGCGAGCCGCTGATGATCAGGTTGCCGTTCGGCAGCACGTCGGTGACCACCGCGGCGACGGACAGGTTGATCTTCTCGGAACGGTCTGTGCCGCCCTTGCCCGCGGCCGAGGTGGAGGAGTTCGCCTCATATTCGGGCTTCCACTCCCAGCTGTGGCTGTTGACGTTGAACTTCCAGTCGACGTCGCCCTTGACCGCGGCGTCCAGCGAACGGTCCGTGGCGGCGCCGAAGGTGGCGCGGTCGTTGATCTGGATGTTGACGGTCAGCACGTCGCCGATCTTGGCGGCGCGCGGATCGCTGAAGATGTCGGCGCGCGCGCCGCTCCAGATCGAGCCCGTCGGCAGTTTCGGCGAGGGCAGGAACAGGGCGCTCGCGGTCGGCTGCACCTCGGTCATGAGGCCGGTTCCGACAGGGCTCATCAGCGGTTCGCGGCCGATCTCGCGGATGTCGCCGGCGCAGGCGCCAAGGCAGAGCGGAGCGAAGATCGCGAAGACGCGGCGCATGTCAGGATTTCTTCTCATCCATCGCCTCCGGCCCGGACAGCGAGCGGACGAGGCGGGCGGCGCGGCCGGCCTCCATCTCGTTGAGGATCGCCCCCGAGGCGCGCGGCGCGAGCCGCGCGAGGATCGCCGCGGCGGCCGGCTCGTCCATCGCCGCGAGCTGCGCGGCGGCGGCCTCCGGGCGCATCTTGGCGTAGATCGTCACCACGCCGTCGGCCGCCTGCTTCAGCATGTCGTCGCGCTTGCGCAGCCAGGCTTCATACTCCGCCTTTTTGGCGTCGAGCTCGGCGATGCGGCGGCGGATCCGCTCCTCGAGCTCGGCGAGGCGGCGCGTCTGCCAGGCGACGCGCGCGTCGCCGAGCGCCGCGGCGTTCGCCCCGCAGAACTGCTGGATGTCGGCTCCCACGCCTGGCTGCTCGGCGCGCGCGGGCTCCGGCTTCTTCGGCTCCGCGGCGGCCGGCGCGAAGGCGAGGAGAGCGCCGAGGACGACGACGCCTCGCCCGAGAGAAGGCGCGGGCGCGCCCTCGCGCTTCGAATGTCCGACGGCGCCTGTTCGGCCCATGCTGTCACCTGCGTTTGCGGAAGACGTCCCGCCTGATGCCTCAATGGCCGAGCTTGGCCGCTCGCGCTTGCCCGGGGCTGGCCGACGCTACTGGACGACGAGCTCGGCTTGCAGCGCGCCCGCCGCCTTGATCGCCTGCAGGATGGCGATGACGCCCATCGGCTTGAGGCCGATGCGGTTCAGCCCGCCGATCAGCTCGCGCAGGCTCGCGCCGTTCACGACGCCGATGTGCCCGCCCTGCTGGAAGGTGTCGATGTCGGTGCGCGGGACGACGACGGTGCGCCCGTTCGAGAAGGGCGCGGGCTGCGACACCTGCGGCGTCTCGGCGACGCGGACGTTGAGGTTTCCGTGCGTCACCGCGACGGTCGAGATCCGCACGTCCTGCCCGATGACGATCGTGCCGCTGCGCGAATCGACGACGACGCGGGCGGGCGCGTCCGGCTCGACGGCGAGATCGCCGATTTCGGCCATGAAGCGCGTCGTTCCGAGGCCCGGCGGCTTCAACAGCGTGACCGCCGTCTGGTCTTTCTCCTGCGCCGCGCGCCGCCCGTAGCGGCGCATGGCGAACCGGTTGATGACGTCGGCCATCCGCGCCGCGGTGTTGAAGTCGGGGTTCTTCAGGACGAGGGTCAGCTCCCCGATGTCGCGCAGCTTTATCGGCGCCTCGCGCTCGAGGAGGGCGCCGTTCGGAATATGGCCCGCGGTGGCGACGTTCTGGGTGATCGTCTCCGCCTGGCCCTGCACCGCGAAGCCGGCCACGGACACCTGTCCCTGCGCCATGGCGTAGGTCTGCCCGTCGATCCCGTTCAGCGCGGTGAGCACCAGCGTTCCGCCGTAAAGGGACGTCGCGTCGCCGAGCGAGGAGACGGCCACGTCGAGACGCGCCCCGGGCTGCGCGAAGGCCGGCAGCTCGGCGGTCACCAGCACCGCGGCGACGTTGCGCGTGCGCAGCGCGATCTGGCGCACGTTGACGCCGAGGCGGTCGAGCATCGACTGCAGCGCCTGTTCGGTGAACACGGAATTGCGCAACGTGTCGCCGGAGCCCTGCAGCCCGACGACGAGGCCGTAGCCGACGAGCTGGTTCTCGCGCACGTCCTGAAGATTCGAGACGTCCTTGATGCGCACCCCGGCGAGGGCGCGCGGACAGGGCGGCGCGCCGCAGGCGAGGACGAGCGCGGCGAGGAGAACGAGAAGGGCGCGCGGCGTCATTCGCCGCCGATCCGGACGGAGCCGTCGGCCTGCGCCGCGCCCGAGATGACGAGGCCGGTCTCGATATTGCGCAGCGACACGACGTCGCCGACGCCGCCGTCCTGCAGCGCGAGCGCATAGGCCGCGATCGAAAGCCCGCCCTGCTCGTAGACGACGCGGACCTTCGCGCCGTTGGCGACGACCTTCGGCTCGGCGACGGCGTTCGCGGGGATCGCCGCGCCCGGAAGCAGGGTGCGCCGCGCGACCTTGCCGACGAGCGCCGCCCTGCTCGTCGCCGGCTTGATCCTGACCAGCGCCGGAGAGCCGAAGTCGCGCTCGCCGAGCATCTCGTCCTTCACGACCTCGCCCGGATAGACGGTGACGTTCGGCGTCGGCAAAAGATAGGGCTCGGCGACCGCCGGACCCGCTGCCGCGAAGACGGCGGCGAACAGCGCGGAAACCTTGTCGCTGGCCATGGTTCTACCCCATGTTCTTGGAGACGGTCGCCTCCATCTCGGAAGCCGCCTGAATGACCTTCGAGTTCATCTCATAGGCGCGCTGGGCGGAGATGAGGTCGGTGATCTCCTTCACCGGATCGACGTTCGAGCTTTCGAGATAGTACTGGCTGATCGTCGCGAAGCCCGGATCGCCCGGCACGCCGACGACGGGCGCGCCCGACGCCTCGGTCTGGCGGTAGAGATTATTGCCGACCGGATTGAGGCCCGCCTCATTGGCGAAATTGGCGAGGCTGATCTGGCCGAGCTGCTGCGGGGCGGTCTGGCCGGCGATCGTCGCCGAGACGAGGCCGGACTGGCTCACCGTCACGTCGAGGGCGTTGGTCGGGACGATCATCGTCGGGCTGACCACATAGCCGTCGGACGTGACGATCTGGCCCGTCGCGTTGGTGTTGAAGGCGCCGGCGCGCGTATAGACCGTCTCGCCGTTGGCGTCGGTCACCTGGAACCAGCCTCGCCCGTTCAGCGCCCAGTCGAGCTTGTTGCCGGTGTTGGCGAGCGAGCCCTGGATATGCAGGTTGCGGATGGAGGCGGTGCGCACGCCAAGGCCGAGCTGGGCGCCCTCGGGGATCGTGTTGCTGGCGCCGCGGCTCGACACGCCCTTCAGCCGTTCGGTCTGATAGAGCAGGTCGGTGAATTCGGCGCGCGCGCGCTTGAAGCCGGTGGTGTTGATGTTGGCGATGTTGTTGGCGATCACCGACACGTTGAGGTCTTGCGCGGCCATGCCGGTCGCGGCGATGGAAAGGGCCTTCATGTCGTCTCCTCGCGCGGCGTCAGATGGCCATCTGGGTCAGGGACTGGTAGGCGGCGACCGCCTTGTCGCGGATGGCGATCGCCGTCTGCAGCGACTGCTGCGCGTTCATCACCGATTCGACGACCTCCTGGACCGAGGCCTTGCCCTGCAGGCCGAGGATCGAGGTCGCCTCCGCCGTCCTGAGGCCGTCGGCGGCCGAATTCGCGACGCCGGCGAGCGCGTCGGAGAAGCTTGCGCCGGAGAGGGCGGAAGAAGGCGCGGCGGGCGCCGGACGCGAGACGGGCGCCAGCAGCGCGCCGGCGAGGGACAGGGCCTCAATCATGACGAACTCCTCAGAAGGTCGATGGTCATCGAGGCGAGATCGCGCGTCTGGCGGACGATCTGCAGATCAGCCTCATAGGATCGGTTGGCCTCGCGCAGGTCGGCCATCTCCATGATCATGTTGACGTTGGGAAGCTTGACGAAGCCCTTTTCGTCGGCCGCCGGATTGCCCGGATCCTGCTCGACGCGGAACGGCGAGGAATCGACGTCGATCCCCTGCACCTTCACGAGGTCGACTCCCGAGGCGCGGTCGAGCTCGCTCGCGAAGGTGATCGTCTTGCGGGCGTAAGGGTCGGCGCCCGGCGTCGAGCCCGTCGACTGCGCGTTGGCGAGGTTCTCGGAAACGACGCGAAGCCGCGCCGACTGCGCCGCGAGCCCCGAGCCCGCGATTCTCAGGGAGGCCTCCAGTGGATCGATCATGCTCAACCCTTCACGCTGCTCATCAGCATCTGGTGGAAGGCCCTGGCGACGCCGGCGTTGAGCGAATAGGCGCGGTTGACCTCGCCGGCCTTCATCATCTCCCGCTCGAGGCTCACGCTGTTGCCCGAATGCGCGATCTCCCAAGGGGACTCGTCCTTGACGGCGATCTGGTCGAGCGCGAGCGGATCGAGGCCTATGTGCCCCGGATCGGTCGCCGCCATATGGATCGAGGCGTCGTTGAACACGTCCTCGAAGGGCGTCACGTCGGCCGCCCTGTAGCCGGGCGTGTTGGCGTTGGCGACGTTGGCGGCGAGCGTCGACTGGCGCGCGACGAGCCAGCGCGCCTGCTGCGAGGAGAGTTCGAACAGGTGGATCGGTTCCATCGCCGGAGCCCCAGTAGGTCTGACGGCTCAGGTTTACGCGCCCCGCCTTGCTCCGGGCTGGCTCAGCCGACGCGCGCCTTGTTCAGCGCGGCGCGAAGAAGCGCGGCGCAGTCGGCGTCCTCGCCCTGCGGCTCGAGGCGGCGCAGGGCGACGCGATGGCCGGCGCCGTCGAGGCGAAGCGTGAAGGCGGCGCGCAAGCCGTCGAACTCGAATTTCAGGTCGAGCGAAACCGTGGGCGGCGCGCCCCAGTCGAGGCTGTAGCCGGCGTCGAAGGCGTAGGCCATGGCGCCCGGCGTGAAAAACGGCTCGATCGAGGATTCGACGACGTCGCGCAGATTGGCGAAGCGCTCAAGCCGGATGAAGGCGACATAATCGGCGGGATCGACGAGACGCAGCTCGGCGGCGAGCGGTTCGAGCGCCTCGGCCAATATCTGCTCCGCCTGCCTCGCCGCCCCAGAGCTCCCGCCCGCCATCGCCTCGCCTCTCATCTCGCCGCCGTCCGCGCGGCGCTCCTCGCATAGAGATAATGGATCAGCTCCGCCACGGCCTTGTAGAACTGCGGCGGGATCGGCTGGTCGACCTCGACCGCGTCATACATGGAGCGCGCCAGCGCCTTGTCCTCGACGACCGGAATCGAATGGCGCTCCGCCGTCTCGCGGATCTTCAGCGCGATGAGGTCCTGGCCCTTGGAGAGGACCAATGGCGCGCCGCCCTCCTCCTTCACATAGCGCAGGGCGATGGCGTAATGGGTCGGATTGGCGATCACCAGCGTCGCCTTCGGCACGGCGGCGATCATGCTCTTGCGCAGGCGGTCCTGGGCGAGCGAGCGCAGCTTGGCCTTGCGGATTGGATCGCCTTCGGCCTCCTTGAACTCGTCCTTGATCTCCTGCTTGGTCATCCGCATGCCGCGCCGCCATTGCACGCGCGTCCAGACGAGATCGGCGACGAGAAGGACGACGCTCGCCGCGCAGACGACGGACAGGAGCTTCGTCGCGACGGAGAGGATGAGCTCGGGCAGGGCCTCCTGCGAAACGCCCATGGCGTCGACGATCTTGTTCCTGCCCCAGTTCAGGACGGATGCCGCGATGGCGCCGATCGAACCCAATTTGAATACGCCCTTCAGAAACTCCGCGAGGCTGCGCGCGCTGACGAGACGTTGCCAGCCTTCCTTTAAGGAAACGCGGCTGAACTTCGGTTCAATTCGAGCGAACACGACGCGCGGCGAATTCTGCAGCGCGCCGGCGAGAATCCCCGCCGCGGCGAAGACGGCGAGCGGCGGAATAAGAATCTTGAACGTCTCCCAGGAGACGAGGGCGAGCAGCGTCGCGGCGTCCGCGCCGCCGCGCAGCGCGAAGCCGCCGGCCCCGTCGAGCAGGCGGCGCAGCAGCAGGTCGGCGGAGGCGATCATGCTCCTGCCCAGAAAGACGCAGACGAGCAGCGCCGCCGCCGCGCAGGAGAACAGCGCCGCCTCGCGCGAGAGGGGCGTCTCGCCGCGCTCCAGCGCGTCGTTGATCTTCTTCTCGGTCGGCTCCTCCGTGCGGCTCTCGCGCGAATCGTCTGACATGCGCCCTCAACGCCCTCACTCGTAAAGCTCGTCCTCGTCCTCCGCCGAGGCGAGCTCGATCTCGCCGGAATTGGAGAGCTCGAGGGCGGTGTCGGCGATCATGCGCCGCGCCTTCAGCACGTCGCGCTGCAAGGCCGGGCCGCCGCTCGCGAGCTCGCTGTCGACGATGCGCCGCGCGCGCGTCGCAAGGCTCGAGAGGATGGCGTCGCGGAACCCTGCGTCGGTGCCCTTGAGCGCCAGCACCACGAGCTCGGTCGGAATCTTGTCGAACAGCACGCTGCGCGCCTTGGGCTGCAGCTTCACGATGTCGTCGAAGGTGAACATCAGGCCGCGCAGCGTCTCGGCCGCCTTGGGCCGCGCCGTCGCGAGGGCCTGCATGACGTCCTCCATCTGGTCGCGCTCCATCTTGTTGATGATGTTGGCGACCCTGACGTTGTGCTCGCTCCCGCTCTGGCGCGACACGTTGGAGAGCAGATCCTCCTGCAGCTGCGCCTGCACGAGCCGCAGGGCCCCCTCCGAGACCGGCGAGACGCCGAGCAGGCGGCGGGCGACCTCGTTGCGCAGGTCGCGCGGAAACAGGCCCATCGCCTTGGCCGCGCAAGCCGGCGCCACGCGCGACAGGACGAGCGCCGCGGTCTGCGGATGCTCCTTCGCCAGATAGGCGGAAAGGACCGATTCGGGCGCGTTCGACAGACGCTCCCACACCGCCTCGTTGGAGGCGCCGGTGACGTCCGACATGACGTCGGCGATCTGCTCGGGGGGCAGCACGCCGTCGAGCATCTGCTCGACCTCGGCGGGCGAGCCGAGCAGGTCGACGCCGCGCGCGAACTGCGCGGCGAACGCCTCGACCAGCGCCTCGAGCGTCGGCGAGGGGACGACGCCGAGATCGGCGACCGAGCGGGTGATCTGCTTCAGCTCGTCGACGTCGAAATGCTTCAGCAGGCGGCCGGCGAGCGGCTTGCCCATGGCGAGCAGAAGCGCCGCCACCCTCTCCGGCCCGCGCAGCAGCCGCTGGCCCTGCCCCTGAGCGATCGCGGCGGCCATGTCAGTCGCCGGCCCCGGCGGGACCGACGATCTCCGTCAGCGAGACGCCGAAACGCGAGTTGTCGTCCTCGACCACGACGATCTCGCCGCGCGCGATGACCCTGCCGTTGACCACGACGTCGACCGGCTCGCCGACCCTGTGGTCGAGCGGAACGACGGCGCCGCGCCCGAGCTTGAGAAGTTGCGAGACCGGCATCGAGGCGGAGCCGAGCACCACCTGCACGACCACCGGAATGCGCAGGATCGTCTCGAGATTGGGCCCCCCCGTCCGCCCGGCCGCGGGACGTTCCCCATCCGCCTCATGGGCCGAAATTTCACTCTCCGACATACGCCCCCTCCCCGATCGCCGGCCCGCCTCAGCGCGAGATCGCCTCGTCGATGAGCTGCTGCTCGCGGCTCACCGATTCGTCGACCCGCAGCGTGTAGAATCCCTCGTCCTGGCCGAGATCGCACCAGAACAGCGGCTCGCAGTTGCATTCGAGCCTGATGCGCGTTCCCGCCGTCGCCTTGAGGCGCAGGATGCCGCCGACCTTCAGCTCGGCGATGTCGGCGAGGGTGAAGTGGCGCTCCTCGATCAGGCCGCGCACCTCGACCTCGGCGCGGCCGATCTCCTCCTCGATCTGGCGCGTCCAGGCCGGATCGCGCACCGCCGTCTCCTCGGACAGGCTGCGTCCGAGCTGCTGGCGCACCGAGTTCAGCGCGGCCTGCGGGATCAGCACGAACATCTCGCCATGCCGGCCGAGCACGCGCAGCCTGACCCGCGCGACGACGCCGAAGGCGTTGCGCGGCGCGATCGCCGCGAAATCGAGCCGCGTCTCGACGCGTTCGAGCTTGAGCGCGGCGTCGTTGACGGCGGCGAAGGCCGACTGCAGGCCCCGCCCGAACAGCTCCAGAATTTTCTGCGCGAGGCGCAGCTCGAGGCTCGAGAGCTTGCGCGCCTCGGCGTAGGGCGGCTCGCCGCCGTCGCCGCCGAACAGCGCTTCGGCCAGGGTGAAGAGAAAAGCGTGGTCGAGGCCGATGAGGATGCGCGCGTCCCAGGCCTGCGCGTGAAAGACGCCGATCGCGGCGTTGTTCTCGTGCGCGTCGAGCACGTCGCCGACGCGGCGGGCGAGCACGGAGTCGACCGAGAAATAGGCCGGCGGCGCGCAGAGCGGGCGCAGCGCCTCCGAACATTGCGCGGCGAAGCGGTCGAGCACGACATGCAGCATCGGCATGCGGTCGATCGAGATGCCGGGCGCGTCGAGCAGGCGCTCGGAGCCGTTGACGACGCCCTGCGCGCCTTTCAGCGTGGTCATGGGTCAGGCCGCCTCCCGCTGCGCGGCCCGCGAGCCGCCGGACACGGTTTCGTTTTCGACCATGTCGATCGAGGGCCGGTCATGCGCGGCGATGGTCTTTCGCCCGTGCTCCAGCGCGATCTGCGGCATCGCGCCGTTCATGAAGGCGAGCAGGGTCTGCTTGACGATGACGTAGAGGCGCCCGCGCACCGCGCGGTTCACCTTGACCTTGTGGGCGAGCGGGGCGACGATTCCGTAGGACACGAAGATGCCGGCGAAGGTGCCGATCAGCGCCGCGCCGATGAGCCCGCCGAGAATCTCCGGAGACTGGTCGAGCGCGCCCATCGCCTTCACGACGCCGAGCACGGCGGCGACGATGCCGATCGCCGGAAGCCCGTCCGCGACCGCGGTCAGCGCATGATAGGGCTTCAGCTTGTCGTGCATGACGGTTTCGAGCTCCTCGTCCATCAGCGCCTCGATCTCATGGGCGCGCGCGTTGCCGATGATGATCAGGCGGCAGTAGTCGCAGATGAAGGTGGTGAGCTCGGCGTCGGCGAGGACCTTGGGAAAATTCTTGAAGATCGCCGATTCGGCGGGCGTGTCGATGTGCTGCTCGACCTCGCTGCGCGCCTTGCCGCGCATCTCGCGCATCAGCGTGTAGAGCACGCCGAGCACGTCGAGATAGTCGCGCTGCGCGGGCTCCCGGCTCAGCACGGCGTCGCGGATCGCCGCGCCCGTGTCCTTGATGACGGCGAGCGAATTGGCGATGATGAAGGTGCCGAGCGAGACGCCGAGGATGATGACGAACTCCCACGGCTGAAAGATCACCGCGAGATGCCCGCCCATCGCGGCGAAGCCGCCGAGCATGCAGCCCAGCGCCACGATCGTTCCAATCAAAAAGGCCAAGGCAGCCCCCGATGCCCCCGACAATCTTGGGAAAATTCTTAACGAGCCGGCCTTGTCCCTGGCTGGACGCCGCCGTCGCGCTCGCGGCCGCGCTCGCCCTGGGCGGGCCCGCGCGCGCCGAGTTCGCGAGCTTCGACTGCGCCAAGGTCGAGCTCGACGCCGAAAAGACGGTCTGCAAGGTCGACGCGCTCGGGGCGCGCGACGTGAAGATGGCCGCGCTCTACCAGGTGCTGCAGGGCGCGCCGAGCGCATGGAGCGGCATGGCCTGGCGCGAGTTCCGCGACGCCCAGCGCGATCTTCAGGCGACCTGGGCGGCCAAGACGCGCGACGCCTGCGGAGCGGACGTCTCCTGCCTCGAGCAGGCCTATGACCGGCGCATCGAAGAATTGTCCTCGACCATCGGCAAGAGCCTCGGCCTCACCTATGGCCGCATGTGCGACGCGCCATAGCCGTTTGTCCAACCCGGCCAGGCGCCGTCCGCCCTTGACCGCCCGTCGCGACGTCGTCACATTGACGTGATGCCTAACGCGCGGCGCCAGGCGGCGGCGGCGCCAGGCGCGGGACCGTCGCGATGTCGCAGGACATTGTTTTCGAGACCTCCGGCCGCTGCCTTCGGCCCCGCGCGCAGGATCAGGAGCAGGGTTACTTCTTCTCGGCGCGTTCGCGCCTTTCCCGCGGATTTTACGTGGCGCGCTTCCAGTTCGCGCCGCCGCCCGAGGAGCCGCCGGCCGACGCCTTCTTCGCCTTCGAGGCGCTCGCCTGGGCGGGCGGCCGCGCGGCCTTCCTCGGGCGCACGCAGCGCGCGTGGACGCGCGAGCTCATCGAGGGCGCCGACAATATCCTCCTCGCCTTTTCGACGCAGGAGGACGTCGAGGTCGAATACCGCTGCTACGCCTCGCGCCGCTGCGCCGATACGCATTTGCGCGCGCTGAAGGTGAAGCGCGCCGACCGCGGCCATCTCGAGGACTGGTCCTACACGCATGGCTCGACGCGCTGGCCGATCGAGCGGCTGCGCAACGTGATCGTCGGCAACTCGTCCGCCTGCAACGCCCGCTGCCCGCATTGCCCGACGAGCCTCGCCGACGCGCGGCGCCAGCTGATGCCGATGGAGCTGCACCAGAAGCTCGTCGACGGCCTCGCCGGCCTCGGGCCGCCGATCGCCGGCCAGCTCGCCTACGGCCTGTTCGGCGAGCCGCTGCTCGATCCGACCCTCATGGAGAAGACGCAGGCCGCGCGCGCCGCGCTGCCAGGCCAGCGCATCATCGTCAA
Source organism: Methylocella sp. (assembly GCF_041905455.1). Classification (GTDB taxonomy): domain Bacteria; phylum Pseudomonadota; class Alphaproteobacteria; order Rhizobiales; family Beijerinckiaceae; genus Methylocapsa. The sequence goes on along the minus strand of NZ_JAYRLA010000019.1, from coordinate 16,343 downwards.
CACCAACGGCGGCCCCTTCGATCCGCGCGTCCATTCGGCCCTGACCGAGACCGTCACCGCCGTCTCGATCCATATCGAGGCCTTCGACGACGCGCTCTACGAGGCGCTCATGCCGCCGCTCAGGGCCTCGCGCGTGTTTCCGCGCCTCGCCGAGATCGCGCGGCTGTGGGGCCGGCGCGCCAAGCTCGCCGTTCCGATCCACGCCCGCAACCTCGACGAGCTTGCCCGCCTGCGCGACTGGTGGGCCTCGCTCGGCGGCGGCGAGGCGATCGCGCTGCAATACAGCAGCCGCTGCGCCTGGAGCCCGGCCTCGACCTCGTTGCTGCTGTGGCCCGCGCCCGGCGACTGCCATCAGGAGGTCGCCGAGGATCTGATCGTCGATTTCGACGGCGCGGTCCTCACCTGCTGCCACGACTTCTCGCGGCGCGAGCCGATCGGCGACCTCAAAGCCGAAGACGTCGCGCAGCTGCTGCGCAACGACGGGCGCCGGGCCGTTTACGAGGCGTTCGGCCGGCAGGAGTGGAGCCGCTTCAAGTCCTGTCGCCTCTGCCTCCTGAGCGACGCCGCGCAGATGAAGACGGCGCTCTCCGCGGCGCCCGCGCAGCCCGTCCCGCTCGCGAGCGCGCAGATGGAATGCGCCTGCGCGGGCTGAGACGGCGGGCGCGTCGCCGCCGCCATGACGTCCTGCATGGGCGCAGCGCCCGCGGCGATCGCGAACGTCGAAACTCCGTTTTCCTCCCGCAAATCCAGCCGGCGAGACGCGCCGGCCTGAACCGTTCAACTCCCGTTCAGCGTCGTCGACTTTATTTCTCCCCATTGATTTCGCACGGATCGGTTGAAATCGAGACGTTCAGCGCGGGCCCGGAATGGAATTCACAAGACGCGGCGTCGTTCAGGGCGGCCTTCTGCTGCTCGGCGGAAGTTTTGGAAGTCGCGCCGAGGCGACGACGGCGCTCTCCGTGGATGTGCTGGTCTATGGCGGCGCAGCCGGCGGAATCATGGCGGCCTACGCCGCGGCGCGCGAGGGCGCCCGCGTCGCCATCGTGCTCGCCGGCCCGCTCGGCGGCATGCCGGCTCAGGGGCTCGGCTGGAGCGACACCGGCAAGCGCTACGTCATCGGCGGACTCGCGGCGCGCTTTTTCCAGGAGATCGGCGCCTATTACGGCCTGACGACGCCGGTGAAGAATTTCGAGCCGCAGGCGGCGTGGGCGGTCTTTCGTAAATTTCTTGACGAAGCGGACGTCGCGATCGTCAACGGCGCCTATCTTTCCGACATTCTGCGGGAGGGCAGGAAGCTGACGGCGGTCAGGCTGACCAACGGCGCCGTCATCAGGGCGAAAGCTTTCGTCGACGCGTCCTACGAAGGCGACCTGCTCGCCCTTGCGGGTTGCTCCTATCGCGTGGGAAGGGAAAGCCGGGCGGAATTCGAGGAGCCTTACGCCGGGTTCGACGCGCTTCCCCTCGTCAACCCCGCCGCGACGAGAAACGCGCAGGGCCGGCTGTTCGCCGCCCTGCTGCCCTATCCAGCGCAGCAGGAGCGCTATTCCGCCGACGCGCGAATTCAGTCCTACACCTTCCGCCTGTGCCTCAGCGACGACCCGGCCAACATGCGCGCGTTCGAGGCGCCGGCGGGCTATGAGGCCGACCGCTATCTGTTCGAGCTTTCCCAAGTGAACGATACGACGGTGTTCAGGCCCGGGCAGCTGCAGAACAAGACCAAATATGACTTGAACGGAGACTACTTCGGCGCGTCCTGGCGATGGCCGCTGGCCTCGCTGGCCGAACGCGACGCCATCTGGAAGGCCCACCGCGACTATCAGGCCGGGCTGCTCCACTTTTATTCGACCGATCCGCGCGTGCCGAAGTCGTTCAGCGATCAGGTCAACGTCTTCGGGCTCGCAAGGGACGAGTTCACCGACAACGACAACTGGCCGCGACAGCTTTACGTCCGCGAAGCGCGCCGGCTTCGCGGCCATTACGTGATGACGGCGAAAGACTGCACGACGAGCGTGACGAAAGTCCATTCGATCGGCATGGGGTCGTACAGCTTCGACAGCCACGCGACGGCCCTGTTCGCGATCAGCGGCGACACGTTCGATTCCGAGGGCACCTTCGGACCAACCCTGGATACGAGGGGAACCGTCCCTTACGAGATACCGTACGAGAGCCTCGTTCCGGTCGAATACGACAATCTCCTCGTGTCGGTCTGCGTGAGCGCCAGCCATATGGCGTTTTCATCGATCCGGCTGGAGCCGCAATACATGATCATGGGAGAGGCGGCGGGCTGCGCCGCCGGGCTGATCGCCAGGAGAGACGTCCATTCCCTCGATCTGCGCGCCGACGTCGGGGACGTCCTGAAAGGCTATGGGGCGATCGTCAGCCTGCCGACGTGAAGTCCGGCGCGCTGGAGCGCGTTCAGCGGAGTCCGGTTCTCTGAACGCGCTCCAGCTATTTGTTTAAACGCGTTTTCTCAACGCAAAAGTCTGCAACTTTTGCTGAAGGCACCCTAGCGCCCGACCGCGAGCGTTCCGCGCTGGCGCGTATCCGCCGCGCCCTCCAGCGTCCCGTCGGGGTCGCGCGCGATGGTTTGCGCCGAGCCCCAGGCGCCGCCGACGACGACCGCATGGCCAAGCGCCCGCAGGCGCTCGACGGCGTCGGGCGAGGCGCCGCGTTCGAGGCGGAGCACGTCGGGGCTGCCCTGATGATGGACGCGCGGCGCCGCCGTCGCCTCCGCGACGTTCATGCCGAAATCGATCATGTCGGAGACGATTCCGGCGACGATGGTGATGATGCGCGAGCCGCCGGGCGAGCCCGTGACGAGGCGAAGCTCGCCGTCCTTGAAGGCCATGAGCGGGGCCATGGAGGAAAGCGGCCGCTTGCGCGGGCCCGGCGCGTTCGCCTCACCGCCGAGAAGCCCGAAGGCGTTGGGCGCGCCGGGCTTGGCCGCGAAATCGTCGAGCTCATTGTTGAGCAGCACGCCCGTCCCCTCGGCGACGAGGCCGAGTCCATACGAGAAATTGAGCGTGTAGGTGTTGGCGACGGCGTTCCCCTGCCCGTCGACGATCGAGAAATGCGTCGTCTGCGCGCTTTCGTAAGGGACGGGATCGACCGGCCCGATCTCGGCCGCCGGCCGCGCCCGGGCGGGGTCGATCTCAGCGCGCAGCCTCGCGGCGTATTCCTTCGAGGTGAGCGCGGCGAGTGGAACGTCGACGAAATCGGGATCGCCCAGATAGCGCGCGCGGTCGGCGTAGACGCGCTTCATGGACTCGGCGAAGAGATGGATCGTCGCCGCCGAGCCCGCGCCGAGTTTTGAGAGCGGAAAGCCCTCCAGGATGTTCAGGAGCTCGATCACATGCGTCCCGCCCGAGGAGGGCGGCGGCATGGAGACGATCTCATAGCCGCGATAGGTCCCGCGCGCCGGCTCGCGCTCGAGCGCGCGATAGGAGGCAAGATCGTCAAGCGTCATGACGCCGCCCGCCGCGCGCACGCTCGCGACGATCTTTTCGGCGACCGGGCCGCGATAGAAGGCGTCCTCGCCCCCGCGCCCGATCGCCTCGAGCACGTCGGCGAGGTCGCTCTGGCGCAGCGCGTCGCCGCGCCCGAGCGGCGCGCCGTCCGGGCGCAGGAAGATGCGCGCGGAGGACGGATAGCGGGCGAGCCGGCGCGCCTCGGCGAGCGAATCGGCGAGATCGTCCTCGACGGCGATTCCCTCGCGCGCGAGGCGGACGGCCGGCGCGGCGAGCTCGGCGAGGCTCATCTTGCCTGAGCCGTAGCGGCGCAGGGCGAGCGCGAGGCCGGCGACCGTGCCGGGCGTTCCCACCGCAAGGCCGGAGCGGCGAGATTTCTCCGGGTCCGCCTCGCCGGCGGCGTCGAGGAACATCTCCCTCGTCGCGGCGGCGGGCGCCGTCTCGCGATAGTCGATCGCCGCCGTCTTCCCCGAGGCGGCGAGATGGATCAGCATGAAGCCGCCGCCGCCGAGATTTCCCGCGCGGGGCAGCGTGACGGCGAGCGCCAGCGCCGTCGCGACCGCGGCGTCGACCGCGTTGCCGCCGCGCGCCAGCACGTCCTTCCCGACGCGCGCCGCCGCGCCCTCCTGCGCGACGACCATGCCGCCCCTGGCGAGAACGGGCAGGAAGCGCGCGCCTTGGGAGATGATCGGCGGCTCGGGCGGCGGCGCGGCGTCGGCGCGGACGGGAGAGACGGAGAAGAGGCAGGCGCAGACGAGCGCCAGCGCCGCAAGGGCCGAGCGCCCGCGGCTCATGAGTCGGCTCGGCTTTTCTCGACGACGTCGAGAAAGATCGCGCCATAGCGCTCGAGCTTGGCCGGGCCGATTCCGGGAATGCGCGCCATCTCGGCGAGGCTTTGCGGCGCGGCGATCGCCATGGCGATCAGCACGCTGTCATGGAAGATGACGAAGGGCGCGTTCTTCTGCGCCCGCGCCAGTTCGAGCCGCTTCGCCTTCAGCGCGGCGAAGAGGCGCGCCTGCGCGACGGTGAGGTCTGAGGCGCCGGCGCGCGCGGGCGGCTCGAACGGCGCCGGCTCCGCCTCCCCCTCGCGCGTCTCCTCGATCCGCGCCAGCGCCTGCGCCACGCCGACCCGCCGTCCGCCGCCCACGGCGATGTCGCCGCGCAGCTCGATCTGCGCCTCGCCGCGCAGCACCTCGCGCCCCTGCGGCGTGATGATCCAGCGGTCGCGGTCCTCCGGATCCTGGTCGATGAGCGAGGCGGCCTGCAGCTGGCGGAAGATCGAGCGCCATTGCGCCGCCGAGAATTCCTTCCCGACGCCGAAAGTCGGCAGCAGGTGATGGCCGTGGCGCGTCATGGCGGCGGTCGCCTCGCCGACGAGCAGCTTGGCGAGATGGCCGGAAAAGAACCGCCCCGAGGTGCGGTGGATGGCCGAGAGCGCCTTCTTCGCGGCGAGCGCGCCGTTGAAGAAGGGCCAGCGCCCCTCGCAGATGTCGCAATTGCCGCAATCGCCGGCCTCCTCGCCGAAGGCGGCGAGCAGGGTCTTGCGCCGGCAGCGCGGCGTCTCGCACAGGGCGAGCAGGGCGTTGAGCTTGCGCCGCTCGAGGCGCTTCCTCTCCTGCGGCGCGTCGCCGTCCTCGATCTGGCGCTCGCGCAGGCGCGCGTCGGCCTCGCCGAACAGCAGCAGCGCATCAGCGGGCAGGCCGTCGCGGCCGGCGCGGCCGATCTCCTGATAATAGGATTCGACGCTCTGCGGCAGGTCGGCGTGGATGACGAAGCGCACGTCCGGCTTGTCGACGCCCATGCCGAAGGCGATGGTGGCGACGATGACGACGCCCTGGCGGGAGAGGAACTCGTCCTGGTGGGCGGTGCGCGTCTGCGCCGGCAGGCCGGCGTGGTAGGGCAGCGCATGAACGCCCGCCTCGCGCAGCGTCTCGGCGAGCCGCTCGACGCCCTTGCGCGAGGCGCAATAGACGACGCCGCTCCGGCCCTTGTGGCGCGCGATCTCGGCGGCGACCTGCCGCGCCGCGTCGGCGCGCCGGCGCATGGAAAGGTGGATGTTCGGTCGGTCGAAGCTGCGCACGAAGACGCGCGGCGGGGTGGGAAACAGCTTCTCGACGATCTCGGCGCGCGTCGGCGCGTCGGCCGTCGCCGTCACCGCGACGACCTGAAGGCGCCGTCCCTCGCCGGCGATCGCCTGCGCGGCGTCGCCGAGCGCGGAATATTCGGGGCGGAAGTCGTGCCCCCATTGCGACACGCAATGGGCCTCGTCGATGGCGAGCATGGAGACGCCCGCCTCGCGCAGCAGCGCCTGCGTCTCGCGCCGCGCGAGCCGCTCGGGCGCGACATAGACGAGGCGGCATCGCCCCGACCTCACGCGCGCCTCGAGCGCCGCGTTCTCGGCGCCGTCGTTGCCGGAATTGAGCGCGGCGGCGGAGATCCCCTTCGCCTCGAGCGCGCCGACCTGGTCGCGCATCAGCGCGATCAGCGGCGAGACGACGACGACGAGGCCGGGGCGCACGAGCGCGGGAAGCTGGTAGATCAGCGACTTGCCCGAGCCCGTCGGCATCACCGCGAGAAGGTCCGCGCCCTCGAGCGCGGCCTCGACGACTTCTCCCTGGCCGGGCCGGAAATCGGAAAAGCCGAACACGCGCCGCAGCGCCTCGCGCGCCTCGGCGAGCGGATCGGGATCAAGATCAAGCAGGCGGCGGGCGGCGTCGGTCGAAGTCATCGGCTGGGCGGGGCTCGGTCCGGGTCGGGCGCGGCGACTATGGCTGGTTTAGCGCGCGGCGTCATGCGCCGCCTGCGCGATGATCGCCTCGAGCCGGGCGCGCGTCCTGACCGCCTCCTCGGGCGGCATGCGCGCGCGCGAAGCCGCGATCGGCACATCGGCGACGAGGCGGCCGGGCGCCGGGGAAAGGACGAAGACGCGGTCGGCGAGCGCGACCGCCTCGTCGAGGTCGTGGGTGACGATCAGCGTCGTCGCGCGCCGCGCCTCGACGAGCGCCGCGAGCTGTTCGCGCAACTTGAGCGCGAGCGCCGCGTCGAGCGACACGAACGGCTCGTCGAGCAGCAGCAGCGTCGGCTCGACGGCGAAGGCCCGCGCGATGGCCGCGCGCCGCGCGAGGCCAAGCGACAATTCGCCGGGATAATAGTCGAGATGGCCGGAGAGGCCGAGCGCCGCCGCGATCTCGTCGAGGCGAGCGCCGGGCTCGGCGCCGGCGAGGATCAGGTTGCGCCGCACGCTGCGCCACGGCAGCAGGCGCGGCTCCTGGAACACCATTCCAATCTTCTGGCCGATCCCGCGCGGCTCGGGCAAGCGGACCTCGCCTTCGAAATCCGCCTCGAGGCCGCTGACGATGCGCAGCAGCGTGGTCTTGCCGCAGCCGGACGGGCCGACGACCGCGCCGACCTCGCCGTCCTCGAGGCGAAAGGCGACCTCGCCCAGCGCGGGGCGGACCTCGCCGGAGGCGGCACGGACCATCTTGCGCCTGACCGCGACCTCAAGCATGGCCGGGGCGCCAGCGCGTCGCGCGCCGCTCGAGGGGCTGGACGAGAAAAGTCTCGATGGCCAGCATGAGGGCGACGAAGGGCAGCGCATAGGCGAGGAGCCGCGCGACGTCGAACAGCTGGAAGGCGACGCCGATCTCGAAGCCGACGCCGTTCGAGCGCCCGAGCAGCTCGACGACCAGCACGATCTTCCACACCAGCGAGAGGCCGGAGCGCGTCGCCGCGGCGAGATAGGGCGCGAGCTGCGGCAGCAGGATGTCGAGGATTCGCACGCGCCACGGCATGGCGTAGACCTGCGCCACCTCGTCGAGGCTGCGGTCGAGCGCGCGCGCGCCCTCGCGCACCGTGGCGGCCGTGTTCGGCAGCTTGTTCAGCGCCACCGCGCCGACCGCCGCCGCCTCGTTGAGCCCGATCCAGATATAGGCGAGCACGATGACGACGAGCGCCGGCAGGTTGAGGAGCACGATCAGCCACGGGTCGCAGACGCGGTCGACGGCGCGATGGCGGCCCATCGCGACGCCGAGCGCCGTCCCGAGCGTCATGGCGAGGACGAAGGCGGCGACGACCCGCGCCAGCGTCGCGCCGAGATTGACGAACAGCTCGCCCGAGCGCGCGAGCCCGACGGCGACGAGCGCCACCTCCTGCGGCGACGGCAGCATCCGCGATTTCGCGAGCGCCGCGGCGACCGCCCAGGCGAGCAGCAGGAAGAGGACGGAGAGAAGCCGCAGCGGCATCCGCTCTAGCGCTGCGCCGGGGCGGGCGCGCCCTTGTAGAAGACGCCGGGATCAAGGCTCGCCGCCGGCCCGACGAGCTCGGCGCCGCCGATCTCGCGCAGCGCCAGGTAGAGGCGCGCCGCGTCCGCCTCCTCCTGCGCGGCCGGGCGCGTCGGGAAGCCTTCGACATAGCGCCGCCGGAACAGGTCGAGCTCCTTCTGGTCGCTGACGCCGATCTCCTTGCCGATTCGCGCCCAGTCGGCGTCCGAGGCGGCGAGCTTCTCGCGCGCCTGCCGGGCGATCGCGAAGAAGCGCTCCAGCGCCTCGCCGTTGGCGGCGGCGAAAGCGTCGTCGAAGACATAGCCGAGCATGGCGATCGGACCCGCCGCGCCCAGCGCGCGCTCGACCTCGCCCATGTCGACGAGGCGGCGGAAACCCCTGGCTTCGAGCCGCGCGGCGTAGTTCCAGTAGGCGAGCGAAGCCTCGACTTCGCCGGAAAGCGTCTTCTCGTAGAGCAGCGCCGGCGCGCCGAAGACCACGCGCGCCTTCTCCTTGAGGTCGAGGCCCCGGCGTTGCGCATAGGCGCGCAGGAGCAGCCAGCTCTTGTCGATCGGCCCGCCCGCGACGGCGAGAGTGCGGCCGGCGAGGTCGTCGAGGCTCTGGACCGGCGAATCGGCGCCGACCATGACCGCGCCGAGCGCGGTTGAATACGGCGAGAAAGCGAGAGGGGCGGAGAGCGCCCGCTCGCGCGCCGCCCAGAGCCAGTCGGCGAGAATCACGTCGACCGAACCGCCGAGCAGGGCGATCTTGCCGGCCTCGGGCGAAGCGAGCCACGAGACGGAGAGATCGAGGCCGGCGGCGGCGTCGAGCTTCTCGGCCTTGATGACGGCGAGCTCCCAGGCGAGCGTGCCGGTCTTCTGCGCGCCGATGCGCAAGGTCGCCGCGGCTTGCGCGCCGGCGGCGGACAGAACGAAGCAAACGACGAGGAGCGCCGCCGCGAGCGCCCCGCCGAGGCGCCGCGGCGCGGCGTCGTCACCAGCGCGTTTGCCCTGCGTCAACTTTACATCCGCTCTCATCTGGCCGGTTGTGTTTTTTTGCGCCATGAGGATACATGCTTTCGCGGGCGGGCGACACTTTTCCAGGATCGCGCGCATCAAGACCGCGAAGCCAGGCTCTGTCTGCGACGCCGGAGCTTAACGTGGCCCAAGGGGAAGGAAACCACATTATGACGTTGAAATATGTTCCGCTCATCGCCGCGCTCGCTTTCATCGGTCAGACGGCCGGCGCTTCCGCCGCCGGCGACGCGGCGGCCGGCGAAACCCTGTTCAAGCAGAAGTGCTCCGTCTGCCACAAGATCGGCGAAGGCGCCAAGAACATGGTCGGCCCCGAGCTCAACGGCATCGTCGGCCGCAAGTCCGCCAGCGTCGCCGGCTTCAACTATTCGCAGGCTTTGAAAGACTCCGGCATCACCTGGGAGGACGAAAAGCTGCACGCCTGGCTGACCGATCCCAAGGCGCTCGTTCCCGGAACCAAGATGATCTTCCCCGGCCTGCCGAAGGCGGACGACCGCGACAACGTCCTCGCCTATGTCGAGTCCTTCGACGCGGACGGCAAGAAGAAGTAGGCTTTCCAGAAACAGGCCCGCCACGAGCTACCCCTCGCGCCGCATCAACATGCCGCGCGAGGGATCGTAGGCGATGATCGCCGCGCCGAGGAACACGGCCGCGCAGCCGGCGACGACGAGCAGCGAGAACGGCTCGACCTGTCCCCAGAAGGCGAAGCGAATCAGTTCGGTGGCGTGGGTGAACGGATTGAGCTCGCAGACGAAGGCGAGCGTCGGATTGGCCTCCCGCACGCGCCACAGCGGGTAGAGCGCCGACGAGGCGAAGAACATCGGGAAGATGACGAAGTTCATGACGCCGGCGAAGTTCTCGAGCTGGCGGATGAGCGAGGAGAGCAGCATTCCGAGCGCGCCGAACATCAGCCCCGAAAGCACGAGCGCCGGCAGGATCGTGACATAGCCCCAGAGCGTCGGCGGCTCGATCTCCCAGAACCATGCGATCGCCAGGAACGCGTAGACCTGCAGGATCGACACGGACGCGCCGGCGACGAGCTTCGACGACAACAGGAACCAGCGCGGCAGGGGACTGACCAGCAGCGTGCGCATGTTGCCCATCTCGCGGTCGTAGACCATCGACAGCGAGGATTGCATGCCGTTGAACAGCTGGATCATCGCCACGAGGCCGGGCGTGATGTAGACGTCATACAACACATAGGTGTCGTAGGGCGGGATGATCGACACGCCGAGCACCGAGCGGAAGCCGGCGGCGAAGATGAACAGCCAGACGAGCGGGCGCACCAGCGCGGAGACGAAGCGCTCGCGCTGATGCAGGAAGCGCAGCGCCTCGCGCCACACGATTCCCCTGAGGCAGACGGCGTACTGGCGCAGCGCGAAGCCGCGGCGCGGCGCCTGCGGGCCGCCCTCCCGCACGTCGAGCGTCGGCGTCAGGCTCATCCCCTCGCCTCCCCTGCGTTTTCGCCGGTCAGCCGGCGGAAGGCGGCGGTGAGGTCGTCGCCGCCCGCCTGCGCGCGCACGTCCTCCGCGGTCCCGCACGCGAGCAGCTTGCCGCGATGCAGCACCAGCGTTTCGTCGCCCGGCTCGATCTCGTCGATGAGATGCGTCGCCCACAACACGCCGAGCCCCTCGCCCGCCACCAGCGCGCGCACATGGGCGAGGATGTCGGCGCGCGCCTTGATGTCGAGGCCGACGGTCGGCTCGTCGAGCAACAGGAGGCGCGGGCGATGCAGCAGGGCGCGCGCGATCTCGACGCGCCGCATCTGCCCGCCGGACAGCGCGCGCGCCTTGTCCTCGAGGCGGTCGAGCATGTCGACTCGCGCCAGCGCGTCGCGCGCCCGCGCCTTCGCCTCGCGCGCGCCGATCCCGTGCAGCGCGGCGTGATAGGAAAGGTTCTGCGCGACGGTGAGGTCGAGGTCGAGCGTGCGCGCCTGGAACACCACGCCGAGCCGGCGCAGCGCCTCGCCGGGGTCGCGCGAGACGTCGAAGCCGAAGATCGAGATCGATCCGTGGGTCACGGCGAAAAGCCGGGTGATCAGCGAGAACAGCGTGCTCTTGCCCGCCCCGTTCAGCCCGAGCAGCACCGCGAAGCGGCCCTGCGGCACGTCGAAGGAGACTTCGTCGAGCGCCTTGCGCTTGCCGTAGGAATGGCTGACGCGCGAAACCGCGAGCGCCGCGGGCCCGGCGCCGTCCGCGACGGCGCCCCCCCGCGCGGGCTCAGGGCGCAATCGCCACTCCCCACGGGAAGGAGCCGACGGGGATGGACTTCACCACCTTGAGCGCGGCGACGTCAATGACGGAGACGTCGTTGGAGACGCCGTTGGTGGCGAACAGCCGCGCATAGTCAGGCGTGAAGGCGAGCTGCCAGACCCGCTGGCCGGTCAGCATGTATTTCTCCACCTTGCGGGTCTTGGCGTCGATCGCGGCGACGCGGTTCGCCGGGCCGAGGGCGACGAAGGCGCGCGCGCCGTCCTGCGAGAAGCGGATGCCGACCGGCTGGATCGCCTCGCGCGCGAGGCCGGGGATCTCGAACGTGATCTTCTGCACGACCTTCTTCGCGGCGACGTCGATCACGCTGACCGTGCCGCCGACCTCCGCCGTGACCCACAGCTCCTTGCCGTCGGGCGTGAAGGCGGCGGAGCGCGGGCGCGCGTCGACGAGCACGTTGGCGAAGATCTTTTGGCTCGCCACGTCGATCAGATGCGCCATGTTGGTGGTTTCGGAGGTGTTGACGAGGATCTTGCCGTCCGGGGAAAGCGTCATGCCCTCCGGCTCGACGCCGACGGGGATCTGCGCGACGATCTTGCGGCTCGCGACGTCGATGACCGTGACGAGATTGTCGTTCTCGTTCGCCACGTAGAGCAGCTTGCCGTCGGGCGCGAGCACGAGCAGCTCGGGGTCGGCGCCCGAGGGCAGGTCGCCGACGACCTTCAGCGTCTTGAGGTCGAGGATCTGCACCGTGTCGTCGTCGCCGGCGCAGATGAACAGCTGCGTCTTGTCGCCGTTGAGCACGATGCCGCGCGGGCGGCGTCCGACCTTCACGGTGTCGGTGACGGCGAGCTTCTCGACGTCGATCACGCTGATCGAATTGCCCTTCTCGTTCGAGACGTAAGCGGTGGCGGCGAACGCCGGGCCAAGGCTCGCCAGGAGCGCGCCCGAGAGGGCGGCAAGGCGCAGCGCGCGCGAAAAATTCCGCGAAGAACTGCAAAAACTCCGCGAAGAACTCATGGCAGCCTGCATTTCGTTTCAGGTTGGTCGAAGCCCAGCGTGTCGAGCTCCGAGGTCTGGTGCAGGAAGCCCTCCTGCGGCGAAACCGAGACGATCATCCGCCCGTCGCCGAGGAGGATCGGCTGGCGCAGCTGCTGGTTCCAGCGCCGCACCGTCTGCTTCTGCCCCTTGAAGGCGGCGATGGAGAATTCGGGGCCGACGATATAGGCGCGCAGCGCCGCAGGGTCGGCCGAGTTCGCGCGCGTCGCCGCCTCGCCGATCATGCGGACGGCCACCCACGCCTGATTGTCGCGGTCGTTCATGCCGCGCGCGGCGAGCTTGTGGAAGCGGTTCTGCAGCTGGATCGCTCCCCATTGCTCATGGGTCGGGTCCCAGCTCGTCGGCTTCAGGCCGGCCGAGCCGGCCACGGGGCGCGGATCGAAGGCGCGATAGGGCAGATAGCCGGCGAAGACGTTGGATTCGTCCGCGGCGACCAGCACGTCGTAGGCGGGCGCGCTCTGCGTCGCCGCCGGTATCAGGCGCTGCGTCTGCACGCTGCCCGAATCGGAGCGCCGGCCGCCGCCCGTGTCCTCGTACGTGCGCTCGTCGACGATCTTGGCGCCGAATTTCTTCGCCGACCGGCGCAGCGCCTGCGCGAAGGCCTCGTCCTGCGGATGCGAGCCCTTGACGAGGAGCCAGCGCGGCCAGCGCTTCCAGACGAGATATTGCGCGAGGCCGTCGGCGAGCATCGACCGGCTCGGCGCGACATGCACGACGTTGGCCCGGCAATTCTCCTCGCGCAGCTCGTCGTCGGGCGCGAAGGTGTTGAAGATCAGCGCGTTCCTGGCCTTGGCGGCGTCGGCGAGCGCGAGCAGCTTTTCGGGCGGCAGATCGGCGAGGATCAGGCCGATCCCCTTGGCGAGAAGCGCGTCGAGCGCCTTGACGGGGTCCTCGTCGTCGCGGACGACGACGTCCTCGATCGTGAAGCTCTGGCCAAGGAAGCCGCCGGTGGTGTTGTCGTCCTCGACGCCTAGGCGCGCGCCGGCGATCCCGTCGTCCTCGGCCGGAATGTCAAGGATCGAGATCACGTCGCGCGAATGCCGCTGGCGGATGAAGCCGATCCTGACGACGAGCGGCTGCGCCTCCTGCGCCGACGACCCTTGCGCTCCCTGCGCGGGCGCTGCGTCCTGCGCGGCGACGGCCTGCGCCGCTCCCGCGAGCGAAAGCGCGCAGACGGCCGCGCGCAGCGCGCGCGCCAGCGGCCCTTGCGGCGGCCCCATTGCGCCTCCCTGTCCTGCGCGCGTCGCGGCGCGCCTTGGCGCCATGATGGAGCGGCGGACCGCCGGCATCAAGCCGCCCCGCTCCGCCCGCCGCTGACGCTTTCGCGAGGCGCGAGCGTCACGAGGAGGTCGAGCATCGCCTGCTCCCTGGGCGCCGCCGCGACATGGACATGCGGCAGGCCCGCAGCCTCGAGCGGCGCGGCGGCGTCCGGCGAGATAGCGACGTGATGCGCGCCGGAGACGTCGATTTCCGCCTGCGCCGCGAGCTTCAGGAATATCTCGACGCTGCGCCGCGAGTAGTGCAGCGCCGCGCCGATGCGGTCGACCTCGAGCAGGGCGGCCGCCTCCTCGTCGAGCTCCTCGGCGGCCTGCGCGACATAGACCTCGACGGTCGCGACTTCATGGCCCGCGGCGCGCACGGCCGCCTCGAGGTCGGGCTTGCGGTCGCGCCCGGCGAGGTAGACGAAACGCGCGGGCGGGGCGGCGGGAGAAACGGCCAGCGCCGCGACGAGATTGGCGGCGAGGTCGCGCGCGTCCTGCTCGACGACGATCCGCCCGAGGAAGCCGCGCTCGCGCGCGGCGGCCTCGGTCCGCTCGCCGACGACATAGACCGGGACGAGGCGGCGCGCCTCGGGCGAGAGGGCGCCCTCGCCGTCCGAGAGCAGCTCGAACGCCTGCGTCGAGGTGGCGATGATCCCGTCGACCGCGCCCGGCGGCCAGGGCGCGCCGGTGGGCGTCATTTCAAGGACGGGCGACAGGATCGCGTGATGGCCGACGGCGAACAGCTTCGCCGCCGTGCGCATCGCTTCGTCGAGGGCTCTCGTCAGCAGCACAAGCATGAAGATCAGAACTCGAAGAGATCGGCGGGGATCCGCGCGAGGAGGTCGCGTCCCGCGCCTTCGCCGAGCGCCGCCGCATGCTTCGGGTCGCCGCTCACGCGGGCCTCGAAGCAGGAAGAGCCGTCCGGCTTCAGCACCAGCGCGTGGAAGGAGAGCGTGTCGTCTTCGAGGCGCGCATAGGCGCCGATCGGCGTGCGGCAGGAGCCGTCGAGCACGGCGAGGAAGGCGCGCTCGGCCTCGAGGGCGAAGGCGGCGTCGCGGTCGAGGACGGGCGCGAAGGCCGCGGCCGCCGCCTCGTCGCCGCGCCGCGCGGTCACCGCGATCGCGCCTTGCCCGGCGGCCGGCACGAACTGCTCGGTGTCGAGCACGGCGGTCGCCGAATCGGCGAGGCCGAGCCGCTTCAGCCCGGCGAGCGCCAGCATCGTCGCGTCGACCTCGCCGGCGGCGAGCTTGGCGAGGCGCGTCTCGACATTGCCGCGCAGCAGCGTGACGGAGAGGTCGGGGCGCAGGCGCCGGATCATCGCGCCGCGGCGCAGCGAGGCGGTGCCGACGACGCTGCCCTCCGGCAGGGCCGAAGGATGGATCGCCTTGTGCGAGATCCAGGCGTCGCGCACGTCCTCGCGCGGGAGGTAGCCGAGGATGACGATCTCGTCTGGCAGGTGGGTCGGCAGGTCCTTCGCCGAATGGACGGCGGCCTCGATGTCGCCGCGCATCAGCGCGAGGTCGAGCTCCTTGGTGAACAGGCCCTTGCCGCCGGCCTCGCTGAGGGCGCGGTCGACGATCGCGTCGCCGGTGGTGCGGATGACCGCCGTCTCGATCGCCTCGCCGCAGCCGCCGTGAGCCTTGAGCAGACGGCTCTTGAGCTCGCGCGCCTGGGCGAGCGCGAGGGGGCTGCCGCGCGTGCCGATTCTGAGTTTGAGGTCCATGGCGCCCGGGCGGCTCGAACTGAGAATCGCGTGTTTCCTTGCCGGAACTTATGGTTCTATAAGCGCGCCACCTTAGCTTGGTCGAGGACGCCCGCCAAGGCCGCCGGCGGCGCGGAACGACGCGGCGACGGCGCGCGCGCCTCCCGCCAGATTTCACACCCGCGTCAGGACCTCGCCATGCGCGTTCTCGGCATCGAGACCACTTGCGACGAAACCGCCGCGGCGGTCGTGCGGCTCGAGCCGGGCGGCGCCGGCGAAATCCTCTCGAACGAGGTGATGAGCCAGATCGCCGAGCACGCCGCCTATGGCGGCGTCGTGCCCGAGATCGCCGCGCGCGCGCATGTCGAGGTGCTCGACCGCCTCGTCGCGCGCGCGCTCGAGCGCGCCGGGACCGCCCTGTCCGACCTCGACGGGATCGCCGCCGCCGCCGGGCCGGGCCTCATCGGCGGCGTCATCGTCGGCCTCACCACGGGCAAGGCGCTGGCGCTCGCGAGCCGCAAGCCCTTCGTCGCCGTCAACCATCTCGAGGCGCACGCGCTGACCGCGCGCCTCACCGACGGCGTCGAATTTCCCTTCCTGCTGCTGCTCGTCTCGGGCGGCCACACCCAGCTCGTCGCGGTCAGGGGCGTCGGCGACTATCTGCGCCTCGGCTCGACGGTCGACGACGCCGTCGGCGAAGCCTTCGACAAGGTGGCCAAGACGCTCGGCCTGCCCTATCCTGGCGGCCCGGAGATCGAGCGGCGCGCCGAGGAGGGCGATCCGACCCGCTTCGCCTTTCCGCGTCCCATGCTGGGCAGAGCCAAGCCGGACTTCTCGCTCTCCGGCCTCAAGACGGCGGTGCGGATCGAGGCGCAGCGCATCGCCTCGCCGA
Source organism: Methylocella sp. (assembly GCF_041905455.1). GTDB lineage: Bacteria > Pseudomonadota > Alphaproteobacteria > Rhizobiales > Beijerinckiaceae > Methylocapsa. The sequence continues at coordinate 458 of NZ_JAYRLA010000019.1, read as the reverse complement.
CGCGCGGCGACGTCGCCGACCTGTGCGCCTCGTTCCAGGCGGCGGTGGTCGATTCGCTGATCGACCGCAGCCGCGCCGGCCTGCGGCTGTTCCGCGAGCGCGTCGGCGAGGCCAACGCCATGGTCGCCGCCGGCGGCGCCGCGGCCAATGGCGCGATCCGCCGCGCGCTGGCGCGCTTCTGCGGCGAGGCCGGTCTGAAGCTCGTGCTGCCGCCGCCGCAGCTGTGCTCGGACAACGCGGCGATGATCGCCTGGGCCGGGATCGAGCGGCTGTCTCTCGGCCTTTCCGACGACATGACCTTCGCCGCGCGGGCGCGCTGGCCGCTCGACGCCGACGCGGAGGCGGCGCATCACGGCAAGGCCTAGAGCATTTTCAGCAAAAGTTGCAGACTTTTGCGTCGAGAGAATGCGTTTAAACAAATAGTTAGAGCGCATTCAGCGAATTGGATTTCGCTGAAT
>NZ_JAYRLA010000018.1:0-55995 GCF_041905455.1 Methylocella sp. | reverse complement strand
GCTTCAACAAGCTCAAGCACTTCCGCAGGTTCGCGACACGCTACGATCGACGCGCCAACCTCTATCTCGCATTCATCCACCTCGCCGCAATCGATCTATGGCTGCGTTGAATGTGGATTCGCCCTAGAGCGCGCGGCCCGGCTTGGGCCAGGGGATTCCGCTCATCACGTCGGCGACCGGGGGCGCGAGGCCGCGCCGTCTGGCGCGGGCGGCGTCGGCCGTGCTCAACATGCCGCCGATGAAGCTCATCGCCTCGGGCGGCACGCCCGGCGCGGGATCGCCCGAAGCGATGATCCGCTCGGCGACGGCGGTGAGCGAATCGACGAAGTCCTTGACCTGCGGCAGGTCGGGGTTCGCCGCGGAGAGCCGCCCCCCGGATTTCAGCGTGAACACGGTCTGGGCGATCCAGGCGATCGCCTCATTGTCGGCGCGGCGCACGCTCTGGCCCTTGCGCACCACGTCGATGATCGCATGCGTGCATTCATGCACGATCTGCGCGCGCCCCTCGAGCGTGGCGTAAAAGCCGAGGTCGCGCCGCCTGAAGCGCAGCACGTCGGCGCCGTCGTCATATTCGGCGCCCGACGAAGGGTCGACGACGCCGAAGCGCACGTCGACGCACCCTTGCGCGACGAGGTCGCAGACATAGCCGTAATGATAGCCCATGATCGACACGCCGGCGGCGACGAAGCGGATGTCGAGGCAGGCGCGGCTGTTCAGGACGCCGACGATTTTCACGCGCAGCTGCTGTTCGTCGCCCATGGCCCTTCTCCCGCCGCAGATGAATGGCGCCATCCTGCGCGAGGCGCCGGGACGAAGAGGTGTGCGGCTGCACAATCCGGCTTGCCTTGACCGCGGCCGGCGTCGAACATGCGCGGCGGCGCGACGCGCCCGGCGAAGACGGAGACCGACGCGAATGACCTTGCTGCGCGCCATAGGGCTGATGAGCGGCACCTCGATGGACGGCGTCGACGTCGCCATGATCGAGACGGACGGGGAAGGTCAGATCCGCCTCGGCGACGTCGCCTTCCACCCTTACGTCCCGGCCGAGCGCGCGCTGCTGCGCGCGGCGCTCGCGCAGGCCGTCGGCCTCGACGACAGGCGGGCGCGCGCGCCCGCGCTCGCCGACGCGGAGGCGATGGTCACGGCGCGCCACGCGGAGGCGGTCAGGCGCTTCATGGACCGGCGCAGGCTGGCCGCCGCGGACGTCGACGTCGTCGGCTTCCACGGCCAGACCGTCCTGCACCGCCCGGACAAGCGGCTCACCGTGCAGCTCGGCGACGGCCAGGCGCTCGCCGACGCGACAGGGCTCCCCGTCGTCTATGACTTCCGCGCCGCCGACGTCGCCGCCGGCGGGCAGGGCGCGCCGCTCGTGCCGATCTTCCACAGCGCGCTGTGCCGCGCGGCGGGCTTCGCCAGGCCCGCGCTCGTCGTCAACATCGGCGGCGTCGCCAACGTCACCTGGTGCGCGCCGGGCGCGGCGCCGATCGCCTGCGACGCAGGGCCGGGCAACGCCCTCATCGACGATCTGATGCTCGCCCGCGCGGGCCTGCCGATGGACCGCGACGGCCTCGTCGCGATGAGCGGCGACGTCGACGAGGAGGCGCTGGCGGCGCTGCTCGCCGATCCTTTCTTCGCCGCGCCGCCGCCGAAGTCGCTCGACCGCGGCTCGATCTCGGCCGCGCCCGTCGCAGGGCTGTCGACGCAGGACGCCGCGGCGACGCTCGCCGCCTTCACCGCCAGCGCGATCGCGCGCGCGCTGGAGCTGACGCCCGGGCCGGCTTTCGCGGCGATCGTATGCGGCGGCGGGGCGCGCAATCTGGCGATCATGCGCGAGCTCGAGCGCCGCATGCCCTGCGCGGTCTCGCCGGCGAGCGAGTTCGGCTGGTCGATCGACGCGATGGAGGCGCAGGCCTTCGCCTATCTCGCGGCGCGCCGCCTCAAGGATCTGCCGATCAGCTTTCCGGGCACCACCGGCGTCGCCGCGCCGCTCGCCGGCGGCGTCGTGGCGACGCCGCGCGCCGCGTGAACCCGGCCCTTTCTATAAAGAGGAGTTAAGACATGCGGCTTCCGCTCATCCCGCCGTCCGAGCTTTCGCCGGAGCAGCGCGCGCTCTACAATGACATGAGCGAGGGGATCGCGGCCAATTTCAAGGGCTTCGTCGCGGTGCGCGAGGACGGCGCCTTGATGGGTCCGTGGAATCCCTGGCTGCACGAGCCCGTCTTCGGCAAGGCGAGCTGGGAGCTCGTCAAGGCGCTCGCCAGCAATCCCTCGCTGCCGAAGAACGTGCGCGAAGTGGCGATTCTCGTCACCGGCGCGCATTTCAAGTCCGCCTACGAGCTCTACGCCCATGTGCTCGTCGGCGAGCTGCGCGGCCTTTCCGACGAGAAGATCGAGACGATCGTCGCAGGCCTTCGCCCGTCCGACCTGACGCGGCAGGAGGCGGTCGCCTATGATGTCGCCTACGCCCTCGTCAACGGCGCGGTTCTGCCGCAGCTTCTCTACAAGGCGGCGGTCGAGGCCTTCGGCGCCCATGGCGCGGCGGAGCTGTCCTATCTCGTCGGCCTCTATTGCCTCGTCTCGGTCACGCTGAACACCTTCAACACGCCGGTCCCCGTAGCGGACGACTGACGCGGCTCAGCGCTTCTCCGCCTGGTCGACGCGGGTCGGCGTCGGCAGGCGGGGCGGATTGCCGAGCCGGCGGTCGAGATAGAGGCCGACCTCCTCGATCAGCGGCTCGACGCAATTCTCGAAGAAATGGTTGGCGCCCGGGATCACCGCGTGCTCGATCTGAATCCCCTTCTGGGTCTTCAGCTTCTCGATCAGCGTCGTCACCTCCTTCAGCGGCGCGACGCGGTCCTGGTCGCCGTGCACGAACAGGCCCGAGGAGGGGCAGGGCGCGAGAAAGGAGAAATCGAAGCGGTTCGCCGGCGGGGCGATCGAGACGAAGCCCTCGATCTCGGGGCGGCGCATCAGAAGCTGCATGCCGATCCACGAGCCGAACGAGATGCCAGCGATCCAGCAGGCGCGCGCCTCCGGGTTGACCGACTGCGCCCAGTCGAGCGCGGCGGCGGCGTCCGACAATTCGCCCTGGCCGTGGTCGAAGCCGCCCTGGCTGCGCCCGACCCCGCGGAAATTGAAGCGCAGCACCGCGAACCCACGCTCGGCGAAGGCGTAATAGAGATTGTACACGATCTGGTTGTTCATCGTGCCGCCGAATTGCGGATGCGGATGAAGGATGATCGCGATCGGCGCGCCGCGGACGCTCGACGGATGGAAGCGGCCTTCGATGCGGCCGGCCGGGCCGTTGAACATGACCTCGGGCATGGTGTCTCCGTGAATGGCTATGACGCTTATGTGGCGGCGCGGCTCGCGCGCGCCAGCCGCCGCGGAGGACGAAATTCTCGTCGCGCGGATCGCAAGCCGCGGATAACCTTGCGAAGTTTCCGCAGCCGGCGGCGCGTGCCCCGTGCGGGCGGCCTTTCTAGCATGGGGGCGGTCTTGAAAAGCAAGGTTTTTCGCATGACGCGCAGGGACGGGTCGTGACGGCGCGCGCCTATCTCGACCACAACGCCACGACGCCGCTGCGCGCCGTCGCGCGGGCGGCCATGCTGCGGGCGTTCGATCAGCCCGGCAACGCCTCCTCGGCGCATGCGGAGGGGCGCGCCGTGCGGGCCCTCCTGGAGGACGCGCGCGCGCAGGTCGCGGGCGCGCTGGGCGGGCCGGCCGCGGGCGTCGTCCTCACGTCGGGCGGGACGGAGGCGCTCAACCTCGTCCTGACGCCGACGCTCGAAATCGGCGGACGCGGCTTCGACGTGCTGCTGACGGGCGCCGGCGAGCATCCCGCCGTCCTCGCCGGCCACCGCTTCGCGCCCGAACGGGCGAAAACCGTGGCGCTGATGCCCTCGGGCGCGCTCGACCTCGACGCGCTCGCGGCGGCGCTCGCCGGGCTCCAGGGCGCGCGCCCGCTCCTCGCGCTGCAGGCGGCGAACAACGAGACTGGCGCGGTCCAGCCGGTCGCCGCGGCCGCGGCGCTCGTCCATCAGGCCGGCGGCGCCCTCGTCTGCGACGCCGTCCAGGGCGCCGGCAAGATCCCCGTCTCCTTCGCGGGCCTCGAGGCCGACGCGCTGGTCGTCTCGGGCCATAAATTCGGAGGGCCGGTCGGCGCGGCGGCGCTTTGCTTTCGCGAGGAGGCTTCCCATATCGGGGATGTGATGATTCGCGGCGGCGGGCAGGAGCGCGGCGCGCGGGCCGGCACGCAGAACGTCGCCGCCGTCTGCGGCATGGCGGCGGCGCTCGCCGAGGCGGAAGGCGCGCGCGAAGAGGAGAGCATCCGGCTCGCGGCGCTGCGCGACGGGCTCGAGGCGGAAATCCTGCGGCGCGATCCGCAGGCGGCGATCTTCGGGCGGGAGGCGGCGCGGCTGCCCAACACCCTCGCTTTCGCCCTGCCGGGGATGGAGGCGCAGCTTCTGCTCATCAGGCTCGACGTCGAGGGCGTCGCGGTTTCGGCGGGCTCGGCCTGCGCCGCCGGCAAGACGAAGCCGTCGCATGTGCTGGCGGCGATGGGCGTCTCTCCCGAGCTCGCGGGCGGGGCGCTGAGGGTCAGCCTCGGCTGGAGCTCGACGCAGGCCGACTGCGCCCGCTTCCTTTCGGCGCTCGACGACGCGGCCGCGGCGTTGCGGGCGAGGGCGTCGCGGCAGGCGTCGAAACAGGCGTCCGCTTGTTGAAGACGGGCGCGGCGCTTCGGTCTATAGTGAAGTCCTGAACCGGCGGTCCTTGAAACCGACAGGGTGAGGAGTTGAAAATGGCGGCTGTCCAGGAGACCGTCGATCGGGTGAAGTCGATCGACGTCAGCGAGTATAAATACGGCTTCTTTTCCGACATCGAGTCTGAAAAGGCTCCCAAAGGCCTGAACGAGGACATCGTCCGCTTCATTTCGGCCAAGAAGGGCGAGCCGGACTGGCTGACGCAGTGGCGCCTTTCAGCCTACCGCCGCTGGCTCTCCATGGAGGAGCCGACCTGGGCCCGCGTCGATTTCCCGAAAATCGACTATCAGGACCTCTATTATTACTCGGCGCCGAAGAAGGCCGCCGGGCCGAAGTCGCTTGAGGAGGTCGATCCCGAGCTCCTGCGGGTCTATGAGAAGCTCGGCATCCCGCTGCGCGAGCGGGAGATCCTCGCCGGCGTCGAGAACCCCGAGCGCCGCGTCGCCGTCGACGCCGTGTTCGACTCCGTCTCCGTCGTCACCACCTTCAAGGAGGAGCTGGCCAAGGCGGGCGTCGTGTTCTGCCCGATCTCGGAGGCCGTCCAGACCCATCCCGAGCTGGTGCGCAAATATCTCGGCTCCGTCGTGCCGACGAGCGACAATTACTTCGCGACGCTGAACAGCGCCGTCTTCTCCGACGGCTCCTTCGTCTACGTGCCGCCGGGCGTGCGCTGCCCGATGGAGCTCTCGACCTATTTCCGCATCAACGAGCAGAACACCGGCCAGTTCGAGCGCACGCTGATCATCGCCGACAAGGGCTCCTACGTCTCCTATCTCGAGGGCTGCACGGCGCCCAAGCGCGACGAGAACCAGCTGCACGCCGCCGTCGTCGAGCTGATCGCCCATGACGACGCCGAGATCAAATACTCGACCGTGCAGAACTGGTATCCGGGCGACGCCGAGGGCAAGGGCGGCATCTACAATTTCGTCACCAAGCGCGGCGACTGCCGCGGCGACCGCTCGAAGATCTCCTGGACGCAGGTCGAGACGGGCTCGGCGATCACCTGGAAATATCCCTCCTGCATCCTGCGCGGCGACGATTCGCGCGGCGAGTTCTATTCGATCGCCATCTCGAACGGCTATCAGCAGGTCGATAGCGGAACCAAGATGATCCATCTCGGCAGGAACACGACGAGCCGGATCATCTCCAAGGGCATCTCGGCGGGCCGCTCGCAGAACACCTACCGCGGCCAGGTCTCCTCGCACCGCAAGGCGACCGGGGCGCGCAACTTCACCAACTGCGACTCGCTGCTGATCGGCGACGCGTGCGGCGCGCACACCGTGCCCTACATCGAGGCGCGCAATTCCTCGACGCAGTTCGAGCACGAGGCGACGACCTCGAAGATTTCCGAGGACCAGCTGTTCTACTGCATGCAGCGCGGCCTTTCGGCCGAGGAGGCGACGGCGCTGATCGTCAACGGCTTCGTGCGCGACGTGCTGCAGCAGCTGCCGATGGAGTTCGCCGTCGAGGCGCAGAAGCTGATCGCCATCTCGCTCGAGGGCAGCGTCGGCTGACGTCGGGCGGCCGGCCCGAACGTCTCAATCGGAATACGCAATCAGAGGCCGGCGCAGCCGGCGCCGGCGGCGCGGACCGGGCGCCGCCTTCTCCGCCAATCCAAGGATCGACCCCCCATGCTGGAGATCAAGAACCTCACCGTCTGCGTCGGCGACCGCCGCATCCTCGACGGCCTCGACCTGACCGTGAAGGACGGCGAGGTCGCCGCCATAATGGGCCCCAACGGCACCGGCAAGTCGACGCTCTCCTACGTCATCGCCGGACGCCCGGATTACGTCGTCGAGTCGGGCGACATCCTGCTCGACGGCGAGAGCCTCCTCGACCTCGACCCGGACGTGCGCGCGGCGCGGGGCGTGTTCCTCGCCTTCCAGTATCCGATCGAGATCCCCGGCGTCGCCACCATGACCTTCCTCAAGGCGGCGCTCAACGCGCAGCGCAAGCAGCGCGGCGAGGAGGAGCTGTCGACGCCCGAGTTCATGAAGCGCGTCAGAAGCGCCGCCGACCGGCTCGAGATCAGGCAGGACATGCTCCGGCGCGCCCTGAACGTCGGCTTCTCGGGCGGCGAGAAGAAGCGCATGGACATCCTGCAGATGGCGCTGCTGGAGCCGCGCTTCGCCATCCTCGACGAGACCGACTCGGGGCTCGACATCGACGCGCTGCGCGTCGTCGCGGCCGGCGTCAACGCGCTGCGCTCACCTGAGCGCAGCTTCCTCGTCATCACCCATTATCAGCGCGTGCTCGAATACATCACGCCCGACACGGTGCATGTGATGGCCGGCGGCAAGATCGCCCGCACCGGCGGCCCCGAGCTCGCCATCGAGCTCGAGAAGAGCGGCTATCGCGACTATGTCGCCGGCGCCGCGGCGTGAGGCGGGAGGGGTCATGAACGTTCAAAAGACCGCGTCCCTGCGCACCGCCGCCGAGACGGCCCTCGCCGAGGCCTTCGGCGCTTCGCTCGCGCGCGCTCCCGCCGGCGCGGCGCGCCGCCTGCGCGAGGCCGCCTTCGCCGCCTTCGACGAGGCGGGCCTGCCGCATCGCCGCGTCGAGGCCTGGCACTACACCGACCTGCGCGCGCTGATGCGGCAGGCTCTGCCGCTCGCGCCGGAGCCGTCGGCGCAGGCGCTCGACGCGGTCAGGGCCGGGCTCGCGAAGGCCGCCCCGGCGCAGCGCCTCGTGCTCGTCGACGGCGTGTTCGCGCCGCAGCTCTGCGATCCGCTTCCCGAAGGCGTCAGGGTCCGTTCGCTGGCTGAGGCGCTCGCCGGCGGCGAGGAGGCCATTCTCGCCGTCCTCGGCGCGCAGGGCTTCGGCGGGACGGATTCGATGCTCGCCCTCAACGCCGCCCTGACGCAGGACGGCGTCGTCGTCGAGGTCGCGCCCGGCGCCAGGATCGCGGCGCCGCTGCGGATCGTCAGCGCCTTCACCTCGGACGGGACGGCCGTCTACGCGCGCTCGGCGCTCGTCGTCGGCGCGGGCGCCGCCGTCAGCCTCGTCGAGGAGAGCCTCGCCGGCTTCGAGCCGAAGGGGCAGGCCAACGGCGCGCTGATCGTCGAGGTGGGCGACGAAGCCTCCTGCGGCCTCGTCTCGACGCTCGTCGACATGGGCCCCGCGAGCCTGCGCGTCGAGAGCCTGGTCCTGCGCCTCGGCGCGAAGACGAAAGTCTCGAGCTTCGCCCTCGTCGGCGACGCCGGCGTGCTGCGCCGGCAGATCTTCATGCGCTTCGAGGGCGCCGACGGCGAGGCTTCGCTCTCTGGCGTCAGCCTGCTGCGCGGGCGCGAGCACGCCGACACGACGCTGTTCGCGCAGCACGCCGCGCCGGGCTGCGTCGGGCGGCAGACCTTCAAGCACATCCTCGACGGCGAGGCGGTCGGCGTCTTCCAGGGCAAGATCACCGTCGACCGGATCGCGCAGAAGACCGACGGGCGGATGCTCTCCAAGGCCCTGCTGCTGTCCGACGCCGCGGTCATGAACGACAAGCCCGAGCTCGAGATCTTCGCCGACGACGTCGCCTGCGGCCATGGCGCGACCTGCGGCGGCCTCGACGCGGACCAGCTGTTCTACCTGCAGGCGCGCGGGATCCCCGCCGCGCAGGCGGAGGCCCTGCTGCTCGAGGCCTTCGCCGCCGACCTCGTCGACGAGATCGAGGACGAGGCGCTCGCCGCCTCGTTGCGCGCAAAGATTTCCGCCTGGCTCGGCTCGCGCCACGTGGAGGGCTCGCCATGAACAAGCATATCGCGGCGCCGGCGCCCTACGACGTGATGGCGGTGCGCGAGGATTTCCCGATCCTCTCCACCCTCGTCCACGGCAAGCCGCTCGTCTATCTCGACAATGGCGCCTCGGCGCAGAAGCCGAAGCAGGTCGTCGAGCGCATGGTGGCGGCGACCTACCATGAATACGCCAACGTCCATCGCGGCCTGCATCACCTCGCCAACGCCGCGACCGACGCCTTCGAAGCCGCGCGCGAAAGCGTGCGCAGCTTCCTCAACGCGCCGAGCGTCGACGACATCGTCTTCACCAAATCGGCGACCGAGGCGATCAACCTCGTCGCCGCCTCCTTCGGCGAGGCCTTCATCGAAAAAGGCGACGAGATCGTCCTCACCGTGATGGAGCATCACGCCAACATCATTCCCTGGCATTTTCTGCGCGAGCGCAAGGGCGCCGCGCTGAAATGGGTCGACGTCGACGACGACGGCGGCTTCTCGCTCGAGCGCTTCGAGGCGGCGCTGTCGCCGAAGACCAGGATCGTCGCGATCACCCACATGTCCAACGTGCTCGGCACGGTGACGCCGATCGCCGACGTCGTGCGCATCGCCCACGGGCGCGGAATTCCGGTTCTGGTCGACGGCTCGCAGGGGGCCGTGCATCTGCCGGTCGACGTCCAGGCGCTCGACCCCGACTTCTACGTCGCCACCGGCCACAAGCTGTACGGGCCGACCGGGATCGGCGCGCTCTACGGCAAGTCGCGATGGCTCGAGGAGCTGCCGCCTTTCCTCGGCGGCGGCGAGATGATCAAGGACGTCACGCAGGATCATGTGACCTACAACGTCCCGCCGCACCGGTTCGAGGCGGGCACGCCGCCGATCATCCAGGCGGTCGGGCTCGGCTCCGCGCTCGACTACATGCGCGCGCTGGGACGCGAGCGCATCCACGCGCATGAGAGCGCGCTGTCGGACTACGCGCACGAGCGCCTCGCCGAGGTGAAGTCGCTGCGCATAATCGGCCGCGCCGCCGGCAAGGGGGCGATCATCTCCTTCGAGATGAAGGGCGCCCACGCCCATGACGTCTCGACCATCCTCGACGCGTCGGGCGTCGCGGTCAGGGCCGGCACCCATTGCGCGCAGCCGCTGATGACGCGCTTCGGCGTGACCTCGACCTGCCGCGCCTCGTTCGGGCTCTACAACACCTTCGAGGAGGTGGACAAGCTCGTCGAGGCGCTGCTCAAGGCCGAGCGGCTGTTCGCCTGAGGAGCGCGCCGCGGCGGGATTTGCGCATGTTCGGGCGGCGTGGGTTCCGGGCGCCGCCGATCTGTCGTAATCGGAACGCGAGATTTCGATCCTGACGCTGGATCCGCATCGATGAAGCGTCGCCGGCCTTGAACCGGCGTCGTCAAGCTTGGAGCCGACTGATGGCCGCAGCGCCGATGGACATTGAAGTGGAGGAGCGGCAGCCGAACGCGCCGCAGTGGATATTCGACGGCTCCATTCCGCAGCCGGAGCGGGCGCGCCTCATGGACGATTCGGTCGCCGCCTTCAAGACCGTGTTCGATCCCGAAATTCCCTGCGACATCTACGAGCTCGGCCTCATCTACAGGGTCGAGATCGACGCCGACAAATTCTTCAAGGTGGCGATGACGCTGACGGCGCCGGGCTGTCCCGTCGCCGGCGAGCTCGCCCAGCAGGTCGAGAGCGCGATCGGCGCCGTCGGCGGCGCGCTCGGCGCGTCGGTCGACGTGGTGTTCGATCCCCCGTGGGACCAGTCGCGCATGTCCGACGAGGCGCGCGTCGCCCTCGACATGTTCTGAAAAAGGCCGCCTCCGCGGGCGGCCGTTCAGGTTCAGGCGGCTTCGCGCGCGCTCAGCCCTTGGAGATCAGCCCTTGGAGAGCAGCGGCTCCATCAGCTTGTCGAGCGCTTCGGGCGAAAGCTCGCCGCTCTGCTTCTTGCCGTTGAAGAAGAAGGTCGGCGTCGCGCTCACGCCGAAGTCCTTCGAGGCCTGGTCGCGCACCTTGTTGACGTTGTTGTAGAGGTCCTGGTTCTTGAGGCAGGCCTCGAACGCCTCCTGGCCCATGCCGGTCTGCTTGAGCAGCGTCGCCAGCGCCTCGACCGGCTTGTCGGTGAAGGCCCAGTTCTTCTGCTGCGAGAACAGCAGGTCGACGACGGCGTTGCGCTTGTCGTCGCCCGAGCAGCGCGCCAGCATGAAGGCCGCGGTCGCCAGCGGATCGAGCGGGAACTCGCGCAGCACGAAGCGCGCCTTGCCCGTATCGACATATTTGCTCTTGAGGGCGGGGAAGGTCGTCGCGTGGAATGCGGCGCAGTGCGAGCAGGTCATCGAGGCGTATTCGACGATGGTGACCGGCGCGTCGGCGGGGCCGAGCCAGACGTCGGGCAGGGCGGGGGGCGCCATCAGCTGCTCGACGGGAACGACCGCGTTCTGCGCCCGCGCCGGCGCGGCGGCCCCAAGGCCGGCGAAGACGGCGAGCGCCGCGCCGGCCGCGCCGAGGAGGACGCGGCGGCTGAACGAAATCTTCTCAGTCTTCATGACGTTGGTTCCTGCAGTGCGGCGTCGCCTCTTCGGCCCCTGGCGCGCGGTTCGGCCGTCCGCGGGTTAACACATGGGCGCCCAGGCGCGTCAAGGCGTCGCGCAGCGCTTCGTCCTCGATCGCCGCCGCCGCCGCCGCCGCGCGCGTCACATTTTCTTGCGGGGGCGCGGGCGGGCGCGCCGGCGCGGCGCGGCGCGGCTCGAGCGGCCCCTGCTTCAGGACGAGCCGGTCGACGCAGCGCCAGCCCAGATGCGCGTTGACGCGCTCGATCACGACGCCCGACAGATGCTGGAGCTCCAGCGCGAAGCCACGTTCGACGCGCAGGATGAGCGCCGCGGCGGCGCCGGCCCTCGCGCGCGGCGGCCAGTTGAGGCTGATCGGCTGCGCGCGCGCGGCGACGCGCTCGCCGGCGATCTCGTCCCAATAGAGCAGCACGCGCCCCTCGCCGAAGCCGCGCCGGGCGAGCGTCTTGTCCATCGCGCCGGCGATGAGGTCGGCGATCGGCCGCGCGCCCCGGAACGGCGCGCGCGCGGCGCCGGCGGAGGTTTTGGCGGGCCTCCCGGCCGGGCTCCTGGGCTGGATTTTTTCGCGCATGAAAAAATTGTAGCGGCTTCTCGTCGTCCGGCAAGCGCGGCCGAGACCCTACGGGGCGAGCCCGTGCAGCGCCGCCGCGCGACGGCGGATCTCGTCGGGCGCGACGTCCTCGACATGGGTCGCGATCCACCAGCGATGGCCGAACGGATCCTCGAACAGGCCGCCGCGGTCGCCGTAGAACTGCGTCTCGACGGCGCGCAGCTCCTTCATCCCTTCCGCCCTGGCGCGGACGGCGAGGGCGTCGACGTCGCGCACGTAGATGTGGATCATCACCGGCGTCCCGCCGATCGAGCGCGGCGACAGGGCCTGACGCTCGGGGAACTCGTCGGCGAGCATGATCCCGCCGCCCTCGACGTCGAGCTCGGCGTGGCCGACGCGCCCGTCATGCTCGAGCCGCATCCGCTCGCGCGCGCCGAGGGCGCGCATGTAGAAGTCGATCGCGGCGGCGGCGCCGGAGACGATGAGATAGGGCGTGGCGCCGCCGCCGGGGCGGGGCGCGCGCGGGTCGCCGTGTCCGTTCATGGAGGGCCTCCTCGACGTTCGCGGCTCAGCTTTGCCGCGCTCATGAGAGCGGCTAAAGGAGGCCTATGTGTGACGCGGGCGCGGGGGATGGGGCGGCGCGGGCGCTCGCTCCGGCGCTGCTGCGCTGGTGGGACCGCTCCCGCCGCGGCCTGCCCTGGCGGGCGCGCGAAGGCGAGCGCGCCGACCCTTACGCCGTCTGGCTCTCCGAGATCATGCTGCAGCAGACGACGGCGGCGGCGGTCGGGCCTTACTTCGAGAAATTCATGGCGCGCTGGCCGGACGTCGCCGCGCTCGCCGCCGCGCCGGACCAGGAGATCCTCGCCGCCTGGGCCGGCCTTGGCTATTATTCGCGGGCGCGCAACCTGATCGCCTGCGCGCGCCTCCTCGCGCGCGAGCGCGCCGGCGCCTTCCCGCAGGAGGAGGCGGAACTGCGCGCCCTGCCGGGCCTTGGGCCCTACACGGCCGCCGCGGTCGCGGCGATCGCCTTCGGCCGCCGCGCCGTCGTCGTCGACGGCAATGTCGAGCGTGTGCTGGCGCGCGTCTTCGCGCTGCGCGAGCCCTTGCCCGGCGCCCGCGCGAAACTGCGCCGGCTCGCTGACGCGGCGACGCCGGCCGAGCGGCCGGGCGACTACGCGCAGGCGCTCATGGACCTCGGCGCCACGGTCTGCGCGCCCCGTCGTCCGGCCTGCGCGATCTGCCCGCTCGCCGCGTTCTGCGCCGCGCGCGGCGAGGGCGATCCGGCGCGCTATCCGTTCAAGAGCCCGAAGCCCGAACGCAAGCTGAGGCGCGGCGCGGCCTTCTACGTGACGCGGCCCGACGGCGCGGTGCTGCTGCGCGAGCGCCCGCCGAAGGGGCTGCTCGGCGGCATGAGCGAGATTCCCGGCTCGCCCTGGAGCGTCGATTTTGACGAGGCCGGCGCGCTGGCCTACGCTCCGCTCGAGACGCGCTTCGCCCGGCTTGGCGTCGAGATCGAGCATGTCTTCACCCATTTCGCGCTGCGGCTGTCGCTCTACGCCGGGCAGGCGGAGCAAGGGCGCGCCGCCCCGCCGGGCTGCCGCTGGGCGCCTCCCGGGCTCGAGGGCGAGGCGCTGCCGAGCGTCATGCGCAAGGCGATCGCGGCGGCGCGGGGGGCGTGTCCGGGCGGGGGGCAGGAGAGGACGCCATGAGCGCAGGCGGTCGTCGCGGCGGGCCGAAGGTCGCCTTGACGGAAGGCGCGGTGCGGGTCGCATGGGGCGAGCGGCGCCTCGTCATCGTCTCGGCGCCGCAGCCGCCCAACGTGCAGGACCCGGCCGACTTCCTCGTCGACATGGACGAGCTTCTGAACTGGGGCCCGCCGCATGAGTCCGTCGAAATCTCCGTCGACGAGCTGCAGGCGATCATGCGGGCGATCGAGGCGGAGTTCGACCGGCTCGGCCTCGCCGTCGAGTTCGAGTGAGCCGCCCTGGCGACGTCCCTTGCCGCGCCGGCGCTCTTGCGGCACAAGCGGCGAAACAGATCGGGAGGAGATCGCCGATGACGCGCACGCCGAAGGAAATCTTCAAGCATCACGCCGAGACGCTCGTCGCCGGCGACCTCGAGGGCGTCGTCTCCGACTACGCCGAGGACGCCGTGTTCATCTCGCCGACCGGCGTCAAGCGCGGCAAGGCGGGCGTGCGCGAGGCGTTCGCCCAGCTTCTCTCCGAGCTGCCCGCCGCCAAATGGGCGCTGCCGAGCCAGATTTACGACGGCGACGCGCTGTTCCTCGAATGGACGGCGAAGTCGAAGGAGAACCAGGTCGAGGACGGCGTCGACACCTTCCTGTTCAAGGACGGCTTCATCCGCCTGCAGACGGTGCGCTACACGCTGAAGAAGGTTTAGGCTTCGGCCTCCCTCATCCGCGCCCGCGCCCGGCCGCGCAAGGCGTCGACGGCGCTCCATGCGCCGTTCTCGCCGCAAAGCCCCCAATAGGTCCAGCCGTTGCACGCCGGCAGGCCCTGCGCCAGCGCGCCGATCTTGTGGATCGAGCCGACGATGTCGCCGAGCGCGATCGCCCCGTCGGCGCGCACGACCGCCGCATGGCGGCGCTTCTCGTCGCTCAGCACGGCGCCGGGCGCGATCAGTCCGGCCTCGATCAGCGCGGAAAAGGGGACGCGCGGCTCATCGCGCCGGCCGGGCGGGGCGGCGACGGCGGCCTCGGGCAGCGGCTCGACGGCGGCGATCCGCGCCCGCGCGGCCCGCGCGTAAACCTCCTCGCGCTCGACGCCGATGAAGCGCCGCCCGAGGCGGCGCGCCGCCGCTCCCGTCGTGCCGGTGCCGAAGAACGGGTCGAGCACGACGTCGCCGGGCGCCGTCGCGGCGAGCAGCGCGCGCGTCAGCAGCGCTTCGGGCTTTTGCGTCGGATGCGCCTTGCGCCCGTCTTCGTCCTTCAGCCGCTCGGCGCCCGAGCAGATCGGGATCAGCCAGTCGGAGCGCGGCTGCACGTCCTCGTTGCCGGCTTTCAGGAGCTCGTAGTTGAAGCGGTAGTTCTTCGCGCCGGCGTCGCGCGCCGCCCAGATCAGCGTCTCATGGGCGTTGGTGAAGCGGCGGCCGCGGAAATTCGGCATCGGATTGGCCTTGCGCCAGACGATGTCGTTGAGAATCCAGTATCCTTCATCTTGGAGCGCGGCGCCAACGCGAAAAATGTTGTGGTAGGAGCCGATCACGAACAGCGTGGCGTGCGGCTTCATCACCCTTCGCACGGCTTTGAGCCAGGCGCGGGTGAATTCGTCATAATGGGAGAAGCTGTCGAACTTGTCCCAGTCGTCGTCGACCGCGTCGACGAGGCTCTGGTCGGGCCGCGACAGGGTCGAGGCGAGCTGCAGATTGTAGGGCGGGTCGGCGAACACGGCGTCGACGCAGGCGTCCGGCAGTCGGCCGAGCGCGTCGAGGCAGTCGCCGACGATGATCTCGTCGAGCGGCGGCGCGTCATGCGCCGAGGGCTGGGCGCGCTCGGGGCGCAAACTGGCGTTCGGGCGCCGGGGGGCGCCCGCGAGTGCTCGGGACATGAGTAAAATCCGACGATCTGCCGACGCGGATTTTTATCTGTGGAGAAGTAAGCGCGGGGTAAAGACGGCTCAGGTCGCGCCGCCGTCCGGTCGAAACGGCCGAAAACTCAGGCGGTGGTAGGGGCAGGGGCCGTGCGCGCCGATCGCCGCGAGATGCTCGACGGTCGGATAGCCGGCGTGCCGGCTGAAGCCGTAGACGGGATAGTGGGCGCACAGCCGGCTCATCAGCCGGTCGCGCGTGACCTTGGCGACGATCGAGGCGGCGGCGATCGAGGCGATGAGGCCGTCGCCGCGCACGATCGCCTCGCCCGGGCAGGGCAGGCGCGGGGCGAGGTCGTTCCCGTCGACGAGCGCGTGGCGCGGCGGCGCGGCGAGCGCTTCGAGCGCCCGGCGCATGGCCAGAAACGTCGCCTGCCTGATGTTGACGCGGTCGATCTCGGCGGCGCTGGCGAAGCCGACCGCGACGGCGAGCGCGCGCGCGAGGATGTCGTCGTAGAGCGCCTCGCGCGCCTCGCGCGTGAGGCGCTTGGAGTCGTCGAGCCCGCGCGGCAGGCTCTTGGGATCGAGGATCACGGCGGCCGCCGCGACCGGGCCGGCGAGCGGGCCGCGGCCCGCCTCGTCGACGCCGGCGACGGGAAAGACGCCGCGCCGGATCAGGCCGCGCTCCATGCGGAAATCAGGCTTGCCCATGGCGAAGCGATAGCGCGCGGGGCGGCGCGCCGCCACCCCGCCGGTCCGCGCCCGCCGTTGCTGCAATGCGAAAGAAGACAGGCGGCGACTTGACCTGTATAGTGGCGCCGCGCGAAGGGGCGCCCGCGGCCGGGCCGCGCGCGTCGCGCCCTTCGAGCTTTAGTCAATTTGCCGTCAGGGAAAGACGAAATGGCGAAAATCCTTCCGGTCATCATGTGCGGCGGCTCGGGGACGCGGGTCTGGCCGGAATCGCGCGAAAGCCTGCCGAAGCAGTTCATTTCGCTCGTCGGCGCCCGCTCGACCTTCCAGATGGCGGCGGAGGCCCTGAAGGACGACGTGTTCGAGACGCCGGTCGTCATCTCCAACCACGACTACCGCTTCCTCGTCGCCGAGCAGCTCGCCGAGATCGGCCGCGAGGCGCGCATCATCCTCGAGCCGGTGCGCCGCGACTCCGCGCCGGCGGTGGCCGTGGCCGCCGAGATCGCCGCCGAGATCGGCCCCGACACGGTCGTCGCGCTGCTCGCCGCCGACCATGTCATCAAGGACAGGCCGGGCTTCGTCGAACTCTGCAAGACGGCGGCGAAGGCGGCCGCCGACGGCTTCATCGTCACCCTGGGGATCAAGCCGACCGGGCCGGCGACCGGCTACGGCTACATCAGGACGGGCGCGCCGGTCGCCGCCGACGGCGCCGTGCTCAAGGTCGAGGGCTTCGTCGAGAAGCCGGACGCGGCGACCGCGCAGCGCTACGTCGAGGAAGGCTATCTCTGGAACTCCGGCAACTTCTTCTTCCGCGCCGACACGATGCAGGCCGAGCTGCAGAAGCATCAGCCGGCGATCGCCGACGCCGCCGCCAACGCCGTGGCGCGCGCCAAGAAGGACCTGAACTTCCTCGTCCTCGACAAGGAGTCGTTCAGCGCCGCCCCGAAGATCTCGATCGACTACGCCGTCATGGAGCGCACCGACAGGGCGGCGGTGGCCCCCGCCGACATCGGCTGGTCCGACGTCGGCAACTGGGGCGCGGTGTGGGAGCTGTCCGACCGCGACGCCTCCGGCAATTCGACGCGCGGCGACGGCGTCGTCATGAACGCCTCGAACGTCCATATCCGGTCTGACGGCTTCCTGACGGCGGTCGTCGGCGTCGACGACGTGATCGTGGTGACGACGCAGGACGCCGTCCTCGTCCTCAACAAGGACCACGGCGACAAGGTCAAGCAGCTCGTCGACAAGCTCAAGGACATGGGCCGCAAGGAGGCGCTGGAGCACAAGCGCAGCTACCGGCCGTGGGGCTATTACCAGTCGGTCGACAATGGCGCGCGCTATCAGGTCAAGCGCATCGTGGTGAAGCCCGGCCAGCGCCTGTCGCTGCAGAAGCATTTCCATCGCGCCGAGCACTGGATCGTCGTGCGCGGCACGGCCGAGGTCACGCGCGACGACGAGGTCGTCTTCGTGCATGAGAACGAATCGATCTACCTGCCGATCGGCTGCACCCATCGCATGAGCAATCCCGGGCGCATCGACCTCGAGCTGATCGAGGTGCAGACAGGCTCCTACCTCGGCGAGGACGACATCGTCCGCATCGAGGACGTCTACAACCGCGGCTAGGCGGCAACAGGGGCGGCGAAAGCGGCGCCCGGCGAGGAGGCGAGGCCGCGCGCGGCCTTGACGCGCCGGGCGGAGCGCCGCATCGTCGCCGCGCCCATGCGCCCTCGCGCGAGGGCGGTTCGTTCGGGCGGAGCGCATGAGCAGACTCGCAAAGACCATGGCCGCGGCGCTCGCCGCCCTGTGCGCGGCCGCGGCCGGCGCCTCGGCGCGCCCGCTCACCCCGTCCGAATGGCGCTACGAGCCGTTCGACTCCGACATGCCGGCCTGCGCCGATCCGGGTCCGCTCGGCGAAATCCGCACCGCCTTCCGCGACCGCGAGCGCGAGTTCTGGCGCACCGGGCTCGACATCGCCGTGTTCGACGAGGTGCGCGAGATCGGCTTCCGCACCAACGGCCTCGACTATATCCCGCGCCGCTACTGCCTCGCCCGCGTCACCATGAACGACGGCAAGAAACGCGAGGTGTCCTTCTCCATCGTCAAGTCGATGGGCGTGCTCGGCTTTGGCTACGGCGTCGACTGGTGCGTCTCCGGCCTCGACCGCCTCGACGCCCGGGCGCCGAACTGCAAGATGGCGCAGCCTTAGGCCTTGATGCGCTTGCTCCGGGCGCTGGCCCTCGCCGCCGTTCTCCTGCCGCTCCATACGCCGGCGCCGCGCGCGCAGGACGCCGACGATTGCGTCCTCGACGAATGCGCCGGCGAGGCGCCGGACGCCGCGCCGAATTCCTCCGCGCCTGACGCCGGCGGCGCCGTCCCGCTTCCCGCGCCGGCCTCCCCCGATCAGACGTTCACCGCGCGGCGCGGCCCGCGCGGGGCGAGCGGCGTCGCCGGCGACTTCGACTTCTACGTCCTCGCCCTGTCATGGTCGCCGAGCTTCTGCCGCACGCCGGCCGGCGAACGCGCGCAGGATCAATGCGCGCCGGGCGCGGGCCTCGGCTTCGTCACCCACGGGCTGTGGCCGCAATATGAGCGCGGCTATCCGCAGTATTGCCGGTTCGGCGCCCCGACGCCCTCGCGCATCGCGCTGGCGCAGGCGGCCGGCGTCTATCCGAGCGAGGGCCTCGCGCGGCACGAATGGCGCGCGCATGGCGTCTGCTCGGGGAAAAGCCCGACCGATTATTTCGCCGACGTGCGGCGCGCGCGCGCCCTCGTGACGATTCCGCCGGCCTTCGCCTCGCCGCAGGGCGACCAGAGCTGGGCCCGCCTCGACATCGAGCGCGCCTTCCTCGCCGCCAATCCGCGGCTTCGGCCGGGCATGATGGGAATCGCCTGCCGGCGCAGCGCGCTCGCCGAGATGCGCATCTGCCTGACGAAGGATCTGCGCGATTTCCGCGCCTGTCCGGAAGTCGCGCGCCCGGCCTGCCCGCCGGACGCGATCCTCGCGCCGGGGCCGCTTTGAGGCGTGAATTACGCGCATGACTTCCACGCCGGCAATTTCGCCGACGTTTTGAAGCACGTCGTCCTCGTGCGCGCGCTGCTGCTGCTCGCGCGCAAGGACGCTCCGCTGCGCTTTATCGACACCCACGCCGGCGCCGGCGTTTACGACCTCGCGGGCGAACGGGCGGAAAAGACGCAGGAATGGCGCGCCGGCGTCGGAAAGCTTCTCGACGGGGCGCTCACACGCGATGCCATGGAGCCCGTCGCGCGCGCGCTCGTAAAACCCTATCTCGAAATCGTCGCGGGGCCGCTGGGCGAGGCGCGCTATCCCGGCTCGCCGCGGATCGCCGCCGCGCTGCTGCGCCCGCAGGACCGGCTCGTCGCCTGCGAGCTTCACCCCGACGCCTTCGCGCGGCTGAAGGCGGCGCTCGCCGGCGACTCCCGCGCGAGGCCCGTCGAGCTCGACGGCTATCTCGGCCTGAAGGCGTTCACGCCGCCGCCGGAGCGGCGCGGCCTCGTGCTGATCGACCCGCCGTTCGAGGACCGCGAGGAGTTCGCAAGGCTCTCCCGGGCGCTTCCCGCGGCCGTGCGCAAATGGCCGACCGGCGTCTTCATGCTCTGGCTGCCGGTCAAGGACCCGCGCGCCGCGCAGGATTTCGCGCGGGGGCTCGGCGAGGCGACGGCGCCGCACGCCGGGCGCGGCGCGCTGCGGCTCGACCTCGAGGTCGCCCCGCCCGCGCCGGACGCGCCGCTCGCGCGCACGGCGCTCATCCTCGTCAATCCGCCCTTCGGCCTTTTCGAGGAGGCGCAGGCGATCCTGCCCGAACTCGCCCGCGTCCTCGGGCGAGGGCGCGGCGCGCATCTCGTCGAATGGATCGTTCAGCCGCGCTGAGCGCGAGCGACAAAACCAAATCCCCGGCTGGTCCGTTAAACGGGAAAGAACGTCCGCCCGAAGGATCGCTCATGACTTCCCTGCGTCCCGTTCTCGTCGCCGCCGCGCTGTGCCTCGCGCCGCTCGCGGCGCACGCCGCCGACGCCTGTTTTTCCGCCTGCCTCAAGCCGCGCATGGCCGCGCCCGACGTCGACGACCAGACCATTCGAGAGGCGCTCTCCGCATGCCGCGCGCGCTGCGAGGAGGCGACGCGCGCGAGGCTCGTCGCCGCCGGCGGCGGATCGGCGCTCGCCTGCGCGCCTTCGCCCCTCTCCCCTGGAGAGTTTCGCAAGGTGCGCTCGGCGAGTCCTTCGGTCGTCGGGCTCGCCGGCGCCTTTCTGTGGGAGGTCGACAACGTGCTGCCCGACAAAGTGATTCGCCGCGTCGAGATTTCGACGCAGAACATGTCGCTTCAGGAGGTGGCGATGACCGCGGCCGGGATCGCCCCTCCCGGCGAGCGCGCGACCTTCCTCGTCCCGCATGTCGGCGACGGCTATCCGGCCGTGCGGCTGTCCTCGCGCGTCGTCGCGATCTACGCCTGTCCGGCGCGCTGACGGCGAGGCTCTCGCCAGCGCCGGCGCGCGGGCTTAAAGCTCGCGCCGAACGCTTCCGGAGACGCCCGACCCCATGATGCAGCTTCGCACCTCGCCCGCCTCGCCCTTTGGACGCAAGGTCCAACTCGCCGCCGCCTTCCTCGGCCTCGACGATGAAATCGAGATCGTCCGCACCGACACCAACGATCCGTTGAGCGGGCTCTACGACGTCAATCCGCTCGGCAAGATTCCGACGCTCATTCTCGAGGATGGGACGAGCTATTACGACAGCCGCGTCATCGTCGAATATCTCGACCATCTCGCGGCCTCGCGCGGCGGGGCGGGACTGATCCCGCGCGAGCCGGGCGCGCGGTTTCGCGCGCTGACCCGCGCCGCGCTCGCCGACGGGCTGATGGACGCGAGCCTCGCGCAGATCTACGAGGCGCGCGCGAAGGCGCCCGGCAAGCAGGACGACGGCTGGATCGCGCGCCAGGCCGGCAAGGCCGCGCGCGCGCTCGCGGTCTTTGAAGCGGCGCCGCCGGCGGGCGCCCGCACGCTCGTCGACATGGGCCTTTCCGCCGCGCTCGGCTATCTCGACCTGCGCTTCGGCGCCTGGCGCGAGAGCCATCCGGCGCTGGTCGCGTGGCTCGCCGCCTTCGCCGACGAAACGCCGGCCTACGCCGCCACCGCAGCCTGACGCGCCGCGCGCGTCGGAACGCGCCGCGTCGCCGTGGCCCTCGCGCGCCTTGCGGCGCTGGCCACGGCGCTCGCGACGAGCTATCTTCCGGGCGGTCCGGCGCCGGCCGCGATCCTCTCAGGCCAGGGCCTCGGCGGCGCGGAGCTCTCGTTCCCATCCCGCCGCGCGGCGGCGGAGCCGCGCGCGCCAACAGCGAACATTTTGATGCGAAGCTTCGAAAAACTCGCGCGCGCCCTCGCCGGCGCCGCCCTGTGCCTTTCCGCAGGCGCGCCGGCCTTCGCCGCGCCTGCGACGCTCAACGACTATCCCACCGAAGCGCGCGCCGACTACGTCTTCGTGTGCATGAAGACGAACGGCGAATCGCATGAGGCGCTGCAGCGCTGCTCGTGCTCCATCGACGTGATCGCGTCTCTGTTGCCTTATGAGAAATACGAGGCGGCGCAGACGGTCGCGAGCATGAACCTGGCGCTGGGCGCCATCGGGAACATGTTCCGCAACACGCCGATGGCGCAGGACACCGCCAAGGAGCTCCGCCGGGCGCAGGCCGAGGCCGAAGTGCGCTGCTTCTGACGCTGATGCGCCGCTTCTGAAATGCGGCGCCGCGTGTAGAGCGAGGGCTCCACGCCGTGGCCGCCGCATCGCAACGATCCTCATTGCAACGCAACAGGCGCGAGCCAATGACTTTTTCCTGAGCCATTGGAAAAGTTACCGGCCATCGGGGACATGAATTCCCCCGCCAGCATTTGCGCGCCAAATCCATAAGTCTATTAGAATCAATGAAATAAGATGTTAAAAGCGAGGGCGTCAGGGCGTCCGGGAACATTTTCCAAATTTTTTGGGGCTATTGTGTCGTAGTTTCGGGCATATTATACAGAGGCGGTTGATTTCCGGCTTCATGAGCGGCGGGCGGGGCCGACGCTCTCTTCGAAGACGGGAGCGGGCTTGGGGTCGTGCGGTCTTAAATTTCCGGATCGCCGCGCCGGGTTCGCTGCAGTGGTGACACGCTGCCGGAAACACAAAAAAGAAGCGCCGCCGGACGCAGGATAAGCGCCGCGGCCGCCAACATCTGGTCCGGAGGAAATTCATGCGCAAACTTCTGCTCTCGTCCTGCGTCGCCGCATCTGCGCTGGTGGCGGGCGGCGCCTTCGCCAACGAAGGGCTGATCAAGCTTCAAAGCGATGCGAAGAACTGGGTGATGCCCACCGGCGACTACGCCAATCACCGCTGGTCCGACCTGAAGCAGATCACCAACAAGAACGTCAAGGATCTGGTTCCCGTCTGGACTTTCTCCACCGGCGTGTTGCGCGGCCATGAGGGCAACCCCCTCGTCATCGGCGACGTGATGTATTTCTCGACGCCCTTCCCGAACATCGTCTACGCGCTCGACCTCAACAACGACGGCCGCATTCTCTGGAAGTATGAGCCGAAACAGGATCCGAGCGTCATTCCGGTGATGTGCTGCGACACCGTCACCCGCGGCGTCGCCTACGCCGACGGCAAGATCCTCCTCGGCCAGGCCGACACCACCCTCGTCGCCCTCGACGCCAAGACCGGCAAGCCCCTCTGGTCGGTCAAGAACGGCGATCCGTCGAAGGGCGAGACGCTCACCTCGGCTCCGCAGGTCGTCAAAGACAAGGTCCTCATCGGCATCTCCGGCGGCGAGTTCGGCGTGCGCGGCTCGATGACCGCCTACGACCTCAAGACCGGCAAGCGCGTGTGGCGCGGCTACTCCATGGGCCCGGACGCCGACACGCTGATGGATCCCGAGAAGACGACGCACCTCGGCAAGCCGGTCGGCAAGGATTCCGGCACCAACACCTGGGAAGGCGATCAGTGGAAGATCGGCGGCGGCGCGACCTGGGGCTGGATCTCCTATGATCCGGAGCTGAACCTCGTCTACTACGGCTCGGGCAATCCTTCGACCTGGAACCCCGTGCAGCGTCCGGGCGACAACCGCTGGTCGATGACCATCTGGGCGCGCGACCCCGACACCGGCGTGGCCAAGTGGGTCTACCAGATGACCCCCCACGACGAGTGGGACTATGACGGCATCAACGAGATGGTGCTGACCGAGCAGAAGATCGACGGCAAGGAGCGCAAGCTTCTCACGCACTTCGACCGCAACGGCTTCGGCTACACCCTCGACCGCACCAATGGCGAGCTGCTCGTCGCCGAGAAATACGACCCGATCGTCAACTGGGCGACCAAGGTCGATATGGACAAGAGCTCGAAGACCTACGGCCGTCCGCTCGTCGTGCCGGAGTTCTCGACGGCCCACGGCGGCGAGGACTTCAACACCAAGGGCATCTGCCCGGCGGCGCTCGGCACCAAGGACCAGCAGCCCTCGGCCTACTCGCCGGTCACCGAGCTGCACTACGTGCCGACCAACCATGTGTGCATGGATTACGAGCCGTTCCGCGTGAGCTACACGGCGGGCCAGCCCTACGTCGGCGCGACGCTGTCGATGTATCCGCCCAAGGGCCAGACCCACATGGGCAACTTCATCGCGTGGGACGCCAAGAAGGGCAAGATCGTCTGGTCGAAGCCCGAGCAGTTCTCGGTGTGGTCGGGCGCCCTCGCCACCGCCGGCGACGTGGTGTTCTACGGCACGCTCGAGGGTTATCTGAAGGCCGTCGATCCCAAGACCGGCGACGAGCTGTGGAAGTTCAAGACGCCGTCGGGCATCATCGGCAACGTCATGACCTATGAGCACGGCGGCAAGCAGTATGTCGCGATCCTGTCCGGCGTCGGCGGTTGGGCGGGCATCGGCCTCGCGGCAGGCCTCACCGACCCGAACGCCGGCCTCGGCGCCGTCGGAGGCTACGCCGCGCTCTCGAGCTACACCGCCCTCGGCGGCCAGCTCACCGTCTTCGGCCTGCATGGAAAATAAGGTCTGAACGGATCATCAATTTGAATGGGACCTCGGCGCGCTGGCGCCGGGGTCCTCGGCGTCTCGGGAAGAAGGATAGTTTCGTGCAAAAGAGCTTTCACGTTCGCGGTCTCGCAGTCGCTTTGTTGTTGTCCTCGGCGGGCGCCGCCCTGGCCGAGCCGCCGGGCGATCCGACGGCGGTCAAGGAAGACGCGCTCGGCAAATGGACGGACGCGCAGGGCAATCCGACCTACAAGATCGAACCCGACGGGAAAGTGGACTGGTTCACCTATTCGGGATTTCGCCGTTACCACGCGGAGTGCCACGTCTGCCACGGGCCCGACGGCGAAGGCTCGACCTATGCGCCGGCGCTCAAGGATTCGCTCAAGCGCTTCGACTATTCCGAATTCGTCGGCATCGTCGTCGGCGGCCGCAGGAACGTGACGAGCAGCTCCGAGAACGTCATGCCGGCGTTCGGCGACAACAAGAACGTCATGTGCTACGTCGACGATCTCTACGTTTATCTGCGCGCCCGCTCGACCGAGGCCGTTCCGCGCGGCCGTCCGCCGGGCCGTGTCGACAAAACCCCGGAAGCCACCGCCGCCGAGAAGGCCTGTCTGGAGGGGAGCTGATGGAGCTGCGCCGCTCCGGCGCCGTCCTCGCCGCCGTCGCGGCGCTCGGCGCCGGGCTTGCGCCGCAGGCGAGGGCGCAAGGCGCCGACGACGCGGCGATCGAACTCGTCGATCCCGACGTGCTGCGCGTGTGCGCCGACCCTCGCGACCTGCCGTTCTCGAATCAGGCGGGAGAGGGCTTCGAGAACAAGATCGCCGAGTTGCTCGCCAGGAAGCTCGGCAAGGGGATCGCCTACGCCTATTACCCGAATTCGACCGGCTTCGTGCGCAACACGCTGAACGCGCACCGTTGCGACGTGGTGATGGGGATGCCGCAGGGCGACGATATCGTCCAGGTGACCAATCCCTATTACCGCGCTTCCTACGTGCTGGTGGTGAAGAAGGGCGGCGAGCTCGACGGCGTCGAGACGCTCGCCGACCCGCGGCTGAAGGGCAAGCGCATCGGCCTCGTCGCCGGCACGCCGCCGGCGACGATCATCGCCCAGAACGGCCTTCTGCCCTACGTCAAGTCCTATCCGCTCGTCGTCGACACCCGCGCCGACGCGCCTCCCCATGACATGATGGACGACCTTGAAAAAGGCGACATCGACGTCGCCGTGCTGTGGGGCCCGATCGCCGGCAATTTCGCGAAAGACGCGAAGACGCCGGTGAAGATCGCGCCGCTGCTGCATGAGAAGACCGGGCCGCGAATGGTCTATCGCATGGGCATGGGCGTGCGCCATTCGGACCAGGAGTGGAAGCGCGAGCTCAACAAGTTCATCGCCGAGAACCAGGCCGAAATCGACGCGATCCTGGCGAGCTACGGCGTTCCGCTGCTCGACGACGACGACAAGCCGAAGGAGGCGCGGAAGGCGCCTTGAGCCGGTTTCGCCGGAGACGGCGCGGGCCGGCCGCCCGCGCTCTCACTCCATCTCGTTCTGGATCGCGCGGGCGAGCGCGAACAGGCGTTGCTCGACCAGCGTCGGAGCCTCGCAGGCGAAGCTCAGCGATTTGCGCCCTTCGTCGAAGATGCGCAGGTCGAGCTGCAGCTTCTGCGTCGCCGGATCGTCGGCCGGCTCGACGCCGGGGGGCGTCTCCGTCGGGTTTTTCTGAAGTTCGGAATTCTCGGCGCGGATGCGGGTCGCGAGCGCCTTCTGCTTGCGGCCGAATCGCGTCAGCCCGTCGATGATGTGGCCGCGTTCGCTGTTGAGCGTCTCGAAGACGCCGGCGAAGAGCGCCGTGAGCCTGGCGTTCTTGTCTGCGCCCGCCGCCGCGGCGAATTCTTCGATCGCCTTCTGCGCCGCCTCGAGCGTCGTGCGGCGCGCCGAAATGAGCGTGACGAGGTCGGTCGTGCGCTCGTCCTTGCGCCACTCCACGTTCTCGATCGGCGGGCCCGACCATACGGTGGGAAGGGAGATTTCCTCGACGAGGATCTGCTTGCAGGGCCAGTCCTTGTTCGCCGGCGCGGCGGCGGCCGGCCTGGCCGCCTCGCCCTGCGCGCCCGCGCCGGTCTCCTGCGCCGCTGCGGCCGTCGTTCCGAGCGCGAAGGCGAGGGCTGCGGCGAGGCGCCGGCGGCCGGCCGTTCGATAGGAAACCAGCATGAACGTCCTCCCGTCGGCGAGATTTCCCATTCCCTTCGCCGACGGGATGTTCTGGCATATGGCGGGCGCGGCGCCAACGGCCGAGCCGCTCGCGCGGGGAACGGATTGACCTTTGCCGCGCGCCTGCGTCAGGATGGCGCTCCGCCTCGTTCCGAAGGCGGCCGGCGAGGGAGGCAGAGACGGGCATGATGGCGCTGGTTCTCACCATCTGCGCGCTGGCGCAGCCGACGGCCTGCGAGGAGCAGAATCTGCTGTTCGTCGACGAAGGGCAAACCCTCGTGGAGTGCGCGATGGCCGCGCCGCCGACGATCGCGCAATGGGTCGACCATCATCCCGGCCGCTTCGTCGCCAGATGGCGCTGCAGCTATCCGCAGCAGGAAGGCGCCGACCTTTGAGCGACGCGCCGACCGCCGACGCGGCGGGTCTCGCCGCGCGGCGAGACGAATTCCTGGGCAAGCTCGGTTCAGGCCTGCTCGTCATGGGCATCGTCAACATGACGCCCGACTCCTTCTCCGACGGCGGCCTGTTCGAGACGGCGCAGGCCGCGCTGGAGCAGGCGCGCCGCCACGTCGGCGAGGGCGCGGCGATCGTCGACGTCGGCGCGGAGTCGACGCGGCCCGGCCACACGCCGGTGCCGGCCGACGTCGAGCAGGCGCGGCTCACGCCGGCGCTGCGCCGGCTCGTCGAGGCGTGCGGCGCGCCGGTCTCGGTCGACACCTCGAAGGCGAGCGTCGCCCGCTTCGCGGCCCGGGAAGGCGCGGCCTTCGTCAACGACGTCTGGGGCCTGCAGCGCGATCCCGACATGGCGCCTGCCGTGGCCGAGACGGGAATGGGCGTCGTGGTGATGCACAACCGCGACGACATCGATCCCGCGCGCGACGTCGTCGACGACATGCGCCGCTTCTTCGACGTCTCGCTCGACATCGCCGCGCGCGCCGGGATCGCGCGGGAACGAATCATTCTCGACCCGGGGATCGGCTTCGGCAAGACGCGCCAGCAGAATTTCGAGGCGCTCGCCGGCCTTCCCGCGCTCGCCCCCTATGGCCTGCCGATCCTCGTCGGACTCTCGCGCAAGTCGCTGCTGCGCGAACTCGCCCCCGACGGCTCGACGGCCAGGGTCGAGCCGCGCCTCATCGCCACCATCGCCGCCAATCTCGCCGCCGCCGCGCGCGGGGCGACGATCTTCCGCGTGCATGACGCCGCCGAGCATGTCGCGGCGTTCAGGGTGTTCGATGCCGTCGCGCGCGCCTGACGCCGCGCCTGCGGGCGACGTCGAGATCGGCCTCGGCCTCGGAAGCAATATCGGCGACAAGCCGGCCAATATCGCGGCCGCGCTGGCGCGGCTCGACGAACGCGGCGCTGTCAGAATCACGAAGGTCTCGTCGATCTACCGCACCGCGCCGTGGGGCTATCTCGACCAGGAGGATTTCGCCAACGCCTGCGCGCTGGCGACGACGCGCCTCTCGCCGCAGGCGCTGCTCGCCGAGGTCAAGGGGGTGGAGGCCGAGATCGGCCGCACCGCCGGCCTGCGCTGGGGGCCGCGGGTCATCGACGTCGACATATTGTTCTACGGCGACGCGGAATTCGAGTCGCCCGATCTGATGCTGCCGCACAAGGAGCTTTTCCGCCGCGCCTTCGTACTGCGCCCGCTCGTCGAGATCGCTCCCGGCCTCACGCTCGGCGGGCGCAGCGTGACGGAGGCGGCGGACGCGCTCGGCGCAGACGGCGTCGAGCCGTGGTTCACGCCCCGCCCGAAATAACGACGCGTTCCGACAGGCCGGGCGGCTCAAAGCCGAACGCGCGGCCGTAGAAGTCGAGCTCTAGCTCCAGCACGCGCTTCAGCGTCTGCGCCTTGCGGAAGCCGTGGCCCTCGCCGGAAAACAGATAGAAGGCGACGGACAGGCCGCGCGCCTTCATCGCGTCGGCCATGGTCTGCGCCTGATTGGGCGGGACGGTCTTGTCGTCCTCGCCCTGGAAGAAAATGACCGGGCAGGCGAGCCGGTCGAGGTGGGAGATCGGCGAGCGTTCGTCATAGAGCGCGCGGGACTGCGACAGCGGGCCGATCAGCCGGTCGAGATAGCGCGATTCGAACTTGTGCGTGTCGCGCGCGAGCAGCGTCAGGTCGGCGACGCCGTAGAGGCTCGCGCCCGCCTTGAACACGCCGGAGCCGCTGGTCAGCGCCGCGAGCGTGGTGAAGCCGCCGGCGCTGCCGCCGCGGATCGCCATGCGCGCCGGATCGACGAGGCCGAGCGCGGCGAGATGGCGCGCCGCCGCCTCGCAGTCCTCGACGTCGACGAGGCCCCACGCGCCGTCGAGCAGGCGGCGGAACGGGCGCCCGAAGCCCGTCGAGCCGCCGTAATTGACGTCGACGACGCCGAAGCCGCGGCTCGTCCACCACTGCACGTTGAGGCTGAAGTTGTTGGTGGTCATGCTCGTCGGCCCGCCGTGGATCAAGACGACGAGCGGCGGCTTCTCGCCCTGCGGACCCTCGAAGCCGGCGTTTCTCGGCGCGTACCAGAAGGCGCGTCCGGGCCCGTGCGAGGTTGCGAACGCGATCGGCTCGCCGATCGAGACGGCTTCCGGCGGAAGGATCGCAGGCGCGGCGGCGCGCAGGACCAGCGCTGGCGCGTCGAGCGTCGGCTTGAGGGCGATCGAGGCCGGAGCGTGCGGCGGCGCGGCGACATAGGCCGCCCCCGCGCCGACGGGCGCCGGACAGTCGAGAACCTGCCCGAAGTCGTCGCGCGGACTCAGCGCGCCGTTTGCGATGATCGCCACCTTGCGCACGCCGTCGCGCACGACGCTCACAATGATCCGTCCGTCGGGCAGAAAGGCGTAGAAGCGCTGCCGGAACACCCAGTGCGGGCCGCCGATCTCGGCCTCGACGGGACAGAGCGCCTCGTCGGCCTCGCCGCGGCGGGCGTAGAGGTTCCACCAGCCCGTGCGGTCGGAGGAGAAATGCAGGACGCCGTCCGGCGACCAGGCGGGCTGGACGATCGCCTCGGGCGCGCCGCCGCCGGCGATCAGCCGCGCCTCTCCGACGCGTCCCTCCCCTGAAAGCCGCGCGCAGAAAAGCCGCGTCGCGTCCCAAGGCATGTCGGGATGGCTCCATTCGAGCCAGGCGAGCCGCGTCCCGTCCGGCGACAGGCGGGGCGAGCTCAGGAAGTCGGGGCCCTCGACGAGAATTTCCTCGGGCGCGCCCTCGAGCGACAGCGCGACGATCGCCGCCTTCGGGTCGCTCGGCGGGCGGCCGTGATGGTCCTCGCGCACGGCGATCACGCGGCGGCGCGCGGGATCGAACTCGAAGTCGGCGTAGCGGCAGCCGTCCGGCGTCGGCAGGCGACGCGCCGGCGCGCCATCTTCGATCAACTGGACGGAGCCGTCGGAGCGCTCGCTATAGATGATGAGGCCCTGCCCGAGCGCGTAGGCGCCGCCGCCATACTCATGCACGCGCGATCCGACGTTGGCCGGCGCGGGCGTCGCCTCCTCGATCGTCCCGTCGGCGCGGCGCAGCATCAGGACCTGCCGCCCGGCCTCGGCGGGGCGGCCTTCGAGCCAGGCGACCTCCTCGCCGAACGCGGAGAGGGCGCCAAGGCTCACCGCGCCCGCGGTCATGAGCTCCGTCGTGACCGGCGAGGGCCAGGCGCCGTAAGGCGCGGTTTTCTTCTCGGACTCGCCGTAAGGCGCGATTTTCTTCTCGGACTCGCCGTAAGGCGCGGTTTTCTTCGCGGAGTCTTCGGTCAAGGGAGAGCCTGCGCGGGAGGGAGACGAACGACGCGATTATGGCCGCGCGCCGGCGCGCGGCGCAATCGCTCGGGACGATGTGATTTTGCGCGGGAAACCGGCGCGAGCTAATATAGCTGGCGGACGGGCCGCCCGGCTCGTCCGAAGTCCAGGAGCGCGGATGCGGAACGCGAAGACGTCAGGCTCGAAGCCGGAGGAGGCGAGCCTTTCCGTCGAGCTTCGGCTGCCGAACGGCGGCTGGTTCGGCGAGGAGGAGCTCGCGCTCGTCGAGGCGATCCGCGCCGAGCGCTCGATCATCGGCGCGAGCCGGGCGCTAGGGCTCTCCTACCGCAAATGCTGGCTCGTCGCCGACATGCTGAACCGCTGCTTCGAATCGCCGGTGATCCTGACCTATCCGGGCCGGCGCAGCGGCGGCGCCGAGATCAGCCAGTTCGGCGACAGGCTCGTCGCGCTCTACAAGTCGATCGGGCGCCACGCCGCCGGCTCGGCGAAAAAATCGCTCGACGAGATCACGGCTTCCCTCGACTGGACGTTCGATCCGAAGGCCAGGGCCGCGGCTCCGGCGTGCGAGCCGGGCTGACCTCGAGCCCGCTGATCGCCACCGCCTTGATCATCACCCAGGCGCGCAGGCCGATCTCCAGCGCGAGACGCTCGACCGACTCGCCGGTCACGAGTGCGTCGAGGCGCGTCGCGCCAAGGCTGAAGGACACCTGCACATAGGGCGGCGCGAGCCGCTCGATCGCGACGATCTCGCCGGGCAGGCGGTTGGTGATCGAAACGTCCATCGGGCGCGACAGGGCGATGGCGACGTCGCTCGCGTCGATGCGCACCTCGACGGCGGCGCCGACCGGATCGTCGACGATGGGCGCGCGCAATTCGCCGTCCTCGAAGAACAGCGTCGTCATCGCCGCGCCGACGTCGTGGCGCAGCACGCGCGCGACGAGCACGGTCGTCAATTTCGGCCGGAGCGACCTCGCCGGCGGGTGTTCGAACGTGTTGTCGCCGAAGGTCATGCTTTGCGACGCCGCATATCGGAATTAAACTGCGGCCGCGCCCGACGGGCGTCGGCTCGGCGCTCTCGTCTTATCCCCCGCCGCCGCGTCCGAGTCGAGTTTCCCGCGAGCGGGACACAAGGAATCGAAAATGAAAATCTCCGCGCGCAATTCGCTTGAAGGAACGATCAAGGAGATCGTCAAAGGCGCGACCACCTCGCATGTCGAGATCGAGCTGAAGGGAGGCGGCGTCGTCACCGCCGCGATCACCAACGAGGCGGTCGAGGATCTCAAGCTCGCCAAGGGCCAGAAGGCCTACGCCGTAATCAAGGCCTCCGACGTGATGGTCGCCGTCCCCTGAGGCGTTCCGCCTCAGGCCTTGGGCGGCGTATGCCCGATCCGCAGCGAATCGCGGGCGTTGTGGGTCAGGACGCCCTGGATTCTGTCGGCGAGCGTTCCCAGCAGCCACGGAAGCTGCGCCTCGATGCGCAGCTGCTCGGGCTCCACGTCGATCTGCGCGGTGATGGTCTGGCCGAAGGCGACCACGCGCAGGTCGGCGCGGTTTCCCGTCCAGTTCATCTCGGAATAGGCGAGCTTGTCGATATAGGCGCCGCGCAGGACTTCGATCCGCTCGCTGATCCGCTTCTTGGCGGCCTCGACGCCGAGACTGTGCGGCACGACGATCACGATCGACTTCGACATGGATTCCCGGCTCCTTTCGGGGCGCGCCGCGTGGCGAAGTCGGCGCTTTGTCCCTCCTCATGTAGGGCGCGGCGCGTGGCTTCGGAATAACCCCGGGCGAAACTTCTCTCTCGCGTCGACTTTCGGCGGGGAGGGCGATAGCCTTGATTTTTCGGCGCCGCGGCTGATCTAGGCTGCAGGGCGGCGCCGTCCGCGTCCCGCCAAGGAGCCCGACATGTCCGCGCCCCGCGAGGAGCCGACCGCCGCCGTCAGCCTGCCCGTCAAGGGAATGCATTGCGCCTCCTGCGTCGGACGCGTCGAGAAGGCGGTCGCCGCCGTGCCCGGCGTCGCCGGCGTGAGCGTCAATCTCGCGACGGAGCGGGCGAGCGTCACCTTCGAGGGTCCGGTCGACCTCGAGGCGGTGATCGGGGCGATCGACAGGGCGGGCTTCGCCGCCGTGCTCGCCTCGGCGCAGTTCGAGATCAGGGGCATGACCGACGGCGCCTGCGTCGACAAGGTGTGCAACGCCTTCGAGCATGTCGCGGGCGTCGTCGACGCCGACGTCGAGCTCGCCTCCGGCGTCGGCGTCGTGCGCTACGTGGCCTTGATGACGACCCCGGCGGAGATCGCCAGGGCGGCGACGCAGGCGGGCTTCCCCACGCGCGAGGCCGGGACGCAGGCGCCTGCGCCGACTCAAGTCGAGGAGCGCGGCGAAAAGGAGCGGGCGCTGAAGCGCGCGACGACCCTCGCCGCCGTGCTGACCCTGCCGGTGTTCCTGCTCGAAATGGGCTCGCACCTCGTTCCGGCTTTCCACCACTTCGTCATGACGACGATCGGGACGCGGAACGCGCAGATCTTCGCCTTCGTCCTCACCGCGGCGATCCTCGTCGGGCCGGGCCGGCGCTTCTTCACGACCGGAATTCCGGCCCTGCTGCGCGGCGCGCCGGAGATGAATTCGCTCGTCGCGCTCGGCGCCGGCGCGGCCTTCCTCTATTCGACGCTGGCGACCTTCGCGCCCGGCCTGTTCCCGGCCGGCGCGGCGCAGGTCTATTTCGAGTCGGCGGCGGTGATCGTCACGCTGATCCTCGTCGGACGCACGCTCGAGGCGCGCGCGAAGGGGCGGGCGGGGGCGGCCATCGAGCGGCTGATGGGGATGCAGGCGAAATCCGCCTTCGTGCTGCGCGCCGGCGCGCCGGTCGCGACGCCGCTCGACGAGGTCAAGGTCGGCGACGTGGCGCTGGTGCGTCCCGGCGAGAAAATTCCGCTCGACGGCGTGGTGAGCGAGGGCACCTCCTACGTCGACGAATCCATGCTGACCGGCGAGGCGCGGCCCGTGCGCAAGAGCGTCGGCGACGAGGTCGTCGGCGCGACGCTCAACACGACGGGCAGCTTCTCCTTCAGGGTGACCCGCGTCGGCGCGCAGACGACGCTCGCGCGCATCGTGCGCATGGTCGAGGACGCGCAGGCGGCCAAGCTGCCGATCCAGGCGCTCGCCGACAGGATCACCGCCCGCTTCGTGCCGGCGGTCATGGCCCTCGCCGCGCTGGCCTTTCTCGCCTGGCTCGCCTTCGGCCCGGCCCCTGCGCTCTCCCATGCGCTCGTCGCCATGGTCGCCGTTCTCATCATCGCCTGCCCCTGCGCGATGGGGCTCGCGACGCCGATGTCGATCCTCGTGGCGGCGGGGCGCGGCGCCGAGCTCGGCGTCCTGTTCCGCAAGGGCGACGCGCTGCAGCGGCTGTCGGAGCCGCGCACCGCCGCGCTCGACAAGACCGGCACCATCACCCGCGGCGCGCCGTCGCTGACCGATTTCATCGCCGCGCCGGGTTTCTCGCGCGAAGAGGCGATGCTGCTCGTCGCGTCGGTCGAGGCGCGCTCGGAGCATCCGGCCGCGGCCGCCATCCTCGCCGGGGCGCGCGAAAACGGGCTGGCGCCGCAGCCGGTCGAGGCGTTTTCGGCGACGCCGGGCTTCGGCGTCGAGGGCCGCGTCGCCGGCCGCAGGGTCGCCGTCGGCTCGGACCGCTTCATGGAGAAGCTCGGCGTCGACGTCTCGGCGCTCGAAGCCCAGGCCGCGCGCTTCGCCGAGGCGGCGAAGTCGCCGCTCTACGCCGCCGTGGACGGCGCGGCCGCGGCCCTCCTCAGCGTCGCCGACCCGCTGGCGGAAGGCGCGGCCGAGGCGGTCGAGACGCTGCGCGCGCAAGGCATGAAGCTGGTCATGGTGACCGGAGACGGACGCGCGACGGCCGCCGCGATCGCCCGCGCCGTCGGGCTCGACAAGGTGGTCGCGCAGGCGCTTCCCCAGGACAAGGTGGCGGAGGTGCGCCGCCTGCAGAGCGAGAACGGCCGCGTCGTCTTCGTCGGCGACGGCGTCAACGACGCTCCGGCGCTGGCGGCGGCCGACGTCGGCGTCGCCGTCGGCAAGGGCGCCGACGTCGCCATCGAGGCGGCCGACGTGGTGCTCGTCGGCGGCGACCTGCGCAGCTTCGTCGCGGCGGTCGGCCTTTCGCGCGCGACGATGCGCAACATCAAGGAGAACCTGTTCTGGGCCTTCGCCTATAACGTCGTGCTCATCCCGGTCGCGGCGGGGGCGCTCTATCCGCTGTTCGGCGTGACGCTCTCGCCGATGCTGGCGGCGGGCGCGATGGCCTGCTCGTCGCTGTTCGTCGTGTTCAACGCCCTGCGGCTCAAGGCCTACGTGCCGCCGCTGTCGCGGACCGCTGCGCAGGCGGCCGCGCCGGCGAGCGAGGGCGAGACGCTGCCGCGCGCCGCCGAATAGGCGCTCCCGCTCGCGACAGGCGGCGCGCTTCGTGCTAACAGCCTGCGGCGTCGCAGGCTGCTGGGTGAACTCAATGTCGCAGGAATTCCGCCGCGTCCACCGCGCGCTGATCTCGGTTTCGGACAAGACGGGCGTGGTCGAATTCGCGCGCGCGCTGAGCGAGCTCGGCGTCGATCTCGTCTCGACCGGCGGCACCCACGCCGCCCTCGCCGGCGCCGGGCTCAAGGTCGCCGACGTCGCCGACGTCACCGGCTTTCCCGAGCTCATGGACGGGCGGGTCAAGACGCTGCATCCCAAGGTGCACGGCGGCCTGCTCGCGATCCGCGAGAATCCGGAGCATGAGGCGGCCATGCTCGCCCATGGCATCGAGCCGATCGACCTTCTCGTGGTCAATCTCTATCCGTTCCAGGCGACGATCGACGCCGGCGCCGATTTCGACGCCTGCGTCGAGAACATCGACATCGGCGGCCCGGCGATGATCCGCGCCGCGTCCAAGAATTTCAACGACGTCGCCGTCGTCGTCTCGGTCGAGGACTACGCCCCGCTGCTCGACGAGCTGCGCGCCAACGCCGGCGCGACGACGCTCGCCCTGCGCCAGCGCCTCGCGCAAAAGGCCTTCGCGCGCACGGGCGCCTATGACGCGGCGATCTCGAACTGGCTCGCCGAGCAGATCGGCGTCGAGGCGCCGCAGTGGCGCGCCTTCGGCGGACGGCGCCTGCAGAGCCTGCGCTATGGCGAGAATCCGCACCAGCAGGCGGCCTTCTACGCGACCGGCGAGCGCCGTTGCGGCGTCGCGAGCGCGCGCCAGATCCAGGGCAAGGAGCTGTCCTACAACAACATCGGCGACACCGACGCGGCGTTCGAGCTCGTCGCCGAATTCGACCCGGCGCGCACGGCGGCGGCGGTCATCGTCAAGCACTCGAACCCTTGCGGGGTCGCAGAGGGCGCGAGCCTCCTCGACGCCTACCGGCTGGCGCTGCGCTGCGATCCCGTCTCGG
This sequence comes from Methylocella sp., assembly GCF_041905455.1. Lineage (GTDB taxonomy): Bacteria > Pseudomonadota > Alphaproteobacteria > Rhizobiales > Beijerinckiaceae > Methylocapsa. The sequence continues at coordinate 20,731 of NZ_JAYRLA010000018.1, read as the reverse complement.
CGTTCGGCGGCATCGTGGCGCTGAACCGGCCTCTCGACGCTGAGGCCGCGCGAGAAATCGCGGCGATCTTCACCGAGGTGATCGTCGCTCCCGACGCCTCGCCGGAGGCGATCGAGATTCTCGCGGCCAAGAAGAACCTGCGTCTCCTGCTGACCGGCGGCGTGCCCGACCCGCGCGCTCCGGGTCTCTCCATCCGCCCTGTCGCCGGAGGCTTTCTCGTCCAGACTCGCGACGGCGCGGTCGTCGACGACATGGAGCTCAAGGTCGTCACCAGGCGCGCGCCGAGCGACGGGGAATGGCGCGACCTGCTGTTCGCCTTCCGCGTGGCGAAGCACGTGAAGTCGAACGCGGTCGTTTTCGCGCGCGGCGGCGCGACGTCGGGGATCGGCGCCGGCCAGATGAGCCGGGTCGATTCGACGCGGATCGCCGCCCTGAAGGCGCAGGAGGCCGCCGCCGCCGCCGGCCTGAAGGAGAGCCTCGCGTCGGGCTCCGTCGTCGCCTCCGACGCCTTCTTCCCCTTCGCCGACGGCGTCGAGACGGCGCTCGCCGCCGGCGCCACGGCGCTGATCCAGCCCGGCGGCTCGCTGCGCGACGCCGAAGTCGTCGCCGCGGCCGACGCCGTCGGCGCGGCGATGGTCTTCACCGGCTACCGCCACTTCCGCCATGAAGGACGCGGGGGGACCGGGCCCACCAGGTTTCGTGATCGCCGCGGAGATCGGCCGCGGCCGCGATTCATGCGCCGCACCAACGATTAGTGGATTGTTAAACTTTAAGAAACCAAACTCAAATTTAATTTGAATTCTGCGGTGCAGCAAGGTGTGCTAAGTCACCTCCGGTTCATCCAGAACCGGCGATAGTCAGGCCGTCAGGAAGGTCAACCCCCCGACAAGACTCGGGAAACCTTCGGCTTCTATCGTTTGAGACACTCGGAGGTCGGTCATGTACGTCAGCTCTTCGGAATTCCTCGACGGAAGCCGCGTTCTTCCCATCGGGAAGATCAGCGCCGCCTCCGCCTGGCACGCCGAACCGGCCGACGCCGCCGCAGACGAGGCTTGCGACGACTGGCGCGAGGCCGCGTTGCAGGAGCTGATCCGCCGGGCGGAGGACGTGGACGCCGACGCCATCCTCGACGTCGATTACGAGACCGACGGAGTCGTTCCTGTCGACGAGACCGGCGTTCGCCTGCGCCGCGTGCGCGCGGTCGGCACCGCCGTGCGGCTTGGCTCGCGCGGCTGACCTTTCCTTCACGCAGGGCCGCGCCGGCCGGGCCGACGCCTGCGCTTTCCCGGACGATTCCAGAAGCCGCAACCTGAAGCCGAAGCAAACGAGGCCGCGCCTGTCGCGGCCTTTCGCATGTTCAGGCGGCGTTCGCGTCGGCTTGAGCGTCGTCCGCGGGGACGACGCTCAAGGCCGCGTCATTCTCCCTGCGCCCGCTGCGGCCCGATCGAGGTCACCGAGCGCTTGAATTCGTCGACCTGGTCGCTGAAATTTTCGCGCGTGTCGGGATCGACCACCGCCACCGGCGCCGACACGACGACGCCGGCGGCGTGGCCGACGGAGCTCGCGGCGCTGACGGTGGTCTGCATGATCTTCTCGCCGAAGCCGACATGCGAGTCGGTCAGCGGCTGCCCGGCGGCGAGGCTCGCGCCGATCATCTCGACGACGCGCGGGTCCTGCGCGAACTTGCCGTGGTTGAAGTCGTCGTGCGAGGGGAACTTCGTGAGGTTGATCACGGTCAGCCCCTTCTCGGAGGCGAACTGGCTGCGGTAGGGCTCGGCGTCGAGATCCACGGCGCCGAGGCGGGGAGCGCCCCACACCTGGCGCGAGGCGGCGAGCGCGCGGTCGTCCTCCGACACCATGACGACGAAATGGGGATGGTTCGGCCCCATCGTCTCGAACTGCTCGCGGGCGATGTCGACGTCGACGTCGGGCGCGGCGAGCATCACGAGCTTGACCTTGGGGTCGACGCGTCCGTCGCGGATGGCCATCTGGCGCAGCGCCTCCAGCGTCACCCAATTGCCCATGGAGTGCGCGAGGATGGAGATTCGCTCGATCCTTTTGTCGTTGGCGATGAAGCGGATCAGCCTCTCGAGGCTGTCGCGCGAGTAGTTGGCGCTTTCGCGGTCGTAGCCATAGGCGAAGACGCTGCCCTTCGACGGCCAGGTGAACAGGACGGGCGCCACCGTTCCATTCGCGCCCGAGTCGTTGACGATCTGGGCGAAGCGGAACACGGCGTCGTCGAAGCGCTGGTTGAAGCCATGGACGAAGATCAGCGCCTCCTTCTTGTTGGTCTGGCGCACGATCCGCGAGAACGCCGCGATCGCCTGTTCCCTCGTCACGATGTCGGCCTTGAGGGTCACGAAATCGCGCGCGGGATCGCCGGGCAGCCGCTGCGGCCACTGCACCTCGCCGATCTTGCGGTTGGCCGCGGGCGGAATCGAGACGACGATGTCCGCGAACGACGGCTGGCCACGCGAGCCTCCGAACAACACGCCGGCGGTCGGCGCCCGCAGCCGCGTCGTCGCCACCACCATTTCGACCTGGGTGGAGCCCGGGGCGGCGGCGGGGACAGGCTCGAGGAAGCCGGTGACGGGCGCCGCGCAGGCGCCAAGGCCCGCGCAGAGCAGGGCCGCGGCGAGGCGGACCGCCCGACGGCCCGCCTGAGAAATTCCAACCCTGGATGGAGCAAACGCCAGCGCGCGCACGATATCGCCTCCGCCGGACCGTTCCGGCGAAGCGACAGTCGAGCCCGCGCCCCGGCGCCGTCAAGCTTGCGGAGGGGCGGCGAGACGTCCGGCGAGCGTTTTTTCGCGGGGTGTCTCCCGGCGGCGTCAGGCGCCGGTCAGGCGATCTGGCGCTCGAGCTCGCGCGCGACGGATTCGTCGACCTCGTCCGTCCACACCCTGAAGCCTTTGAGGATATGCGGGCCGAAGGAGGTGGCGAGAGGGATGTCGGTGGCGTCGCGCCCGCGCGAGACGGTGACGCGGCCGATGCGCGGGACGTTGTGGCGGGCGTCGAAGGTGACCCAGCGCCCGTCGAGATAGGCCTCGAACCAGGCGTTGTAGTCCATCGGCGCCGGATCCGGCGGGACGCCGATGTCGCCGAGGAAGCCGTTGGCGTAGCGCGCCGGAATGTTCATGCAGCGGCAGAAGGCGACGGCGAGATGGGCGAAGTCGCGGCACACGCCGATCCGCTCCTCATAGGCCTCGAAGGCGGTGCGGGTGGATCTTGCGTATTGATAGCCGAAGGTCAGGTGGTTCTCGACGAAGTCGCAGATCGCCTTGACCCGCGCCCAGCCGCGCGGCGTCGAGCCGAACAGCCGCCAGGCGACGTCGCCGAGCTTGTCGGTCTCGCAATAGCGGCTGCCGAGCAGATAGACGAGGACCTCGCTCGGCAGATATTCGAGCGGAACCTCCTGCGCGTTCTGCTCGAAGCCGTCGGGAAGGCCGCAGTCCTCGATGACGAAATCGCGCGAGACCGAAAGGTCTCCGGTCGGGGCGACGAAGCGGCGCACGCAATTGCCGAAGCCGTCGAGATAGGTCTGCGTCGGGATCGCGGGGCTCGTGAAGAAGGGACTCTTGTAGCGGATGCGGCAGTCGTTTTCAGGATGGGAATCGAGCAGGCAAACCATCAGCGTCGGCTGAAAGCATTGGAAAACAATTTCATATCCGTAGCGAATGAGCATCGGGCGGTTCCGGTTCGGCGACGCGGGCCTGAAGGCGAAGCGCCTTCACTTCGACGTCATAAGCCCGCGCCGCGGCGAAGGTTCCCCGCGGCGGCGCCCATAAGTTGGGCGATGGATCAGGCCGAGCGCTCGAACAGGCCGGTCACGCAGCCTTTGGCCAGCGCGTTGGGCTTCAGGAAGGCGACGACGCGCGTCCGATCAAGAGGAGCGCCGGCGTCCGGGCGCCGGGCGACCGCGAAGATCTGCGCGACATAATGGTGAGGCCCGTCGCCTGCGGGCGGATCGGGCGGCGTCCAGGCCGCTTCGCCGCGTCCGTTGAGCCCGAGAAGCAAACCTTCGGTCAGGGCGTTCTCCTCGCGCAGCGCGTCGGGAATGAGGTCGTCGTCGATCGCCGGCGTCTTGACCGCGAGGACATGGACGAACGGCTCCGCCGCGCCGGCGTCGGCGTCCTCGACGATGAGGACGAGCGCAGCGGCCCCGTCCGGCACGCCGCGCCAGCGCAGGGGCGGGGAGCAGCCCTCGCCGTCGGCGGTGAAGATGGGCGGAATCGCCGCGCCGTCCTCGAAAGCGACGCTCTCGAGGCGGATCGTTTCGGGAATGTCCGGGCCCGCCTCGGCGTAGACCAGCGCGTCGAGCCAGGGTTCAGGCGCGTCGGCGCGGGAATGGGCGGCGAGCGGTCTCGCGGGCATGCGTTCGTCCTCCGGAAAATCGTCTTCGCGCGCGGCTGATATGGAACCTAACGCTCAGCCAAGGGTTTAGTTCAACGCCGCAATTGGCGCCGCTATCGCTTTGGGTAGGTCGCGAACTCGAGCGGCGCGCCGCTTGCGCCTTGATGCGGACTTGGGACGTGGACTTGGCGGACGGGTCGGCCCGGATTGCGGCGAACGGAGAAGGGACGGTCGCGGACGGCTTCCTCCTCCTTTGCGCAGGGGTTCGTCCCATGATCGTCGAAGCGGCCCTCCTGTTTCATGTCGCCGCATTCCTCTGCGACACGCCGCAGACCGCGATCCTGTTCGAGGACATGATCTCGGCGCAGCGCAACGAAGCGCTCGCCGCCGACGATCTCGCCCGTCAGGCGGGCCGGCAGGTGTGCGGCTATTACGCGGGCCAGGCGGCGGTCGGCTCGCAGACCCGCGTCATCTTCCATGGCGTCGTCTATCTCCTCACCGAATATGTGTTCGACGAGGACCACCGCACGGCGGTCGGCGCGCAGCGCGTGTTCGACGCGGGCGGCGGCGGGAGCGCGCGCGACCTCTGAGCGCGGCGCCTATTTCGAGAAGGCGACGAGCAGCGCCCCGGCGACGATGAAGGCGACGCCGAGCCAGCCCGCCGGCGCGAGGCGCTCGCCGAGGAACAGCGCGCCGAACAGGGCGACCATGGCGACGGACAGCTTGTCGATCGGGGCGACGCGCGAGGCGGGCCCAAGCTGCAGCGCGTGGAAATAGCAGGCCCAGGACGCGCCGGTCGCCGCCGCCGACAGGGCGAGGAAGAGCCAGCTGCGCGCCGGTATGGCGCCGATCCCGCGCGCCGCGCCGCTCGCGGCGACGACGGCGCCGAGAAGGACGACGACGAACAGCGTGCGGACGAACGTCGCGAGGTTCGAGTCGATCGCCTCGACGCCGATCTTGGCGAAGATCGCGGTGAGCGCGGCGAAACCCGCCGAGGCGAGCGCGAAGGGAAGCCAGCCCGCGCCGGCGCTCATGCGCCCCGCGCCTCGCTCTCGGCGAGCAGGGCGGCCTGATGGTCGGTGACGAGCGCGTCCACGATCTCGTCGAGCGCCTCGCCGGTCATCACCTTGTCGAGCTTGTAGAGGGTCAGGTTGACGCGGTGGTCGGTCACGCGCCCTTGCGGGAAATTATAGGTCCTTATGCGCTCGGAGCGGTCGCCCGAGCCCACCTGCGAGCGCCGGTCCGCGGCGCGCTCGGCGTCCATCTTCGTGCGCTGCGCGTCGTAGATGCGCGCGCGCAGCAGCGCCATCGCCCGCGCGCGGTTCTTGTGCTGCGAGCGCTCGTCCTGCACGAAGACGACGACGCCGGTCGGCAGATGGGTGAGGCGCACGGCCGATTCCGTCTTGTTGACGTGCTGGCCGCCTGCGCCTTGCGCGCGCATGGTGTCGAACTTGATGTCGGCCTCGTTGACGTCGACGTCGATCTCCTCCGCCTCGGGCAGCACGGCGACGGTCGCCGCCGACGTATGGATGCGCCCCTGCGTCTCGGTGTCCGGCACGCGCTGCACGCGGTGCGCGCCCGATTCGAACTTGAGCCGGGCGAACACGCCGGAGCCCTTTATTTCGGCGACGATCTCCTTGAAGCCGCCGGCCGTCCCTTCGCTCGCCGACATGATCTCGACCTTCCAGCCTTTGGCTTCGGCGTAGCGCTGATACATGCGGTAGAGGTCGCCGGCGAACAGCGCCGCCTCGTCGCCGCCGGTTCCGGCGCGCACCTCGAGGATGGCGCTCTTTTCGTCGGCGGCGTCCTTCGGCAGCAGGGCGATCCTGAGCTCCTGCCCGAGGCGCTCGCGATCGGCTCTCGCCGTCTCCAGCTCCTCCTGCGCCATCGCGCGCAGCTCGGGCTCGGTCGCGGCCTCGGCCATCATGGCCTCGAGCTCCCCGACTTCGGCCTCCTTGGCGCGAAAGGCCCGGATCGCGGCGACGACCTCGCCGAGCGCGGCGAATTCGCGCGAAAGCTCGACGTAGAGCGCCGGCTCGACGGATTCGGAGAGCCTTGCGGAAAGCTCCTCGTGGCGGCGGAGGATGAGGTCGAGTTTGTCCTGCGGCAGCATGGCGGATCTTGAGGCGGGAGGGGCTGGCGGCGAGGCGTCTGGCTTGCGCGGAGCGGCGCTAGAGCGGCACGCCATGCTCCTCGGCGAAGGCCGCGAGCTCGGCGCGAAGGTCGAGCGCGCTCGACTTCTCGTCGAGCCGCGCCATCACGAAGGAGCGCGCGAGGCGCAGGTCGGTGGCGACGACCATCGCCTTGACCGGCCCGATGGCGGTCGCCGACATCGAGAGGCTGCGATAGCCGATGCCGAGCAGGGCCAGCGCCTCGAGCGGCGAGCCGCCGATCTCGCCGCACAGGGTGAGCGCCGTCCGTGAGGCGCGGGCGGCGTCGACGACGCGCTTGAGCGCGCGCAGAAAGGGCGGCGACAGCGGATCGAAGCGCCGCGACACACGCTTGTTGTCGCGATCGACGGCGTAGAAATACTGCAGCAGGTCGTTCGAGCCGACCGAGACGAAATCGACCGCCGCGCAGATATGCTCGATCTCGAACAGCAGCGAGGGCACCTCGATCATTATCCCGATCTTGAGGCTCGCCGGCGGCGCGCGGCCGTGGCGTTCGAGCTGGGCGAGCTCGAGGTCGAGGATCGCGCGGGCCTCCTCGAGCTCGCGCAGGCTCGCGATCATCGGGAACATGATGCGCAGGTCGCGGCCCGCGCCTGCCCGCAGGAGGCCGCGCAGCTGCGTGCGCAGGAGGCCGGGGCGGTCGAGGCCGATGCGGATGGCGCGCCAGCCGAGCGCCGGATTCTCCTCCTCGACCTGGGTCATGTAGGGCAGGATCTTGTCGGAGCCGATGTCGAGCGTGCGGAAGGTGATCGGCCGCTCGCCGGCGAGGTCGAGGGCGGCGCGGTAGAGCCGCTCCTGCTCCCCGGTCTTGGGAAAGCGCGAGGCGAGCATGAACTGCAGCTCGGTGCGGAACAGGCCGACCGAGCGCGCGCCGGTCTCCTCGAGATGATGCAGGTCGACGAGCAGGCCGGCGTTGAGGTGGAGCTCGACCTCGACGCCGTCGCGGGTGACGGAGGGAACGTCGCGCAGCCGGTGGTACTGCTCCTGCCGCTTGGCGCGCAGGCGCGCCTTCTCGGCGTAGGCGTGCTCGATGTCGGGGGCGGGGCGCACATGCACGTCGCCGGTCACGCCGTCGACGATGATCGCGTCGCCCGGCTCGACGAAGTCGAGCACGTTGGCGACGTCGCCCGCCGCGGCGATGCCGAGCGCGCGCGCGACGATCGCGACATGGCTGCCGCCGCCGACGTCCTCGAGCACGAGGCCGCGCAGCTTCGAGCGGTCGTATTCGAGCAGGGCGGCCGGGCCCATGGCGCGCGCCACGACGATGGCGTTGGCCGGCAGCTCGTCATGGGCGGCGACGTAGCTCTGCCCGGTGAGCTGGTGCAGCAGGCGGTTGGCGAGGTCGTCGAGGTCGTGCAGGCGCTCGCGCATCGACGGCTCGGGGTGGCGCTGCAGCTTGGCCCTGGCGTCGTTCTGCACGCGTTCGACGGCCGCCTCGGCGGTGAGGCCGGTCGCCACCGCCTCGCGCAGGCGGCGCAGCCAGCCGCGGTCGTGGGCGACCATGCGGAAGGTCTCCAGCACGTCGCGATGCTCGCCGGGCTCGAGCTTGCCGCGCTCGATCAGCGCGTCGAGCCCCTCGCGCATCTCGCCGATCGCCTTGTCGAGCCGCTCGAGCTCGTGCTTGAGGTCCTCGGCGATGAGCTGCTTGACGACGATGCGCGGCTCGTGGAGCACGACGTGGCCGAGGCCGACGCCCTCCGACAGCGCGACGCCGGCGAGGCTGCGCGGGCGACCGAGCGCGATGTCGGCGCCCGGCTCGACGGCGAGCGACTGCAGGTCGCCCGAGGCGATCATCTCGGCGAGCAGCATCGCCGTCGTCTGGAGCGCCTCGATCTCCTCGTCGGTGTAGACGCGCCGCGCCCTGTTCTGGACGTCGAGCACGCCGAGCGTGTTGCCGCCGCGCAGGATCGGCACGCCGAGGAAGGAGGAATAGATCTCCTCGCCGGTCTCCGGCCGGTACGAGAAGGCGGGATGGGTCTGGGCGTCGGCGAGCGCCAGCGGCTCCGCCGTCTCGGCGATCAGGCCGACGAGGCCCTCGCTCGCGCGCATCGTGGTGCGGTGCACGGCGTCGCGGTTGAGCCCTTCGGTCGCGTAGAGCTCAAGCCTGCCGTCGGCGCGCAGGATATAGACCGAGCAGACCTCGGCGACCATGTTGGCCGCGATATGCACGACGATCTTGTCGAGCCGCGCCTGCGGGCTGACCGGCTCCGCCATGACTTCGCGAAGCCGGCGCAGCAGCAGACGCGGTCCGCCGAGTGCGCCGTACATGGCAAACTTCCTAAACCGGGCCCGAAGGGGCCGCTGCGATCGGGCGCGGGAACGCCGCCGCGCCCTCTTTCGAAGGCCCCGCCTGACGCGACGACCCACCCTTTAAACGGCGCGAGCCCCGATCCGCAAGCAATTGTGACGCCGCCCCGCGCGGAGCGGCCGGGCCGGGCCGCGATTTTGCGCTTTTGAAGGCGCCGCTCCCGGGCTTCAGACCTGATCGAGGCCGTAAAGGGAGTGAAGCGTGCGCACCGCGAGCTCGGCGTAGGCCTCGTCGATCAGGACGGAGAACTTGATCTCCGAGGTGGTGATCGCCCTTATGTTGATGCCCTTGTCGGCGAGCGCCTTGAAGGCCTTGGCGGCGACGCCGGCGTGGCTGCGCATGCCGACGCCGATCGCCGAGATCTTCACCACGTCGCGCGCTCCGTGCAGGCTGGCGAAGCCGATCTCGGACTGCGTCCTGGTCAGGATCGCCTTGGCGCGCTCGAACTCGGCGCCGGGCACGGTGAAGGTCATGTCCGTCGCCGCGCCGTCGTCCGAGGCGACCTGGACGATCATGTCGACGTTGATGTTCGCCTCGGCGAGCGGCAGGAAGATGGCGGCGGCGACGCCGGGGCGGTCGGCCACGCGCTTCAGCGTGATCTGCGCCTCGTCGCGCGCGAAGGCGATGCCGGTGACGATCGGCTGCTCCACGATGTCCTCCTCGTCGCACATCAGCGTGCCGGGCTGCGGGGCGTCCGGATCGTCGAAGGACGAGCGGACGAAGGTCTTGACCTTGTGCGTCATGGCGAGCTCGACCGAGCGCACCTGCAGCACCTTGGCGCCGAGCGAGGCCATCTCCAGCATCTCCTCGAAGGCGATGCGGTCGAGCCGGCGCGCCTTTGGCACGATGCGCGGATCGGTCGTATAGACGCCGTCGACGTCGGTGTAGATGTCGCAGCGCTCGGCCCCGATCGCCGCGGCGATGGCGACGGCGCTGGTGTCGGAGCCGCCGCGGCCGAGCGTCGTGATCCCGTCGCCGGCGAGCCCCTGGAAGCCCGCGACCACCGCCACCTCGCCGCGGGCGAAGCCCTCGGCGAGCGGAGCGCCGTCGATGTCCTCGATGCGGGCCGCCCCGTGCGCGTCGCTGGTGCGGATCGGGATCTGCCAGCCGAGCCACGAGCGGGCGGGAATCGCCTGGCCCATGAGCGTCATCGCGAGGAGGCCCGCCGTCACCTGCTCGCCGGAGGACACGACGACGTCGTATTCGCGCGGCGAATAGACTTTCGCGGCGTCCTGGCACCAGGCGACGAGCTCGTTGGTCTTGCCCGACATGGCCGAAACGACGACGGCGACGTCGTAGCCCGCCGCGCGCTCGCGCGCGACATGGCGCGCGACGTTGCGCACGCGGTCCATATTGGCGACCGAAGTGCCGCCGAACTTCATGACGAGGCGCGGCTTGCCGGCCCCGCTGGACTTTTCGGCCGTGCCGGACTTTGCCGCCGCGATGGACATGGGCGCCAAGCGTTCCTTCGTTCGTTCACGCCTTGGCGTGCGGCGCGCGGCCGGCGCTTGCGCCGTCGGGCGATTGCGTCGGGCGGGCCCGGAGCTTAATCAAGAGCGCGCGGCGGCGGGCGGGGCCGCGCCCTGCGCGGCGGCTTCAGCGCGGCGCGTATATGCAATAACGCCGGACGGATTGCAAACATGGCGAGCGAAGGATCGGCGGCGTCGGTGGACGCGGGGGAGGTCGCCCGCTTCGGCGCGCTGGCGCAGGACTGGTGGCGCCTTGACGGGCCGATGGCCGCGCTGCACCGGCTGAACCCCGTCCGCGTCGCCTATGTCCGCGACATTCTCGCGCCGCAGGCGGACAAGGGCGCCCGCCCGCTTCAGGGGCTGCGCCTGCTCGACGCCGGCTGCGGCGCGGGCATCCTCGCCGAGCCGCTCGCCCGCCTCGGCGCGCAGGTGACGGGGATCGATCCGGCGGCGGCGAGCGTCGCGGCCGCGCGGGCCCACGCCGAAGCCGCAGGGCTCGCCATCGACTACCGTCAAACGAGCGTCGAGGCGCTCGCCGCGCGGGGAGAGCGCTTCGACGCGGTGCTCGCGATGGAGGTGATCGAGCATGTGCGCGACGTCGCGGGTTTCCTGCGCGCGGCGGCGGACCTGACGGCGCCGGGCGGGACGCTGTTCGCGGCGACCCTCAACCGCACGCTGAAATCCTACGCGCTCGCCATCGTCGGCGCCGAATACGTGCTCGGCTGGGCGCCGCGCGGAACCCACGACTGGCGCAAGTTCCTCACTCCGCGCGAGCTGGCCCGCGCGCTGGAGCGCGCGGGGACGCAAGTCTTCGACGAGGCCGGCGTCGTCTACGATCCGCTGGCGCGCCGCTGGCGGCTTGCGGACGACATGGACGTCAATTACATGCTCGCCGCGCGCAAGGGCGCCTGAAGCCGGCCGGCCTCAGGCGCTCCTGGCCGCCAGTTCAGCCGCGTCGCTCGTTCAGTCGTGGCCGTAGACCGTCAGCATCGACGTCTCGGACGCCGGCCGATAGTACATCGGCGCGTCGGACAGGGCGACCGAAGCGACGCCCGGCGACGTCTTGACCGAATTATTCCAGATTACGGTTCCGAGCGTCGCGCCGGAGATCGCGAAGGCGGTCGGACAGTTGAGGCAGCCGTTGTTCTGGAACACCGTGCCGTCGATCATGCTTTCGCCATTGTACTGAAGCCCGCTCGTGATCTGGTTCATGACGACGTTCTGGAAGCCCTCCGGATAGAGGTAGGGCGTCGTTCCCGGCTTGGCGGTGACGCTGTTGCCGCGGACTTCGACGCCGTAGAGCGCGGTCCCGAAGACATAGCTCGGATAGCGCAGAGTCACGCCGACGTGGATATAGGCGGCCGACTTCCCGTTCGAGTTGGTCAGGACGTTGTTCTTGATCTCGACGTTCTTGAACGCGCTGAAGGTCGGCCCCGTCCAGCGGAACGTGTTGATCCAGGACTTGGCGTCGAGATAGATTCCGGAATTGTTGTTGAAGGCGTTGTTCGTCACCAGCGTGTTGAGGAACATCCCCGAGAAGAACGCCACGCCGGTCGGATTGTCGGACATCGTGTTGGCGGCGAAGATGACGTTCTCGAAGGAAGGGACGGACAGGGCGAAGCGGTCCCCGGCCGCGGGCTTCACGTCCCATGGCCTGTCGATCGCGAAGGTGTTGTTCGTCTTGGCCGTGACGTGGCGCCACTGGCCCGCGCCCTTGCCGCTCACCAGAAAGACGACCGAACTCCCGTTGAAATAGTTCCACGCGCAGACGCCGGAGCATTTCCCGTCGGCCGAGACGCTGGAATCGGCCGCCGACGTCACGACGCCGACGTCGGAGCGCTCCATCGACTCGTTGAGGAAGGTTTCGCCGTCGTTCAAATTATATTTGATGTCTCCGTCGGAGACGCCGAACGTGTTGCCGTAGAGCAGTATGTTCTTGCCGAACTGCATCGACAGCTGGCGTCCGAGCACGCGCTCGACCGGGTCGCCCTTGGCGACGGCCTTGAGCAGGCCCGAGGCCGCTATGGCCGCAGGCGCCGGAACGACGTCGGAGGCGCTGCGCGTGAATACGTTGCCTTCGATCGTCGCCCCCGTCACGTCGTTCATCGCCACCTGGTTGGTGGCCCAGCTGATCTTGTTGTCGGCGAAACGCAGGTTGGTCACGGAGCCGACGTAGAACGGGCCGGCTCCCCCGGTCGTCGCGTCGCCGTTGGTGTAGTTGATCCCCTGCGTGAAAGTCGACTTCTGGACGGCGATGCGGTCGCCGGCGAGGTAGATCGACGAGCCGCCGCCAAGGTCCCAGTTGACGCGCTGGATGAAGAAGCGCGTGATCGGCAGTGAGTTCGAGCTGAAATTGGTCACCGGCCGGCGCAACGTGTCGAGGTTCTTCAGCGAAAGGTCGGCGACGCCGGTCAGGTCGCCCTGGTCGGGCAGCACGACGCCCCAGATCTTCGCCGTCGAGCCGTCGGGCGGGCCGTAGGTGATCGTCGACGCGCCCGCGCCCGCGCCCTGCAGCACGACGCCGGGGCGCAGGCGCAGCGTCGACGAACCGATGAAATAGACGCCCGCAGGCAGATAGACGACGCCGCCGCCGTTGGCCGAGGCGCGGTCGAGCGCGCCCTGGATCGCCTTGGCGTCGTTGACGACGCCGTCGCCGACGGCGCGCGTCGTCAGCGACGCGGACGTCTTCACGTTGAAGACGTGCTGCGCCTTCGGATCGCCGCCCGCCGCGCCGTTGAGATAGGCGGCGCCGTCGCGCGTCACGTAGTCGAACGCCCAGGCCTGCCCGATCTTGAAATAGTCGTTGCCGGCCGCGTGGCCGAGCACGGTGGCGTCCGTCGTCGTCGTTCCGTAGCCGTTCGAGACGACGGCCTTGTAACTATGTCCGGCGACGATTGAAGAGGGCGGAATGAATACGAGGTAGAGCCGCTGCTGGGCCGAGACGGTCGCCGGCAGCCGGGCGCCGGTCGCCGTGTCGAGCAGGGTCACGGTCGGGACGCCGCCGCCGATCACCATGTTGCGGCCGATGATGCGGACTGGAAGCCCCGGGGCGATGTCGGGCGCGTCGAAATGATGGAGAACGGGCGCGTTGATCTGCGTCGGCGCGCTGAAGGCGGAGACGTTGTCATAGACCCGCAGCTTGTAGAGCCCCGTCGCGGCCGTCTGCGGAATGCGCGCCGAAACGATGTCGTCGCGCCCCGCGGCGATCGGGATTTCGCTCTCGGCGCCGTCGCCGACCCTGAAAAAGAGCTTCGGCGTCGCGCCGAAGCCCGAACCCTGCAGCGTGATGAAGTCGCCGGGCGACGCGGTGAACGGCGCGGTGACGACGACCGGCGCGGCCGAGGCCGTCGAGGCGGCGAAGCAAAGGGCGCCGGCGGCGGCGGCCAGCCGCGCGCCCGCACGAAAATATCCCCGGCGCGCGGCCGGGCCGAATCTGCTGCGCGAAGCTGACACGTCGAGTCTCCGTAGGCGAGCGTTCCGCCGCTCCGTCCAGCGTGGGCGCGGCCTCGTGATCATGCTCTCAAATATGGTGAAAAAATGTAACTATTGATTATAGATATTTATTATCACCGTTTATGGGCGAGTTAGGAAAGCTGCGGCGCCTGCGCCTGCAAAGAAAAGGAAGATCTCATAATTCCTTCAAATCGCGAGCGCGTTCGTCCGCGTCGAAGCCGAACGCGTGCGCCCGCGCGAACGCGCCGACATGACCCCGTCAGTCTGTAACGGCTTGTCATGCGAGGCTGACGCCGTGCCGAATAACCGGGCGCCCATGCGACATTGCGCCGCATGAACGGACGGGAGACGTCGCGCTTCGCGGGCTTCGTCATTGCGGGCCGCGCGGCCATGCTTTACTGCTTGGGATAAGAACAAAACGCGGGGGGACGGCGCATGGCCGAAGAGAAGGACGAGTCTGTTCTGCCGCCGGTCCCGCCGGAGGAGGCTCCGGCGTCCGAAGCGCCGCCTCCCGTCGAGCCGCCGCCCGCTGTCGCGCCTCCCGCCGCAGCTGCGGCGCCGTCCCGCGCTCCCCTCCTGATCGGCGCCCTCGTCCTCGGCGTCCTCGGCGGGCTCGGCGGCGGCGCGGCCCTGCGCTACCTCGAAGCCGACGGCTCCGACCCGCTCGCCGAGATGAACGCGCGCACGCTCGATCTCGAGAAGAAGGCCGCCGCCGCCGCGACGGCCGTGTCCGCCCTTCAGGGCCGCGTCGCGGCCGCCGAGAACGCGGCGCGCGGGGCGGGGAGCGAGCCCGGCGCGTCTGCCTCCGCCGCCGCGGCCGTCGCCGCCGTCGCCGCCGCGAAGGAGGCGGCCGAGAAGGCGGACGCGGCGGCGCGGCGCGCTGAGAGCGTCGGCGCCGACCTCGCCGCGAAGGCTGCGGCCGCCGTCGATTCGACGAAGGAGCCCGCCTCGCCCGCGCCTGACCTCGGGCCGGTCGAATCGCGCGTCGACGACGTCGCGTCGCGTCTGCAGGGGCTCGAGTCCCGGGTCGCCGCGCGATTCGACGCGATGATGGGCAAGCTCGGCGCCGTCGAGACGCAGGTGAACGCGCCGAAGATCGACGAAGGCGCCCGCAAGGAGCTCGAGACCGCCGCCGAGGCGCAAAAGCGCCGCGACGCGCTCCACGCGCGCGCGCTGATGGCGACGATGCTGCGCGACCATGTCGACTCGGGCGCGCCCTACGAGGCCGATCTCCTCGCTCTGCAGAACCTTGGCGTCGACGCCGCCCGGCTCGCTCCCTTGCGCGCCCGCGCCAAGGCCGGAGCGCCGACCGCGGCCGATCTCGCCGAGAGTTTCTCGCGGCTCGCGCCGACGCTCGAGCTGACGGATCCGCCGCAGGAAGCCGGCGTCATCGACCGGCTGAAGCATGACGCGCTCGCCCTCGTGCGCGTGCGCCGGGAGGCGGAGCCGTCCGACGCGGACATTCCCGGCCGTCTCGCCGCGATCGGCGCCGCCCTGAAGCGCGGCGACGTCGCCGGGGCTTATGCTCTGTGGACGCAGCTGCCGGAGAGCCTCAAGGCGAAATCGGCGGACTGGGGCGATCTCGCCAAGGCGCGGCTCGACGCCGTCGCGGCGGCGAACGCGATCGAGGCCGACGCCGCGACGGCGCTGAGCAAGTCTCCTTCATAGGTGAAGTCTCCATCCTGAGAAGACGTCGTGCGGCGCGTCGCGCCGGCCCTCATGCTTTCGGCGGCTGACACATGATTCGCGTCCTCTTCTTTCTCGCCGTGCTCGCCCTCCTCGCCGTGGGAGAGGCTTGGCTCGTTGAACATCCCGGCGACCTGACGCTGCACTTCCACGGCTATACGATCGAGACCTCCGCCCTCATGGGCATAGCGGCGGTGCTGGTCGCGGCCGCGCTTCTCGCCGCGGCGTGGAGCGCGATCCGCTTCACTTTCAAGATTCCGTCCTTGATGGCCGTGGCGACGCGCGGCCAGAGCCGCGAAAAGGGCTTCGCGGCGCTCTCGCGCGGCATGATCGCGGTAGGCGAGGGCGACGCGGAGACGGCGCGCCGCGCGGCCGCCGAGGCGCAGCGCAAGCTTCCCGGCGAGCCGCTCGCGCTGCTGCTCAAGGCGCAGGCGGCGCAGCTCTCCGGCGACCGCGCGCAGGCGGAAGGCGCATTCCAGGAGATGACCAAGCGCAACGAGATGCGCCTCCTCGGACTGCGCGGACTGCATGTGGAGGCCGAACGGCGCGGCGACGCAGAGGCGGCGCATGGCTACGCCGAGGCCGCCCGCGAGCTTTCGCCGCTGCCCTGGTCGGCGCAGGAGAATTTCGAGCACAAGGCCGCGGCCGGCGACTGGCGCGGCGCCCTGGCGCTGCTCGAGACGGGGCGGGGCGCGCGGTTCCTCGACAAGGAGTTGCGGGGGCGCGCGCGCGGCGGCCGCGAGCCCGCGCGCGCCCCCGATACGGCCGACGCGCGTCCGGCGGAGGCTCTGGCGCTGGCGAAATCGGCGCTGAAGCATGCGCCCGGATTCACGCCCGCGCTCGCGCTCGCGGCGCGGCTCACCGCCGAGGCGGGCGATCCGCGCAAGGCGGAGAAGATGATCGAAAGCGCCTGGGCGCAGACGCCGCATCCCGAACTCGCGAAGATCTATCTCGGACTTTATCCCGGCGAGGCGCCGGCCGACCGGCGCAAGCGCGCCCTCGCCCTCGCCCAGCGCGCTCCGCGCGAGGCCGAAAGCAAGCTCATCGTCGCGCAGACGGCGCTCGAGGCGGGCGACTGCGAAGCCGCGCGCGAGGCGATGCAGCCGCTCGTCGACGGGCCGGAGCGTCCGACGGCGCGCATGTGCCGCCTGATGGCGGAGCTCGAGGAGAAGCAGCACGGCGCGCAGGGCTATGTGCGCGAATGGCTGACGCGCGCCTCGCACGCCCCGCGCGATCCGATCTGGATCGCCGACGGCGTGATTTCGGAGACGTGGCGTCCGATCTCGCCGGTCACCGGCAAGCTCGACGCCTTTGTCTGGAAAAAGCCGCTGGAGCGCCTGCCGCAGGCGGACGAGGCCGAGGACGCCGTATTCGCGCCGCTCGTTCCGCCGGAGCCGCCGCTGCTGCTGGAGGAGCCGGCCGCTGACGAGCCGGAAGCCCCTGCGCCCGTTCAGGGCGCGCCGTCCGAGGTCGCCGCCGCGGCTCCCGCCGCCAAGCCGAAGGGTCTCGCCGACCTCTTCAAGTCCTGAAGCGTCGTCCGGCCGGATCGGACCGATCGGCTGACGGGATGACGCCCGACCGCCGGCGCGCGAGCCTGGCCGTCGGATCGCGCCGCCGCTGGCGTGTTTTCCCAGGCTTTTCAAATCGCGGTCATGAGGCCGTCCGCGCCCTTGCGCCGCCTTGCGCGGCGCGATCAATTCTGCGCGGCGGCGTTGAGGGGAGCGAGCGCGCCATCTAGGCTGCGCCGGCGTCGAGCCGGCGCTTCGAACACGGAAGGACAGGATGCGCGCGATCGCCCTTGCTTGCGCCCTCGCCGTCGTCGCGGCCGCGCCCGCAGGCGCCGACCCGTCGCCGCCGTCCCCGGCCGCCGACGTCTACCTCGCGCCGGACGGGGTCGACGCGCCGCAGGCGCAGCTCGGACGCGACTGCGTGATCGAGCGTCCGTGCCGCACCCTCGCCAAGGCGCGCGACGTCGTCGCCGCCGCCATCGCGAAAAACCCGGACCGCGACTACAAGGTCCTTTTGCGCGGCGGCGTCTATCCGCTCGCAGATCCGCGCTCGGACCAGAGCGCCGGAGACTACGCCCCGGCGGGACTGGTCCTCACCGCCCTCGACACTGTGAGCGAGGGCCGCCGGACGACCTACGCGGGCTTTCCCGGCGAAACCACGGTCGTCAGCGGCGGGCGCGACCTGTCGCCGTCCTCCGGCTGGAAGTGGCGCGAGGCGGACATGGCCGGCGTCAGGGTCTGGACGAGCTTCATCCCCGAGGTCGCCGCCGGCCGCCAGATGTTCGGCGCGATCTGGGTCAACGGGCGCCGGGCTGGCTGGACCGAGCGCGGCCTTGGCGGCCCGAGTCTCGCGCGCGCGCCCTTCGCCATGGCGAGGGACGGCGAGCTGACCGCAGCGGGGCCGCTGCGCCCGACGTCCGCGCCGGACATGCCGCAACCGCAGAACGACGGCGACCGCCGCACGCTCCTTGGTCAGGACCGGTTCTTCTTCAACGCCGGCGGCTGCGCGCCTTTTCCCGCGCCGCCGGGCGCCGAGCTCTGCGGACAATGGTCCGACGTCGGCGCGATCCGCATCCAGCTCGCGGGCTCCGGGTGGTATCAGGACATCATCCCCCTCGCTTCGATCGACGACGCCGCCGCCTCGGCGACGCTCAGGGGCTACGGCGGCGTGAAGCAGGGCGGCTTGATCAAGGGGGGCGCCTGGTGGCGCCGCAACGTCTGCGAGGACCTGCCGGCGAGCGCCGGCGGGACGATCTATCTCGTGCGCGCCGGCGCTTCGGCCTGCGGCTTTCCGGCGGGAACGCTGATCTACAAGCCGCGCGAGGGCGAGCGCCTCGAGGCGGCGCAGATCGTCGCGCCGGTGCTCAACACGCTCGTGCTGATCTCGAACAGCGGCGCGGCCGACGCGCAGCGCGGCGCGCCGGGCGTCTCGCGCGGCCGGCCGGTCGGCCGCGTCGCGTTCGAGAACCTGACCTTCGCCTACAGCAATTCGACGATCCATTCGGGCTTTGCGAGCTACAGCGGCAAGGTCGCGGGCTTCATCGGCGGATCGCAGGACACGATCTACGCCGGCGCCCTCGGCGCGATCACCGGCGTCGGCGCGGTCGACGTCGTCATCGACCACAGCGCCCTGAAGCATTTCTCCGAAGGTGCGGCGATCTTCCCGGGCGGATCGCGCGAGACCTTCTCCAACAATGTGGTCGAGGACGTCGGCGGCCAGGCCTTCGGCGCCGGCGAGAGCTACGTCAACTCGAGCCGCGCCTTCTTCGAGATCGGACCGATGGGCGTCGCGCCGACGACGCGCAACGACCATTCGAGCGGCAATCTCGTCCAGAACAATCGGATCGAGGATTGCGGCCGCCTCGTCATCGGCGCCGCCTGTATCGCCATTCCCAACGGCCATGACAACGTCATCGCCTTCAACTCCGTGCTGGGTTCGGGGGCCGCAGCGATCGCGCTCGGCGGATCGGCCGGGACGGGCGAGCCGGGCCAGCGCTGGCGGGCGACGCCGTGGACGGCCTATCAGACCAACCAGTACAATAATTACATCGGCTACAACCGGCTTGACAGCCAGGGTTCGCTCATCGACGTCGTCAGCGGCGCCACGATCGCCGGGGCCGCCCAGCTCTCCGACTGGGGCGCGATCTACAACAATCAGGCGCATTGCGGCGCGAACCAGCCGGAGACCGGCTATCGCGACGCCTCGGGCGCGGACGCCGGCGCGCCATACGGCCTCCTGGTCGAATATAATTACATCTCCAATCTCGAGCCCGGAAAATGGCCGGTCGCCGACGCCGCCCCGGCGACCGGCGAGATCGTCTTCGCCGACAATCCCTCGCCCGGACAGAGCGTCGCGATCAACGGCGTCACGCTCGTCTTCGCGGAGGGCGCCGGCCGGCGGGAGAAGAACCTCGTTCCGATCGGCGCGACGCTCGCGCGAACGCTCGACAATCTCGTCGGCGCGCTGCGCGCCTCGCCCGAGCTCGGCCTCGCCGTCGCGACCTATGCGGCGTCCGGATCCACGCTCAAGGTCAAGGCGCGCTTCCGCGGCGCCGGCGGGAACGCGGTGACGATCGCGGCGTCGGACGCGAAGGTTTCCGGCCCGACGCTCGCGGGCGGCGCGGAGCGGGCGCCGCGCAAGGGCGGCCACGACGGCGTGCCGCTCTATTTCGACACCAACGCCTCGGCCTGCGTGACGATCTCGAAGAACATCGTGACCAACGTCCGCACCAACCGGATCCTGCAGCTCACGGGCCATCTCTTCGAGGTCAGGAACAACATCTTCTGGCAGGATTTCGTGTGGAGCGACGGCTCGCCGCGCGTCTACATGAACTATCCCTCCTCCGGCCCGGTCACGCTCGTCGAGGGCGGCTCGAACTACGGTCCGCGTCATGACGGGCTGGAGCAGGTCCATTTTCACCACAATGTGGTCATGCTCGGGACCGGGCCGGGCAACGTCGATCTCGCCCGCAACTATCCCCTGTGGACGCTCGCCGTCAGCCCGGACAAGCAAGAGCAGACGCGCCGCTTCGAGAACAACGTCTACTGCGACGTTGATCCACGGCGCTCCGGCTGCCTGCCGCTGGATTTCATCCAGAAAGCGCTGGGCCCGACGGTGGGGACGTATCCGCTGAAGGGCGACGGCCCCAACGCCTGGACGACGACGCTCGGGCAGGACGCCGGCTCGACCTTCGACGTCCTGCCGACATGCCCAGACGCGGCGCAGGGCGATTTCTCAACCTGTTCGGCCGGCATGCCTAAGGGCTTCGAGTCGCCCTATTCGCCGGCGCCGCAGGGCGCGCGCCACCCCGGCCGCAGCGTCGCCGAGACCGGCGCCCACGACGCAGGGCCGCGCTGAGGCGGAGACGGTTCGATTAAGTCGCCTCTGGGGGCGGCTTAATCGTCTATATATTTGATTTATAAGTGTGAGCAGACGTCTAGAGCGGTTTCTTGTCTGATTGAATCGCGGGGGATTCCCGAATCGGCTTCGGTCTGATTCAAGATGCCTGCTGGCGGAGGAGGCTGGCAGGCCATGTCGAAGAAGACCCTTTCGCTCGACCTTCGAGAACGCGTTGTGGCCGCTGTGTCCGGCGGTCTTTCCCGGCGTCAGGCGGCGGAGCGTTTCGGCGTCTCCGCGTCGAGCGCGATCCGGTGGCGTCAGCGGCGCGACGAGACCGGCAGTCCGGCTTCCCTCAAACGTGGCGGCGACCGCTGGTCGGCGCGCATCGATGCGCACAAGAGCCTGATCCTCTCGTTTGTCGAGGACACCTGCGACATCACGCT
>NZ_JAYRLA010000017.1:0-56939 GCF_041905455.1 Methylocella sp. | reverse complement strand
AAGGCGATCATGCGCGCCTGTACGCGACGGGCTGAGCCCGGTAGGAATGCCGAAGACGGGGAAGGACAGGAATGAGCGCGCAAAGGACATACAAGATATGGTCGCCTTTGACGCTCCTACTCCCCCCCTGCAACTTTTGCTGAAAATGCTCAACGGCGGGCGCGGGCGCCCTCGCCGACCACCGAGACGGTCGCCGTGCGGCCGACGACGAGCTTTTCGCGGTCCGCGTCGGAATCGAGCGCGACCCGCACGGGGATGCGCTGGGCGAGCCGCACCCAGGTGAAGGTCGGGTTGACGTTGGCGAGCAGATTGGCGCCCGCCGAGCGCTCGCGGTCCTCGATTCCGCCGGCGACGCTCTCGACGCGGCCGGTCAGGACCGCATCGCCGCCCATCAGGCGCACCTCGACCTTGTCGCCGACGTGGATGCGCCGCAGCTTCGTCTCCTCGAAATAGCCCTCGACGCGGATGCTGTCGGCGTCGATCAGCGCGAAGACGCCACGGCCCGCCGCGACATAGGCGCCGGGCGCGAGGCCCATGTTGGCGATGCGGCCATTGACCGAGGCGCGCACGCTGGCGCGGTCGAGATTGAGCTTCGCCAGATCGCGGTCGGCGCTGGCGCGGTCGACCGCCGCCTGCGCCGTGAGCTTGGCCGCGCGCGCCGCCTCGAGCTTCTGCTGCGTGACGGCGGCGTCGGAGAGCTTGCCGTAGCGCTCGAAGTCGGCCGAAGCCTGCTCGAGGCTCGCCTGCTTGCCCGCGAGGTCGGCCTCGGCCTGCCGCAACGCGAGGCCGAAGCGCTCGGGATCGATGCGGAACAACACGTCGCCGCGCCGCACGTTCTGGTTGTCGGCGACGGGAACCTCCGACACGAGGCCGGAGACGTCCGGCGCCACGGCGACGACGTCGGCGAGCACGCGCCCGTCCCGCGTCCAGGGCGCCTCGAGATAGTAGTCCCAAAGCGCGAAGCCGGCGAACGCCGCCGCCGCCACGGCGGCGAGGGTGACGCAGAGGCGGACGAGGAAGGAGCCGAGCGAAAAATTCATGCGGAGAGCCTGAGCGAAAGGAACGCCGTCGCCGCGAGGACGACGACATAGAGCGAGAGGTCGAAGAGAGGCCGCCGCCACACGAAGCGGTAGAAGCCGAGGCGCTCGAGGGCCGCCTTGAGGACGGAGGTCGCGACGAAGGCGACGAGCATCCACAGCGCGAGGGCCGGGACGAACACGCCGTAGATGTCGATGTCGTTCTTCATGCGGGGCTTCCTTCCCTGAGGCGCCAGGCCTGCGCGCGCGGGAACAGCGCGAAGCGCAGGCCGGCGAGGCCGAGCAGCGCCGCCCGTCCGGCCGCGCTGGAGCCGGTCCCGGCGGCCGCGTCGAGCGCGTCGTCGATCGCCTCGAGCAGGTCCGCCGGCGGCGGCGTCGACGCGTCGGCGCGGAAGAAGCGGGCGACGCCGGCGAGCGCGGCGTTGACCGCTTCGCGCGCGCCCTCCGGAAGCTGGCGGCGGACGCGGCGCAGCTCGACGACGTTGACGCCGACGCGCACCTCCTCCAGCAGCTCGGTCGTCCGCTCGGCGTCCTCCTTCGGCAGGACGGCGAGGCGCGAGGCCATCAGCCCGAGCCGGTCGAGCATCAGCGCGGCGAGTTCGAGCCCGCTCTCGCCGCCGCGCCCCTGCGCCGCCGCGACGAGGCTCGCGCGGTTGATCCGCCGCAGGCGCCGCACGGCGTAGCCCGCGCCGACCGAGCGCATGAGGCGCGTCGTGAAGGCGGCGATCCAGGCGCCGGCGAGGAGCGCCGCGTTGGAATGGACGAAGCTGACGAAATCCCCGCCGTAGGCGTTCTGGATGGCGAGCGAGCTCGCGCCCGTCACGCCGGCGCCGGCGCCGAAGGCGGCGGTCTGCGGCGAGGCCATGAGCAGCCCGACGAGGATCAGCCCCGGCGCGAGCGCCATCGCGACCATCTCGAAGCTCGTCGCGTAGGGCAGCAGGCCGAACACGGTGACGCCCGCGCCGAGGACGCCGAAGAAGGAGGCGAGCGCGAAGTTGCGGATGCCGGGCGCCGGATCGTCCTGCGTCGCGAAAAGGCACGAGCCGACGGCGGCGAACATCGGCGCGGCGGAGCCGGCCGGCCAGGCGAGCGCGATCCACAGCGCGCAGGCGATCAGGATGGCGACGAGCGCGCTGAAGGCGGAAAGCGCCGCCATGCCGTAGTCGCGGTGGCGCACGGCGTGCGCCTTCGCCGTGTAGGAGAAGGCGAGCGGCGGCGCCTCGCCCGGGGCGCGCCCGGCGATATGGCGCAGGAGCAGCCGCGAATCCTCGCGCAGGTCGATGAACTCGCGCAGCCGCTCGACGAGGCCGGCCCGCATGAGGTCGCGCCAGCCCGTCTCCGGCGACAGCGCGCCGAGGTCGAGCTCGAGAGCGGCGAGTTTTTGGCGCAAGGCCTCGGCTTGCGCCGGATCGGTCGTCTGCGAGGCGAGCCAGTCGGACATCTCGACCATGGCGGGTCCGCCCCGGCCGAGTTCGCCCATGCGCTCGAGCTCGCCGGCGCGCGCCGAGATCGAGGCGGCGATCGGCAGGAACATCAGCATGTGCTGGCGCAAGAGCGACAGCGCGCGGGCGAGGCCGCGTCCGCCGGACGGCTCGTAGCGCAGGGTCGCGGCGAAGGCGTCGAGCGCGAGCGCGTCGCCGGCGAGGCGCAGACGCTCGGCGCGCGCGTCGAGCGGCGTCGGAACCCCGCGCAGGGCGTCGAGCGCCCAGCGGCGCGCCCGTCCGATCCAGTCCTCGACGCGCGCGGCGACGACCGGCGCCGCCGACAGCGGCAGCACCGCCATCGAGATCACCGACGCGCAAAGCACGCCGACGCCGATCTCCTGCGCGCGCGCCAGAGCGACGTCGAAGATCGCCGCGGGCTCGTCGACCGCCGGAAAGCCGATGAGGGCGACCGTGTAGCCGGCGAGCATCGGCGCATAGGCCCGCGCCGAGCGGTCGAGCATCGACAGATAGAGGCAGGCGGCGACCCACAGGCCGACGGCGAGCGAGAGAAGCTCGGGAGAATTGACGAGGTTCGGGACGAGCGCCACGGCGGCCGCCGCGCCGACGAGCGTGCCGAGAAAGCGGTAGACCGCCTTCGAGCGCGTCGCCCCGGCGAGCGCGCCGCTTGATATATAGACCGTGGCGAGCGCCCAGTAGGGCCGCTCGAGCCCCGCCCACATCGACACATAGACAGCGAGGAGGCCGGCGGCGAAGGTCTTCAGCGCGAAGATCCACTCGCGCGCGCCGGGAAGCGTCATCGCCGGCCGGCCCCGGCCGCCGGGACGCGCGGGGTCGGGACGACGGCCAAGCACCGGATCATGACGGCCTTCCCTCGGATCGAGCGCGCCGCGACTTTAGGCTCCGCCGCGGCCGTCGCCAAGTCCGGCGTGATATTCGCATTTGCGAAGGACTTGTTTTGCGTCGCAAGCGCGCGCACCTTACGCCCGACGCGGCGGCCGAGGCGGATCATGAGCCAGAGAGAAGTCGACTACCTGCTCCTTGGCGGCGGCCCGGCGGCGGCGGCGGCGGCCGAAACGCTGCGCCTCGAAGGCGCGTCAGGCTCGATCCTGCTGGTCTCGTCGGACGACTCGCCGCCCTACTTCCGCCCGCCCCTCTCCAAGCAGCTGCTCGCCGGCGAGATCGCGCCCGCCCAGACGCTCATTCATCCTGAAAGCTTCTACGCCGAGCAGAAGATCGAGCTCGCCCTCAGGACCAGGGTCGTCGCCCTCGATCCGGCGAGGCGGGCGGCGCGCACCGCGGCCGGCGACGAGATCGTCTACAAGTCCGCGCTCATCGCCACCGGCGCGAGTCCCGCGCGGCTCGACCTGCCGGGGGCCGGGCTTGCCAACGCGCACCGCCTGCGCGACCTCGCCGACTGCGAGGCGGCGCGGCGGGACATCGCGGCCGGCGCGAAGGCCGCGGTCGTCGTCGGCGGAAGCTTCCTCGGCGCCGAGATCGCGGCGACGCTCGCCGGCCTCGGCCTTTCCGTCACGCTCGTCGAGCGTCACGAGCGCATCCTGCGGCAGCTCGCGGCGCCGTCGGCGTCGGACTTCATCGAACGCCGCATGGCCTCGCGCGGCGTCACGATCCTGCGCGACGAAAAGCTGACGAAGATCATCGGAGGGGAGCGCGTGGAGGCGGTCGAGACGCGGGGCGGGCTCCATCTGCCCTGCGACCTCCTGATGATCGCCATCGGCGTCGTTCCGGCGACGGACTTCCTCGCCGGCTCCGGCGTCGAGCTCGAGGACGGCCGCGTGGTCGTCGACGACCAGCTTCGCGCAAGCGTCCCTGCGATCTACGCCGCGGGCGACGTGACGAGCTTCTACGACCCGGTGTTCGCGCGCCGGCGCCATATCGAGCATTGGGACAACGCCGTGCGCCAGGGCCGGCTCGCCGCCCGCAATATGCTGGGGCGCAAGCTGCGCTACGACGAGGTCTCCTATTTCTTCTGCGACGTCGGCGACGTCAGCTTCAACGTGCTCGGAGCGCCGGAGGAGGCGAGCGAGCGCGTGGCGCGCGGCTCGCTCGAAGACAAGTCGATGGCTCTCTTCTACTTGCGGGACGACGTGCCGCGCGCGCTGTTCACCTCCGGGCGCCCGCCCGAGGAGACGCGCGAGGTCGAAGGGCTGATCCGCTATCGCGCGAACCTCTCCGGCGTGAAGGAGAAGCTCGCGGATCCTTCCTTCAGCCTCGGCGCCATCCCGAGCCAGACGGTGCTCGTGCTGCAGGGCGGCGGCGCGCTCGGGGCGTTCGAGTGCGGCGTCGTCAAGGGCCTCGAGGAAGCGAAGATCTTTCCCGACATCGTCGCCGGCGTCTCGATCGGCGCCCTCAACGGGGCGATCGTCGCCGGCAATCCGCGCGACGCGACGCAGGCGCTCGAATCCTTCTGGCGCGAGCTCGCCGTGAAGGCGCCGCCAGGGCTGCCGGAGCAGACGGCGCGGGCCCTCGCCTCGGCGCAGACGGTCGCCTTCGGCCTGCCGAACTTCTTCAGGCCGCGCTGGCTTCCCTCGCCCTTCGAGGCGCCGAGCCTGCCGACGAGCTGGACGAGCTTCTACGACGTCGCGCCGATGCGCGCGCTCATCGCCAAATACGTGGACTTCCCCAGGCTGAAGCAGAGCCCGGCGCGCCTCCTCGTCGGCGCGGTCAACGTGCGGACGGCGAAGCTCGAAATCTTCGACAGCTACGTCGACGACCTGACGCCCGACCATGTGCTGGCGAGCGGCAGCCTGCCGCCGGGCTTTCCGTGGACGATGATCGACGGCGAAGCCTACTGGGACGGCGGCGTCGTCAGCAATTCGCCGCTCGACCTCGTGGTCGACCGCTGCGGGCCGGACGGCAAGCGGGTGTTCATCGTCGACCTCTTCGCCGAGGAGCGTCCGCTCCCCGCCAACATGACGGAGGTGATGGCGCGGCGCGACGAGATCGTCTACTCGGAGCGCGTGCGCAGCGATTTGCGCATGCGCGAGCTCGTCGGCGCCTATCGCAGCCTCGTCAACGGCGTCCTGCGCCATGTCGACGCGGCGACCCGCGAGAAGATCATGCAACGCCCGCCGTTCATCCAGCTGATGGGCGATGGGGCGGCGACGACCATCACCCGCTTCGTGCGCAAGGGGCGGCCGGGCGAGCCGTCCGCGCGCGACTATGATTTCTCGGAAGGCTCCGTGCGCTTCAACATCGCGCAGGGCCACGCGCTCGTCCGGGAGACGCTGGCGAAGCCGGACGCGGCGGCGAACGGGGCCGGGACGGAGCCCGCGACGCGCGACCTGTCGCAATTCAGCGAAGGCGAGCTCGGCGGGCCGTTCGACGCCGCCCCCGACGAGCCTGCGCGGCGCTGACGCGCCGCGCTCCGCTCAGGCGAGCGTCAGGCCGACGTCGACGTTGCCGCGCGTCGCGTTGGAATAGGGGCAGATCTGATGCGCGGCGTCGACGAGCTTTTGCGCGTCGGCGCGATCGAGGCCCGGCAGGTCGACGACGAGGTCGGCGGTGATGCCGAAGCCGCCTTCCGAACGCGGTCCGATGCCGACGGTCGCGGTGACTTTCGTTTCGGCCGGAACCTTCAGCTTGAGCTGTTGGCCGGCGACGCCGAGCGCGCCGATGAAGCAGGCCGAGTAGCCGGCCGCGAACAGCTCCTCGGGATTGGTCCCCGGACCGCCGGCGCCGCCAAGCTCCTTCGGCCGCGACAGCTTGACGTCGAGCGCGCCGTCCGCGCTGCGGGCGGAGCCTTCCCTGCCGCCGACGGCGGTCGCGGAAGTGCGGTATTTGACGTCGACGGACATGGCGGTCTCCCTGAAAATCGTCGCGACAATAATTATCGCGATATCTATTTCTATCCGGCCCGGGCCGCCTTGTCCAGCGCCTTTGTTATCGCGATATCCATTTTTGTGATACGCTGCGCGCGCATTCAGGAGCTCCCCTTGCCCGCCGCCTCGCCTCTCGACAGCCAGCTGTGCTTCTCGCTCTATTCGGCCAGCATGGCGGTCACCCGCCTGTTCAAGCCGACGCTCGACCGGCTCGGGATCACCTATCCGCAATATCTCGTGCTGCACGCGCTTTGGGAGCAGGACGGACGCAGCGTCCGCGCGATCGCCGAACGCCTCGCGCTTGAATCAAGCACGGTGACCCCGCTCCTGAAGCGGCTCGAAGCCGCAGGCCTCGTCACCCGCGCGCGCAATCCCGACGACGAGCGCGAGGTCGAGGCGCGGCTCACCGCCGCCGGCCGCGCGCTGCGCGGGCGGTGCGGACGCCTCGCGCAGGAGCTGACGGAGCGTTCGGGCCTGTCCATGGACGAGCTCGGCGCGCTCAACCGACATGTGCAGGTTCTGCGCGACGCGCTGGCGCGCGAGCGGCCCTGACGCGCGAGGCAGGTGACGCCTCCGCCCGCCCCGCCTATCCTGCCGCGCCCGCCCACGACCACCCGGACGCCGCATGCCGCCAGCCGAAAGCTTCGAACTCGTCCTCGTCCTGATCGCCGTCGTCATCCCGCTCGAGCTGATAGCCCGGCGGCTGCGCTTCCCGCCCTCGGCGGCGCTCACGCTCGGCGGCGTCGCGCTCGCTCTCCTTCCGGGCATGCCGGAGATCAGCGTCGATCCCGACCTGATGCTGGTTCTGTTCCTGCCGCCGCTCTTGTTCTCGAGCGCCTATTTCACCGTCTGGCGCGATTTTCGCGCCAATCTGCGCGTCATCCTGCAACTCGCCGTCGGCGCCGTCGCCTTCACGACGCTGATCGTCGGCGTCGTCGCCCGCCTCCTCGTCCCCGACCTGCCCTGGGCCGCCTGCTTCGCCCTCGGGGCGGTCGTTTCGCCGCCCGACGCCGTCGCGGCGAAGGCGGCCCTCGCCGGGCTCCCGCTGCCGGCGCGCCTCGTCACGCTGCTTGAAGGGGAAAGCCTCATCAACGACGCCGCGGGGCTCGTGCTCTACCGGCTCGCCGTGACGGCCGGCCTCACCGGCGTCTTCAGCCTCGCCGGCGGCGCCGGCGAATTCGTCCTCCTCGCCGCCGGCGGCGTCGCCGTCGGCCTCGCCGCCGGCTTCCTCGTCTCGAGCGCGCTCGCGCGGCTCAAGGACGCCCATCTCGTCATCGCCGCCAGCTTTCTCGTCGCCTGGGCCTCCTACATCCTCGGCGAGCGCCTGCACGTCTCGGGCGTGCTGTCGACGGTCGTCTGCGGCCTCGTCCTCGGTCAGCGTCAGCATTCGCTGTTCTCGGCCGTGACGCGCGTGCAGGCCACGGCCGTGTGGGCCGTCGCCGTGTTCATCATGGAGTCGCTGATCTTCATCCTGATCGGCCTGTCGCTGCGCGGCGTCCTGCACAGGCTCTCCGAGTCGGGCTTCGAGATGTCCCGCTTCGCCCCGGCGATCGGCGCCATCCTGCTCGCGATGACGGCGGCGCGCTTCGTCTGGATCCTGACGACGGCCTATGTCGCGCGCTTCCTGTTTCCGAAGCTGCGCGCGAGCGACCCCTACCCGCCGCTCGCCGTGCCGATCGTCATGAGCTGGGCCGGCATGCGCGGCGTCGTCAGCCTCGCCGTCGCGCTCGCCGTGCCGGAGGAGTTTCCGGGCCGCGACTTCATCATGGCCGCGACCATGGCGGCGATCTTCGCCTCGATCCTCATCCAGGGAACGACGCTGCGGCCGCTCATCAAGGCGATGCCGCTCGGCGCTTTCGAGCTCGCGCAGGCGCAAACGCTCTCCCTCGCGCAGGCGCGCGCCCGCATGATCCGCGCCGAGGAGCGCGCGATCGCCGGGCTCTCGCGCCAGCCGGACGGCGGCGAACGCCATCCGCGTCTTTCCGAGCAATATGGCCGCAGAGCCGAGATCGCCCAGCGCTACGCGGAGTCGAACGGCGAGTTCGACGCCGCCCGCCGCGAACATTACGACGCGATCCTGGCGGCGAACCGCGCTGGCCGGGCCGAGCTTTTGCGGCTGCATCGCGCGGGAGAAGTTCACGACGCCGTCGTGCAGGCGCTCGAGTCGGAGCTCGACCTCGAAGAAATCGGCGCGCGACGCGTCGCGGACTACTCCGAAGGCGCGGCGCACGGCGCCAATCCCGGCCACGCGTGAGCGGCGCCTACGCCCTCACGCGCGACTTGTCGGGATCGTACTGGCACACGGGAGCGACGAGCGCGCCGATGCGCTTCTGGCGCCCGTCGAGCTTGCCGATCTCGAGCGCCGTCCCGAGCTGGCCGCAGGCGACGTCGACGCGCGCCAGCGCGATCGTGCGGCGCAGGACCGGCGAGCGGGTCGCGCTCGTGACGACGCCGACTTTCGCGCGGCCGGAGAACACCGGATCGCCATGGCCGACCGGCTCGTTCCCCTCGACCGCAAGGCCGACGAGCTGGCGCAGCGGATGCGCGCGCCGGCGCGCCAGCGCCTCCGATCCAATATAAGCGTCCTCCTTCTTCGCCGGAACGGCGAAGCCGACGCCGGCCTCGAACGGGTCCGTCTCGTCGCAGAATTCATGGTTGGCGAAGATGAGCCCGGCCTCGATGCGCACCATGTCGAGCGCGCCGAAGCCGAACGGCGCGAGCCCGTGCGGGCGCCCCGCCTCCATCAGCGCGTCCCACACGGCGGGCGCGGCGTCCGGATGCGTCCAGATCTCGTAGCCGAGCTCGCCGGTGTAGCCGGTGCGCGAGACGAGCACGGGCCGCCCGCCGATCTTGCCGACGGTGAAGCGGAACCATTTCAGCTCGTCGGCCGTGGCGCGGAGCGGCGGCGTGACGAGCGCCTCGCGCAGGATGTCGCGCGACTTCGGGCCCTGCAGCGCGACGTTGTGGAGCTGGTCCGTCGAGGAGCGCACGAAGGCCCGCAGGCCCTGGCGCTGGGCGAGCTCGCGCAGATGGACGCCGCAATAGTCGTCGCCGCACACGAGGCGGAAATTGGCCTCGCCAAGGCGGAACACCGTGCCGTCGTCCATCATGCCGCCGTGCTCGTGGCAGATCGCCGTGTAGACGATCTGGCCGACGGCGAGCTTGCGGATGTCGCGCGTCACCGCGCCCTGCAGCAGCGCCTCGGCGTCCGGGCCGGTGACCTCGAACTTGCGCAGCGCCGACAGGTCCATGATCGCGGCGCGCTCGCGGCACGCCCAATATTCGGCGATCGGGCCTTCCGAGGCGTAGCATTGCGGCGTCCAGAAGCCGCGATAGTCGGCGAAGGAGCGCGTCAGCGCGCAGGTGCGCGGATGGAAGCCCGATTCGCGCGTGAGCGTTGCAGGTGAGTCGACGGTCATGCGGTGGGCTCCGCCCTTCGAGAAGTTTTCCCTGGCGTCGTAGACGCGCACATGGATGTCGGTCGGCCGCCAGCCGTTCGCCGGATCGATGTCGTCGGCGCAGGAGGACGAGGCGCACACGAGGTCGGTCAGCGCGCGCAGGAGCACATAGTCGCCGGGCCGCGACCACGGCTCGTCGAAGCCGATCATGTCGTCTTCGCCGACGAAGGTGTTGTAGAAGAAGTTGACCGCCGGCCAGCCGCGCCGCGGCGCGACGCCGTAAGGGGCGAGGGCTGCGTTGAAATTGTCGGTGCAGTTCCCGTGTCCGGGGTAGCCCATGTCGTCGTAATATTTCGCGCTGCAGGCGAGCATGAAGGTGTCGTGCCGCCCGACGGTGTCGCGCACGATCTCGAACAGCGGGTTCTGGTCCTGGTCGAAATATTTCGAGTGGAGGCCGGGCTCCGGCGTCGCCGCGCCCATCAGCGTGCGCGTCGTCGTCGGATCGACGCCGAGCTCGCGCCCCTGCTCCAGAGCCCTCGCGTCGAAGGCGAGCAGGTCGGAGCACTGGCGCCCGTCGACGTCGATGATCTGGAAATAGTCCCCGGCCGCGACGCGATAGGCGCGCGCGCTCGCGGCGTCGATGCGCAGGTCGAGCTTGACGGGGGCGAGCGGAGGCGGCGCGACGCCCGCCGCCCGCGCCGAGAAGATCTCGACGCGCAGGTCCGTCGGCGGATTCTGCGCGTCGGGCTCCATCGCCTCGCCCGGAACGACGAGCAGGCAGCGCATGTCGGCGGGAGCCGGGAAAAAGAAAGTCTCGCCCGCCGCGCCGTCGTCGCTGAAAAGCGTGATCGCCTCGGCGGCTTCGCCTTCGCGAAGCGCCGCGAGGAAGGCGCGCGCGGGGTCGCCCGCGCCCGCCCCAAGGTCGGAAAGACCGCCGAGCCGCCGCGACGCCGGGCCGAGCGCCGCGGGGGCGTTCGCCCCGGAAGCCGTCGAGGCGACGAGGAGGTCGCCTCTCTGTCCGCCCTCGGGGCTGAAGACCGCCGCTTCGTCGCCCGCGGCGAGCTCGAACAGGATCGAGCCGCCGCCCGGCGCGCGCAGGATGCGCGAGGGAGCGCGCGCGGCAAGGCCCGCGCCGCCTTTGAGGCCTGTCGCCGTCACGTTCATGTGCGTTGCTCCTTGCGTTACGCGGGCGCGGGGCCTGCGGCCGCTATTCGGCCGCCTCCGGCTGCGCGATGAAGGCCTCGAAGGAGTCGTCGAGCGCCTCCATCCATTTCGTGTGGTGCGCCGGCGCCTTGTTGCCGGTCATGATCGAAACATAGGAATTGTTGCGATAGCCCATGATGCTCTTGACCTTGTCCTCCTCCCATTCCTTGAACAGGGCCGCGACCCGGTCGAGGTCGAACATCGGGTAGTCCGTGGCGGGGATGAGGTCGCGCACATATTCCGTCTGGAAGTCGATGCCGTCATAGGCGGTCTCGATCTTCTCCTCAAGCGCGCGCCAGTGCTCGATGTCGGCCTGGCGCTCCTCTTTGCTCGGCAGCTTGATGCGCCCCAGGATGACGTCGCGCGCGTACCAGGCCTGCGCGTCGAACATGTTGAAGGTGAAGTACTGGTCCTGCATGCCGAGGTAGATCAACTTCGGGTTCTCCTGCCAGAAGATTCCCTTGTAGAGATTGGCCGGATAGAGCCTGTTGCTGGTCTTGAGGCGCAGGTCGTCGGCGATAAACGGGAAGTGATGCAGATAGCCCGTGCACAGGATCACAGCGTCGACCTCGGTCGTGCTGCCGTCCTTGAAATGGGCGGTCTTGCCGGTGAGCTTGGTCAGCAGCGGCTTCACGGTGAAGCAGTCTGGCCAGGCGAAGTTCAGCGGCTTTGAGCGATAGCTGAAGGTGATCGACTTCGCGCCGTACTTGTAGCACTGGCTGGCGATGTCCTCGGCGGAGTAGCTGCTGCCGACGACGAGCAGGTTCTTGCCGACGAACTCGTTCGCGTCGCGGAAGTCGTGGGCGTGCAGCACGCGGCCGGGGAAGACTTCGATGCCGGGGAAATGCGGCACGTTCGGCGTCGAGAAGTGGCCGCTGGCGACGACGACGTAGTCGAAGGCCTCGGTGTAGAGCTCGTCCTTCTTGAGGTCCTTGACGGTCACGGAGAATTTCTGGGTCTTCTCGTCGTAGTCGACCCAGCGGGCGACGGTGTTGAAGCGCACGAACTTGCGCACGTCGCTCTTGGCCACGCGGCCCATGATGTAGTCATGCAGCACGGCGCGCGGCGGATAGGACGGGATCGGGCGCCCGAAATGCTCCTCGAAGGAGTAGTCTGCGAATTCGAGGCACTCCTTCGGGCCGTTCGACCACAGGTAGCGGTACATGCTGCCATGGACCGGCTCGCCGTATTCGTCGACGCCGGTGCGCCAGGTGTAGTTCCACAGCCCGCCCCAGTCCGACTGCTTCTCGAAGCAGACGAGCTCGGGAATTTCAGCGCCCTTCCTGGCGGCGGACTGGAAGGCGCGAAGCTGCGCGAGGCCGCTCGGGCCGGCGCCGATGATGGCGATGCGAGTCATGTCGAAAACCTCGTTTAGCTTAACAGACGCATGTCGGAGGCGCCGGGCGCGGCCACCGCCGCTCTCGCATTTCTTCCCCCGGCGCGTCCTCGAACGCAGGCGAGCCGGACGGATTTGGGCGTCGGTCTTACATGCCGACGAGAAAATAGCGACCCTGCCGCCTCTGTGAAATATCTTTCACTTGAGGAAAGCTAAACGGGGTCGACGTTCCACGGCAATAATGACAGGTGTCACTATGTCGCGCGCCAAGGCGTGGGGCGGGCTGGACAAAGGCGGCTTTTTCGCTCCGCGGCAAAGCCCGGAGGTCGGCGCGCGCCCTCACCAGGGTCATTGCATACCGCTCATACTCATGATTTCGCTAGGTTTTCATGGAAGGCCGCTTACGCCTCCCAATCGCCGCGGCGGCGCGCTATCCTCCTGTTGGGATCGACGTCAGGGGGGCGGCGGCGGACGGCATGAACGAAGAGGTTAAGCGCCGCGCGGCGCTGCGTTTCGGCAATGCGGAGTGGTTTCGGCGCTTCGGCGACATAGCCAAATCCATCGGCACCGACCGCTTCCATGAGGCGCTGGTGGATCTCTTCGGCGCGAGCGTTCCCCATAACGCCGGCTGGATCATCCGCTACTCGCGCGCCGCGCCGCCAGACGTCATCTACAGCTGGAACGTGCCGGCCGAAACGCTGCGAATCTATAATTCGAAGTGCCTGGAGATCGATCCCTTCTCGCGTCACTGGAAACGGAGCCAGAGCTCGGGCGTTTTGACCCTCGCGCAGCTCGAGACGTCAGATCTCGACTTCCTTTTGTACAAAAGCCTCTATCTCGGCCCCGCCGGCGTCTCCGATGAAATGGGGATGTTCTTTTCGACGATCGGCCACTGCTGCCTCGGGCTTTTCCTCGACCGCCGCGCCGGCCGGTTCGAAGCGTCCGACGTGCGGCGCGCGAGCCGGATGTTTCCCGCCCTTGAGGGCTTCCATCGCGCTCATCTGGAGCGGCTTTTCGACAATTTGCGGCGCAAGGACGTTTTCGGCGCGCAGGATTTCATCAATCGTCCGGTGTTCATTCAGGACCGCTTCGGAATCGAGGTCTATTCCAACGCGTCCTGGAGCTGCGCCGCGCGCTCCGAGCCGGCGATCATGGAGGCGGTCGCCGAGCTGTTTCCCGAGACGAGCCCGCAGACGCGCCTCGCCGGAAATTTCGTCGTGCGGTCCGAGACCTTCGACAAGGACTTTTCGCTGGCGCCGCGCGGACGAATGTTCGTGCTCGAGCCGAGGCCGCTCATCGGCGAGGGCGGCGCCGAGCGGCGCCAGGACGTGCTTCAGCTCTTTACGCCGCGCGAAGGCGAAGTGCTTCTGATGATCATGCAGGGCTGGAGCACCGGCCAGATCGCTCAGCGTCTGGAGATGAGCAAAGGCACGATCAGAAATCTGCGGCTTCGCATCCACCGCAAGGCGGAGGTCGCGTCCGAGCGCGAGCTCATCAAGAAATTCATGCCGATCTTCGATCTGGCGTAAACGGGCGGCGGCAGCCGCCCGTTCGTCGCCCTGGCCGGCGTCAGCGCGGCTTGCGCTCCTCGAGCGGATGGGTGCGAAGGCGCAGCGGATCGTAGAACGGCGTCTTGACGACGCGCGCCTTGAGGGCGCCGGCCTCGCCGCGCACCTCGACCTCCGTCCCGTAGGCCTTGAACTGCGGCTTGACGTGGCCAAGCGCGAGCGAGCGCATCAGGCGGCGGCTGTAGGTCGTCGAATTGACGACGCCGATCTCCTGGCCGTCCTTGAAGATTTTCGCGCCCGGCTCGACCGCCTCGTTATGGTCGACCTCGAGTCCGACCTGCGCGAAGCGCTCCTGCCCGCGCCGGCGCGCCAGCGCCTCCTTGCCGTGGAAGGCGGGCTTCGACAGGTCGACGGTCCAGTCGACGCCGACCTCCCAGGGGGTCACGTCGCCTTCCGGCATGTCGTAGGGGAAGAACAGCAGCGCGCCCTCGACGCGCACAATGTCGAGGCACGCCCAGGATACGGCGGTCGCGCCGAACGGCTTGCCGGCCTCGAGGATCTTGTCCCACAGGTAGACGGCGTCGGCGGCCTTGCAGAACACCTCGTAACCCCGCTCGGCGGAATAGCCGCCGCGCGCGATCGAGACGTCGCGGCCGAACAGGGTCGTGCGCTGGTGCTCGAAGTAGCGCAGGTCGGCGAGGTTCATCGGCGTGTGCGGCGCGAGAATGTCGAGCGCCTTCGGCCCCTGCAGCGACAGGATGTGCGTGTCGTCGTCCTTGCGGAACTGCACGTCGCGCCCTTGCGCGAACTGCGGCAGCACGTCCTCGAGCGAGCCGCCGCCATGCGAGATGCGATAGGCGTTCGGGCCGTCGCAGTAGATGAGCACGTCGTCGATCAGCGAGCCCGCGTCGTCGACGATGTTGCTGATCGCCGACTTGCCGGGCTTGATCTTGGCGATGTCGGAGGTGAGCATCGCGTTCAGCGCGGCGAGCGCGTCGGGGCCGGAGACGTCGATCAGCCGCAGCGCGGTGACGTCGAAGAGGCCGGCGGCCTCGCGCACGGTCTCCGTCTCGACATAAGGATCGCTCGCGTAGTTCTGCGGGATCGGCATGTCGTTCCAGGAGGCTTCGAAATTCGTCCCCAGCGCGCGATGGCGCTCGTTCAGGGCGTTCTTGCGGGGATGGGCGTGAGTGTTCATTGCAGCACCTTCTTTTGACGTTCCGTCCGCTCCAGGAGCGGCCGTCCGCGCCGCCCGCTTTTCGGTGGAAGACGCGGTCTTACAGAGTTTACGTCAAGAAATTTTCTTCCTGGGAAGATTCGCCGGCGACGGCGCCCGGAGGAGCGTTCCCGGGCGCGTCTGCGTCAGAGCTGGAAGATCCAGTTCGCGGCCAGCAGGACGACGAGGCCGGCGATCAGGACCAGATAAGGCAGCGCCCCGGCCTTTTTCTCCGTGTGGCGGCCGTCGCCGATCTCAAGGTCCTCGAACGTCTCGTGCGGGAACTTGCCGCCGTCCTGGATGTAATGGCGATAGCAGAACACCGGGATGATCATCGAGGCGGTGATGAGGCCGGCCCACAGCGCGATCGGGTTCCACACCTTGGCGCCGGCGCCCATGAACACGACGTTGACGAAGGCGAAGACCGCGCCGAGGCCGATGATCCAGGACGGCGCCTTGTAGGGGCGCGGCACATGGGAGGAGTCGATGCGGTGGATCCAGCCCGAGTTGAGGTTCAGGAAGTTGAAGATGATGTAGCCGCAGTTCGACACCGCCAGCACGAAGAAGAAGCTGGTGGCGTCGGCGCAGGCGATGGCGAGCAGGATGAGGTTGAAGCCGAGGTCGGTCCACATCGCCCGCGTCGGCGCGCCGTGATCGTTGACGTGGCTGAGATAGCGCGGCAGCCAGCCGTCGACCGAGCCCTGGTAGAGCGTGCGCGAGGAGCCGGCCATCGCCGTCATGATCGAGAGGATCAGGGCGAGGATCATCAGCATCACGAGGACGCTCTCGACGATCTTGCCGCCGCCGACCATATGCGCCATGGCCTGCGCCACGCCCGAGCCGTCGACGATCGTCGGATCGAGCATGCCGGTGAGGCCGAGCACGCCCTGGAAGGTGAACGGCACCAGGATGAACAGCGCCATGCACAGCAGGCCGGAGTAGAAGATGGCCTTGAAGGTGTCCTTGGCGGGATCGCGGAACTCGCTGGTGTAGCAGACGGCGGTCTCGAAGCCGTAGGTCGACCAGGCGGCGATGAACATGCCGCCGAGGACCAGCGTCCAGCCGCCGATGTTCCAGCTGCCGGGCTCGGGCGCGGAGGCGGCGGCGAGCGGCACGAGCGGCGAGAAGTTGCTCCAGTCGACCTTGCCGGTGAGCAGCGGCACGAGGCCGACGACGACCATCGGGATGATGACGGCGAGGCCGATCCACTTCTGCACGCTCGCAGTGCCGAGGATGCCGCGGTGCTGGATCGCGAAGACCATCAGCATCAGGGCGAAGCCGACGAAGAAGGCGGCGTTGAGCGAGAAGCTGACCGGGCCGATCGAATGCGTGAAGAGCGCCCAGTTGCGGATCGCCGGGCTCAGCGCGGCGACGGCGGCGGCCGTCTTGTCGGCCTCGGAGCCGACGATCTCGGCGCCGTGGGCCGCGAGCCACTGCGCGACCTCGGGCGAGCCGGCGAGCGGCACGGGAGCGATCGCGTTGAGGATGTAGGCGGCGGCGATGGAGCAGCCGAGCGAGAGCACCGGACTCCAGGCGAACCAGTTGCACCACACCGAGAGCGGCGCGACCAGCTTGACGTAGCGCACCCAGGCGGCCGCGCCGTAGATCGAGGCGCCGCCCGACTTGTTGGGGAACAGGCCGGCGATCTCGGCGTAGACGAAGGATTGCAGGAAGCCGAGGACGATCGAGACCGTCCAGATCAGGAAGGCGAGCTTCCCCGTGGTGCCGGCGATGCCGCCGATCGAGAACAGGACGAGGGCGGGGACGCCGCTCGCCACCCAGAAGGCGCCGGTCCAGTCGATGCTTCGGTGAAGCCGCCCATCCAGCTCTGTCGAGGCGGCATCTGTTACGCTGCTCATATAGCACTCCTTGTTTCGCTCTTCGCGCGCCTGCAATCGGCGCTCTTGCGAGAGCTTTCCTTCCCCAGTGATTGATATTTTTCTATGGCGACAGCGAATTTCCCATGAAGAAAGCGCCTGTCAATGGTGTCCATTGGCATCATAGACCCGGGCTATGATCGACGTTAACGTCAGCGGCCCGCGCTTTCGTCGGCGTTGTGCGCGCAGAAGGCGGAGCCGGTTTGTTCGCTGAAGCGTTCCGTGTTTGAGGCGGCTGGCGCCCCCCTGATTCTGGCCATCGACAAAGCTGGATCCATCGCGCAGGAGATGGACCATGCGGCGTGACCGTCCCAGCAAAGATCAGGCCATCGCAGCGCCGCCGTGATGGCCTGATCTCTTGGGAAATGCTGATCTCGCCCGCAGCCCGGTTCGCGAGGGCGACGCGGGATCGGCGATCACGCCGCCTCGGAGCGCGCCGCTTGCGGACGGATCGCAGGGGATCGGTCGAGCTTCCGCATCATCGCAAAGCGGATGCTGCTTCCGCCGCACGTTGATCCGTCATGTTCCACGATCGTCCGATTAGAGCCTTTTTCCAGAGAGAGTTGGCGGCCGCTTAATCTGTAGCCGCCCATCGTAACGCGCCATGATCGAGATCGTGAACCGGAACACAGACCGGGGCAAGCCTGCGAGGAGGCCGGATCGGCGCAGAGATAGCGAGGACGCGACAGGCTTTCGGCCCGGCGGACCGGATCGCTCGACTCCGGCCCGGATCAAGCCAGAGCGAGGCCGGGCGTGACGTGCGGCCGACAGGAAGACGGGGAGCGCGTCAGGCGCCATCGCCATTGAAAAGCTTTTAAAATAGCTATTTTCTGAGATCGATAAAATTCCAGTTCTTCAGAGCTGGAGCCATGTCGAAAACGACAGGCGTGATTGAGGGAGAATCGCCCCATGCTTCGCCTGGACGACAAACGATGGTTCGATAAGCTCGGCCAAGTGGCCAAGTCGATCGGCTCTCGGGATTTTCATCCCGAGCTGGTCAGCCTCTTCGGCGCGAGCATTCGCCACGACTCCTGCTGGATTATCCGTTTCTCCCGCAACGAGTCGCCGGAGGTCCTGTACACTAACAACGTGAAGTCGCACGTCGTCGGAGCCTATCTTGGCGAATACAGCGGAGTCGATCCTTTCTCCGACTATTGGAACAATCATGGCCACGCTGGCGTCATCATGCTGGCCAAAGTCAAGGCGGAATATAAGGGTATCGAGGCCTATAGCCGCGTCTTCCTGCCGAACGCCCGGATTTCGGATGAAATGAGCGTATTTCTGCCAACCGTCGGCAACGATTGTTACGGTCTATTCCTTGAGCGCGAAGAAGGCGTTTTTTCGCGCGCCGACGTCGAGCGCGCGCGTCGCGTCTTTCCCGCCCTCGAAGGCTGTCATCGCGCGCATATCAGCAATCTGTTCGCCAACGCGCATAAAGCCTGCGAGCTGGAATTTAACAGGCTCGCCGATAAACCAATGTTGATCCAGGACCGGTTCGGCGCAAGCGTCTATTCGAACGACGCATGGAATGAAGCGGTCGCCGGGGATCGCGCAATCAATTCTGAGGTGGTTCGGCTTTCAGCCCGAGGCGAAAAGACCAGCGCCTTGGACGGATGGATCATAAAATTCGAAAAGATGACGGGGGATTTTCCGCTTGCCCCGCATGGTCGAATGTTTGTGCTTGAGCGTTGCAATTCGGCGCCCGCGCCGGGCGATTTCGACACGCCGTCGCTTGAGGAGTTGACGCCGCGCGAACGCGACATCCTCTCTTTCATGCTGCGTGGTTGCACGACCGGCCATATCGCTCAAGCTTTGACGATCAGCAAG
Source organism: Methylocella sp. (assembly GCF_041905455.1). GTDB lineage: Bacteria > Pseudomonadota > Alphaproteobacteria > Rhizobiales > Beijerinckiaceae > Methylocapsa. The sequence continues at coordinate 38,253 of NZ_JAYRLA010000017.1, read as the reverse complement.
GGAGTGGTCAAGAATTATAAACATCGCATCTACCGTAAGATGAATGTCGACTCGGAGCGCGCCCTCGTAAGGAGATTTGCTCCATTTTTTTCCAGAATTGATATCTGAACATCGATATCTGGACACAAGGAGCGGCTTTCGCGGGCGTCGGCCACAGTCGACGTCTTTGAATTATCCTATCGGCTTAAGATCAGCGCGAATGAATGACTGAAGCCGTCTAAATCAACTCCGCAGATAATGATCGCCGGCCCGAAGGCGACGCGGGCCCATGAGCCGGAAACGGCCGCGCCTGAGCCGCCAGGGCCTGCAATCCTCGCGCGTCGCCAAATTCGCCCGGCCCACTTGTCGTCGACCATCCAGCCGGCAATCGCCCGCTCGCACGGCAGTTTCCACGCTCCTGAGAGGATTTCCGCCTAAGACGCAAGCTTTCTTCTGAAGAAAAAGAATGTCAATGATATCCATTGGCATCATGGACCCGGCCCACCGCCGATACTATTTCTAGTCGCTCAGCATCCCATTAGGGGCGCCGAACATGCATGTCATGCGGCTCGCGCCAGCGTCATGATCGGCGTTCGGACGCCCGGTCACAGAGTCGAGGGAATATGTCCGCTCCCCCAATGTTCAGCCGTCCGACATATGAGGCGCTCGCGGTTGATCCCGCCGGGCGCCGGCATCTTTTCGTCGCCGACCATCGCTTCGAGCCCTCCCCGGAGACGTTCGCAGGCCTGCCGGCGGATGCTCCCGTCGAAATCTGGCGCACGCTCGCCGAGGCGCGCGTCGCCGCCGCGCCGCACGAGGGCGGCGGCGCGGTTCTGCGCGACTTCCGTTCGCGCGCGCAGATTCTCGACGCGCTCGACCACCGTCTGTCGCGGGAGCGCGTCGGCCTGCGCCTTTACGCCGTCGGGCTCGAATCCTTCATCTGGGACGTCGCCAAGATCGCCGCGGACAAGGGGCTCGACCGCGACGAATATCGTCTTTTCCACGTCGGCTCGCAGAGCCGGCGGGTCTACTGCGTGCATTGCCGCGCCGTCACCGAAAATGTGTCGACCAACATCGCGACCTGCTCGGGCTGCGGCGCGCATCTGTTCGTGCGCGACCACTTCTCGCGCCGCCTCGCGGCCTTCGCGGGCGTGCAGGTCGACGCCGAAGTTCCTGGCGAAATCCCCGCGATCGAAGAGGTCTATCCATGAGCGGCGCCGACCATCTCCTTTTGCGCGTGCGCGACACCGAGCGGGTGTCCCCGCTGCTGAAGCGTTTCGTCTTCGAGGCGGCCGACGGCGGCGAGCTTCCTCCCGCCGGACCCGGCGCCCATCTGCGCCTGACGCTCGAGGGCAAGGGCAAGCGCTGGAAGAACGCCTATTCGGTCGTCTCCGCCCCCGCCGACCGCAGCCGGCTCGAGATCATCGTGCGCAAGGTCGAGAATTCGCGCGGCGGCTCGGCCTTCCTGCATGAGAAGATCGAGCGCGGCGCGATCATCGCCGCGCATGAGCCGGGCAACCTGTTCCCGATCTCCCATCTGGCGCGCAAGCATCTCATGGTCAGCGGCGGCGTCGGGATCACGCCGTTCCTGTCCTATATCGCCGCGTTCCGGGAGAGCGGCGCGGACTACGAGCTGCGCCATTTCTGCCGCGACGCCGAGCTTTCCGTCTTCGAGCGGCTGCTCGCCGATTTCGACGACGGACGCGTCATCCTGCATCCGGAGTCCTCGCCCTGCGACCTTCCGCAGGTGCTGAGCTCGCAACCGCTCGGAACGCACCTTTACACCTGCGGCCCGGAAGGGCTGATGAACCTCGTGCTCGACAGCGGCCGGGCTCAGGGCTGGCCCGCCTCCAAGCTGCATTCGGAATCCTTCGGCGGATCGCACGCAGGCGGCGCGCCCTTCGTCGCCATCTTGAAGAAATCCGGCCTCGAGGTCGCCGTGCGCGACGACCAGACGCTTCTGGAGGCGATCGAGGAGGCCGGGCTCGAGCCCGAATGCCTGTGCCGCGGGGGCGCCTGCGGCGTCTGCCAGACGGGCCTCATCGAAGGCGAGCCGGATCATCGCGACCACTTTCTCAGCGAAGCCGACCGCGCCGCCAAGCGCTCCATCATGATTTGCGTTTCGCGCGCGAAGACGCCGAGCCTCGTGCTCGATCTCTGAAACGAAGCAAGAGCGTCGCAGACGCCAGGCCGAAACGGCCTGATGGGAGGATTGACATGAACCAGCGTTTCAAGCCGTCGGAGACGTTCCGTCAGGACTTCACCTACCGGAACAGCGACGAGGCGGTGCTGCGCTTTCCGTTTCCGTTCGCCGAAGATTCCTACATGTACTCGGTTAATATGGAGCCGCATGTGAAGGGCGGGCCGACGCCGGCCTTCCAGGCGACTTTCGACGTCGACGAGCATTACGTCGCCGAATGCGCCGAGCGCGCCATCGTCCTCGAGGGCGATCCCAGCCGCTGCAAGGTGCTGCCGCACATGATGACGGCGCAATGGGACACGCTCGAGCTCATCATGGAGAGCCTCGCGCGCGATTATCCGGCGGACTTCACGCTCACGAAGGACGGCGAGCGCTGGACCTGGGAGAACAGGCCGCTCGGCATCCGGCAGGAGTTCACCTTCGGGGACGCCTCCACCCTGCCCTACGAGCCCTTCGAATATGTCACCCGCCAGGCCCAGGGCGACTTCACCCTGCAGGATCAGCGCGAGGACAATCTGTTCGTCGACGGCGGAATGGTCACGACCCAGGCCGACTGGTCGCTCGAGTTCAACATCGGCATGTCGTTCCATGAATGGCATGCGCCGGTGCCGCTCGCCGGTCAGCTCGGCGTCTTCGACCGCGCTCTCAAGTTCCTGACGCGGCTGCAATACGGCCAGCCCGTGCGTCGCCTCAACTGGACGATGACGATCAATCCGCGCCTCGACACGAGCCCGGAGAATTATCCGCTCTGGGGCGCCGACCGCACCACCGTCACCCCGGAGAACGTCGGCGAGAAGGTCCACCTGCGCGTCGAGCTGCAGACGCTATTCCGCCTGCCGCGCTCCAACGGCATCCTGTTCGGCATCCGCTGCTACCTCATCCGCGTCGGCGACATCGCGCGCGTCGCGAAATGGCGCAAGCGGCTGCATCGCGTGCTGCGCGACCTGCCGCCGGAGCTCGCCGAGTACAAGGGCCTCACCCGCTACCGGGAGATGGTCGTCGACTATCTCGCGCCCTTCGACGACGGCGCCCCGCTCTCTGTCGGAACCGCCCCTGAGCAGACGACGCTCTAAGCGCGTCGATCCGAAAGGCGCGGAGAACTTTCGGACCGGACGTATGCGCCGGATCAATGACGCGGGGCGAAGGCCGGGAGGCTTCCGCTCCGCCGCGCAGCCGCCGGTTCGCCGCGCTCTTGTCCGGCTCGCGCCCACCCCCGCGACATAATGGGAGATTCGGCCATGAACATTCCCGTCAGGCGCCAGTCGCTTTATGAGGACCTTGGCGGAGAAGAAGGCGTCCGCGAGCTCGTCAAGATCTTTTACGACATCATCGAAACCGACCCCGAGGCGGAGGCTCTTCGCCTCCTGCATCTGCGCGGACACGGCGTCGCGCACTCGCGCATCGAGCAGTTCAACTTCCTTTCGGGTTTTCTGGGCGGCCCGCAATATTACGTGCAGAAATATGGCCACGCGCGCCTGCGCGAGATGCATGAGCACATCCCGATCGGTCCGAGCGACCGCGATCTCTGGCTCGCCTGCATGGTGAAGGCGATCGCGCAGGTCGGCCTCGACCGGAGCGTCGCCGACAAGCTCATGCGCCATCTGACGCGCGCTGCGGAAACCTGCCGAAACCTCGACTGAAGCCGCGTCATTCGGGCGGCGTGGAGGCTTTCAGCGTTCGCCTTCGGCGGTGGATATTTTTGCGACGCGGGGAATCACAGGCGCCGCATTCGGCGAAATTACGTCGCGCCTGGACAAGCGACGGCGATCCGTCCAGACCGCCGTCGCGAAACCTTACCAGCGCCGCTTCGCCTGAGCATCTGGCTTGTCAACATAGGGCGGCGCTCGCCGCGCCGTCGCTTCCGCGTTGCATCTTCCTGAAGATCCGGCGTTGAAAGCCTCAGCGCGGCGGCTCGATCTCGAGGCCGAAGCGCTCGCAGGTGCTGGTCAGGGCGTGCAGCAGGCTGCCGCCGAAGCTGCGCGCCACGGCGCATTCATAGGCCGCGCCGTCAGGCGTGCGGCGGATCTGAACGCTCATCATATGCGCCATGGTCATGGCGCAGGCTCCGGGCGGGAAGCTCGCCTCGTCGAGGTCGACCGGAACGAAGGAGGCGAGCGCCTCGCGGGCGTTCGGCCCCGAGAGGCGGAACGCGGCGAAGCCATGCGAGAGGTCGACGACGGTCGCCGCGTCGCGAGCCGCGGCTGTGAGCGCGGCGCGACGCTCCTCGGCGCCCGGCCCGCGCGAGATCGCGTGCCAGCGCATCGGACCGATGCCGACAAAGTCGAAGCCGCCGGCCGAGACCGTGCGCGGGGCGTCGACGGGCGCGCGCCCGAACGCTGCGGCGAGCGCGGCCAGAAGCTCCTGGCCGCGGCCGCGCCGCGCCTCGACGTTGAAGCGATCCTCCTGCGACACGAAGGACAGCGTCACGCCGGGCGCCCCGACCTGCGGACCTCTGCGTCCGGCGTGATAGTAATGCGGCGCAACCTCCCGCGCGAGCGGACGGGAAAGGGTCGAAACGTCAGCCACGGGTGCGCTCCCCATTGGGATCATAGAAGCAGGACGAGACGATCTTCGCACGGTAGTCGTCGCCGCGCACCGGATCGAAGATGCGGACTTCCTCGCCGATGCGCTCGGGGCCGCGGGAAACCATGGCGAGGCCGATCCAGGATTCGACCGTCGGCGAATAGCAGGCCGAGCTCAGCCAGCCGTGGTCGTTCTCCGCCGACAGCGCCGCGTCGACCGGCACGACATGGGCGCCGGCGCGCACCCGATGCGTCGGATCGAGCGGCGCGACGCCGACGAGGCGCGGCCGCGCCGGATCGACGAGCGCCGGACGCTGCGACAGCACGCGGCCGACATGGTCCTTGTTCTTGGCCAGCGCGCGCGCGAAGCCGAGATCGTACGGGCTCGTCTGGCCGTTGATCTCGCCGCCGGCGGGATGGCCCTTCTCGATGCGCATGACGCCCATCGCCTCGCTGCCGTAGGGCGTGACGCCATAGCCGGCGCCGAGCTCGAGGATGCGCTCGAACAGCGCCGCGCCATAGCCCGCCGGAACGGCGAGCTCGAAGGCCCGCTCGCCCGAGAAGGACAATGCGCACAGACGCGCCGGCACGCCGTCGCAGATCGTCAGCTCTGCCGCCGTCATGGGCGGGAAGGTCGTGCGGGTGATCGTCGCCGGAGCGTCGACGAGCGCCTGCATGAGCAGCGGCGACTTCGGACCGGCGACCGCGAACTGGGCCCAGACGTCGGTCACGGCGGTCAGATTCGCGTCGAGCTCCGGCCACAGCGCCTGCCGGCAGTACTGCATGTGGCGGTACGCCTGGGCGGCGTGCGCCGTCGAGGTGTAGACGACGTAGCGGTCCTGCGCGTAACGCGCGATCATGCCGTCGTCCATGAGGAAGCCGTCCTCGCGCAGCATGATGAGATAGCTGCAGCGCCCGACCTTGATGGCCGAGGGACGCACGGCGCACACCCTGTCGAGGAAGGCGCCGGCGTCAGGGCCCTCGACCTCGATCTTGCCGAGCGTCGACACGTCGGTGACGCCGACGTGCGAGCGCACGGCCGTCACCTCGCGGATCGCGGCTTCGGCGAGCGTTTCTTCCTTGCTCGCCGGGAAATATTGCGGCCGCTTCCATTGCCCGGCGTCGAGAAAGCTCGAGCCGGCCTTGAGCGCGATCGCGTGGATGGGCGTCTCGCGCGTCGGACGGAAGGCCTTGCGGCGATGGTCGCCGCCGACCGCGCCGAGCGCCACCGGCGCCACCGGCGGGCGGGCGAGCGTGACGCCGGTTTCCGGAATCGACTTGCCGGTCAGTTGCGCCATGACTGCGAGCGCGTCGAGATTGGAGGTGCGCCCCTGGTCCGTCGCCATGCCGAGCGTGGTGTAGCGCTTCAGGTGCTCGACCGAGCGATAGCCCTCCCGGTAGGAGAGCGTGACGTCGGAGGCCGCCACGTCGTGCTGGAAGTCGAGGAACACTTTCGCGTCCTTGGCCGGCGTCGGGCGCCACCAGGCCGGCGCGAGGCCGGTCGCCGTCGGCGCGGCGGAGGCGATCGCGCCGGTCTTGCCCGAAAAGCCGAGATCCTGCGCGACGCTTGCGCCCGCCTTGGCGCCCTGCTCCAGAATTTCCCCGAGCGCAAAGGTTCCGGCGGCGGCGCCGACCGGCTCGAGGCCGGCCTTCACGGCGCCCGCGACGAAGGAATGGATTTCCTGCGACCAGGCGGGGCGGCCGCCGAAATGGCTCGCGAGCTGGATCGCCGGATTGAAGCCGCCCGACATGGCGAGGGCGTCGACCTCGAGGCGCCGGCTTCCCGCGGCGCTCTCGACCGTGATCGCCTTGAGGCCCTTCGCGCCTTCCGTCGCGACCACCGCGCCGCCAAGGATCGTCGGAACGGCCTTGGCGACGTCCGCGAAGGCGGCCGGCGCCTCGCGACGGGCGTCGATCACGGCCACGGGCGCCAGGCCGGCGCCGATCAGGGCGCGCGCGGTCAGCCAGCCGTCGTCGGTCGTCGTGTAGACCGCGACGGACTTTCCGGCGGCGACGGCGAAGCGGTTGAGATACGTCCGCAGCGCCGAGGACAGCATGATTCCCGGGCGGTCGTTGTCGGGGAACGGCAGCGGCCGCTCGATCGCGCCGGCCGCCAGGATGGCGCGCTTCGCCACGATGCGCCAGAAGCGCTGGCGCGGCGTGAACGGCCGCGGCTCGGGCAGATGATCGCAAACTCGCTCGAGCGCGGCGAAGCTGCCGCCGTCGAACGAGGCGACGACGTTGGTCCTCGTCAGGACACGGACGTTGCGCAGCGAGGCGAGCTCGGCCGCCGCGGCGCTCGCCCAGCGCGCGCCGGGCGCGCCGTCGATCGTGTCCTGGTCGCTCAGAAGGCGCCCGCCGAGCGTCGGCTCGTCCTCGCACAGGATGACCTTGGCGCCGGCGCGGCCGGCGGCGAGGGCGGCGGAAAGCCCCGCGGGGCCGCCGCCGACGACGAGAAGGTCGCAGAAGGCGTTCGAGCGCTCGTAGCTGTCCGGGTCCTCGACGCCGCTGGCGCGGCCAAGGCCCGCGGCGCGGCGGATCGCCGGCTCGTAAACCTTCTCCCAGAAGGAGGCCGGCCACATGAAGGTCTTGTAGTAAAAGCCGGCGGAAAAGAACGGCTTCATCAGGCCGTTGACCGCCAACGCGTCGAAGGCGAGCGAGGGCCAGCGGTTCTGGCTCGACGCGACGAGGCCGTCGTAGAGCTCGATGGTCGTCGCCTTGACGTTCGGCTCGCGGCGCGCGCCCTCCCGCAGCTCGACGAGCGCGTTCGGTTCGTCGTGGCCCGCCGACAGGACGCCGCGCGGCCGATGGTATTTGAACGAGCGGCCGAACAGACGCACGCCCGAGGCGAGCAGCGCCGAGGCGAGGGTGTCGCCGGCGTAGCCGGAATAGGACTTGCCGTCGAACCTGAATTTCAGCGGACGCGAACGATCGACGACGCCGCCGTCCCGCAGCCTGAAGCCGCTCATGGCGCGTTCTCCTTTTGCGAGGCGAGCGTCACGGAGAAGATTTCATGAGTGCGCGTGTCGCGCCGCAGCGTCAGCCAGCTCTGGCAGCCCGACGCGTGAAACCAATGCTCGACATGCGAGCCGGCGGGATCCTCGCGCAGGTAGAGCGCCTCGGCGCAGGCGGCGCGCGTGGCCTCCGCGTCGAGGTCCTCCACGTTCGCCTGCGGCCGCGGCCGCGCCTCGCCGGCGACGAAGAACTCGCCAAGGTCGCGCGGCCCGCAATAGGGACAGTTGATGAGCATTCTTGAAGCCTTCCCGGCGTGCGCCCGCGGGGGGATCAGTGCAGATTGGGCGAAGGGCCCATGCCCTTTTCGTCGATGACGCGCCCGGTCGCGAAGCGGTCGAGGCGATAGGCGGCGGCGGCCGGGTGAGGCTCGCCCTTGGCGATGAGATGGGCGAAGCAGAAGCCCGCCGCCGGCGTCGCCTTGAAGCCGCCGTAGCACCAGCCGCCGTTGAAGAACAGGCCGTCGACCGGCGTGCGGTCGATGATCGGCGAGCCGTCCATCGACATGTCCATGAGGCCGCCCCATGAGCGCAGGATGCGCAGGCGCCCGAGCATCGGCATGACCGCCATCGCGTTCTCGGCGACGTCGCAGAAGACCGAAAGGCTGCCGCGCTGCGCGCAGGACGGGAATGGATCAAGGTCGCCGCCGAAGACGAGGCTGCCCTTGTCCGATTGTGAAATATAGAAATGCCCGGCGCCGAAGGTGACGACGCAGTCGATCACCGGCTTCAGGCTTTCGGTGACGAAGGCCTGAAGCACGTGGGTCTCGATCGGCAGCCGCATGCCGGCGAGCGCCGCGACGCGCGACGAATTGCCGGCGACCGAAAGGGCGACCTTGCCGGCCTTGACGAAGCCCTTGGTCGTCTCGACGCCGACGATGCGGCCGTTCTCCTGGCGCAGGCCGACGACCTCGCAATTCTCGATGACGTCGACGCCGCGCCTGTCGGCCGCGCGGGCGTAGCCCCAGGCGACCGCGTCATGGCGCGCCGTGCCGCCGCGTCGTTGCAGGAGGCCGCCGACGACGGGGAAGCGGGCGTTGTCGAAATCGAGGTAGGGCGTCATCGCCTTGACCGCATCAAGGTCGAGAAGCTCGGCGTCGACCCCGTGCAGGCGCATCGCGTTGCCGCGCCGCGCGAAGGCGTCGCGCTGGGCGTCGGTGTGGCACAGATTGAGGACGCCGCGCTGCGACACCATCGCGTTGTAGTTGAGGTCCTGCTCGAGCCCTTCCCAGAGCTTCATGCCAAGCTCGTAAAAGGGGATGTTGCCCGGCAGCAGGTAGTTGGAGCGGATGATGGTGGTGTTGCGGCCCATGTTGCCGCCGCCGATCCACCCCTTCTCGATCACGGCGACGTTGGCGACGCCGTGCTCCTTGGCGAGGTAGTGCGCGGTGGCGAGGCCGTGGCCGCCGCCGCCGACGATGACGACGTCATAGGCGGCCTTGGGCTCCGCCTTGCGCCAGTGCGGACCCCATCCCGTTCCGCCGCCCAGCGTCTTCTTGAAGATCTCGAAGCCGGAGAAAGTCATGAGTCATCCTTCGCGAGGAGCCGCGCGACGCGCGGCCCCTGCGCCGGTTTGGATCCTGGGAAACGCGCCGGAGGCGCGCAGGGACCGGAGCGGGCGCCCCGGCCGCGTCAGGCCCGGAGTCCGCCCCAGCTTGTCGTCGCGGCTCGCGCGCAAGGTCTCGCGAGCCCCAGGATCGGCGTCCTAGCAGTCGAGCGTGCGCTCGCGCTCCCACTCCGTGAGGTGGCGGGTGTACTCCTGCCACTCCTGATGCTTCAGCTTGACGTAGGAGGATACGAAGGCTTCGCCCAGGCCCTGCTTGACGACTTCGGAGCCCTCGAGCAGGCGCAGCGCGTCGAGCAGGTTCTGCGGCAGCTTCTTCGCGGAGCCGTTGCACTTGTGCGGCTCGGCGTACATGTCGAAGTCCGAACGCTCGCCGGGGTGCCTGTTGGTCTTCAGCCCGTCGAGGCCGGCGACGAGGACGGCCGCCTGCAGCAGGTAGGGGTTGGCCGCGCCGTCGGCGAGGCGGAACTCGAACCGCCCGCCGTCGGGGATGCGGATCATGTGCGTCCGGTTGTTGCCGGTGTAGGTGATCGAGGCCGGCGCCCAGGTCGCGCCGGACGTGGTGCGCGGCGCGCTGAGACGCTTGTAGGAGTTGACCGTCGGGTTGGTCAGCGCGCACAGGGCGTCGGAATGGGCCATGAGCCCGCCGAGGAAGCGGTAGCCGAGCTCCGACACGCCGAGCTCGCCCTTCTCGTCCTCGAACACATTGTCGTCGCCGCGCCAGAGCGAGACGTGGGAGTGGCAGCCGGAGCCGGTCAGCGAAAGGAAGGGCTTCGGCATGAACGTCGCGCGCATGCCGTACTTTTCGGCGAGCGACTTCACCATGTACTTGAAGAAGGCGTGACGGTCGGCGGTCTTCAGCGCCTCGTCATACTCCCAGTTCATCTCGAACTGGCCGTTGGCGTCCTCATGGTCGCTCTGGTAGGGCTTCCAGCCGAGCTCGTCCATCGCCTCGGAGATCTCGGTGATGACGTCGTAGCGGCGCATCAGCGCGAGCTGGTCGTAGCAGGACTTGGTCTGGGTGTCGTTGCCGTCGGCGATGGCGGAGCCGTCGGGATTGAGCAGGAAGAACTCGCACTCCACGCCGGCCCGCATCTCGTAGCCGAGCTCGCCAAGTTCGGCGATCAGCTTCTTCAGGAGATTGCGCGGCCCCTGCTCGACCGGCTTGCCGTCCATGTAGAGGTCGGCGGCGAGCCAGCCGACCTCCCGCTTCCATGGCAGCTGGATCAGGCTGTCAGGGTCCGGCACCGCGAACAGATCCGGCATGGCCGGCGTCATGTCGAGCCAGGTGGCGAAGCCGGCGAAGCCGGCTCCGTCCCTGGCCATCTTGTCGATCGCGCGCGCCGGCACGAGCTTGGCGCGCATGTTGCCGAACAGGTCCGTGTAGGACACCAGGAAGTTCTTGATGCCGCGCTCCTTGGCGACTTCAGAAAGTTTGGTAGACATATGTATTCCGCCCTTTTCCAATCGCCGTCGCTTCGCGGCGCCTTTTTTATGTCCTTAGATCGGCCTGCTTATTTTTTCTCGGAACCCGGAACCCAGCTCGTCCCGGCGAGCGGCACGCCGGCCATCGCGGCGGACTCCACCGTCAGGGCGACGAGATCTTCCGGCTCGAGGTTGTGGACGTGGCTCTTGCCGCAGGCGCGCGCGATGGTCTGGGCCTCGAGCGTCAGCACCGACAGATAGTTGGCGAGACGCCGTCCGGCGGCGACGGGATCGAGCCGCTTGGCGAGCTCGGGATTTTGCGTCGTGATGCCGGCCGGATCAAGCCCCTCGTGCCAGTCGTCATAAGCGCCGGCGGTGGTGCCGAGCTTCTGATATTCGGCTTCGAGATGCGGGTCGTTGTCGCCGAGCGCGACGAGCGCCGCGGTTCCGATCGCCACCGCGTCGGCGCCGAGCGCCAGCGCCTTGGCGACGTCCGCGCCGTTGCGGATGCCGCCCGAGACGATGAGCTGGACCTTGCGGTGCATGCCGAGGTCCTGCAGCGCCCGAACCGCCGGCCTGATCGCCGCGAGGATCGGAATGCCGACGTGCTCGATGAACACTTCCTGCGTCGCGGCGGTGCCGCCCTGCATGCCGTCGAGCACGATGACGTCGGCGCCGGCCTTCACCGCCAGAGCGGCGTCGTAATAGGGCCGCGTCGCGCCGATCTTCACATAGATCGGCTTCTGCCAATCCGTGAGCTCGCGCAGCTCCTCGATCTTGATCTCGAGGTCGTCGGGCCCGGTCCAGTCGGGGTGGCGGCAGGCCGAACGTTGGTCGATGCCTTCCGGCAGCGTCCGCATCTTGGCGACGCGCGGAGAGATCTTCTGGCCGAGCAGCATGCCGCCGCCGCCGGGCTTGGCGCCCTGCCCGACCACGACCTCGATGGCGTCGGCCTTGCGCAGATCGTCCGGGTTCATGCCGTAGCGCGAGGGCAGGTACTGATAGACGAGGATCGACGAATGGCCGCGCTCCTCCGGCGTCATGCCGCCGTCGCCGGTCGTCGTCGAGGTGCCGACGGCGGAAGCGCCGCGGCCGAGCGACTCCTTGGCCTGCGCCGACAGCGAGCCGAAGCTCATGCCGGCGATGGTGATCGGAATCTTCAGCTCGATCGGCTTCTTCGCGAAGCGCGTGCCGAGCGTGACGTTGGTGCCGCAGCGCTCGCGGTAGCCCTCGAGCGGATAGCGCGAGATCGAGGCGCCGAGGAACAGGAGGTCGTCGAAATGCGGCACCTTGCGCTTGGCGCCGCCGCCGCGGATGTCGTAGATGCCCGTCGCGGCCGCGCGGCGGATCTCCGACATGGTCTGCGGATCGAAGGTCGCCGAGAAGCGCGGCAGCGTGCGCGGGATGCGGACTTGGTCGTTCATCAATAGGCTCCCGCGTTGTCGACGTGGAAATGATAGAGGGTGCGGCCGGAGCCGTAGCGCTTGAACTCCTTGACGTCGACTTCGTCGGCGACGCCGGCCTGCTTCAGCTTGGCGGCGAGTTCGGCGCGCTCGGCGTCGTCCATCGGCTTCTCGACGCAGTCCGCGCCGAGGCTCTTCACCTTGCCGCGCACGTAGATCTTGGTCTCGTAGATCGAGTCGCCGAGCGCGTCGCCCGCGTCGCCGAACACGATCAGCGAGCCAGCCTGGGCCATGAAGGCGGACATCGGCCCGATCGAGCCCTTGACGATGATGTCGACGCCCTTCATCGAGATGCCGCAGCGCCCGGAGGCGTTGCCCTCGATGACGATCGTCCCGCCATGCGCCGTGGCGCCGACGGCCTCGCTGGCGTCGCCCTTCACGTAGATGCGGCCCGACATCATATTCTCGCCGAGGCCGATGCCGGCGCTGCCGTTGACGACGACGGTGGCGCGCTTGTTCATGCCGGCGCAGTAGTAGCCGACGTCGCCGTCGATCTCGATGGTCACGTCGGCGTCGACGCCGGCGGCGATGTTGTGGATGCCGCGCGGATTGACCACACGCCACGAGTTGGCGGCGAGCGTCGGGGCGTGGAGGGCCTCGTTGAGCTCACGCACGGAGCCCTTGGCGAGGTCTACGGTCTTGGCTGAAATGGCGGTGGTCATGCGGCGCGGTCCCAGAAATAGACTGTGGCGGGCTCGGGTTCGAAAATGCGCGCTTTCTCGATGTCGGGCAGGGCGCTGAGCGCGCGGTACTCGGTGCCGAAGGCGACGTAGCGGTCGGTTTCCGCCATCACCGCGTGCTTGCAGCCGATCGGATCGCGCAGCACGCCGAAGCCGGCCTCGGTGCCGACCACGAAGGTGAAGAAGCCGTCGAGGTCCTGCAGCGAGGCTTCGAGCGCATGGCCAAGGTTGTCGCCCTTGGCGAGCCGCCAGGACAGATAGCCCGCGGCGACCTCGCTGTCGTTCTCGCTGGCGAAGGTCATGCCCTCGCGGATCAGCTGGCGGCGAACCGCGTTGTGGTTCGACAGCGAGCCGTTGTGCACCAGGCACTGGTCCTTGCCGGTCGAGAAGGGATGCGCGCCGGCGACCGTGACGGTCGACTCCGTCGCCATGCGGGTGTGGCCGATGCCGTGGCTTCCGGCGAGCCCGGGGAGCCCGAAGCGCTCGGACACGTCCGCCGGCAGCCCGACCTCCTTGTAAAGCTCCATGTGCGAGCCGATCGAGCTCACGGCCAGCTCCGGCGCGACGCGCTTGACGGCGGCGATCGCCGCCTCCTGCTCGACGTTGGGAACGGTCACGATGAAGTGAGTGCCGCGGGCGACGACGTCAATCTTCGAGCCGAGGTCCTTGGAGAGGGCCTTCTTGAACGCTTCCCCGTCGAAGCCTTCCGGCCCGCGGAGGGTGATCTTGACCTTGTCCGGGGCGCCCGCGCCGTAGATCGCGAAGCCGGCGCTGTCGGGGCCGCGCGCCGTCATGGTCTCGAGCATCACGGAAAGATGCTTGCCAAGCTCGGGCTCGAGCGCCGGATCCTTCAGGAACAGTCCCACTATGCCGCACATGGGCGGGTGTCTCCTCGGTTGCTGCGTTTCTTCAAAGGAAAATATACGTCTTAATAGGAAACATCAAGCCGAATTTGACGTATCCTCGAAAAATTTTTCCGCCGCGCCGGACGCCAAAAAATAAACCCTGGTCAACCTGCCGCGGATTCGAGCTTGACAAATTGTCGCATAACGGCGAGCTTTCGTCCAACGAAAAAACTATTCCTAAAGGGAAGTGGAGAGGAAAATGTCCCATTCCGACCCCCGGGTCGACCGCATGTTCCGACGCGACGTCATCGGCGCGCTCGGCGCCGTCACCGCAGTGTGGCTGCTCTACGCCTTCGTGTACTACTCGATGTCCGGCGTCTTCTCCGACCTCGGCATACAGTGGCTCACGGGCGCGCTCGCGCTGTGCGTGCTCCTGCTCAACCTCGCCGCCATCATCGCGATGATCACGCACTACAGCGAAGACCGGGCGGCGATCTATAGCCGCGACCTCTATTACCTCGATCTGCTGCGCGCTCAACGCAAGGGAGCCAAGTGATGGCTTACGAACCCCCCAAGCAATCGGCCGCCGGCCAGATCTTCGACGCGCTGCTCATGATGGCGCTCGTCATCGTCACGCTCTATCTGCCCCTGCTGCTCGGGCTCGCCGGCGGCGGCGTCGTGCAGGAGAAAGTCGACGCCTCGAGCTGGTCGACCCTCGGCCAGAACGCGGTGACCGCGGGCCAGTGGGAGAAGCTCGGCTTCACGCCTGAAACCGCCGCCCCGATCATCGCGGCGCGATTCGACTACGTCATCAACTGGGGCACGCTCGCCTTCTCGTTCGCCGTCGTCATCGCCTATTTCGTGGCTCTGATCGCGATCTCGAACCGTCAGTACAAGGACGTGATCGCCGAACGTTTCGGCCCGAAACGCGGCTGAAGCCGGCGCGCGACGAAAGAGCAAGCCAATAAGAATTGGGAGAATCGCCAGTGATTCAAGTGTTCAACATCGCGGCGTGGGCGGCGGCTGCGCTGCTCGCCGCGTGGATGCTGTTCGACCTGATCAAGGTCAACCGCAGCTACAGCGAGGACTATCTGCTTTCCTCGCATGAAGGCGACATCATCGACACCGAAGATGCCGAGAAGGCGGAGGGGCTCCTGTGAACAGTCCCGTCTCATCCACCAGCGCGCCGGCCGTCGCGCCGAAGGAGCAGGGCGCGAAAGTCGCCCTGTCGCGCGTGCTCGGCCCCGGCCACGTCTGGGCGCTCGGCGTCGGCATCGTCCTCGTCGGCGAGTTCATGGGCTGGAATTTCGCCGTCGGCAAGGGCGGCGCCGTGGCCGCGCTCACCGCCTGCTGGCTCGCCGGAATTCTCTACACCTGCGTCGCGATGATCGATTCGGAGATCACCTCGACCGTCGCCGCCGCCGGCGGTCAATATGCGCAGGCCAAGCACATCATCGGTCCGTTGATGGCCTTCAACGTCGGCCTCTATCTGGTCATGGCCTACACCATGCTGGAGGTGTCCAACGCGATCGTCGCGGGCGATCTGCTGCAGTCCTTCGCGACCGACCTCGGGGTGGCCGGATCGGTCGACAAGCAGGCGGTGATCGTGCTGACCATCGTCGTCCTCGCCTGGTTCAACTACCGCGGCGTGCTCGCGACCTTGACCCTCAACCTCGTCATCACCGCGATCGCCTTCATATCGATCGTCACGCTGTTCTTCTATCTGCAGCCCTGGTCGCCGGCCTTCGCCGAGCGCCAGCATTCGCTCCTCAGCGGCCTGCCCTACGGCACCCTCGGCATCCTCGCCGCGCTGCATTTCGGTCTCTGGTTCTATCTCGGCATCGAGGGCACCACCCAGGCGGCCGAAGAGGTCCGCTCCCCGGCGCGCTCGCTGCCGCTCGGAACCATGACCGGAATGATGACGCTGCTCATCGCCGCGACCATGACCTGGTACATCGGCGCGGGGCTGATGCCGTGGGAATATCTCGGCCAGTCGATCACCCCGCTCTATGACGCGGCCAAGCTGACCCAGAACAGGTCGCTCGAGATCTTCCTGTTCTTCGGCACGCTGTTCGCGACCTTCGCTTCGGCCAACGGCTGCATCAACGACGCCTCCCGCGCGTGGTTCGCGATGGGCCGCGACCGCTACATGCCGATCTGGTTCGGCGCGGTCCACCCGAGGTACCGCACGCCCTACCGCTCCATCGTCTTCTTCGTGCCGATCGCGATCCTGTTCGCCGTGTCGACCCCGCTCGACCAGACGATCACCTTCTCGATCCTGTCGGGCCTGCTCGGCTACACGCTGATGGCGATCAGCATCTTCCTGTTCCGGAAAAAATGGCCGCTGAAGACCATCGACCGCGGCTATGTGCATCCTCTGCACCCGTTGCCGGCGCTGATCCTGATGACCCTGTGCTGCGTCGCCTATTTCGCAGTCTACCTCGGCTACGGCACGCAGCTGCTGGCGATGATGAGCTTCTACATCGTCGTCTCGGCCTGGTTCGTCCTGCATCGCTACAAATATGTGCGCAGAGGCGACCAGTTCACGATGCCGTGGCCGCGTCCCCAAGGCTACTGACCTCTCCGGCCCGCGCCTTCCGCGCGGGCCGTTTCGCATCGGAGGCGCGAGCAATGAATCTGCCTTCCGTCCTCGCCGGGTTCAGGCGACGCCTCAAAGCCGATTCGAACGCCCGACGGGCGCTCCTCTGCCGATGCCTGCCGCTGGTCGAGGACGGCGCGATCCACGTCGAGCCGGACGGCTGGAGCGCCTTGCGCGGACGCAGAGGCGGCCGCGCCGTTCGCGTCGTCCCGTTTTGCGACAATCTCGCCTTCCGGCGTCTTCCCCAGCTCTGGCTCTCCATCGACGTCGAGGCCGATCTCTCCGCGCTCGGCGCCCTCGACGTCGTGCGGCGCGCCGCCAACGTCGAATTCTACGCCGCGGCCGACGATTTTCCGCTCCGCCTCGACGTTCCGCCGCAATGGCCGCAGGACACGCTTGTGAAGGGCCGCAGCGCGCGCGCGCGGGAAACGCTCGCGCGCCTCGCCGCGCCGGGCGAGGAGATGCTGGCCGACGCGCGCGTCAAGGAAATTCTCGTCGCGCCAAAAGGGCTGCGCGTCACGAGACAGTTGCGGCAGGGCGAACGCGGCGCCTATCTCCTGCTGCGGCAAAACCGGTTCGAGCTCTCTCCGCTGGCTCCGGCCGAACTCGAGCCGTTCATCGCGAGCGTCGAACGCCTCGTCGACGCCCTCGCGCCCTCCTCTTCCGGACATCGCCATGCCGCTGCGCTTTGATCTCGCAAACCCCCGCGTCGTTCTGGCCGCGGCGATTCTCCTGCCCGGCGTCGGCCATGTGCTGGCGGGGCGGCCCGGACGCGGCTTCGGTTTCGCCTGCTTCACGGTTCTTTTCGCCTGGCTGACCTCGAAGTTCGCAGCGCCAGACGCCAGCGTGATCGGGCGTTGCGCCGGCGGCCTGTTCGTCTGGGCGCTGTCGATTCCCGACGCCTATCGCATCGCGCGCCTGCGCGAAGCGCGCGATGCGGCGGCCTCGACCACGCGCCGGGGCTAACTGGACGGATCGCGAGACGATCAACTCGCCAGAGCCGTCCTTGATTTTTGCGCCGTCCGAAGCGTAGCCTGCCGGCACCGAGACACGGAGGCCAGCGATGCTCCTGCGACTTGAACGGTTGACGTCGCCGATCGGGCCCCTCTCGCTCGTCACCGACGAGGACGGCGCCGTGCGCGCGCTTGATTTCTCCGACGGCGACGCCTCTCTTCGTGACGGCTTGCGCAAGCGCTTCGGCGCGTATGAGCTCGAGCCGGGGACCGCCCCGTCCAAAGCCTCGAGCGCGATCGCGGCCTATTTCGACGGCGAGATCGGCGCGCTCGACGCGCTGACGGTGGTCGCCGGCGGCGCTCCGTTCCAGCGGAAGGTCTGGGCCGCGCTGCGCAAAATTCCGGCCGGCCGGACGACAAGCTACGGCCGGCTCGCCGCCGACGTCGGCCATCCGAAAGCGGCGCGCGCCGTCGGCTTCGCCAATCACGTCAATCCGGTCGCGATCATCGTCCCGTGCCATCGCGTGTTGGGGGCGAACGGCGCCCTGACCGGCTATGCGAGCGGCATAGAGCGCAAGCGCTGGCTGCTGGAGCATGAGGGCGCGCACGCCGGCGCCGATCCGTCCGCCGAAGCCTCCCGCCGCGCGACGTCGCGAAGCGCGCGCAAGCGAACGGCGGCCGGCGAGCAAGCGCGTCGCGATTTTTCGTAGCGCGGCGCCCCTTGCGCCAGGCGCCGCCGGCCCCCATATCAAGCTCTGTCGGCTATGGCGCGCCCGCGAGCGGCGCCGGTGGATCGACGTCATCGTCTTCGCCTCGCGACCACGGATGTACTGGCGCGGGAAGCTTGGAGACGATGGAGGAGGTCGGGCTTTCGCCCGGCCTTTTTCGTTTGCGCGAGCCTTTCGGCGGGACGAGGCGCCGCGAAGCCGTCTTGCTCCGCGACCGCGACCTCCGTTAAGTCTGCGCGAACCCCTCTAACGAAGGCCCGCGCCCATGGACGCCGAAGCGACGCGCCGCGAATCGATGCCCTTCGACGTCGTCGTGGTCGGCGCCGGACCTTCTGGCCTTTCCGCCGCGATCCGGCTGAAGCAGCTTTCTCCCGCCCTCGAGGTCTGCGTCGTCGAGAAAGGCTCGGAAGTCGGCGCGCATATCCTGTCCGGCGCCGTCGTCGAGACGCGCGCGCTCGACGAGCTGATCCCCGACTGGAAGGCGAAGGGCGCCCCGTTGCGCACGCCGGCGAAGGACGACCATTTCGTCTTCCTGACGAGGACGCGGGCGCTCGAATTGCCGACGCCGCCGTCCATGAACAACCATGGCAATTACATCATAAGCCTCGGCGAGCTGTGCCGCTGGCTGGCGGCGCAGGCCGAGGAGCTCGGCGTCTCGATCTTTCCGGGCTTTCCGGCAGCCGAGGTCCTTTACGATGAAAACGGCGCCGTGCGGGGCGTCGCCACCGGCGACATGGGCGTTGGAAAGGACGGCGCGCGCACGGCGAACTTCACGCCGGGCGTCGAGCTCCTCGCCCGCCAGACGATCTTCGCCGAAGGCTGCCGCGGCTCGCTGACCAAGACGCTGTTCGAGCGCTTCGACCTGCGCCGCGACTGCGGCCCGCAGGTTTACGGGATCGGCCTCAAGGAGCTCTGGCGCGTCGCGCGCGACAAGCACAGTCCCGGCCGCGTCGTCCACACCATCGGCTGGCCGCTCGACGCCTCGACCTACGGCGGCTCGTTTCTCTACCACCTCGACGAGGATCTCGTCGCCGTCGGCTTCGTCGTCGGGCTCGGCTACCAGAACCCGCATCTTTCGCCGTTCGAGGAGTTCCAGCGCTTCAAGACGCATCCTTCCGTGCGGCCGTTGTTCGAGGACGGCGCGCGGCTCTGCTACGGCGCGCGCGCGATCTCGGCCGGCGGGCTGCAGGCGATCCCGAAGCTCACCTTTCCCGGCGGCCTTCTCGTCGGCGACGCGGCGGGCTTCCTCAACGTGCCGAAGATCAAGGGCACGCACACGGCGATGAAGTCGGCGATGCTGGCGGCCGAGGCCGTCGCCGCGCTGCTGGAAGGCGACGCGGGCGACGAGGCGTCGGACTATCCGGCCGCGCTGAAGGCGAGCTGGGTGTTCGAGGAGCTGTCGGCCGCGCGCAACATCAAGCCGGCGTTCAAATGGGGGCTTTATCCGGCGCTCGCCTATGGCGCGCTCGACGCATATGTCCTGCGCGGCAAGGCGCCGTGGACGCTGCGGAACGAGCCCGATCATCTGAGCCTGAAGACGGCGCGGGACGCGAAGCCGATCGCCTACCCCAGGCCCGACGGCGTCGTCTCCTTCGACCGGCTCTCCTCGGTGTTCGCGTCGAACACCAACCATGAAGAGAACCAGCCCTGCCACCTGAAGCTCAAGGATCCGCGCGTCCCGGTCGAGATCAACCTGCCGCTCTACGACGCCCCCGAGCAGCGCTATTGCCCGGCCGGCGTCTACGAGATCGTCGAGGAAGCGGGCGCGCCGGCGCTGCGCATCAACGCGCAGAACTGCGTCCACTGCAAGACCTGCGACATCAAGGACCCGACCCAGAACATCGACTGGACGACGCCCGAAGGCGGCGGCGGCCCGAACTACCCCAACATGTGACTCAGATATCGAGGCAGATCTTGCCGAAATGCCTGTTCGACTCCTGATGGCGGAAGGCGGCGACGATCTCCTCCAGCGGGAAATGGCTGTCGATCACCGGCTTCAGCCCGTTGGCGTCGATCGCCTTCACCATGTCGAGCTGATGGCGGCGCGAGCCGACGAGCACACCTTGCAGGCGCAGCTGCCGGACCAGCGCGGGGACCAGCGGGATCGGACCGGCGACGCCGGTTAGGATGCCGATGACCGAGACATGGCCGCCGACCTTCGCCGCGGCCATAGACTGCTCGAGCGTCGCCGGGCCGCCGACCTCGACGACATGATCGACGCCGCGCCCGCCGGTAAGCTTCAGCGCGGCTTCGCCCCAGTTCGGGGTCGCGCGGTAATTGACGAGATGGTCGGCGCCGAGCGCTTTCAGCCGCTCGAGCTTTTCGTCGGACGAGGAGGTGGCGATCACGGTCGCGCCCGCCGCCTTGGCGAATTGCAGCGCGAAGATCGAGACGCCGCCCGTCCCCTGCGTCAGCACCACGTCGCCAGGCTTCACATGGTCGTCGGAAAACAGCGCGCGCCAGGCGGTGAGCGCCGCGGTGGGGAGCGTCGCCGCCTCGGCGTGGGTCCAGCCCTTCGGCGCGCGCGTGAAGGCCGCGGCCGGCGCCGTGACCTCCTCCCGCGCGTAGCCGTCGACGCCGTCGCCCGGAACCGTGGCGAAGCCGACCACCTCCGGCGCGCCGTCGGCCCAGGTCGGGAAGAACAGGCTGACCACATGGTCGCCGACGGCGAGCTCCTCGACGCCCTCGCCGACCGCGACGACCTCGCCGGCGCCGTCGGCCATCGGGATGCGCGGAACCGCCGGCCCCCACATGCCGCTGACGACGGCGTAGTCGTGATAGTTGAGCGAGTTCGCACGCAGGCGCACGGTGATCTCGCCGGCGCGCGGCGGCGGCGTCTCGCGCTCCTCGACCTTGACGCGGTCGAAGCCGCCGCCCGGCTGCACGACGATGGCCCTGGACATGCTGGCGTCTCCCGATTCGGGCTCGCCGCCCGGTTCGCGCCTTTATAGGCGCCGAATGCGGCCACGTCCAAGACGCGCGACGCGCCCGCGCGCTCAGGCGAGCCCTTCCTCCTTCAGCGCCTGGGCGAAGGCCGGGCGCTTCTTGAGCCGTTCATGATAGGCGCGCAGCGACGGCGGAACGTCGATTCCGCCCTTGGCGAGCGCCCAGCTCAGCATGACGAACAGATAGCAGTCGGCGACGCTCAGGTCCGCGCCGAGGACGAAGGGATTCCCGCCCATCGCGTCAGCCAGAAAAGCCAGCCTCGAGCCGATCCGCGCCTGCGCGGCCTTGCGCGCCGCCTCGTCTGCCGAAGGGTCGAAGATCGGCTTGAAGCTCTTGTGCACCTCGGTCGAGATGAAGGCGAGCATCTCCAGCGCGCGCCAGTGCGCGAGCCCTTCCGCCGGCATGAGCTTCGGCGCCTTGGCGCCGATGTAGGACAAAATCGCGACGTTCTCGGTGAGCACGGCGCCGTCGTCGAGGACGAGCGCCGGCACATAGCCCTTCGGATTGACCGACAGGAAGTTCGCGCCGGTCTCAGTCTTCTTGGTCTTGAGGTCGATCTTTTCAAGCTTGAAGGGCAGCCCGGCCTCGATCAGGGCGATATGGCTCGCGAGGCTGCAGGCGCCGGGCGCGTAATAAAGCTTCATGGAGCGTCTCCTCGATGCGGCCTGAATTCGCGCCCGCTTCGCGCGTTCGCGCGACGCCGCGCATTCGGCAAAACGCAGCAAAGCCGCGCGGGACGCAAGGGCTCGAACGCTTTATCCACCCCGCCGCGGGCCGCCGGCGGCGGCACGCCCGGCCGCGCCTTGCCGCGCCCGGAGCGCCGGCTAAGATCGCCCCGCCGCGAGGCGGCCCGGAGCGGCGTCGGCGTCGCCCCGTGTCAGGCGCCGACGCGACGCTGGCCTGTCTTCAGGGCGCGGCGGACGCGCGATGGACGAGCCGGGCGGCTCCGGCGGAATCGGACCGAACGCGCGGAGAAGCTCATGCGGAACGCGAAGCTGACGCTGTGGGGATTTCTCGCGCTCCTGACGCTGGCCTGGCTGCTGGCCGAGGCGGCGGCGCTTCCGCCGCAGACCCTCTTCGCCTGGCGCGCGGCGATGCTTCAGCTCACCGGCCTCCTCGCCATCGGCTGCATGGCGGCGGCGACGATGCTGGCGCTGCGCCCGCGCTGGCCGGAGAAATGGTTCGGCGGCCTCGACAAGATGTATCGCCTGCATAAATGGCTCGGCGTCGCGACGCTCGCCGTCGGCGTCGTCCATTGGCTCTGGGCGAAGGCGCCGCCGTGGGCCGTCGAACTCGGCTGGATCGAGCGCGGCGCGCGCGGCGGGCGTCCGCCGCCGGGCGGCCCGGTCGAGGCCTTTCTCGCCGGCCTGCGCGGACCCGCCGCAAGCGCCGGCGAATGGGCGTTCTACGGCCTTGCGGCGCTGATCGCGCTGGCGCTCTCCCCCGCTTTCCCCTATCGGCCGTTCGCCCGCACCCACCGCCTGATCGCGCTCGCCTTTCTGGCGCTCGCCTTCCACGCCCTCGCGCTGACGCGCTTCCGCTACTGGAGCCAGCCGATCGGCTGGCTGACCGCGCCGCTGCTGGCGGGCGGCGCCGCGGCGGTCGCGATCGCCCTTCTGGGGCTCGTCGGGGCGCGGCGCAGGGTCAAGGGCGAGATCGTCGCCCTCCAGTATTATCCCGGCGTGCGCGCGCTGGAGACGACGATCGCGCTGGAAAAGGGCTGGCCCGGCCATGCGGCCGGACAGTTCGCCTTCAAGATCGCCGACGCGGCCGAAGGCGGGCATCCCTACACCATCGCCTCCGCCTGGCGCCCAGACGAGCGAACCGTGACCTTCGTCATCAAGGAGCTCGGCGACTACACGCGCCGGCTGCACGAGAAGCTTCGCGTCGGCATGCCGACGATCGTGGAGGGCCCCTACGGCTGCTTCACCTTCGACGACGACCGTCCGCGGCAGATCTGGATCGGCGCCGGCGCCGGCGTCACGCCCTTTCTCGCCCGGCTCAAGCACATGGCGCTGCAAAGGGACGCGCCCGACTGGCCGTCCTGCCAGCGCGCCTATCTCTATCACACCACCGCCGAGATCGACGAAGCGGCGCTCGAAAGCCTCGCCGCCGACGCCGCCGAGGCCGACGTGCGCCTGCATATCCTCGTCGACGCGCGCGACGGACGCCTGACGGGCGAGCGGATTCGGGAACACGTCCCGGACTGGGCCGAGGCGAGCATCTGGTTTTGCGGCCCAGCCGCGTTCGGCGCCGCGCTGCGGCGCGATTTCGCCGCGAAGGGATTTCCCGTGCAGCGGCGCTTCCACCAGGAGCTTTTCGCGATGCGTTAAGCTGCGCTGCGCCCCGTCAGGCGATCGTCCCAACGATGTCGAGCGCCGCATGCGTCGTGCGGCTCGCCAGAATCTTCACCTTGCGGTTGGGACTGACGGCGACCGTGATCTCGGCCGCCGAGGTGACGCCGGCGCCGTAGTAGACGTTCGGCGACGACGGCGGCGACGACGAGCCGAACACCTTCAGATTGCCCGCGGCCGACGCCCCGCTCGTCGTAACATCTAGAATGACGGCGGTCGTTCCCGGAGGAAGATAGGACGCCGGCAGGGTCACGGAGCGGGTCTCTCCCGTCGCGATCGCGCCGCCGCCGGCTGTCGTGTCATAGACGCGGACCTGCTTGGGCTGCGCCGCGAGTTGGCCGCCGCCGAGCAGGAGCCCGACGCGCGCGCCGTTGATCTGGATCGTGCCGTCGGCAGGCGTGCCGATGCTGACATAAAGCTTGGCGCCGAGGGGATACGGCCCCTGCATGGAGACGGCGGCGCGATAGGCGCCTATGCTCGAGCCCCCGCCGGGAACGAGGGCTGACGCGCCGACGCTGGAGATCGTCCCCAGGCCCGGAACATAGAGGTAGGAATCGCATACGGTCTGGTTCGCCGAAGAGTTGTAGACGTAATATTCGACGTCGGCGACGAGCGCGCCCGAAGGAATGTCGACGCACGCCCGCATGGATGTTCCAACATTGGCGGAATAGACGCCCTGCCCTCCCCATGTCTTGGCCGCGGCCGGATTGAACGGCAGAAATTCATACATGCCGACTGCGCGGTAGACATAGCCGTTGAGCGGCGCGCTGCCGATTCCAGTAACGATCGGCGAGGTCAGCGGCTGCGCCGAAACGCCCATGCCGGCGAGCCCCGCCGGCGCCGCGCCAGCCGGCCGGCCTCCGGCCGCCGCCAACCCCGCCAGAACCCCGCCGCCAAGCAGCAGGCCGCGCCGCCCGAGCGCGGGAAGGCCTTGCTCTTCATCGCTCATCGCGCATCCTCCCGTAGGGCGGCGCCGATCATAGCATTTGGGCGTTCATATCGCGAAAGAATTGAAATCGTGGGCGTTGCAATGGCCGCGACGCCGACTTTATGCGAAAGCGTCGTCGTCGCGCGGCGCCTTGGCGTCATGGAGAAGAGTCGAATGAAAATCCTGATGGTCCTCACCTCGCACGACCAGCTTGGCGACACCGGCCGCAAGACCGGCTTCTGGCTCGAGGAGTTCGCCGCGCCCTATTACGCGTTCAAGGACGCGGGCGCCCGGATCACGCTGGCCTCGCCGAAGGGCGGACAGCCGCCGCTCGACCCGAAAAGCTCGGAGCCCGGCTCGCAGACGGACGCGACGCGCCGGTTCGACGCCGATCCCGCGGCGAAGGCGGCGCTCGCCGCGACGCGTCGACTTGCGGACGTCAAGCCGGAGGACTTCGACGCCGTCTTCTATCCCGGCGGCCATGGCCCATTGTGGGACCTCGCCGAGGACGCCGACTCGATCGGCCTGATCGAGTCCTTCGCCGGCGCGGGCAAGCCGGCCGCCTTCGTCTGTCACGCCCCGGGCGCGCTCCGGCGCGTGAAAGGCGCCGACGGCGGGCCGCTGGTGAAGGGCCGCAACGTCACCGGCTTCTCGGATGCGGAGGAGGAGGCCGTCGGGCTGACCGGCGTCGTGCCCTTCCTCGTCGAGGACGAGCTGAAGGCGAAGGGCGGGATCTACTCGAAGGCCGCCGACTGGGCGCCGCACGTCGTGCGCGACGGCCTGCTTGTGACGGGGCAGAATCCGGCCTCGTCCACGCCCGCCGCCGAAGCGCTCGTCGCGCTCCTGCGCGAGCTCCGCCCCGGCGCCTGAGACGCGCCGGACCTCATGGCGGGGCGCGCCTTCAGCGGCAGGTCAGCGCGTCCACCACGCCCGACGGAACATAATGCGGGCCGTCGAACAGAAATTGCCGATAGGCCTGCGTCGCGGCGATCTGCGGCTTCAGCTCGTTCGCCGTGGTCGGCCTGAAGCCGCCCCCGACCGCCGGACGGAAGGCTTCGACGATGACGGCGAGGCGGGAAGGCCCAAGCCGTTTGGCGAGCGCCGCGGCGTAGGCGGCCGCTTCGGCGGAGGTGCGGCCATGCGCGCCGACGCCGTCCTGGAAGAACAGGCCGACGTCGCGCGGCAGCCAGCCCGCGACCCACTCGGCGAATTGCGCCGGCTCGAGGTCGCCCGCCGTATAGGCGCTGACCCACAGCGGGCGCGGCAGGGAGTCGAGAAGCCGCCCGAACTCCTGCGTCTTCGTCCAGGTCGGATCGGCTTCGACCGGGAAATAATAGCCCGCGACGTTGAGCGGCGTCGGCAGCGCGGCGATCCGCTCCGAAAGCGCGACGAGCTTTCTCACGCTGGCGCGGGCGAGCGGCTCCGAATAGACGCCGGCGAGTCCGAGAATGACCCGCTTGGCCCAGGGCTCGCCGGCGACGCGCCGCCAGTCCGGCTTTTTCGGAATGCCCGGCAGGCCGGCGCCCGGGACGAACGCCATGCCGTCGACGACGGTCCATTGCACCAGCAGCGTGTCGGCGCCGAGCTTGTCCCATTGTCCTTTTGGGTCGATCGTCGCATTGTCCGGCTGCCAGACGACCCCCTCGACGCAGGAGCTCTTGCCGGCGTCGGGCTGGAGCGTCTCCCGGCCGCCGTCGTCCGGAGCGCCAAGCGCCGGCGGCGTCGCGAACGCCAGCGCCGCGGCGAGACTGAACGAAAATGCGCGCGCCATCGTCTTTATCCTGTGAATGCGGCCTGCGCCGGCTTTATGCCGCGACAACCGATAGGATAGCGTTAGCGGGACCGCCGGCAATTGAGCTTTGGCGGCCCGCGGCCGACGCGAGATGCGCTCGGGCGGGATCAATAGGAGACGCTCAGCTGGGCGAACAGCCCGCGGGCGCGCTCGCCGCCGGCGAGCGGGACGCGATATTGCACGCTGGCCTCGACGAAGGAGCGCGGCGCGTGATAGGCGTCGCCGCGGAACCATAGCCGCGCCGAAAGCCCCGGCCCCGTGCCGATCGCCGTCGGTTCGCTGAAGACGTTGTCATAGCCGCCGCCGAGCACCCAATAGGGCGTGAGCACGAGGCCGTCGCCGATCCCGTCGACGCGGAAGCTCTGGCCGATCCTTCCCTCGGCGTTGACGATCGTCTCCTCGCTCTCGAAATAATGCACCGCCTCCGCATTGACGTTCCACATCAGCCACGAGGGCTCGTCGACGCGCAGGTCGAGCCCTTCTCCCTGCGAAAAAGCCGCGCGCAGCATCCAGTTGGAGGAGGCCGCGTCGCCGAGGCCGAACACCCGCGCCGCCTCGAACACGACATTATAGTCTCCGAACGGCTTCCACCTCGCGCCCGCCGCGGTCTGGTTGGTCCTCCAGCCGGTCGGGCCGTTGTTCTCGTCGTAGAGCGTCTGGAATGAACGCACGAACAGCTCGAAGGTCGCGCGGTCGCGATAGCCGATTACGGGCGGGCGCCAGTAGAGCTCGGCGCCGACCTGGGCGACCGCGCCGGCCGCGGTGATCGGCGCGAGCGCCGAGCCCGGCGTCACTCCGACCTTGCCGTAGCTCGCCATGGCGTTGACGCCCCATGTGCGGTCGAGATCGGCGATCTGGCGGCGGATCTGGAAGATCTCCTGCTCGGTCGCCGGAAATTCGCCGGCGCGCGCGGCGTCGACGCCGGCCTCAAAGAAGGAGACGGCGGCGTCGTTGTCGAAGGCGCGCATGGCGGCGTAGCCGGCGTCGAGATTGGCGCGCGGCGGCAGCGCGCCGGCCGCGCGCGCCTCGCCGAAGGCCCGCGCCGCGCGGGCGTTGTCGCCGGCCCGCGCCGCGAGATAGGCGAAGTCGACCCTGGACAGATCCGCGAGAGCGCCTTGCGCGAGCGCCTCGTCGAACAGCGCGCGCGCCTCGTCCGCGCGTTTAAGCGCGGCGAGGACGTCTATGCGCCCGCGCAACGCGTCGAGGCGTTCGTTCTTCGTCCGCGCCGCCGCCTGCGCCTGCGCGAAGGCGGCGAGCGCCTCCTCGTCGCGGCGCAACGCCTTCAGCGCCGCGGCGCGCGCGAGCAGCGTTCGCGCCGTGGGCGGAAGCGGCGCCAGCGCGTCGAGCGCCTCCTGCGGCCGGCCGGCTGCGGTCAGCGCTCCGGCCAGAGCCAGGCGCCAGCCCTCACGCTCCGCGGGCGAGCCCGCGCGCAGCGCGAGCGCGTCCGAAAAATCCTGCGCCGCCCCGCCGAAGCGCCCGAGCTTCTGACGGATATAGCCGCGCGCGGCGAAGAGATGGGCCTCGCGCCCGAACGCCCTGAGCGCGGCGTCGGCCGCGGCCTCGGCGCCGGCGAGATCGCCGCTCGCGCTCAAGGCGTCGACGAGCAGCGCGCGGTAGGCGCGGTTCGTCGGCTCGAACCGAACGGCTTGCGCCGCGCCGCGCGCGGCGGCCCGATACTCATGCGCGGCGAAGGCCTTGTAGGCGGCCGCGGCGGCGCGATAGGCGGGCGACGGCGGCGGCGAAGCCGGCGCGCGCGCCGCCGCCTCGATGCGGGCCAGAAGGGCGCGGTAGGCGGGGTCGAGCCGGGCGGCCTCGGCGGCCGCCGCCCGCGCGCCGGAAAAATCGCGCCGCGCGAACGCTGCGTAGGCGGCGGCGGCGGCCTGATAGGCCGGCTGCTCGGTCGCCGGCGTCGTCGCGTCGATCGCCGCCTTCATGTCGTCGCGCAGCGTCCCGAAAGCATCGGGGGCGAGACTTCGCGCCGCCTCCGCCGCCGCCAGCGCCGCGGGATAATCGCCGCGCGCGAAGGCCGCGCCCGCGCTCTGCGCCGCGTCCGCGGCGGATGAGAATTCAATCGCCCCTTGCGCCGCCGGCGGCGGCTTCGGCGCGGCGGCCCCGCGGCGCGCCTGATCAAGCGCCCGGCGCGCCGCCGCCAGCTGGCTCAGCATCGCGCGGCTGCGGTCGCCCGCGGCGACGAAGCCGGCGCCGGCCTCGACGGCTTCGTCGGCTCTGCCCGCCGCTTCGAGCGCCTGCACCAGCAGCAGGCGCAGCTCGGCCGAGTCAGGGCGCTGGCGCAGCCCTTCGCGCGCGTCGTCGACCGCTTCGGCGTAGTCGCCCCGCGCGAGCGCCTCCTGCGCCGCCCTGGCGCGGACATAGGCCGGCCCGC
This sequence comes from Methylocella sp., assembly GCF_041905455.1. Lineage (GTDB taxonomy): Bacteria > Pseudomonadota > Alphaproteobacteria > Rhizobiales > Beijerinckiaceae > Methylocapsa. The sequence goes on along the minus strand of NZ_JAYRLA010000017.1, from coordinate 9,881 downwards.
TGAGCGGCAGCGGCGCGGCGTCGTCCTGCGCCGCCGCGGGCGCAGCGCCAAGGGCGATGGGGCCGAAAGCCGCGCAGGCGCAAAGGAGCGCCCCGGCGAGGCCGCGCAGCGTCGGGCGCGCGCTCATGTCGGCTCCGCAGGGGCGGCCGCCGCGCGGCGCTCCAGCGCGGCGCGCAGCACGGCGGACGAGAGCGCGCCGCAACGCATCAGATGGGCGCCCATGGAGCCGTCCCGCTCCGGCTCATAGTCCTCGAAGGCCTCGTCGAGCTTCGCCAGCTCGACGAGCCCCGCCTGGATCAGAACGTCGCCGATCAGCGGCTCGCGCGCGAAGGCGATGTCGGCGAAGGCGTCGGCGTCGCCGCCGATGAGGCGGAGCGCGGCGGCGACCTCGCTTTCGCGCGCGACGCGAAGGCGCGGCTCCTCGCCGAGCAGGGCGAGAAGCTCGGACTGCGCGTCGTCCGACAACGGGAAGGCGATCGCGAAGGAGACGGCGCCGTCCTCCTGCGGCCGGAACGGCGCGGCGCCATAGCGCGCGAAGGCCGGCGCGTCGATTTCGGCGATCGCCGCGCGGACCTCCTCGGCCCGAAGCTCGACGCGCGGGAAACCGGTCTCGAAGGCGACGGCCTCGGCGATGGTCTCGTCGTCGAGGCCGTGATGGCGGCCCTCGGTCGTCGGGAAGTCGTGCATCGTCTTGTCCCAGCCGATCGGCTTGCCGGTGAAGACGTTGCCGAGGAACAGCTTCCACGCCCGCAAGGTCGCGGCGAAATTGACCAGATTGGCGACGAAGATACGCGGGATCGACAGAAGGCCGTGCCGGCGGCCGTAGAGGATGCTGGTGAAATAATAGCGCTGCGCGGCGCGCAGGATCAGAAAGGCGCCGTCCGCCGCGAGGATCGCGCCAAGCCAGGGATGGGTGGCGAAAATCGAGGGAAACCGGTCCGGCCAGTAGCCCGCCTCTGCGGAGAAGAAAAGGAAAAGGATCTGGGCGGTGAGCACATAGGCCGCGCCGATGACGAGGAAGGCGACCGTCCCCTTGCGGTCGCGATAGAGGAAATAGCGGTCGGCGAGGGAGCCTCGCCAGCCGAGCTGGCGCCAGCCCTGGAAGGCGATGCCGAGCGTCCAGCGCGCCTTCTGGCGGTAGGCCGTGCGAAACGTGTCGGGGAAGAACTCGCGCACGCTGAGCGGCGCCGTGAACGTCACGGTCTTCGACCGGGAGGGGTCGATCCAGCCGCGCCGGTTCACCTCGTACGTGACCGGAAAGCGGCAAAAGGTCGAGGTCATGCCCTGCGAGCCGAGCCGCAGCGAAATGTCGTAGTCCTCCGTCAGGACGGAGGTGTTGAACGGCTGGCCGCCGGTCTTCTCCGACAGCGTGGCGAGGGCGCGGCGCGAGAAGCAGGTGCCGACGCCGGCCGACAGCACCGCGCCGGTGAGCGCCTCGCGCACCAGCATGTCCTTGCCGTGCCATTCGGCGAAATCGTCCATGTAGGTCGCGCCGATCAGCTCGTACCACTCGCGCTCGAGCGACATGACCGGAAGCTGGATCATGTCTTTCTCGGGCAGCAGATAGTTGAACAGCCGCAGCTCGAGCGGATGCAGCACGTCCTCGCTGTCGTGCAGGATCGCGCCGGCGAAGGCGAGGCCGTGGGCCTTCTCATGCGCGAGGATCGCCTCGACGATGAAGTTGAGGCAATCCGACTTGCAGGTCGGGCCGGGATGAGGGACCGTCACCTGCACGACATGGCGGAAGCGCCGGCGCACGCGCTCGACCTCGGCGATGGTGCGCGCGTCGTTGACGTAGACGCCGACGAAGACCGTGTAGCGGGCGTAGTCGAGCGTCGCCGCGGCGTTCTCGATCATCGCCGCGATGACGTCATATTCGAGCCAGGCCGGCACCATGACGGCGAGCGGCTGCTCGGGCTTGGCGGCGACCGCCGCGGCGTCGGGATGCGGCTCCGCGCGCCCGCGCAGTTTTTGCGCCGCCTTGCGCCACCAGTAGACCGCGTCGACGAAAAGATCGTCGACGCTCGAGGCGAAGATGAACAGCGCGCAGGCGACGACGCCGATCTCGAGCCAGCCGTAGTAGCGCGCGATCAGAAAAGGCGCGTAAAGCGTTCCGCCGAGAATCTCCGTGAGCCAGTCCCGCATCGGGTTCTCAATCGCGCGAGCGCCGACGCGCCGCGCGGGCGAGAAGGAACAGAACCCCGAAGAAGACGATCACGCCGACGACGGCGGCCGTCTCCCAGTTGGCGAAGACCTTGAGGCCGCGCGTGAGGCCTTCCGGCGACTGCGCGTCCGCCGCCTTCACGGCGCCCGGGTTGGCGCTGTCAAAATGGGCGGCGACGCCCGCGTCGGTCAACACCGCGACGTCGCCCTCGGCCAGCAGGAACGGCTCCTCGAACCGCGGCGGCTCGGCCCCGACCTGCTGAACGCTCACGCCGGCGACTGAACCGACCTGCGCGACTTCGGCGACGGCGAGCCGCCCGACGCCGGATATGTCGAGGAGAGTCTCGCCGGGACGCGCGGACAGCTTCAGCCGGTCGCCGTCGACCATGACATGCGGCGACGAGGCGCCTTGCGGCAGCGCGACGTCGATCGCGAGGAAAGGCTTCGACGGCGGGGCGGCGGTCGGCGGGGCGGCGCCGGGCTGCGCCGGCGCGACGACCAGCGTCGCGTTCTGCGGCGAAAGGCCGGCGGCGGCGGCGAGCCGCTCGACATTGGCGAGCGTCGCCGGCGCGTCGGAAAGGAAGGTCGAGGGGATGATCAGGTCGGCGCCGCCGCCAAGGCGCGCGCGCACGCCGAGGAAGCCGCTGTCGTCGGGCAGCGGCCCCAGCCTCGCCGCGCTCGACGGCAGCACGGCGACGGGAAAGGGCTGCGGCGTGTCGCGGCAGCGGTCGCTGACCGGCTGGCGCTGGAAGCTCACCTTCAGCGTGTTGACGGCGCGCAGCGCGAAGGAAGGCACCGTCGCCGTGATCCGTTCGGGCTGGCCGTTCGCCGTGAGGCGGCGGGCGGCGAGGAGGAAATCGTTGAGGAACACGGAGGCGACCGGATCGGACGTCGAGGCGCCCGGCGCCGCGGCCACGTCGATCAGCAGCTCGCGCGGCGCTCCGCCATAGGTCGCGACCGCGCCAAGATCGAAATTCGCCGTCCAGTCCGCGCTCGACACGGCGTCGAGCGACTTCGGAACGCCGCCGAGCGCGGCGAGCGAGACGACGCGCTCCTCGCGGCCCGGCAGCTCGGCGGCGCGGATCGCGAGCTTGCGGGAGATCAGGACGTCGCGCCAGTAGGCGCTGAAAAGATCCGCGGCCTTCGGCGCCGCGTCGACGCCGACCGCCCCTATCGGCGCTCCGGCGAAAGTCGCCAGCGCGATGGCGTCGCGCGGCTGCGGGACGGCGAGCGTCATCGCCTTTTCGCGCCAGCGGCCGAAAGCGTCCTGCGCGCCGGCGGCGGCGGCCTCGGCGGCGAGCGCGTCGAGGGCGGCGCCGAGCGAGGCGATCATCGCCGCGTCGGAGACGGCGACCTGGGCCGTCGCGCCGCCGAGCGCGACGAAGGCGCCGACCTCGCCCGGCGAGGCGAGGCGATGACGCCCCTCGCCCTTCAGCGCGGCGAAGGAGGGCAGGCCGGCGAGGCCGTCGGGAATCTTGAGCCCCGCGAGCTCGACCTCGTCGCCGACGGCGGGCAGCGCGATGATCGTCGGCCGTTTGCCGGCGCGCTCCAGCGCCAGCGCGAGCCGCCAGGCGGCGTCGTAGGATTCGGCCGAAAGGGTCCGTCCCGGCACCAGAAGGACGGGCGTGACCGACATGGCCGACCACGCCGTCACGAGGCTGTCGATCTTCGAGGCGTCGAAGGAGAAGGTGAGGCTCGTGTCCGCGTCGATCTGGAAGACGTTGCCGATGCTGCGCTGGTCGCCGCAAAGCTCCGTGTCGATCGCCGAGGCCCAGGCGGCGCCGAGCCGCACGAAGCCGCTGGGACGCGGCGTCCCGTCGACGCCGAGGAGGATGTCGACGCCGCCGGCGTCGAGGTTGGGCGCGCGCGCGGCGACGGGATAGCCGTCGATGGACAGGACGAAGGTGGTGCGGCCGCCGTCGGCGCGCAGATAGCGGCCCTTGAACTGGAGCGTCGGCTCGATCAGCGGCAGGCCGGCCGGCGTCGGAATATAGATCTCGCGCCGCGAATCGAAGGAACGAAGCACGATCGGGTCGGTGAGGCCGAGCTCGCGCAGCGTCAAGGTGCGCTCGACGATGGTCTTTTCGGCCAGCGCCCGGAAAGCGGCCGTCGCGTCGTCCGCCGCGAACGCCGTGGACGAGGCGGCGGCCGACGCGAGCCCGGCGAGGAGAAGCGCGAGGCGGGACGGCGAATATGCGGTCATGGTGAAAGCTTTCGCTGCGTTGCGCCGGCCGTCCGCGTCGGGTCGAAGGGCTCGAACGGACGGCCTGCGAGGGCGGCGGCGATGCGCGCCGACGCGGCCCCGTCGCCATAAGGATTGACGCTGCGCGCGAAGCGCGCGTAGGCGCCGGAGTCGTCCCACAGCTCGGCGACCGATGCGACGATCGCCTCCCGCCGCGCGCCGACGAGCCTCACCGTTCCCGCGGCGACGGCCTCGGGGCGCTCGGTCACGTCGCGCATCACCAGCACCGGCTTGCCGAGCGAGGGCGCCTCCTCCTGCACGCCGCCCGAATCGGTCAGGACGACATGGGCGCGGCGCATCAGCTCGACGAAGGGTTGATAGGAGAGCGGCTCGATCAGGTGGATGTTGTCCCTGCCCGAGAGCTGCGAGAGCACGGAGTCCTGCACGTTGGGGTTGCGGTGCACCGGATACACGATCTCGAGATCGGGGCGCAGCGAGAGCTCGGCGAGGGCGGCGCACACCTCGTCGAAGCCCGGGCCGAAGTTCTCGCGCCGGTGGCCGGTGACAAGCAACAGCCGGCGGCCCTTGCCGAGGAAAGCGAACCGGGCGTCGAGGCGCGCCCTCGCCGCCGGGTCGGCGTCGACGCGCGCGACCGTCTCCTTGAGCGCGTCGATCACTGTATTGCCGGTGACGACGACGCGGCCCTCGAGCCGTTCGCCGGCCAGATTTTCGGCCGAGAGCGCGGTCGGCGCGAACAGGAGGTCGCAGACGACGTCGACGCCGCGACGGTTCATCTCCTCCGGCCAGGGCTGGGCGAGGTCGTAGGTGCGAAGGCCCGCCTCGACATGGCCGACCGGGACGCGGCGGTGGAAGGCGGCGAGGGCGGCGGCGAGGGCGGTCGTCGTGTCGCCGTGGACGAGCACGCGGTCGGCGCCAAGACGCTCGAGCGCGGCGTCGACGCCGGTCATCACCCGCGAAAACAGTCCGTTCAGCGTCTGGTTCGGACGCATCACGTCGAGGTCGACGTCGGGCTTGAGATCGAACAGGTCAAGCACCTGCTGCAGCATCTCGCGATGCTGGCCGGTGACGCAGACGAGCGTCTCAAGCGAAGGCTCGCGGCGCAGCGCCTCCACCACGGGAGCCATCTTGATGGCCTCCGGCCGCGTGCCGAAAATGCAGATGATTTTCATGGCAGGGCCCGCTCGGGCGGGCGGCCCGCGCCATGGCGCGGCGGCGAGTCGAACGCGCTCCGCCCCGTTGTGCCCGAATCGGGCGAACGGGCCCCGGCCTGGCGGATGTCGAGGGAAAGGCGGCCGTCCGTCGGACGAGGACGCATGTCGCTTGGGCTCCCGGTGGGCGCAGCCAGTTGAGCCCACGCCGTCGCGCGTCGGCTCCTGGCGGAGCCTTGGCCGCTGTTCGACACATTGAATATGTAGTTTCCGGCCGCCTTCAAGCGTTTTGGCGGGAGCGCGCGCCGATGCCCGGCGGGTGAGGCGCCAAAGCCACGACGCGCTTCGTTCCCGCGCCGGCGCCCGTCGGCGGGGCGCGAAAACCGACGACCCGCCGGCTTGTGAGCTGCGCGCCGAGGCGTTGCGCGCGCAGAACGGCCGCGCCGCCGCCTATTTCCTCGGAATGCCCCTGCTTGCCGACTATCTCGAAGAGGGGCTCGCGCAGTTCGGCCGCTCCTGCGGCGATTTCGAGGCCGAGAACCTCTCGGGCTGAACCTCCGGGACGTTCTATCGCCTGAAGCTGACGATATAGGCCGTCAGGTCGGCGATCTCGGCGCGCGTCAGGCTCATGTCCGGCATGAGCGGATGCGGGTCGGCGAGAAAGGCCTTGAGCGAATCGGGCGAGCCCACCCTGGCTGCGACGGCCATGAAGCTCGGCGCGGCGGCCGCCGCCCGCGTCTGGTCGGCGGCGACGACATGGCAGGCGGCGCACCAGCGCCTTGCGATCGTCTCGCCCCGGCCGGCGTCGCCCGGCGGCTCGGCGCTCCCCTGCGCAAGCGCGGACGTCGCCGCGATCATCGCGATCGCCCCGAAGACCCGGGCCCCGAAATCTCGCCAGCCTGCGCGCATGAACCCTCTCCCAAGCCCGGGCGCAGCATAGGGCGGCGTGCGGCGCTGGCAAGGCCGCGCTTCAGCCGGCCGCGCTCAATGGCCGCCGGGCGCGGGCCTGGCGTCGACGCGCATCTTGCAGATCCACACGGGACAGGAGACCGCGCTCGGCGCGCCGCCCGCGACGCCCATGAGCGCGCCGGCGAGAAGGAGAGCGAAGCTTGTTTGCGGAAAGCGCATGGCGGAAAGTCCTTGGCGAGCGGCGCGGCCGCAAGCTGGAACGGCGTCGACCGCGGAGGGTTTCGCACCCCGCCGACGGCGGCGCGCCATTGAGGAGAAAGCCATGACGCCGGCGCTCGCAGATCCCGCCCTTCTCCGCGACAAGGCTTATGTCGGCGGCCGCTGGATCGGCGCGGACTCAGGCGCCCGCTTCCCCGTCGTCAATCCGGCGAACGGCGAAACGCTCGCCGAGGTCGCCGACCTCGGCGCCGCCGAAACGGCCCGCGCAGTGGAGGCGGCGCAGGCCGCCCTGCCCGCCTGGCGCGCGCAAACGGCGAAGGCGCGGGCCGCGATCCTGCGCCGCTGGTTCGACCTCGTCATGGCGGCGCAGGATGACCTCGCCACGCTCATGACGCTCGAGCAGGGCAAGCCGCTCACAGAGTCGCGCGGCGAGGTCGCCTATGGCGCGAGCTTCATCGAATGGTGCGCCGAGGAGGGCAAGCGCGTCTATGGCGATATCGTCCCGGCGCCGCGCGCGGACCAGCGCATCCTCGTCCTGCGCCAGCCGATCGGCGTCGTCGCGGCGATCACGCCGTGGAACTTCCCCATCGCCATGATCACGCGCAAAGTCGCGCCGGCGCTCGCCGTCGGCTGCGCGGCGGTGGTCAAGCCCGCCGAGGACACGCCGCTGTGCGCGCTGGCGCTGGCCGTCCTCGCCGAGCAGGCGGGCCTGCCGCCGGGCCTCGTCAACGTCGTGACGTCGAGCGAGGCCGCCGCCGTCGGCGCCGAGTTGACCGCAAACCCGATCGTACGAAAACTCTCGTTCACAGGCTCGACGCAGGTCGGGCACCTGCTGATGCGCCAATGCGCCGGCACGGTGAAGAAAGTGAGCCTGGAGCTCGGCGGCGACGCGCCCTTCCTCGTCTTCGACGACGCCGACCTCGACGCCGCCGCCGAGGGCGCGCTCGCCGCGAAATTCCGCAACTCCGGCCAGACCTGCGTCTGCGTCAACCGCTTCCTCGTTCAGGACGACGTTCACGACGCCTTCGTCGAGAAGCTGAAGGCGAGAATGGCGACCTTGACGCTCGGCGACGGCCTCGAGCCCGGCGTGACGCAAGGCCCGCTCATCAACGAAGCCGCGCTCGAGAAGGTCGAGCGGCTCGTCGCCGACGCGCTGGCGAAGGGCGCGAGGCTCATCGCCGGCGGACGGCGCGCGGCGCTCGGCCGAACCTTCTACGAGCCGACGCTGCTCACCGGCGCGCAGCCGGACATGGCGCTGGCGCATGAGGAGATATTCGGTCCCGTCGCGGCGACGTTCCGCTTCCGCGACGAGGCGGAGGCGATCGCGCTGGCCAACGCCACGCAGTTCGGCCTTTCCGCCTATTTCTACACGCGCGACGTCGCGCGGGCCTGGCGCGTCGCCGAAGCGCTGGAGGCCGGCATGATCGGGATCAACGAGGGGCTGATCTCGAACGAGGTCGCCCCCTTCGGCGGGGTCAAGCAGTCGGGGCTGGGACGCGAGGGCGGGCGCTACGGCGTCGAGGAATACCTTGAGACGAAATATCTGTGCTTCGGCGGGATCGGCTGAGGCGGCGCGGCGGCGGCTGGCCTCCCGGAAGGGAATCGAACCCCTGACCCCAGGTTTAGGAAATGCGCGAACCTAGGGTGACCGGCAGCGCACTATCGGAGATTATTGGTTCGCGGACAAGGTCTTACGCGACATCGTAGGCGACGTGCGGTGATCCTCGGCGATCACCGTGCGGTGCTCAACACGGTGCTCGGAGAAGACCCAAATGGCTGTCGTGAACTTGACCGAGGCTCGCATCCGCGACCTCAAACCTGGCTCTGGAATTTGGCGGGACGAACAGGTGAAAGGCCTGATGGTCGTCTGCCACGCAACCACCAAGACCTATGCCGTCCAGGGCGACGTGCGCCGGAACGGCAGGCACGTCCGGACAGTGCGTATGAAGATCGACCGGACAGACCGGATCGGCCTTCGCGAGGCTCGAAATCGGGCCAAGGCGATCATGAGCCAGATACAATCCGGCATCGATCCGACCGCAGGACCGGAGGAGACCGGCATCACCGTCTTGCAGGCGCTTGAGGCGCACCTCGGAGAGAAGCCTTTCCGCGAGGCGACGGTCGAGAGCTATAGGTACAACTGCACTCATTATTTGAGCCGCATCAAGAACAGGGCCGTGGCCGACCTCTCGCGCTCGGAGGTCCGGGACATCTACGACCGCCTTCGTACTTCAAACGGACAGACCGTCGCCATCTGCGTGATGCGGACCTTGCGGGCGGTCATCAATACGGCGCGGCGGCTGGATGAAACCATTCCATCCAATCCGGTTGCGGCGATCCGCATCCCTGTTCCGAAGCGGCGTGAGGTCGACGCGATCGACCTTGCGGCCTGGTGGGAGGCGACCGAAACCTTGAACCCGATCCGACGCGACCTGCACCGGGCGTTCATGTTGACCGGCGCGAGGCGATCCTCGCTTTTGCAGGTGCGCCGCGACGATGTGGATTTTGAGCGGGGCGTGATCGTCTTCCGGCACATGAAGACCAGCGACCAGGCGATGATGTTTCCGATGGGGAATTTCCTGCGGGACATGCTGAAGGCCCGGCTTGAGACGGATGCGCCGTTGAACAGCGAATGGCTTTGGCCGTCGCCGACGAGCGAAAGCGGCAAAGTCGAGGAGCCGAAGGAGCCCCGCAAGAAGCTGCCGAGCCCGCACGAGTACCGGCACCTCGCCCGCACTATGTTCATCGCGGCCGGCGCTCCCTATGCCGAGAGCGCCTTGCTGCTCGGGCAGAAGCTGCCCGGCGCTTCCGGCGGCTACGTCCATGCCGAGCACTTGGTCGAGCACCTGCGCCCTCATGCCCAGGCGCTTGAAACGAAAGTTCTGTCGGCTCGAAAATGAGTATTGCAACCGGGGCGGTTTTCCGCCTTGGTTGTCGTGCGCGCGACGGGAATGCTCTGATTGGGCTTCGCGCATCGGCAGGTGATCGGGCCGACCCCATCCAGTGAGCAAGCAAGCGAGAGAGCCGGTCACACCTTCCCATCAATCTCGCCGGCGTCTTTGCGCGCCGATGCTTACTGGAGGTGTGTCCCATGACGGACATCACGATCGACCTAGGACCAATCGACATTCGGGATTCATTTTTGCGTTTGGCGCGGAATCAATGGGCTGCGGATTTTTTTGATTCGGAGCGCATCGATGGGCGTGCGACGCTATGAGCTGAACGAGGCTCAGTGGAGC